>JAHBSK010000021.1 GCA_019639175.1 Acidobacteriota bacterium | reverse complement strand
ACGTCTCCTTCTTTGATAAAGTTTTTAAATAGTTTTGACACAGGCTCTTTAGCTGGTGGATTGTGGGTTAACATGCATGCGGCTTTAGCCGAAATCCTGGAAATATTTTTCCTTAATGGCTTTAGCCAAATTGTCTAAAAAGATCAGGGCTAAAGCCTTAAGGAATTTCCGTTATCCTTTTTTGGCTAAAGCCCTTGCTCCTATTTTGACCGCTGTCCCCTACCTTAAAGGTTGGGACAATTTAAAATCCACACTTTTCAGAGAAGATCCCTAATTAGTCAACAGAACCCATCGAATCGCGGTCATCTCGCCGTGGCATTCCGTATGAAAACGGTAATGTCATTCTTCAGTTTTTTCAATGATGCCTTTTCGATATACATCATGTGGCCCGACTCATAATATTCCGTCGAGATGTTCTTTCTTAGCTCCTGATCCAACTGCATTGATGACATCGTATAATCGGCGGCGAAATACGGCGTGGCAAGGTCATAGTAACCGCTTGCGAGAAAGACCTTCATATAAGGATTTTTCCTCATTGCCTGTGACAAGGCGCCGGTCGTGTCCGCGTAGCCGTGGTTGATATTATAGTTCCAGGGCGAGGTTATGCCGCCACCCAGAATGTAGTATTCAAGGTCGCTCTTGAACCCAAGCTGCCGCCGGACATAATCATTGAATGTTGCGGTGTAAGGCGGCCTGATCGCCGTCATGCTTGGGTCAAAATCCACGCCGTCGCCGCCTGAGTCACGGTCAAAACCAAGGAAGCGGCTGTCCAGCCTTCCTGTCGAGCGTTTGCGGTCACGGAGCAATTCCTTGTTAAATTCACCAAGTTCTACGCGAAAGCCCTGATTTTCAACGAACTGTCTGGATAGACCGGAAAGAGCCGAAAATTTGCTGAGCAGCGATTCGCGTTCCTGATCTGAAAGCCTGTCGATCCTGAGAAATGCCGGGGCAAGCTCATTGGCGGCAAAATTCTCGGCTTCTTTCAGCACATCTCTGAGCGGGCGGTTCTGATATTCCGGCGCCAGCTTTTTGTGATACCACGCGGTCGCCGTATATGAAGGGAATATCAGCACCAGCGGCAGGTCATTGTTATTCGCAAAGCGGATTGACTGAAAATTTGTGACCATTGAGACAAGCGCGACCCCGTTCAAACCGATGCCCCGCTCGAACAGATGATTGGAAAGGCCCGCAACGCGCGTCGTTCCGTAACTTTCTCCGACGAGAAACAACGGTGACGACCAGCGTTCGTACCGCGTCAGATAGAGCCTGATGAAATCGCCGACGGAGCGGATATCGCCATTTACCGAAAAGAATTTCGAGGCAAATTCAGGCTTTGTCGCCCGCGAATAGCCCGTGCCGACCGTATCGACAAAGACAAGGTCGGTCATGTCCAGCCAACTGTCTTCGTTGTCCACAAGCTCGTATGGCGGCGGCGGCATTGTGCCGTCGTCAAGCATTTTTGCCCGCTTTGGCCCCAATGCTCCGAGGTGAAGCCAGACCGATGCCGATCCCGGCCCGCCGTTGAATGAGAACATCAGCGGCCGCTGTTTCTGATCGCCCGCGTTGTCGAGCGTGTATGCCATGAAGAAGATCTTTGCCTCGGTCTGTCCCGTTGCCTCGTTGTTCAGCGGCAGATAGCCGGTGGTGACGGTATAGCTCAACTGCTTTCCGCCGACGCGTGCCGAATGTTTGGTAACAACCGGCGGCTCATCGGGTATCCTCGGTTCGGCTGCTCGCGGGCTGCCGGACGGTGTCGGCGACTGGGCGGGTTGTCCGCCTCCGCCTCTCTGTCCGGGCTGCGCCGTTAGGCTTGCTGCGGCCATTGTGATGGTGATAAACAGTGCAATGAATTTCCACATACTAACGTTCCACCTCGCTGACAATATTTCCGTCGATTATCGTTCCGATGCAATGTGTCGCATATTCCAACGGGTCGCCATCGTAAAGGGCGATGTCCGCATCCTTGCCCACCGCGAGCGAACCGACGCGGTTATCTATGCCCAGAATGCGGGCGGCGTCGATGGTGATGGAAGCAAGAGCATCACGCCGGCTCAGGCCGTTCGCCGCAGCCACTCCGGCCTCGAACAGAACGACGCGCGTCTTTGGCACATAGCCTTCATATCCGCTCTGAAGAGCGAAGGGAATGCCTGCCGCTTTGAGCTTTCCGGCGGTTTCCATTGAAAGATTTTCTCTGTCGCCGCCCGAACGGGCCATTGTCGGATGAAGTATCACCGGAAAACCCGAGGCTTTTATCTCGTCCAGGTGCATGTGAGCGTCAGCGGCTCCTTCGAGGATGATCTTTATCTTGAATTCATCGGCTATTCTGAGGGCCGTCATAATATCGATCGACCTTTCGGCGTAAACAAGAAGCGGCACTTCGCCCTTGATAACGCGATACATTATCTCGCCTTTGAGATCGTTCGGCGGATCGTCCTTTTTGGCGCTTTCCTGAGCTTTTATCAGTTCCGCGCGAAGCATTGCGGCGGCCTTTGACCGCGTTCCCGGCGAGCGACCCTGACCGCCCATTCCGCTTTGGCCGAGGGCGACCGAGATCATCGCGGTCTGCTTTATCATTGCTTCCTCGACCGTGTTTCCGGTCGTTTTTACGATCATCGTCTGGCCGGAAATAAGAGCGGACGGCTGATGTCCGGTATGCAGCGTGGTGACGCCAAACTCCCTAAGCCATGTAACGAGCCTTTCCCGTGCGTCATAGGCGTCTATCGCGCGAAGCTCCGGCTGGACGCTGGAACTGCGGTCTATCGCCATCTGATCGTGCGGCTGGCCGAGATAACCGTTCAGGCCGACGACCGTTCTGGCGTCGATCAGTCCCGGCGTGACCACCTTTGCGGACACAACGCGGTAATTGGTCGGTATCCGCACCTGGCCTTCCGTTCCGACCGCTTCTATTTTGCCGTCCTTTATCAGGACGACGCCGTTGGAGATCGGTTCGCCGGCCATTGTCCAGACCGTTTCGCCCTTTACCGCTATTTGCGCGTTTGTAATAACCGCAGAGACGCAGAGGCACAGAGTCATAAAAAGCAGGATATGTAATTGCCGGACGGACGATCTCATAATACTCCCGTTACGTCTCAGCGTCTTCGTGGTGAATATTTTGCTTTTCATTAGTTGCCACCTCCCAACGTGTTGTCAAAGCAATAGATATGGTCAAGGAGTATCGACTCTCCGACCCGGAAACCGCCGACCGCGAGAAGGTGATCTTTCGGGTTCGTCCGGTCAAATACCTTTTGTCCTTCCACCCATGTTTCCAAAACGTGCGTGTAAACGCTAAGCGGATCGCCGGACAGAACTATCAGATCGGCGTCCTTTCCTACTTCGAGCGAACCGACGCGATCCTGCAGGTCGAGCATTATCGCGTTCGCCATCGTCAGGGCGTAAAGCGCTTTTTCACGCGACATTCCCGCACGCACCGCGAGGCCGCCGGAACGAAGGAATAACCGCGAATCGGTTATGCCGTCATCAGTGTGAAAGCCGGTCAGGACGCCTGCCTTTTCGAGGGCCGCTCCGTTCTCACCGGAAATGTCCTTTGCCTCAAGTTTTCCGCCCGGAGAATCAAGGAAAATTATCGACGCGGGAACCTTTGCGGCGGCGATCTCATCCGCGACCATCCACGCATCGGACACGTGCTGCAAAACCAGTCTGAATCCGAATTCCTTTTGCAGTCTCAACACAGTTAGGATGTCGTCATGCCTGTGAGTGTGAAAATGCACGACGCGTTTGCGGTCAAGCACTTCGACAAGAGCTTCCATGGCGAGGTCTCTGGCGGGAAGTTTTGAGGCGTCGTCGCCCGCCTTCTTTATCTTGTCGCGGTATTCCTGAGCCTTGATGAATTGTCCACGAACGAGCGCCGCCGATCTTGCCCTTGTGCCGGGAAAACCGCCGCCTGTCGTGCGGATCGGATTGGTTCCGTTCGCAAACTTTATGCCGCCTGCGTAATTGCCGTCCTTGTCAAATATAAGGAGGTCATCTATCTTGCCCGCACCGTCACGGAGCTTAAGATAGAGCGTCTGGCCGGAATTCAGATGACCGGAACCGGGCATCACATTGACAGTGGTAATGCCGCCTGCCTGAGCTTTTTGGATGCCGGGCGACCGGACATCGACGGAATCCAGTATGCGAATGTCAGGTTGGATCGGGCCGGAAGAATCCGCCCCCGCCGGGCCGCCGATATGACTGTGCGTATCGACCAGGCCGGGCATTATCACCTTTCCGGCGACATCGCGGATGTCAGCGCCGGCCGGGGCCTTTACCGAAGCGGAAGGGCCGATGGCCGTGATCTTTCCGTTTTGAACTATGATGGTGCCGTTCTCTATCGGAGCTCCGACAATCGGTATCAAACGGGCGTTCACGAACGCCACAGCCTGATCCTGGGCCGAGGTCGCGCCGGCAAAAAGCAGAACAGCCAGACAGCAAAGTAATATTGATCTCATTTTACGATCCTCAAAAGGTTAAAATCTGAATTTTGTTCGGAATGTTCTCTTAAGTTCCTACGAAATGAGGCTTCTGTCAAGAATGGAGATCGAAAAGTCTCATAAAAGCCGTGTTCGGGCGAAAGCAAAACACATATTTTCGGATGCGTGGCCGAAGTGTTCAGTCTGCATCATATCGGGGCAGAGTGATCGTGACCTCGGTGCCGCCGTCGGCATTTCTGCCGATCTCAATAGTTCCGCCGTGCGACGTGACGATGCCGTAGCAGACCGCAAGGCCAAGGCCTGTTCCCTTGCCCGGCGGTTTGGTAGTAAAGAACGGGTCGAACGCATTTCCGATGGCGGCGTCGTCCATGCCGACGCCTGTGTCGGTTATCGTCAGCATGACCGATCTTTGATCTGCGATACCGTTGACCGATATTGAACCGCCGTTCGGCATTGCGTCCTTTGCGTTCAACAGCAGGTTCAGAATTACCTGTTGGAGCTGGTCGGGGTCGGCAAATATTTGCGGCAGGTCATCAGCCAGCGTAATGCTTGTGTCCAGTCCGCGAAAATCGCCGTCGTATTCCGCAAGCCGGAACGCCGAATCAACGACATCTCTGACATTGATGCGTGACCTTGCGGCGGGCCTTGTCCGGGCAAAGTTCGTCAGGCCCTGCGTCACGTTCTTGATACGCTCTATCTGAGAAGAGATCATTTCCAACTGCTCGACAGCCTCTGAATCGCCGCCGTGTTCTTCGCGCATTATCTGGATCATTGATGAAATGGACGCGAGCGGATTGTTCACCTCGTGAGCGACACCTGCCGCGAGCGTTCCCATTGCCGCCAGACGGTCCGCACGCATCAACTGTTCGTTCATCGCTCCCAGTTTTTCGATGTCCTCGGCCATCTTTCTGCTCATCTCGTTAAAAGAATTGGCAAGCAGGCCGATCTCGTCATTGCTTTTCCGCAGATCGACCTCGGTTCCGTATTTTCCGTTCGTGACATCGACGGCGGCAACTGTTATCCGCTGAAGCGGCCTGGATATGGAACGTACCACGAGAAGAAGCAGTATGAGATTTGGCACCAATGCCGAGATCACGCTGAAAACGAGATACTTTCTCCATGCTTCCGCGTCCATTCCGTTGCGAAATGACCACCATGCGATCGGTATCTGAAACAGAGCGAAACTGATGACCGCGACCGATGCGATGCTCAAGGCCGTTTTGTATGTAAGCGGGAACAGGCGAAATTGATCGAGTGCGGTTTGCAGCGAGAATAGGCTGAAATTAGAGATGGCGTAAGCATATATGACCACGCCGGGCAGCACGAATATCGAACTGTACGGCAAAAGCCAATATTGGTCGAAATACGGCAATATGATGTTTGCGGCCGTCTTTAACAGTCCGGTTATCAGCACAGCCCAAAGCACCGCTCCGACCTGCTGGCCCATCTGTGTGCCGCGAAACTGTCTGTACTTTTTGAAAAGCACCGACGTCCCATAAAAGAAAACAAAGTAAATATAAGCGACAAAAACATACGCCAGCGGCGCAAGCTCGATGGAAAAATGCCCATTATCCATTTCGACGTGCCGCCACAACAGCCCGAACAACGCCGCCGGTATCAACACCAAACCCGGAGCAAAAAGCACAGCCGCCTTCACCCTCGGCGTTCGCGAATTTTCAGGAAATACCCAAGCGAATATCGCAAGGGCGTATTGCATCAGAAGTGCCGTTATGAAACTGACGGCAACCCACCAGTCCGCTCCGAATTCGGCCTCATAAAAATTCCAGAATATCTGATCCTTTACCGTCCAAAGGGCCAGAAAGGCGATAAAGATCGCAAATGTCTGGTGGCTTCGGCGGCGCGGGTCGGCAACAAATACGTAAAAGCCCAGCAGCACGAGCAGGAAAAGTGCGAACAGATGAAGCACGACAAGCATCGACAAGATGATACGCCCTCGCTAAAAAGAAGGAAAGTCGTATCTCGCCGTGTTCAGCGGCCAAGATATATCTTGAGGTTCAGTCCGACACCGTTGATCGTCCTGACATCCCCGGAGCGATTGTCTTTGCGGATATAGAACAATTCGGCAGAAATGCCTTTTACAACTTCCTTTGACACACCGGCGGTGAATTCATGGCTGGAAAAGCGCCCGCTCTGAAACTCAAAGAATATTTCCTCTGCTACAAACGGCGAGAAAAGCTCTTTATTATTGGCCTTAACGGGAATTTTGAGGGTTCCTTTATTCCTCAGCCTTGTCGAATCGGAAGAATCAAGCCTGAAGCGGTGTTCTAACCTGCCTCGCCATTTCAGCGAAACCGGCGAAAATTTCTTTTCAGTTGCGAGGTCGAGGCGAAGACGATGTTCCGTTTCTTTTTGTCCGGTGACAGGTTCTCCTGCCCGGAAATAATATGATGGCGAAAGAATGAACGCCTTGTTCAAGCGAATGTCGAAACCAAGCCCTAAACGTTTGTCCACCGGGTTCAGCCCGCCTCTGCCCAGACGCAGCGTGGCAAGGACGTTCAGATTTACAATGTCAGTTTTTGATCCGTCGGCATTTTCTTTTCTCTTTAGCGGGATCGCAACGGTGGTCTCATTCCAAAACTGCGCGTCGTCGCTGTCATCGGGAACGGATTGGGCCGATACGCCTGCAACCGCCAACATCATCACGAGCAAAACAAGAAACCGTTTCTTTGGAATCGAGCAATCGGATAGATATTGACGGCGGTTGAGCCGGGAAGTTTGCTCGAACATTTTGCCAAATAAAAGGATGAAAACCATTACCCGGCAAATATTACGGTATTAACGGGATATTAACAAAATGTTAACGGTCAGACATGTGAGCTAAAGGCCAAGGATCAGTGCAGCGGCCGTCAACGAAATGCCCGCAGCGACGGGAAGAAGATGTTTTAGCTCGATATGGCCGTTCTTTTGAAGGCTGTGATGAAGAATGGCAAAGAGCGGAAACGTAGTGGCCGCGCTCATCGCTCCGATGATGCCGCCGACGACCGCTCCAAAGACAAAAAGAAAAATGCCGCCCGAAGATCCGCAAAAAAGGCCCCATAAAGCTCCTATCAGCGGCAGAGTGGGAATATATTGCACCGGCCGCATTGTTAAACTTTTGGCGGCTGCCTTTGACACGAGGCTTCCCGTCAATGCTCCGGCTCCGGCTGTTGCCAAGGTCGAAACGACGGCAAGTGTGAGCAGCAGGACAAATTCATTAGGCGGCCTTGTGTATTCAAAGAATGTTCGTGACAGCACCGCTGCCGTGGGGACAGCTCCAAAGAGAAATCCGAACAATGAATACGCTCTTTCGGCAGAAACGGGCCGCTTCATTATCTGTCTTTCCAGTTCGGCCAGTTCAATATGTGCGTTCTTTTTTTGTAAGTGAATTGCTTCGTTTGCCGCCAGGATCGAGTTCAGACGGTCAAGGTCATGATCGGTCGCAAAGGCGGCCTTGCCTACGGTATTTGTTTCTGTCCGGGGTGCGTAAGTTCCCATTTGTCTATCTCTTGCATCGGCACGGCCAGATCAATATCATCCGGCCGGCGGCATCGAAATCTTTTGACCATACCCTCAAGCAGCGGATCGTTTGCCGTCAGGGATAACAGGTCAAGATATTCCCCAATGTCCCGTATTGCGTCATCGTCTTTATCAAAGCTGTCGATCATCTCAAGCGATGATGCCAGATCACTGCGTGCATAGGTAAGATGCCGCTCCAGGCGATTTCGGTTGCGTCTCATCAGACACGCAACTGCGGTTTCCTCATTTGGATGTCCTGACAGGGCAAAAAGCGAGTCGGCGGACAAAAGATTACCTTCCGGCGATGCCATTCTTGAGGTCAAAAGCCCCGCATAACGGTCGGCTGCCTCAGCAATATGCTGAAATGCCTTGTCATCTTTGGCCTTCCACGCCATTTGCCGCAAGAGATCTTTTGTATGGTTTCTGATACTTTCGGCGGCCAGATCACGCGTATTGTTATGGGAATGCGGGCGAGGCCGGTTTGAGCTAAGGATCAGCAGACGGATAGCGACGAACGGCCAAAAGATCAGTTCGGCAACACCTGCCGCGACCGCCTGAAAACCCGGACGACGCGAATTACGATAGAAAGAATATATCGTCACCGGAGCGCCGAATGCTGTGTAAATGATCAAAAGGTCAAAAAATGTCATCGTTCTGACCGAAAAGATGGCAAAGACTGTACCATTCGGCTTCTTTTCGAACGAAATCGTGTATTGCAGGCTTTCAGGACGTATTTACAGGGCCTAGTGAATTTAATGGAACTGTCAGGGCGGTTCGGACGTAACATATTTTTAGCATTACGCAAATAAAATCAGCAATATTCTTTGCAAAATGCGAATGACCGAGCGTTCTGAATGCAGGGACGCAAAAAGATTCCCGGATAAACGTCACGTAATGGCACGCTTTTTGCTTGCAGTAATGGCAGAGGCAAACATTCCTCGACAAACGGGAAAATCGACCTGAAACCATACAACCATATCAATAGAAGGAGGACGAGTATGAATACAAATGCCAAGATAAAGATCATCAAAAAAGGCGACGTGGCTGCCCAAAAGAAAGAACTGCGGCCTGACGTTCGCACCAAACGGGAAACTGCCCGTGAAATGGTTTCGACCGTGACCAACTGGGTCAGCGATCTGCAGGCGCGAAAGCGTGATGAAACAAAAATGGCTATCGAACAGTTGTTCGGTCAACAGCCGCAGCCGACAGAATCCTAAGGTTCCACCCCCGCAATATTCCGGCGTCGGAACCACGCAATCATACATACAACTGAAACATACCGATTCGTCGGAAATGGCAGCCGCGAAAAGCAAGGTTGCCATTTTTATTTTTTCCCCAGACGGCTGACAGGCATCGCCATTTGCATAAAGCTGAAAACGGTTGGTATTCTTTACTTATTCACCGTATTCAAGAGGAATTATGAAAGGAAAGGCGGCTCTGATAACAGGTGCCAGCAGCGGCATCGGACGAGCTGCCGCGATCGCTTTTGCGGAAAGCGGTGCGAACGTCATTGCGGTTGGGCGCAATGAGGACGCTCTTGCGGAACTGGCCGGCGACGCGAAAGGGCTTGCAGGCTCCATTTCCGTCTGCAAGGCTGACATCACTGAGCCTGTAGAGATCGACCGGCTGGTGTCAGAGGCAGTGGAGAAAGCGGGACGGCTCGACATATTGGTCAATGCCGCAGGTATCATACAGAACGGTTCGATCACGGACACGACGCTTGAAGATTGGGACAATATGCTCAACATCAACGTGCGTTCGGTCTTCTATCTGATACAAAAGTGCGTACCTGAACTTGAAAAGGCAAAAGGCAATGTCGTCAACGTCTCAAGCGTAACGGGAACGCGTGCATTTCCCGGTGTTCTTGCATATTGCGTCTCAAAGGCAGCGGTCGATCAACTGACGCGATGCTGTGCCCTTGAACTGGCGCCGAAAGGCATCAGGGTAAACGCCGTCAATCCCGGCGTTGTGGTTACAAACCTGCACAGACGCGGCGGCATGACCGAGGAAAAATACGAGGTGTTTTTGGAACATTCCAAAAAGACGCATCCGATAGGACGGCCGGGCGAAGCCCGCGAGGTGGCGGAACTTATAAAGTTCCTGGCATCGGACAATGCGGGATGGATAACGGGTGTTACTTATGCGATAGACGGCGGGCGCGCCGAAACATGCGCCAGATAAGGTTTTCCAATAAGGAAAAAGGTCTGAAAAAGTGAGATTACAGCTCCTGCCCAGCACTTTCGGTCAAGACGGTTCGGCATCGCCGGGCCAGCATTTGACCTGTTTCGTCATTGATGGCCGCGTCGCCATTGATGCCGGAAGTCTGGGAATGGCCGCCACGCCGGAACACCGTGAAAATATCCGCGACGTGGTTCTGACACACGCTCATCTGGATCATATCGCCGGTCTTCCGCTATTTATTGACGACCTTTTCTCCTTTTTGGAGGAGCCTATACGCATTCACGCCGCTCCGAGCGTTATAGAGGTGCTGGAACGCGACGTTTTCAACTGGGACGTGTATCCGCGATTCTCAGAGCTTACAAATGACAACGGCCCGGTGATCGAATACGTTCCTTTTCCGGCCTCATCGGAATTTTCCGCCGCTCATCTTTCTATTCGGGCTATCGGCGTCAATCACAAAGTGCCGAGCGTCGGTTTTGTGATCTCAGACGGAAATGCAAAGATCGCCATTACGGGCGACACGGCGGAAATGGATATTTTTTGGAACGAGACAGCACAGGAAGAGAACCTTTCGGCATTGCTTGTGGAATGTGCCTTTCCAAACGAAATGGCCGAATTGGCTCAGGTTTCTCATCATCTGACACCTGAACGCCTGGCGGTCGAGCTTGAGAAATTCGGCGACAGGAACTGTCCTGTTTATTGTGCGAACATAAAACCGATGTTTCGTGAAACCGTCATTAAACAGCTTGCCGAACTTTCGGGAACACGGCCTGACATACTTGAGGTCGGGCGGATCTACGAATTCTGACATTTATTTCTTTGCCAGATTGCGTTTGAAGTTTATCGGCTCGAACGACCCCTGACGATGTTCGTCGGGAAAATCGTAGAGAGCCACGCGTCCGTTCGCAAAGACCTCTTTTACCTTAAAGGTTCTTTCCTCGCGGGTCTTTCCGGGCATTATCTCCGCCCGAAATATAACCATCATTTCGGGGCGCGCCCATACATCACCCCTTTTTTCTTTTGAGGGCTTCTTGTTATCCTTAAGAATCGACATCTGTTTCAGTTTGATCGTATCGTTTTTTGTGCTTGGTCTTTCTGAGGGCCGGACGGGCCTTTTCCTCCGCCTTCTCTTTTCCAAAGCGGACAGCCGGCGGAGCCGTTGGTTTACGGATGTTATCGAATACCGGCATTTTCTTATTTTTCTTTTTGCGACCTGACATCCATTGAAAGTATAACATTATACGTTCATTTGGCGTGTCGGGTTCGATAAGTATGCGGAGCGTTCCATTGGGCCGGACGGCCTGCGTTTGAGTATCGGCAGCCCGCCGTATTTATGTTAGTGTGACCTATCGATCAGCCAGAAAAACAGGATCAGGGCGTCTTACCGGCGTTGCCGGCGGCAATGTCGTGTCCCGTTCACGGCCGCTAAGGCCGGCGGCGGGTGTGTATTATTTTACGCTTTTTGTGATCTGCGGTTTTATATTTACGGTGCTGTGGCTGATCTTTTATGATGACGTCACGGGCGACCTCAGATATCTGATCCCGACCTTGTCGGCAGCGGCGGTTTTCATAGCCGGCGTCCTTTTCCGCGAGATCCTGCTTCAGCGGGCGCACGCAAAAGCATTGCGTGAACAAAGGCGGCTGGAAAGAAATTTCGCATTGAAACAGGCAAATTCTTCACGGCCCGAAACTGAAAAGCTTTCGCTGGAACAGCACGAAAAGCTGCTGCGCGAGATAAGGAAAAAATCAGAGGCCGCACGCGTTCTGGGCCATTTGCCGGAAGGCCACAAGGAAGTGTCAGAATTGTCGGAACGATATCTTCACCGCATATCAGCCGAACTTCCGAGGGTGCAGCCGGGTTCGCCACGGCTTGGCACTTTCAAAAAAGAACAGCGGCGGGTGCGTGAGCTTCACCGGTTCCATCTTTTGCGTTGGACAGAGATCGTTACAAGATCGTTGATACAAGAAGCCGGGGCTTATGATAATATATCCGAACGTCTTTCGGCTGCCCGCAAGGCGCAGGAGGCGTTGGAGTTCGCGGTCGGATATTACCCGACGGAACGCGACCTGCTGGAATCGCAGGAACTGTTGAATGAATTTATAGTATCTATCGAGATTACCGGAATAATGGAATGCGCCAGAGCGGCGGATGAGGCCGGAGAATATACGGCCGCAGCCGCAGCCTACCGCGAGGCGCTTTCCAGATTGACGGAAACCGATGTCAAAACAAGCGATATTTCGCTGTTTTCAGAGGAGATAGAGACAGAATTAAAGAAATTGGAGTACAAGATCAGCGAGGAAGAGAACACCTGAGGTTAAGGTCCCCCGTGATCGCAGATGGTTAATGATCTCTCAAAATTGCCCCAAATGTAGAAGCTCGAGAGTGAGAAAAGGCTATCGGCCCACTTTGTTGATATCGAAGATGTTTTTTCGGTATAACCTGCTTTGTGATAACTGCAATCTTGAATTCAGAGGTTTTGCGGTGCCGGGTACCGTCACGTCAAGGCCTAAAAGGTCGCCCAAACGAGACCAGCAAGTGAAGGATGGATGAGTAAGGTTTTTAGATCCACATTGCTGTTCACTTTTCTTTTTATAGCCTGTCACACGGGTCTGGAAGGGATTTATGCACAGGGAACATCGGTGTCTGTCGCCCGGCAGCGGCCCGATCTTGTCCATTTTGGCGACCTTCTTGATATCGATGTCGTCGGCAGCCTGGAATTTGACTGGCGCGGCGGGCTGACACCGGAAGGCTTTCTGGAAGGCTACGATCATGTTGAGGAACCGATAGCCGCCCTTTGCCGAACCGAGGCACAGGTCGCCGAAGCGATCTCAAAACAGCTTTCAACCGTTCTCAGAGACCCAAAGGTCAATGTCAGGATATTGGATCGGTCAAACAGGGCATTGGCATACATCGACGGTGCGGTAAGGATACCGCAAAGGCTGCGACTGAACAGGCCCGTGCGTTTGAATGAGATCATCGTCGTCAGCGGCGGCATTACCGACACGGCCAGCGGCGATATCTCGATATACAGGCGCACCGATCTGAGTTGCGTCGAACCAAAACAGGCTTCCGATCGGACGTCCGAAGCAAGCACAGGAGGGGCTTCCGGCCCGACGGAGATCATTAACATCAAGATCGAGGACATCTTGAGCGGCGTTGCCGAGGCGAATCCGTTCATCGTTAGCGGCGATATGATAACCGTTGGCCAGGCACAGCCGGTTTATGTGATCGGGGGCGTGAACAACCCGCGGTCGGTTTCGACACGGGCAGAGATAACCGTCGCCCGTGCCATTTTGTCGGCAGGCGGCATGGCAAAGGACGGCCTGCGCGATTCGGTGACGATCTATCGACGGGCCGAAGGAGCTTTGGAAACGATAAATGTCAGCTTTGAGGCAATTCAGGAAGGCAAGTCGGAGGACATCGTCTTAAAGCCTTTTGACATTGTGGACGTTGGGCAAAAAGGCCGCGCCAAGAGACGATTCCCGCCGTCGGTCGAGAATATGCCCGGCGAAGGCGGTACCAGAACGCAGCTTCCGCTTCGCATTATAGATTAGGTTTTGGTGACATTTGCGATCTTTGACATTTTCTTTAAGTGTATCAAGCGGATCGGGCAGATTCGAGCTGATCCGACATTTCATATCCGCTCACATTTGCTGTATTCGCCTCATCTGCGTTCAAAAAT
>JAHBSK010000020.1 GCA_019639175.1 Acidobacteriota bacterium | reverse complement strand
TGAAATCCGACCGCACGGCGTCAGAACCGGAGAGCGGCAGCGAGCGGGTTCTTCTGATTCGACAGCCTGCGGACGCAGAAGCCCGCACAGTACGGGCGGTGAAAAATGCCCTTACTTCGTGCAGGCTTCCGCATTGTTGGCGGCGATCATAGCGGCCCGGTATTTCCGACATCGGCGGCCAGAGGTTATTATTCTTGCATTATGGAAGATGAATCGATCAAAACATCATCGCGGGCGCCCGAACCGGTCGGGCTTTATCCGCACGCACGGCGCGTCGGCGATCTGCTTTTTTTGTCGGGTGTCGGCCCGCGTGAGCGGGGAACGAAAAAGATACCCGGTGTCGAGTTGAACGAAGCCGGCGAGATCGTTTCTTACGACATCGAGACACAATGCCGCAGCGTTTTTCAAAATGTCAGATATATTTTAGAGGACGCGGGTTCGTCATGGGATAACATGATCGATGTAACGGTGTTTCTGACGAATATGAAAGCGGACTTTGCTGTGTATAATCGCATCTACGCGGAATATTTTGCCGACAATCAGCCGTGCCGGACAACGGTCGAAATAAGTTCGCTGCCGACGCCGATAGCCATTGAACTAAAGGTTATTGCGACAATAGATCGATAATTATGTTGACTAAAAACGGGGACGAGGTTCTCATACGTCAGGCAAATGACTCGGATGCGGCGGAACTTGCCCGTCTTCGCTGGGAGCTGAGTTCTGAAAAAGATTCAACCCTGTCTCGCGATGAGTTCATCCGCGATTGCGGGCAATGGCTTCGCAAAAGGCTGCGCTCAGGCAATTGGTTCATGGCTGTTGCCGAATCAGGCAGCGGGCTTTGCGGTTGTATGTTCCTGCAGTTTGTTGAGAAGGTGCCGGAACCGGGTTCATCTCAGCGAGCGTGGGGTTATGTAACCAATTCGTATGTGGACCCGCAAAAACGCGGACACGGCATTGGCGAAAAGCTGCTCCGTCTGTTGATCAGTGTCGCAACGGATCACAGTCTGGAACTTTTGATCGTGTGGCCGAGTGAAGCAGCCGTTCCTTTCTATCAACGAGCGGGTTTTAAAAGCGTTTCCGAGGTCCATGTTGGGGCCGATAATGAACCGCCGCTTGAGATGATGCTTCCGGCTGCGGGCGGCTCCCGGCCTTCACACTTGATTCACGATCTGAGCTAACAAATTAAAAAGGAAAAAAACATGATATCTACAAAAGGTTACGCAACACATGATGCCAATGCCAAATTCGGCCCTTTCGAATTTGAACGCCGAGATGTCGGCCCAAACGATATTCTGATCGACATCGAATATTGCGGCATTTGCCATTCGGACATTCACGCGGCAAAGAACGAATGGGAAGCCATGATGCCGTCAACATATCCGCTGGTTCCGGGACATGAAATTGTCGGCCGCGTTTCGCAGGTTGGCGACGCTGTGACGAAATTCAAGGTCGGCGACGTTGCCGGCATCGGCTGTTTTGTCGATAGCTGCCGCGAGTGTTCGCCGTGCGAGAACGGGACCGAGCAGTTTTGCCAAAAGATGGCGGCGTTCACATACGCCGGAACCTATATGGACCGCGTGACGCCGACCTACGGCGGTTACTCAGACAAATATGTCATTGATGAGCGCTATGCCCATAATGTTCGCGCGACAGGCGATCTGGCCGGTGTCGCTCCGCTGCTGTGTGCGGGTATCACGACATATTCGCCGCTAAAGCGTTTTAAGGTCGGGCCGGGGCAAAAGGTCGGTGTTGTCGGTTTGGGCGGGCTTGGACACATGGCGGTGAAAATAGCGAAAGCGATGGGAGCCGAAGTGACGATCTTCAGCACGTCGCCGTCAAAAGAATCGGATGCAGAGGCGTTGGGCGCCGATCATTTCGTCGTGACACGCGACCCGGCAAACCTTGCTCCGCTTGCCGGGACATTCAATTTTATTCTTGATACCGTTTCGGCGGATCACGACCTTAACCAGTATTTCGGACTGCTCGGCGTCGGCGGGACGATGGCCGTCGTCGGTGTTCCGCCAAATCCGACGCAGATACATCAATTCGGGCTGATCTTCGGCAACAAAACTTTGGCAGGTTCGCTGATCGGCGGCATTCCCGAAACGCAGGAAATGCTCGATTTTTGTGCCGAACACAACATCACCGCCGATGTCGAGGTAATAACACCCGACCGCATCGAGGAAGCGTATGACCGCACGCTCAGATCGGACGTCCGCTACCGGTTTGTGATAGATATGACAAATTAACTGCCCACGAAACACACGAATAACACGAAATATTTATGCCAAAAGTCAAAAAATGAAAGATCTCAACGTGCAAGTAGTCGCAATTTATTAGGCTCAACTATTCGCCAATCTGTTTCGTGTTTTTGTGTGTTTCGTGGTTATAAAATCTATGGCAGAGATCATATACAAAGAAGAATCTTACAAGATAATGGGAGCCTGTTTTGAGGTGTATAAAGAAAAAGGCTGCGGCTTCACCGAACCGGTGTATCAAGAGTGTCTCGGAATAGAATTTAACAGGCAAGGTATTCCTTTCTTTTCACAACCCATTATCGAATTGGAATACAAAGGCACGAAACTTGAGCAATTTTTCAAACCTGATTTCGTTTGTTTCGGCAGTATTGTTGTTGAGCTAAAAGCCGTATCAAAGATCGTGCATGAACACCGCGCTCAGGTATTGAATTATCTGCACGGTTTGAACTTCAGGCTCGGCTTACTGGTGAATTTCGGACATTACCCGAAAGTAGAATATGAAAGAATAGTCCTTTGAGGAATGCCCGCTAAATACACGAATAATACGAAAATAATTCAGATGTGTGAACATTCAATGGTTTTTCGTGTCGTTAGTGTTTTTCGTGGGCAAGAATCCTTGTTTTTGACGTCGTCGGTTCAAGTGTCAGCGGCATTTACGCTTGCCGCTCCCGCCATTTCCTGTATTCTTCCTTCATGCAGTTTCCGCACGGCCTGAAACCGTTTGCTTCGGCCTCGTCTTTATCCGCAAAGAACACACGGTTTTTGCGAAACATCCTTTTGCCCGACAAACACGTAAGGCGGCCATATATTTTCAGCCGGGCGTTGCCGCCGTAGATGATCTTTCCTTCGGCAATGAGCCGCCTTAGCTCATCGTTTTCCACATTCGTGTGCCGTATCATCAGCTCACCGCGTCGTGAAAGATTATCCCAAGCGTGTGGCGATTTCCTTCAAGTATCTCGCTGACGCCGTGCCTCATCGCCGCACGATAATAACCGCGAGAGCCTTTTGCCGCCCGAAAGTTTGTCGTAAAGATCAGCATATCGCCTTGTTTGGGCCTCAGCACCATTGCCTTTGATTGCGCCCGCGGGATCTGTTCGGTCAGGACAAATTCTCCGCCTGTGTAGTCGATGTCCGGACGGTCAAGAAAGACGGCACACTGCATCGGGAACCATACCTCGCCGTAAAGGTCCTGATGAAGCGTGTTAAAACCGCCCTTGCCGTATTTCAGCATCAGCGGTGTTGGCATTGTCTGTCCGCTCTGTTCACAAAGAGCTTTGAGAGCGGCGAGATCGGCCGGAAATCTGACCTCAATATTCAATTTACTCATCCAATCGTTAGCGACCGGAACCAGTTCGGGATATATCTTTCGCCGCAATGTTTCCACCTGTTCGGGCAGCGGATATGTGTAGTATTTATACTCGCCCTTGCCGTAACTATGGCGTTCCATAACGACCCGTTTGCGGTGAATTATATCGTCGTAACCGGCTTTTAATTCGTCACATTCGGCCGCTGACAACAATCCCGGAACCGAGGCAAAACCGCCGGACGAGAGCCGCGACCTCACCTCATCCCAATCCACTGACGCGATCCTTTCAGCCAGATCTTTTTGTTTCTCAGTTGCTTTCATTTGCCCTCGCTCCTTCCCAGCCTATGATAGCCGTTTTTCTGGTGTTTCCCCACATATAGCCGCCGAAAACGCCGGTCGAACGTATCACGCGGTGACATGGTATCAGATACGCGACCGGATTGCCGCCGATGGCCGTTCCGACGGCACGTGACGCCGCCGGGTTTCCGATCATTTCCGCGATCTCGCCATAGGTCGAGAGTTTGCCCATAGGAATTTTCAACAGTGCTTCCCAAACCTTTAGCTGAAAATCGGTGCCTTTCAGATGCAGCTTTATCTCATGCAGGCGGCTGCGGTCGTGCTGAAAGATGAACAGCGCGTTCTGCTGTGTCATGTCGAGCTTGCGTGTGAACTCAGCGTTCGGAAATTTGCTTTTCAGCTTTTCCGCGCCGCTTTGCTCATCGCTTTCAAACGCCATGTGGCAGATGCCTTTTGCCGTGGAGGCGACTATCAGATTGCCAAAAGGGCTTTCGGCATAGCTGTAATTTATACTCAGGCCGCTGCCGCCGTTTTTATACTCGGCCGGTGTCATTCCCTCGATATTGACGAACAGGTCGTGGAGCCTGCCCGTGCCGGAAAGCCCGGTCTCGAACGAAGTGTCGAGCAGCGTCGCCTTATCGCGGGCAAGCATCGCCTTTGCGTGTTCGAGGCTGATGTATTGCAGAAACTTTTTCGGACTGGTTCCCGCCCATTCGGTGAACAGCCGCTGAAAATGATACGGGCTGATGTTCACGGCCTCAGCCACCTCGTCCAGGCTCGGCTGTTCGCGAAAGTTCACGGTGATATATTCGATAGCTCTGGCTATCCGGTCGTAATTGAATTGCTGTTGGTCATTCATAATATTTCTCCTCGCGTTAAAAGGCCAATTATGAATCTCCGCAGGCAACGAATAAACCCGAATCTTGCTGACTTTTGTTTTTCATATCAAGAGGATTACCATTTTACATTATGAGATATATTGCGCTGCTTCGCGGGATAAATGTCGGCGGGAACACGATGATAAAAATGGCCGAGCTGAAGGCAAGTTTTGACGAACTTGGCTTCGCAAACGTCGCCACCTACATAAACAGCGGCAACATCGCATTTGACCACGAAATGCAGAAACCCGCACGAAGTAAGGGCACTTCATCCATCGTCACCGAATCGCATATTGTCGCCATGCTCGAATCGGCGATAGAAAAGCGTTTCGGCAAGCAGATACCCGTGATGGTCCGCGAACAGGCAGACATCGCCCGCATATTAGTGAACAATCCATTCGACGGCCAGTTTGAGAGCCATAAGGAAATGCACGTTCTTTTCCTCAAGGAAGAAATGCCAAAGGACAAAGAGGAACAGCTTCTCGCTGCCGCTCCCGATGGCGAACGCTTTGCAGCCATTGGCCGCGAGATCTACTGCCATCTAAAGCTCGGCGTCGCCGACAGCCTACTCGGCAAAGGATTCATCGACAAAAAGCTCAAAGTCCCTTTCACCGCCCGAAACTGGCGAACAGTGGAGAAACTTGCGCTAATGTGAGTATTGTAATGTGTATAATGAGTGTGTATGATTGAGCTATGAAAAAAACAGCACATAAACGGATAAACATAACGCTCCCCGAATCGACGGTAGCGTTGCTTGAAAGCGTTGCAGATAAGGGGAACCGCAGCAGTTTGATCGATGATGCGGTCAAACTCTATGTCAAAAATTTGAAGGAAAAAACATTGAAGCAACAGTTAAAGGAAGGCGCTATTGCCCGTGCCGAACGCAATCTTGAAATGGCTCAGGAATGGTCTCATCTGGAGGATGAAGTGTGGCAAAAGTATCTGTGAAAACCATTGCACGCGGCGAAGTTTATCTTGTAAATTTTGATCCGACGGTCGGTTCTGAGATCAGAAAAACACGCCCCGCACTTATTATTCAGAATGATACGGCAAATCGTTACAGCCCCATAACCATCGTTGCCGCCATAACTTCAAAATTTGATGATAAACTTTACCCGACCGAAGTGCTGATCCCCGCTGGCGAAGCCGGCCTTAAACAGGGTTCGGTCATTGTTTTTGATCAAATTCGCACCATCGACAAAACCCGTATAGTAAAGAAACTTGGCAAAGTGAATGCCTTTACTCTGAAACGGGCGGATATGGCATTGAAGATCAGTGTCGGCCTCATCTAAAAGAACAGTAGCTATTCTTACTCGGTGAACAATATGAGCCATTTAAAAACTTTTGTTTTCTTCTTTATTCTCTTATTTGCGTTTTTCTTGCCTATCTATTCACAAGAGAATACGTGCCGCGTCGGAGATACTGTCTTTGATTGTCCCGATTATTTTTCAAAAGTAGATTCTGGGGACACTTCGATGGCATTATTCAAATATAAAGAGGATCTTGAACTTTATTTTTTCGTTCATTCGAAAGGCAGAGATTTTGAGCCATCGGATATCGAAATGACGGTCAAGAAGATCTTCGGCCTTGAAACAGACGATACGGTAGAATGGAATATCATATCCGAACCATTCACAATGGGTATGCGTACAAAATACAGGCCGATGGTTAGGGCATCTTATGGCCTTAGCTCCAATAAGTTACTGGAAGTGAAGGGTTTCATATTCGAATTCAACGGCAAGGATTTCGTCGCTGGATACATTTCCGATTGGAGCAACGATCCGCAAACCAATCGCGAGAAATTCCGTTCGGGTCAGGCCGCAGGAGACAATGCCGCCGGATGCAACGCGGTTGTCACCGCATTCAACTCTGTTTCTCATGAATTTAAGGAAAAGAGCCAACACTGCTACCTAACCGCATTAAAGGCTCAGTAACCAAGATGATCAAACACCCGTTCAATTTCAAACAATGGATCGACGAGCACCGGCATTTGCTCAAACCGTCGGTCGGGAATCAGAGAAAAGGCAGAGTCGAGCCTGCGATCTAGCGTTGCCTATTTCTTCAACCCAACAACGTCGTTTTTCGTGGTAGAATGATTCCATTATGCAAACAGTCGATGGAATAGAGATCGAGAAAAACGCCAATGGACAAGATGCTTTTATTCGCATTGATCTGAGCAGATACAGCGAGCAGCTTCGTCCATTTCTTGAAGAGATCGGGATGATCGAAGAAGATTTCGAAGAGGAATGGAAAAATGGTTTGACACTGGAGGAAGCTCGCGAAAGAACAATAGAAAGGATCCGAAAGAGGTGGAATAAGTGACCGTTATCATCTCGCCGGATGTGATCGACTATTTAGAGAACCTGGTTTTTACTCTGCGCGATAAAGGATATTTTAATTTTCTTGAAGATGCCGAAGAGTATGTAGATAAAATTTACGATGCGATCCCTGTTGCACTTCAACAGCAACAGCATAAACAAACTCCTGAAGAACTGATAAAATACGGCAGATTTTACGTTACTTACAACACGGCAAACCGCACAACCTGGTACATTTTCTTTGCGAGATCGGATGAGAGAATTATCGTGAAATTTGTTACAAACAATCACGTTTACAATGCCGGCTTCCTGAATTTGGATGACTGACGTGAGGTAGATATGATACGAAGGCCTTTTAATTTCAAACAATGGATAGACGAGCATCGGCATTTGCTCAAACCGCCGGTCGGGAATCAGTGTGTTTATGACGACGATGATTTTATCGTGATGGTTGTCGGCGGGCCAAATTCTCGCAAGGACTATCACTGGGACGAGGGCGAAGAGCTTTTTTACCAGCTTGAGGGCGATATAAAAGTGCAGATACAGGAAGACGGCAAGGCGGTCGAAGTGCCGATCCGCGAAGGCGAAATGTTCCTGCTTCCGCCGCGAATTCCGCACAACCCGATCCGCGGAGCAAACACCGTCGGACTCGTCATCGAACGCAAACGCCGGATAGGTGAACTCGACGGCCTGCTATGGTTCTGCGAAAACTGCAACGAAAAACTCTACGAAGAGTATTTCCAACTCGACGACATCACCACCCAATTCCAGGGCGTCTTCAAAAAATTCTACGGTGACGAAAACCTGCGAACTTGCAAATCCTGCGGCACCACAATGGAACCGCCGCCTGTTGTATCATAAAGTTATGGCTATTAGTAGTAGAACGATCTGGAAGTCCGTATTGGTGGTTGTGGCGTTAGGGGGATTATTTCTTTTATACCCCAGAGAAGTCGTCCTTGTACCGGAAATAACGATTCGGGTTGTGGATAACAAAGGACAGGCCGTAACAAATGGTGAGGTGTGTCGCACGTATAACCATTATCTGGGGGACGGTTGGAAAACGACACTATTACAAACTGACAGTAATGGAGTTGCTAAGTTCTACACGGTCAAACGCAGGGTCCCTCGCCTAATTCAATCACTTAAAGTCGTACTATCTCCATTAGGACATTATTATCCGGGCTTGGCGGTCAGTCTTAAAGCTCGGGATCCAAAGAATCATTACGTTTGGCAGCGAGTCGATGCAAGATCGGATGACTGTTGTCCTAATGAGATCATTATTGAACCTCATGACCGCAAGGGTGAGGCCGATGATAGTTACTTTTGTACGTTCGGGGAGACTACTCCGAATGAATGACACGTAATCCTTATCTTTTGGCAAGGTCTAGTTTTATTGACATACATATAATATACATATAAACTATGTTCGTTTGGGATGAGGCGAAACGACGGAAGGTTCTCGCCGATCATAAAGTTGATTTCGCGTTGTTGACGGACATATTTGAAGACCCATTTGCGATCTACAACGATGACCTCGGACATTCTGAAACGGAACTCCGATACACCGTTGTCGGAATGACAGCACAGTATGGACTTGTATTTTTAGTATTTTCGTATGTCGAAGAACAGATCCGCTTCATCACAGCCCGACGAGCGGAAAACTGGATGGTGAAAGAATATGAACGACGATTTTGATGAAACAATTTTAGACGACGAGGAAAAATTCAAGAAGCGATTTAGGCGAATCGAGCGACCTGCTTTTCTGGGAGAGCCAAAACCAAAAGAGAATAAAAAAACGATCACCATAATGCTCGACCCAGATATTATTGAGCATTTCAAAACTGAGGCCGAAAGAACCCGCGTCGGGTATCAAACCCTGATAAACCAAACCCTGCGCGAAACTATCGAAGGCACGGCATCTTCAGATCCGCTTGAGAAACTCCTAAAAAACAAAAAGGCCTTAAAACGCCTGAAAGCCGAACTGGAAGCGGTTTAGCCGATGGGGAAATGCTGTATTACCATTCATGGTGAGATAAATTTTGACGATTTATGCCGGTATTAATAGACGAACTCAGCCAATTGGTCTCTGCGTTTGATGCGAATAATACTGAATATGCGGTCTGCGGCGGTCTTTCTATGGCGATACACGGGTTTCCGCGTGCTACTATGGATATAGACATTTTGATCCGTCCCGAATCACTTGATAAGGCTTACGAGATCGCAAGCGAACTCGGCTTTGATATTCGCGGACTTGATATTTCATTTAAGGAACGTGCAGTTGAGATTCGGAGGGTATCAAAAATAATTGATGAAGATGTTCTGTCATTAGATCTGATACTCGTAACTTCTCATGTAGAAGATGTTTGGGCTGATCGCCAAATTGTTGCTTTTCAGGGCCGGGTGTTAAGTGTGATTTCGCGTGACGGCCTGATCAAAATGAAAACTCTTGCGGGAAGGCCGCAGGACCTGGCGGATATTCACAGGATACAAAATGAAGAAGATTGACATGTCAGAAAAAGCTGTGATGCGAAGGCTCAAACAGGTGGATCAGCTTCGCGACCTCTGCCTGTCGCTTATGAAGGCCAAATTTTTGACCAATGAAGAGGGAGCAAAACTTCGAAAGGAGTTTCGAGAAAGAAAAGCCCGCGAAGCATCTGTAAAGGTCGATTAAGGTCGGTTGATATGCAAAAAAGTCTCTGAAATAAATGCATTTGCTCAGCCCGGAGCTTAACGAAGCAGTATTAAAGCAAACCGCAACATCATTGAAAGTCGCTGCCCTCAGGCCGCGGCTTTTTCATTTTGGCGATTTTGATATAAACTTCTTTCCAAACTCCGCAGACAATTTCAGAATAATGAAGTGCATTTGCTTTCCCGGTACATTGGGTAATGCCTTTGGCATAAATGCGGAAGTGTTTGGTAAAAGCAGATGGTATTTCTCACACAATCAGCGGCTGTTTACGGCATTGATGCGATCATTGTCGATATCGAGGTGGTCATGCGTCAGTCGGGCGAGAACGACACGACGCCTCCGATAATCATCGTCGGCCTGCCGGATACGGCCGTCCGCGAATCGCGCGAACGCATCCGCGCCGCCATCAATAACAGCGGTTTTTTCTTTCCTTTGCAAAAAGTAACGGTCAATCTGGCTCCGGCCGACGTGCGGAAAGAAGGCGCGAGTTTTGACCTGCCCGTGGCTTTGGGAATACTTGGGGCTAACGGCGACATCTGCAACGGCGACAGCCTCGACAACACGCTCAGCGTTGGCGAACTTTCGCTCGATGGCCGTGTCCGGCCCGTTCGCGGTGCGTTGTCCATAGCGTTGGCGGCACGCGACAACGGCATCAAGAATCTCATCGTGCCGGAAGAGAACGCCCGCGAAGCCGCCGTCGTGCGTGAAGTAAACGTCTATCCGGTCGCCGATCTGCGGACGGCGTCGCTGCTGGCACAGGACCTTGCCGCAGGCGGCCCGACGCGTGTTCCGCCGGTCCAACTCGACCTTTCCGATCTGGAATCGGCGAATGAGAATTACCGGGTAGATTTCTCAGAGGTTCGCGGCCAGCAATCGGCAAAGCGTGCGCTCGAGGTGGCAAGCGCCGGCGGACATAACATACTTTTTATCGGCCCGCCCGGTTCGGGCAAGACGATGCTTGCCAAACGCCTGCCGACCATTTTGCCGCGTCTGGAGTTTGACGAAGCTCTTGAAATAACAAAGATACATTCCGTTGCCGGGCTGACCGGAAAGGCAGGGCTTATCGTCGAACGCCCGTTCAAATCGCCTCATCATACGGTATCGCAGGCGGGGCTGATCGGCGGCGGTTCAGTCCCGCGTCCGGGCGAGGTTTCTTTGGCACATCTCGGCGTTCTTTTTCTGGATGAACTGCCCGAATTTGACCGCAGCGTTCTAGAAGTTCTTCGCCAGCCGATGGAGGACAAACAGGTCACGATCTCGCGGGCAGCGTCGTCGCTCACATTTCCGGCAAATTTCACGCTCGTCGCGTCGATGAATCCGTGTCCGTGCGGATATTTCGGCTCAAGCCGCGAATGTACTTGTTCGTCCGTACAGATCCAGCGTTATGTCGGCAAGATCTCAGGCCCGTTGATGGACCGTATAGATATTCATGTCGATGTTCCGGCGGTAAAATTTAACGAGCTTCGCGGACGCGGAGAGCCTGTCGGCGAAAGCTCTGCCGAAATACGAAAGCGTGTCCTGACCGCCCGAGAAAGACAACTAGACAGATTTAATGGCGAAGGCGTCTTCTCAAATTCGGCAATGTCGCCAAAGCAGATACGCAAATTCTGCGAACTGGACGTGCGAAGCGAAGCACTATTGGAAAAAGCGATGCATCGCCAGGGGCTTTCCGCCCGTGCTCACGACCGCATCCTCAAAGTTTCAAGGACAATAGCCGACCTTGAAGGAAGCGACAACATCGAGCCCGCACACATCAGCGAAGCGATAAACTACCGCTCGCTCGACCGCAACTACTGGGTATAGAAATGCTGCGGAAATCGTGGCCCGTATTTGTGGCATGGTCATAAAATTGATCGGTTCTCTCTGCTAAAATTCATTGTTATTGTCGCAAAGTTCTGGTATTTTTCATTTATGATCACACAGGAACGATTGATAGAGAAAATAAATGCGCTTCCTCCGAGCAAACTGTCCGAGGTTTCGGATTTTGTTGATCTTTTGGCATCTGAAACCGCACGACCGTCTTTTGATGAACAGGATGAACTGATCGCTCAATTTGCTGCGGAATTTGGCGGAACCGAGTTTGATCTTGACGAAGACCTTGAAAGGGCCGGCATGGAGATTTTTGTAAGCCTCGACAAGACAGTGTTGCCCTGTGTCATCAGGTGATAACTATTGATAAAAGCAAATTGGTCGAGCGCCTTGGCTCGCTTACAACCGAACAAATGTCAGAGATCGAAACAGGGCTAAAAGCGGCAATGAAAATAAGATAGAGACCTCTTTAGTCATTGGCTCGTCAGATTGCTGCTATTGGACTTGAGCCGTCATATTTGAGATTATTACTGGCGATCAAAGAATTACATAACTATTACAAAGATCGGTTATCTTACTATATCTTTTGTTAACTCCTTTTTAATTGATGCCAGCAGAAAATATCATCGGGTTTGACGCTATCCCTCAAACGATCCCTCATTTTTGCCTCGAATCATTCCGACGCAATGCAAAACCGGACGCGCTCTCATTTAAATTAGATGACGCATGGCACAGGATATCCGGCAGCGAGGCCATTGAGCGTATTCGCCGCATCGCGCTCGGGCTTTCCCGAATGGGCGTGAAGGAAGGCGACCGCATCGCCGTTATTTCCGAGAACCGGCCCGAATGGTCGCTTACAGATCTGGCGATCCTTTCCCTGCGGGCGGTCAACGTCCCGATCTACACGACACAGGCCGTCGATCAGATCCAGTACATTCTTGAAAACTCCGGCGCGCGGATGCTTTTCATCTCCGGCAAAAAACTCTGGCAGCACGCCGAAAATGCCATTCGCAGTGTTGAGCGTCTGGAAAAGCTCATTTTTTTCGATAGCGATGCAGGTGTCGAAGATGACAGCCGGACGATGACGCTGACCGAGGTTGAAGAGCGGGGTTCGGCTGCGGGCGAGATAGACAATTTTGACGAACTGCTTGAACAGGTCAAAACCGACGACCTTGCCACTATAATTTACACATCGGGAACGACCGGCGAGCCGAAAGGCGTGATGCTGACGCATGAGAATTTCGTCTCTAACGTCGTTGCCATTTCAAAAGGCCTGCCGATCAAAAGCACTGACCGTTCATTGGCCGTTTTGCCGCTTTCGCACATTTTTGAACGGACGGTCTTTTACGTGCTTTGTTCAAACGGCGTGGCGGTTCATTACTGCGCCGCGTTTGACCAGATCGCATCGCATTTGCAGGAAGTAAAACCGACCATCATGACCGCAGTGCCGCGTCTTTTCGAGCAGGTCTATCACAAGATAGTCAAAAAAGGGAAAGCCGCAGGCGGATGGAAAACTTCGTTGTTTGAATGGGCGTTGGACGTCGGCCAGCAGTATTGGCACGCCAAAGACACTCATCAGCGTGTCTCGCCCGCTCTGGCGGCAAAACAAGCATTGGCAAGCCGGCTTGTTTTCTCAAAATGGCGTGACGGCGTCGGCGGGCATCTGAGATTTTTTGTTTCAGGCGGAGCACCGCTTTCCAAAAAGCTCTCCTATGCATTTTGGGCGGCGGGCATTCCGATCTTGCAGGGTTACGGCATGACCGAAGCCTGCGTTACCTGTGCTAACCGCCCTGATGAGAACAAGGTCGGTTCCATCGGGACGCCTTTTGAGGGCGTTGAGATGAAGATCGAAGAGAAGACAGGCGAGATCCTTATTCGCGGAAAGAGCGTGATGCAGGGTTACTTCAACCGGCCCGAGGACACCGCAAAGGCCATTGACAGCGACGGCTATTATCACACGGGCGATGTCGGTTACGTTGATGAGGACGGGCATTTTTATGTCACTGACCGCATCAAGGACCTTTTCAAACTCTCCAACGGCAAATATGTCGCACCGCTCCAGGTGGAAAGCCTGCTCAAGCAAAGCCCGCTCATTTCACAGCCCGTTGCCGTCGGTTCGGGCCGCAAACAGGTCGGGGCTTTGATAGTGCCTGATTGGGACACGCTTCGTGAAACTCTTGCGGATGAAGGCATCAAGGTCGAAGGCACGCGCGAGGAGCTTTGCCAAAACCCGCATGTCGTCAAGCGTGTTCAGCGTGATGCCGTCGAACTGACGCGCGAAATGAACGATTACGAACGCGTAAAGCGCGTTTATCTGCTTCCTCGCGAATTTTCCATCGACAAAGGCGAAATGACGCCAACGCTAAAGATAAAGCGGGGCGTCATCGACGAAAAATATAGTGAAGTGATCGATCAGATATGCGGCGGCTGACCGGTTTTGTTCACATAAAACGATTATTTTCTTCGGGATGTAAAATTTATCTCCCTTATCAGTTCATCATACGTGACATCGCCGCGTTTTCTGCCTATAAGAGCCTCTGCCAGGTCGTGCAGCGGTTTTGGCATGTCGGGCGATCTGACAGGAGCCGCCGGTTCGTCAATAAGCGGGTAACGCTCATAAAACTCGGCCTCGGCCGCGCAAAATTCGCACGAACCCATATGCCTGCCGATCTTTCTGCATTCTTCGATCGACAGATCACCGTTCTGAAAAGCGAGTAATTCCTGTGAAGAGGGACACTCTTCCTTCTTGCCAAAGCTGCCCATACGTATCAGACGAAACCCTTCCCGGACGCTCGGTAACAGCGGATGCGCCAAAACTGGCACTCCTAAACACATTTACCGATACATTTAATTAAAATCGCCAATTTCACGGGTGTTCCACAAAAAGATATGCATTATCCGCAATACCCGAAGACCGGGAAAAACGTAACTGCTTATACTTAAATATGTTCAATAGTGTTAAAACAGTAAAAAATTTGTTGCTCATTTCGGGAATTATTGCTAATATCTTATTTGTCGGTAACGAGGGAAGTCATAACCTCGCAGCCAACCCGCCCAAATGACTGCGGCGACCGGTGGTTAGTTTTCATTAACATCCTCTGCCAATCAGTTATTCCCAAAGTCAGGCCGCGTCCGCGGCTCGTCTAACACCCTGATGCCGTGTCCTTAACAAAAAAAAGGCCCGGTCATTGGCACCGACTTAATACGACCGTATGCCCGAAATGTCAAAGGGAGATCATACCAACGTAATTATGAACTCAGCCAAACAGAAAGATCCTGTTCTCCGATCCCATTCGGGCCGACAAATAAGGGTCGGCAAATGGAACGAAAGCCTTCAGGCTTCAGACGTTAACCAGATCTGGATAGAACTTCACAGGATCGTTTCCTCACATCCGCTTGTCCGTGCCTCAAAACGCGCCGGATTTCTTGTCGAAGAGGGTAAGTATAACGCCTATACTGACCTGACGCAGGAATTGTTCGTCGCTTTGCTGGGAAAGGACCGTTTTCAGCATTACATTGAGACGAGCATGACCGACGCCGAGATCGAGGCGGAGATCAGCCAGATAGAGCTGACCAACATGCTGACCTCGGAACTGCGGAAAAGGTATCCCGAATCTTACCGCCTTGCCCGACGCATCTCCACGCTGGTGCAGACCAGCAGGACATTCAAAAGATTTGACAACATCGGCAACCCCGAAGCACACAGAAGACTGGCAGACAGGCTTTACGGGCTTTCAAGCTGGGATCACGAAAAAACAAGGCGCGACGTTCAGGAAATGGATGAACGCGTCAAGGCGGTATCATTTCACAGCCGCGACACGCGGATGGTCGGCTGTACCGGCGACGCACAGATCGTCATCAGCAACGTCGAACTCGAAAAACTCATAATCAGAGTGTTCAAGGCGATAGATTCGCCTGTCGATGTTCGCTCGCTGCGATCATTTGTGATGTCGCGTCTGCCGATAATGGACATTCATCTGGTTCCGGTCGGCGGTTCGGGCGAAAGCGAAGACGATGACCGGATGCAGTTCGAGATACCCGATATTCGCGAAACTCCCGAAGAAGATTTCCTTCGCGGCGAGGCCGAAGCGGGAGCCGCAGGCTTTGTTGACGGATTTCTTGCCGACCTCAGCAAATCGGTTCGCGGAAAGGCAAAGCAATATGACCGGATGATAAACGTCCTGTGGCATTGTTACCTGATCTCTGACAGCGGGACACAGCTTGAAGTTGCCGAGATGCTCGGTGTTTCCGATTCGCTTGTATCTGATTACCGCAAACGCATCGAAGCCAATCTGCAGCAGCTTTCGTTTGACGGCGTCAATGAGGCCAGACAGTTTGAAAAGGCATTAAAGCGTCGCGTCAGGGAAATGATGGATGAGCAGAAAGTGAGTGTTTCCGTCTAGCTGTCTGCCCTGTTTACGTCCATAGTAAAACGTGAAACAGATAGCTGATAAAATTATTTGAAGAACTATGTGCTCTATGTGTTCTATGTTTCTATGTGGTTATCACTGCTTTTAGACCACATAGAAACATAGAGCACATAGTTTTTTGTCCTACGTTCGATGCGTAACTGCTTCTGGACAGCGTTTATCCCGGACTCAGCATTAGACGACATGAATGTGAAAACCAGAATTTAAGCATTACGCTGAATCCGGGTCTATCTGAAATTTAAAATTTTAAATTTAAAATTTGTGGTTCAGAGTTCAGAATTTCATTTCAAGTCTGTCCTATTTGCTCTTTTTGAGACGCGTTCGGGGCAGTATTGCCTGATGATAATTTTATAGAGAGGTATCGTCATCAGTGTGCGGCAATCTGTTGATCGACCCGTTGCAGGCAAAGAATGTTTTGTTGAAATTTTGAGAACAGCATTCAGCGATCAGCCGTCAGCTATCAGTTTTTGAGATGTTATATATGTGACCACAGATCGCGTTAGGCCTCAGCCCTGTTCGCGTCTATGCGGGCCATGGCTTCGGCAAATCTGGGGTCGTCGCGAAGGGAATCGAGGCTGCGGTCTTTTTCAAAATGCGGCTTGTTCTCGTTGCCCAGCTTTATCGCCTTGTTCAGCCACTTAAAGGCGAGGTCCTTTTCGCCCAGCACCGCATAGGTCGATGCCACCCAATAGGCCATATCGTGATCTGCCTCTGATACTTTCAACGCGTCATCGGTCAACTGTGCCAGAGACGCCTCGCGGTCGCCTGCGCCGGCATAGTAAAGCGCAAGCAGCGGACGTATGCCGTCCATTTTCGGATTTTCATCCAGCACGGTGTTTATCAGTTCGATAGCGTCCTGCACATCGCCGCGGTAATAATAAACGCCCGACCGAAAGATCTTCAGCATCGGATGGTCGGGTTCGGCTTTTTCGCCCGCCTCTATCTCTTTTATTGCCCGGTCATAATCGCGCATATAGATAAAGATACGCGACCTGTTGTATGCCGACACCGCCCTTGCGGCCGGGTCGAGCCGGGAAAGTTTCTCAAATGCCTTGAGCGACGCTTCGTAATTTCCGTCCAGCCTTGTGACAACGCCTTTTACAAAATAGAGCGGGGCGTCATTGGGATTTTGTTTTTCCAGAAGGGCGATCTCTGCGCGTGCTTTTTTCTTTTCGCCGCGGGCCATATAGATCATCGCCATCAGGACACGGCCCTCGACGACATTCGGATCATTCTGGAACGCTTTTGTGAACGCAGCCTCGGCAAGCGTGTAATCATCTGCGTCGCCCATTCCCTTAAAGAAACGGTTCGCGTAACAGGCGCCGAGAGCGCTGTGGGCAAGTGCAAAATGCGGGTCGAGTTCTATGGCGCGTTTCAGATTCTGTATCGCCGCGTCGCAATCTTCAGGCGAAAGCGTGCGGAAGATGAAGCGCCCGAAATTGTCGCGTCCGCGCAGATATTCTTCCCACGCCTCGTGATTGTCGGTCAGCTTTTTGCCAAGCTTTTCCTGTTCGTTGTCAGACAGTTCAAGGCGAAGCCCTTCCAGTATCCGCTGGGCGATCTCATCCTGAAGGGAAAGAATATCGCCGCCCTGTGCGTCAATGCGGTCGCTCCAGAGAATGTCTCCCGTAAGGACGTCTATCAGCTGCGCCGTGACCCTCAGTTTGCCGTTGCCGCGAAGAAATCCTGCCGAAAGGACAGCATGTACACGAAGTTCACGGCCCGCGTCGCGAGGGTCAACATCTTTGCCCTGATATTTTGCAATGACCGAACTCGGACGGACGATAAGCGACCGCAGTTGTGCAAGTTCGGTTATTACCGCATCCGCGAGTGCAAATTCGTAAAAATTCGATTCGGGGTCCTGGCCGAGATTTTTGAAAGGCAGAATGGCAATGCTCTTTTTCTCGGTGCCGGTCGAGGTTGCCGTGACGCTCAGTTCGGGGATGAAGGACGGCGGGTTCGACAGGCTACCGGTTCTGCCTGTGGCGCTTTCCGAAACCGATCTGCCGGTTATCCAACTCATCGCCCGGCGAAACACGCCGCCGTCGGCATGGGCGGGAATGACGTTATCTCCGTGCATGGCCACGCCGCCGGTCAGTTGCGTCATTATGCCGTTCAGGTCGTCACGCATCGACGAGATCTTCTGATAGCGGTCTTCGGGTTTTTTGGCAAGTGCCTTGTCAATTATCGCCTGCAATCCCGGCGGCAGCGGATCGCGCCGCATTTCCGCAAGCGGTTTCGGCGTTCCGTACAGCACCTGATGGCGGACGTCGATAACGGTCTTTCCCTGAAACGCCCAAATTCCGGTCAGCATTTCGTAAAGAAGAACGCCGGTCGAGAATATGTCCGATCTGGCGTCGGCGCGTTCGCCGCGAGCCTGTTCCGGTGCGGCATAAGTTGCCGTTCCGTAGGGGATCCCGAGTTCGGTTATCTCCGATCTGTCCTGGCCGCGAGTCTGTTCTTCCTGTTCGTCCTCGATGAGCTTTGCCAGGCCGAAATCAAGTATCTTTGCCTGTCCGGTCTCGGAAACCATTATATTTCCGGCCTTTATATCGCGGTGGATGATGTTCTTTGAATGGGCGTATGCAAGGGCGCTTGTGACCTGAATGGCTATCGACAAGGCGCTTTTCAGTTCCAGCGGGCGTCCGGCGACAAGCTGGCGGACGTTCTTTCCCTCAATGAACTGCATCGCTATGTAATAGACGCCGTTCGATTCGTTAAAATCGTATATCGTGCAGATGTTCGGATGGTCGAGCTGGGAACACAACTGCGCCTCGCGCTCAAAGCGTTTGAAGTTGGCGGTCTTTGCCGTCAGTTCAGGCGGAAGCACCTTGATCACCGCTATGCGGTTCAGTTTTGTGTCAAGGGCCTTATAGACCGTCCCCTGTCCGCCGGAGCCGATCTTTTCCAGTATCTTGTATTGATTTATCCGGGAACCGATCATATTGTTGGCTTTTCTTCGACCGGCTCACCTCTCTGACGGCGGCCCTGCACGATAAATATAGAGAAAGCCCTAATGTGTATAGATGTCCAGATGAGCGGCTTCATTGCATAAGCAATGCTCTAGTATTCCGACAACGTAATTATGGCGCATAGTGTTTACTGAGTTTGGCGTCGGCGTTTTGTTTGGTGAAACGCCAGGCAAGTGTTTTCTGAAGTTTGTTGCGTTGTTTTGTCCATACCTTTATTTGTTGTTTCAGAAAGGCCTCGGATCCGATCTTGCGTCCCGTACATTCTCTTTCCATAATGTTGATCTCTATTTCGGCCATATTGAGCCAGCTGGCATGTTTGGGCGTGTAGTAGAAAGCGACTTTGCTCAGTATCTGCCCGGCTTCTTCTTTTGAAAACGTCTCATAGAAGGATTTTTCAAAGTGCGTGTTCAGATTGTCCAGCACGATCCGTATCCGTACGGCTGTCGGGTACTTCTTTGTCAAACTGCGTACAAAGCGGGCAAAATCGGCCTTTTTCCTTGTTTTTGTGACCTTGATGCTTCGTCTGCCTCCTTTCGGCTCGACCGCAACAAAGATATTTCTGGTGCCGTTTCTCTTGTACTCGTAGTCATATTTTTCGACGCTCCCGGGCTTCATCGGGATCGGTCGTCTCGTTTCCCCGATCAACTGCTTGCTTTTTTCGTCAATGCAGATCACCGGAAAGAGCGGATCATATCTCTCTTCATACAGATCCAGCAGCCGATACATCCGCTCACGGTATTCCGGTGTTATCTCCGCTATGCACCACATCTTTCTCAGCCACGGTTTGCATTCGTTTTTTTTAGCATCAACCGTACGCTTTCACGATTGATCTTCCTGGCCCCCTTCTGTTTGTTCAATGTCTGTGTCAATAATTCCAATGTCCAGCGCGTCCTCCCCTCCGGTGCGTCGCTGCACGCCAAGGCAATTACCTCCGCCTCTCTTTTTCTCGTATGGACCCGCGGCTGACCCGGTCGCGGCTCTTCCGCCAGTGCCGCCTCCATCCCCTGCCGCAGAAACCTCATTTTTGTCCGGCTTACCGTGTTCCGCCCTATATCCAGAAATTCCGCGATCTCCAGAGCCTCCTTTCCCTTATCCAACAGCAACAGTATATTTGCCCGGTTTATCTCTCTCAGACTCCTTTTCTCCCCTTGTTTGAATTCCTTTAGAAACTTAACCTGCCCCGCTGTAAGTTCAACAAAATTGTTTCGTTTCATAGCAAGATCAATATTACCCGAT
>JAHBSK010000002.1 GCA_019639175.1 Acidobacteriota bacterium | reverse complement strand
AAACGACGTGGCTAAGCCAAAGCTCAAGTGCCGCACCGCATGATTTTGTTCGGTCAACGTAGGTTTTTCAAAGCTCTCTAACAGTTAATAGTGGGTCAGTTTTTAGTTGTCAGTTGAAAAAACTTATAACTGTAAACTGCGCAACTATGAACTGTTAGATCGGTTCAGGCTTTCGCCGTGGTGTTTCTAATGCAGAAGTAGGATTTAAGATTGACACTCTCATGTAAGAAAATCGGCTTACCTACCGAAGTAACCGGAAACTAAAACTGATAACTGTCAGAGAAAATAAACTCCGTGATATTCAATATTTGACCGGTATTTTTCGTACGAAATTCACAGAAAGCGGATTTAAAATAAAAAAAGTTGCCGGTCGAAAAAAAAAGATTTCCACAGCATTTTCTCTGCTTGTTGCAGTATTGCCAAAATGTTAACTGATGCGGCCATTGAGGCTGTTTTGTTTTCCACAGAGATTTCCACAAATTGCGTAAAAACTTTTCCACAACTTACTCACCTCTGACACCCGGAAAATGCCAAAACCTAAAGTACTTTCTACTTGACTTAGAAAAAAATGGGTGTAGGATGGGAACATAGTCAATTACTTAAGGGTACTTGACCGGCTCAGGGAGAGGCGGACGAAGGCGGTGACGCAATGTTCCGAGAGCAACGACAAGCGGAAAGTTCGTTGTTATTAACGCCCTGAATCGAAGCCGAAAGGCTTGCTAGGCAAAGGCTGCGGCCTTTGTAAAGTTGTCCGGATAAAAACGGATAACGCCTTCAGGGAATGATCAACCTGTTAGGTGCCAAGCCGCTCGTTGCGAAAGCACGAGCCTCGTTGCCGGGAGCGTAACCGGCGGTGGAGGAAAAGCCACCAAAACAAAAACCTAATGGCATCATGCACTTACGCGGTGCAAAGAATACTTCGGTCTTCTGATGCTGACCGGAGAACGTCTCCCCGCTGAGACTCTTCGGAATACAAAATCAGCAGCTATTTCGTGTACATGGAATGGTTGCGTCCCTTTCAGAGCACCTCGGTGTTCAGTCAGGTTGACGAAAGCGTTGTTTCGTTCACTCGAAGCAACGCTTTTGTCTTTTTAAACGCGATCTTCGCCCGTTCTATCTCCGCAAGCCATTTTGCCCAGCCCGTCTCAGAGCTTAAGATAGTCATAGTGTTTATCGACAGAGTAAAAATAAGGATCAAGGCCGGCAATGGCGGCGACGGCGTGACCGCTTTTCGCCGGGAGAAATTTGTCCCGCGCGGCGGCCCGTCGGGCGGCGACGGCGGACGCGGCGGCAGCATCTGGCTGGAATCGGACGAAGGCCTGAACACACTTTTGCACCTGCGTTTCAACCCCGAACACAAGGCAGAACGCGGCCGCCACGGCGAAGGCAGCAACCGCCACGGCAAGGACGGTGAAGATGCCGTTGTAAAGGTTCCCGTCGGGACACAGGTCTATAATGCCGAAACGGAAGAACTTGTCTTTGATTTCACCGAAGCGGGTCAGCGTTATCTTGCCGCAAAAGGCGGTAAAGGCGGCTGGGGAAACGCTCATTTTGCCACGCCTACGAAAAGAGCTCCAAAATATCACTACACGGGACGGCCCGGCGAAGAATACGAGCTTCAGCTTGAACTGAAACTTATCGCCGATGTCGGGCTGGTCGGATTTCCAAATGCCGGAAAATCAACGCTCATCAGTGTTATTTCCGCCGCAAAACCGAAGATCGCCGATTACCCTTTCACCACGCTGGAGCCGAACCTCGGTGTGGTCGATATGGGCGATTTCAAAACATTCGTGGTTGCGGACATTCCCGGCCTTATCGAAGGAGCATCCGAAGGGGCCGGACTCGGCGACCGTTTTCTGCGTCACGTTGAACGCACAAAGCTGATCCTGCACCTTGTGGATGTCTCTTCCCTTTCCGGCCGCGATCCGGTTGAGGATCACACGACCATCAATCGTGAATTGGCGAATTACAGCAGCGACCTGGCCGAACGACCGCAGATCGTTGTCGCCACAAAGATCGACTCTCTGGACGAACCGGAACGCCTTGACACCCTGAAAAAGCAAGCGGAAAAGGACGGCAGGCAGTTCATCGCCATCTCTGCTGTCGCGAACAGGAACATCAAGGAGCTGATCTCATTGGTCACAGCCGCGTTGAAAGAAATGGAATCGGAAAAAAAAGAGCTTGCCGATGTTGAAATGGCCGGTGAGGCTCCCGCCTGACAGATATGAGACGAATTGCATTCTTTGGCGGAACGTTCGATCCGGTGCATATCGGACATTTGACCATTGCCGAACGGCTGCTTGAAATGTTCGGTCTGGATGAATTCGTCTTTATTCCGGCTTTTCATGCTCCGCATAAACCTGACAGGCCGCCGACCTCGGCGTTTCACCGGTATGCAATGCTGTGTCTGGCGACCGCCGATAATGAACGGATAATGGTCTCGCCGATAGAGGTCGAAAAAGGCGAAAAACGCTATACGATAGACACGCTCGCCGAGCTTCGCGAGCGATTCCCTGACGATGAGATCTTTTTTGTAATGGGCGCCGATTCGTGGACAGATATCAGAACGTGGCGCGAATGGGAAAAGGTGCTTACATCGTCAAATCACATTGTTGTGTCACGTCCCGGCTATGAACTGAGCACCGGTCATGTCGGACAGGAAATCGCCAAAAGGATCGTCGATCTTCGCGGCTGCGATGACACTCGCGACCGCCTGCAAAAAGGCGAGCATATATATCTGACCGACGCGGTCGAAATGGATGTTTCCGCGACCGATCTGCGAAGCGATCTGAGCGACGGCACACTCGACCACCCGGACAGCCTGCCGCCTAAAGTTGCAAAATACGTTGAAAAATACGACCTTTATATGTAGATGGAAGAAACACAGGAATTATCACTTAATCGTGAGGCGGCTAAAATTGAGATAGTGACGCCGCCGACCGCCTTTGCCGATCTTGACCCGGAGGCCAGGCTCGCCATTGAGTGTGCGTCAGAGAAAAAGGCACTTGATATGGTCGCACTTGACCTGCGCGACATCGCCAGTTTTACGGAATATTTCATTATCGCCAGCGGCACCAACCAGCGGCAGGTTCAGGCCATCGCGGACGAGATAAATGAGCAGTTGAAGAAGCAGTTGGGAATCAAGCCGGTGCGGATCGAAGGCTATTCTCAGGCAGAATGGGTACTGCTGGATTACGGCGATTTTATTTTTCACGTATTTGACCAAAAGGCCCGCGATCTGTTCGATCTGGAAAAACTCTGGCTGGACGCCCGCCGCGTTGAGATACCGGACGACCTGAAAGGCTAAATCTGCTTGCAATGAATTTCCGTTTTATTTGGATAGGAAAAACAAAAGATTCGAATTGGCGGGCCTTGCAGGAAGACTACTTTCGCCGCGTTTCCCACTTTGCGTCGTGCAGCGTTGTCGAGATAAAGGACAACATGCGGGCAGACACCACAGCCGAAGGCAAACAGATACTGAAGAACCTCTCGTCAAGGGATCTTGTCGTCCTGCTGGACGTTGACGGCAGGAAAATATCATCCCACGACCTGGCCGATACCATTTCCTCATGGCAGAACCGTTCCATACGCGACGTCGTATTTATTGTCGGCGGGGCCAATGGTGTGGCTTCTGAGGTTGCCGAAAGGGCCGATCTTAGGTTATCCTTATCGTTTCTAACTTTTACACATGAGATGGCTCGTGTGATCTTGTTGGAACAGCTTTACCGAGCGTTTTGCATAATAAACAGGTTCCCGTATCAGAAATGACAAAAGCAAACCTAAAGGCCATTAAAAAAAGGCTAATTGAAGAAAGAGAACAGATTATCGGAAAATTGGCCGGAAACGACCTGTCAATAGACGATTCGGAAACCCCCGATCCGGTCGATCTCGCCGTCCGAAATTACTCAAAGAACGTAATGCTTGCGGTTTCCGAAAATGAGAGCAAGCAGCTTACGCTGATAGATGAGGCCCTGCGGCGTATAGAGGACGACGAATACGGGAACTGTCAGAACTGTGAAAAGCCGATCAATATGAAGCGCCTCAACGCCATTCCGTGGGCACGCTATTGCCTGGAATGTCAGGAACTGGTGGAACAGGGCCTTTTGGATGAAGATTAGTCATCGCGTTTTCGCCTGACGCTTTCAGCGATCGGGCGACGCATACATTTTCCGGTGTATCCGATGTCTATTTCCCCAACGGATATCCTCAACTCAGTCTCGGACAGCATTTTTTCTGTCCTCTATCCCCAAACATGTGTGTTATGCGGCCTGGCTGTGAACAGCCGGGCAGACGGCATTGTCTGCAATGATTGCTGGGCAAAGGCCAAAATATTTTCCGGCTTCGAAACTTTTTGCTTAAAATGCGGGGCGTTTCTTTCTGATACCGAACCGGTTTTTGATACGTTCTGCGGCCGGTGCGACGAGCATTTTTACGACCGTGCAAGGGCGGTCGGAGTCTATCGCGGAGCGATGGCCGCATCCATTCTGCACATTAAACGAACGCCTCATCTGTCCTCACGGCTTGCCCGATGGCTGGAGATCGCCTGCCGGGACAGTTTTGACGAACCGGCGGATGTCATCATTCCGGTCCCACTGTCGCGCAGGCGTTTGAAGGAACGCGGATTCAATCAGGCAGCAGTGATCGGCAGGCATCTGTCGCGGCGAATGTCCATTCCGATGGACGAACACAGCCTTGCTAGAAAGGTACACACCGCTGTCCACCGCGCCGGAATGGATATGAAAGCCCGCGAAGCCTCGGTAAAAAATGCTTTCGAGGTCACACGGCCAAAGCTGGTCAGGGACAAAAATATTCTTTTGGTTGACGATATTCTCACGTCCGGTTCGACCGCGTCCTATTGTGCAAAGGCCCTGAAAAAAAGCGGTGCGGCCCGTGTCAATGTCCTGACATTAGGCCGCGCCGTCTGATCATATCTCAGGTGCCGCTAAGGCGTATCCACCGAAGGCAGAGGAATATCCGTCGGCAGACCGAATTGCAGAGCCTGCATTGTTCCGTTGGAGCTTTGCAGGATATACCACGCTCCGGTCGAAGGCCTGAAAACAGCTATATCATCCCTGAAATCGCCGTCGTAATCACCCGTGACCGGAATGTCCTCACTAATGCCCCAAAGCCGTGTCTGCACGGTTTGGTCGGAACTGCGAAGAATGTACCAGTAACCGGTGTTGGGCCTGTAAATGATGATGTCGTTCTTCAGGTCGCCGTCCATGTCACCGGTGACGGGCCGGTCGGTCGAGAGGCCGAACAAGGCTCCCGTGACCGAACCATTCGAGCTGTGCCTTATGTACCAAACGCCGGTGCTTGGCCGCCACACAGCGATATCCATAGTTCCGTCGCCATCGTAATCACCGGCAACAGGAATGTCCTCCGAAATGCCGAAGGTCGTGATGGTCACCTGAAAATCCGATGACCTGAATGAATACCAGACACCGCTGGAAGGTCGATAGACCGTCATATCGGCTTTTCCGTCACCGTCAAAATCACCCGGAACCGGTATATCCGTTCCCGATCCGAAAGGCCCGGCGGTGTAGGTAAAGTCAGTGCTTCGAAGCATATACCAAGTGCCATTGGAAGGACGAAATACAGCCGAATCCGCTTTCAGGTCTCCGTCATAATCCTCGGTGACGGGAATGTCGCCCGGAGCGCCGAATTGCCGCACGGTCGAGGTCTGGCTGCCGCTGTTTATCATGTACCAATAGGCGTCCGAAGGGCGAAAAACGCTTACATCCGTCCGCAGATCGCCGTCAAAATCAGCCGATGTGCGGTTGCCCATAATGCGGTCAACGGTGCCGCCGAGGCCGACCACGTAAAGTTCTCCGTTCTCGCCTTCGCCGAACGAGGAAATGTTCCTATTTGTGTCGGTCAGCAGCGTATGCTGTCCGTTATCGTATTTGAATATCTCGCCCGAACAATAATCACCGTAAATATATGCTCCTCTGGGCAATGCATTCTGAACACCCCGATAAACATAACCACCCGTAATAGAACAACGGGCGCTTGTTTGAGTGTATTGGAATATCGGCGGTTCAAAATTTGCCGGGTTGCACAGACCCGGGTCGAGGCCCGTGCATTGGTTCCCCTCATAGACCCGCCAGCCGTAGTTCTTCGCGAGATCGATCAGCGAAACCTCCTCTATCGCATCCTGGCCCACGTCAGCCGCCCATATCTGGCCGGTCTCGCGGTCAAATGACCACCGCCAGGGATTTCTTAGGCCGACGGCATATATCTCAGCCGCTCCGCCGCCGCTTGCGTAAGGGTTGTCACTGGGAATGGTGTATATCGGGTCTGCGTCGCCGATGGAAACGTCCGGCGTTATTCTCAAAAATTTACCGAGTCGCTCGTTAACGTTCTGAGCACGATTGCCGGGATCGTTCGCCGAACCGCCGTCGCCAGTGCCTATATACAGGTTATACTCACCGGGCCGATCCTCACGAAAACCGATCATGCCGCCATTGTGGTTAGTGAAAGGCTGTGAGATCGTCAGCAATATCCTCTCACTGTTCGGGTCTCCTACGGTGTTACCGTTAATTGCCTTGAATCTGGATACGACAGTGGCGCCATCCCCGGTTCTTGTGTAGTTAACAAAGAAATAACCGTTTGAGGCAAAGTTAGGGTGAAAGGCCAATCCCAACAGTCCCCGCTCGCCCCCAGAAACGATCCGTGATGTGATCGTTAAAAAGTTCGAGGTTGTTCTTGAGCCGGGCTGCACAACCTTTATGACGCCGCCACGCTCAACTATGAAAAGCCTATGTGTCCCGTCTCCGGCATGTGTCGCCAGGAGCGGCGACGAAAGCCCGGATATGAAATTTTGATCAAGGCGGAACGGCGGGGCCGAACTCTGTGCAAATATCACCGAAGACACCGCAAAAACAACAACGAAAACAAAGACGGATATAATGGATCTTGACCTCATAGTTCTCCTAATGGATAAGTGTCCCAAAAAGGCGGGAAAAAGACAGGCTGCACTGTTCTGACGGAAAATACCGACTGAACACGTTAGCGTTCCCGCGTGATGCAAACGGCAGGCATGCACCGTGAAACCGTATGCGGAAAATAAATTGGCGTAGTGACGCGGGTCAAGTATAACTTTGAGTGAAGGCGTTTTGCAATATTTGCGGTTATGTCCTGTAACGCTTTCGCTTTCCGGCCACTGCCGGTTCCGTGTCCAGGTTCTGAAGCCGCAGCGTCACATCCGCTGTCATTGAGAGGTCAGATCTTTTACCTTTTGAAAGGTGGTAAGAGCCTGCGGCGGCGATCATCGCGGCATTGTCGGTCGAAAGGTGTTTCGACGGAAAATAGGCCGGCACACCGAGCCGTTTCGCGGCATTTTCTGCTGCCTCACGCAGAGCAAGATTGCACGCGACACCGCCCGCGACAATAAGCGTCTTTGGCTTCAGTTCTCTTGCCTGCCGCTCCATCGTGTCAACAAGCGTGTCCACAACGCTGTGCTGAAATGCTGCGGCAAGGTCGGCCTTGTCCTGTTCATCGGTCACTGCATTGTCGGAAATATAGCGCGATACGGCCGTTTTCAGCCCGCTGAAACTGAAATCGGGCCGTCCGTCGGAGATCTTTGCCCTGGTGAATCTTATCTTGTTCTTATCGCCATTCAGTGCGAGTTTTTCGATGGCGGGGCCGCCGGGATAACCAAGCCCGATCATTTTTGCGACCTTGTCGAACGCCTCGCCCGCGGCATCGTCGCGTGTGCGGGAAATGACCTTGTACTTTCCTTCCTCGGGGACAAAGAACAGATTTGTATGCCCTCCGGAAACGATCAGAGCCAAAGCAGGATATTCCACCGGCGGATTTTCAAACACGACGGAATATACATGGCCCTCGATGTGATTTACGCCGATGATCGGTATTCCCAGTCCCAAAGCAAGCGCCTTAGCATAGCAGACGCCGACCAGAAGCGAGCCTATAAGTCCCGGCCCTTGCGTAACGGCGATGGCGTCGATCTGTGAAAGGCTGACACCGGCTTTGTCCAGAGCCTCGCGAACCATCGTTTCGATCCGGCCCAAATGCTCGCGAGAAGCGAGTTCAGGGACAACACCGCCATACTCTGCATGGAGTTCGATCTGCGAATGTATGACGGACGACAACATCTCATGGCCGTCGCGGACAACCGCCGCAGCCGTTTCATCACACGAGCTTTCAATACCAAGAACAAGCACACATAAAGGTTAGCAAAAAAAGCCGGAAATCCTTAGGGACGTCACAGTTTAATGGATCGATGTTTAGAACATAAAAATGGACACTCAAACTGCGAGTGTCCGATGCCGTGTCGAACACGGCCAGCAATTCACATTTTTACTGTCATTTCCCCCTTGTCATTGCGTGAATTGCAAATCAAGATCTGCCAGGATGTCAGGGAATGCCTCTTTCCGGGGCATTTTCCGCCGGCACCGATGTCGGCGTGGGTTCCGTGTTCAGGTCTATCAATCCAGCAAAAATAAGTATCAGCATTATCAGTATGAATGCCGCCAGGCTCAGGACCATCCACCGGATGCCGCGAAAAGCCGTTGCCGTATCCTTTCTAACAACAACTTCTTCTCCTTCTATTGTGACGATCTCTTTAGCCATTAAAAGTCTCTCCGATCAGTTCCCAGATGTCCTTGATATGCCTATTCCCAAGTGCAATGAACGTGCCACATCCGGTAACTGATTGAAAACACAGTATTTACTAAACATACGGCAGTAATGCCTATAAATGCGGCTGATAAAAGATGTAAGGTTTCCATACGGAAAAATGAAGCTCGCCTCGCAAAGCACAGATCGACCGGCTCAAGTGTATGGAATCAATTCAGTGGGTAAAAAGCGGATAGATGCCGACAAAACATTTCGGCGAAATATTGTTAAGGACAATTATGGGTTGATGGGCCATGTGAAAATTCCGTGCTTGTCAGCGGCAATTTGATGCAACCCACAGACAACACGGAACTTTCACAAAAAAAAACCAATGATGGAACGGCAGTTATCGGATCTTTAAGAAGCGGAAATAAGTGTCTCCTATTTCCATCCGTCAAGCAGTTTTTTCATATATTCGATCTCGTCCTTCTGATCTTTGAGGATGGTTTCGGCTAATTTTTTAAGTTCGGGCTTTGCCGCTTTGTTCCCTGTTTGGCCGATCAGGTCTTCCGACATCTTTATCGCCCCTTCGTGATGCGGGATCATCTGGTTTATGAATTCCTTGTCAAAATCGGGGCCTTTCAGTTCACCGAGCTTTTTCATATCCATTCCGTCCATTCCTTCCTTCATTCCCGGAAAGTCCATGTTGATGGCCGGTTTGGCGTCCTTGAACCAATCGGAACGCCATCTTTTCATCTGTGTGATCTCGCGTTCCTGGGCTTCGGCCATCGCTTTTGCAAGCTTTTTTAACTGCTCGTCAGAGCCATGCGTTTCACCGAGTTTTGCCATTTCGACAGCGCCTTCGTGGTGAGCGATCATCGTGTCAATGAACTGAAGATCATAGGGAGCCTCAGCCGCGCCGGGCGAGCTTTGCATTTGTGAATGGTCCATTTGCGAATGATCCATGCTCGAATGGTCCATCTGCGAGTGATCGACGGCGTTCTGCGGAACCTCTGACGAACCGCCGCAGCCGGAAAGAAGCGCAAACATAGCGAATACAACGATAAATGATCTGTAATATTTCATAATTGCAGTTATTTTATGGTAATTCAGCCCGCGACGCTAACCACGACCATCGTCATGTCATCGTGCTGTTTTGCACCGTCGGCAAAACGGTCAGCGGAATCAACTATTTCATCAAGTATTTTTCTGGCCGGTCTGTTTTTGAGTTTCTTCACTTCTTCGAGCAATGCGTCTTCGCCCCATTCTTCTTCATCAGGATTCATCGCCTCGGAAATACCGTCGGTGAAGCCGACAAGCAGATCGCCGTTTTGCAGTTCGACCGAGCCTTGCTCATAGCTGACCAGCATTGCCGGCAGCATTCCGATCACAGGTCCGCCTGTTTCCAGCTTTATAACCTCAATGTCATCGCCGCTGCCGCGCAAAAGAAAAGGCGGATTGTGCCCGGCGTTGACATAGCTCAGAACACGCGATGCCGGATCGTATTGAGCATAAAAGAACGTGGCGTAGCGGTTTGATGTCGATGCCTCATAGACCAGGCTGTTTATATGCTCCATCAGCGCGGCCAGGTTGTCACCTGCGTGAAGAGCCTGTCCGCGGAGCGACGCCTGAAGGCTTGCCATCATCAGCGATGCACCGATGCCCTTGCCCGATACGTCGCCTATCGCGATGCCGAACTTTCCGTCAGGCAGCGTCAGAAAGTCGTAATAATCACCGCCCACGCCCAATGCCGGGCGGCACGCTCCGTAATAGTCCAGGCCTTCGACACAAGGCAGTTCCTGTGGGAAAAGACGCTCCTGCACCTCGCGAGCTATCTCAAGTTCCGCGTTCAAACGCTCCTTTTGGGCGGCCTCGCGTGCGACCTCGGCGGTAAGGCGAGAGTTTTCCAGCGCAAGCCCTGTCTGAGCGGCGACCGAGCGAAGGAGGCGAAGGTCGCTGGCGGTATATGGCTCTTCGGAAAGCTTCGGGCTGAGGCTGATTATTCCCGAAAGTTCGTTCTTTGCCGAGACAGGCAAAAGTATCTGCGAATTCAGTTCACGAAGCTGCTCACGTTCATCAAGCGACACAGTCGGCGTTGACGTGACCTCGGTCATGTCGTCATAAAGCACGATGTACCTGTCCTGTTTCAGCTTTCCTATCGCGGGCGAATCGGAACTCAATGCAACGGCCGGCGGCGTGTCAAATCCTCTTACGAAAGCGGGCAGGTATCGTCCGTCGCTCCTTAACAGCATTGCGACCTGCGGAACGTGCAGCGATTCGCTGATCTTTCCCGCTACGGTTTCAAGCAGCGGTTCCGTTTCAACCATCGTCCTGACATTTTCGCTCAATTCGGTCAGTATCTGCTCGGCATCATACGCCTCGCGAAAGAACCGTTTGTCGATCCAGACCTTGAGCCTGCGGGCAACAAGGTCGATCACCGGCAGCAACGCAAATCCGGCGGCGACAAACCCGATCTGTGCCGCCACGTCATCCTCAAAATTGCGCATTATCCAAAAAACGCCGAGGATCAGAAGGAACAGAAGAACAAGCTGCAGCACACGAACGCCGCTGCGGGCAAGAGCATATTGAATACCCTGACGCACGACGACCTTAACGTCCATTGCGCGGTGAACCACTATCACATACGCCATTGTCAGCGGAAAGAGCAGAACGAAAAGCAAAGCGATAAGTGCGAACCACGCCGGAGCAACATCAAAGAAAGAACCGCGATTGCCGCTGATGAACACATACAGCACGATCGCAAAGGCCGGCAGCATCGACACCATCGTCCCGACCACTATCATCCTCAGGCGGCGTCTGGCGTCGCGGCTTTCGAGCGTTCCGCTTTTCCAGCCCAAAAGTGCAAAGAAAAGCCCGATCGCCAGCATGTTCAGCGGCATGGCGATCATACCGTAATAACCGGAAATTTCCCTGAAAGGCGCGGTTAGCGGCAGGCCCGTCAGATTGCTCAGCGTGGATACAAGAATAATGAAGACCTGAAACAACAGCGGGATAACAATGATGTGTTTTATCCACGGATGCCTTTTGTCCAGCGAAAGTCTTTCGGGAAAATAGACCGCGAACAGGAACATCGAAACTGCCCAGCCGCTGCCGAAGATATTCCTGAACATTCCGGGAATGCTCTGCGGCGCATAACTTTCGAGCGCCAGTGAACTCAGTCCGAGCAGCATCAGCAGAAACAACCATGCGACAAAATCGCGAGGCCGAACAAAGGCGACCCAGAATCCAAGCAGAATGGAAACAAGCGGAAGTAAATAATTAAAAACCGAACCGACGGCGATCCTGAGATAGTGATTCAGGTTCTTTTCGGTCGGCACCGGGTGAATGGTCAGGGAAAGTTCTTCGGTTGTTCCGCCCTCGCCGGGCCTGCGGACAACCAGATTCAGGGGTTTCCCATCACCGGCAAGTTCAAACTCGCGGCTGATGATCTCGTTGTCGCTGCTCCGAAAGCCATTGATGGACAAGACCTGATCGCCCGGACGCAGCCCTTCCGCAGCCGCTTCCGGCCTGACAAAAAGAATGCGGCCGTCCATAGTGAACGGAACTCTGAAATCTTTGAAACCGGCGCGGAGGTTTTTTGGCGCCTGCCCAATATGGATCACAAGCATCGCAGCCGCAAAAGCGAACAATGCTGTAAGAACGAGATACTGGACTGCATTCCATTTCATCGGATACGTTCACGCCCTTGCCGGGCTTGATGCGGACATTATTCGTTATTGCCGGATCATTTGGAAAGCCCCGGATAATATCGCCAATTCGTCTGAAAATCCCTGTTCAATTTTTGTTTTGTCAGTATCGCCCGAACCATTTCGACAGGCATTGTGTTTTCCCGCAGTATCGCATCGTGAAACTGGGCGTCGGTCATCTTTTTGGAACCGACAAGGTCTTTGTGAAGCTGATAAAATTGCAGTCCGCCCATCATATACGCCATCTGATACAACGGGCCGTAATCTCCGGCAAATGACCGCCTGACTTCGGCCAACGCGTTCTCGCGCTCGTGTCCGACCTTGTCAACAAGCAGATCGACGGCCTCTTGCGGCGTCATTTTCTCAAGATGAAAATTCAGCGAAAAGATGATACGGGCAGCACGGTGTGAACGCCAGAACAAAGCTCCGATCTTGTCCTCCGGCGTTGCCGTAAAACCTCTGTCCCAAAGGATGAATTCCCAATACAACGCCCAGCCCTCGCTCCAGAACGGCGTCCGAAACATAGACCGATAGGTTCTATGGCGGCGATTCATGAACTGCTGCAGATGATGGCCCGGGATAAGTTCGTGGTGCGTTACGGCGCGGGCAAAATGCGGATTGTTGCCGCGCATCGACATCATCTTCTGTTCGTGCGTCATGCCGTCTGTCGGATATGAAACGAGGATCGTCTCGCCGCCGAGAAAGAACGGAGCGATAAGCTGGCGTTCGGGCGACATCATCTCCATCCGCCATGTTTCCTCGGCCTCTTTGGGAACGGTGACAAGGTTGTGTTTCTTTACATATTCTATTGCCTCAAGGGCCTGATCGCGGATAAGTTCAGGCTGTTTTCCCGGTTCGACATACTTTAGCTTGACGGCCTCGACCGCCTTCATATAATCGTCGCCAAAGCCCATCTCGCGCGACGCCTTTTTGAACTCGGCGACACACCATTCAAATTCCTTATTGGCGATCTCGACCAGTTCTTCCGGCGTGTATGGGATCATCTCGGACCGCAGTTCCTCGATCAATGCCTCGCGGCCTATCGGGTCGCCGATGATCGTCACCCGGTCATCGGGAGCAATGCCGACCAGTTCCCTCGCAACGTATTCAGAATATTTCTGCAACGCTGTCTCGACCGCTTCGTACGGCTTTTTGTTCCACCACGTAAAGTTCGGATCGTATGCGTTGTGAAAATTGAACCAGTTTCGCAGTGTTGACCGCAGCGATGCCAGCGTCCGCACGGCACGATATGCGACGGTGCGTTTTGGCTTTTGCACTTTGCCGCCGGCAATGTCCTTTTGCAGAGCGGCGATCCGTTTTGCCAGATCATCCAACTCTGCGGCCTTCTTTGCCGGATCGATCGTCTCCAATCGCCGGCGTTCGTCCTCAAGGTCGCTGATCGTCCGCATAAAAGGCAGTATCGGCTCCATTTCGCGAAGCTGTGCCTGATAGCGGTCAAGTTCTCTCAATTCCCTTTCCAGGTGATTTTTGAACAATAGATAGTCAACCTGTTCGTGATGTGCCAGCGTGTCGAAATTTAATTTCTCCAGTTCGGCAAGCCGGCCGGCATAGATCTGCTTGAAACGCTCGTAACGAACCGGCGATGTCCCCGCAGAATAGAACCTGCCGTAAGCCCCGACATCCTGCGCGTGCTGCTCGATCATCGAGCGAAGCCGCGATGGCTGTTCGTTAAGAGGATCGGCCGTCTGAGCTAAAGAATATGGTGAGCCTGCAAAAAAAACAAAAACAAGCAGCGGGAACAGGATATGTTTGATCATATTAGGTTCAGGACACCGGAAAACAATAGATTATCGTCCAGCATTTTATCATTGACAGTCGCTATAAATTTCTCTTGCATTTTAGGGCAACTTAGCGCAAAAATCCATTTGCTCCGCAAGATACCTTGACCGTTTCGTTCAATATGCGGTGACGGGAGGGAGGCCGATTCTGTTTTAGCTTTTTTAAAACGGCAATTCACAAATGACAATTCTTTCCCACATGGGGGAAATTTATGCCGATATACATGAAGTACGAGGGGATCGACGGTAACGTGAAGCAAGAGGGCTACAAAAACTGGATCGAGCTGTATTCCTTTGGCCCAGCAGAACTAGAGCGCGGAATGAGAAGTGGTCAGTCCGGCACCAAAATGCCTGGCCCGACAACGCTTCTAGCCATAAAGGCCACTGACCGATCAAGTAATAAGCTAATGCAGGAATCATTGAGCGGAGTTGGCGGAAAAAATGTGACCGTCATATTTCTCAGCAGTGACGGCAAGCCATATCTCAGGATGGATCTGGAGGGCGTAATGATAGTGAGGTATCAGTTCTCGCAAGGACGCTCAGGTCCGGACACGGACTCGTTTGAGCTGTCTTTCGCCAAGATAGGGTATTTTTACCTCGGCACGTCGGACAACCCAAAGCATACGATGAAAACATTCAAACTGGTTGAATCGATCAGAAGGTATGCGTGATCGATTGCAGTAGGAACGCTCCGTTCGCTTGCATAAATATTATCCGGTCGGACGGAGCGATTTTAGATCATTTCAAGAAAACTTTCGCCTGCACTAAGACGCAGGCCGAAATTCTCCGCTGTCGTCTGGCCGATGTCTGCCAGCGAGCCGCGTATGCCGAGGTCAACGCCCGGTTTTGCGTTTTTGCCGTAAACGAGCAGCGGGACGTATTCGCGGGTGTGGTCGGTGCCGCGAAACGTCGGGTCGTTGCCGTGATCGGCGGTGATGATCAAAAGATCGTCTTCGTTCAGAGCATCGAGTATTTCCGGCAAACGCTCGTCAAAATGAGCCAGAGCAAGCGAATAGCCTTCAGGGTCGCGGCGATGGCCGAACAACATGTCAAAATCGACAAGATTGCTGAATATCAGTCCGTGCGAATCCGCGTTCAGGGCATTTATCGTCTGGTCGATGGATTGATCGTTGTTCTTTGCGGTCAGGTCTTCGGTCACGCCGACCGAATCGTATATCGACGCTATTTTCCCGATGCAAACAACATCCAAACCATTCTCACTAAGCAGCGGCAAAAGGTTGTCAGGCGGCGGCGGAACGGCATAATCGTGGCGGTTCTCCGTGCGTTTGAACGTCGCGGAGTTTTCACCGATGAACGGCCGTGCAATGACGCGGCCGACCTTGTTCTCGCCGTCGAGCATCTGTCTGGCGATCTGGCATATCTCGTATTGCCTTTCTATCGGGATGACGCCTTCGTGTGCGGCGATCTGGAAGACCGAATCGGCAGACGTGTAAACTATCGGCTTGCCCGTGCGGACGTGTTCTTCGCCAAGTTCCTTTATTATCTCGGTTCCGCTTGCCGGAATGTTTCCAAGAACGCCGGGAACGTTCGCCTCCTTGATAAAGCGGCTGATGACCTCATCAGGAAAGCCGTTGGGAAACGTCGGAAAGGCTTTTTTCAGGACAATTCCCGCGATCTCCCAATGTCCGGTCGCCGTATCCTTTCCATTCGAAAAAAGAGCGCAGCGGCCAAACGATCCTTGCGGGCTTTCTATCGCCGGAACGCCGTTCAGAGCCTTGATATTGCCCAAACCGAGCCGCTGCATATTAGGCAGAGCGACGCTTTTTGCCTTGAGTGTGTTGCCAATGGTGTCAGAGCCTTCGTCGCCCCACGCGGCGGCGTCAGGCATCTCGCCTATGCCGACCGAATCCAGAATGACAAGGCATATTCTGTTAAATCTGTTTTCCATAAAGTTTTACGGGCTATTTTGCATCGGCATTATAGCCGTTCCGCGCCCTGATGACCGCACCCGCCGGAAGCCCCTTTATCTCCACACGGATCTTTCTGTATTTGCCGTCGCGGGCCGTGTTTGAGGAATAATATCCCAAACTGTACGACATTCCTATCTCATCTGCCACTTTTGCAAAGGCGGATCGGGCGTCGTTCAGATCGCCGATGGGAAATATTCGCCCGCCTGATATTTCTGCCAATGCCTCCATCTCGGCATCGGCTATTTCATACAGCCTTTTGCTGATGGCAAGACGTTCAAAATCGCCAAGCTGGCAAAAATCGCTTACTTTTTCTATCTTAGATCCGCGGCCAAAGCCCGCGTAATATCGACGTATCTGGGCGCCGGAAAATCGCATTGCCGCAATGCAGTTGCCCAGCAGATTTTCCTCAAAAAAATCGCGCGTATCGACGCGGATAAAATACACTGCCGCTCCCAGTTCTTCAAATTCGGGCCGAACGGAGTCAAACTCCGCATCGCTGGTGGAATCGACACCATCGCTGAGGATAACAACCGCACGTCGGCGAGGCGTTTTGCGGTCGGTCTCATCAGGAAAAACATCTTGCGCTATCTGCCGCAGAGCGTCGTAATACGGTGTGCCGTTGCTTGTTTGAAGCCCTCTGAGAGAATTTCGCAATTCTTCACGGCTTTCCGTCAGCCCTGTGAGCAGATGGACGGCGGCAACATTTCTGCCTGCAATTTCCTCCGTTTGGAAACCCATTATCGCAACGCGGTCGCCCTCTCTCAGCGAAGAAATAAAGGCCTCCGCACTTCGTCGGATCAGATCCAATTCAGAACGGGCAGAACCGGATGTATCAAGCAGCAAAACCACCTCAAAAGGCGCCGCCACGGACATGAAATCCTCTATGTTCTGTTTTACACCGTCCTCAAAAAGCGTGATGTCAGCCCCTTTTACCGTCCTGACAGGTTTTCCCATACGGTCAACCACTGTAAAAGGCACCATTATCAATTGTGTGTCAACGCGGATCACATCGTCATCGGGTTCTGTGACCTGTCCCAAAACAGGAAGCCCGAACCACGCCGACAACACGGCTGCCGAAAAACACAAATTTTTTAAGAATTTCAAGGCCATTTCGAGTATGCTTTACTGTATTTTATCAGAGAAGCCGCCGGATGTTGCATTTTTCTTAAAATCTCCGTCAAAGGCTTGATTTTAATCGAAAAGAAAGGCAAAGTAAGTGTGTTCAAACATAATGTCACGTTTTGTGATCCGGCCAAGAGCGGACTATCAGGCTTTGTGCTTGATACAGAGTCTCCCCCTATGCCGGTAACTGTCGGGCATCATGCTTTCCCGACAGGAAATTTTTAAGCTTTATTGGAGAATCTCATGAAGACAGCAAAAAATATTGCCAACCTTTTATTTCTCTCCGCAGCCATGATGATGGCCGGAGTGTCCACATTTGCTCAGACACCGCTCGCGGTGGAGGATTTTGACCTTGCTCCGGGAACTGCTCTGACATCAGTGGGATGGTCTGCACATAGCGGAGGCGGAACAAACCCTATATCTGTAGTAAGTCCAGGACTCACATACGAAGGCTATCCTTCGTCGGGAATAGGAAACGCAGTTGGATTGACCACCTCAGGTGAAGACGTTAATAAAGCGTTTCCCGGTCAATCGTCCGGATCTGTGTATGCGGCCTTTCTTGTGAATCTGTCTGAAGCTGCGGACCATGCGGAGGGAGGATATTTCTTCCATCTTGGCCCGGATCCCGTAAGCACGACTTTCCGGGGCAGAATTTATGCCAGAAAGAACGCTGAAAATCAGGTTTCTTTCGGACTGGGCAAAGGTTCTCCTGTGGCTGAGGTAGTATATACCGGATATACCTACTCCTTAAATACCACATATCTTATGGTTTTGAAGTACACAGTAGTTGCGGGAGCCGCCAACGATACGGTTCAACTGTATATTAACCCGGCGTTAGACGAAGAACCGGGAACCGCTACTCTGACGGCAACAGATATTTCACAATCAGATATTGAACCTGCAACGTATTCGCTCCGACAGGGTTCTACAGCCTCGTCACCGACACCGGTGGTCGACGGCATTCGGATCGGCACTTCATGGGAAAGCATCATGGGCGGCGGCTCGTCAGGCTCGGAGCCGAACGGCCCGGTCGATCTTGATGGTGACGGCTATACGGATTTTGTCGTTATACGAAATACCGACGGTTCACCTTCAGGACCGGCAGTATGGTATTACAACCTCAATCCGGCAAATCCATCATCCGGCGGCCCGACACAGGCCATTGCGTGGGGACTTGCGGGAATTGACCAATTTCTGACCGGTGATTTTGACGGCGACGGCAAGGATGATGTCGCGATATTTCGCCAGGGGCTTGAAGCCAAGTTCTATATCCTTAACAGCGCTGACTTCACGGCCCGCGTTGAGCAGTTTGGAACAGAAGGCGACTATGCCGGTGTGGTCGATGATTACAACGGCGACGGCGTCACCGACCTGGCGGTCTATCGTCCCGGGATTGGCCCTAACGACCAGAGCTATTGGTTCTATCGCACAACTCCGGGCGGAGCCGTCCATTATGTTCCGTGGGGAGCCGGCAGCGATTTCCCCGCTCCCGGAGATTTTGACGGCGACGGCTATGCCGATTTCACCGTACAACGTCCTTCAGGCGGAACCAGTGTTTTTTGGACACTCTACAATGCCGAAGGCAACCCGGCCACACCAACCAACGTGGTCACATTCGGCAGTTCGACCGACTATAATGTGATAGGCGATTACGACGGAGACGGCAAGGCCGATCATGCTATTCTCCGCTCGGTCGGCGGAACGCTGCAATGGTGGGTAAGACCCAGTTCCGATCCGCTGAACGCGGTCGCCTACATCTGGGGCGTATCGGCCACTGACTGGCCGGTTCCGGGCGATTATGACGGTGACGGGAAATACGATCCGGCCATTTGGCGCAACGGAACCTTCTGGGTGCTGACCTCTTCGTCCGGCTATACCAATTTCACGACCTTTGGTTTGGGAATGGCCGGAGACTATCCGGTAGCAAACTTCAGAATTTTCTAGTTTGGCCTTTATCCAACTTTGGCCGGGTACGTGCGGTTTATGCCTCGCGTGTCCGGTCAAATTCTTTTCCCGGACGGTGTGTTTGACCGCTGGTCGGGGCGCAGTAATGCCCGGCAATGCCAAAAAGGCTGTTGCCGGGCATCTGTGTCAAAAACTATACGTATTTTTCGATCACCTTTGCGATCGCATCCTTTGAAACAGCACCGACAATGCGTTCCTGCTCCTCGCCGCCCTTAAAGAGAATGAGCGTCGGGATGCCGCGAATGCCGAAACGCTGCGGAACGTTCTGATTCTCGTCAACGTTCATCTTATAGATGCCTGCCTTGCCTTCATACTCTTCCGCCACCGCTTCCAGCGACGGAGCTATCATCCGGCACGGCCCGCACCATTCGGCCCAAAAATCGACCAACACGGGCTTGTCCGCGCCCAAAACATCTGTTTCAAAATCGCCGTCCGTTACGGCTTTGGTAAAATTTGCCATTTTAATCTCCGATATCTGATCTTTTGATTATATCGCGGGCAAAAACAAAAGAGCAAAACCGCTGTTGGCTTTGGCGAGATCGCCCAGCCTCTTTGCCCGGCCTTGATAAATTGTAACTAATAATGTTACAGTTGTCAAATTCCCTCTTAAACCATTCTTGCTTCCAGCGTTATGTCAGTGGCGGCAAGGGCACGGCTGATCGGGCAGTTCTTCTTGGCATCAGCCGCAATGGACTGAAACTGCTCTTCCCCGATGCCGGATATAGCCACGTCAGCCGTCAGGTCGATCCTGTTTATCTTCAGCCCGGTGTCGTCCTTACCGAGAAATACTTTCGCCTCGGCATTTACGCTGTCCGCCGGATGTCCGCCGCGTTCCAATGCCGCGTTCAGTGCCATTGCAAAGCATCCGGCCAAAGATGCTCCCAGCCATTCCTCCGGGTTCGTTCCCGGATCGTCGCCCAACCGTGTGCCAAATGAATACGCGCCTTCAAAAAGCCCGCTTCCCAACGAGACCTTGCCCGTTCCCTCGTTCAAGCTGCCTTTCCATTCCGCATTTGCTTTTCTTTCCGCCATGTTCCTGTCTCCTCTGTTATTTTCTTTTCAGAATAAAGTGATAAAACAGCTATCGTGCCGCTGTCGTCGAAGCCTCTGCACGAACTTCCGCCACTATCTCGTGTGACCGAAGCCTTGCCTTATGATCGTATATTATAGCGCTTACCATGATCTCATCCGCAGCGGTCCGATAGATAAGTGCGGAAAGCCCCTCTCGGACACGAGCTTTATCGCCGATCACCGAGGCACTGAGCCGCGACATCACCATCTGCTTTTCCACCGGCGACCACAGCTTGTCCATGTCATCGACCGGAGGCTGTATTCGTCCGGGATCGTTCTTTATCACATTCAGAAATGACTGAAATTGTGATGTTGCCAGATATTCAGCTTGTTTTGTGGTGTCGGCGGCGATGACACTTACGGCAACCATCGCATACGGCTTTTCGAGCTTCTCCGAAGGCCGAAACTCGCTCCGATAGATCGCCAAAGCCGGCAGAGTTCCTTCCGGCGAAAAATGGGCCGCAAAGGCAAACGGCAGCCCAAGCCTTCCTGCCAGCCGTGCGGAAAAATCGCTCGAACCCAAAAGCCAGATCGGTATGTCCAGGCCGGCTCCGGGAACTGCCTGAACACGCTGTCCAGGCTCGGGTTCGGCAAAAAAGAACTGAAGCTCACGCAAAAGCTCCGGCAGATCGTCGCCCTGCAAGGCCCGGCGCAAAGCGTGTGCCGTCAGGCGGTCGCTTCCCGGTGCCCTGCCTATTCCCAGATCGATACGGCCCGGAAAAAGCGATTCGAGCGTCCCGAACTGTTCGGCTATCACGATCGGTGCATGATTTGGCAGCATGATGCCGCCTGCTCCAACGCGAATGCTCTTGGTCGCCGCCGCGATATGCCCGATGACGACCGATGTCGCCGCACTGGCTATGCCCGGCATATTGTGGTGTTCCGCCAGCCAATAACGGTTGTATCCCAGCCGCTCGGCAAGCCGGGCCAGTTCCACCGAATTTTTGAACGATTCATCGAGCGTTCCGCCTTCAATAACAGGAACAAGGTCTAATACCGAAATTGGGATCTTTATCTCGCTTGCCATACCTAAAGACTCGAAAACTTCTGCGGTCATTCGCTGATACGCACCACGATCTTGCCGAAATGAGAGCCGCTTTCCATATATTTGAGCGCGTCGCGAGCCTCGGCAAACGGAAATACGCGGTCAATAACGGGCCGCATTTTGTTTTCCTCGACAGCCCGGTTCATTTCCTCGAAAATCCGTTTGGAGCCGATATAGATGCCGCTTACGCGAACGTTCTTCATAAAGACCGCGACCGGATCGAAAGAACCCGCTCCTGAAAGCGCCCCGATCATTCCGATATGGCCGCCAAACCGAACCGCCCTGACCGACCTGGGCAATGTTCCCGCACCGCCGACCTCTATCACATGATCGACACCTGTTCCGCCGGTCAGTTCCATAACGGCCTTGTCCCATTCAGGTACATCGCGATAATTTATGGCCTCGTCCGCTCCTAGTTCTCTCAATTTAGCGATCTTGTCACTGCTGCTCGATGTGGAAATTACTTTTGCTCCCGACATCTTCGCCAACTGAACGGCAAAGACTGAAACGCCGCCCGTTCCAAGCGTCAGGACCGTTTCACCTGCCTTTAACCGGCCTGCTTCCACAAGCGCATGCCACGCCGTAATTGCCGCGCAAGGCAGCGTTGCCGCTTCTTCATACGACAGGTGATCGGGAATTCGGACAAGCGATGCCGCACCGAAGGTTGCATATTCACGCAGAGTGCCGTCCCAATGCGGGCCGCTGCCGAGCGATGTTCGTCTGATCGCCTCGGTAAGGCTCCCGTCGTACCAATGCTGAGCCACGATCGGCATAACGCGGTCGCCCGGTTTCCATTCGGTAACGCCCTCACCGACCTCAATGACCTCGCCTGCTCCGTCAGAGAATGGAACTGTCGGAAATTTCATCCGGGGATTGTACGTCCCCTTGACCACCATCAGGTCGCGGTAATTGATCGACGCGGCGTAAAGCCGGACAAGAACCTCGTCCGTATCCGGTTTTGGCACGTCACGGTCGGCAAGCACAAGCTCGTCCACACCGAACTGCCGTATCTCGTATGCCTTCATAGAAAAGATATTTATCCCGCGAAGCCTGCTGAAGCCATGCCCTAGTTAAAGACAGGAAAAACTGTCACGGTGACTGCGGGCCTCGCGGGAATCTGTTTATTTCTTTCTCGGGGCCTTTATCGACAGACGAATGACCACATCGTCGCGAATAAGGTCGTTTGCCTTTCCGTCATAATTGACACCGAAATCCCTGCGATTGATCGAAAATTCCGAATCGACAGTGACCTCAGCGGCAGCGGTTTTGATCGTTGCCGGAAATGAGATCTGCTTTTTGACGCCGCGAAGTTCAAGTTCGCCGCTGACCGTGTAACCGTCCGGCGCCTTTGCCGGATCGGCCTCGATCTTTGTCAGGTTGAACGTCGATGTCGGATGCTGAGAGACCAGGAAAAAATCCTCATTCTTCAGATGTTCCGTCAGGCCGTCGGCGTCAGTGTAAACCGAAGCCATGTCTATCTCGACCCTGACGGTGCTGCCCTCGGCCTTTCCGTCAACAAGATCGATGTTTCCCCTGACCGTTTTGAAACCGCCGTCATGCTTTCCGGTCACTTTAGAACCGGTGAATTCAAGTTTTGTGTTCTCTGAGTTCAGCTCCACAAGCTCGCCTTTTGGCTGTTCAGCCGAGGCGGTGTTTGCCTGTGTGTTTGCCGGATCCGTGTTTGTCACGTCCGACGTTGTCGCCTTTGGCTTGTTTGCCGCCGGATCAGCACACGCCGCGACGAAGACCGCCACAGCAATTATCAATATCCCCAATGTCCTCATTTATTTTTTCGTTCCTCCGAAATTCCTTTTTTTAGTATGATTTCCAGCAGTAACAGCATTATAACCGCGCTGTCCCTGTCCTGACAGGCTGAAATATATTTTCAGGCAACAGCGGTCACATCATCAGGCGATACACCGCCATGCTTACCCTTAGAAACTGCGGGTAAACACCCATCAATTTTGATGCTGCATACAGTATCGGAACCGATCCCCATTCGCCCACATCGCTCTTTGATACTCGCCTGAACATAATATTACCTTCCCCTTGTTCGATAAAAAACCTTCCCTTTGCTCGTTAAAAGCTTTGTTGGTCGCGTGTCAGACATGCACTATCAGATCGGCTGGGTCCTTTCTGACCTTTGGCAGCGGAGCCAGCCAATCATTTTCAGCGTCTCTGTAACCGACTGCGGCCACAGCCACGGCAGCATGATCGTCAAGGCCCAAAATCTCGTTGTATCTTTCCGCGTCGAAACCTTCCATCGGAGTTGCGTCGATGCCCATCATCGCGGCGGTTTCGATCAGAAATCCGAGGGCGATGTATGCCTGACGCGAATTCCAGGTCTCAACATAACCTCCATCTACCGCCTTCTTTGCCGCAGACCTGATCGATGCTTCAAGATCCGCAAGCGATTCACGCGAGGTGCCGCGGACACCGGCTATGCGGTCGATCAGTTTTTCCGCATCGGTATCGGTAAGCGTTTTCTTATAGGCAAAGACGACCAGGTGCGACGCATCGGTTATCTGTGTTTGGCCGTAAGAGACGCTTTTCAGGCGTTCGCGGGTCTCCGGATCCTTGACGACTATGAATTTATAAGGCTGTATGCCCATGCTTGAAGGAGCAAGCAGCATTGCGTCCTCAAGGAGTTTCCAGTCAGCCTCAGAGACCTTGCGCGATGCATCGTACAATTTGACCGCATATCGCCAGTTCAGCGATTCCACTATCTTTTCTTTTTCAACAAATTCCCTTCCCATTGTTCGTTCCTCCTTAACCAGTCTGTAACATCTTTTGCTACAAATATCGTTAAAAAAATTTAGTTCTTTCCCTGTCCTATGAGTTCAAAAACATTCTGGAGCGTGTATCCCGAAAGTGTTTCGTGAATGCCTTTGTCTATTTCCTTTTGAATACCGCAAAGTACCGCTTCTATATTTTTACCGACGGGACAATCCTGACTAGGCTCTTTCGGATGCAGGGCAAAGACCTCTCCGCAGGAAACGGCCTTGTAAATTTCACAAAGGCTTATCTCATTTGGACATCTTGCCAGCCGTGTGCCGCCGTGAGCTCCTGTTTGCGATATGACAAGCCCGGCGTGTCCCAGTTGTCCCAACAACCGTCTGATCACGACCGGATTGGTATTTACGCTGGCCGCAAGCCAATCGGATTTCACATTCTCATCGCGACGCCCCGCAAGCATCGAGAGAGTGTGTACCGCCATCGCAAATTGACTGTTCGCTGCCATCTGTAACGAATATAGTTACAATAGAAAAATTTGTCAAGCCGGGAAAGCAGCTTTAAGATGTCGTATCGTTCCTAATGCCTCAGAGGCCCGCGATCTGCCGCAGATCGTTCAGCGAACTTTCGGCAATGACGTGAAAAACGTTGACGCGTTCATCATCGCCGATAAGCTGTGCGGTAGAGATGTCGCAGATGATACGGGAAGCAGGTTTGATACGGCGAGGCCAGTCCGGTTCACCGGTCGAGCAGGTGACGATGGCGTCAGCATCGACCTTTGCGGCAATGAGAAAAAGCCGTGCAAGCGTAAGAAAATCATCCCAGCCGGAAACGGCGGCAATGACCTCGGAAACATCGGGACGGTCGCGGCCTGCCATGGCATTCGCGACGGAGTTCGGTTTCAGAAATACGCATTCCCTCTCCCCGAGTTTTCCGGCAAGTTTCGGCTCTTCATCGAACATCGCCGTAAAACGATAACCATGAAAAGGATTTGCAGCGAGATCCTCGATGTCCACGCCAATGACCTCGGCCTGTGTCGCCTCCGCGACCTCGTCCATCAATATCTGGCGAAGAGCGGGGTTCGGTTCAATGACGGCAAAGCCGCGAAATTCGTGATGGGTGCCGGTTAGATGGCCGATAACGTCCTGTCGCGTAAAACCGAGATCGGCAGCCTCTGCCAGCATTGAATTTATCAGTGTTTCGAGGGTCTTTTCCGTTTCGCCGCCGTTGCGGACATAAATGCCGCTGCCGTGTTTGTTGACGACATCGCCGCTCGCGGCAAGTTCGGAATAAGCTGAGGAAACCGTGTTCGGATGAACTCCGAAACGACGGGCGAGTTCGCGGGTGCTGGGCAATTTTTGCCCGGGCCGCAGTTCACCGCTGGCAACGGCTATGCGAACCTGCGTGACGATCTGTTCACGCACGGGAACACCGTTATTTTTCGTCAGCCAGATCTTCATAAAGAACAAAGGCCGGGTCAACAAATAACCCGGCCTGACAGATCGTTCGGAACCAGTCTATTCCGAAGGCAGCTTTATTTCCCTTCCTGCTCCGAGAACCGAATTAGGCAGCAGACCGTTGAACTTCGCCACCTCGGTCGGGTCGGCTCCGTGACGCGCGGCCAGTTTTGCCACCGTGTCGCCGGCCTGTGCCTTTACAACCTTTACATTGCTCGCGGCAGGCGCCGGTCCGCCCGATGTCGGACGGGCATAGCTGGTTGCCTGAACGCGATTCGCATTGGCCGGAAGGACCGGAACCATGACCTTTCCTCGCGGGGTTTTCATTCCCGGATTTGCCGTCATCAGGTCGGCAACGCTTACGCCGGTGCGGTTCGAGATGGTCTGCCACGTCTCGCCGCGAACGGTGTTCGCCAGGTTAGTGTTGTTGACCTTTGACGCAGGCATCTTGCGGAAGACCGCCATCACGTTGTCCACCTTGCCGGCAGGAACGTTTACGATATACGGCTCCGGCGGCGTCATGTTCGACCGCAGATGCGGGTTCAGATAACGGATATACTGCACCGTCGTGTCCGAGGCCTGAGCGATAAGGCTCAGGTTGGTTGACGGAGGAACGCGGATGCGGTCATACCTCAGCGGCGGCGCCGGACGAACGTGGCCGAAACCATACTGATTCGGGTTGTTCGCGATCAGGATCGTCGCCAGGATGTTCGGAACATAGTTACGCGTCTCTCGCGGCAGATACGGATAAGCCAGCCAGAAATTGGATGCTCCGGCACGGCGGATCGCACGATCGACGTTGCCTTCGCCGCAGTTATAGGCGGCCATTGCCAGTTCCCAGTTGCCGCCGTAACGGTTCGCGAGGAATTTCAGATAGCGGGCAGAGGCCCTTGTCGCCTCATCAAAGCTGTTGCGTTCATCAACGTGTGCGGTTCTGCGAAGTCCGAAACGCTGTCCGGTCCCGGGAATGAACTGCCACAGGCCCGAAGCAGCCATGTGCGACATTGCCACGGGCTTCCACGCGCTTTCTACCTGGCCGAGCCACGCGACGTTCTCAGGCACGCCTTCTTCGCGAAAGATGCGGCGGGCCATGCTCATGAACATTCCCGAACGATAAAGTCCGACCTCCATCGTCTTGCGTCCGCGTCCGCGATAATAGTTTATGTACTGCTGTATCATCGGATGCACTTGGAACGAAAAGCCAAGCGACCGGTTCGATACTGCGGTCTGGATGTATTGATACTGCTGCTGTGCGACCGGATTGCCCTCGATATCAAGTTCTTCCGGCGTCAGTTCCAGCCTGGAAAGATCGTCAAGCGGAGACGGTTCAAATTCCTGTGAATTGAATCCGACCAGATCATCCGCCGAAACCGCCGCATCCTTGTCACCCGTCGCGGCTGCTATGGCTGCGTTGTTACTCGGGGCGGCAGACATCTTTCGAGCCATCTGGGCAACTTCATCCGCCAGATGGTAATCGGCCTCGTTCCAATTCCAGCCGCAGGTCGCCGAAAGCGGACGTATCTGCGGAAGGTTCTGATTTGAAGGAAATTCGAGGCGATATGTCGTTTCTAAAAGCTGTGAATAACAGGCCTGAAGTTTTTGGTCAGATTGGATATTAAAGGGCGATACGAGAAATGCCTCTACGGCCTTGTCAAATTTCTCCGCAGATTCTGACCGCTTGTTCGCCTTTAAAGCAGAGAGGCCGTCACGAAAATGCTTTCCCGAATCAGCAAGTATCTTATTTATGGCATCCTGGGTCGATATTACCTGCTGGGTCTGGGCGCTGACACCCATAAATGCCCCCAAAACAAGTAAATATCCGATATATTTATTAACTTTCATTAAACCTTGATATGTTTGGCCCCTAAAAGATCGAAGCCGTATTATTTATATAAATACACAAAACTCACTGTACATCCGTGTAATTAAACGCGGAATACAATGAAAAGTTCCAATAATGCCCGGTCCGCCACAAGGCGGACTCCCAACCAAAAGTATCACATCGGGCATTCCGGGTCAATCTTTCGGCGACCGTCCTCGCAAACGCAAAGGCCTTATGAATATTGGCCTTTTCCGCATTCTGCGGTCATTTTGCGGCTGCCGTTGCCGTGCTCCGTTTTGGCTTTCGCAAGGCGGTCTCAAATACCTCCAGAACATTTTCCACAAAGACGAATTTCAGATCACGCAGAACCTCCGACGGCATGTCCTCAAGGTCGCGGCGGTTCGGTTCCGGCAATATCACCGTCTTTATCTTTGCCCTTCGCGCCGCCAGCAGTTTTTCTTTGACTCCGCCTATCGGCAGCACGTTGCCCCTCAATGTGATCTCTCCGGTCATCGCCACGTCCTTTCTGACGGGGCGTTGTGCCATAACTGACACCAAAGCTGTCGCCATTGTGATGCCCGCGCTTGGGCCGTCCTTTGGTATCGCGCCTTCGGGCAGATGAATGTGAATGTCAAAATTGTCGAACAATTCCGCGTCAATTCCCAATTCGCCTGACCGCGCCTTTGCATAGGAAAACGCAGCCTGTGCCGATTCCTGCATCACCTCGCCGAGCTGGCCCGTCAGGACAAGCCTTCCCTTGCCTTTTGTCTTTATTGCCTCAATGAACAGGATGTCGCCGCCGACCGCTGTCCATGCAAGTCCGGTCACGGTTCCGATCTGATCCGTTTTCAACGCTTCTTCGACAAATATTTTGGGTATCCGCAAAAATGCCTTGAGGTTTTCAACCGCTATCTTCACCGGTTTGAAGCGTTTGCCCTGCTCGGCCTTTTTGCGGGCGACCTTTCGGCACATCTTTCCGATCTCGCGTTCCAGTTGGCGGAGGCCGGCTTCCGACGTGTATTCCGTTATGGTCTTTGCCAATGCCCTGCGGTCAAATTTCACGTCCGCCTTTGCCAAACCGTTCTCTTCGATCTGTTTGGGGATAAGATGCCTTTTGGCGATCTCCAGCTTTTCTTCCTCGGTATAGCCGGAAAGCCTGATGATCTCCATTCGGTCACGCAAGGCGGGCTGGATCGTATCCAGTACGTTTGCCGTTGTCATAAACATCACATTCGACAGATCAAAGGTGATGTTCAGGTAATTGTCACGAAAAGTGGAATTCTGTTCAGGATCAAGCACCTCAAGCAACGCGCTTGACGGATCGCCGCGAAAATCGGCGCCGACCTTGTCGATCTCATCCAGTATAATCAGCGGATTGTTCGTTCCTGCCTGCTGGATGCCCTGAATGATGCGTCCGGGCATTGCTCCGACATATGTTCGGCGGTGTCCGCGTATCTCTGCCTCATCATGCAAACCGCCGAGGCTGAGGCGCACGAATTTTCGCCCAAGAGCGCGGGCAATGGACCGTCCAAGCGAGGTTTTACCGACGCCGGGCGGGCCGACTAGGCAAAGAATGGAGCCTTTTGGCTTAGGCGTCAGCTTTCTGACCGCGAGCGATTCTATTATCCGTTCCTTTACTCTTTCCAGGCCGTAATGATCTTCATCAAGGATTATCTGGGCCTTTTTGAGGTCGAGATTGTCCTTTGACTGCTTTGACCACGGCAGATCGACCATTATGTCCAGCCAGTTGCGAAGCGTAGCGGTCTCAGCCGTATCGGGGTGCATTCTTTCCAGCTTTTTCAACTGCCTCAGGGCCTCTTCTTCGGCGTTCTTCGGCATCTCGGCCTTGGTTATGCGTTCGCGGTATTGTTCTATCTCTTCGTAAAGTTCATTCCCCTCGCCCAGTTCTGCCTGAATCGCCTTAAGCTGCTGGCGGAGAAAATACTCACGCTGCGACCGGTCAATGTCCGCTCTTGCCTGTGTATTTATCTCCTGCTGAACAGCAAGCACTTCAAGTTCCTTGCTCAGAAGTTCATTTACGCGGCGAAGCCTTGCCACCGGTTCGGCAATGTCCAGTATGCTCTGGGCATCCTCGACCTTAAGTTCCAGATTTGACGCGGAAAGGTCGGCAAGACGCCCTGCGTCATCAAGGTTAGCGATTATCGCCAGCACCTCGGGCGAGATGTTCTTGCCCATACTCGCCGCTCTTTCCATCGCCCCGCGAACGTTGCGAACAAGGGCTTCGACCTCAAGCGAATTTTCCGGCGCCAGCGGTTCGGAAACCGGATCGATGACAGCGCGGACATGATCGCCTGATGAATTGACCGATTCGATCCTGGTGCGCGAAAGGCCCTGTATCAGAACGCGAATGCGTCCATCCGGCAATTTGAGCATCCGCATAATTATTGCGACAGTGCCTGTCTGGTAGAGATCTTCCTGACCGGGATCGTCCATGTTGACGTCCTTTTGTGAGACGAGGACGATCATCCGGTTGTCCTTAAGAGCCTCTTCAACAGCCTTTATCGACTTGTCGCGTGAGACAAAGAGCGGAACGATCATGAATGGGTAAATAACAATGTCACGCAGCGGCAGTGCCGGCAATTCCGACGGTATCTGCATCATCGGTTCCATCGCCTCGCCTTCACCGAGCGAGATCGAGAAATCTTCGGTTTCGACCATATACTTAAATGTTACGGGTTAGAGGGAAAAAGGGCAAAGAGTGTGTCTAATTTAGCGTGAAGGCGGTTCTGATCTGTGTTCGTCGGTTTTTTGTCTGTGCTTTCTGTGGTGTTCCCCGTATTTTCAGGTTCTTGACCACAGAATTCACAGAATAAAGACACAGAAAACGACTTTTCAGACGTCCTCGCAAATATACGGATAAAGCCCTGTCATGAGACAAACTCTATGCTTTTCCGGTAATGCTTTTGCTTTACGAAGATCACCGCTTCTTCTTCTTTTTAGCAGCGGAGGTCTCGCGAGAGCGAACGAGGTCTTTTAGCTCGGTCATAAATTCCGAAACGTCCTCGAACTCCAGATAAACGGACGCGAACCTGACGTATGCAACCTTGTCCAGAGACTTCAGGCTCCGCATTATGAACCTGCCGACATCGGCTGTGGGCAGTTCGCGGTCGGGCGAATCCTGAACGATCCTTTCGGCACCGTCCACGATCTTTTCGAGCTGTGCCGTGGAAATGGGACGCTTTTCACAGGCCCTGAGCAGCCCTGCCATGATCTTGTTCCGGTCGAAGGCCTGACGCCTGCCGTCTTTTTTTACGACCATGTACGGTATCTCGTCGATCCGCTCGTATGACGTAAAACGCCGGGCACACTCCAGGCATTCGCGGCGTCGGCGAATGGCATCTCCGTCCTTGGTCTCGCGGGAGTCAACGACCTTGTCCTCTATATGTCCGCAAAATGGGCAACGCATTTTAATTGGTATGTTCTTCCGTTAAAAGATCGCCGTTATTCGGCGCATCCGATTCTATTTCCTCAACAGCGTGTTCGCTGGAGAGCAGATTTCTGAACCGCTCAATACTTATATCACCGCGTACAAAATAATATAAACCGAAAACAAGCGCCGGAGCGAAATATACCAGATGCATCGCAATGGATACAGCCGCCGCATCTTCGTTTCGTATATCCGGCCGCAGAAACAACAGGCTGGCTGCGGTCGCCGTGTGAAATGCTCCGGCTGCTCCGCCCGGCGTCGGCACGACAGAACTGACGACCGCAAATCCCATTATGAAAAGCGAATCGCTGAACGTGAACGGCATATCAAATGCCAACAGCACGAGCCATGTCGGAACGGAAATGGCCAGCCAGAGCGTGATCGTCCAAAAGGATACCGTTGCGGTCTCGCGCCAGTCGTGCAGTATCTCCAGCGCAGATGAAAGCTGTTTCAAAAGGCTCAGCAGTATTCGCCTGAGCCGCTGCGGGATGAATCTCCTGTCTGTCATCCTCATCGTGAATGAGATGATCGAATCAGACTTGCGCTGATAGAATACCAGCGCCGCAAAACCAAGCACGACCCCTACAAGCAACCCGTAACCCGCAAGCGAAACATACGCAAAATCTTCCTCACGGCCCGGCGGAGGCGTGAACCAGAGCAGGTTTATCGCAAAAAGAACAACAAGCGCCGCAAGGTCGAATATACGTTCCAGCCCGAGCGTTACAAGAGCCGCTGACGGCCTGACGCGTTTGTCACGCATCGGCAGCCACATCGGCCGGATTATCTCGCCTGCCCGGCCGATCAGAAAAATGGCTGCAAATCCAACCGTCGTGGTGGCAAAAAGTTCCTTAAGGCTGGATGGTGTTATCGGACGAAGCAATACCTGCCAACGGACCGCCCTCAAAAAATAACCGACACAAATAATAAGGACCGAAATGGTCAGGTAAAACGCGTCAGCCCGCCCAAAGCTGCTCCGTACTTCCTGCCAGTCCAGATCCTTGCCGAAATACCAGAGTATCAGCAGAGCTATCAATGAGAGAACGATGAATTTTATGTATTTTGACAAACCAGCACCCGCCTGCGACGCGTATTTCAGAGAAAATGATAATTTACCTGAATCGTACATTGGAATCCATTCAGGAAAATACCAAAAAGACGATATTTTCCATTATTGACCTTCAAAGTTCAAATGTCAGAAAGCTTTGAGTTTGTCATACGTGCGGCAATATGCGATAAATTTCCTGCCGTTTGCATTGTCTTTTTAATGGGAACTTATTTTGCGGCGGGTTCGTATGTTTCAAATGACAGGGAGATGCCGGAACGGCTTTTCCCGCTGACGTCGGAAAGCCAGGAACGGAGAGGAAACGTTTGGAAGCTGTCAGATCGATCGCTGAATTGGATGGAGCAGAGCTTGTACGCAAGGCGCGTTCGGGCGATGGCGTGGCTTGGGAAAAAATAGTCACTGCCTATTCGCGAAAGATATTTAATCTGGCTTATCGCTTTACGTCCAATCCCGAGGCGGCCGAAGATCTGACGCAGGAAGTTTTTATCCGGATATATCGGACGCTGGATCAATACGATCCGAAACAGGGCGATCTTTCAAATTGGCTGATGAGGCTTGCCCGAAATTTGATAATTGACGATTACCGCCACCGGCAGCGTAATCCGCAGAATTCGATGGCCGACGCGGTCGATGACCATCAATATCACCTGCGGGCGGTCGGAACATCGGCTCAAAAAGAGATCGAACGGCGTGAATTGGCGGCACAGGTTCAGCAGGGCATAGACAAGCTGCCGCCGGACCTGAAAACATGTGTCATTCTTCGCGATATAGAAGAATTGACATATCAGGAAATAGTTGACGTGCTGGACATACCGGAAGGCACGGTCAAATCACGGATCAACCGCGGGAGGATCGAACTCGCAAAGATATTGCGGAGGATGAGGGTTGTGACGATCTGAAAAATGCCGAACGGGCAAAATAATGGTGGCATATCGTCTTTATTGGGGATATACATCAAAAAAATTCAGGTTAGGTTGTAAAAATGGAAATCGGGAATGAAAATCTGATCAATTGCGAGGCTTTCGAGGATAAACTCTCGGATTATCTTGAAGGCGCTCTTGATCGGGCAGCCCACGTGGCAACAGCGGCTCACGCGTTGAGCTGTCCGCTGTGCCATGCTCTTCTGAACGACGTGAAACAGTCCATGGCCGTTTGTCATGAACTGGCGGAGATCGATCCGCAGTTGACACGGCTCGAAGCCCGCGTTTTGGCGAGCACAATGCCGGAAGCGGCGCTTAGCTGTGACGAATTTGAAAGCTATCTGACGGATTATCTTGACGGATTCCTGCCGGCTCCGGTGTTCCACAGATGGGAACGCCACGCCGTGCTTTGCGAACAATGCACCGATCTGCCCGGTTCTGTGGTCAGGTCGCTTGCGGCGCTTGTATCTTTCAAATTGGACGAGCTTCCTGTGCCTGAAGGCATGGTCGAACGCATACTTCAAGAAACGATCGGGACGGAACAGGCCGCCGCCGCAAAGGCGCCGTGGTCAGCACAGGTTGCGGAATGGTTCCGCGGGCTGAGGTGGCCCATAACGGTTCCCCAGCTTGCGCCTGTGGCACTGATGTTGATGTTCGCTTTTCTTTTTATCAGCCAGTCCGTCTCGGCTGACGGTTCGCTCAAGGATGTTTACTCCAAGAGCTTTCAGATAGCCGAACAGACCTATCGGCAAAGCGCCGATGCATTTCGCGGAGCGGGCGGAGAAAGCAGATGATGAATTGCGCCTATCACAGCCAGAACGTCGCGGTCGTGCAGTGCAACGGCTGCGGAAAGCCGCTATGTCCCGGCTGTGATCACCGTATCAAGGGGTTCCCATATTGTCAGGACTGTATAGTTCAGGGCATTGATCTGCTAAGACAGCAGAATCAGACCGATTATGTGCCGTTCGTAAAAAGACGCACGTCGCCGGTGCTGGCTGCCCTGCTTTCGATGATATTGCCGGGCCTCGGTGCCGCTTATAACGGACAGACGGTCAAGGCACTTGTCTATTTTGCGGTCTTTGTCGGCCTTTTCCAGATGGCCGTGCTGACCGGCGGAACACCGCTCTTTGTTTTTGCCTTTATCGGCATGTGGTGTTTTGCCCTGCTCGATGCGTGGCGGACGGCACAGATGATACGTTCAGGCCTGACACCGGACATTGCCGAGGATATTTTTGTAAAAAGATTCTCCGGCAATCCTAAGCTCTGGGGCATCGTGCTGACCATTCTCGGCGGAGCTTTTCTGCTTCAGGGAATTTTCCCGATACGCGGGTTGATGCGCGGGCTGGTTCCGGCTTTATTGATCGGGCTGGGCATCTATATTCTTCGGGATTACATCTTCAAACCTAAGGATGAGGACAGGAACGTCCCTGATTTTGACAGCGTGCGGCCTGCTCCGCTTTTTGTCACGGCAAAGGACGACCGCAAATATACGGGCGATCTTTATGCTTCAGGACGGGATCAGAACACGGGCCGTGAATACGGAAACTGGGGCCAAAGGTAGATTTTGCCGTTGAATAACGCTACAATGGCATTTGATGTGGGAGCCGTAAGGCAGCAGGTTTGTTTATAGGAGTTTTAGCTATGCCGCTTTGGGTCAAAGCCACCGGAAAATGGGGAAGCATTTTGGTCATCATCGCACTGGTGATCACGCTTCTGAAACAACTTATCGCTTTCATAGGATTTGTAACGGGAGCCATCAAGCTGCTTATCATCCTGGTTTTCGTTGCCGTCATCGTCGGTGTGGGCTTTTTGGCCCTGAGGGCGTGGAACGGCAGAAAGCGTTTCGAGAATTAGTCAAATTTCCCCCGCTTGTAGTACAATTCTGTCATCGGATCGGTATTGCGGAACGTCCGCTTGCCTTTTCGGTGACTTGTGTTTATCATTCAAAAATACTCTAAATTCTTTGCTTGAATGTTTTAAATGTTTTTGCATTCAAGGCCCATTTAGCAGTTTGCGGTAAATTTTAAGGTTTCGCGTTAGTCGCTCGCGGCTATTCTTGCGTGATTCCACGGGTCGGGACGATGGATTCCCGGCGTCGAGATCAACAAAAGGAGCTCAAAAGCATAATGCAGAAAAACGCAAAGTACTTTGCTTTTCATTTTTCATATTCAAGGGGTTCAAAGATACATATCCGAAGAGTGCGGGTCTCAAAAAGGCTTGTGCAGAACGGGCTTCTTGGCATTGCAATAATATTTGGATTATCAGCCCTGAGCATCGGGGCATTTGGCATATTGGACAGGTCATCCGTCGTTTCGGAAACGCTTGCGTCCGCTGTTTCAAAAGATCTGCCGGTTCAAACTTCGATCATCGGCCCGACGGCATTGAATTATTCCAGGCCCGATGCCTCAAGCAGAATGTCTTTCAATTCCGGCGGGCCGGCACTATCTGAGGACGGCACGGAAGATGCAGAAATTGAAAATCAGCTCCGTGTCATTGAAACAACCTCCGTTCCTGCTTCCCTTCCTCAAATTTGGGCACATATCGGAAAAATAAATAACGAATTTGGTTTTCGTCGAAATCCGTTTGGCGGGCGCACGTATGAATTTCACGCCGGCATGGACATAGACGGTGAACGCGGGGACGTTATCGTAGCTCCGGCAAGCGGGACCGTGACAAAATCAGGCTGGCAGGGCGGCTACGGCAACATGATCGAGATAGACCACGGCAACGGCCTGACAACACGCTATGGCCATATGTCCAAAGTTGAGAGCACGGTCGGCGATGTCGTCACACGCGGACAGCTCATCGGCTACGTCGGCTCGACAGGACGTTCGACCGGCCCGCACCTGCATTACGAACTGCGGCTGAACGACCGTCCGATAAATCCGCGTCGCTTTTTGCCGCCGGAACCGGCCGTGATACCGGCAAAATAGAAAGGCTTAATATAAGGCCAGATGCACACGGGACGAACTTCAACGGTTCGTCCTTTTCTTTTTCCCGGCGGCCTGATTACGGGTTTGACGCAGGATAAAGTACAATGCTCGGTGGCCGCATCCAATATCATATTTATAGAGGAATAAAGAAAATGAATAGAAAGGCAGTCTCATTGACCTCGTTCGTTTTGATCTTAGCTGTCATTATATCGACGGTCTCTCCGGGCCTTGCCCGTTGGGACGAGGGCATGTTCATGCCCGACAGGATCGCATCGCTCGACCTGAAAAAGAAAGGTCTTAAGATAAAACCCGAAGAGATATACAACCCGAAAGGCGGCGGTTTGACCGACGCGGTCATTCGCCTGAGCATCGGCTGTTCGGCAGAGTTCGTGTCGCCCGAAGGATTGATACTTACAAATCATCACTGCGCTTTTGACGCTCTGGTATCGGCCTCGACACCGGAAAATGACCTGGTCGAGCACGGTTTCAAAGCCGACAACCGCTCAGGTGAAATATCCGCAAGAAATTATTCGATCTTCATCACCGAACGGATAGAAGATGTAACCTCAAAGATCCGTCAGGGAACGGACGGCCTTTCCGGCGACGGACTTGCCGCTGCTCTGGAAAAGAACACTGCCGAACTTCAGAAAGCTGAACAGGAAAAGGCTTCGAAAGGTTCGACGATCCGCATTCAGAGCATGAACAACGGTTATTTCCACTACCTGTTTCAAACAAGGCAGATACAGGACATTCGCGTTGTCTATGCTCCGCCGCGAAACATCGGTGTTTTCGGCGGCGACCCCGATAATTTTGAATGGACGCGCCACACCGGTGATTTCACGTTTCTCAGGGCCTATACCGCTCCTGACGGCAGTTCGGCGCCATATTCCGCGAACAATGTTCCGTATAAAGCAAAGAAATTCCTGACAATGAACGCCGACGGCGTAAAGGACGGCGACTTTGTTTTTGTGCTTGGCTATCCGGGAGCAACGACACGTTATCGCGAATCGCAGTCGATAGAATACGCCCGCGACGCCAACTTCCCTTTTCTAGCCGCGTGGCTAGACGCCCGCAGCAGGTCTCTGCGTGAGATAGGAGAAACGGACGAAGAAAAACGCATAGCCTATCAATCGCAGATAGCCAATTTTGACAATGCGTTCAAGGTCTTTGACGGCGGCCGCTGGCGGCTGCTCCGGTCAAAGGTGGTCGAAAAACGCCGTGCCGAGGAACAGCGTTTTGCCCAATGGGTAGAGGCCGACCCGAAACGTCGCGAAAAATACGGGACCGTGCTTTCCGAATTGGCAGAAGCGTCCGCCGAATCGAACAGATACGCAAAGCGCGACATTCTGGTTCGCCGAATGCCGGACGCCACGATGCCCATGTTCCGGACGATATATCAGGCAGTTGCCGAGGGCAAAATGCTGCCTGACGCTGAACGGCAAGCCAAAGCTGAAGAGATAAAAAAAGCTCTCGAAGGACGAGAAACAGCATACGAACGCGACATGCTGAAATTCTTCCTCAGGTCATTTGATGAGTTGCCAGCAGATCAGAAATTTGACGGGGCCGAGAACCTTTTCAAGGCATTTAGCGGAAAAGAACGCCGCGCGGCCGAGGACGCATTTGCAGAAAACATCGCCGAGGGCAAATACTGGAACGCCGAGACGGTTGCGGCTCTTTACGGCCCGCAAACGATGGATTTCAGGCCTGAACGTGACAATGTCAAAGCCTTTGCCGCCGCCTTAAAAAGAGAACGCGACGCGGCAAATGCCCGTGCCGCCGCATTTGCCTCAAAGATCGACCGCCTGCGGCTGCTATATCAGCAGGGAATGGCGGAAATGAAAGGCATCACGCCTTATCCTGACGCTAATTCGACGCTTCGCTTTTCATACGGCAACGTCAAAGGCTACAGCCCGCGAGAGTCCGAATTTCGCACGCCGCTGACCACGCTAAAGGGAATGTGGGAAAAGGATACCGGTGTCGATCCGTGGGATATGCCGCAAAAGATCAAGGACCTGGACGCTGCGAAAGATTTTGGCAGATGGAGAACAGGCGACAGCGTCATCGTCAATTTCCTTTCGACAAACGACATCATCGGCGGAAACTCCGGCAGCCCGATCCTCGACGCAAAAGGCCGGCAGGTCGGCATCTGTTTTGACGGCAATTACGAAGGCCTCGGGAACGATTTCTACTACGATCCAAATATGAACCGAACGATCTCGGTCGATATCCGCTTCGTGCTGTTCGTCACCGAAAAGGTAGCCGGAGCCGGCTGGATACTCGACGAAATGAACATCGTCGGCGGAGCTAAAACGAAATAGCAAAACAATAAAACTTGCTAACGCTCAAAGAGAGTGTCTGAAATGTCCGCTTAGCTCTGTGTCTTTCGGTTTTTTATCTGTGTTTTCTGTGGTATTTCCTGTATTTACAGGAGCTTTACCACAGAATTCACAGAATAAAGACACAGAAAAATGGCTTTTCAGACATCCTTTTACTTTGTCAATATTTAAGCTTCATCGCATTCATGTGCCTTAGCAGGACACGCTGACGGCGGACGACGCGGCGGCGGTTCTTTTGCGGATTGAAAACATTGAGCGGGCTTGGGATCATCGCGGCGAGAAAGGCCGCTTCTTCACGGGTCAGGTTCGATGCCGATTTCTTGAAATGAACACGTGCGGCGGCCTCGGCGCCGTAAACACCGTCGCCCCATTCGATGACGTTCAGGTATATTTCCAGAATGCGTTTCTTTGACAGTTCGCGTTCAAGAAAATATGTATAAACAGCCTCTCTTCCCTTTCGCAAAAAGTTGCGGTCCTCTGAAAGATACAGGTTTTTAGCAAGCTGCTGTGTCACGGTCGAGGCTCCGCGTTTGAAACTCGGCATCGGCGGTATCCAGTCGGCCTCGCTCGGCATACAGTCCTTTTTGGCAACATTTCCGGCCTTGACCTCTGCCTCACATTCTTCAACTGCCTGCTTTTTCCCTTCGGCCACAGCTTCGTCCCATGCCTTTTGTATCGCGTCCCAGTCAAACCCGTTATGCTCAAAGAACCGCGAATCCTCGCCTGCCAGAACCGCCCGTTGAAGGTTCGGCGAGATCTGATCTATCGGCATCCAGATCATATATTTCCTCGGTTCCCTGTCCTCGGCACGAGCCTCTGACAGCCGGTATTCGATCATCGATGTCGTCACGGGATTTTGGCTGCGGAGGCTGGAAATGCTCGGAAAGGTCAGCACTTCATACAGCAGCCACACGGCGACCGCTCCGATAAGGATAAAAAAAAGCAGTTTTGTCCAATACCACATACGCCAGGGTGAAGATCGTTTCCGTCCGCAAATATATTTGATGCTAAAGTCTGTTTACGGTGTTACACAATTTATTTTAGCATTCATTCAGCTTTTTCCATTTTGCTTTATTCAAATTATCCTTACAATACTGCCTATGGATCATCACAAAAATGTCGTTGCTGTTATTCTTGGCGGAGGAGCAGGTTCGCGGCTGTTTCCTCTAACGCGTGAGCGTTCCAAGCCCGCGGTGCCGCTTGCCGGAAAATATCGCCTGATCGACGTTCCGGTCTCAAACTGCATAAATTCAAACATAACGCAGATCTTTGTTTTGACACAATATAATTCCGCCTCGCTCAACCGGCATATATCACAGACATATCGCTTTTCGACATTCTCGTCGGGTTTTGTCGAGATACTTGCCGCCGAACAGCGTCAGGACAGCCCCGAATGGTTTCAGGGAACGGCGGACGCGGTCAGAAAGATAATGCCGCACCTCCGCGAATGGCGCGTGAAAAGCCTTGTCATACTTTCCGGCGATCATCTTTACAGAATGGATTACCGCGCATTTTTGAAAAAACACCATGAAACCAACGCGGACCTGACCGTGTCCGTGATACCGGCAACTCCTGCGGACGCAGAAAGCTTTGGGCTGCTGAAAACGGATGAAAGCGGACGGATAGTTCAGTTCCGCGAAAAGCCGAAAGGCGACGCTTTGGAAGAAATGCGGGTCGATACCACGCGTTTTGGCCTTGACGCGAGCAGTGCCGAAAAAAGGCCGTTCCTGGCGTCAATGGGCATCTATGTCTTTAATTATGAAAAGCTCGTCGAGCTTCTAAACCGCAACGAGGATGCCGTCGATTTCGGCGGCGAGATAATCCCCGCCGCGATCAACGAATACAACGTTCAGGCACACCTTTTCAACGATTACTGGGAAGACATCGGAACGATCCGTGCTTTTTATGAGGCAAATCTCGATCTTGTCTCGCCTTTGCCGAAATTCAATTTCTTTAACACCGACGCTCCGATATATTCCCGCTCACGCTATCTGCCGCCGTCAAAGGTTCACGAATGCGACATCGACAACGCGATGGTCAGCGAAGGCAGCATTCTGAACGGAATGTACGCAAGAAATTCGATCATCGGACTCCGCAGCCGCATCGACAAAGGCGTGAAGATCGAAAATTCGATCATAATGGGATCTGATTTTTACGAGTCGATAGAAGAGATCGGGGCCAACCTTGAACGCGGCATGCCGCACATCGGCATCGGCCAAAACACGGTTATCAAACAGGCGATCATTGACAAGAACGTCCGCATCGGCAGCAATGTCAGGCTGTTGAATGAGATGGGGACAAAGACCTTTGACGCCGAGGATGGCTCGGTATATATTCGCGACGGCATCATCATCGTACCGAAAAACTCCGTCATCAAGGACGGGACCGTGATCTGACAATTTGCCCTGAATTATCTGGAAACTTCCGCGCGTGACTTCTGTCCGGCTTCGCCGATCGTATAGCTGCCGCGTGTTTTCACAGCGACGTCCTTTTGATCCACGCGCACTCTTATCTTGCGGGTTTTTCCTTTTTTCGGATCGTCGTCAGGATAGTAACTCAGGCTATAAAACTCGCGAAGTTCGCTGGCTATGCGGGCAAATGCCCGATTAAGATTTACGACCGTGTCGGCAACGAACGTTGTCCCGCCTGTATGCTGGGCAAGCCGGTCAAGATATTCCTCGCCACGCTTATATTCTTCCCGTGTCGTGCCTTTGTCCGAAGGCGTCGCAACTATCGGAATCGGAAAAGGAAGTTTATTTCCGCCCGGAGAAATAGGCGGCGTACCTTTTGGCGTATTGTCTCCTATGACAACGGGCCGCGAACTCATCTGCCGTACATCGTCAAAGGTATCGTATCTGATCGGATAGATCAGGGCATCCAGTTCCATCGCATCGCTCAGATTGTCAGTGCTGTACGCCCGTCGGCTGGTCGTATCGACGCCGTCGGTGAAAAGCACCATCGCCTTGCGGCCTTCAATGGGCCGAAGCAGCTCGTTCATAGTCAGGCCGACCGCCTCGTAAAGGCTTGTGCCGGTGTCTATTTTGGTGGAACGTATCGCCCGGTAAATTTCTTTTCGGTCGCTGGTCGGACGGCACAGCACCAGTGTTTCCTCTGCAAAAGCGATGACCATGACGCGGTCGTTTGGCCTTAGCAGGTCAACGAACGCCAGAGCCGCCGATTGTATGTCGCCGATCTTGAATTTGGCGGAATAGCTCATGTCCAGTACGAGCGCGACGGTGAAAGGCTGTTCCTCGTTGGAAAAATGCGCAGTTTCCTGCTCGACGTTGTCTTCAAGGACGCGGAAATCTTTTTTCTCCAGCCCGCCGACAAATCTGCCTTTTCTGTCGATCACGCGAACCGGTATCGTGACCAGCCGCGTGTTGACGGAGATAACGTCGTCATCGTCTTCCTCAGCATCACCCGTCATGGCCTCAACCAAGCGAACAGGCGTCGGCGTTGCGACAGGTTCGGCAACCCGGCGATTTCGTTTTGTGTCGGTGGTTTCGGGATTTTGGCGTTTTGCCTGCGCAAACACTTGCGACGCCCCGAAAAGCATCAGGACGACGGCAAAAAATGCGGTTCCTTTGGCAAACAGACTGCGCATTGCGGCTAGATCTAAAACTGCTTCCTGCTACGATGCTATCACGAAAACAAAAGGATGCTTTAGCCAAACAAAGAGCATCTTCGTTTTTGGCAAGGTATCCTTTAATTTTTTGCTCTTATCGTCCGGCGAAGTGGCTGGCATTTGCCGAACCGCCCACGATATAGCTTGTTTTGGCTCGCACGACCAGATTTGGACGCATCACGCGGACGCGTATCCGCTTTCGGTCGCCGGGCCGTCCCGTTTCGTCAGGGTAGTATCCGATGTAGTACTGACGCCGAAGTTCCTCAGCGATGCCGGAGAACGCGGCGTCGAGATTGCTCAGCGTGTCCGCTTCAAAAGAACGGCCGCCGCTGTTTTCCGCCAATGTTTCCAGATATTTACGGCCGAGGGCATATTCCGCAGACGATGTTCCCGCCGCTCCGCCTCCACCGCCTCTGCGGCCGCCTATCTGCACGTTTCCGCCGGTTATTATCGCCCCAAGTATGCCGCCCAATACGCCTCCGGTGTTTCTTGGTGTTCTGTAAACACCGCCACTGCCGCCCTGACTGACACCGTAATCCCTCATGGTGTTGTAACGGATCGGATAAACGACGACATCGGTCTCTTCGGCATCGCGGAGCGTGGTGTCATAGTTCGCCCTGCGAGATGTTGTGTCAACACCGTCAGTGAACAGAACTATCGCCTTTCGGCCCTGTATATTCGCAAGTTCTGTCTTGAAAACGCGGTCAACCGCCACATAAAGGCTTGTGCCGTTGCCTTGCCGCGCGGTCGTTATCGCCCGGCGAAGTTCATTTCTGTCACTGGTCGGGCGGTTCAGCACCTTGACCCTTTCATCAAACGTCACCACCATGACACGGTCATCAGGCCTGAGTTGGTTCACAAAGGCAATGGCAGCGTCCTGTATCTCGTTCATCTGAAACGAAGTTGACGGACTTACATCGATCATCAGAACCACGGTGAACGGCTGCTCTATCGATTGGAAAAATCCTATCTTTTGCTCGGCGTTATCCTCAAAGATGCGAAAATCGCTCTGGCCGAGGCCGGAAATGAATCGGCCGTTGCGGTCGAGAACGGAGACCGGAACCGTTACAAGATTGGTCTCGACACGGATAACGTCGTCATCATCACCGATCTCTGTCGCCGCGTCCTTAGACGGCACCTCGCGTGTGGCGGTTTCCCTGCTGTTGCGAAGCGTCGGACGCTCCCTGATCCTTTCCGCGTCGCTGCCGTCCTCATAGATGACATCAGGCACCGGTTTTGGTGTCGGGGTCGGCGCGACACGAGGCCGCGTTGAGCGGTTAGATTGGCCAAATGCCGTCATTCCCAAAAGTGAGAACAGCATAAACGCAAGCGCGATCTGCTTCATAGACTTTTACTCCTGTGTCAGGATACCTTTGGGGAAAGCGTTTGTTAAGATTATACCTTATCCTGTTTAGTTGCTAACTTTTTTTATCCAATTCGGTTATTGCAAGGTCGTGGAAACGCCGCCGAACAAAGTTTATATTCACAAAAGGCAGCGGATGGGCGTGCGTGCGGTTTGTAAGCAGGATGAAAATGCGTTCATTAACCGGGTCGATCCACAAACTCGTACCCGTAAATCCAAGATGCCCAAAGCTTTGCGGCGACATAATCTCTCCGGCGGTCGAATCCTTGGTCGAAGCAAGCTGAAACGCAAACGATCGATCCTCGTTCAAACCTTTGGTAAAATTTGTCGTAAAAAGTTCGCAGGTTTCAGGCTTTAACAGCGTCGTGTAATTAGGCAAAAACTGCAACGCGATCTTGAAAACCTCCTCAGCCGTCGAAAAAAGCCCCGCATGGCCGCTCACACCGCCCATAAAATAGGCATTCCCGTCATGAACCTCGCCCCAGATCTGATGATCGCGAAATGCGTTTGGAGTCCCGCCTTTAGGCGGCTCATTTGTACGCTCTTCCGCACTCGCGTTTACACCTGATGAGAAATATCCCAGCTCAATGCAGGTCTGTTTCTCATATTCATTTCCTTTTTCACTTGCAGCTATCCCGTCCTTATCAAATCCATGATTTATGGGATTAAACCCCGTTCGGCTCAGTCCCAGAGGACTGATGATAGAATCCTCGGCCCTCTTTGCCAGACCATCCAAACCACCAAGATCTGAACCGAGCAAGATGAAGTTAAGATCGCTGTAAACAACTTTCGAACCTTTCTCGTAAACCGTCGGCAGATCAAAAATAGTTGCAACCGCAGCTTCCGTCTTGTGTCTGGAATCAAATAAGACAGAATAGAACGGATACCAGTCCCGAAACCCCGACGTGTGAGCAACCAACTCTCTGATGGTTATTCGTCCTTTTTCTTTGGATAACTGGTTGCGAAATCGCTTGCCGAGAATTGTATCGAGCGAATAGAAATCGTCATCCTGCAAAAACTTTGCGTATAAAAGCCCCGTCACCAAAACCTTCGTCAAACTCGCCAGGTCATAGATGGTATCCAACTTTGCCGGTATTCTTTCCGGCTCGACGACCGCGTAACCGAGAGCGTCTTGAAAAACGATCTCGCCCTTTTCTGCAACGAGATAGACCGCCGACGGAAAATCTCCGGCGTCGATGCGTTCCTGTAAAAATTGTGAAATGATCTTATTCAATATCGGTCATTCCCTTTTGTCTCTTGTGTCGCTTTTGTCCCTTAAAACCCGATCAAGTGACCAAAAGGACGAAAGGGACATAAATGACGTCAACAACCTCAAACATTCAAACGATTCCTATGAGCCTCGATCTTTTCAAGAACGCCCGTGGCAAGAACGAGCGCCTGGCGGCCTTCTTCGCCGGTTACGGGCGGTTCGGTGCCGTTTTCGACAGCGTCAAGAAACGCCGCGATCTCCGCTCGGAGCGGTTCTACATCGTTTATCTCCAGCCTGTTTATCAAAATTCCGAGCAGCGGATGTGCGGCTTCGGGATTCAGCGAAGTGATCGACGCAAATTTGGTCACGTAATCAAGCACGACATAAGAATTTGTCTGATAGAACCGCGTTTTGCGTATCTTTTCGGTGCCGATGCGTGATGAGGTAATGTTGGCAACGGCTCCGTTCTCAAATTCAATACGTGCGTTTGCCGCATCGACCTTGTCCGAAATGACCGGAATGCCGACGGCGTGAATGGCAGAGACCTTCACATCGTTCCCGACCATCCACTGCACGGCGTCAAGGTCGTGTATCATCACGTCCAGCACTACATCCACGTCCAAAGATCGGTTCGGGAAGGGCGACACGCGGTGTATCTCAAAATACAGCGGATTGGTCACGTGCGGGCGAAGCGCGACCATTGCGGGATTGAAGCGTTCCAGATGTCCTGCCATCAGCTTTGCACCGGAGCCTTTCGCAGCGGCGATCATCTTGTCAGCTTCAGCGACGGTTACGGCCATCGGTTTTTCAACGAGGACGCTGACGCCTTTTTCCAAAAACGCACAGGCGATCTCGCAGTGCGTGTTGGTCGGCGACGCGATAGAAACGACATCCGCTTTGTCCAAAAGCTCTCGCCAATCCGTAAAGGTGGTCGTACCGTATTCGGCTGCGACCTTTTCAGCAGTGTCGCCTGCCGTGTCGCAAACCCCGGCCAACTCCACGCGGCCCGTTGCGGCGAGTTCGGCAAAATTCCGTGCGTGATGACGGCCCAGCGACCCGACACCTATCACGGCTGCCCTTAATTTTCCCGATAGCGGTGCGTTTTCGTTCGTGTCGTCCATTTGTCAGATTGTCTCAGGCTTAAATTTCAGTAATACTTGGTTTTACACTATTTTCGGCCAAGACAGGGCAAATGACAAAGATGGAAAAGTTAAACCGGCTGTTAAATTCGCGTTATTTCTGGATCGGTTTTGCCGCGCTCACCGTTTTTGTTTACTTTTTCGGGCTGACGATACCGCTGCTCGGGCCTGATGAACCGCGTTACGCACAGGTCGCGCGTGAGATGTTCGAGCGTTCTGATTGGATCACACCGACGCTTGGCGGCCATCATTGGTTTGAAAAACCGGCATTGCTCTATTGGATGGAGATAGCGTTCTTTAACGTCTTTGGCGTCAATGAATTTGCCGCCCGGTTTGGCCCTGCTCTGTTCGGCCTCGGCATTGTCGCTTGCCTTTGGATCGTCGGGCGGTTCACATTCTCTGAACAGCAGCGGCGTGCTGCGAATTATTTCGGGCTTGTCGCGGCATCGACACTTGGGTTTTTGGTGTTCGCACGCGGAGCAAGTTTTGACATAACGCTGACGTTTCCTATTGCCGCGGCGATGACCGGATTTTTCGTCTTTGACCGCTCGGCTGCGGGGACAAAAAGCAGAGTTTTGGGTTTGCTGGCATTTTACGTTTTCATGGGCGTGTCGGTGCTGGCAAAAGGACTGGTCGGATTTGTGTTCCCTTTCGCGATAGTCGGTTTTTATTATCTGCTGTCGCTGCGTCTGCCGGAAAGGCAATTCATCATCAGCCTGTTTTGGGGAATTCCTGTTTCGATCCTCGTGCTTTCAACGTGGTATCTGCCAATGTATCTGCGGCACGGATGGGAGTTCATTGACGAGTTTTTTGTTCAGCATCATTTCCAACGCTATACCTCGAACAAATACAAGCATCCGCAGCCGTTCCATTTCTTCTTTTGGGTGCTGCCGCTGATGACGATACCGTGGATACCATTCTTTTTTGTCGGTTTGTGGCGTTCTTTCAAGGAAATCATCGCGGGCTTTGGACAAAAAGCAGAGGCCGATGCGGATACTGATGGTTCGAATACGCATATCGGGTCAGCTCTCAAATTTGGCTTTGCGTGGCTTGCCGTGCCGCTCGTTTTCTTTTCCTTTTCGGGATCGAAACTGCCGGGATATATTCTGCCTGCCGTTCCGGGAGCAATGATCCTAGCTGCGCTGACGGCCTGGTTTTACGCCAGACGCTCGCCTTTGCGTGACAACATTGTTAAGAGTCTTGCCCTGGCGACTTTTGTCGTAGTATTGGCATTGCTCCAGTTCGCTTTGCCTAGATTTGCCGAAACTGACTCTGTCCGACACATGTTTCGTGACGCCGCCGACGCGGGTTATTCATCGCAAAAGGTCGCCGGATTTATGACCATCTCTCACAATATGGAGTTTTACGCTCCGGGCCGTATATTGAGGAATGCGGACGGGACGCAACGGCGTTTCTCAACACCGGACGAACTTGCCGCTGTCATCAGAGAAAAAGACGAACCGCAAATGGTGATCGTGCGCCAGGAACATCTGCATCATCTGGAAAACTTTGCCCGCCTTGATATAAAGGTCATTTCGCGCGGCGGCGATTATGCTTTGGCGGCGGTGGAAGGGATGGAATAGGGGCTTGGGGTTTTGGGTTTTGGGCTTTGGTCTTTGGTCTTTGGTCTTTGGAATCTGGAATCTGGAATCTGGAATCTGGAATCTGGAATCTGGAATTTGGAATTTGGAATTTGGAATTTGAAACCCGGTCGCTACCGCTCCCGGTTCTGACCTATTCGCCGTTACTCCGCTGCTCGTTTTATTCGGTCCATCAATGCCGCTCCGATGCCGTCAGTACTCACAGGCTGGCAATAGATAACGTCGATGCCGATACGGTCACATTCCCTGAAGAACTCGAACAATTCACGAGCATATTCTTCCATAGAACCGGCGATCATAAGTTTCTCGAAATTGTCTTCGGGACGCTCCAGCCCAATGAAAGCTGATCTTCGTCCGGCTTCAACACTTTTGTTGTCTTTATAGAACCTGACGGCGGCAGCAGGCGAATAATGCCGGTGCTTCATTCCCGGACTTCGCGGAGCAGACGACAACATGCCGGTGCCGTCAAGCGTTTCCGGTACGACCGTTCGTAGTTCGTCGAGCGACACCGCACCGGCTCGAAGCAGAATCGGAACATCGCCTGTGCAATCCACGACCGTTGACTCCAGCCCGATCTCGGTCGGCTCGCCTTGCAGGAGGCAGTCGATCTTGCCGTCCATGTCTTCCAGAACGGCCTGCCACGTCGTCGGGCTGGGTTTGCCCGAAACATTCGCGGACGGCGCGACCAAAGGAACACCGGCGGCCTTTATAAGTTCCTGTGCTATCCTGCCCGCAGGCATTCTAAACGCCACAGTGTCGAGTCCGGCCGTTGCGGCCCGCGCAACTTTCCCTGACGAAACGGCAACGACGGTAAGCGGCCCCGGAAAGAATCTTTCAATAAAAAGCCGGGCGTGATCGGAAAGTTCCGCGACGATCTCATTTATCTGCTCCAGCGAAACAACGTGTACGATCAGCGGATTATCAGCCGGACGGCCTTTCGCGGCAAATATCCTTAAAACCGCGTCATCGTCAAAGGCGTTCGCTCCGAGGCCGTAAACCGTTTCGGTCGGAAATGCGGTCAAGCGGCCTTGCCGGATGAACTCGGCGGCCTTTACCGGATCGGTCGTAATAAAAGTTTCCATAAAGGCAATAATAAGTGTTCCCTTTCTCGAAAAAATATGGCAGAATAAAATTCTCTCACCCTTCCAAAAGGGATCAATGTCTTTCCCGTTCCCCGAACTCCCTTTAAAAATTTAGAATAGCGATCCAGACCATCCATCATTTATGGCCAAGAAGATTTCTGTGCCCGCTCGCAATAACCTCGTGTTGGTTATTGAGGACGATCAGGCAATTGCCCGCCTTCTCCGATACTGGCTCACCCAACGCGGTTTCGATGTCGAGATCCTTCCCGACGGACGTGTCGCCATCGAGAGCCTTGCAACCATCAAGCCCCCGAAAATGGTCCTTTTGGACATCATGATGCCCTTTGCCGACGGCTTTGAGGTGCTGTCAAAAATAAGGTCGCAAAGGGGCTGGAACCGTGTTCCGGTCATCATGGTCACATCACGCTCCAGCGAAGACAATATTGTACGTGCCTTTGAGGCCGGAGCAAATGACTATGTGACAAAACCCTTCAAACCAGCCGAGCTAATGGTAAGAATGAACCGGCTCATGGCATAAGCATTTCAAGTCTTAAACACAATGAGATCATTTATCCTTTTGCTTTTACTATTATCGTTCACCTCTGCGGGCCTTGCACAGGACGGCCCTGCCGAAGGCACTTCGTCAGACAATGATCCCGTCACCAAGACCTCGGTCTCAGATCCGGAAGAGAAAGAAGATCCGCACAAATGGGAGATGCTGCTCCAGTATTCTCAGGAACAGCTTTCCAAAGGTTACGGAACGTGGCGGACAGCCGCCGTCACGGTCGAACGCCGCACCGGACGGCAGCAGATACTCTGGGGAACATATCGCGTCAGCGAGCGGCGAACCATGCGCGATCAGGAGTTCATTGCCGGAATGTACCGCCGCTTTGAAAACAAGTGGGCGTTCACGGCCGAAGGGATGTACAGCCCGACAAACAAGTTCGTCGGTAAATTTTCCGTCATGGGCGAGATCGAAAAAGACCTTGGAAAAGGTTACGTCGCCCACGCCGGCAGCCGCTATACCTCTTACAATACCGCTGTAAAGGCAACAAGCGTTTACGGCCTGATGGAAAAATACTGGGGCAACAACCGCGCGGCATACACGCTTTATCTGACCGATCTTTCAAACGCCGGAACGGCCCCGTCGCATCGCATCCAATACAACCGCTATTTCGGCGAAAGGGTCAACAGCATCGGCACATCGTTCTCGTGGGGCCGAGAGCATGAGAACCTCGGGCCGGGCATTGGGATTCTTCGTAACAACACCTGGAGCACAAGCGTTTCGGGCAGGTTCTGGGTCACGAAAAATATCGGCATCAATGTGGACGGATGGCTGCATCGTCAGGGCGACATCTATTACCGCGGAGGCGTCAACGTTGGCACACGTATTCGCTTTTAACACGGCGATTCAGATCGCGTGGTGGACGGGCTTTTCTTTTGCAATGATCAGCCTGCTTTGCCTTTTTACAATGCTGGTTCTGCGTTCCATGGCAACGTCAGCTTCGCTCCGGCGCGAAAAGGTCTCAAACGATGTCGAGGAGTTTTTGTTCCGTGCCACCGAATTTCCCGTCCGCCCGGTAACTGCCACAGCCGACGATCTGCCGGTACTTTCCGGCGAAGATGACGTCGCCTGTTTTCTTCAGGAGTGGAATTACCTGCAGGAATCGCTTGCCGGCGAGGCAAAGGCGGGGCTGAACGAGCTTATCCGCGAACTCGGCCTTTTTGACGGTGTCCTGAAAATGCTTCGGGGACAACGCCTCGACAGACGCCTGTTGGCCATTAACACTCTCGGCAACCTCCGCGGCCCGGGGTCTTATGAGGTTCTGCGTCCTTATGCTGATGATCCCGATCCGGTCGTTTCGTCTTGGGCGTGGCGTGCGGTGATGCGGCTCGGCTGTGAGACCTGCTTTACCGCCGACCTGCGAATGATCGCGGAGCGAAAGGACTGGTCGCCGATATTCGTCGCCGATGTTTTGAAGGAAAAGGATGCTGATGACCTGTCGATCCCTTTGGCCTCGCTCGTCGGCGAATACTACGACGCCAGACTTGAAGAAAGGCAAATGTCGCGGCTTATTTCGTATCTGGCATTTACGCACGTCGCCGATCACGAAGGCCTTGTCGAAAAGATCGTGAACGAAAGCGGCGAGAAGGAAGTGCTGATAGCGTGTCTCAGGCTTTTACACGACGAAGGCTCGCTGCCGCGCATCAGGGAACTCGCGCACGATGACCGCTGGGAGGTCAGGCTGCAGGCCGTTTTGACCCTCGGGCGTTTTGGACACATGGACGACATTCCCATATTGATAGAGGCCCTGAACGACACCGATTGGTGGGTGCGTTACCGGGCGGCCAGTACACTGGTTCAGATGCCTTCGGTAACGACGGCAAGGGTGAAGGAACTCACGACGACGCTTCCCAATGAGTTCGCCCGCGACATTCTGATGCAGGTGGAAGCCGAGATGGAGCTGTTATGCTTGAAGCCGAGTTCACTGGCATTGTCCAAATGACCGAATGGTTCTTTTTGGGCTATTTTATTGCGCTGAACGGCACTTATCTGCTGCTCACGGCCATATCTCTGGCCGTTTTGCCGCGATTCATCCGCAAGCGAACCATACATCGTCTTCCTCGCCGTCAAAGCGGTTTTGAACCGCCCATTTCCCTTATCGTGACGGCTTTCAATGAAGAAACGGTCATCATACCGACCGTTCGTGCATTGCTCCAGCTTGACTACTATGAATTTGAGATACTTGTGGTCAATGACGGCTCAACCGACCGGACGATCGAGGTGATGATCGATGAATTTGACATGGTCGCGGTGCCGACGGCGTTTCGTCGGCGGATCGAACACAAACCTGTCCGAACAGTTTATCAGTCGCGGCGATACGCCAACCTAAGAATGATAGACAAGGAGAACGGCGGCTGTAAGGCAGACGCTTCGAACGCGGGCATCAACGGCGCCAAATATGGGCTGTTTATGCCGCTTGATTCCGACACCATCCTCAACCGCGATTGCCTGACCCTGCTTGTACAGCCGTTTCTGCTCAATCCAAACACGGTCGGCGTCGGCGGCCACGTGCGGATACTTAACGGATGCGGCGTCAAAGGCGGAATGCTGTCGCGCGTCGGCCTGCCGAAAACATGGCTTGGCCTGTTTCAGGTTCTTGAATATTCGCGGGCGTTCCTGACCAGCCGCGTCGGTTGGAATCATCTTGATTCGCTGCCGCTCATTTCAGGAGCGTTCGGGCTTTTCAACAAAGAGGCGGTGATACAGGTCGGCGGATACAGCCACAGTTCGCTTGGCGAGGACATGGATCTTGTCCTGCGGCTTCATCGTCATTTTCGGCTGAACGGTCTGCCTTATCGCGTCGATTTTGTCGCCGATCCGGTTTGTTGGACAGAAGCTCCCGAAACATTCAACGTGCTGCGCAAACAACGCGTCCGGTGGCAGCGAGGCCTTTTTGACTGCCTGTTCGAGAATAAAAAGCTGCTTTTTCATCCCAAAGGAAAAGGTGTCGGCTGGATGTCATTCCCCTTTCTGCTTTTTCTTGAGGGCATAAGCCCAATGATAGAGATATTCGGACTTGTTTTCTTTATCCTCTGCTATGCGGTCGGCGTCGTCAGTTGGGAAGGCGTCGTCGCTTTTCTGATGCTGTCCGTCGGCACCGGCTTCCTGCTCTCGGTCGGCGCGATCCTGATCGAGGAACTGACGTTTCGCACATATTCAGGAACACGAAGTTTCCTGACGCTGATAACGGGAGCGCTTGTTGAAAATTTCGGTTACAGACAGCTCAATTCGTTCTGGCGGCTCGAAGGCACAGTAAAATGGATATTGAGAACCAAATCAAAATGGGGAGCAATGCCGAGAAGCGGTTCGTGGTCAGACACTAATGAATCCGCTCCAAGTATGCCGAAAGCATAACCGCCGGTCACGAAATTTCCTTTCTTATACAAACACATCACCAAGCCAAAGCTCGCGATATTTCATTGCCAACGTCCATTGCGATAGAATTTAGGTAATGGATCTCGCCGAAAAACTCAAAAGGCTTCCAACCGCCGCGGGTATTTATATCCACAAGAATGCGGCGGGAAAGATCCTCTATGTCGGCAAGGCGAAAAATCTTCGCAACCGCGTTCGCCAGTATTTCCAGTCCAGCAGACATCTTGATTACAAAACTCAGCAGCTTGCGCGGCAGATCGCTGATTTTGAGTTCATCGTCGTTGACAGCGAGGTCGAGGCTCTCGTTCTTGAATCCAATCTGATCAAGAAGCACAAACCGCGCTTCAACGTCATGCTCAAGGACGACAAGCAGTATCCGCACCTGAAGCTGACGAATGAACCTTTTCCAAAGGTCGTCATAACACGCCGCATCGTCCGTGACGGCTCCAGCTATTACGGGCCGTTCCTTCCGGCCACGCTTGCTCGAAAAACGCTGAATGTCATCAACCGGACGTTTCAGCTAAGAACGTGTGAGATAGAAATAGACGGCAGATTGCCGCGTCCGTGTCTGGAATATCACCTGAAAAGATGCCTCGGCCCGTGCGTCAAGGGACTTTGCACTCAGGACGAGTATGCCGAGGCCGCGCGTGACGTAAAAACGCTGCTCGAAGGCAGGAATAAAGAACTTGCCGATGATCTGAAAGAGCGGATGTGGAAGTACGCCGAAGAGAATAAATTTGAACTCGCGGCAAAATTTCGCGACCTGCACCAAACCGTTCTTGCTCTTTCAGATAAGCAAAAAATGGCGATAACCGCTGACCGCGACATCGACATTTTCGGCTATTACCGCGAGGACGAAAAGCTCGCTCTTCAGCTTTTCACAATGCGTGAAGGCCGCATCGTCGGACGCCGCGAGTTCTTTTGGGAAGACCTGCCCGAAGGCGATGAGTTCGACGCTTCGGACTTTCTCGGCGAGGTGCTGACGCAGTATTACACGACGGATTTTGTCCCGCTGGAGATCAATGTTCCCGTTGATTTTGAGGATCGCCAACCACTTGAAAAACTGCTGACCGAAAGACGCGGGCGCAAGGTCAGGATACTTGACCCGAAACGCGGACAGAAAAAAGACCTCATCACGCTGGTTGAGACCAACGCAAAACTTGCGTTTGAAAGGCGATTCCGCGTTCTGAAACCCGATTCGGAAAGATTGCTTGAAGAATTGCAGGAGATACTGGAGCTTTCATATTTCCCCGAAAGGATCGAATCTTTCGACATTTCAAATATCTCCGGCTCTGAGAACGTGGCAGGCATTGTCGTATTTGAGAACGCCAAACCGGCAAGGCATCTGTACCGCAGATTCATTATAAAAGGCGTCGAAGGAGCAAATGATTTTGCCTCGATGCGCGAAGCTGTTTTCCGCCGTTACCGCAGAATGATGGAAGAAGGCGGACGCCTGCCCGAACTCATTTTCATCGATGGCGGCAAAGGACAGGTCGCCGCCGCAGCCGACGCAATGAGGGAACTCGATCTGGAACAGATAATGCTGGTCGGACTTGTAAAACCACCGCGTCGGCATAACGAGATCTCACACCTCATCGTCCACGGCCGCGAGGACAGGCCGATAAAATATGACCGAAACTCTCTCGCCTTTCGGCTGATACTGCAGATACGCGAGGAAACCCACAAGACCGCGGTCGAATTTCACCGGAAACGGCGTGAAAAGCGTGATTTCACATCAGAACTTTCGGCAATTCCGGGCATTGGCGAAAAAAGGAAAAAACTTTTGCTCAAACATTTCGGCTCGATAGAAAGGATCGCGAAAGCCGCTCCCGAAGAACTGGCAGTTCACATCGGCTCTCACGCGGCAATGAACGTCGCTGAACATTACGAAAGGCAGCGTGAACTTGGGAAAAAGGCCGAAAATTGATACTTATTGTGACCGACCAGGACTTTATCTGAAAAGTCTGATCGGCTCTGTGTATTTCGTTTTTTCGTCTGTGCATTCTGTGGTTTTACCTGTTTTTACAAGATCTTTACCACAAAATGCACAGAATGAAGATACGGAAAACGACTTTACAAGCATCCTTGGTCGTTATCGTCATTACCTGTTGCGGCGTGATGAGTTTGCGGGTGTGTAATTGTTTCCCGCTATCCGCAGAACGCGTTTGTCCTTTCCGTAAAAACAGAAGAAGAGCCTTCGCGAATCGCCGCTGTTGAACGTCAGTTCTATTACATGTCCGTTTATCTTGTATTTGCCGGCGGTGTTCTTTTTTGAGAAAGCGGCGACATTCGGAGCCGTAGTGCTGGCAAGGTTCTCTGTGGTAAATTTTCCGTCACGGGTAAACGTGAACCGCTTTGAAGTCAGGATCCCGACCGACCCGCCAAAGGCGATATTGCCTCCGCCGCCTGTCGAACTCCACGTTCCCTCAAGCCTCTCGTTGCTGCCTGCGGCAAAAGCCGTGCTTCCTGGCCAATCGGCCTCTTTTGTTTCCTGCTTGCCTTTTCTGTTAACGCCGTCCCATGTAATCTTGACCTTTCCGCCGCTTCGCTTCCACGTTCCCCAGCGCGAGGCGTGATCCTTGCTGCGCGCCTTGAGGTCTATTTCGTCAATGGCGACCTTTGGTTCCTTTGCGACGGCTCCGTTCTTAAAGAAAACATACGGATTGTAAACAGGATAGACAGCCCCGCCGTAGCCTGATTCATAATCCACCAGCAACGATATTCGCTCCACGTTCTGGCCGCGGGCAAGCCCGCAGGCAACTACGAAAAAGCTCACGAAAATGATAGCGATGTTTCCGGATGATATGTTTGGTGAGCGCATAAACTTCCCCCTTAAATAATGGCAAAAATAAAAATATGCGGGAGATCTGCTTGGGGAAAGTTATATGAATAAGACGGGCGTATCGGCCAGATTTGCGGTGGGAGTCCGCATTGCGGCCATGCGATGGCGCTAAGGTTCGTCGCAAACTGACTTGACGTTCGTAAAGAGTTTGGTGAACGCATCGGAATGTTTGCCGTTCTGCGCGTCCTCATCATATTCGATGTCCTGATTCGCGCAGTTCCACCATCCGAACGCCATCGTTTCCACAAGAGCGAACTGGAGCCTTTCGGGTGAGGCAAGCTGCGTTTCAAATCTCTGCTTGAGCCTTTCAGGATCGACATTGCGGCTCTGTGATGCCTCATTTACCTTTCGCCACGCGGCAATGAGGCTGTCGCCGCCTGCAACTATCGGTTCGCCGTAATCGGCCTTGCATTTCGGCGATCTGTCATAGTCACGCAGCACGGCCGGTTTTGTATAAGCCTGCATCGTGGCGCGTGACAGTGCATAGACCTGATCCAGTTCACGCAATTTCGCCTTTCGGGCATTTTCCCAATACGGCGAGTTCACTATCGGCATTGTCGCTATGCGTTCGCGCATCTGTTTGTGATCGCTGTCCAGCTTTGCCACGTCCAGGCTTTCTATCTCGGAAAAATTCCACACGGTCGCCCTCGCCGAAAGCGAGATCTCATCCGGGCCGAACAGCGCAAGAGTATTCCTGAGCTGTTCCTCGGTGTATTTTGACGGATCATACTGGCCCGACATCTCGCACATGTCCGTCTGCCAAACAAAGGTCCGCATCTGCGCCTGAACGGCCGATGTCAATAATAAAACGGCTAAAAATAACGTTATCTTCATAATTTTCTATGACCGAAAAATAATGATGCTTTTGCATTCCGTCCGGTTGCGGATAAAACTACCGACACCTTTTGTTCCGCCTGCCCGAATATTAAAGGTATTGGCGAATCGTGGACATTCATCTATAATAACATCTCCGAGTATTCATTTTTTACGGAAAATCGAGGCGGCTCAGACAGACGGCATCCGGCGGCTCACCGCCATAACGCAGAATACTTTCCGGCCGGCTGAGCGACGGGTCAAAGGATGAGATGGATCGTCCAAATGCCCGTTAGGAACAACGCCGTCCCGTTTTGTATAACAAATCCAGCTTATCAGGAGAGCAGATGTCAACGATCAGTGAATCAAACCTGCCCGGAGTGGGAAGGAAATTTCAGATAGAGACCATCAGCGGAGATCGCCTTATCGTTGTGATACACGATGACGGGCTTCGTGAGATATACCATTTCAACAAAAAGAATCCGGACAAGCCCGCATCCGTTCTCGCGGTCACGGACGGCGAGGCCAGACAGATCGCCGGGATAATCGGCGGGCTGAGCTATGTGCCAAAGGCCCTGCCGACCTCCGAGGTCGTTTTGGATGACCTTGTTCTGGAATGGTTCGTGATCGAAAAAGGAGCAGCCTCCATCGGCAAGACCATCGCACAACTTGAGGCAAGAACGATGTCAGGAGCTTCGATAGTCTCCATCATCGAGCCAAATCAGCAAAAACGCGTAAATCCGGGGCCGGATACCGTTATCAATGAGGGAGCAACGTTCATACTCGCGGGCGACCGCCGAAACATCGGCAAGCTGAAAACACTTTTGCTTCAGGGAAATATTACCGGCGAATAAGACAGCGAATAACAAAGGATGGACCACATCGTACTGGAAATCGGAATAGCTCTGGGCCTGATCGCCGCGGCGATGCTCATCGCCTATCGGCTCAACCTTTCAACCGTTCCTTTTCTTATTATTGCCGGCATCATGGTCGGCCCCAGTTCTCCTCAGATAGGATTTATCGACCTGCGGTTCATTGAGACCGAATCGTTCATCTCCTTTATGGGGCGAATGGGCGTTCTTTTCCTTCTTTTCTACCTCGGCCTCGAATCCAATGTTTCCCGGCTGATAAAAGCCGGACGATCCATCGTCACCGGCGGCTCGATCTATATCTCGATAAATTTCATTACCGGCCTGACCTATGCGTATTTGCTTGGGTTCGGGCCGCGTGAAACGCTGATCGTCGCCGGCATCACGACCATTTCCTCAAGCGCCATCGTCGCCAAGATACTCTTCGACTACCGCCGAACGGCCAATCCTGAAACGGAACTGATCCTCGGCATAACGATGTTCGAGGACGTGTTCCTGGCCGTGTATCTTTCGCTTATTTCCGGTATTGTCCTCAGCGGAGCGACGTCGATAGGCGGGGTTATTTCGGGCGGGGGCATCGCTCTTCTTTTCATAGTCGGGCTTCTTATTCTGGGGCGGGTGGTCACGCCGCTGCTAAACAGGCTTTTCAAGATATCATCCAGCGAGATATTTGTTGTCGTTGTGTTTGCATGTCTGTTTCTGCTGGCGGGCCTTGGTGAAACGATCCACGTCGCCGAATCCATCGGCGCTCTTCTTCTCGGGCTGATTCTCGGTGAGACCGACCACAGCGAAAGAATGGAACAGATGGTCGTGCCGTTCCGAGACTTTTTCGGCTCGGTGTTCTTCTTTGCATTCGGGCTGACGATAGATCCGCGAACGCTGGGCGATGCCGTATGGATGGCGATCGGAGCGGCCGTACTGTCACTGATCGGCGTCACAATAGCGTCGGTGATAGTTGGCCGCAGAGGTAAATTGTCCGGCGTTGCTTCATTGAACATCGGGTTCACGCTGCTTGCACGCGGCGAATTTTCTATAATCATCGTCAACCTCGCCCTTGCCGGCGGCCTGAGTCAGATACTCCAGCCGTTCGCGGCCCTGTATGTACTGCTTTTGGCAACGGCTTCGCCGCTTTTGGCAAAAGAATCGGAAAGGGTCTATGAGCTTTCGGTAAAAGTTCGCGATCTTTTTGTGAAAAGATCGGATGATATGGACGAGGACGGAAACGGAGACGATGATGAGATAAGTCAGGAAAACATCCCGCAATGGGAAGAGGAATAACCGGACGTCCGGGCAAATGATCTGTCTAAAGAAGTTCTGACAACGCATCAACGGAGGATAAAAGATGAAACTGCTGTTATCAGGTGGAATACTGTTTTTTGCGATGACGATGTGCGGTCTCGGCGAACGATTTGAAAGCCTGAGAGGCTCGTCGAACACGAACGGCGGTCCGACAACCGAAAGACGTTCGGGCGGCGATGTGAAACAGGCCGAGATGACATCATCGCAGCGCGACATTGCGGACAATGGCGTCGAGGTCGCGTGGGCCGAACAAGGCATAAAATGGAAAGTGCCTTCAAATTGGCCCAAAATGGATGTCGGTAAGGAATCGCTGAACTATGGCGCTCCGGCGGAAGGTTTCCTGATCGCCACGATCTCGGTCATGCCGTCCTCGTTCCCGTCCGAAAGCAGTCTGGACGCCACTTATCAAAGCTCTCTGGAACAGCTCAAACAGGGCAAATATGAGGAAGTGAACTGGCTGGAAATAGACGGTGTGAAGGGCGTGGAATGGATAGAGGCAATGCCGGAAGACAAGGACGGCGCGCGTCGTCATCAGTGGATAGCCTTTCGCAATTATCAGGGCCAGAACCAGCAGTTGAATATTATGGTCTCGACCAAAGGATCGAACTTTGACAGGCAAAGAGACACATTTGCCGCGATACTGTATTCAATGCAAATTCCAAAAGGCTAGAAATTTGCCCGGGCGATGCTTTGGCATCAATGGCCGTTTCTAGTCAGGATGAATGGTCGGCGAGTCAGCATGAGGCACGAAACAGCTTCGGCAGCGTGCCTCGTATTTATCAGCGGCGCCGACCTCGACACGGGCGTCTGATTCGACGGTGCGTTGTGAATAATTGGCGGTTCCGCCGCATTTGACGCAGATGGCGTGCGTCTTTGTGATAAATTCGGCAATGCTCAGCAACTGCGGCATCGGTTCAAAGGGTTTGCCGGTGTAATCCTGATCCAGCCCGGCAACTATCACTCTTTTGCCGATGGTCGCAAGTTCGTTGACGATATCAACGATCTCCATATCAAAGAACTGCCCTTCATCTATCCCAACGACCTGCGTCTCGGCACTGACCAGGGACATCAGTTCGGCGGCGGTCGCCACCGGGTTGGAACCGTGTTTCTGGCCCGAATGTGATGCGATCTCCTCGACCGAATATCGGGCGTCTATGCGGGGTTTGAAAACCTGAACCTTCTGCCGGGCTATCCTTGCACGGTTGAGCCTTCTTATCAGTTCCTCGGATTTGCCCGAGAACATAGAACCTACAATGACCTCTATCCAGCCTGTGCCGTTCTGCCGCACCTTGCGGCGCTCTTCCGTATTGTCGAACGCTAATTCTTCTACCATAATTGATCCAAATTGTTTGCGGAAAGATTCAATTATAGAGAAAAACCTCCGACATCCGAAATCGGATGGACGCCGGAGGCATGATTTGTTTTATTTTTATGAATTTCTGAGGTCTTCGCCCGACATTTCCGCCGGTTTTGTCATTCCCAAAATACCCAGAACGGTCGGCGCCACGTCCTTAAGCGAACCGCCTTCCCTAAGCCGTATTCCGTTCGCGGTCGGATCTATGATATGGAACGGAACCGGATTCATCGTTGCAAAGCGATCCGGTTCGCCCGATTCCGTGAACATTGATTCGCAGTTGCCGTGTGAGGATGTGATCATCGTCACGCCGCCGGCTTCCTCCATCTGCCCGACTATGCCGCCGATACAGGTATCGACATACTGAACGGCCTCGACCGTTCGTTCCAGGCTGCCCGTTTCAGCCAGCAGGCCGGGAGCGGGAATATTCATTACAAAAAAGGCGTTCCGGTCCTCTTTGAGGATGTTCAGCATCTTGTCAACGATCTTAAAGCTCCTCATTTCCGGTTCCATTTCCCGCAGGCTGGCGTCGCTCGATGCAACCTCGACATCGCGCTCGAAAGGGTTCTGACTTGTGAAGCCGCAGTTGATAAACTTACTGACGTGAGGCATTCGGTCGGTTTCCGAAATGCGGTAGTTGCTGATGCCGTTCGCGGCCAGCACCGAAGCCAGTCCGTTCGGCTCGGTCTTTTGCTCGAATGCGACCGGCAGCCCAAAGGCACGGTCATATTCCGTAAGGCAAACGGCGGAAATATCGGGTTTTGACGCCGCCACTATCAACCCCTGGTCGGGTACGGCAAGCGAGCGCACCAACTGCCTCATCGTGTCCGCCCGGTGATTGAAGAAAACGACCAGATCGCCGTCCTTTACCTTGCCGACAGGCTCGCCGGAGTGATCTTCAATAACTATCGGAGCAATGAATTCATCGGAAATGCCGCGAAGAAATGAACTTCTGACGGCCGAGACGGGATCGGATGCACGTTCGCCTTCGGCATGGACCATCATCGTAAATGCCCGGGCCGTTCTTTCCCAATTTTCCGTGCTGTCCATCGCGAAAAAGCGTCCGCACAAGGTGGCGATGCGGCCCACGCCGATGTCGGCAAGTTTTATCTCAAGAGCTTCGACGTAAATGTCGGCGGTTCGCGGCGGCACGTCGCGTCCGTCCAAAATTGCGTGAATATACACATTGCCGACACCCGTGTATCGCTTTGCCATTCGCAGCAGGGCAAAAAGATTGTCCATCGACGAATGAACATCTGCATCGCTTATAAGCCCGACAAGATGCACGTCTCCGGTGCGTGCCGAGACCTCGGAAAAAGCTTTTGCGAGAACGATATTGTCAAAAAAGCTGCCCGAAACGACCGCTTCGCGGATGTTCGTGTGAACGGAACGCACCACGCGACCGGCGCCTATATTCATATGGCCCAGTTCTGCGTTGCCCGGAGCGTCTGCCCCAAGCCCGACAAGTTCCCCTGACGAACCGAGAACGGTCCACGGATGCTCGGAGCAAATGCGGTCATAATACGGTGTATGAGCGGAAGCTATTGCGTTGCCTTTTGTCTCGGCAAGGTAGCCCCAGCCGTCCAGGATGACAAGGGCAACGGGACGTTCGATCTTTGATGGACACATATTTCTAATGAGGACAAAGCGTTGAATATCAATTTGATGTCGAGGTTGTGGGGAAACGTTCTGACCGGGAGTTTCGGGGCGAACCGCCGCAGCGGAGACGCGGCTCACAAAACGAAACAGCCGCCAGAACATTATACTTCATTTTGGCGGGAAATATGCAAGAAATTGTTCAGTAGGCATCCTTTGCGGCCCTTTCCATCCAGCGTTCGGGAAATCGCAACCCGGAAAACCCGTATTGCTCATAAAGGCTGTGAGCATCACGCGTGGCAAGCACCCATCGGCGAAGGCCTTGCAGTTCAGGATGCTCGATGATGGCCGACATCAGCATTTTGCCTATGCCTCGGCCCTGATATTCACTGACAATGAAAACATCGCCCAAATAAGCAAACGTCGCCCTGTCGCTCACCACCCGCGCAAACCCGATCTGCCGCTCACCGCGATAAACGCCAAAACAGATAGAATTTTCAATGGCCGTTCTGGTCTGTTCAAGCGTACGGTTTTGCGCCCAGTAGGATTCTTCTGAAAGAAAACGGTGTATAAGATCCGGATCCAATCTGTTATTGTCGGTACTTATCTCAATGTCACGAAGGCTGGTTTGCATTGTCGCTCAATTCGGCTTGACGATCGTCAATCCATCAATGAATTTAAAATCCGAGAGATTGAATGTAACGACCGTCATGCCCGCGCTCATCGCTGAACTTGCAATAAGAGCGTCTGCAAGGAGCAGTCCGTGGGAATTTGAATACTTGTCAATTAATGAAATAGCATGTTTTGCGATGCTTTCATTTATTGAGATGATCGGAAAAGATGCCAACAATCTTTTTATCGCGGCCTTTTCATTTTTTGATTTCGAGCCTTGAAGACATTCTATGTAGATCACCGTATCAATATAGGCTTCCAATTCAGAAACATAACGAATGATCTCATCGTTATCTTTGAATATCTCCGAGAAAATGTTTGTGTCTATAAGAAAACCGCTCATGTGACCTTGCGATTAGCTTCTCTGATCTTTCGAGCTATTTCCTGAGCAGACTCTTCCCTGTCAGCCCAGATGCCGCGTACTTCTTCGAGAGCAGCCTTGCGCCTTTTCAGAAGCTCCTCTGAAATGCCCGGGCGGCTTTCGGAATACGGCTTCAGATCATCAAGAAGCTGTTCGCTGACCTTGGAATCATCCACGCGAAAAGCGGCAAAAATGTCCTGGGGAATTTCTATAACTACTTGTCCCATAAAAAGCACCTCGCTGTTCAGTATTTTAGCATAAACCGGAGCGGGATAATGCACTAAAGGTCAGAACAATCCTCGCACCCTTACGCGAAGCGCCGGCGTTGCATTCTGAAGCTGCGGTTTGACAACAAGCCGCAGCTCTTCCATAAGAGCAGGCTCCTGCTCCGCTATCTTTCGGGCAACGGTTATTGAAAATGCTTTTACGGCAACGGGTTCTTTCGGGTCGGCGATCAGGTCGAGGCAGTGTGAATAAACTTTTCCTTGCAGCCGTTTGGGAATCTCGACAAACTGCAGCAGCCTGACGACGTTTCGCTTTACGGCATCGTGGACATCCTGACGCGGAAGTTGGTCTATCAGCCTGTTCAGATGCGGCATTAGCAACTCAGGATGCTTTTCCGCACAGACGCTTATCGGCCACGCCGCCCGCTGCGTCATTCGATATTCGCCTTCAAAGAAAATATCCAGCAGTTCACGAAACCGCACCGGATCATCGCCAATATATGCAACGATCTTGAGCATATTCGCCCTCGACTGTCCGCTCTCAAGCACCTCGCGAATGATCATATCGAACAGCAATGAGACTGATCGGACAAATAGGATATATATGATCTATATGTCCTATTTGTCCCATTTCAGTCCCATTATCCTAACTGATAAAACGCCTTTCTGCCGGGATAACGTGCCGATTCGCCGAGGTCTTCTTCAATGCGAAGAAGCTGATTGTATTTTGCGATGCGGTCGCTGCGACAGAGGCTTCCTGTTTTGATCTGACCCGCATTGGTCGCAACGGCCAGATCGGCGATGAACGTGTCTTCGGTCTCGCCCGAACGGTGCGAGATAACGGCGGTCATGTTGTTCGTCCGCGCCAGTTCTATCGCGTCGAGCGTTTCGGTCAGCGTTCCTATCTGGTTTACCTTTATCAGGATCGAATTTGCCGCGTGTTCCTCAATTCCCTTTTCTAGAAACTTTACGTTGGTCACGAACAGATCGTCGCCGACAAGCTGTACACGGTCGCCGACCGAACGCGTCAGGGCTTTCCAGCCGTCCCAATCATTTTCGGCCATGCCGTCCTCTATCGAAATTATCGGATATTTGTCGCACCAGTCTGTCCAGTACGCCGCCATTTCCTCGGAAGAAAGTTCACGTTTGTCAGACTTTTTAAAGATGTATTTTCCTTCCGAATAGAACTCGCTCGAAGCAGGATCGAGAGCCAGCATCACGTCATCTCCCGCCGAATATCCTGCTTTTTCTATCGCTTCAAGAATGGTTTCGACGGCTTCTTCGTTTGACTTCAAATTCGGGGCAAAACCGCCTTCATCACCGACTCCGGTCGAATATCCGCGTGACTTCAACACACCTTTCAGGCTGTGAAATATCTCCGCACCGGTGCGAAGCGCCTCGGCAAAGCTGTCCGCACCGACGGGCATCACCATAAACTCCTGAAAATCTACGTTGTTGTCCGCGTGAGCACCGCCGTTCAGGATGTTCATCATTGGAACAGGCAAGGTCTTCGCATTTGAGCCGCCAATGTAGCGATACAACGGTATCTCCAAGGCCGAAGCTGCCGCACGTGCATTTGCCAGCGAAACGGCAAGAATTGCATTTGCACCGAGATTGGATTTGTTCGGTGTGCCGTCCATCTCCAGCATCGCTTCGTCGATCTGCGTCTGGTCGAGGGCATCAAAGCCTTCGAGTTCGGGGCCGATCTTTTCATTCACGTTCTCGACCGCTTTAAGAACTCCCTTGCCCAGATAGCGGCGGGCGTCGCCGTCGCGCAGTTCGACTGCCTCGTTCTCACCGGTCGATGCACCGCTCGGAACGGCGGCCCGTCCGGTCGTTCCGTCCTCAAGAATAACTTCCGCTTCAATGGTCGGATTTCCGCGCGAATCCATTATTTCACGTGCCCAAACCTGTTCGATAAGACTCATAGAAATGAAATTGCTCCAGTTGTTTATTTTTTGCTCAAGTAGATAAATTTATCGCGATTTGTCCGCAAAAACAAAAGCCCCGCGATGTTAACGGAGCTTTCGACATATGGTTTACGGCAGATAAAAGAAAGATCAGGCAGCCGCTTCAGCCGGCATCTCTTCAGCTGCCGTCATTCTCACCTTGAGTATCCGGCGTTTTTCGGCCTTTTCTATTCTGAATATATGGCCGTTGAACGGGACTTCGTCACCTGCTTCGAGCAGTTCGCCCGCCTCGAACATCAAAAATCCCGCAAGCGTCGTATAGCTTTCCGACACCGGCAGATACATGTCCAGGCGTCTGTTGAGGTCGCGAACGGCCAGGCCGCCTTCCAGAATATAGCTGCCGTCGGGCTGTTGATTTATCTGCTCGTTCACCTCAACGTCATGTTCATCCGATATTTCGCCGACGATCTCTTCAAGCAGGTCTTCAAGCGTGATTATTCCCTCAACGCCGCCGTGTTCATCAACGACAAAGCCGAAATGGAATTTTTCCTGCTGCATTCGCCGCAAAACGTCCTCAAGCCGTGCGGTGTCAACCACATAGACCGGCCTTTGCAGAACCTTTTCAAGCCGAAACCCTTCGGGCTGCATCGAGTATGACAAAAGGTCTTTGCTATGGATGACGCCGCGAATGTCATCAAGCGATTCACCATAGACCGGAAGGCGCGAATATCCGTGGGCTTGAAATTCCTCGATCATGGTTTCAACGCTGCTCGTGGCGGGAATGGCAACGATCTCCGTTCGCGGTATCATAGCCTCTTTAACCGTTGTTTCCGAAAATTCAAATACCTGATTTATCAGCCGCCGCTCGTCCTCATTGAGCAAACCTTTTTCCTGTGAGGCATTTATGAGCTGGCGTATCTCGTCTTCGGAATAACTGGCGCCGTGTTCTCCGGTCGCCTGCAGGCCAAACATCGCGGCGGTTCGCGTGCCGGCCCAATCCAGCACTCTGATCGGATAATAAAAAGCCTTATAGAATATCTGCAGCGGAACCGCTATGAAATGAGAGACCTTTTCGGATATTTCCAACGCCGCCGTTTTTGGGGCAAGTTCGCCGAAAACTATATGCAGGAATGTTATCGTCGAAAATGCAATGATAAAGGCAATGGTGTGCAAAACAGCGCCCGATGCCAAAAATGTCGCTCCGGTTACCTGGCCTATCCAAGCCAATCCCGGCTCAATGAGGGCAGCGATCGCAGGCTCGCCTATCCAGCCAAGCCCAAGCGAAGACAGTGTGATGCCAAGCTGCGTCGCGGAGATATACGCATTGAGGTTATTGAGCATTCCCAGCAGCCTGACAGCAGATTTGCCGCCTTCGGCTGCCTGTGCTTCGATCCGCGATTTGCGGACAGCGACCAGTGCAAATTCGCTCGCAACAAAAAAGCCGTTGGCAAGGACAAGAAAAATGACAAGAAGAATATTGAATGCCGACCAGAACGGATCCGGCGTTTCCAGGCTGACAACCGTTTCGGCTGAAAACAGAAAAAGGCTTAAACTGGCAGGGTCGTCCATTTTTGAAAAAAAGCGGGAATCCGATCATCCCGCCCGGTAAACTTATTTTAGCTCCTATACTTTCAGTATCTCCGCGTCATTCGCGGCCAAGGCAAAATTATAGCACAGACACTCGGTTTGCCTGCAAAACCCAAAATATCATACGGCGTTGTCCAATATCTCCTGAATAAGCATCCGGCAGGAACCGCAGCCGGAACCTGCATTGGTGCGTTTCGCGACATCATCCAAAGTGATGCCTGACTCAGATGCGGCAAGGCCGGTAATTGTTTCCTCATCGATTCCAAAACAGGTGCATATCAACGCGGCTTCGCCTTTGAACTCATTTACGACGGTTTGCCGGTGATCTTCAAGAGCGGCCTTCGCTGCTGCCAGTCCTGCGTCTATACAATGACGGCGATCAGCGGGAAATTCGCAGCCGATCTCTGCCGCAGCTGCTTTCGCAGCATTTTCCGTTCGCAAAAACCCAAGATCAGCGGGCCTTTTGCCAAGCATCAGGGAAACGACCGAATCAGCTGCAGCGATCATGTATCCGCAACCGTTCGACCAAAAACCGCCTGCCTCTATTTTTCCTTCGGCGTCTATTCTCAGCGAAATTCCGACCGCACAGCCGCATTCAAGGGCCGCTCCGCGTCCGCCGCACGAAGGATCGTCGATCCGCCCGGCATTGCGCGGATGTTTGAAGCGTTCATCGATCTGTCGCGGATATAAAGACATCGTTGACCTATTGTGCCACAATCCGCCCGGCGGCGTGCCGTTTTTGCCTTCGCGTCGGGCAACAATGACCTGACGCCCGATTTTGTGTAGTATTTTATACGGATATGCGTTTTTTCCCCTTGGCAGCTATTATTTTTATCGCCGTGATAACAGCATGTCGGCCTGCGGCGGCTCCGGTCGGCGTCGGCGAAAGGCCGGTTTCCGTGAACGGCGTGCAGATGAAGGATGCTCCGCGCCAGCCGCTCAAACCGATCACGGAACTCAGTTGGACACGCTTTGACGGCACGGTACAAAAAGTAAAGGATTTTCAGGGCAAGGTTCTGCTTCTGGATTTTTGGGCGACATACTGCCCGCCCTGCATAGAGGAAATACCGCACCTGATGGAACTGGAAAGGACATACGGCCCCGAAAACCTGATAATCATCGGGCTTCACGTCGGCGGTGAGGAAGACCGCCCAAAGGTGCCGGAATTTGTTGACAACCTAAAGATCACATATCCGCTCGGGACACCCGAGGACGAACTGACTCGCTTTGTCTTTGGCAATGAAACTGCCATTCCGCAAACCGCCGTTTTTGACCGCGAAGGCAGGTTCGTCAAAAAGATAATCGGATTTGACGACGATATACAAAAAGAACTGGACACACTGATAGAAGAGACCGTAAAGAAACAGTGACCCATCCTGAATGAGCAAGACGAGAAAACAGGTTTCCGCCGGAGGCGTTGCATACAGAAAAGACGAGGACGGGCTAAAGGTGGCGATAGTTCTGATGCTGCCGGAAATGCGATGGCAGTTGCCAAAGGGCCATCTCGATCCCGGCGAAACAGCCGAGCAGGCCGCCCTTCGCGAAGTAAATGAAGAAGCAGGTGTTGTGTGTGAACTGATCGCTCCCATCGATTCCATCGAATACTGGTTCACGACCGACCGTTCCGGCAAAACGGTGCGGATACATAAAACCGTTCACTTCTTTTTGATGAAATATATTTCCGGCGATGTGGCCGATCACGATGACGAGGTCGCCGAGGCAAGGTGGGCAACGCCGGACGAGGCGTTGGAAATGCTCGCATTTCAGGCGGAAAGGGACGTTGTCCGCTCCGGCCTGGAAAAGATCTCGGACACTTCCGCCGGCCAATAACATTTTATGCGAGATATACCGATAGGCAACGGGTCGCTGCTCATCAATTTTGATGACGCTTTTAATATCCGCGACATATACTTTCCTCACGTCGGCCAGGAAAATCAGACTGACGGCCATCCGTCCCGGTTCGGGATATGGGTTGACGGTGCTTTCTCGTGGCTGTCGTCGGAGGAATGGACGCGCGATCTGAGGTATCAGCACGAAACTCTGGTCACGCACGTCAGGCTGGTAAACGCTTCGCTCGGCATCGAGATAGTCTGCAACGACACGGTCGCGAGCCATCAGAACATCTTTCTCAGAAAAATAACGATAATAAATAAACAGCCCGAAGATCGCGAGATACGCCTTTTCTTTCATCACGACCTGCGTATCTATGGCAGCAAGGTCGGCGACACGGCGTATTACGACCCCGAAACGCGTTCGGTCATCCATTACAAAAAGCACCGGTATTTTCTTATCAATACTCAGCCTCATTTTGCGGAATTTGCCACGGGCAGAAAAGATTTCAACGGACAGGAAGGAACCTGGCGTGATGCCGAGGACGGCAGATTGTCAGGCAGTGTCGTGACCGAAGGATCGGCCGATTCGACCGTAAGCGTGCATCTGAGCGTCGATGCCGACGGCGAGGCAGAGGCATTTTATTGGATCGCGGCCGGCACGTGCTATCAGGATGCTGCAAGCCTGAATGAGTATGTTCTTAAACGCCAGCCCGCTGAATTTATGAACTACACCGCCAACTATTGGCGGGCATGGGTCAATAAGAACGACAGGCCGCTGGAACCGCTTCCGCAGCAGATAATCGACCTGTATAAACGGTCGCTGCTTCTGGTGCATACTCACATAGACAACGGCGGTGCGATCCTGGCCGGAAATGACTGGGACGTAACGCTGCGGGCGACCGACCATTACAGCTATCTCTGGACGCGGGACGGGGCCTTTATCGCACACGCTCTGGACAAGGCCGGATTTTCGCATCTGACCCGCAAATTCTTTGATTTTTGTTCGCGTGTCATACACCCTAACGGCTATTTTCTGCAAAAATACAACCCTGACGGAACGGTCGCTTCGGGCTGGCATCCCGCATGGAACAGGGACGCCGGGCAGCCGCTTGTTCCCATTCAGGAAGATGAGACCGCTCTTGTGCTGTGGGCATTGTGGGAACATTATGACCAGCATCGCGACATAGAGTTTGCCAACCGGATGTATGAAAAAGTGACCGTTCCATCTGCAGAATTCATGGCGGATTTCATTCACCCTGAACTCGGCCTGCCGAAACCGAGCTGGAACCTGTGGGAAGACCGTCGCGGCATACATACTTTCACCTGCGCCTCGGTGGTTGCCGGTCTGAACGCCGCCGCGAAATTTGCCGAACTGTTCGCCCAAAAGGAGCGCACCGAGAAATACTCCGCCGCTGCCGATTCGATCAGAAATGCGATGGCAAAACATCTCTATTCGCCGGAACTCGGACGTTTTTACCGTTCATTGCAAGCGAACGGAGACGATCAGCTTACGCCTGACGCAACTGTTGACGCTTCATGTTTTGCCCTATTCTATCTTGGATGTTTTGCACCGGACGATCAGATGGTGCAAGGCACGATGTCGGCCATCGAGACAAAACTGGCGGTCAACGGCGGCGTGGCGCGGTTCGAGAACGACGGTTATATGCGTGTTACAGATAAAGTAACCGGAAACGCTTGGTTCATCTGCACCTTGTGGCTTGCGGAATATTACATCGCGTCGGCAAAAAGCCTCGGCGATCTGGAAAAGGCTGAAAGGATATTGTTGTGGATAACCGACCTGGCGTTGCCGTCGGGCGTTCTGGGCGAACAGATCGATCCCGTGACAGGCGCTCCGGTCTCTCTGTCGCCGCTGGCGTGGTCACATTCGACATTTGTCGCCACGACGCTTTCCTATCTGAACAAACTGAGGGAGTTTTCCTGAACACCTAATGTCTTCGGCGTTCTTCAAATACGCCTAAAGCTGCGATACAATCCAATAGTCAATAATAAAATGAGAAGAGCAAAGATACTTGCCACGCTCGGCCCGGCAACCAATACTGAATCGTCCATCAAAGCGCTGCTCCAGGCCGGAGCGAACGCCGTCCGCATAAATATGTCCCACGGGACACGCGATGAGCATAATGCCTCGGTGCAAATGGCACGCGCCGCCGCCCGTGAGCTTGGAATGCCGCTGTCCATCCTTGTCGATCTTTCCGGCCCGAAGATACGGACGCGTAATCTGGTCGATGCCGCGCCGGTCGAACTGAAAGCCGGTTCAAAATTTGTTATCACGACACGTGACATAGTCGGCGACAAGAACGAGGTTTCGACAAATTTTGTGCAGTTGCCGTCGGTCGTCCAGCCCAGAGCAGCGATACTGATCGACGACGGAGCGATAGAGCTGCGCGTCGAAAGAGTTTCCGAAACTGATGTCGAATGCATTGTCGTCATCGGCGGATGGTTGACGGAACGAAAAGGCATCAACCTGCCGAACACCGCTTTGCCGATACCGTCAATGACCGAAAAGGATCACATCGATCTGGAATGGGCGATGGAGCAGAACGTGGACTACATCGCACTTTCCTTTGTCCGCAAGGCTGAGGATTGCCGCGAGGTCAAGGAAAGGATCAAACAACTGAATCGACGCGAGATGGGACGTGCCCTTTTGGTCGCCAAAATAGAAAAGGCCGAGGCGATAGAAAACCTTGATGAGATAGTCGCGGAAACCGACGGCCTGATGGTCGCTCGCGGCGACCTCGGCGTCGAGACCTCGGTGGAACTGGTTCCCGTCTATCAGAAACGCATCATCGAACGGGCCGTCGCCAATGATAAATTCGTCATAACCGCAACGCAGATGCTCCAATCTATGATAGACAATCCGCACCCGACAAGGGCCGAGGCATCGGACGTGGCAAATGCAGTTTGGGACGGAACGGACGCCGTGATGCTTTCAGCTGAAACCGCTTCGGGCAGCTATCCGGTAGAAAGCGTCAGGACAATGGTAAGGATCATCGAATCAGCTGAAACCATCCGGCCGGATCAGCTGAAAAGGCCGGTAAAATATTCTCTGCCGCCTTCAGGCCGCACCAGCCAGGCACTGTGCAGGGCCGCCGCGTATGCCGCAAAGGAAGTTATGACGGAAAAGATCGCCGTCTTTACCGAATCCGGCCTGATGGCGCGCCGCCTGTCGAGTTTTCGTTCGGGCCTGCGCACCTTTGCCCTGACGCCTTCACCGAACGCGTGCAATCAACTGGCGTTGATCTGGGGCGTTTATCCGCTGATGCACGAAACAGGACATTCGAGCCGCGAGATACTCAAACTCGGCGAGAAAACGCTCCTTGACGCAGAGGTGGTTGAGAAGGATGAAAGACTGATTATGATGGCTGGCCGCCTGTCGGGCCACGGCCTGTCCAGTTCAGTGGTGGTCTGGACGATCGGCAGCGAGGTGACAAAATAATTCTTAGATCGGAATGATCCCTTTCGTGGTCTAATACGGTTCAATACACATTGTCATACACTAAACATCAAGTTTCAGGTAATGATTCCGGTAAGTTAAATGAGATCATTCCCTTCATTGAAAAATATTCGTTTGAGCAATTTACTGCTCGCATGTCTCTTGGCTGTACTGTGTCTGCCGTCCGGTGTTTCGGCGCGTGAACTGGTAAATGACCGCAACATCACGATACAAACAGAGGCCGACGTACTGGCTAAGCGTCAAACCCTGATCGATCACATCTGGGGAAAAAGCGGCTTTCCTCACGGCGTGATGCCGCAGTTGCCTGTCATTCGGGATGACATCAGCCCTGTACAGGAACTTCCCAATCTGGAAAGGGTCGATACCATGGTCTTTCAACTTGACCACGGCTACGTGACCTATGCTCATCATTTTATCCCGTCATTCAAGGTGAACCGCCTTGTGATCCTCCATCACGGACACGCAACTACATTTGATGACAGCGCTGAGCAGACCGATGAGACCTACGGACTTCGGCGCACCTTGGAAGGCCTTTTAAGCGAAGGGTATTCAGTGCTGGCGATGTATATGCCGAGGTACGCGGTCTTTCAAACGACCATCACTGTAGATCACCCCGGCCTCGGGCTGCCTCACGCCGAATTTTACGAACTTAATCCGCCGCTGACCGGAAGCCCGTTGAAATATTTCATGGATCCCGTCGCGGCGGCTTTGAACTACATCGAGGCGAGAAGCGAGAAAGACGAGTTCCCTCAATACACCGACATCTCGATGGTCGGTTTTTCGGGCGGCGGATGGACGATGACGCTCTACACAGCGATAGATCCGCGCATAAAATTAGGAATATCTGTGGCCGGTTCGATACCGCTCTATATGCGCTCCGGCGATTCGATCGGGGACAATGAACAGACCGACCCTGCCCTATATTCGCTGGCCGGGTATCTGGATCTTTACATAATGGGGTCTCACGGTCCGGGCCGCAGACAGATCCATGTCCTAAACCGTAACGATGATTGCTGCTACGGAGCGGCCCAGCACAATTCGCTGCTTGTTCGCGGATACGGCTTTGTCGATGCCGTCCGGCAATATGAATACGAAGTTCGTCTTGCGCTGATATCTCTTGGGAACACGGACATTTTTCGTGTGGACATTGACGAAAGCGCCCTCGGCCACATGGTCTCATGGGACAATATCTATGACACGATATTGACCGAACTCGCGGACAGCCGCAGCATGATCGGCACTACGTTCGAAGGTCATTTCGTTGCCAATACCCGTGCGGGATTGCCCGGTTTCTGGATCTCAGGCCGAAGAATGCCCAACCGTCTTCGCCGAATAATGGGAGCGCCGGCAATTCTTCAGAACGCCGCCAATATCAATGACGTTTTTTATCGGACGGCCGCGAACAATCTCGTCCATGTCCCGCGCCCGACATTTGCCTGGGGACGCGAACGGATATTGAAGGAAGGCATCATCTCCGACCCGACGGCTGTTTCGCTCGGCCCGGGACTGTTCAGTGTAGTAGCCCTTGGAAAGGATTACAGGCTGTATCACTTTACGGAAGCAAGCCCTCCTTATTCCCCCGGCGAGATGGTAAGTGAGGAGATCAAAGCGCTTGGAGCACCGGTCATGCTGGTAACGGCCCCGAATCGCCTGGACCTGTTTTTCCGAGGGTGGGAACGACAGGTATTCCATGCGTACAAGACAGGCAACGATCCCTGGCAAACGGTTTCACTGGCCGGCTTCGCGGCGGACCCCCCGACGGCCGCCGTGTCGGATAACGGTGTGCTGTTCGTATTCATTCGTAACCGCGAAGGCGCCTTATTGACCAGGACCAGATCGCCCGGCCCCGCCGGACAATGGTCGCCCTGGGGTTCGGTCTCCGCTCAGTTGGGAGCGCCGCCGATCTATGGCAAACCGTCAGCTCATTTCAGCGGCAAAACAATAAGAGTGTATGCCAGATCGGAGAGCGGAAGTATTCTGCGTTTCTCATTTTCGGGAGAATGGACGCTGACCGATCTGGGAGGGAACATCACCGGTTCGATGGCGGCAATGGACGGTGGATTTCTTGCGAGGTCGGTGAACGGAAACCTGCTGACCTTCACCGGCGGCGAATGGACAGACCTTGGCGTTCCTATCGATTGAATCGCCGCCGTCAGTTTTATTCGGACACCTGTTCTTTATCCTGATGATATTTTGAAGCGACGTTCTCTCTGCCCCAACGCAGGGTCGTCGCCATCCAGACAAGCTCATCGATAAACGCCGCTGCACGCTTTTCGTATGCTTCGTCCAGAAGGTTTCCTTCTTCGTCAAATCTGGTGCCGATCTTTGTAAAATTTATATCAGTAAACGTGGGAACAAGGCCGAGTTCCCTGACGACCGGCAGCAGCGTTTCGATAACCCGCGTGCCGCCCCAACTTCCCGCAGAAACGCCGACCAAACCGACCGCCTTGTGAATGTATTCCTTGAGAAGAAGGTCGAGAATACTTTTGAGAATACCCGGATAGCCGTGATTGTATTCCGGTGTGACGATGACAATACCGTCCGCCTGAATAACGGCTTCTTTCCATTCCGGAAATTGTTGACCTATCTCCATCCCATAATGATCATGGGGCAGTTGAAAGTCTCTGGGATCGAAAAACCGCGCCGAAATATCCTCACGCTCCTCCAATTTGCGGAAAAGCCATTTGGCCGCATTCTCGCTCTTTCTGTGCTTTCGGTTGGTACCGAGCAGCAGGACGACACGCAGTTTGTTGTCGCTCATATTATTTATACCGTTTGCTTCCCTCTGTTCTGCCCATTATACCGTCGTGACATTGTCCGCAGACAAATCCGATCTCCAGCCCGCTTCTCGGATCGTTGTTCTCATGCACCTTGACCGTCGGCCCAAAGACGAGCCGTTCACTTAACGCTCCGACATCCAGCACAACATCAAAATAAACCCACTCGCGGCAGTTGTCCGACCACGCCTGTCCACGAAAAGTTTCCGCAAAACCGGCCTCGATCAGTTCTGTTTCAAGTTCTGACAAATGAGAGCAGACCATAACTTTACCGGGGGAAATGAAGATCGGCTATTCCGCTTCCAGAACGCGGGCGACGGTCTCTTTTTTGAGTCCGCGGCCCTTGCGGTTGTTGTAGTCGCTTAGCGAGATCTGCGGGTCACGCCAATTATCAAGCAATGCGGTCTGGTGAACGCATTGGATGGTACAGGTCGGAGCGCACCATTTTTCTGTTATGTATTCGCGCTCCATATCCTCATGCGTGTATTCCAGCAGAGGAATGCCGGGCGTTCCACGCTGCTGCGAACACCAGTTGACGAAACCGCCTTCGTCTATGTAGAGATACCTCGCTCCTGAGCGGCAACGCCATTCGTACTCCTCGCCTTCGACCAGTTTGTCCTGGAACCAGTTCCAGCGGGCGTAAGAACGCGTTCCTTTTGCCTTTATCTCTTTATAGACCTCTTTTTCACGCGGCGTCAGGCCCTTGTTCAGGCCCATGTCGTCATGAATAACGCCGACCGTCGAGGAAAACCCAAGCTCACGCGCACGGTTGGCAATTATCAACGCTTCTTCCGGATTTGCCACACCGCCGCCGACCACGGAATTTATATTAACCTTGAATTTCGCATGATCGCGAAGATTGACCAGCTTGGCATCCAGCACCTTGAGGCTTTTTTTGGAAACGTCGTCAGGCGTTACGTTGTCGATCGAGATCTGGAGATAATCCAGGCCGGCCTCATTGAGCTTTTTGACCTTATCCGGCTGAAAATAATATCCGTTCGAGATAAGTCCGGCGATCATGCCGTGATGCCTTATGCGTCCGATGATGTCATATATCTGCGGATGCATCATTGGCTCGCCGCCTGAGATAGTGATCACAGACGAACCAAACTCGGCCAGTTTGTCTATCCTTTCGAGCATCGTGTCGATCGGCACCGGATCGCTCGTTTTGTCATATTCATTGCAATAAGTGCACGAAAGATTGCACCGCCGCATCGGCACGATATGTACCAAAACGGGATGTTTTGTGGACACAAATGCCCGCACGGTGTGTTTCACACCGCGTGTAAATCTGCTGAATCCGCTCGCCTTTGGCATAGTTTCACGTCTTACGCCATTAATATTCGGCCTTTTCAATTCTCGCTTCCAAATAGAAAGCCTGTATTTAGACCGTACTCAAACGTAATAATTATTATAAATTCTTGTTTCCCGCTATACAAACATAAATAGCCCCGGCCAAATAACCGGGGCATCGACAATATACATTCAACTGCCTATGATTTTACGATCTCAGTTCCTTTTGGCAGTTTGTAAACAAACTCGGATGTATTGATCTGTCCATTTCTCTTAAGGTTCGTGAGCAAGATCGTTGTTGTGTCATTGTTTTTTGCAACGATCTTGACCTGAATCGGCATGCCGTCACTATCGACCCAAACCTCAGCATGTTTGTAATTACTGGTTTTTTTGGGTGTCAGTTTTATCTGAACGGTATTTGTGCCGTTTGAAAGGGTCGAGTTCTCAGACAATATTCCCACATCGAAATTTGCCCGTAACTCCTTGCTCGACATGTTCATAAACTCCAAAGCCGGAACGTCATTGCCGCCTTTCGGAACCTTGTCTGTGCTGCCGGTGATCGCCTGCTTCAATCGCGGACGATAGATCATGTATTTCTTATTGCCAACGGTCATGATCTCTTCCGGGCTTTTCCAGTCGAGTCGGGCATATGGGTTTCTCTGATTTTTTCCGGGAAGATATACCAACGTGCCGTTGTTAGTCTCTGTCGTGCCTATCTGTGCGTTCTCAAAAACCCGTTTTATATCAGCACGAAGCGAGGTCAGGGCCTTGTTGTGTGCATCCATCCTTCGCAGGATCTCGTTCTGCACACCTTGTGCCGATGCCTCTCCGGCAAATATTGAAATTGCGGTAAATATTAATGCAAAGGTTATAGCCTTGGTAAAAATTTTCATAGCAGTATTTCCTAAATTTCCGGTATCGCCCGGAATATCTAGCGATACTCAATTTTATCTGTCTCTATCTTATTTCTATCTCGTAAACTGTCTCGCCGCGGGCGTTTTTCTTTTCGCGGGCCTCGACTATCTCGGCCTTTGGGTTTCCGCTTATTTCGCGCACACGCTTTGCCATGACAGCTCGGTCAGGAGAGAAGTCTTCAGCTTTGACGATGAGACGTGAGGTTTGGGTTGCAAGCCTTTCGCGTTTGTCGAACCATGATTTGGGTGTCAGAAAGATGAAAGCGACGATCAGCAGGCAGAAGATCACATAGACCGATGTCTCCCGGCCATAATTCCACAAGATGAATCGTTTGAATATCGACATCTTCGCAAAGGGATGGTCATTTTCGCCCGTTCCCTAACCATTATCGACGATCCGCCCATCCAACATTCTGATCGTCCGTGAGCAGACAGCCGCCGCTTCGGGGTTATGCGTTATCATCACTATCGTCTGGTTAAATTCCTTGTTCAGACGTTTGAACATATCCAGCACGATCTCAGAGTTTTCAGTATCAAGATTTCCCGTAGGCTCATCTGCCAGGATCATCGCCGGACTGTTGATGATCGCACGTGCAAGAGCAACTCTCTGTTGCTCTCCGCCTGACAATTCCAGCGGTTTATGGTGCATTTTATCTTCCAATTTAAGAAGCCGCAAGACCTCACGCCGCCTTTCGCCGCTGCCGTTGCCGTTTCCGGTATGTATCTTTTCCGCCAATTTAAGGTTGCCTTCGGCTGAAAGCGTCGGGAAAAGGTTGAATCGCTGGAAAACAAAACCGATCTTTCGGCGGCGAATGTCCGTCCGCTGAGCATCGCCGACGGCGGAAATATCCTCGCCGTCAATGATTATTTTACCGCTCGTGGGACTGAGCAGCCCGCCCAAAAGATGAAGCAATGTCGATTTGCCGCAGCCCGACGGCCCCATTATCGCAACAAATTCACCGCGTTTCACCTCCAGCGAGACGCCGCGAAGCGCGGAAACTTCGAGCTTTCCGATGCGGTAGGATTTTGTAAGATCTTCAGTGCGTAGGATCGTTTCCATTTGAACTAAACTTTTTTATTGCGTCCGTCCGCCAATATTCACCGGCGACGATGTAGAACCATTGACGATCTCCTGAAGCTCCCGGTCCAGATCGACCTCTTCCAGGCCCCAACTGTTCTCAAGCATAAATGCCCTGGCAGGATACGTTCCGCCTATGGTCACCGAGGACGGCGACTGATATGTCAGCGTCATTGCATATTTTTCCTGCGGACGCGTGACCGTTATGCGAAGCGGCAAATTGCTGAAATTGCCCGTATCGGTCAACGTACCGGGTATGCCGTATGTTATGTCCGATTCGATCTCGCCCTTTTCATCAAATATCTGCTGGCGGGCAAGCCTGATGCCGCCGACGCGGTCAAACCAAAAACGGCGAAGTATCTTCAATTCGCCACTGTCGCTTTTCGCAAATTCATCCAGAAGATAGTATCCGCGATTCACCACCCGCAACGGCGATTTTTTGGGCTGGGTCAGGTCTTCTTCTATCTGAAACGTCGTACTGTGTGTGTAAATGTTGTCCTGCGACAGCGGCCTGACCAGCATCGCGTCAGTAAAATGCTGCGGACGAAGATTTGCAAAAGCGTTGACGTTCTGGCTGACGGCCCCGTCGTCATTGTTGTCATCTATTGCATTTTGCAGACGCGAATAATCAGCATGATTGCGGCCCTTCACAAACTTTTTGTACTTACCGCTTCCGCCGTCCTGAAGTATCGCCACACGAAAATTGTCGCCGTCGGACGTCATCTGGGCAACATCCGTCTTTATCATAGGCACCTGCACCTTCAGATAAATATTGGACGGTCGCTGAAGCACTACCTCGCCGTCGGCAGAACGGTATATTTCCTTGCTGCCGAACTGGGCAAAGGAATTATCCTCAAATTTGAGGTCCATCTTGGCATGAAGCGAATCGACACGCGAAAAACGCTCAACCTCACGAAGAAGCTGTTCCTTGGCGGCGCTCTCGGTCTTTAGCAGGGTCGGGGTCTTATCCTTTGTTTTTACGGTGATACAGGACGCCCCAAACAACAGCGTTGAAAGAACAATGAGCAATAACGGCAGACGGCCGGAAATGTAGAAAAACATCTTCCGTGTCTGATGATTGCCGTCTGGCGCCTGTTGTCCGTTAAATCTCATCTGCTAACGTTTCCCGCAAATACCAAATCGTAGATAATACCACGCCGAAAGCGGGATTCCTAACGTCAAAAAAGAGCGGAACGGGGCCTTTACATGCCCTGCTCCGCCCTTTGTGGTTCACGGCCCTGCGGCCTTATACCGAAAACACGCCGGAAATACGGGTGAAGTAATCCTGCATTGTGAAGGCAAACATTATCGCCAGCCAGAAAAAAGCCGCGACCGCCGCCAGCCAGACGGTCTTGGAACTCCACCTGACATGCATGAAATACAGGATGACGAACATCATTTTGGTGAAAGCGATGGCAAGCGCCAACAGCGTGTTTGCCCCGGGAAAGATCGAATCCAGATCCCAAAACGATGAGAAATACGTGAATATGGTGCCGAAGACCAGTATCAGGAATATCACCAGATAGCCGGGAATGCCTATGTGCTCTTCGTGTTCTGCGTGGTTGTCCGACATTGCTTAAACTCTCTCAGATCAATGTAAAAAATGCCGCCCCAAAAGGTATAACAGCGGGAAAAGGAATATCCAGACGATGTCAACAAAGTGCCAGTAAAGGCCTGATATCTCGACCGGAGCGTAATATTTCGGCCCGAAGGTCCCGATCCACGCCTTCCACAAAAGCCACAGCATCACGCCGAGGCCGATGATCATGTGCAGTGCGTGAAGGCCCGTCATCACAAAATAGATGTAATAAAAAAGGCGTACCTTGTCACGGAATTTGTTCGCGTCTATCTCGCCATTGGTGAAATAGCCGATCTTTTCATCTTCGGTCAGGTAGTTGTGGTCCTGTGCGAGTTTGACCAAAGAGCAGTCCTTCCATTGAAATTCACCCTTTGGATTGACATAGTGGTCGTCACCGTCGCCATGGCCGACCTGTGTGCAATCCTGTTCGGTGACATGCGGGGCCGAAACATCTTCCTTGACCTTTTTGTTCCAGCCTGTGACCGGCACCAGGCCGTGGTTGTATTTGTCCGTGTATTCTATCGCCTTGACGCCAAGGAACGTGGCTCCGAAAAGCATCGTCAAAACTATCATGACGACCTGAAGCGTTCTGTTGCCTTTTTGGGCATAATAAACGGTCAGTGCCATCGTCAAACTGCTGACGATAAGGACGAGCGTATTGAGGCCGCCCATGAATTCGTCCAGGTGATTACTGCCGGCGGCGAACGCCATCGGGAAACGCCACCTGAAAACGAGATATGCGGTAAAAAGCCCGCCAAAGAACATGATCTCCTGAGCAAGAAATGCCCACATCCCGATGGATACGGATTCTTCCTGCTGATGCATGTCCTCGAACTGATGCTGCAAGCCCGGTTCGTGATGTTCGTGAGTGTCTCCGTGTGCTGTCATCTGGCAATAATCACCTTACGAATAATGTTCTTCCTATGTGGGCAGACGAGCCGCATCTGCGGCCTCTCGCCCATGCTTATGCGTTTACGCTGTCAACTTCTCAAATGGTCACGGCCTCGCGCTTACGTGCATCTTCGAGATCCAGTCCGCTTTCTTCTCCAAAATCGTATGCTTCCCACGTCACGACCGGCATTTCCTTAAAGTTCTCGGTCGGCGGCGGCGAACTCGTCCTCCACTCAAGCCCCGGATGCATCCACGGATTGTCCGCAGCCTTTTTACCGTAAAAGAGCGAGTGGATGAGATACACGACCGGCATTACCAGTCCGAACCCAAGCACGGATGCTCCGGCCGTCGAGAATATATTAAGCACCTGAAGTTCTTCGGGGTAAGACGCATAGCGACGCGGCATTCCCATATATCCCAAAATGAACTGCGGAAAGAACGTCAGGTTGAACCCGACGAATATGAGCATTGCCGAGATCTTGCCCCAGAATTCGGAATACATTCTTCCGGTCATCTTCGGCCACCAGTAATGGATGCCCGCCAGATACGCGATGACCTGGCCGCCGACCATCACGTAATGGAAGTGGGCAACAACGAAATATGTGTCGGTAAGGTGGACCGTCAGGCCGACCGAACCGAGGAACAGCCCTGTCAGGCCGCCGATCAAAAAGAGTCCCAGAAACCCGATGGCGTAAAGCATCGGCGTGTCATAGGAAATGGACCCCTTGTACATCGTTGCGGTCCAGTTGAACGTTTTGATCGCTGACGGAACCGCCACGACCATGCTGAGAAATGAGAAGACCAATCCGGCAAAGATGGACTGTCCGCTGACGAACATGTGATGGCCCCAAACAAGGAACCCGAACACGGCAATGGCTATCGACGAAAAGGCAACGAACTCGTAACCAAAAATTCGCTTTCGCGAAAATCCCGCAATGACCTCACTGATAACACCCATTCCCGGCAGGATCATAATGTAAACCGCCGGATGAGAATAGAACCAGAAAAGATGCTGGAAAAGGATCGGGTCACCGCCGATGGCCGGATCGAAAATGCCGATGCGGGCAAATCTTTCAATGGCGACAAGCAGGATCGTTATAGCCACGACCGGCGTTCCGAGTATCATCACCAGGCTGGTCGCGTAATGTGCCCAAACGAACAGCGGCAAACGGAACCATGTCATTCCGGGAGCGCGCATCGTGTGGATGGACACGATAAAGTTAAGGCCCGTCAGGATAGACGAGAAACCGTTGATGAAAACGCCGATACCGACGGCCATGACGTATGAATTTGAGAACGTCGTACTGTACGGCGTATAGAACGTCCAGCCGGTGTCAACGCCGCCCTGCATCAATGCCCACAGCGTGATGATGCCGCCTATCCAGTATATATAGAGGCTGAGCAGGTTAATGCGCGGCAGGGCAAGGTCCTTTGCCCCGATCATCAGCGGCAAGAGAAAGTTTCCCAAGATCGCCGGAATTGCCGGGATCAGGAAAAAGAACACCATCAAGATGCCGTGCTGTGTGAAAACCTTGTTGTAAGTAGCTGTTTCCAACAGGTCGCTGGCCGGCGTAAGCAGTTCAAGCCTGATGAATCCGGCATATATTCCGCCCATCAGAAAGAATGCCGAGACGGAGACAAGATACATCAGCGCGATGCGCTTATGATCTTTTGTCAACAGCCATGATTTCAGCGTGTGGCCGTTGTTGATATAGTTCAACTTTGGCTCATCCGCCGGAACCGAGTTACCTGAGATTGCGCTTACTTCCTGCATAATTACTTACCACCACCTTGCGTATTGCCGCTGCCGGCGTCCGTGCCGGAACTTACCGGTGACGGAGGAGCCGATGCGGGCGTTCCCGTAGCGGTGACACCGCTAAGCGATTTGATATACGCCACAAGAGACAGAAGCTGCTCTTCAGTCACCTGTCCCTTGAATGTCGGCATGATCGGCTGGTAGCCTTCGACGACCTGCGCTCCCGGATTCAGGATCGAATTTCGCAGATATTCGTCATCAGCCACAACCTTTTGCCCGCCGACCAGGCTGACCTCTTTGCCGTAAATTCCTTCAAGCTTGGCTCCGCGCTGCTGCGGGCCGCCGGAATGGCATGATGCACACCCGAGCTTGTTCTCGAACAGATCGCGGCCCTGTTCCACCGGCGTTTGTCCCGTTACGTTGCCCTGAAGCCAGTTCTCATAATCTTTTTGCTCCATGACATAAACGTAACCGACCATGCCGGAGTGATTGAGTCCGCAATATTCCGCACAAAACAAATGATATTTGCCGGGCTTTGTCGCCTCGAACCACAGATAGGTGAAGCGTCCCGGAACGACGTCGGCCTTTGTTCTGAAAGCCGGTATCGAGAAATCGTGCAGAACATCTTCCGTGGTCATGGTCAGCTTGACCTTTCTGCCCACTGGTACATGAAGTTCGTTTATCTCGCGTTGGCCGGTCTCGTGCTGTATCTTCCACATCCATTGTTTACCGACGACGTAAACGTTCATCGCGTCGTCCGGCATACGATACTGCGTGTAATACACGACCGCTCCACCGAGAAAGATCGTCATCGATATGACAAATGGAATGATGGACCATACGGTCTCCAACACCATTGAGCCGTGTATCTCATCCGGCGTTGCGTATTTTTCGCGTTCGCGAAATTTGACGATAAAAAAGAATATCGCCGCAACGATCGGGATGGTGAATCCCACGCTGACGAGGATCAGGTAGAAATAGAGATAGTCCACCTGCCATGCAAAACTGGAGGCTTGCTCCGGAAACAATGGAATCCACGAATTCGTCTGCATAATCAACATAATCCCGCGGCCGAAAATACCCGGCAATAAACGCTCACTTTTTCGAGCGGCCACGCCTCCAAAAAACAAATCCCATCGCCGCCATCCCCAACAGGGTGGCGACCGCCGCGATCCTCAACGTCGAGAGTATGGCAAAACCATACTTTCCCGTTGACGGGTCATAATGAAAACAATATAAAAGCAACTGGTCGGTAACGCTGCCGACCTTGTTCTCCGCCGATTCGACCAGCCCCAGCCTGACATCACGCGGGGCATAATCGATACCGTAAAAATATCTGGACAATGTTCCGTCCGGCGTTATTATCATGATGCCGCTGGCGTGTGCGAACTGCTCCGACTTCTCATCCCATTCATAGGAAAAGCCCGCAGCCTCAGTTATCGCATCTATCGCGGCCTGATCGCCCGTGAGGAAATGCCATCCGTTCTCAGTTCCGGGACGGCCGTAGCGTTCCATATATCCGGCCTTTTTATTTTTTGCCAGATCGGGAATGTCATTCTCTTTGGCGTCAAAGCTTACGGCGATAACGTCATAATCCTTTCCGGCGTCAAGGTTGATGCCCTTGAGCGTTCCGGTCAGGCCGTTCAGCACCTGATTGCACAGCATCGGGCATTCGTAATAGACCAGGGCCAGAATGGCAGGACGGCCATTGTTGAAATATTCGCCCAGTTTTACCGCTTTGCCGTTCTCATCCTTGAACACGGCTTCGAGCGGCAGGTGGCCGCCCAATTTCTGTTCGATGCCGGTCTTTTTCAAAGGAGCCGGCAAACCTTCCGCAGTATTCAGCGTCGGGTCGTATTTCCTCGGCGAATAAAGCGGTGAATTATAATGTTCGTTCTTTTGAGCGAAACTGACGGATGGATAGACCACGGCCATTGCCAGGAAGAATATTCCCGCCATGAACATTATCGATCTCTTACTGCTTCCCATCACTTCCTCACTTGCCGGCCGCGAAAACAACGTAATGCAGGCCGTACCTAAATATCCCTTATCTTCTTTCCGCCGTCGCCATTCGTCCGGCACTGGCGTCTGTCAGATACCTTTTTGACTCTTCCGCCTTTTTCGCGGCGTCCTCGCCTGAACGGGCCTTTACGCCCTGGCTGAGAAATTCTTCTTTTGCCTGATCTATCGGCATCACTGTAACAATGCCTGTCTCAGCATCCTTTCTGCCGTTCTTTCGCAGGTCGTCCCATTGTTTTTTCAATTCCCAGTATTCCGCCTGCGGCACGGCCAGTTCCAGATTGACACGGCCCTTAGGGGAATCAATGCCGAAACCCGGAGCGGATTGAAGCCGCGGTTCCGGCGGCAGACGGTCCTTTTCGCTCCGCTGCATCGGGTTCCTGACGGCGTGTTCCTCTTTTGCCCGCTCTTCCATAACGCCCCACAGGATATACATCAGGCCGAACGTTATAGTGATAAGCAGGAACAGTCCGACGCCGAAATACGCGATGCCCTTGACCTGGATCTCATTCCGCTCGTATCCAAGCTCTATCTCGGCCGGTGAAATATCTTTATCTCCGTGTACCATAATCTCTGGCTGGCGGCCTGGCCGCAAAAATCAAATCCCTAATGCCCCTTTCCGTGCTTGACGGCGTTCTCCAGGAACGGATCCATTACCGGCACGACAGGCCGCTTCATATACTGTCCGATGAAATACCACAGCCACAGTCCGCCGATAGCTATCGGGGCGACAAAATCCATCCAACTGACAATGAAGGCTCCCTTCTCGATGGTCTTGTCGATCCTCGGGTTCGGCGCTATCAGATAGAACATGTCAACGATTCTCATCAGCAGAATAAAGACCGCGAGATAAGCAAGCCGCTTATACTGACGCTTAAAGTCCTGCTGTAAAAGGATAAGGAACGGGAAAGCAAAGTGGAAAAGCACCAGAAGTGTTCCCACGGCCATCCAGCCGCCTTTCATCCTGGTCAGATACCATCCGGTCTCTTCGGGGATGTTGCCCGACCAAATAATAAGGAACTGCGAAAAGTTGAAATACGCCCAAACCATCGTCAGGGCAAGCATCAGTTTACCAAGGTCGTGAAAATGCCGCTTGCCCAGTATTGCATTCATCGGAGCCTTGTCCGACATATACATCAGCACGACCACGCAGAACGAGAAACAGCTCAACGCCCAGCCCGCCACGAACAACAGTCCCCAAATGGTCGAGAACCAGTGTGCGTCCAGCATCATCACCCAATCCACGACCGCAAAGGTCACGATCAGCACGTAAAAGACCATAGTCGGGCCGGAGAATGCCGTCGCCGTACCAAGCCATTTGGCGGCTTCGTCGTGATCTTTGGACGCGTCCTGTGCCGCTCCCCATTTGTTGAGCAGATGCACGATCACGTACAGCAGTGCAAAATAGATGGCCGAGCGGAGTATCCAGCTCTCCTGCGTCATGAACCAGCCGCGATGAGCTATCGCATAATCGGTCGCCGGCCACGTCGTCCAGTAATGGTAATACTGGATGAATGCCAGCGGTATAAACAACACGATCACCAGCGGAAGCGTCCGTGACGCGGCTTCTACGATGCGGCGAATGACGACGCCCCATGCTCCGCCCGTCAGGTACTGGAGCATGATGATGCCGATCGAGCCTATCGTTATGCCGGCCCAGAACACATAACCGAGAAGCCACGACCGCAGGGCCTGTTCGGGCGACATATAGAAACCGACAAACCACACCAGAGCCGCGATGCCGCCGATGCCCAAGGCAATGGACTTGTAGCGTTCCAGATCTTTTGGTGCCTGATATTCACCTGTACCGTTCACTGTGTGGCACCTCCGGAAGTGTTTGTGTTCGCCGCCGGTTTTTCCTCAACGGCCGGCGAAGCCTGGGTATTGGCCTGCGTATTGGTATTCATCTTCAAAGCCTGGTCGGGGTTTTGGCTGACCTGCAGCGTCCTTATATAGGCAACTATCGCCCAGCGGTCCGCCGCGGGAATTGAAGCGGCGTAGCCGTTCATCCTTCCCCATCCATTGGTAATAACATCAAAAAAGTGTCCGACCGGAGCATTTCTTAGCCTATCGTCGTGGTATGTCGGCGGCTGTGAGAATCCGCGGCGGACTATCATCCCGTCACCTGCCCCGACAGGGCCGTGACACACTATGCAGTAAATGTTGTATCTTTCCTCGCCGCGGTCTATCAGCTCACGCGTGACCGGCAGCGGAAATTCGTCAATGGCGTTCGGAAAGCTCGTGACCAGCGTGTTCCCGCTGGCGTCCGTGGTCGATTCGACCTGTGCGTTCAGGTCAGGATTGTCGATCTTGCCGGTATAAAACGCCTTGTCCTCGTTCAGATGGCCGCGGGCCACGGTCCCGTCAGGCGGCGTCCGCGATGCCCGTCCGTCGCTGAATATCCCGTCGCTTTTCTGATATGTTTCATAACGCGGCTGATCTTCCATATCGAACCTGACGCCGCAGCCCGCCGCCATGACACATATAACCGCAATGAGGAGCCAGTGCGAAGCTCGACGCCGTGACACCGTGACACCGTGATACGGCGATAAAACCGCCCGCATCTCAGCGTCTCCGTGTCCATGTGTCTGAATTCTATTCCTCGACATCAAAAACCTCCTGCGCATTCAGGCTCCGCAAGAATTCCCGCGTTTCATCTTGATCGTAGTTCGGGTCGGCGGCCTCTATCAATAAAAAGAACTTCTCACGCGACGCCAGAGCGAAGCGGGGAACGTTGAACACCGGATGATACGGGCTTGGCAGGCCGTTCAGGAACAGCATCCCGAACACGGCAGTAAAACCGGCCAACAGGATCGTCAGCTCAAACGTCGGCGGAACGAATGACGGCCAGCTCAGGAACGGGCGTCCGCCCACATTCAGCGGATAGTCTATGTAATGAACAAAGACCTGAAGGCCGATGCCCAAACACATTCCTGCGATCCCGCCAAAGAACACAAGCACCGGCAGAATGCTTCTTTTTATTCCCAGAGCCTCGTCCATCTCATGGAGCGGAAAAGGCGAGAAAGCGTCCGTTTTTGTATATCCGGCCTCACGAACCTTATTCGCCGCATCGACCAGTTCGGTCGGCGTGTCGAATTCAGCCATTAATCCGTACAGTTTCACGTCCATAACGCGTTATATCGCAAGATACCCTTCCGCCTAGTTGTTCGGCGGATCGGTCCGGTCATAGGTCTCCTCGACCTGAACAACATTCTCCTCAAAATCCTGATGATGTCCGTGGACATTCGCATCCGGCAAAAGCGTCCGCACCTCAAATATAGAGATGATCGGCAAGAACCTGACGAACAGGAACAAAAGCGTGAAGAACAATCCGATGGTCCCGATGAACATGGACCAGTCCCAAACGGTCGGCGAATACATCGCCCACGATGACGGAAGGAAATCCCTGTTCAAACTCGTGACAATGATGACAAAGCGTTCCAGCCACATGCCGATGCTGACGACGATCGAGATGATAAAGAGCCAGAACGGGCTTTCGCGAAATCTCTTGAACCACAGCAGCTGTATCGAGGCGCCGTTACAGATTATCAGCAGCCAGTATGACCACCAATACGGGCCGCCGAACATGCGGTTCTTCATCATGAACCACTCGTAAAGACTGGCGCTGTACCACGCAAAATAAGCCTCCATCGCATAGCCGTAAACCACGATCAGGCCGGTCGCCAGCATCACCTTGCCCATATAAACAAGGTGCGTGTTGGTGATCATGTCCTTCATGTTGAACCAGACGCGAAGCGGTATGCACAGAATGAGCACCATCGCGAACCCGGCAAAGATCGCTCCCGCAACAAAATACGGCGGGAATATCGTGGCGTGCCAGCCCGGAAGCTGCGACACCGCGAAGTCGAACGAAACTATCGAGTGAACCGAAAGCACGAGCGGCGTCGAGATGCCGGCCAACAGGAGATACGCTATCTCATAGCGGTGCCAGTGGCGGGCAGAACCGCGCCATCCCCACGAAAGCACCGCGTAGATGAATTTAAAGAACTTGTTCTTTGCCCTGTCGCGGAGCGTGGCAAAATCGGGGATAAGCCCAACATACCAGAACAAAAGCGAGATGGTCGCATACGTCGATACCGCAAAAACGTCCCAAATCAGCGGGCTTCGGAATTGCGGCCAGATACCCATCGAGTTCGGTATCGGGAACAGCCAGTACGCAGCCAGCCACGGACGACCCGTGTGCAGCAGCGGGAACATGGCCGCGCAGGCCACGGCAAAAAGCGTCATCGCCTCGGCAAAGCGGTTGATCGACGTTCGCCATTTCTGGTTAAGCAAAAGCAATATCGCCGAGATCAGCGTACCGGCGTGGCCGATGCCGATCCACCAAACAAAGTTGATGATGTCGAATGCCCAGCCGACGGGCTGGTTGTTTCCCCAAATGCCGATGCCCTTTGCCACCAGTGTCGTCACCGACATCATCAGCAGTTGAAGCACCAGGAAGGAGATGCCGAATCCGACATACCAAAGGAACGGCGTTCTCTTTTTCAGGGCCAGATCGCCGATCTTGTCGGACACAGTGCCAAAGGTGTGGTCACCCTCGACCATCGGCGGGTATATCTTTGTCTGGATCTCTTTTAGGTCTTGCATACTCTTGCAGTATCTCTTAAAGTCCGTTCCCCGGAAGCGGCCATCGGGCCTGATCCAAAAGGTGCGGCCGGCGAAATATCAATGTCCGCCGCCTGAGCCTTCCTCCTTGTTCTTGAAGACCGGAGCGATATAACCCGGCATATCCGTGTTCGGATTCTTCATCTCGGCCATATAGGTCGTTCTCGGCTGAGTGTTCAGTTCATTGAGAAGGTTGTAATTACGCTTGTCCTTCTTGACCTTTGCCACCTTGCTGAGCGGATCGTTCATATCACCAAAGATGATCGCTCCCGCCGAACAGACCGATTGGCACGCCGTCAGCACCTCTCCGTCCTGAACGCGGCGTCCCTGTTTTTCAGCATCAATACGGGCAGCGGATATCCTTTGGGTGCAATAGGTGCATTTCTCCATCACACCGCGGCTGCGGATCGTCACTTCAGGGTTGCGCATCGCCTTGAACTGCGACGTATCCCAATCCTGATAAAGCAGGAAGTTGAACCGCCTGACCTTGTAAGGACAGTTGTTCGAGCAGTAACGCGTTCCGACACAGCGGTTATAGACCATGTCATTAAGGCCTTCCGGCGTGTGGACCGTCGCCGTGACGGGACATACGACCTCGCACGGGGCCAGTTCGCACTGCATGCACAGTACCGGTTGGAAATGTGTTCCGCCCGGATCCTCGATGTCAGAACCGCTGTGATACGCGTCTATCCTCAGCCAGTGCATCTCGCGGCTCTTGGCGACCTGCTCCTTGCCGACGACAGGAATATTGTTCTCCGCCTGACATGCAACGACACAGGCGTTGCATCCGACGCACGAGTTCAGGTCAATGGACATTCCCCACTTGTGGTTCTCGGCATACCACTTTTCGTAGGTCGGTTCGTTATACATCGACTTGTCGGCGAAATCTTCCTGATGCCCTTCGACAAGATGTTCGTCAAGGTGCTGAACGTCCCAAACCCTGATAATGTCACGGCTCTTTCCGTCCATCGGCTCCAAATTGAAATGGATCTGGGTTGAGGATATCTGCGTTGATTCTCCTGTTTTAGCGATCGACCCGAAACCGAAATTGAGGGCATCCGAACGGCGAACCTGGTAGGCGTTATAGCCCAAACCGTTCCCGACGCGGCCTGCGCGTTCCCGCCCGTAACCGAGATATATGGTGATCACGTCGTCAGGCTGTCCCGGAGCTATCCACATCGGCACGCCTTTCAGTTCCTGTCCCTGATAGGTCAGGTTGACTACATCGGCGCCCATATTATTGCCGTGGGTGTTGATGAATGCCGTGCCTCGCTCGCCGCCGGAGATCTCACGCGGGTCGTTGCCGCGGTTGACCCCAAGTTTTTTCGCAGTTGCGGGGCTGATAAGAGCAACATTTTCCCACGTGATCTTTGTCAGCGGATTGGGCAGCTCCTGCATCCAGCCGTTATTTGTGAAACGCCCGTCGTAAACAGACGGATCGGGCAGAATTGCTATCTCAAGTTCGCCGCTGCCGGTCGATGCGATCGCGGGCTGGCCGAAAAATGCGGTATTCACGCTGACCGAACGCGCGGGCAGTGCCGAATTGGCGATGACACCATCGTGCAGGGCCTTTCTCCAATTATCCTCGAACGAGGCCGAAGATGCCGCAGCCGGTGTCGCCGCAGGAGCGGTGTTGCCGTTGTCGCCGTTCGCGGACGGAGCCGGTGTGCTTGCTGCTGCCGGAGTTCCGGTAATGCCCCTGCCCTGCCAGTATTCGCGGACGATGTCGCGGTCGTTCTTTTCAAAATTATCGCGGGCAAACAACTGAAGCACTTCACAGGCCGATTTTCCTGCGTATAGCGGTTCGATCAGCGGCTGTATCAGCGAAACCGTGCCGTCGTATGCGCGGGCATCGCCCCACGATTCAAGGTAATGCTTTTCGGGAACGTGCCAATGGCATATCTCAGCCGTTTCGTCATAATGCAGCCCGACGTGGATGCGGAGCGGCACCTTGCTATCGAGGCGGTCAAATCCGATCCTGAGGTCAGCCGGTGTGTCGTATGCAGGATTTCCGCCAAGTATTACGAGTGTTTTCACTCTGCCGGCATCAATATCAGCGGCCAATTCTTTCAATTGCTCGATCTGCGGTTTGTCCGCATTTACGACCAGCGGGTCGGTGAATTTAACTGTCTGGCCGATATTGCCCAGAGCCTCGTTTATTGCGTAAACGGCCGCGTGAACCTCTGCCGGATGATTGTCGCCTACGACCACGAGCGACTTGCCTCTGTTTTCGGAAAGATCCTTCGCCATTACGCGTATCCAATCCGCGTTTTCGGTGTATGTTGATTCAGCACCGCTTACGCCGACGGCTTTGGCAACGGCCTTAACGATCTCATATACCTGTGAGGGTTTTACCGCAAGGCGGTGATCCGCCTTTGCTCCGACCAGCGTCAGGGTCGTTTCTATCGCATAAAGCCGGTTCATTTCCCTTTCTTCATCGGAAATGCGGCGGCCTTCGGCAAAATCGTGCGTGTAGCGTGAATTTGCTCCCGAAAAGATGTCGGCGTCTATTGCCAGTATGCGGTCGGCCTTGTCAAAACTGTAAACGGCGTGTGCCGGTGCTCCAAAAGCCAATTTCGCTCCTGCCAGAGCGTTATCATTGTTTACCGGTTCGTATTGGACCCATTTTGCATTCGGTGTTTCTGTAAGGATGCGTGCGAACTGTGCCTGCATCGACGGCGAGGTGATGGTCGGCGTCAGAAATCTGAGGCCGGCGCCTCCGTCCTTTGCGTTTTCCTCAACGGAGGTGCGCACGACGCTGACAAAACTCTGCCACGAACTCGGAGATCCGTTCTGCATCACGACCTGCGACCTGTCAGGATCGTACATGTCCAGAAGCGACGCCTGCGAATATATGCAGCTGCCGCCGAGGCTTCCCGGATGTTCGGGATTGCCTTCCAGTTTTATCGGACGCCCGTCAAATGATTTTGCCAGAACACCGGTCGCGATGCCGTTCATCACCATTGATGTGGCGTAAAACAGCGGTTTTCCGGGCAAAAGCCCTTCTACCGGATTTACATAAGGAACTATTTTTTCCGACGGCTGGATGACGCAGCCCGACAAACCGGCGAGGGCCAGCGAAGCTCCCATTACCTTGATGAAGTTACGGCGATTGAGCTTATCGTCCCATCCTTCGGCCTGGTCGGGAAATTCCCTGTTGATGTATTCCTTGAATTCGGGAGCATCCACAAATTCCTCGACACTGCGCCAATAGTCCTTGCCGGTGTTTTCGGCAAGTATCTTTTTCCGCAACGAAGCGAAACCCGAACTTGTTTCCTGATTAGGCATCTTTAAATGATTCCCCGCTTCCAAATACTCTGTTTTACCGCGCCTTATCTGTGACATATCGAACAGCTTGTCAGCATATCCCTGCTTCTGATGCGGTAGTCTTCCTTCAATTTCAACCGCTCCTCGGCCGTTATATCGTTATCCTGCCACTGCATGTTATAGATCTCTGATTTCGGCCGGATGAACTTCTCCGGCTCTCTGTGGCACGAAAGGCACCATTCCATCTGAAGCGTGTTTTCCTGCGAAACGGCAGCCATGTTGTCGATCTCTCCGTGACAGGTCGAACAGCCAACGCCTTTTGCCACGTGAATGCTGTGGTTGAAATAGGCATATTCAGGCAGGTCATGAACCCGCTCCCATTCGATCGGCTTATTCTCACGAAAACTTGCCCTGACCGGCTCCAGATACGGGCTGTCCGCCCATATCTCTGAGTGGCAGTTCATACAAGTTTGGGTCGGAGGCATCCCTGCCGACGCAGTGGTCTCGACCGTCGTGTGGCAATAGCGGCAATCGATCCCGTCGTCACCGACGTGGTGACGGTGGCTGAACTGCACCGGCTGCTGCAACTCGACATACTGTCCGGTGATATAGCTTGACCGAGAAAATTGTGTGTATGCAAAAAATGCCAGCCCCGCGACAACCACGCCCATGATCATCGTGATGCGGGCAATATTGTTCGCGCCTTTCTGGAAAAATTGTGCCATGTCTATGACTCTTCCTCGAACTTTCGCCTCCTGGCTAAAGTCCGGTGCGGCTTGCCGTCGCCATCGACCTCAAGCTGCGTTAACAAGTTTCAAATTATGTCAGAGATTGCTGTTTGTAAAACTGCCACTAATTTACCTAAATCTTGTGGAATCTGCAAATTCCACAACTAACAAATGTATTGCTATTTCATACTTTGTGCAAACATTCACAAAATAAGTTGGCCTCATCTGCCTGATTACCACAATTCACGGCCATACGGACCTTGTCCTTTTCATCTGACATATACGGTCTCCGGCCGTCATTTGCGTGACACGAGCAGGGCCGCGCCGAGAGCGGCCGCCGACTCGCCGAGGGTTCCGGCCACGATCTGAACATCACCAAATGACGGGCCGAAAGACAACGCCTCCGCACGGTTTCGAATGGGTTCGAGAAAGGCATCACCCGCTTCGACGATCTTTCCGCCTATCACGACCCGATCGACGTTCAGGAGATTTATCACGCTCGAAAGCACAGTCCCGATGTGAACACCCGTTCTTTCCAACATCATTATCGCCAGGTCATCACCGTTCAGCGCCGCCTCTACAAGGCCCGCGACAGTCATATCATCCTCGCCATAACGGGAAAGGTCCGATGTGCTGTCCTGAAACATCCTTTCGACGGTCCTGGCAATTATCCCGTCGGAAGATGCGACCGATTCCAGCCGTGTTCCCTCAGCATCTATCGCAACTGAGCCAAACTCGCCCGCAAACCCGCTGGTGCCGTTCCATATCTGGCCGTCAAAGATAAATGCTCCGCCGACGCCGTCTCCCAGAAAAATATAGAACATCTGTTTTGAACTCTGGCCCGCGCCAAGACGATATTCCGCAAATCCGGCGGCGTTGGCGTCATTTTCCACCGCGACCGGCACGCCGACCGCTCTCGAAAGTTCACTTTTCAGATCCACATCCACAAAATACGGAAAATCTGTGGAATGAGCTATCGTCCGTGTGGTGCGGTTCACAAGTCCCGGAACGGCAATGCAGACGCATTCCGCATCCACGCCGTTTTCCCTGACGGAATTCACAAGTCTGACGATCTGCCCAAGCGGGTCGCCTTCCGTGTCAAAAGCGGTTCGCACCGGCTCGCCGATCCGTCCCTCGGCCACCGAAAGCGCCGTCAACTCGCGGTTGGACAAACTTACCCCGATCACAGGGCGGCCAAATAGTTCAGAATCCGTCATTTCCGTGTACCTCTAAGAGTTCGCACGATTGTAATAATTGCCCCTGTGTGTGTCAAACAAAACAGCCCTTAAATGCCTCTTCGTCTGAATGAATTTGCCGCCTGCCGTATAGAAAGATCACGGCCTAACCTTGATTTAAGCCAACCAAAAGAGGAAAATCTTACTCTAAACATTATATTAACTCTTCTTCGGTTGAAAAAACTATGTTCAAAAAGGATTTAAGAATCATCTCAGCGGCATTTGTAGCCTTGCTGATGTGCCTTCTGGTTTCCGTTGATGCCGTTGCTCAGTCACGGCCGCAGCGGCCTACGCCGACCGGCAACGAAAAAAGAAATCAGAGGCCGACGCCAAAGACCGAGGAAGAACTGCGCAAGGAAGAAGAGGAACGCAAACTTGCCGAGGAAGCAAAGAATGCCATAGTTGATGACGATGTCCTGACCATAAACACAAATATCGTCAATGTCGATGCTGTCGTTTATAACAAAAAGACCGGTCAGATAGTCACCGGCCTGACCAGAGAAAATTTCGCCATATACGAGAACGGCGTCAAGCAGGAGATAGCATCTTTTGCCACGCCCGAAGCCCCGATAACCGTCTCTCTCGTGGTTGAATACAGTAAATGGTCAGAGGTTTTCGGCAGCGCTTCCGGCCAGATATTTGAACCCGGTGTCTATGAAACGGTTCGCCCCGTCGCTTATTTCCTCAGCCGCTTTATAAAGGCCCCTGATGATTATGCATCGGTCATCGCGTTCGATATGCGCCCGACGCCGATAACGGATTTCACCAACGATCCGGGACGCATCAGGCAAACCATCGACATCCTGCTCAGGAACAGGCCTGCGTTCCGCGAGAACAATCTTTTTGACGCCCTCAAATTTGCTCTGGTCGGCGGCCGCGGTGATTCCGTTGTTCTCGACAATTCAGAAGACCGCCAATCGGATTACGCCGGCATGGTCGAGGTCAGGTCCAAAAGAAAGGCGATCATTCTGGTTGCTTCCGGCATCGACACGTTCAGCAAGATCAATTACGGACAAATGCGCAAGATCATACAGGAAGCCGGCATACCGATATACATCATCAGCACCGGAAATCTTTTTTACAAAAAGTACGAGCCGTGGCTTGGGCCGACCGACTCGCTTACGGGAATGCCGGGACGCCTCACTTTTCAACAGGCAAAAAATTCAATGAACACCTTTGCCAAGGAATCAGGCGGCGCTCATTTTGAAATGACCTTCCCCAGTGAGATACCGGCTTACCTGCAATCAATAGACGGACTTCTTCGCAGTCAATACGCGATGGCCTACGATGTCGAAAAGAAACACGAACCGGGAAAACGATACAAGATCGAAGTAAAGGTGGACGTGGACGGCGACGGCAACTATGACAACAAACAGTTCGTTGTTCAGCATCGCCCGTATCTGACGATCCCGAAGGAAGATAAAAAGGATAAAAAGTAAGAACCAGAGTGATATTGTCACATGTATGACAATGTAAAACTGATAGCTGAAGGCTGTTCTTAACATCCTCCGGCATGGAATGGCTCGGCATTTTGCCATACGCTTATGGCAAAACTGCTCTAAAATCAAAAAAAGGCAGCGGTGTCACCGGATGACATCGCTGCTTTTTTATTATGAAAACACGCCGACGGCCTTATTGTGCCGCAAGGTAGCCTTTAGGGGTCGCTACGTGGTTGAACTGATACTGGTATTTGTAGATGCCGAAAGGCAGCAGGCTGACCTCTTTTGTGTACGTCACATGAGCCGTCACCACGCTTTGTTTTGCCTTGATGTCTATTACGGCGTCCTGCGGAACATCATTGTCCGCGAGAGCCCTCATTATGTGGCCTTTCACGACGTCAACAGGCTTCATTTGTCCTGTGGTTGCAAGTCCCTTGACGACCGCCGTATCCATTTCTTCCTTGAAATTCGCTCCCTGATAGGCGACCGGGACGTAATTGATGCCGGCGTTGCCGATCAGTACCAGAGCAAGTATGACCAGCAATGCCTTTATTCCGGCGCTGCCGCGTTCCGAGTTGTGAAATTCGTTCCTGATGTTCATTTTTTGATATTCCTCCAAGCCCTGGCCAAAGGGATCACCGGGAGGCTGTGATTTGTCTATGGGTCTGCTCCAGCATTTTTCCAGGTACCTGACGGCCTGAAACAATGACCGGTTTGCCGATCCCGTTCAGGAGTATCCACTGAATGTCGCCGTCAATGACCTTTTTGTCATGAAGAACCGAGTCGAGAATACTGTTAATTGGTATGTTCGAGATGTCAGGCAGGCGGCCAAAGCCGCGCACAACATCGTTCAACAAGTTTAACTCATCCGAGGCAAGAAATTCAAGCTTTTTTGACAGCGTCGCGGCAAAAAGCAAACCCCAGCCAACGGCCTCACCGTGTTTTAAATAGCGGTATTGTGTTGCTTTTTCCAGCGCATGGCCGTAAGTATGGCCAAAATTGAGAGTTTTTCTGGATCGGGAGCCTGTTTCGACGACGGATTCCCGCTCGTCAGACCTAACAACAGATGTCTTGAAACGAATGTTCTCCAAAATAAGATCCGTGGCCGGAACACTAAGAACATTGTCGTTAAACATCTCACGGCCTAATTTCCGGTAATGTTCCGAAAGCTCTGCCGTTCGTTCGAGCATCGGCGTTCCGCTCAGTGCCGCCTGTTTGACGGCCTCCATAAAACCGGCAGTTATCTCACGTTTTGGCAGCGTGGCGAGCGCTCCGATGTCGGCGATCACCGCATTGGGCTGATAAAAACTGCCGATCAGATTTTTTCCGTAAGGTGAATTTATCCCTGTCTTTCCGCCGACGGAAGAATCTATCATCGCCAGCAGTGTTGTCGGAACCTGATAATACGGCACACCGCGAAGATGCAGCGATGCGGCCACACCGGCAAGATCGCCGACAACGCCGCCGCCCAAAGCGATAACGGCGTCCGTGCGAGAGATACTGTGTTCGGAAAAAGAATTTAGAACGGCTTGCAGGACGCGAAAGCTTTTCCCCTTTTCGCCGTCAGGTATCAGCACCGGAAATATATCAATTCCGGCAGCTTTAACACCTGCTTCGACAATGTCACCGTAAAGGCCGTAAACACGGCGGTTGGTGACAAGCGCCGCCTTGCGCGGCGGTGTTGCGGCGGTTGAGGCGATCATTTCGCCGACCGACGGCAAAAGGCCGTGGCCGACAGTAATTTTGTATGAAATTCCCGGTTGAGGGATCTTAACGATCATCGAACGTGACATCGTTAGGATTATAAGGCTAACGTATCGAGCCGCCTAACTCCGCCGCGATAACTTGTGCAAGCCGCGTTGCCTGATGCGAGATAACATCTTCGTCCTGGCCTTCGATCATCACGCGGGCAAGATTCTCGGTACCGGAATACCGCAGCAGCAGACGGCCTTTTCCCGTGAGTTCTTCTTCCAAAAGGGCCTTTTCGCAAGCGATGGCATCGACCTCATCAAATGGCGTTTTCCTTGATACATCGACGTTCACAAGCACCTGCGGAAAACTGACAAACTCTGCCGCCATTGCCGAAAGCGTCCGTGCCGCCTCTCGCATGGCTTTCAGGACAAAGAGCATCGTCATCATCCCGTCGCCGACAAGTCCGTTTTCGGGAACGATTATATGGCCCGATTGTTCGCCGCCGAGTTCGGAGTCGGTTTCAAGAAGCGATTCGAGAACATATTTGTCACCGACATTTGCCCGGATCAGCCCGACACCGATATTCCCAAGAGCGATCTCAAGCCCGATGTTGCTCATCACGGTTGCTACGACCTTGCGGTTGGAAAGCTTTCCTTTGCTGACAAGATAGTTGGCAAGTATCCACAGTGTTCCGTCGCCATCGACGACCTCGCCTTTTTCGTCAACAAAAAGCGCCCGGTCAGCATCGCCGTCAAAAGCTATGCCGATATTTGCCGATGTTTCGACAACCTTTTGCCGCAGATCTTCAAGATGAAGCGATCCGCAATCCTTGTTTATGTTCCTGCCGTTCGGTTCATCATTGATCGCGATGACATCTGCGCCAAGGTCTCTGAGAAGTCCCGGAGCATAGGCCGAAGCCGCCCCGTTAGCACAGTCCAGCACGATCTTTACTCCCGAAAGATCATATCCGTTGATAAAGAATTCTTTCAGGTGATCTCTGTACGCGTTCTGAAATTCCTCACGACGTTTGGTCCTGTCACCTGCCGGATGAGTGATCTCTTCTTCCGTCCCGGCAATATACGACCCTGAAAAAATATCTTCTTCTATCCGCCGTTCGGTCTCGTCGTCCATCTTGCGCCCGCAAGGCGAGAATATCTTTATCCCGTTGTCCGCAAAGGGGTTGTGCGAGGCGCTTATCACCACACCGGCGTCAAATTCATACCGTCCGGCGATAAAAGCAACACCGGGTGTCGTTATTATGCCGGCAGATTCGCATTTGGCTCCACGTGATGTTGCCCCGCTGTAAAACGCTGCCAGAATACTCTGTCCCGATTCGCGTGTATCACGGCCAATGACAAAAGACGGCTTTCGTCCAAGCCTTTCGGCAAACTGATCCGCCAGCGAGGCCCCAATTCTGAAAACGGTGACGGCGTCCAGCGGGAACTGCCCCGCTTTGGCCCTTATTCCATCGGTTCCGAACAGCTTTTCACTTACTTTTATTTTCATTCCAGGCTGCATAACACTCTGTGACCCAAACTTTTAGACTAATCGTGACGGGTAAAAAAAGCAATTTTTGCCATAAGTTGCGGTTGTAACGATGATAAATAACAGATAATGTTTGACAACTGTTCAACGTTTTTGTGAATCTATATGAACAGTAGGAACCGTTCATCCTGCAAAAACGCTCATTTCACTACACTCTCCGAAAAATATTGATGAAAAATATCTGTTTTTGTTTGACCATTATTTTTACGCTAACGGGACTTGGACACGCTCAGTCGGAAGATCGCCAGTTTAAAGTGATCGTATCCGATTCGACACCGCCAAAACGCGAGATCTCCGCTCCCAGTCCGTCGCCGACGCCGATAATCGTCGGACGGCCCAGAACCGTCGAGCAAAAACCGCAGGTCATAATTCAGAACAGTGAAAAGCCGGAGAGCGTCATTGAACGGCCCGAGAACGCAGAGCGTATCGAGGATAGGACGTCAACCGTGTCGGGAATGCTTTCATTCGGCGACATAAAATCAAGGATCGCCGAGGCAAGAAGGCAGCTCCAGACGCGTCCCGTATCAACGGCGTCGGTCGGGAACACCTATGAAGGCGTTGAAATAGTGCGTGTAGCATTTTTGGATACGGTCAGAAACGAGCTTGACTACGTCGTGATGACAAAGGAAGCATTTCTTTCGACCGCCGCCGACAAGGCGTTGACCTCTGAGAACGGAAAGAACATCCTTGTCCGCACCATCCGCGGCAACGGCGTGAACACGCCCATCACCATCACCGACAGCCGCAACGTGCGTCATCAGCCGCTGCTTGTGCAATATCCGCGTGTCGAAAAAGGCCGCTATCTGGAAACGGCGTATTATATGTCCACACATCCGGGCCTTGTTACGCCCGAGGTCGTGAACGCCGGCAGAATTTACGTCCGCAATGTGCTTGACCTCGCCCGTGAAAAGCTGCGTGAGCGCCGTATAAACATTGACCCGAAGGTGGTCGATATTGCCGAACGGCTGGCGGCTGTGGAACATGTCGATCATCTCCGTTTTCGCACGGAACCGCATCAGGATATATACAATGATGTCTATACTTTGTTCGCTTTGAACGAAGGCCAGACGTATCGCTACGCCGTAAGTTCTGCCGGAGCGGGCGGAATGGTGCAGATGATCCCTTCGACATACCGGATGGTGCGAAACCAATTCTCGCAGGTTCCCCTTAATGCAGATTTTGTCGAAGGAATGCGTGACCACGTCAATGCCTCGCAGGCAATGCTTTTGTATATGCAATGGACGTGGGACGACCTGAAACGCCGTTCGGCAATTGCCGATGCTCTGCTCAGCGGCATCGCAACGCAGGAACAGCTTATGGCAGCGGGTTATAATTCAAATCCGGCGCGCCTTGCCGGTTACATCACACGCGGCGGCGAGAACTGGACCAACCTCATCCCGCGAGAGACTCAAATATACCTGAGAATATATGCTTCGGTTGAAGAACACGTCCCGATAAAACCGCGAGCAAGATAGAAGCCCTCGGGAAAGAACCGAAAAATAGATAGCTAAAGAAAGAGCTTTTTTCAATTAGAAGAGTTCTGAGAAGTCACTTTCTGTGTCTTCATTCTGTGAGTTCTGTTGTAAAGATCCCATAACTACAGGAATTACCACATAAGACACAGATAAAGATTCGAAATACACAGATCGAATCAAGTTGTTTTACTGAACCGCGATGGCCGAACCGGTTAATTCCGCTATCTTTCCTTGAACGTCGGTTATCTTTTTGTCGAAGAGCGACGCGCCGGTGAAAAATTCGATGCCTGTGACCTCAAGCAGGAATTCCTGACGCGGAACATAAGCCTTCATTGCCTCCGCATTCTCAAAAAAGGCCTGGACGGTGTTCAGTCCCCACAGTTCGCCGATATAGACGTCATAAGCATATTCAACGCCGTCTATCTTGTGAAAATAACGGTTCTTTCGTATCTCGTTCCCTTCGAATATCTGAAACTGCGCGTATTCCCTTTCGGCCATATATAGCTCGGCGATACACCGAAACGGCGCACCGTCTTTAGCGCCGTCCTCGATCCGCTGGAGGACATAGAGCCATTCTTTTGTGTCGGGGTTGCGGTCGGTTCTTAGCCGAAGCCGCGTGTCGTGGATATAATTATCGTGATATTGCAGGTGGCTGCTTGCCCGCGTCAGCGGTTCAGGAAGGCCCTCAACAAGAAATTTTCGTCGCCATTCTATGCGCTCGCCGTTGTTCATATAGAACAATTTAATTATACTTTGGCTTTTAATCAATTACCGAAAACGGAGATATATATGCGATCTGTTACTACACTATTCATTACGCTCTTATCATTTGCCATTTTGATGTCAGGCTGCGGCGGAACAACCGACACACCGTCCGCCAATAACGCAAATGCTGCGAACACAACCAATTCGAACACGCCGCCAAGCAACAGCCCGGTAGCGGCAACAACACCGACACCAGAGGAAACACGCAACAACGCACCGACGCTGACGCCGGTTTTCAAAGCCTACTGTGCCGCGATGGAGAAAAAGGACGAGGCCGCCCTGAGAAAAATTTATTCGGCTGACACGATAAAATTTGCAGAGTCAGAGGCAAAGAAGGATGAGATAACACTTCTTGAATACTTTTCTGTCGGTCCGGTCGATACAAAACTTTGTGAAGTAAGCAATGAGGAGATCACAGGCGACACCGCTGTCGCCATCATCCGTACCGCGAGCATGCCCAACGGCATCAAGATAATCTTTGTAAAAGAAGGCGGCGAATGGAAACTCACGACCCGCAGCCCGAGCTTCGAGACTACGAAAAAGCCCGCCGCAACCGACAAGAAGTAGCCTGACAAAACCTAAAGGAAGTTCATTTTATCGAGGTTGTGTGAAAGGTCGGATCAGTTCTGTGTATTTCGTTTTTTTGTCTGTGGATTCTGTGGTATTTCCTGGATTTACAGGATCTTTACCACAGAATCCACAGAACGAAGACACAGAAAATGACTTTTCAAACATCCTCAAATTTATTGCCGGCTACGAACCGCTCGGAACATACGGCGGGAGGATGACGCGGGCGGCTTTTTCCTTCTTGACGCCCAAAGCCCAATCCGCCTGCATCAGCGTATGGATGTCGCGCGTGCCTTCGTAAATGACGGCGGCCTTACAGTTACGCAGGTAACGCTCGACCGGATAGTCGTTGGTATAACCGTTGGCCCCGTGAACCTCTATTGCCATAGACGCGGCCTTTTCAGAACGGATGGTCGCCTGCCATTTAGCCATGCTTGCGGCTTTTGCCGAAGGCTTGCCCTCGTTCTTCAAATATCCGCATTTTAGCCACAGCAGATGCGCCATTTCATAATCCGCCTGCATTTCGGCGATCTTTTGTTTGACCAGTTGGAAATTTGAGATGGTCTGTCCCTGAACCTCACGGGTATTTGCATATTCGACCGAAGCGTCGCGTGAGGCGCGGATAACACCCGTTGCTCCCGAGGCGACCGTGTAGCGGCCGTTCTCCAGCGAGAACATCGCTATCTTAAAGCCTTCGCCTTCGTTGCCGAGCATATTCTCTTTTGGAACGCGGACGTCCTGAAGCGAGAAATAACCCGTATTGCCGGCCCTGATGCCCATTTTGCCGTGCAGCGTGCCGCTCGAAAAACCGGGCATCGTGCGTTCGACAATGAAGCACGAAATGCCGCTGTGGTCACGAGCCTTTTGCTTTTCCTGATCGGTCCAGCAGAAAAAGAGAAAATGATCGGCGACATCGCCAAGCGAGATCCACATCTTCTCGCCGTTCAAGATCCAGTCATCGCCGTCACGCCGCGCATACGAACGCATTCCGACAACGTCCGAACCGGCGTTCGGTTCCGTCAGGCCAAATGTAGCGAGCTTTTCACCTTTTGCCTGCGGCACAAGGTATTTCTGCTTCTGCTCCTCGGTTCCCCACGAATAAACGCTCAGACTGTTCAGCCCGACATGAACGGACATTGCCACACGCAAAAATGTGTCACATGCTTCCAGTTCCTCACATACAAGGCCGAGCGAAATATAATCAAACCCCGCTCCGCCGTATTGCTCAGGTATGCAAACGCCCATCAGGCCCATCTCGGCCATTTTTGTGAAGACGGACGGCTCAAAATACGCCTTTTCGTCCCATTCTTTTATATACGGGGCAACCTCGCCCTGCACGAACTCGCGCACGGTCTTTTGCAGGGCAAGATGTTCCTCAGATAATTCAAAATTGATCACTGTTTTAGGTCTAACCTCTCTTTAGTTAAAATTTTAATAAAAACGGTTACAGATATTCTGAAGTCTAGCACTTTGCCCTGTTTTCCGCGAACTGATGCGGCTTATCACGAACATTCCTTACATAAAAGTCTTTCAGTTGAGCGAACTTTACGCTAAACTGAACGTTATAGACATCAGGGAGAGTTCTAAAATGGCATATAAGGTGAAAAAAGAGATCGAACCGCAATTCACGCTGCTTCTGGTGGCGACCGTCGTCAGCATTCTTTTATGGCTGGCGTCGTGGTATCTGCCTTTTGTCGGATACATCACCTATCCGCTCCAGCTTTTCGCGACGTTCATACACGAGGGCGGCCATGTGCTTGCGACCGTGCTTACGGGCAATTCGGTTCAGAGCCTGACCGTGTCGCCGGACACGAGCGGCGTTGTGTGGTCGCAGGGTTCGGGCTGGTTCTCACAGCTATTTATCTCAAGCGCGGGTTATCTTGGCACAACTACCTTTGGAGCATTATTGCTGGCGTGGATGCGTTACGGGCTTTCCTCGCGTCACGCCTTGTATTTTTCAGCCGGATTTGTCGCGGTAATGACCGCCGTTTTCGGATTTGCCGCTCCGGTCTTTAATTTTTTCTCGACCGTAACGCTCGGCAGCATGGCATTCACCGTATTTTCAGGAGCGGTCCTTGCCGTCGGACTTTTTGCAATCGGCAGATGGGCAAGCCCTACGTGGGCAAATTTTGCGACGGCGTTTCTGGCCGTTCAGGTGCTGCTCAATGCCGTGTTCAGCCTTGTCGATCTTTTCTTTATCTCAACGTTTACGTCGGCACACTCCGACGCGGCCAACATGGCAGCAGCAACCGGCATTCCCGGCATCGTCTGGGTGGTTATCTGGATTATGATATCCATCGGGCTTATCTCATTCGGGCTGCGGCTCTACGCCGTTCGCGGAATGAAGGCGAGGAACGAATCGCTGTTCGAGGACTGATATTCACAAGCGACCGCTATGACAAATGGTTCGACCGTGATCCTATCGCTGTTATTCACGGCATTCGCCGCAGCCTCGATGACCGGTCAGGTAAAAACACCTGCCAAACCGGAGAAACCTGCTCCGTTTAAAAATTCCGCACAAGCCGTCGTCGTCATAACCGAAAACGATGAGGCAACAGGAGGAACCGCAACGCTGTTTTCGCGAAGCGGGCAAAAAGGAAAATGGAAGGCCGATGGCGATGCCTTTCCGGTCGTGATCGGCAGAAGCGGCCTTGCCTGGGACGCAAAACAGGCGACGGAAAATACAACCGCGGCCAAAAAGGAAGGTGACGGCAATTCGCCCGCAGGCATTTTTCCGCTGACATTCGCTTTTGGTTCGGCGGCAAAACCGGAAGGAACCGATCTGAGTTTTACCGAGGTCGGAGCAACGACCGAATGTGTTGACGATGTGGATTCCACGCACTACAACAAAATAGTTGACCGGATGCGCGTCGGCATTTTCGATTGGAAAAGCTCCGAAAAGATGCTTGAGATCGGCGAGGAATATGCCCTCGGCGTTTTTGTCGGTTACAATTCTTTCCCTGTTGAGAAAGGCAGCGGTTCGTGCATTTTCCTACACGTTTGGAAGGATGCCGAAACACCGACAAGCGGCTGCACCGCAATGAGCCGTGACAATATGGAAAGGGTGATGGCGTGGCTCGACCCTGAAAAACATCCGTATCTTGTCCAGATGACCGCAGCCGACCACAAAAAGCTCGCAAAGAAATGGAACCTGCCGCAGACAAGATAGCGCTTGGACAAATGCCCATCGGGACACGGCTGATAGTCCGCTCAAAAAAGGACTGGCGGTTCGCCGTCATCTCGCGCGTTGTCGAGGAAACCATAACCATCTCCATCTCTTCGCCGACCGGCTACAATTACCGCATCCGCCGCACGACCGATGCAGAACTGCAATTTGACGGAGCAATTCCCTGCCTCATCTCCGCCGGCAGCAAAGACACATGGCGCGACAACCTTGCCCGCTTTGACACTCGCTGGTGAGAAAATAAACTCACGCCTCCATAATTTATTGAAACCGCTTCTTTTTCTCTAGGAACTTTGCGGCCTCTGCGTTAAACCTGGTTCCACATTAGAAACACCCCAACGAAAGACCGAACCGATCTAACAGTTAATAGTTACACAGTTTACAGTTATTAGTTTCTCAACTGACAACTGAAAACTGACTCACTATTAACTGTTAGAAACCAAAACAGATCCGCCTGATCTGCTGCATTTTGGACTTTGGGATTATCTGATGCTGAATCTGAGTTAAAGAGCACTGACCGCTTTTTATGCCCTTTACGATTTGGTAAAATTGAATTTTGTCCAATGTGACAAGATCGATCCTATGCGGGCTGTAAGATCAAAGGAAGAAGCGGTGGAAGTACGCGGTGCTCGCGTTCACAACCTGAAGAACATCTCGGTCTCTTTGCCGCAGAACAAGCTCACCGTTATTACAGGTGTGTCGGGTTCTGGCAAATCCAGCCTCGCTTTTGACACGATCTACGCCGAGGGCCAGCGGCGATATGTCGAATCGCTCTCGGCCTATGCCCGTCAGTTCCTTGAAAGAATGGACAAACCTGACGTTGATGAGATAACCGGCATTGCCCCGGCGATAGCGATACGGCAAAAAAATTCCACCAAGAACCCGCGTTCAACCGTCGCCACGCAGACAGAGATCTATGATTATCTTCGTTTGCTCTATGCCCGTGCGGGACAGACCATCTGCCACGTCTGCAAACGCGAGGTGAAAAAAGATTCACCGGAATCTGCCGCCGATGAGATCATCGAAACCCTTTCCGAAGGAACCAGATTTTATGTACTGTTTCCCGTTCATCAGGACATTTCCGTAAAGGCCGCCAAAGCGGCAAAAAAAGGAAAAGCAAAAACCCCATCCGACCTGAGCATATCGGCATTTTTGATGTCCATTCTTCAGATGGGATTTTCGCGGCTGTATCGCAACGGCAAGGTAATCGAACTGACGCGGCCCGAAGATTACACGTTCTCTGACCTTAAGGATACCTATGTTCTTATAGATCGCCTGAAAGCCGGGGGCGACATCAGGCCGCGTCTGGTCGATTCGCTCGAAACGTGTTTTCGCGAAGGCCACGCGGCATTTATCGTCACGCCAGACGGTGACGATTCGTCAACTCTGAAATTCTCTGACAGATACGTCTGCAAATACGACGGCACCGAATATGACGAACCGGAGCCGCAGCTTTTCAGCTTTAATTCGCCGTTCGGCGCGTGTCCGACGTGTCAGGGTTTTGGCAATACGATAGGCGTTGATTACGATCTGGTCATTCCAAATCCGCTGCTGTCGATAAAGGAAGGAGCGGTCGAACCTTTCACGCGTCCGCAGCACGCATGGGCGCAAAAGGAACTGCTCAAATACGCAGCATCGGCCTCGATAGATGTCAATAAACCGTATGCCGACCTTGAGGATTATCAGCAGAACTGCATTGTTTACGGCGATGAAGGCTGGCGTGGGATAAAGGGTTTCTTCCAATGGCTGGACACGAAAAAATACAAGCTGCACGTTCGTGTTTTCCTCGCAAAATATCGCGGCTACACCAAATGCCCCGATTGCGGCGGCCAGCGCCTGCGGCAGGAAGCACGCGATGTAAAGATCGGCGGACGTTCGCTGCCGGAAGTTTTGGCGATGTCGATAACCGACGCGCGTGTCTTTTTCGACGATCTGACAATGAGCGAGGAACGCGAAAAGATCGCCGAAAAGCTCTTGCTGGAAATTCGCCGCCGCCTGAAATTCTTGGATGACGTGGGCCTTGATTATCTGACGCTTGACCGCCTGGCGGCGACGCTTTCAGGCGGCGAGGCACAGCGTATTCAGCTTGCGACAAATCTCGGATCGCTGCTCGTCGGGACGCTCTACGTTCTGGATGAACCGAGCATCGGGCTTCATCCGCGTGATAACGAACGGCTGATCGGCATTCTGAAAAACCTTCGCGACATCGGCAACACACTGCTGGTCGTTGAACACGATGAGGATACGATGCGGGCGGCCGATCACATAGTTGACATCGGTCCGTTTGCCGGCGAACTTGGCGGCGAGGTCGTTTTCGAAGGCTCTTTTGAGAATCTTTTGAGGTCTGAAACCTCTCTAACGGGAAGATATCTTCGCGGCGACACTGCCATCAAGGTGCCGCAAAAACGCCGTGAGCCTGGTACGGAAAAGATCGTTGTAAAAGGCGCCCGCGAGAATAATCTGAAGAACGTGGATGTCGAGATACCGATCGGGATGCTTGTTTGTGTCACAGGCGTTTCCGGTTCGGGCAAATCCACGCTTATCCACGACGTTCTGTATGCCGGCCTGAAAAAACAACGCGACGAATGGAACGGCCACGTCGGGCTTTTCAGGGAAATGACCGGCACGGAAAACGTCGATGACGTTATCCTCGTCGATCAGTCGCCGATAGGCCGAACACCGCGTTCAAATCCCGTCACGTATCTTAAGGCCTACGACACCATCCGCGAGGTTTATGCTTCGACACAGGCCGCAAAGACGAAAGGTTTTGGGCCTTCGCATTTCTCATTCAATGTTCCCGGCGGACGCTGTGAGATCTGTCAGGGCAGCGGCACGGTCACGGTCGAGATGCAGTTTTTGGCCGATGTGGAGCTTACCTGTGAGGATTGCCGCGGGACACGATTTAAGGACGAGGTTCTGAGTGTCCGATACAAGGGCAAGAACATTCATGAGGCTCTTGAATTGACCGTTCACGAGGCGATCCTGTTCTTTAAGGACGTGAAAAAACTTGTAACACGCCTCCGCGTTCTTGAGGCGGTCGGCCTCGGTTACTTACGTCTGGGTCAATCGGCGACAACGCTTTCGGGCGGTGAGGCACAGCGTGTAAAACTTGCCTCGCATCTGGCGCAAAAAACAAATTCAAGAACGCTTTTCATCTTTGACGAACCGACGACCGGATTGCACTTTGAGGACATCAACAAACTGCTGCAGGCTTTTCGCGCGCTGATGGATAACGGCTCCAGCATTGTCGTTATCGAACATAATCTTGACGTCATAAAGACGGCCGATCACATCATCGACCTCGGCCCCGAAGGCGGCATCGGCGGCGGTGAAATAGTCGCGACCGGCACACCTGAAAAGATCGCAGCCAATGCGGATTCGCACACCGGCCGCTATCTCACTCCTCTTCTCTAAGCACTATAATATTGCGAGATGACATCGGAATAATGACATCTATTTCGAGTTTCGTTTATCACAGTTCTTTAATTCTTTGCCTCCTCAGACCAAGTTCACATCTCACGAAGGTACTTGACATCTTTTGAAAACATGCTCTTATAATGTTCCGCGTTTTCATTTGTAAGATCAGAGAGTCTTTCAAGCCGCGACATTACATACCTGTCACTTTTAACACATCGGCATTCATTCTGTATGCGATGCAGAACGCGCACCAGACGCCACTTCTGATAATAAGTAGTCTTTTTTTCTTCTATCCGGCTGACAATTGACCGTATTTTGGATTTACCGTTTCGTGCAGGGATCGCTTCAAATCGCGGATCTTCGGAATAAAGAAAAACATCGATTTGTTTATCGATAGGATAAGAGTCAAATTTTTCAACGATCAATGAATTTCCCTCGCCGCTATTCTTGGTAATTTCACGATATTCAGTCACTCCCGGTTCCGCCACACATCCAGGCAGTAACACTAAAGAAACAACCACTATCACGATCAATATTATTCTTGTACTCATCGATCTTCTTAATTAGAACCTAAAACCAGATGCTCTTTATTTATTGCGATCGCATTAATATTTTTCCAAATTCCTAAACTAAAATGCAGGGATATTACAAGAACAGACTGCATACATGTCTCCTAGTCATCCCCAAATTTTCCCCGCCATATCGGGGCGATCTGTTCCATTATCTTGCAATCGCAATAGCCGCCGTTGTTGGTAAGCCAGCTCGTCAATTTGCCGAAATCCAGCCGGTTGTCCATCATGAACTTCATCGCGTGGCGAAGGCTGTGGTTGCATTCCGCATCATAAAGCTCGTCCTCTACATAGTCCAGCAGCAGGCTGATCGTCACCTGTCCGGCCGGGAGCAGTTCCAGAAAACGCTCAAGTTCCTCACCGCTTAGCTGTTCCAGATTTTCTATCTCACGCTTTTTTAAAATTGCCATATTTTTTTGATAGTAATATTTTACCGCAAAAATTAAAGCTGTAAGTTTTGGTAAATAACTGAACCTCTTCAAACAGATAATTACCTTCTGCAGCCTGCGGAGCAGGCAAAATAGCGATAGCTACAGGTGTAGGCCGCAGGCCGGAACCTGTAGCTATTGCTATTACGCATATTCCGCTCGCCGCATTAAATAAATCTTCTAATCCTCGGAAGATCCCTGTGCATGGCGGGCTTCTTCAAATTCTTTGTGCTTTATGCCTTCGCGGCCGTCGTATTTAAGAAATTTTGGCAGAAAAACCGCCGCCCCGAGTACCGAAACAACGCACAATATCCCGCCTGAAACCAACGCTGCCTTGACGCCAAACCTTTCGGCGACGATTCCCATCTTTGCGCTGCCGAGCATCGGGCCTGTCAGATAGCTTATCATCTCGATGCTGGCCGTGCGTCCGCGAAGGTGGTTCGGAATTGTCTGATTCCAGATGGAACCGCGAAAGATGCCCGAGATCATATCAAAGAAACCGGCCGCGAAAAGAAATCCGAGAGCGACGACAAGGCTGTCCGAAAATCCGAAGATCGTTATCGCCACGCCCCACATGGCCGCCGCGATCGTGACCATCAGCCCGTGACGGTGTATGCTTTTTGTCCAGCCCGAGGTCACGCTGGCGGTCAATGCACCGGCGGCTATCGCTGCGGGGAAAAATCCGACATACTGCTCGCCGAAATACACAGCCAACGCCGGATATAGCGCCTGCGGCATGGCAAAGAACATCGCGGCTATATCAATGAAATATGTCCCGATCAGCTCCTGCCGCGAGAACGCGTATTTCCACGCTTTGATTATTCCCTTGATGCCGGGCCTGTCGGCATTCGCGGGCGATTCGACCGCGCTGATGGCGTAAACGGCATAGATCGTGCCGACAAACGTCACAAGGTCAAGGCCGTATGCAAATGATGGCCCGAACTTCACCGCCACAATGCCGGCCAGCGCCGGGCTGATGATCGCACCGAGGCTCCAGCGGATCGAGTTCAACGCCATGACCGATGTCATCAGTTCCGGCGGAATTATCTTTTGTATGAACGATTCGAACGCGGGACGCTGAATGGCGGCCAGGCCCGCATGAACCGCAACGCAAAGAAAAAGCACCCAAACCCGCGGCTGCGGCAGCAGCGAATTTACCAGCAGCATCAGCGACGCCGCTCCCTGGCCAAATTCCGTCCAACGCAGCAGCCGCCGTTTGTCAAAAAAATCCGCCAACGCTCCGCCGATAAGCGCCAGAATGAGCATCGGGACAAATTCGACAAGATAGATGAAGCCCACCATCGCCGAGGAGCCGGTGAGCTGATACATGTGCCACGGCACGACAATGAATGTCATCATCGAGCCGAAAAACGATATAAGCTGCCCGAAAAAGAGCAATCTGTAATCGCGCGAAACCTTGAGCGGAGTCAGGTCCAACAGCATACGTAAGTGTAATTAGAGCAGGACTTTCGCCGAAGGTAAAGACCGCGCTGCGCGGTCAGGCGGCGGAATATATCTTAAGTTTGAACTCGTCGTTGGATGTGTATATTTCAACGCGGCGGCCCGAGATGCGTTCGGATTGTTTCAGGATCATCGGCAGGCCGCCCTGCGGAACGGCGGCGCCATATTCCCTGCGGCCAAAGACGGCGGCTATCTGCGGATTTATTCTTTGTGTGATGCCGTAACGGATCGCCCGCGACGCAGGCGGAACAAAGCCGTTCGTCCTTCGGGCGTTGATAAATTCGATGGAGCCGTCGTAGATATTTATCCGTGAGGTTATGTCCCGATAAACAAGGTCGCGATGAACGAGCATATTTGCAACCGCCTCGCGGATCGCGTAGAGGTGATAACGCGGCCTCGGATTAACGTGCATCGTGTCATTTGTCTTGCTCCGCTTTGGCGTGTCTTTTTCGAGGTCGCAGTAACGCTGGATGAAACGCAGGATCTCTTCGTACTGAAAGAGCAGATTGCCCGTGACCTCTCTGCTTTCGACCAACTGTGCCGCGCCGTTGTCGCCCGAATATCTGCGGACGTGTATGACAGAACGCGGAAAAAGGCTTTCGATGCGTTCCTTCTTGCCAAAAAGCACCAACGCGGCGACCGTCGGATAAAACTCATCAGCATTGCCGACCGCCATCAGCATATCTTTTTTCAGGAATTCTTCGGTGTCGTAAACGTTGGATATGGCATTGATCTCCTCAAATGCCTTGGCAAACGTCCACAACAGCCCGTCATCAAAATCGTCTTCAGTGGACGTAAACAGCGGAATATTCTCATAGCCCAACGGGCGCACTTCGTCCAGCCAGATCGAAAGCTGCTCTCTGGTCACTTCCCGCTTTTCGTCGCCAAAACGCAGGTAAAAACGCCCGTCACGCGTTCGATAAGGCCGTTTTCTCGGTTCGACATCGAGAGCGATGACGCGCTTACCGCTGTCAAAAGCGATGGTGTCGATTATCGGAACCAACGGTGGCACGATCTCTTCCCGGCAAATTCGGTTCAGTTCCGTGATGATCTCTTCAGGATTGGAAACGCCCTCTATGCGAAGCTGGTCGTTGACGCCGAAAATGAACGTTCCGCCGTCCGTGTTCGCGAGGGCGACAATGCCCTGCGTTATCTTTTCGGGATTGGAGAGCTTTACCTTTAGCTCAAGATATGTGTCTTCGCCGCCGCGTATCAGACGCAGCAATTCCGTCCGGGTCGTGGTCTGTGTCGGTTGATTTAAAAGGTATTCCTTATGAGAAAGTTCGCCGGGGCTTTCGTATCGCTGACTGTGTCGAAATCGTCTTCGCGCCATAAAGTGCGGCGTGTGTTTTTTGTCAAGACGGATCACACCGAGGTTCCGCCCGAATGCTTTTTAGAAAAAGCATCGCTGGATTCGGCCTCAAAAGCCTGTCTATATTCAAACATTTCATACGATAAATGTAAAAACTTGAACTGAAATGGTGTGAAAATGCGGCTTGCCGTCATATTGTATGGCAAGCCGCTGTCGTCTGTGAAAGCATCGCGGGATCACTTCAGATCTGCTATCGAAGCCCCGAAATTTATGTGATACGGATGTTCGCCAAGCACCAGTGCCGGAACTGATTTGACGCCTGCCGATTCCGCTTCGCCGATGCGGTCTTTTGTTTCGCCCAGATGGACGACCTCGACCTCAAAGCGTTCCGGGTCTATCGCGTCTGCGATCATTTGCTCTGCGTCAACGCATACGGGACAGCCCGCGTGGTAAAATACTGCTTTCGTTCTCATTTGTTTTTTCCTTCCTTGTTGAGTTAATGTTTGGTTATACAACCTCTGCATCTGTAAAATTAACAAAACCGAAAGAGCGATATAAGTAGGCACTTTTTGGTTCCCTACTTACTTTTCGGTTCATTTTTATGCAGTCAAACGGAAAAAAAATTATTGAAAGGCCGCAGGTAAAGCGGATGGTTGAGAACATTATCCGCTGCAAATGGTCATTGTCCGTGCTGGACATGGTCAAACGCGGCGTCAACCGTCCCGGAGCGATGGAGCGAAACGTCGAAGGGCTGACGACAAAGGTCCTCAACGAACGCCTCAGAAAACTGGTCCGTTTTGGCATCTTGCAAAAGACCGTTTATCCTGAAACGCCGCCGCGTGTCGAATATGAATTTACTGATTTTGGCCTGAAATTCATCGGGCTGCTGGAAGCGATCGACGCCCTTGAAGCCCAGATCGCCAAATGACCTCTTTTATCTAGTGCAGAACGAAGCCGTCACATCTTATTTGAGTCTGGGTTCAAACCTTGGCGACCGCGCCGGAAATCTTCTGATGGCCGTTCGCGGCCTGCTCGAGGCCAGCGTTGAAGTCTGCAAGCTGTCCGGCATCTATGAGACCGACGCAGTTGATATGGGCGAAGCACCGCCTTTTTTGAACCTTGTCGCTGAGGTGCGCACCGTGAACGTTACGCCGACACAGATGATGGCACGGCTGTTGAGAATAGAATATCTGCTTGGCCGCACCGAAAAATCAATGAAGCGGCCCCGGACGATCGACCTCGACATCATCTTTTTTGGCGAAAGGGTAATGGACACGCCGTTCCTGACGCTGCCGCATCCGCGGATGCACCTGCGGCGATTCGTCCTTGCCCCGTTGGCGGAGATCGCACCGCACGTTATACATCCGGTGCTTCACCGGCCCATCGCGGATCTGCTTGCAGAAACATCCGATATGTCGTCAGTGACAAGGTGGAATCCCGCTGGGGCGGTGCAAAAGACGTCCGGCATCGGCTAGACTTGAAACCTCTAAAGGTCTAGACTTTAATCTTTCTGTTATGGCCTATCTAAAACCTGATAAACCCGAAAAGGTCTATGTCCCCGCGTTGCGGGCGGCCAAGGAAAAGGGCGAGAAACTGGTATGTCTGACCGCGTACGATTATCCGACCGCCAGGATCGTCGATGAGGCCGGCGTGGACATCATTTTGGTCGGCGACAGCATCGGCAACGTCATACACGGTTACGGCAACACTCTACCGGTCTCGATCGATGAGATCCTGTCAGCCACAAAGGCAGTAAAACGCGGCGCCAGCCGTGCGCTGATCGTCGCCGATATGCCTTATGGTAGCTACCACGCGGGCGAGAACAAGGCAGTCAGAAACGCCCTGAAACTGATGAAATACGGCGGAGCCGAGGCGATAAAGCTTGAGGGCGGCAGCAACCGCGTCGAACTGGTAAAAAGATTGGTCAATGAGGAAATTCCCGTCGTTGCCCACATCGGCCTGACACCGCAATCGGTACACAAACTCGGCGGCTATCGCGTTCAGGGAAAGACGGAAGAAGACGCGAGGCGGCTGATCGACGACGCCAAACGGCTGGAGGATGCCGGGGCCTTTGCCATCGTGCTTGAACTGGTGCCAAGAGAGGTCGCCGAGGTCATAACAAATGATCTGTCCATTTCGACCATAGGCATCGGGGCCGGTTCAGCCTGCGATATTCAGGTGCTTGTTCTGCACGACCTGATCGGGTTCACGTTCGGGCGCCAGCCGCGTTTTGTTCGGCAATACGCCAATGTCAGCGATGTCATCGGCGAGGCCATCACCAAATGGATGGACGATGTCCGTCAGGGTGTATATCCCAGCGAAGCCGAATCATACGGACTTCCGAACGATGTTGATCTTGAAAAAATAAAGAACGCGCTTCCTTTCTGATGCCATGGAAATTATCAACCGACGACAGCGAATGGCTTCCATTGCCCGCAAACTTCGGCGGGAAAATAAAACGGTCGGGTTTGTCCCGACGATGGGAGCATTGCACGAAGGCCATCTGGAATTGATCAGACAGGCGAGGCAGATGTCGGACGCCGTGATCGTGTCCATCTTTGTCAATCCGGCCCAGTTCAATGACAAAAAGGACCTTGAACGCTATCCTCGCGATCTGGCCGCTGATGCCGCCATGTTGGCGGAATATGATGTCGATCATATCTTTGCCCCTGAACCGGGCGAAATATATCCCGAAGGCTTTTCGACCTACGTTTACGTTGAGGGATTGACCGAAAATCTTGAAGGAGCTTCGCGGCCCGGCCATTTTCGTGGTGTCGCGACCGTCGTTTCCATATTGTTCAACACGATCCGTCCAGACATTGCTGTCTTCGGGCAAAAAGATGCACAGCAACTGGCGATGATACGCAAAATGACGCGTGACCTCGGCTACGAGACCGAGATCGTTGCCGTGCCGACCGTACGCGAACCGAACGGACTGGCACGGTCGTCGCGTAACGATCTGTTGAGCCTTGAAGCCCGCGAAAAAGCCGCCGTGATATTTGCCTCGCTTAGAGAAGCGGAAGAGGCATATCAAAAAGGTGAACGAAAAGGGGCAAAATTGGTTGAAATGGTCGAAAACGCCATAAGTGAAGAATCAGCAGCGGAAATAGATTATATCTCGCTGGTTGCTCCTGACACTCTGGAACCTGTTGATACCATTGGAGATACGCCCGCTCTTATAGCTGCTGCAGTGCGTTTTGACGGTGTTCGCCTGATAGATAACATCATCCTTGAAAAAAAGCAGTAATTGGCCCGTGAATTGCATCTAATCAGGCGGAAGAGGTGTATTTGCCCTTCATAAAATTATGAAAAAGACACGTTCAATATTCGCAATACTCGCTGCGGCAATGGTCTTTTCGCTTACGGCGACGGCACAGACCTCGCTGACCTCGACCACCGGTTCAAAGGTGGATATTGAAGGTCAGAAAGGCAAGGTCGTTGTGCTGGCCATAGGCGCAAGCTGGCTTCCGCTTTCGGGCAAGCAGGCCGAATACACGAACGCTTTGGCAAAAAAATACGCCGGCAAGAATGTTTTGATCTATTTCGTCGCAACCGATTCTACATCGGCAAAATCAAAGAATTTCGCGTCGAACGATGACCTGACGGCATTCGCGACCAAGAACAAGCTGACCGTGCCGATCCTGCGCGACAGCGACGGTGCAGCAACCCTGAAGAAATTTGAGGTTGACCAGGTTCCGTCTTTCGTTGTGCTGGACAAGAACGGCAAAATATCGGGTTCGCCGTTCGGCGGCATCGACCCTAAGTTTGACGTGACCGTCCCGATCTCAAAAGAGATCGACAAACTGCTGTAGTGTATCATGTCCGAACCGCCTGCATGAGCAGGTGGCGAGGCCTCTATCACTTTGAGCCTCCCATCTCATCTGACACCTCCTAACCTCAGCGCCCGGCCACTCGCTTACGCGAGCGGTTTTGACTTGACCTCACGAAAGTGAGAATTTGCACTTTTTATTTTGCGTCGGCAAAATGCTCGCGGTATAGATGATAGACAAGATTTATCGGCAGGCCGACGACGTTCCAGTAATCACCGTCTATCTTTTCTATAAAAAGGGCCGCCTGTGCCTGCACGGCGTAGCCGCCGGCTTTATCAAGCGGCGAACCGAACCTGACCAGATGGCCTATTTCCTCCGGCGACATTTCGGCAAAGGTCACACCGGTTGTCTGCACGGCTGAATGGCATTCACCGTCACGAACCAATGCGACACCTGTCAAAACCTCGTGCCGCTCGCCGGAAAGCTCCGCGATCATTCTTTCAGCGTCCTTCAGATCGACAGGCTTGCCCAATATTTTGCCGTTCAGCAAAACGGTCGTGTCTGAGCCAAGCACGATGCGGCCGGGATGCATTTTCGCTATCGCCGATGCCTTCTCTACGGCAAGCCGCAAAACGTAATCTGCCGCCGGCTCTCCTGCGACCTCGCTTTCGTCAACGTCGGGGACATCTTTTTCAAATTCCCAACCGACGGCTGTCAGTATTTCGGCACGTCGCGGGCTGCCGGACGCCAGAATGATCGGCTCCAAACCGAACATGATATTAGGGTGGTTTAGCATTTATAAAGTTTCTCTATTAAGATGATAGATGAACAGAGGGTGAAGGCAAATGCACGGGATACTTGAAACACTTCCGGGCCTGCTCAGAGCGGCGGCGGACGATCCGCAGGCAGCGAGAGCGTTCGTTTTTGCGGCGTGGCGGCACACGGCGGGCAAACAGGCTGCCGAACACGCCATTGCGTCAGAATTTGCTGACGGACGGCTGACGGTCGCCGTAGAAAATGAGAACTGGCGGCGTGAATTGGCCGAACTCGCCCCGCAGATGCTTTTTAAACTGAATGCCGCTCTCGGGAAACACTTTGCCGTCCGCTATATCGAATTTTTTGTCGAGCCTGGCAGATTTGAAAAAAAAGATATGGTCAATGCAAGTAAGGTTGATCCTGATGTGCCTGATCTGCCGCCGCAAGTGCTGAAAGCTGCCGGGAAGATAGAAGATCCGGAACTTAAAAAAGCCTTTTTGGGCGCTGCACAAAACACGCTTGCCCTTAAACGAAATTATGGACGTTAGAAAGATCGCAAAACTTGCCCACCTTGATATCACCGATGCCGAGGTGGAGATGTACACACCGCAGTTGAGCCAGATAGTCGGCTATGTCGAGCAGCTCAATGAAATTGACACGTCGGACATTGAACCGATGCTTGGCGGCCTGACCGCAGAGGGCGAAAAAACGGACAGCATCCGCGATGACGTTGTGCTGGCGTCGCTCGGCCAGGAAACGGCATTGAGCGAGGCACCTTCGGCTGTTTCAGGACATTTTCAAGTACCAAAGGTATTATGAAGCGGCTCTGGCAAATAAAAATATACGCGGTTGCGGCGGTTTTGCTCGGCGCGGCGATGCTTGCGTCGTCGTGCAGCATTCCCAATCTGGAAACGCCGGAATGCATCGAGGCTCGACCGGCAGTGAGGATCTTCTATTCGTTCCATTTTGGGAACGACATGACATTCTCGCCTGAAAATCTGGAGGCGCGTTCGCGTTTTTTGACCGAGCGGCTCAAAACGGAACTTCAGTCACGCGGCGGCACGGGCGATCCTTTCACGACCGGCGACGACAACGTTCCGAAAGCATTCCGCGCCGGAAGTTGCCAAACCGTTTCGCCCGACCGCGTCGCGCTTGAGGTTCTTATGCTGTGGCGAACCGGCGAAGGCGACACGCAAAAGGCGATAACGGTCGAAATGCAAAAGATCGGCGACGAATGGCTGGTTGACAAGGTTATTTATTAAAGTTTTTTTTTACAATGGTGAGTTCAATAATAAACAGATCGCTTGATGATGCCGAAAGGCTGAACCCGACGCTCAATTCATTCCTTTCGGTCGAACGCGAACACGCGGCCGAACGTCTTGATGTCCTTTCAAATACGTCGGGCCAGTTGCCGCTTCACGGCTATCCGATAGCGGTAAAGGACAATATCTGCACAAATGGAATGCGTACCTCGTGTGCCTCGCGGATATTGGAAAATTACCGCGCGCAATATGACGCGACCGCGATAGAACGCCTGAATGCCGCCGGTGCGGTTGTCATCGGCAAAACCAACATGGACGAATTCGCAATGGGTTCGTCGAATGAAAATTCAGCATTCGGCACCGTGAAAAATCCGTGGGACATCGAACGCGTTCCGGGCGGCAGTTCGGGCGGTTCCGCCGTCGCGGTAGCTTCCGGTGTCGTTCGTGCGGCGCTTGGTTCGGAAACGGGCGGCTCGGTCCGTCAGCCTGCGTCGCTCTGCGGCATCGTCGGGCTGAAACCGACCTACGGACGCATCTCGCGATACGGCCTTGTTGCTTTTGCGTCGTCGCTGGACAATATCGGCATCTTCGGACAGACCTCGGCAGACGCGGCCAAGGTGCTTTCCATGATCGCGGGCCGCGACGAACGCGACGCGACCTCGGCCGACGTTGCCGTGCCGGATTACGAATCAGCGTTAAATGACGAGATCAAAGGCAAGACGCTCGGCGTTCCGCGAGCATTGTTCGCGGACGGCCTTGACAACGATGTCCGCCACGCAGTAGAGGGAACCATCGACCGCCTGAAAGAACAGGGAGCCGAAATAGTTGAAATAGAACTTCCAAACGCCCGTTACGGTATCGCTGTCTATTACATCATCGCAACGGCAGAAGCGTCGTCCAACCTTGCCCGATATGATGGTGTCCGGTACGGCTTTCGGGCAGAGGATGCCGACGAGCTGCGGCAGATGTATTTCAAAACACGTGAAGAAGGCTTTGGCTCCGAGGTAAAACGCCGCATCATGCTGGGAACCTATGTCCTTTCCAGCGGATATTACGACGCATATTATTCAAAAGCGCAAAAGGTCCGCGCTCTTGTAAAGCAGGATTATCAGAAAGCTCTGGCAAAATGCGACGCGATCATCACGCCCACATCGCCGACAACCGCTTTCAGGATCGGTGAAAGGTCTGACGATCCGCTGGCGATGTATCTGAGCGATATTTACACTGTTTCCGCCAATCTTGCCGGCGTCCCGGCGATCAGCGTCCCGTGCGGGCTTTCATCCGAACGCCTGCCCATCGGCCTGCAATTCATCGGGGATTTCTGGTCTGAAGGAACTCTTTTGAATTTGGCGAACACGGTGGAAACCATCGTTCCCATTGAGGAAAAACCGGCGATCTTCGCGGAATAGCTCTATTGCGTCCACTTTAACTGCGTTAGGGCGGTGTCGTGTGACACCATACCGAAACCGGCTTCGGCAAGGGCATTCCGCCATGGCAGTTCGCCGAGTATCATCCGCTCGATGTCCTTTGCCTGGAGCGGGCGTGAGAACATATAGCCCTGGCCGTATTCGCAGCCGAGAATGCGAAGCTGATGAAATTCGTGGATGGATTCGATGCCCTCGGCGATGACATCCAGTTTCAGAGCACGTGCAAGCGCCAATATAATGCGGACGATCTCGCCGTTCTCACTTCCCTCTTCCATCGTGTTCACAAATGAGCGGTCGATCTTGAGCGTGTCTATCGGGAATCTGTGCAGATAGCTGAGGCTCGAATAGCCCGTGCCGAAATCGTCTATGCTGACGCGGATGCCGGTTTCGCGGATCTGTTTTAGCGTTGAGATGGCAGTTTCGGCGTTGTCCATGACCGCGCTCTCGGTTATCTCCAGCTTGAGCGAACTCGGCGTTATCTTTGTCTGCTCGACCACTTCTTTGACCTGTTCCACAAGGTTCGGATGCTCAAAGTGCTTGCCGGAAAGGTTGACGCTTACCTCAAACGGCTCATCTGTCATTTCCTGCCATTTCTTGACCTGTATGCACGCATCGCGAAGCAGTTGCCGCGTTATCGGAACGATCAGTCCGGTCGTTTCCGCCAGCGGGATGAAATCGGCAGGCGAGATAAGCCCACGCGAAGGATGCGGCCAGCGCACAAGTGCCTCAAATCCTTTTATTCTTCCGTCGCTGAGCGTGACTATCGGCTGATAGAAAAGCTCGAACTGTTTTCGCTTTACGGCAACGCGAAGATCGGTTTCCAGTTCAAGAAGCTGAACCGCCCTGGCGTGCATGTTCGGGTCAAACACGGTGATGCCCGAAAGCGACGTTTTCGCGTGATACATAGCAATGTCGGCGTCGCGCAGCAGTTCTTCGGCCGTCACGTATCTCTTGTCGCCAAAGGCTATCCCAATACTTGCGTTGGTGAATAGCTGTCTGCCATCCACTGAAAATGGTTCAGCTATTTGCCGACGAACTCTTTCCGCCAGTTCCAGCGTGTCTATCTCTCCGTCAACTCCGTTCAGCAGGATGGCGAACTCATCGCCGCCGAAACGCCCGACCACGCCCTTGTGTGTGATGATGTTTGACAGCCGCGCGGCAACATGTGTTATCAGGCGGTCTCCGACCGAATGGCCGAGGCTTTCGTTTAGCGTTTTGAAACGGTCGAGGTCAAGGAACATAACGGCAAAACGATGATGGTCCTCCTTTGAGCGTTTATCGATCAGTTCCGTTATCTTTCCTATGAAATGCGCCCGGTTCGGCAAATTGGTCAGATGGTCGTGATAGGCGGCGTGGCGAAATTTCTCGCGGCTTTCGCGAAGAGCTTCCGTCGATTTCTGAAGCTCGTGGACATAATGTTCAAGTTCACGGACGTGCTGTTCGGCGTCTTCGGCTCTTTTTCGTTCGGCTTCCTGAGCCTCGGCGGCAGTGCTTTTAACGTCCTGTACATAGCGGTTGTATGTCAGATAAACAAGGCCGAAAAAGACCGCTACCGCGATGAACATATAATAGTCCATCTGATAGATGGCCTTTGTCGCGATGCCAGCCATCAGCGCACCGCACAGGAACATCACAAGTGCGTTGAAACAATACTCATTCCACACGCGCCACAGCGTCTCGCTGTTCTTTATCGAGACCCAGACCGAAACAAGCACCGAATTGACCGCAAACTGTGAGAACGCCATCACCGACAGGATCATTATCAGCTGTGAGGTCACGGCTTCTCCCATCAGAAGTTCCGGCGGGCCAAAGACAGCGATAACCGCCGTGGACGACGCAAAAACCGAGATCGTCGCGATAAGGACGTTTATCGAGACGGTCTTCCACGACATCCGAACGCCCTGTCGCCGGAGCATCATCGCCGTAAAGCCCGCCTCCAGCGTTCCGAGGATTATCGCGACCGATCCTCCATAAAGAAGCAGCGAAAGAAAGATCAGTGCGTCCGAAATTGTCAGGTGTATCTTTGTTCGCGGAAGTTGGAAACGAAGTATCGAACCGAAAAACACCGTTACGACAAAAAGAATTATCAGCCCCGGCGGCGGAGTTTCAAACCTAAGGCCCTTTATCGCCGAATAGAGAGCAAAAAGCCCAAGCGGTATCAAGACCCCAAAAAAGAGATTGATATATGGTTCTCTTGAGTTTTTGTTCCTTGATGGCTCCATCGGTCTGTTGGCGGGCAGTCAGGTGTGGGCCGGACGTGGTCGTTGGTGAGGTGTTTATCGAACTGTGGCCGGCGCTAAAGACGGCCAACATAAATTATAATCCAATCCGCATTCTCAGACCAAACTTTTTTCCTGCTTTTCGCATTTTATTCTTGCGTGCGGGCAAAAAAGACAAGGCAATGTGTTATCGATCACTTCGCCTTTCAGGCTTAAGTGGGAAACTGGGCACAAATCACCTGCCCAAAATGTCCTCGTTGTGGGTGAGCGGCCTCTTGGATCTGTTGTTTCGATCGATATCGCTGATCGGACAATACTTCCAATATCTCCGGCGTTATGTAGATCAAATGCCGTACCAAGATCTTTGAAGGCATCGACTTATCGCACAAAACGTATGTATTTACTCACTCAAAGGCGCTTGGGATAGATGCGGTTCACAGAAAAGCGGCATGGAAAAAGCCGTGGTTTTCGTCAGTTTGAAAAAAGTTTTCGGTCAGAATGAACGACGAAGGCAGGTTTGGATGTCGGGAAAAACCGTCAGTTCTTCACCAGTTTGACTATCAGGCAATAGCGTCCGTACAGAGTGATCACGCTTACATCTCCGGCTCCGCGTAAGCTCAACTCGTCAAAAAAAGGCAGAAGCATTTCAGGATATTCGACCTTAAAAAGACGCAGCCACTGCGTAAGCAGCCATCGGAACCACGCAGGAAGGCCCTTTTGATCGTAGAAATCCACGATGTAGAGCGAACCGCCCGGTTTTAGATTTTTCAGCGCGTTCTCTATTGATTCGCGCCACGGCGGTATCATGGAGATCGAGTAGGAAAAATAGATGATGTCGAACGGTTCAGCCAGCCCGAAAGTTTTGTCATAAGAAAAATCATCGGCAAGAGCGACATTGTACGAAACGTTCTCCAGCCTTTTCGCGACGGCTTTTGCCTCGGCCGTCTCAAGCATCACTGATGACGCATCAAGCCCGAAAAATCGTGTGTCGCGATGCCGCCGGGCAAGCATCAACAGATTTCTGCCGGTTCCGCATCCGGCCTCCAGAACATTCTGTCCCGGCATTATTTCCATTTCCGAAAGCAGCCGGTCACGTCCCAGCAGGTAAAATTTTCGCGTTGCGTCATAAAAATAACGCTGGAACCGATACATCCGGTCCATTGCGCCGAATGCGGACGCGGGTTCCTGGCTGATGTCGGTCCTGTCCATAATTTTATCGAAGCGTGTAGAGATGAAAACCGCCGTAAATGGAAGCTCTGTCTTTTTTGAAAAGTTCCGACGACAGGTCTTGCTTGTATGTGAATCTTCCCAGAAGTTCCGGCGGCAATGCGTCGTCAAGCGGCGACGCCGCTCCCGCCGTGCGAAAGATGATACGTGAACCGCTTTCCGCCCGTTCTGCTATCATCGTCCAAAGCTCGGTCATCGTGTCGGCGTTCATCCAGTCCTGGGCATCGAGAAAAACGAACCGGTTGAACGCCCCGAACGGTGATTCGCGGATAACATCGGTCGCCGAGGCTACACGCGTTTCAAGGCGGTCAATATGGCCACGCAGAACTTCGTAATTCTCCTCTTTCAGATATTCGGGCAGTGCTTTCCGGTTAACAGTATCGTAACGGCGGCCAAAGGCCTGCCAGGCAAAATAATTGTCATCTATCGGAAATCCGCATGCCAGCCGCCGCGTCCGCTCTTCGTAGATGTCGATGACCGTCCTGCCTTCTTCAAGGTCGCGTTTCAGTTCATCGTACTGCTGCGGCGGAATGCCAAGCCCGAACAGCGTTATGGGGAGTTTGCCGATGGTTTTTATCAGGCGGCTGTCAAAAAAAGGCTTGATCTTTTCCTCGTAAATTCGCTCCCGCTCTTCCAGGCCCTTTGCTTTGAGTATCGCCTCAGGATCACAGCCAAGCAACCGTGCAAAGCGGTGAAAGAAACGCAGGAAATATCCGTTGCGCGAATGATCGTAAAGCCCGGCCCCGGCAAAAAAGGCGATGCGGTCGCCGTATAAAAACTTGCCAAAAGCGGTGTTCGATTCCCAAAAATCCCTTGCCTCGCGGCTGAGGTTGCGGGCAATGTAACGCAGATAGTTCGGCCCCGTGTCGCTTCCCTTTCCCTCGCCGAAAAACTCAAAGAATGCCCTGTGAGACGGCAGATGCCTTGCGGCGGCGGCCTTTAGTTCGAGCAGATCAATGTGATGTTTGTTCAGGTCAACGGCGGTTACGCTTTCGGGGCCTTCCAGCAGGTAATTCATGGCGTTGCAGCCGCCGGAAGAGATGGTAAGGATGCGTGAATCGCCGTCTATCTTCAGCGCTTCGATATCGACACGCGGGTCTTCCCATATCTGATTGTAAACAAAAGCATCGAACCAGACAGCAAAAAGCCGTTGGAGCAATCCTTGTTTTGAGGCCGTGTGTTCATTGCGCACGGCTTCGAGTACGAGTTGTTCGGCCATATCTCAAGTTTGAGCGCGAGATCGGTCGTGATTCAAGCAAATACTAACGAAATGTTACGTAAAATTTACGTCTGCTATCTACTCGTTGACCATCACCTCGACCGGGTCTATCGTCGAGGCACGCCACGCCGGATAGAACGCCCCAACGATGCTTCCCGCCAATGCTATCGCGACTGCAATGATGACCCAGCCGGATGTGAATTCAAATTCGAGTTCAAAGATGTTTCCTATCACCATCGCGGCTGCCGAAGCCGTCAAAAGCCCGGACAAAACGCCCAGTACTCCGATCAGAGCCGCTTCGCCCTCGATGGAACCGATGATGAACGGTTTTGACGCCCCGAGCGATTTAAGGATGCCGATCTCTTTTCGCCGCTCCGTTATGGTCGTGTACATCGACAGCAGAACAAAGATCGTGCTTACAAAAGCCCCAAGCCCGACCAGCACGCGCAAAAACGTCTTCAGGCCCGGAACGCGATCCTGTGCATTGATTATCAGGTCGTTGGTCAGGTTGACCTTGTTGCCCGGCAGTTCCTCGTTGATGCGGGCCGCAACAGCCTCGACATCTGCACCGTCCGAGACCTTGACAAGGATGTAGGTACACCTGTCTTTCGCTTCCAAAAGGTCCTGCAGGGCCGCAAGCGACATCTTTATCCTCGCTCCCGAAGGCGGTGAGAAAACTCCCACGACCGTGTATTCCTTTCCGCCGAAGATCTCTACCGTGTCGCCAACCTTGACGTTGTCGTCCAGCATTTGCCGTTCGTCAAAAACAACCTCATTTGGGGCTGTCGGCGCACGCCCTTCGATCAGGCCGATCTCGTTCATCGCCGAGAACGGTTCCCAATCAACGCCGTCTATCTGCCTGATTCCCCAACTTCCTTTAGGGCTGGCGGTGACGTATCTGATGACCGGCAATGTCGCAGCAACGCCTTCTATCTGCATCAGGCGGTCGGCATAAGCCGTCGGGACGGGCGAATTGGAACTGTCCAGCGACATCGCTCCGGCGCGCGTGAAAACGATCTCGGCCTTCCAGTTAGCGGCGCGCTTTGCCATGTCGTTCGCCATGCCGTTGGCGAGGCCCGTGAAAAGGACGATCAGAATAACGCCAATGGCAACTCCCGCCACGCTGATAAGAGTGCGAAGCGGCCTTACCCTGAGATTTGCAAGGATCAGTTCAAACATTTATTACCTTAGTATAATCAAAATCGCGCGTCTTCTCGATGTCGGTAAACAGTTCGCGGCGGCTCTGAAAATCCTCAAAGATGCGGTCATACGTCGCAAAGAGGTTGTCGGTCGATGCCTCTCTGGTATTCTGACGTGCGGTTTCCACGGCGTTTTGTGTTCGTCGCCAGCGTTCGTCCTCGTCATCAAGCACAGAACTTATCGCTTCCGCAAACGCCTTTCCGTTCGTTTCCACCAGCCACGCATTGTCATCCGTAGCATAGGACAATATGCCGCCCGAACGCGGAGCGACCGTCGGCACACCGGACGCCATCGCCTCCAGCGGCGCTATGCCGAACGGCTCTCGCGGATTGGGATGAATAAAAACATCAGCGTTTGCGTAATAATCAGCCAGCAGGTCTTTTTCCAGATGTCCAAGCTGAACTATCCTGCCGGGGAAATGCCTGTCTGTCTCGTCCTTCAGCCAATCGCTCTTTGGCCCCGCACCCGCGACCAGCAGCCGATGATCGTGACGTTCATCCTTCAAAAGTTCCCTCATTACATCGACCAGAAGTTCGATATTCTTCTCCGGCGATATGCGTCCGGCATAAAGGATAACTGTCGAATCAGGAGAAATTCCCGCACGCTCCCTCATCTCGCGTCGAACTTCGTCCGATCTTCTGTTCGGTGTAAACCTTACGGCATCAACGCCGCGCGGACAAACAAAGACGCGTTCGGAAAGCGGAACGCGCGGTGCGTCAAAAAAACGCCACGCCCTGCGGAAGAGAAAACCGCCTTTCCCGTTCTTTGATGCTGCCTTTGCCGCGTCAGAAAACTCGTCCGCAGTATAGCTGGAGTTCGCGATGTGATAATCAAAACTCGGCAGCAGATAATTGCCTACGATGCGGCTTGATAGCCATTTGCCGAACCTTCCGCCGGAAAGAAATGATGCAACATTGTCATCCATTCTTTCACAGGAAAAATGAACCAAGATCGGCCGTCCCAACTCCTTGAAATGTCCTGACCGCACCATTTTGCCCATCATGCTCAAGGTATATTTGTCAGTCACCTCAACAAGATCGGGCATTTCCTCTGCCATGATCTTTTTTATCAGCGAATCGTGCGGCATATACTGCCACGGCAGGATCAGCCGGTAGCGTTTATCAAAGATCGGAGAATATTTGGCAGGAACATAATATATGCGGGCGTATTCGTTCACGTCCTCGACCGCCTCTGACTCGCCCGGAACAATGAGCCTCACTTGTCTGCGGTGACGCTCTGCCGCCGCAAGAAGATTGTTGAACGATGTGCTGATGCCGCCCGAATTCTTGTGGTAATAGTTCGTAAGATGCAGCGTCTTGAAGGATGTCTTCATCGTCGTAGGCACGTCAGCTCCTGTGCTTTCTGGCGTGGGCCGCAAGCGAGATCGCCACCGCGATCGCAAGCAGGATCATGCCGTCCACCGCCCAGTATTTCAAAAGCGCGATCTCCTTGCCGTTATTGTACGTCCACGAGGGTTTGTTGGTCACGGCCCAACAGATGACCTCAGCGAAAACACCGAATGCCAGAAACGCCAGCGGCACGCCAAGAATGGCTCCTCGGCGGATCATTCCGGCGATCTCGTTCGGAATAAAAGCGATAAAATGAAATATCACCTTTGGAAGTTTCGATATGTCGCTGACCAGGCTTTTGCTTTCCGATTCGCCAACGATCATTATTCCGCGACGCATTGCAAAAAGTGTGAATAATGCCGATATGATCGAAACCGAGATGGAACGCAGTATCGCCGTGTCGGTCAGGTTCTGTGTGTCGGTAACGTATGCAAAACCGGCCTGCACAAGAAATTCAAGGATGTGGCTGATGAGCGGCACAAGCAGAAGTATCGCGGCAAGGGCTTTCCATGCCGGTTCAACATGACGCAAAGCCTGAATAAGCGTTCCGCCGACACCGGCAAAAAGGAACCGGAACAGGAACTGTACAGCCGCCGCTCCGATGGCCAGACGAAGCGTTTCCTTGCCGATAAGATACGTGGCGAAAAAGATCGGCGCGCGAATGACGCCGCTAAGTACCGCTCCCTTATAATTCCAATATTTGACGAATCGCCCCGGATCATTCCAGAGGGCGACGGTGACTCCGCTTATCGTGTGGGTCTGCATCTCCGCGGGTGTTTCGTCAGCGGTCAATTCTTTCATATTCAGTCCGCCATGTCGCGGCATTTTTAGCTGATCATTCGTCGTCGCTTATCTGCTTGCGTTCCCTGGCTATTCTCAGCGTTTCGGCGTAGCCGTCATAGACGCCTGCAAATATTGCATCCCATGATCTGGCTACCGTCAATTCACGCCCCTTGCGTCCCATCTCCAGACGCTTTTCGCGGTCATCCATTAATTCGATGGCAAAGTTCACATAGTCCTCATTGGTCTTTGCCACATATCCAGTTTCACCGTGGTTTATTATGTATTTCGGGCCGCCTTTGTCAGAGACTATCGACGGCACGCCCGACGCCGAAGCCTCTTGTGCAACATTGCCAAAAGCATCGGTTTCCGAAGGGAAAATAAAGATGTCCATATTGGCGTACGCCTCGGACAATGCCTCACCCTCAAGAAATCCGGTAAACTCGGCGTGCTTCATCTTCTCTTCAAGGTGTGCCCGCTCGTTGCCTTCGCCGACAATGAGAAAGCTGAATCCCGTTTTTCCGAGCTTCAGGAGTTCCTTCTCAATCTCGATCAGCAACCTGACGTTCTTTTCGGGCCTGAGCCTGCCGACAAAACCCAGCCGGATGACATTGTCATCGACCGTTCGTTTTGCCGGCGAGAATTTTTCCGAATCGACGCCTCTGCCCATCAGAAAAGCCGCCCTGTGCGTTCCCTTGCCGAGCAGTTCGACCAACTCCTGATTAGGGGCCAGAACGACCTTCGGCATCTTGTAATAGAGGACGGCACCGTCGCGTATTCTCTTCTCGGCAAATTTTGCTATGCCGCTGGAAAATTTTTGCGGCAGGAACCGCATTGCTCCTTGAAGACGTTGAGCCGCAAATTCATGAAGATTTGTATGCCATGACCCGAGCAGCGGTATCTGGAGTTTCCAGCCCAGATACGACCCCATAATGCTGACGTCATTCAGCCCCGTGATGTGGATTATGTCCGGCTTGAAATCGACCAGCCGCCGCCGGATCTTTCTGATATGACGCTGAAAGAACGGATCAAAGGCAAGCTCCTCGTCCAGAGAGAACGAAACAGGCGAACGCTTTAGCTGTAAATATTCCACCGAACCGTCTGTCCATTCACGTGTCTCATGGCCCGCGTGTATGACCAGAAAAGGATAGCCGTTGCGCCGCGCATAGTCCGTAAGGCGTTTGCACGTCATCGCGGCTCCGTTCACCTCTTCATACGAATCGGGAAAAAAAGCTATTCTCGGTGGATCACTCACAAAAACTTATCCTAAAAAATGCATTGGCGGCCATTGACCGCCCAAGCAAACTATTAACCTTACAAGTTTAAATGAATATTTTCCAACCGTAAACTGAGGAAGTTGTCAGGCGGGGGATTCGGAAGAGATGCCGCGGGCCGGTCCTTCCATTTCGATGATCTCAAAATTGGCCTCGGCGGCCGCTTTGGGAACACGATCAGCTTTTTTTCTGAATGCCCGGAACACAGGCCGGGCTTTCGGGCTGCCCAGAACGCCAAGCGTCCATATCGCCGCACGCAGCCACGTCGGCCCGCCGCGGTCCCAATGATCGGAAAGCTGCCTGACGCCGTGTCCGTCGCCTATGTCAACATAAACGCGGTCGAACCATTTGCGGCGTCCGTCGCGAAAGACAGGATAATGGCGCAGTATCTCGGCAAAGGATTCCAACTGCCGCGACTGGAGCGGCTGTTCATAGGCCGGCATCAACACGACCTCTGTCCGCTTGTCCACGCGGACCTCTTCGGCAAATTCCTCAAAAGTTGTCGCATTGGTGAGGTTTATCACCGTATTGGGTTTACAGCCGTGGCGGTCTCCGCCGGTGACGACCGGCATCCCGATCGATCCGGCAAGCTCAATGACTGCCTTGTTCTCAGACCACGAGCGAAATCCGTTTATCTCAAAAGCGTGGATCCATTTTCCGTGAATGCGGATGAAATCTTTGAGCAACTCCAGATGACGCTCTTTTCCCGCCATCTCTATGTCCCACAATGGGTGATTCAAAACGACCAGAACGCCGGGCAGTTCGTCAAGCATGGCGAACATCTCCGCCAGCTTTTCGTCGGTGTGGTTCTCTTTCTCAAAAGTGTAATCAAGCAGGGTCTTTGTCAGCTCGACCGCACTTTCCTTTGGCAGATTGTGAACACCGACATGAAAGAACCCAAAATCGAACGGAACCGTCCATTCCATCGAGATCGGTGCGGCTTCTGCGCCTTCATTGACTGTCAGGTTAGCATCTATGCTGTCGTGGTCAGTAAGCGATACCAACGCATCCATGCCTGCATCGTTTATCTGACGCTTTTCTATCGCATAGACCTCTTCGGGCGGCAGCGGCGGCGACCAGTATGCCGAATCAAAATCTATGGCCTTTCCTTCGCGCTCAACGTACTTTTTGCTTTCCCGACGCCAAAACTGCGCTATTATCGGCAGTTTTTCCGCATAATGCGGGACAAAATCAAGCATCTCCTTGGAATATTCGGTGTGACAATGCAGAGAAACACCTGTCCGTGCCTTGGCGGCAAGGGCATTTCCGTTATGCAGAATATGCAGGCGAGTGTTTTTCAGTGCCATAATATCTTTTGCTTGTTAAGCGGCTCTAAAGTCCCTAAGTTACCAGATAGACGCCGCAATGTAAATAATGAAGATGACCGCCTTAACACAGATGTTGCATATGGTATTCGCACTTCCATTTTTTTTTCATTGTACATAAAAAAAGTGACACAGAAACTTTTCTCGTGGTGTTCTCATCATAGATTCGCGAGAAATTCACGAACAGCATCATAGAACGGAGATATATTTATGACCTGGCTTTATTCATTGATCTTCGCCGGCCTTGTTATTGCGGCAGACAGCGGCAGCACTCATACATACCAAACGGACAGTTCCGCCAATACGTCGCAGATCGCCAACCAACAGTCCCTGGATGTTGAGGAAAGATTTGAACAGACCTATCCGCTGACACCGGACGGACGCGTTAGGCTGCAAAACATAAACGGCTCGATCGAGGTCGAGGCATGGGACAGGAACGAGGTCCACGTCCTTGCGATCAAGGTTGCCGAAACTGCCGAGGCTCTCAAAAACATAGAGATCGACATCAAGGCAAAATCCGATTCGATAACGATCGAGGCAAATCACCGGGGAGCATCGAACCGCAGCGTGTCAGGACAGTCCGCTCGCTCGACGCAGGTCCGATTCTATTTGAAAGTACCTCGGAACGCGGTCCTCGATGAGATCGGGACCGTCAACGGAGCTATCAAATTATCGAATATGGCGAACGCAGTGAGAGTATCCGCTGTGAACGGAAGCATTACCGCAACCGATCTCAGCGGATCGACCACGCTCCAGACGGTCAATGGCGGCATTGCCGTGGGCTTTGCCCGCCTGGATGCTAACTCCAAAATATCCCTGAACACAGTGAGCGGGCGAGTCTCGGTCACGCTGCCGTCAAACAGCGAGGCAACGGTCAAGGCGAACACGCTTAGCGGAAGGATCGAGAACGGGCTTGGCCTTCGCGTCAATAAACGGCTGGTCGGCACAGATATGCACGGAAAGATCGGAAGCGGAGCAGCCCAGCTAAGGCTGAACAGCATTAGCGGAGCGATAACCATTAACCGGACAGGCGGAGAAACAAATGCCCTGCCGACGGTCGATCTCTCGCCCGAAAAAGATGACGATGATCTTGAGAACGATCTGATGTCCGGCCTTACCGGCCTGCCGGGCATGAACGAACTCGACGAAAAGGCAAAGGCAAAGCTGAAGACCGCTATGAAGGAAGCCCAGGTAAAGAGCGGCGAAGCCTTTAAAAAAGCACAGGAATCTGCCGTCAGAGGACAAAGGTCGGCGGCGGAAGCCAGAAAAGGCGAGGCATTGACAGCCTGGCTTGCTCGCTCGGCCGACAAAGAAACAGCTGCCATGGCCCGCCTCTCAGGTGCAAACTGGTTCAGTGGTGCAAAGTGGTTCGGTGGTGCAAACTGGTTCGGTGCGGCACCGAGCCTACATCGCCAAACGGGAACATTTCAAATAAAAGGAAAGCCGAAAGTCATAATTACCGTCACGAATGCATTCGTTTCCGTCCGTTCGTGGAATCGCGACGAGGTTCGCTATGTTGTGTCGGAAACCTCCGGTGTCGGTGAAAAACCGGAAGCCGAAATAAAGGAAGATCAGTCCGGCGATGAGATAAACCTGACCGTAAAAGGTGATAAAGGCGGCGGCAGCACGCTGCCGAGTATTCGCGTCGATGTAATGGTCCCGCGAGCCTCTGATGTAAGAGTGATCTCGGACGGCCCGATCAGGCTGGACGGCGTTTCGGGCAATGTCGATCTGACAGGAAGCGAAGAGTCAATAGATGTCCGCGACGCTTCCGGCAAACTTTCCGTTAAAAACACCGACGGACGCGTCCGCGTCATCGGGTTTTCCGGCGATATGAACTCCGCCACTCGCGACGGCGAGATATTTCTCGAAGGCGATTTCCGTTCGCTTTCCTCAACCGCTGAAGACGCGACCGTCACCATCGTGCTTCCCGAAAATGCCAATGCCAGGCTGGTTTCCACAACACCGATCTTTACCGGCGAAACATCAGATAAAGAAGATGTCACGGAACTTTCGTATGGCAGCGGAGGCCCGACATACAACTTTAAATTCAATGACGGCAGGCTCGTTGTCCGCAGCGTATCTGTTTTCAACTCTTTTTAGATCACTATTTGAAACATTTACCGTTTTGCGGTGTTTATGATTTGCAGCGATTTTGCTGAAGACCCGGAGATCCTGGTTCGGGGTTTGTCAAAGAACGTTTCGGCACAGATCGCTTTCGCGTCGGGCGAAATGCGGCAAACAAAAGCGCAGGCATTGCATTTCCAGAAATAAATACGATACGCATTTTTTCTGTTTTGGAAGAAGAATTGATAAGGCGGCGTCTAATTACCGGCAGCCCGAAAACATGGCTGCTCAGAATGCTTTCATATGCCGATCTGCAATACAGCAATAATACGAACCCTATATCTTGCCGCAGTTGTGCTCATATCCTGTCCGGCACTGAGCGCCCAGCCTGAGAACAATAATGGCGGATCGGGAACCGGCAGCAGTGCCGCTCAGGGCGGAAAGGTCGTTGTCCCTCCTGAAAAAGCATCGCCGGTCAGAGTCCCAAAAACTGACACAGCCGTCGTCATCGACGGAAAACTGGACGAACCCGTTTGGCAAACCGCCGCCGTCTTTAAGGATTTTTACCAGACCGCACCGGGCAATAACACCGCTCCGTCAAGGCCGACCGAGGCCTATATGTTCTATGACGAACGGCACCTGTACATCGGGTTCAAATGCTGGGACGAACCGGACAAGGTCAGGGCGACCGTCGCCCGGCGTGACAACGTCTTTGGCGAAGACAATGTCCGCGTCTGGCTGGATACGTTCAATGACCAGCGGCGGGCATACGTTCTCGGGTTCAATCCGCTGGGCGTACAGCAGGACGGCATTTACACGGAAGGCAGCGGCGCCGATTTTTCGGTCGATGTCGTCATGGAATCAAAGGGCGTGATCGAGGATTGGGGCTGGTCGGTCGAGGTAAAGATACCTTTCAAATCGCTCCGCTACTCCGCCGGCAAGGGCAAAATGTGGGGATTTAACGCCGCCCGCAACATTGACCGCTTCAATGACGAATTCGATCAATGGATGCCCGAGGACAGGAACGTCTCAGGTTTTCTTATCCAGCACGGAAAGATAACCGGCATGGACGAGATAAAGTATGAAAGGACTCTTGAGATAACACCCAGCATCACAGTATCGGAAACAGGCCGCCGTGTTCCGGCTCTTGAGGTCGTGGACGGCCGCTTCTTCAATCAGCCGGTAAAGGCAGACATCGGCCTGACGCTCAAATATACGATCTCGCCCAATATCACGCTTGACGCGGCGTTCAATCCCGATTTCGCCGAGATCGAGGCCGACGCACCGGTCGTTACGGCCAATCAGCGTTTCCCTATTTTCTTTCAGGAAAAACGTCCGTTCTTTCTTGAAGGTTCGGACATCTTTTCCACGCCGATAACTGTGTTCCATTCGCGAACGATAGTCGATCCGGACGTCGCTCTGAAACTCACCGGCAAGGAAGGAAAAAATTCCTTCGGCGTGCTGTTCGCCACGGACAAGGCTCCGGGAAATTTTAGCGAGGACGAGCGAAACGATCCGTCCGTCCGGCCAAGGATAAACGAATTTCTGGACAAGAACGCCGTTTTCGGCATTCTTCGCGCAAAACGCGACATTGGCAAAGAGAATCACATCGGCCTTTTCGTAACTTATCGCGGTTTTCCCGAACAGAAGAACCTGGTCGCGAGCGTCGATACGAGAGTGAAATTCACGCCAAAGCTGACCGGCACTCTTCAGGTTGCCGGAACCACATCGCGCCGATGCTTTTTCGATCCATCATTCGAACCTGATGCCGATCCGTCACAGGCCGCAAGAAACCGCGAGGTCTGCGGCACCGGAAATACTTCGCCGAACCCGCTTGGCAACGGAAGCTATGACCGTTACCGCACGGGCAACGCTGTCGGTTATTACGGCAATCTCGATTATTATACCGACCGTCACGGCTGGTTCATCGAGGCAGGCGGCAGATCGGCGGACTATCGCGCCGACGCCGGCTTTAACTCACGCTCGGATTCCAACTTTCTCTTTTTCTACCATCGTACAAGTACGAGATCGCGCCCAAATGCTCCGCTGATACGCGCAAGCTGGGGCAAATTCACCGGTTATGACTTTGATTTCTCGGGACGTATGCAAAGGTTCCGGGCAGGATCGAACCTCAACCTCTCGCTGCAGCGGTCGATCTTTCTTTATATGGAAGGCGGCGTAGTTCGCGAAAAGATCTATGAAGAGGAATTTGGCCTGAAAAGAATGCCTACACGTCCCGGACGGTTCGTCGGCGATCCCGTACGCGACGCGTGGCAGCAATTCTTTTACACCGAGATGAACCACAACCTGAACAAGTATCTTTTCTACTATGTCAGCGTCAACTACACCAACAACAGATTTGATTACTTCTTCCCTGCCGGAAACGGCCAGATCGATCCCGGCCCAGGAAAACAGTTCAGCGCGAACGCCGAGATCGAATGGAAACCGATAAACGCATGGCGAGCGTCGGCAAGTTATAACAAAAGCCGCCTGGTACGCAATGACAACCGAATACGGTCGTTCGACTCCGATATTTTGAGCCTGCGTTCGACATATTCCTTCTCGCGCTTCGTCTTTGTCCGAACGCGTCTTGATTATGATTCGATGAGGGACAACTTTGCAGGCCAGGCACTGTTCGGCTGGACGCCAAGTCCGGGAACGGCATTTTACGCCGGTTACAACGACAATTTTAATTACAATGGCCGCAATCCGTTCTCGGGAGACCCGGAAACGGGTTTTGCAAGAAATAGCAGAACCTTTTTTATCCGCGTCTCGTATCTATTTCGTAAGAGCTTCTGAGCGCAATGTTCCTCCTGAATGAGCGCTTGGTCGGGCAAGGAGACGCCAACCTCCTTGCCCTCTTCTTTTTTCGCGGCGGCACAGGGACACTGTCATAACTAAACACGCGCTTAGTTTTTGTTTAATTTTTGCTTAAAATTTGCAAAAAGCTCTTGTAAATTCTCAACATTTACTGTATAAACAATTGAGGACAAACCAGTTCCACAACTTTAAGCAGCTTAAATAGGAGGCAAAATGCAGCTTACCAGAAAAGTTTCCACCCTTGCGATCATCTTTTCGCTCTCGATCCTTTCGTCCGTAACCCTTTCCGTACAAACAGCTTACGGACAAACGGCCAAGGCCGCTCTTCAACGCGGTTACAGAACAGGATATTCGGACGGCTATATGGCCGGATACCGCGATTCCATAGATAATGCCGAAAGGAACATCGCCGGCCATACCGAATTTGTCAGCGCCGACAGAGCATACAATAAGGATTACGGCTCTTTGACGGATTATCGCGACGGCTATCGTCAGGGATTTGAAAGCGGTTATAACACCGGTTACGAAAAACGCTCTTTCGAATCAACCGTTCCTCCGGGACTTTCGCCGCGCGGCCTTGACGCTCTGCCCAAAACGGTCGCGGCCGCTGAAAAGACGAACCCCATTGAAAAGGCAAATCCGGTAGTTGAACGTGAGATAAGCCGCGAGCAGACCGCACAGGCCGAACCGCAAGTTGAAGAAACTCCTGTTCAGGCAGAAAAAACCGCTGCTCTGCCTCCTGCACCCAGCCAATCAGGCCCGCAGGACCTTGTGGCTCCGATAAAAGCCTCCTTTGTGCCTGTAAGCGACGCGATCATCATAATCCCTCGCGACACCGAACTCATCCTTGAGATACAAGATGACCTCAGCACCGAGAACAACCGTGAGGGCGATAAGTTCACCGCCCGCATCGTTTCGCCTGTTGAGATAGAAGGAGCGATCATCGAAGGCCGCATCGAACGCATCACCAAACCGGGACGCATCAAGAGGCGTTCGGAAATGCTGCTTTCATTTGACCGCATAATCCTGACCGAGGAACGCTGGAGCAATTTTGACGCGATCCTGACCGAAGTTATGCCGGTCAAGGGTGACAATATCAAGACCATAGACGCCGAAGGTTCCGCCATCGGACGACGCACATTGAAAGAGGACGCCATCAAGGTCGGCGCTTCGACCGGAGCGGGCCTCGGCATCGGAGCATTGACCGGCGGGCCGGTCGGAGCGGCTGTCGGCGCGAGCGTCGGTGCGGCATTCGGCGTCGGAGCCGTCGTCATCGAACGCGGCAAGCACATTCGCCTGAACAGGAATCAGCAGCTTCGCATCAGGACGTCATACGAAACAAAGATCCGATAGGGTTTTCCAGACATCCTCGTAAAGCCGTGAGACGACGCCGGGCCTCCTCCAGCGGAAACTGCGTCTCACGGCCTTTTTGCGCCAAACCCCGGCAAACTTGTTATTGCCCTATAACTTCGTTAAAATATTTAGTTCGGTTGAATTTATAAAAATTAGTATAAGGAACACACGGGGTAAAGGTAATAATGAGTACAGCGGAATCAACTGCCGCCGCAGGATTGAGAGGCGTGGTCGCGGCACAGAGCGCCATCGGAGATGTGGATGGCGTCAACGGAGTATTGATATATCAGGGTTATGACATCCACGACCTGGCGGAAAACTCCACATTTGAAGAGGTCATTTTCTTACTTTGGAACGGCAGGCTGCCCAATGGGGATGAACTTGCCGACCTGACATCACGGATCAGGGCAAACTATGCAGTTCCGGCCGAGGTCATCGAACTGATGAAGCAGTTCCCGAAGGACGCTGACCCGATGGACGTACTCAGAACCTCGGTTTCCTCACTCGATTTTTACGACAGGGCCGGTCACGGCACCGACCGCGAGAATGCCACACAGGCGGCGATCAAACTTACGGCCCAGATCGGCACCATCGCCGCTGCTTGGGACCGCATCCGCAACGGCAAGGAGATCGTCGCTCCCGATCCAAGCCTTTCAATAGCCGAAAATTTTCTCTATATGCTTCGCGGCGAGCGTCCTGATGCCGAAGAGGCCCGGATGTTCGACATCGCCCTTATCCTCCACGCCGACCATGAGCTTAACGCCTCAACATTCACGACACGGGTCGTCGCGGGTACGCTTGCCGATATGTACGGTGCCGTCACTGCGGGCATTGCTGCACTTGCCGGGCCGCTGCACGGCGGAGCAAACACCAATGTGATGAAGATGCTCCTCGAGATAGGTTCTATCGACAAGGTAGATGAATTTGTCGAGTCCGCCCTTGCCGAAAAGAAAAAGATCATGGGCATCGGCCACGCTGTTTACAAGACCGAGGATCCGCGAGCAACATGGCTCCGCAAGTTCTCAAAAACTATGTCGGATAAGGCCGGTGAGCAGAAATGGTACGAAATGTCGCAGCGGATCGAGCAACTGATGCACGAAAAAAAGGGAATGTTCCCGAACGTGGACTTCTACTCTGCTTCAACCTATTACCTGATGGGCATTCCGCTGGACCTTTACACGCCGATCTTTGCCGTCAGCCGCATTTCAGGCTGGACGGGACACATCCTCGAACAATATGACAACAACAAGCTGATCCGTCCGCGTGCGGAATACATCGGCGAACGCGGATTGAAATACGTCCCGGTCGCAGAACGCTGATCGTCCGCTTCATTCTTAATGCAAAATGCCCCGAGTTTATGCTCCGGGCATTTTTATTTGAAATTAAGAAATTTTAGATAACGGCCTGTATTAAGTATGCAAAAACAAGCTGCCGGAAACGTTCTAATAAAAAGGAAGGCCCATACCGGCGAGGGTACAGGCCTTATATCCTTTCTCTAAGCGACTCCCTTCATGGTTAAGAGCATTGCGCCGACAAAACCTCCAAGAGTTTCCAATGAAGCGTGTTTCCTGAACCTACTTTCCGAGCCGGATTTCAAAATCAGGTACCTCACCGACCAGATGCTCATTTCGGCATCCGTTTACCACATAGTGCGCTATGTAGATATATTGTACCCATTTGTTGTGGTCGAGTCAAGATATTTTTTGCGTCCTGCCAAATAATTTCGCATCCGTATGTGTTGTATGATCCGGCAATTTGGGAAACATTCCTTTTTTCTACTCGTATAAATTTTAATCAGTCCGGGATTTTGTTATTTTTCCAATAGATCACAAAAACGATCACATCGTTAAGGAGTAGAAAAATGAAGGCTTTGTTATGTGCCATGACGGCGCTTGCCATTGGCATTTCCAGCGGAGCAGCTTTGGCTCAAACCGATATGAAACCACCTGTCGCAAAGAAAGTACCCAAGGTTCTTAAGATACACGGCTATGAGATAACCGATAATTACGCTTGGATGCGTGACCGCAACCAAAAAAAGGATCCTGAAATAATCAAATACCTTGAGGCTGAAAATGCCTATACTGATGCTCACATGAACAAGCACCAGCCGCTTGTTGATACGCTTTATAAAGAGATGATGGGCCGGATCAAGCAGGATGATACGTCGGTTCCCTATAAACTCGGAGACTATTGGTATTTCACAAAGACCGAAGAGGGCAAACAGTACCCGACATATCTGCGAAGCAAGACACAGGACGGCAAGGACGCAGAGGTGCTTCTTGACCAGAACGAGATGGCAAAAGGCTACGAGTATTTCGCCATTCGCGGATTTGAGGTCAGCGATGATGGCAACCTTCTGGCATTCTCGACCGACACGACCGGCTACAGGCAGTACACGCTTCAGGTCAAAGACCTCCGCACCGGCGAACTTTTGCCGGTGAAGATAGAAAGGGCCACTTCGACGGAATGGTCGCCTGACGGTAAATATCTTTTCTACGGACAGGAAGACGCCGAAACAAAGCGCAGCGATAAAATATTTCGTCACGAACTCGGCAGCGGTAAACCCGACGTTCTTATCTATGAGGAAAAGGACGTGCTTTTCACCGTCGGCATCGGCCGCTCGGCTGACAAGAAGATGTTCTTTATGGTTTCCGGCGCGGCGACGATGAACGAGGTTCGCTATCTTTCTGCTGACGATCCGACCGGCGAATGGAAGGTCATCACGCCTCGCCGTGAGGGCCACGAATATTCCGCAACCTTTGATAAGGGCGAATTTTTCATCTACACCAACAAGGACGCCGAGAACTTTAAGGTCGTCAAGGCCCCTCTGAATGATCCGAGCGAAAAGAACTGGCAGGATTTCATTCCGCATAACCCCGCAATAAAGATCGATGGCATAAACTTCTTTAAGGATTTTGCCGTCGTTTCCGAACTGGAGAACGGGTTGGAATATATCCGCGTAATGGATCAAAAAACGCGTCGCGCATCTGCACGCATCAAAACGCCTGAAAGCGTTTATACGATGGGGCTGTCTTTCAATCCCGAATACGATACCGATATCATTCGTTACGGTTATTCCTCGATGGTGACACCGGCTTCGACGTTTGAATACGACATGAAAACGCGTAACAGCAAACTGTTGAAACAGCAGGAGATACCGAGCGGTCACGACAAGTCGAAATATGAGACAAAGCGCGTCTGGGCAACGGCTCGTGATGGCGTGAAAGTGCCGGTCTCGATACTTATGAAAAAAGGCACAAAGCTCGACGGCAAGGCTCCAATGCTGCTTTATGCCTATGGTTCGTACGGATATTCCACAATGCCGAGCTTTTCGACTGCCCGCCTGAGTCTTGTCGATCGCGGCATGATCTATGCGATAGCACACATCCGCGGCGGCAGCGAGCTTGGCGAAAAATGGCGGCAGGACGGACGTATGTTCAAGAAAAAGAACACGTTCAATGATTTTGTCGATTCCGCCAAATGGCTGATCGCGAACAAATATACGAACAATGACCGCCTGGTCATTCAGGGCGGATCGGCAGGCGGATTGCTGATGGGAGCCGTCTCCAACCAATTACCTGAGACATTCAAGGCGGCGATAGTTCAGGTTCCTTTTGTGGACATAATGAACACGATGCTTGACGACACGCTGCCGCTGACAACCGGCGAGTGGATCGAATGGGGCAATCCGAACGAGAAAGAAGCGTGGGACTATATGTTCTCTTATTCGCCGTACGATCAGATAAAGGCACAGCCATATCCGAATATGCTGATCGAGGTCTCGCTCAATGACAGCCAGGTTCCGTATTGGGAAGGTGCGAAATACGCCGCCAAGATACGCGAATACAAAACGAACGACAGCGTCACCCTGCTCAAAACGAATATGGGCGCGGGCCACGGCGGCTCGTCGGGACGCTATGACCGCCTGAAGGAGATCGCGTTCGATTACGCATACGCTCTTACTCAGGTCGGGATTACGAAATAACGGAAAAGGAGGAAGCTTTTGCAAATGAGAGCTTCTTTCAATTCATCAATGACGCGTCCGCTGTTTCTTTTGTTTATTTAAGATCAGCGGACGCTTTCTTTTCGGAAAATGAGATCGTCCACTAAAACCGGGAATGATCCGCAGCGTCTTTCCGCATCTTCTCTTGCAGAGGCGTGCGGACGGCTTGCGGCGAATCACGCTGAAATGCGTACCGTGCTGGAAAAACACGGTGTTCCGCCGCTTTGGGACAGGCCCGAAGGTTTTGCGACGCTGCTGCATATCATCCTCGAACAGCAGGTTTCGCTGGCGTCGGCAAGGGCGTGTTTTGACAAGCTGAAGGCACGTATCGGCGAACCCGAACCTGAAGTTTTTCTCACGCTTGACGACATTGAGTTGAGAAAGATAGGTTTCAGCCGACAGAAAACATCTTACGCAAGACATCTTTCCGAGGCGATCCTTGAAAGCCGTCTAGACCTCGCTTCCCTTTCGCTGCTTCCTGACGCTGAAGTTAAGGCTGAGCTTATAAAGCTGAAAGGCATCGGTGAATGGACGTCGGACATTTATCTTCTGATGGCGATGCTCCGCCCGGACGTAATGCCAAAAGGCGACATCGCTCTTCACGCTGCATGGCACAGACTTTCGGGCGAGCCATGGCCGTCATCAGACGCGTTTCTCGTCATTGCCGAACGATGGAAACCCTTTCGCTCGGCCGCCGCCCGACTTTTATGGCATTTTTACCTGGGCGAACGTTCCGATCGGGCTGTTTGATGTCGTTTGCTCATAAAACCCGACAAACCGGAACCAATATCAGCTCTTTTCCGTATCTATGATTTCGGCGCATCACGGCCTGTGCCCGGATAGAGTTTTTTTTGTAATAAAAGTATTTTCCCGGTAAACGTAGCGCACACCATCAAGCATCTGTTATCTTTAGAGGTCTGATCTGACGCAATGCTCAAGGAGTCATTTTTTATGTTCAATAGATTTGCCGCTTTTTTCACGGTTCTAACGTTTCTCGCTACTTCATTTATCCCGGCGACGGCAAACAACACATCGGCCAACGCCAAACGGGCTAAGTCCCAGCAGCTTGTCGCGATGCTTCCCGCCTCAGACGGCGTGATAACCATGGATATTCAGCGCTTCTTTAGTGAGGCGATCCCTGCGGTGCTGGCGTCGAACAAAGGATTACGGGACGAGTTATTTAATAAGGTCAGTGAACTGCGTGAAAAGACCGGCATTGACCTTGAGAGTTTCGATCATCTGGCCGCGGGCCTAAAAACAGAACAGGTCGCCGAAAAGAAATACAACGTGCTGCCGGTCATCATCGCACGCGGCTCTTCGCAATCGTCCGGCGTCATAACCGCCGCCAAGACCGCCGCTAATAATAAATACAAGGAAGAATCGGTGGGCGGCAAGACGATGTTCATCTTTTCGAAAAAAGAGGTCGTCGCTCAGGCCAAACCGGTGAATGACGACGAAAAGGAAGATAAGAAAGAGGCCGTTATCGACACGATCCTTTCGGGCATTTCGGATGAGGTCGCCATCACTGCTATTGATGTGAACACGGTCGCATTTGGCGACAGCGGGCGTGTCCGAGCGCTGTTGGAAGGAAAAAGCAAGATAGGTTCTGATGTCGTCAAACTGCTCAACCGAAAGGAGTTCGGCGTGATCAATTTCGCGGCGAAACTTCCTGCCGGTTTAAAGGATTATCTGCCAAAGGACAATGACGAGCTTGGTGCCAGCGTGGATGCTCTTGAGTATATTTTCGGCAGTATGAATGTCGGCGACGGTGTCGGGACACTTAGCATCACAGGAAAGACCGCAAAGGCCGATCAGGCGATCCAGCTTCACGATACACTGGACGTTTTGCAGATGCTCGGAGGTTCTCTGCTTGGCGGCTCAAAGCGCGAAGATCAGCAGTTGTATGCTCGCCTTATCGCGGCGGCCAAATTTTCACGAAAGGACGCTGAAATATCAATGGACCTCGTCATACCGCAAAAGGACATTGATATGCTGGTCGCCATTTTGGCTAAATGACCGATCCGCGACGGTGTCTATCAAGTAAAAAACTCCGCATTTATCCAACGTGGCTTTGAAGGTCATGGAAAATGCGGATTTTTCTTTAATAACGACGCCGTCTGAAGCCCGGATCGCGGCGTTTGGCGAATTGTTCTATGTCTGGGTTCAGCCTTCCGTCATCAGTAAAAAGCGGATAGAGCCTCAGCCCGGAGGAAAGATAACCCGCACGCAGCGGAACAGGCCGCGCTCCCGCACGATTTATCACGCGAACGGACGTTCCTCGCACCTCGCCGATCCATTTGGCGAATTCGGCGGCCTTGCCGACCGTTGCCGAAAGCAGAAGCATTCTGACGCGCGGCGGCGTCAGGATTATTGCCTCTTCCCAAACGTGTCCGCGTTCGTCGTCAGAAAGATAATGAGCCTCATCCAGTATCACAAGGTCAGTTCCGACCTGTTCGCCGTGGCGAAGAGCGTCAAAAAGCTGGTTGCGGTATATTTCGGTGGTGCCGACTATCAGCGGAGCATCATGATTTTCCTTTCGGTCTCCGGTCAGGATGCCGACGTTCTCGGCGCCGAATTCCGCGATAAATTCAGCGTATTTTGAATTTGTCAGAGCCTTTAACGGCGTTGTGTACCATGCCCGTTTGCCGTCGGCCAATAGTCGTCTTATCTCCTCGCGGGCGATCCACGTCTTACCGCTGCCGGTAGGAGCGGTGACAAGAACGTCCTCGTGTTCGAGTGCCGTGAGAGCCTCGACCTGAAAATCATCCGGGACTAGCGGTGACGGTTCGGGAACGCCGATGCCTTCGAGAAATTTTTCAACTCGGCGGTTCTGTTCCGGGGTCAAACCCGGCTCGGTTTGGGGTTCATTGTGCCGACGTGCAAGCGGGGCGTCTCCGCGCCGTTCCTTTTTATGTGGGACGGAGCCTTTTTTCGGCCTTTTTCTGGAATATTTATCGGAGCGGCGTCGCGGCATATTGGCAAATCTTAAATCTTTGAAAAGACAATGTCTAATCTTCCCAAACGCCCCTTCAAAATGATAAAATTCTTGTTTGCCTCACAACGCGGAGGCCGGATAGAGCGTCTAACCCTCAAGGCTTGAGTTTATTGGCTGAATTTTGAGGTTAAAGGATATATGTTCGAACAGCACGAGACAGAGCGTGAAAACGCGCCCAAAGCGGTCGAGCCGAAAGGCATTTTAGAGAACTACGAGATAAAACCGTGGGTCTTTTCGCCGCGTTTATACAAAATATTGGCGGGTTCGGCAATAGCCAATCTGCTGGTACTGGCTATCATCGGCCAGACCAACATGCTGACGATGCGCGGCTGTGACAGCCCGTTCGTCGGACGCGTGTGTCAGGTTCTGGACACGGTGTATGTCGGAGCAATGCTGTTCGGCACCGACCGCGATTATATCGACGCCGAATATGAACGCATCGACCTGGGCGACGCTGAGGTCGTATGGATAGACCGTACGGGCGATTCAGCTCCGTTCGAATATCCCGGCGGCTATTTTGAGGTTGCAAACCCCGAACAGGCCGCGGCGGACGAACTGGCGATGAACAACCCGACGCTTAATTATTCTTCGCCGTTCCCATCTAGCGGAAACAGCGTTCTGAACCGAAAACCGAATCTGCCGAAACCGAACAATAACGCCGTTGTCGGCGATCTGCCCGATTCGCCTTTTGAGATGGAGGACGACGACGAGGATGTTCCGACAGTCGGAAATCTGAGGAACGGACGCAGAAAACCGCCCGCGAACACCAAACCGACCCCTGAAAAGGATGAAACTTCCGATGAGGCCGTCGCGGATAAAGACCCGAAAAAAGATCAGCAGCCGGGCAATGGAACAGCACCTCCGACAACCGCGATAAACAGACAGCCGCTTGTTGATCTTGCCAATCAGGTCAATGAGCTTCGTGAAAACGAAGGGCTTGATCTCCAGGCCGAATTCACTGTAAAGGCGAGCGGCAAGTTGGACAAGGATGGACGCCTCGATCCCAAATCATTCAAATTTGAAAGGGCCGAAGGTGATGAAAAACTTGTAAGCGTTGTCGAAGAATCCATTGAGGCGATAAATGTTGCGGGTGTCTTGAACCCGCTGGCAATTTTGAGCGGACGAACCCTCAATCTTGAATTTGTACAAAGCGCTGACGACCTTTCCGCTACGATCGTCTCCGAAATGGAGTCTGAGATGCGTGCGATTTCCGTGAAGACAAATCTGGATCTGATACTATCGGCGGCGAAAAGCAAGAAAGCGGCAGGAACGGATCAGAATGATAAGGATGAATTCAGGCTGCTGGAAGGAACGAAGATAATGCTCGATGGAAAAAAGGTCATTATCCTTTTTAATGTAGAGAAAGAGGTTGTTCATCCGATGATACAGCGAAAGCTGGCCGAAACCGCCGCTGACGCGAAAAAACCGAACGGCAACGCCGTCTTCCGGCAATCGGATAACCGCGCCGCCAGATAATGTTTAGCTAGAGAAAATTTTGAGCAAAAAGCAGACAAACTCAGTTATCTTCATTGCCACGCTCGGCGTGTACATCGGCCTGTTGATGGCCGGTGCGGCGAAAAATGTTAATGCTCAATCAGAAGATGTGTCCAACTCTCCCGGCTCTGAGCGTGTATTAAATAAAAAGCCCTTTTGGGATTTCGCTGAAACACTCAGAACCGAAATAGAAGCTAATAGCATCGACCTCAACTCCCCTTTTTTAGTAGAACTCAAAGGAACACTGAACAAAGACGGGTTCCTTGAGCCTGAAACTTCCCGGTTTATAAGAATCGAACGAGACCTAAAGTTGGCTAGGCTGGCAAGTTCTGCCATAGAAAGTGTAAATAGCTCCGGTTTTTTCGCGTACCTTTCGGACATCGACGCAAAGGAGATAGGTTTTTTGATCTCGCAAAACGAAGCTGATGTGGATATTATTTTGGACTTCGAAACCATAACTTCCACTCGGGCAAGGTCACTGCAGATCACACTCAACACTTTGATCGACACCGTCAAACAACGGAACAGCCTTGAGGATGCCACAGAAGCACAGAAAGATGACCTCGTGCTTTTAAAGGCAATGAAAATTACCGCCCATGATAAAACGGTAAAGATCGGTCTTAGTATGCCTAAAGCAGAATTTCATGCTTTGGTGATAAAATACGTACAGAGATAATAAGTTTGAGCAAACCGAAGAATCACAATTCAGTTCTCTTCATCGCCACGCTCGGCGTGTATATCGGCCTGTTGATGGCCGGTGCCGCTCCTGCTGTTGTCGCACAGCAGGCCGCCGCAATGACGCGCAATTTTGAACTGAGCGACGAGATCGAGAAAAAGGACGATCTGGACAATAAGCCAGACCTTTCAGATGAAGAGCTTGATAGTGCAATAGAAGATTACGCTAAGAGAGTTGGGGACTTTGTCCGAAATCTGAAAAAATTGGGATCGATAGATGAATTTCACCCATCTTGGCAAGTCTTTGATTCAGAGAGTAATACTTTTGCCCCCTGTCCTGAAACGGGAGCACTCCGATCAGTAGAAAAGTCTGGACATTTAGATCGTTGGTTGGTTCCGGTAATAGTCGAAGCGAATTTTATTGCAGAGCACTTCACCTATTTGGCGGATTGTCTGCCATTCGATGGGTTTGTTAACCGTGATCAGGCAAAAAGTTCCGGGATCAAGCTTAAATACGATAAATCAGAACTTACTCACGAGCTTTCGATAAGCCTTTCATCGAGTACTCGTGCGGGTGTACTCTTTTCAGGATTGGAATCCGCTTTTAAACGATTTGAGATCGAAGAGGATGAAGAATATGAGCTTAACAAGGTTCTCGAAAAACATACTTCCCTGACGTTTACTGGAAATCAGGTTTTTATCATCACCCGCCTTCCCCGTGCCGCTTTAGACGAGCTTCTTGCCAAAGAAGCAAAGTAGCGGCGAGCAAATATCTATTAAAATAATTTCACCCTCGCCGGAACAGCAGCATTCTGTGTCTATCCGTATTTCCCGTGTGTTCTGTGGCCAGAAATTAAACACGGAATTACACGGAAAGAATACTGAACATACAGAAAGCTTGCGGTAAGCAGGAAAAATATACATAAAGGATCAAAAATGGCAGTCAATAGTTTTGCAGATAAATGGGTAAAGAAGATATTCGGCTCTTCGAGCGATGTCTTTCTTAAAAAGGTAAAACCGATCGTTGCACAGGTCAACGATCTGGAATCAAAGATACAGGCTCTTTCGGATGACGAGCTAAAGGCTCAGACGCCGAAATTCAAAGAGATCATCGCCAAACGGCTCGAAGGTATTTCGGACAAGAACGAACGCCGCCGCGAGGAGCAGGAAGTTCTGCACGAACTTTTGCCCGAAGCTTTCGCCACCGTCCGCGAGGCTTCGGTCCGCGTTACCGGAATGCGGCATTTCGACGTACAGGTTATGGGCGGCGTCGCACTGCATCAGGGCCGCATTGCCGAAATGCGCACCGGCGAAGGCAAAACGCTCGTCGCAACGCTGCCTTCGTATCTGAACGCTCTTACAGGCCGCGGCGTACACGTCGTTACGGTCAATGATTATCTTGCTTCCCGTGACGCCGAATGGATGGGACGCATTCATAAGTTCCTCGGCCTGACCGTCGGCTGCATCCAGAACGATATGGATGACATGGAGCGCAAAGAGGCTTACGCCAGCGACATCACCTACGGAACCAACAACGAGTTCGGATTCGATTATCTTCGCGACAATATGAAGTTCGATGTCGAATCGCTTGTCCAGCGTGATCATTATTTCTGTATCGTTGACGAGGTTGACTCGATCCTTATCGACGAGGCCCGAACGCCGCTCATCATCTCCGGCGCGACCGACGAAGCGACCGATAAATATTACGTCGCCAACGATGTCATCCCGCGTCTGGAAAAAGGCGAAAAGAACGAGGAAACAAAGGTCACGACCGGCGATTACCTCGTTGACGAAAAAAATCATTCCGCCGTTCTGACCGAACAGGGCGTTGCCAAGGCTGAAAAGCTGCTCGGCGTTGTCAATCTTTACGATCCGGCGAACATGGATCTGCTCCATTGCGTTGAACAGGCGCTAAAGGCACACACGCTTTACAAGCTCGACCATCACTACGTCGTTCAGGACAACGAGGTCATCATCGTTGACGACTTTACGGGCCGCCTCATGCAGGGCCGCCGCTGGTCTGACGGGCTGCACCAGGCTGTCGAGGCAAAAGAAGGCGTCAAGATCGAGAAAGAGAACCAGACGCTGGCGACCATCACGCTGCAGAACTATTTCCGCATGTACGAAAAGTTGTCCGGCATGACCGGTACGGCCGAGACCGAGGCGGAAGAATTCGGCACGACCTATAACATCGATGTTGTCATCATTCCGACCAACCGTTCGATGATCAGAAAGGATCATCCCGACATGATCTACCGCACGCTGGAAGAAAAATGGGATGCTGTCGTTGATGAGATAAAAGAACTCCACGGACGCGGCCAGCCTGTTCTGGTCGGTACCGTGTCGGTGGAAAATTCGGAGCTTATCGCCAACAGGCTAAAGGCCGCGGGCATCAAGCACAACGTGCTGAACGCAAAATATCACGAACGTGAAGCGGAGATCGTCGCACAGGCGGGCCGTAAAGGCGCCGTCACCATCGCGACCAACATGGCCGGACGCGGAACGGACATTTTGCTCGGCGGCAATCCGGAATTTCTTGCAGAGGAATATCTGAAACGGCAGGAAATAAACCCTGACGAAGCGACACCGGAACAGTATGAAGAAGAACTGAAAAAGGCAAAACGCGTCATCGAGGAAGAGCATAAAGCCGTGGCAGCGGTCGGCGGGCTTCACATCCTTGGCACCGAACGGCACGAATCGCGCCGCATCGACAATCAGCTTCGCGGACGCGCCGGACGCCAGGGCGATCCCGGTTCGTCGCGTTTTGTCCTGTCATTGGAAGACGATCTGATGCGTATCTTTGCCGGCGACAAGGTGCGTTCGATGATGGAATGGCTCGGCATGGAAAAAGGCGTCGCGATAGAATCAAAGACCGTTTCCAAACAGATCGAACGAGCGCAGAAAGCGGTCGAGGCACGCAACTTTGAAACGCGTAAACACGTCCTCAAATACGACGACGTGATGAACAAACAGCGTGAAACGATCTACGGCCTCCGACGCCAGTTGATGTTCGAGCCGGAACACCGCGAATATCTGCTGGGCGAGAACGGGGTTGCCCGCGACCTGCTCCACGACCTGACGGACAGCCTTTTGCCGATGACGCTCAGCCCCGACCAGTGGGAGGTCGATACCTACGCCGCCGAGATCGAGAGCATTTACAAGGTCGATCCGGCACGCGACGCCGGAGCCGATTTCAAAACGATGACGCCTGATGAGATACAGGAAGGCATCTGGGAAAAGGCAAAGGCCGCCTATGAAGAGAAGGAAAACCTTGCCGGCTCGGAATCGCTGCGTGCATACGAACGCTACATAATGCTGAACATCATCGACTCGCAATGGAAAGACCATCTGGCGTCGATAGATCAGGTAAAACAGGGCATCGGGCTTGTCGGTTACGGACAAAAAGACCCGCTGGTCGAATATAAGAAACAGTCGTTCGAGATGTTTCAGGATATGCTTGACCGCATTGACACCAACACGACCAAAGCTCTCTTTCATCTGGAGATCGTCAACCGCGATGAACAGGAAGAGATGGAACGGCTCCAGCGTTTGGAACAGCAGCGTGCCAGACGTCAGGCAGCAGGCATGGCATTCACCGGTGCGATGGCTACTGCCGAAACCGCCGGTGCCGAGGCCGCACGCCACACGCCCTACGTCCGCGACACTCCCAAGATGAAACCGAACGACCCGTGCTACTGTGGCTCAGGTAAAAAGTTCAAAAAATGCCACGGAGCCGGCGCGTAACATTGATTTGATAAAGACCAATAGGACATAGGGGACATATAGGACACATTGCCTATTTGTCTCCTATGTCCTATTCGTCCTATTGGTAATGTGATCGCTGTTACTTCTTCAACTTCATCAAACTGCCGTCGGCGCTGATGCGGGTGCCGCGGGCGTTCTTTTCGTTCTGTTCCATGGCTCTGAGCATATTTTCGCCGAGTACCATTTTCACCTCTTTGTCGGTGTAGCCGCGTCGGAGCATTTCGTAGGTCACAAGAACAAGATCCTGAACACCCTGCATCGGCGTCGGCAGGAACGGAACGCCGTCGTAATCAGAGCCGAGTCCGATGTGTTCAATGCCCGCCACCTTTTTGATGTGGTCGATGTGATCGACAATGCGTTTGTAATCGGCGATATAGATCGGGTTCTCTTCTTCCAGCTTTCTTATAGCCGCGTTAAGGCCATCGCGGTCATCCTTGTATTGCTCGCGGAGTTTAGCTATCTGGTCACGCAGCTTTGCCGAACGTTCGTTCTCTTCCCTGTTCGTTCTTTCGTCCAAAAATGAAGGATAAAACACGACATTTATCACGCCGCCGTTCTGCGGAAGCCGTTTCAGCACATCGTCTGGCACGTTACGCGTATGGTCGTTAACACCGCGAACTCCGGAATGTGACGCAATGATCGGTGATTTTGAAATATCCAGAACGTCGTGCATCACCTTTGCCGAAACATGCGATATGTCCACCATTATCCCAAGCCGATTCATCTCCTTGACCACTTCTTTTCCGAAATCGGTCAGGCCGTTGTGTTTTTCGTCGCGGTGAGCATCGGCCCAGTTCGTCGCAACATTGTGCGTCAGCGTCATATAGCGAACGCCGAGGCGGTAGAAATTTCGCAGAGCGTAGAGCGAATCTTCGATCACGTATCCGCCCTCAATGCCCATCAGCAAACAGATTCTGCCCTGCTTTTTGGCCTGCCGTATCTGAGCGGCGGTCGTGCAGACGGTAAGGTCTTTAGGATTCAGTTCCGCTTCGCGATAGGTTGCGTCTATCAGATCCATCGCCCGACGCATCGCACCGCCGGTCGTCATAGAACTTCCCGACACGTAGATCGACATGAATTCGCCCGTCATTCCGCCGGCTTTCAGTTTTTTCAGGTCGGTGTGATACGGGTCGCCGCCAAGCTGATAACGCCCGGTCGCGTCGTCGGCAAGGTGAAAGTCCTGATCGACCATCGGCGACGTAATATCGTTGTGGCCGTCAATAACTATCGACGCACGATGCAGCTTTACAGCCCTGTCCCAAAGTTTCTGGTCGGCATCAGCCGGTTTTGTCTGAGCGATGGCCGCAGTGGCCGCGACCGCGATAAAAAGCAAAAGTGAGGTCAATGATTTCATGGTTTTATAATGTCTCTCCTGGATTGAGAACATTTTATGCGGTTTTGCCCGTTTTGGCGAATTGGCAAACGCCGGATAAAACTTTCCCATTCGGTATGAATATTGCTGTATAATGTCTTGCGGCATTTTCGTGCCGCATCATATTTCGCCGCACGGTCGTTTTTTCGGATTTTTCCGGACGGGAGCGGTGTATTTCTCCCTGCATTTAACAATTCTCGACATTTTTTCGTGACAATTTCTGTCACAGTTGGTCAAAGACGTATATGAATCGCAGCCGGGACGGAGCTTTTGTTCAAGATCCAGCCGAACCGATGAAACACGATGCGGATTTCAGGAGCCTCATAGAGAACCTGCCGGTTCTGTTCTATATCGTTGACGTCCGCCCGCCTTTTTCACCCAGATATGTCAGTCCCGCATTCTCGCGCTTCGGTTATCCGCTGGAGATGTGGACTAATGACCCTGACATTTGGCTAAAGGTCATTCATCCTGACGACCTTGACTGGGTATTTGAGCAGACCGCCGCCTCGACCGCCAGCAGCAAGGACGCCGATTATGAATACCGCATCTTTGATTCAAATGGCGACCTCGTCTGGGTTCGCGACCGCGGATGCCTGATCCACGACCAGGACGGAAAGCTCCTTTTCCGCGAAGGCGTCATGATCGACGTCACTTTGCGAAAACAGGCGGAACAGTCCGTGGCCGAAAGCGAGCAGCGTTACCGCTCTCTGTTCGAAAATGCCAATGACATCATTTATGTCCACGACCTGAAAGGCCGCTATCTTTCGCTGAACTCCGCCGCCGAACGCGTTTTCGGATATACAAGAGAAGAGGCACTTTCACTTCACATGTCAGAGGTCGTCGCGCCCGAACATCTCGATCTGGCGCGCCGGATGTTTCGCCAAAAGATGGAAGGAACGTCCGATCAGACGACCTATGAGCTTGACTGCATCACAAAAAAAGGCTCGCGCGTGACGCTTGAGATAAACAGCACCGTCCTGACACTTGACGGTGAACCGGTCGCCATTCAGGGCATTGCCCGTGACGTGACCGAACGCAGACACGCCGAGGAAGCCCTGCGGGAAAGTGAAAAACGATATCGCCGCATCTTTGAGAACGCTAATGACATCATCTATACACATGACCTTGACGGCAACTTCACATCGCTGAACCACACCGGCGAACTCATTACCGGATATACGCGTGATGAGGCGATGCAGATGACGCTTTTTGATCTGATCGCCCCCGCATCGCTTCAATTTGCGATAGAGATGACCTCAAAAGGGCTGGATGAAGAACGTCCGACGCGTTTCGAGATAGATGTTGTTGCCAAGGACGGGCGACGCATTCCGTTGGAGATAAGCACACGCCTGATAATGAAACGCGGCATTCCCGTAGGCGTGCAGGGCATCGGCCGTGACATCACCGACCGCCGCCGGGCCGAGGAAGCCCTGCGGGCGAGCGAACTTAAATTCCGCCAGCTTGGCGAAGGCATCTATCATCAGGTGTGGACAGCCAAGGCCAACGGCGATCTCGATTATGTAAACCAGCGAACGGTCGAATATTTTGACAAGCCGCACGAAGAGATAATAAGCTCCGGCTGGAAAGGCCTGATTCATCCTGACGACCTCGACAACTGCCTTCGCCGATGGAACGATTCGCTGACCACGGGCATCTATTTCGAGGTCGAATTTCGCCTAAGGCGTCACGACGGCACATACCGCTGGCACAAGGCCAGGGCAAATCCGGGCCACAATGCGGACGGGGCAATAACCAAATGGTTCGGTACAAATACCGACATTGACGATCAGAAACAGACCGAAGACAAGCTCAACTATCTGGCCCGTCACGACGCTCTGACCGGTTTGCCCAACCGCTCGGAACTGATGACGCACCTGCGCGGAGCGATCGGCCGAGCTGAAAGGTCCGCCTCGTCACGTTTCGCTCTGCTGTTTCTGGACCTCGACCGTTTCAAGGTGATAAATGACAGCCTCGGCCACATGGTCGGTGACAAACTGCTGAAGGCGATCTCGGAAAAGCTGGACGTGATGGTTCGCCCCGGCGACATTGTTGCCCGCCTGGGCGGTGACGAGTTCGTCATCCTGCTAAATCGGACCGGCGGGCGCGAAGAGGTCGTCAAGGTAGCTGACCGCATTCAGCGAAATATCGAAAAACCGTTCGATATTGACGGTTATGAGATCTTCACCTCAGCGAGCATCGGCATAATCCTGTCAGACAGCGTCCGTCGCGAACCTGAGGAGTTTCTCCGCGATGCCGATTCGGCAATGTACCGTGCGAAGGAATCCGGCAAGGCCCGCTACGAGGTCTTTGATGCGGAAATGTATGTAAACAGCAAGAACCTGCTCGAGACCGAGACCGATCTTCGCAAAGCCGTGGAACGAAATGATTTCGTCGTGCTTTTTCAGCCGATAGTCGATCTCATGGACGGCACCGTGACCGAATTTGAGGCGTTGGTCAGATGGAAACACGCCGAGCGAGGGCTGATCGCCCCGGACGATTTCATCGGCGTCGCCGAAGAGACAGGCTTGATCGTTCCGATAGGCAGATGGATGCTGTCGCAGGCGTGTGAAAACATCGCCCGATGGCAGAAGAAAAGCGTCCGCAGGCTTTCTGTCAGCGTTAACCTTTCCGCCAAACAGTTGATGCACCCGTCGCTGATAGATGACATCCGCAATGTCATCCGCGAGACCGGCATAGAACCTTTTCAGTTGAAACTGGAAGTTACGGAAAGTGTTGTGATGGAACAGAGCGAAAGGTCGCTTCGCGTTCTTCGCGAGCTAGACCGTATTGGCGTTTCTCTGGCAACGGATGATTTCGGCACGGGATATTCCAGCCTCAGCTATCTGGCACGCTTCCCTTTCGACCGCCTGAAGATCGACCGGTCGTTCATAGACAAGATGGTGGTTGACGGAAAGAGTTCCGCCATCGTGAAGACCATTCTGACGCTGGGCGAAAATCTGGGAATGGACGTCGTCGCCGAGGGCATCGAGAGCGAGGAGCAACTGCGGCGGCTTCAGTTGTTCGGCTGCCGTCTTGGCCAGGGTTTTTTATTCTCGGAGCCAGTTGCTGCCGATGTCGCCCCCAAAACTCTTGGCAAACCCGCAGCACCACTGTTCCAGGAGTCAATGCATTCAGACATCGGCGGCGGCCACGATATTCTCGAACTCGACAACCTGCAATAGAAAAGGCCGGCATCTTGCCCGGCCTTTTAACAGCTAACTACACCGGCGACTACTTCGCCCGCGGTTTTGCGTTCTTCACATGCTTGTCGAACCAGTTTATCTGTTCATACAGCGTGTGTTCTATCGACTCCTGCGCAGCATAGCCGTGCGATTCCAGCGGGAGCATTACCAGCCGTGCCGTGCCGCCGTGTCCGCGGATAGCCGCATACATACGTTCGGACTGCATCGGGAACGTTCCCTGATTGTTGTCGATCTCGCCGTGCAGCAAAAGGATCGGCGTCTTTATCCTGTCCGCGTAATAGAACGGCGACATATTCAGATACGTGTCCTTTGCCTCCCAGAACGAACGGCGTTCCGATTGGAAGCCGAACGGCGTCAACGTTCTGTTGTAGGCTCCGCTGCGGGCGATGCCGGCACGAAACATATCTGAATGGGCCAGCAGGTTCGCCGTCATGAACGCACCATAGCTGTGTCCGCCAACGCCGACACGATCGGGATCGACCACGCCGAGTTCGGCACCTTTATCAATAGCCGCTTTTGCCGACGACACGAGCTGTTTGACGAACGTGTCGTTCACCGTTTCCGGGTTGCCGACTATCGGGATCGTCGCGTTGTCGAGAACCGCATATCCGTTCAGCAAAAAGAAGAGATGCGAGGAACCGCCGATCTGTGTGAACCGGTTGGTCGAACCGGAAACCTGTCCGGCCACGTCCGAATCAGTGTATTCCAGCGGGTACGCCCAAACGACCGCCGGCAGCCGTTCGCCTTTCTTATAACCCGGCGGCAGATAAAGCGTGAACGAAAGATCTACGCCGTCCTCGCGTTTATATTGGACAAGCTCCTTGGTTATGCCGCGAAGCTGCGGAGCCGGATCTTCAAAGTGCGTTATCTGACGATATGCCAATGCCGTGCAGATCTTTTCGGGAGGACAAACCTGTCTGATATAAAGATTTGGCGGTTCGGCCGGAGATTCCTTTCGTGTAAAGAAATTTATTCCCTCGTCATCTATCATGCTGACAAACGTCTCATACTCCTCGGTTCCCGATCTGAATATTTCGCGCGTTTCCAGTGTTTTCAGGTTCATTGCACGGAAGAACGGCCTGTCGCCCTCAGGCGAGGCTCCGGCTCCGCTCAAGAATATCTCATCGCCGTTTTGGCGGATCACGCTGAAGCCGTTCGGAAGCTGCCGCGTTATCGGATTGCCGGGGTTGTTATAGCGGTCGCGCGTGTTCAGGTCTGACAGCAGTTTCGGTGATGATGCGTCCTTATAGCTAGTCATGAACATACGGCGATGCTGTGTGTCGCGGTTGTAATCAAAATAGAACATCATCGCGTCGCGCTCGCCGAAAGAACTTCCCTGAAAGCGGTGCTGCGTTTTCAAAAGCTCGCTCGCGGAGCCGTTGAATGGGGCCGCCAGCGTCATTAGCCTGTCGCGATGATCGGCCTTTTTTCTCGGGTCGCCGCCGTCCAGGGCCTCTGTCCACATCAGCGTTGCCGGTTCGGTCGGTATCCATCGGACGGAACGCGGCCCGATCTGAACGCCCTGTGCGGGCAAAGCATCCTGAAGCGGAACATCCGCGACGGTATGAACCGCTTTTCCTGTTTTGTCCCAAACCTCTACCTTTTTCGGAAAGCGATAATACGGAAACAGATATGAAAAAGGCCGCGTTGTCCGCGTCACTAAAATGTAATTGCCGTCAGGCGACGGGCCGAACTCATCATAGATGCCCGGCTGTCCGACCTTTGTCACCGTGCCGTCAAGGGCGATGAAAGCGGGCTGCGACGTTGTGTAATATTCAAACAGATCTTCATCATTCGGGCTTTTCAAAAGGTCCTGAAATGTCGCTATCGTTCCGGCGCGTCCCGACGTTTCCTGGATATTTGGCGAGATCGGCGTGATGTCCTGATACGCCGGCGCCGCTCCACGGCCGGACGGAATAAGATTGGCAGAGAGCTTTGACGAACCTTCCCAGCCAAATCCGCCGAATGCAGTATTTATAAGAACACCCTTTATCTGACGCGCTGTTCCGGTTGCGGTGTCGATGATCCACAGTTCTACACCTGTGTCGGTCAGGTTGCCGACGGCCATGTGTTTGCCGTCAGGCGACCATTGCGGCGAGATTCCCTTGAACCCCGAAGGAAGAGCGACAGATGTTTCCTTGTCGTCATTCACACCTCTGAATTTGATCGCCGAAAAATATCCGGTGCCGTGACGCGTGGTGTTTCTCGGGTTGATCCTCAGCCCGCCGATACGAAGCATCGGCTCAGCCCTGTCCGCAATGGTCGGATAGCGTCGGCTTTCTATCAGGGCGATCCGGTCACGCGTTGGCGAAATTGACGTTGCCGGTGTTATGGGCGCGTTCAGCACGTCCAGTATCGCCTTTGGCGGTTTTTGATAACCGTTCTGGGCGACAGCCGTTAAAGCAAGAACACACAGTGCGACAAATAGAAAAAGACTCCTTATCTTCATATCATTTTATTTTCCTTTTAGTTTTTCCAGAACCTTTGAGGCCAATGTTGGTATCAACTCCTTATCGTTGGAGTGCCTTACGGTGAATATCGCTATCGCCAGCTTGCGGCCGTCCGGCAATTCAAAATAAGCCGCGTCATGCCGTGTCGTGCTTGTCCAGCCGGCCTTTGACCACAGCTTTGCTCCCTCGATCTTGTCGTTTAGGAACGCCTTGCCGACGAACTCTGTTGCTTGCGAATTTGCTTCCCTGCCGGTCGCATACGGGTCGCGCTTCATCAGGTCCATCATTATTTGACTGCGGGCGGGATTTACGGCCTTGCCCGTCGCAATCTCCGCGATCAGCCTGGCGGCGGCGTTGGTCGTGATCATGTTGCGGTTGTTGCCGCGATAGTTTCTGAACTGCTGCTCAACGCCGTAGGCATCCTCACAATACGTTTTCTGATTTACGTTGATGTTCGTGTAACCCATCGAGGCAAAGTAGCGGTTCATCCTGTTGCGGCGATGCGACCAGAGGCTGAACTCGTCGTCCGGCAGTTCGCCGCCGCTGGCGGTCTGGGTCAGCACATCCACGATATACTGCGTTGCATCGTTCGATGAAACGACGATCATGTCCCGCAGCCCGCGTTCAAGCTCCGGGGTCATTTTGAGCTTGCCATCCTCAAGCTGCTGATGCAGCGTGACCATATAGAACATCTTGACGACGCTTGCGGGATATATCTGCTCTTCGCCGCGATGGTCGGCACGGCGGATATTCGCCGGATCGGACATATCAAAGACCGTCATCGCGATCTGGTCGCTGCCAAGGTCTTTGAATTTTGGCAGAACCTCCTTGACGGCGTCATCGACGGTCTTTTTCAGTTCCGCCGACTCCGAGGCCTTTAGAGGCGAATACGCTTTCGGTTTCACTATCTCGATCTCTTCACGCGTTTGGCCGTTGGCAGCAGCCATTATTGAGAGCGACAGAGCAATAACACAGACTGATCTGAAACAGGCTTTCATAATATTTCTGTAATGTATTCTTTACGGAATTCGTTTTTCAGAGTATAAACAAAAAACACATCTCCCAAAAGCGGACAGCCAAAAGAATTGTATGACAGAAGAAAAACTGGTACGCGGCATTGGCCGCTGGGACCTGACGGCCATTGCCATAAACACCATTATCGGCACGGGAATTTTTATTTTGCCCGCACGCGCAACCGGACTTATCGGCGATTACAGCCTGGGCGCGATCATTATGTGCGCGGTCATTGTCGCGGCGATCGTACTTTGTTTTGCGGAGGTTTCCAGCCGTTTTGACGCAACAGGCGGAATGTATCTTTACGCAAAAGAGGCATTTGGCCCGCTGGTCGGTTTTGAGGTCGGATGGCTCTATTGGGTCGTACGTGTCGCGACCTATGCCGCCAATTGCAACGCGTTTCTCATTTATTTAGGTTTCTTTTATCCTGAAGCAAATGAAGGCTGGTTAAGGATCGTCATCATACTTCTCGTCTTAATCCCGATGACGACGATCAATCTTATCGGAGTTCGCGAATCCGCTCTGCTGACCAACATTTTCACTGTCGGCAAGATATTGCCATTACTTGTATTTGTTGGCATCGGCATTTTTTTCATTGATCCCGGTAATTTCAAATTTGAAGTGGCTCCCGGTTACTCCGATTTTTCTGCTGCAGTCCTTTTGCTGATATATGCTTATGTCGGGTTTGAGGCCGCCGTCATTCCGGCAGGCGAATCAAAAGACCCGAAACGCGACCTGCCTTTCGCTCTATTTGTTGCCCTAGGCGTGTGTACATTTTTGTATATTCTTATACAAGTTGTGGCTATTGGAACGTTGCCCGGCTTGGCTGATTCCAAAACACCTCTTGCAGATGCTGCGGGTAACTTCATGGGCAGTTTTGGTGCCGTATTTATTGCAATCGGAGCTTTGATCTCTATACTAGGAAATCTGAACGGTGGATTTCTTGCTGCTTCACGGCTACCCTTTGCAATGGCCGAGAATAAGGAATTACCGGAGATACTTGCAAGAACTCATCAGAAATTCAAAACACCGCACATTTCAATTATCGTAACGGCCGGTGCGATATTCGTGCTGACAATTTACAGCTCATTTTTCACAGCTGTCACTATAGCAACGGTAACTCGATTGCTGGTATATGCCACGACGTGCCTGTCGCTGCCTGTTTTCCGCCGAAGAAATGATATGCCGGAAGCGAAGTTCCATGCGCGTCTCGGCATCGCTGCAACAATTCTTTCGGTCGTGCTCATCGGCTGGCTGCTGATCGACGAAAAGGTGCTGAACGAAGGCCTGCCGATACTGATCGCGATACTGATTGGCCTGATATTTCATTTCATTTATCGCCATATATCCAACCACCCAAGAGTGCGGTTTACACATGACATCTATGAAAATCTTTTAGCCCTTGTTCCGCCAGCAATTATATTTGCGTGCTTTGGCAGACAAATCTCTTTATTCAGCATCCTACTTTATCTGGTCGTTTATTGGATAGGTAAAATTATTATTGCTGAGTTTAGGGAGAAGAATGCTTAAAATCAACTTTAAATCTTTCAAACCGTAAGCTGTATCGGCATTATTCTTTATGTAGGATCTACTTTTTTTAATCAAACAACTCTAGTTGACTCATTCTAAAAAAGATATGAGAGTAATTTTCATTTTATGTACAGTCATGCTATCTACCGGCATTACTGCTTCTGCTCAGGCGGTTGAAGATGCCAGTCGCTCAACCATCGGTTTTATTCGCTCTAACGGAACTGTCGAAAACTCCAGCCGTTCGACCATCGGTTATTTTAAGTCCGACGGAACTGTCGAAAATTCTTCGCGTTCTACTATCGGCTTTATCCGCAAAGACGGTACGGTTGAAAACGCGTCGCGTTCGACGATCGGTTATATCAAAGACAACGGCACTGTCGAGAATGCAAGCCGTTCAACGATCGGCTACGTTCGATCCGGTGTGGTCGAAAACAGTTCCAGAAACACGATCGGCTACGCGAAAGGAATAGATCCCAAACACGCAGCCGCTTTCTTCTTTTTCTTTTTCAAACCCTAGAACGGTTATAGTATCTGGCCTGCTTCTTTTGGCCAACCAAAGAACATATTATCTCCGGCCAGATAATCTCGTGACCGCGTACGATATGCCCCCGGAAACGGATCCATCGTCACAAATGATCGTCCGTATGTGTCCAAAGCCTGTTCGCAAAGAACAGCTACGTGATTGCCTCCCGCATTGTCATCTTTATAACCAACAATTATTGGAAATGCCCCTGCCAAAGCTGCAGGGTCGCTTGAAAGCGTTCCGACCAGTTTGTCCAGGTCCTTCTGATTGCCGAAACGATAGGACATTCCGAACGCCTGTTCGCCGAATATCGAACTCATTCCCTTTAGCGTCATTGCTCCGTTCTGATCCCAATCCAGCGGGAACTTATTCAACATCTCTTCTTCGGTAAGAAACTGTCTTCCGCGGTCTGACATCGCCCTCAGCCACCACGACATCGAGGCAGCCCAACATGTGTACCAGCCCGATTGAACTATGGGGCCGATCTGTCTGTAACTTGGCATATAAATAAAAACTCCGTATTAAAAGCAAATAAAAACTACGTCCGCGTTATACGAACGTAGTCAGACGTTTTGTTCCCGGAAATTTTGCTTTTTACAGAACTTTTTACATTTTCTTATCAAATACGCCGTCACCGAGAAAGTTTTGACGGATATAACCTATCGTGTCGTTCAATGTTTCCTGAACGTCGCGGGGCGTAAATGCAAGCTCTTCCGTGGCCTTAGCAGAAGAAAGATACCAAAAATATTCGGCCTGTTCGACCTCTTTCGGCTGTATCGGCGAGGCCTTGTTCCAATTCCGAAAGACCGAATCGACAAAACCCGCTCCGGCGACCGCAAGCCCTTTTGGCACCTTCAGCATCGGGGCCGCAACCCCCGAAAGCCTTTCAAGGCGGCCAAAGAGATCTTTGAATGTCATATTGGCGGCGCCGAGTAGATATTTTTCCTGATGACGGCTTGCCTCGACCGCGTTGAGAAAGGCAGCGGCCGCATCGCGAGCATCAACCAAGCTTAAACCGCCGCCCGGCGTATATGGCAGTTTTTTGCCGAGAAAATCAAGCACTAACTTTGTCGAACTCAGTCGCTCATCGCCCGGCCCGAGCAGCAGCGTCGGGTTCATAATAACGAGCTTTCTGCCGTCACCGTCAAAATTTTCAAGAGCGGCGCGTTCCTGATAATATTTTGACGCGTAATATGCCCAGCGTGAAATTATCTCGACCGGCGGCGGATATGATTCGTCTATGACCTCCGGCTCTTCGCTGACCGCGATCGTCCCGCTTGAGGAAGCCAGCACTATTGTTTTTACACCAGCCTCAGCCGCCGCCTCGCAAAGCAGACGCGTTCCCGCAACGTGAACCTTGTTCATCTCAATGGCGTCGGTGTTGTCCCGCGAGACCTTTCCCGCCAGATGAAATATCACCGAAACACCCTTGACCGCTTCGGCGACGTCACCGGCCTCAGTCACCGAACCCTCGAACGGTTCAACACCCGCATCCTTCATCCACTCCGGCACATGCGACGCCATCACACGCAGGTTCTTTTCGCCGGCGTCGATCAACTGCCTCACGACCTCGGCTCCGAGAAATCCCGTCCCGCCTGTGACAAGTGTCTTTTTTTCTACTTTAGCCAAAGATTTCTTTTTCGCCATGCTCGTCAGTTTAACCTAAGAAAATAAAAGACCTAAGGGACAAATGGGACGTATAGGACGAATGTGACAAATAGAGCGACTGCAACAAGTCAGATCGGTAACGATCACCTTATCAGTTTTTTCACACCACGAGCGGTATAGAAGTCCGAGCACCTATTCGTCACCTACTGTGTCTCCCTGTCTCCTTGTCTCCCTGTCTAATCCTTCCACGTCCGATGCACCGGATGTGCCTCAGTGTTGAAAGTTACTTTATTAAAATCCAGTATTTTGTCGTCAGCAAAAAGCAGATAAAAATATTTGAACGTTTCGGCCATGACAAAGCTCTGCATCCCGTCATTTTTCTCCTTGGTAATGACGTCTTTCAGATGGGCGTAGCCGACATCCGTGCGGCAGTGTTCTTTGAAATCCTCCCAGATCTTTTTGCCCATAGCCAGATATTTCGGGTCTTTTGTAAGCTGATAGAGAATGTATGTCGATTCGATTATCTCAGGCCGCAGCGGATAGCCGGGACGCGTGACCTCCATCTTTGCGTAGTCCAGAACCTCGGGTTCGATGCCGTGCAAATTCCACATCTTGAACGAGGAATCCTGAAGCCTCTGTGCCCTTTCCAGATCGCCTGAGATCGCCAGCAATCCCGGAAAGAATGCGTCCAAAGCTCCCCATGTCGTCCGCGTTCGTTCGCCTGTGTCCATATCGGCGTGGCCGTACCAAAGCTCGCCGTCGCGAACCTCATCGGCAAGGTATTTGTGTATGACAGGAATGCTCTCTTCCCACATCTGCCTGCATTCCTCATCGCGAAACAACCGCCAGCATTTCCACAGATATTCGTAGTACGAATCTATCTCGGCGCTGACGTGGCTTCCCTTGTTCGTCCATTCGCCGGTCTCTACATTTATTCGCGTACCGACCAGCCCGATCTTTGAACGGCGGTTAAAGGTTTCGACCAACGCTCGTTTCGCTTTTTCGTAATAGACAGGCTTTCCGGTAAGTTTTGAAAGTGTACCGAATTCGATAAGCAGCGTTCCGGTCTCAGCCGGATTTGAGATCGGTGTGCTGACCTTTCCCGTTCGCAGATTTACATGTTTATACGGCAAACCGGTCGGCGAATCGAACGCCGGCAGCAGCCGAGCGCCGAGATCATCCGCAAGTTTCAAAAGCTCTTTGTCACCCGTTATCTGATACGAAGACAACAGCCCGCCGAGCAGACGGATGACGATCTCGAATTTCTGTACGTCGAGGTCTTTGTCGAACTTGAGCGTTTTTGTGATGTATTTGCGGGTCTTGTCGGCCTCTTTTTTCAGGCCCATCAGATACATTGTGTCCAGGGCATCGACCGGCGTCATCAAAAGCGGCTCGGCATACCAGTTATGATAAGACCTGCTCAGCGGCTTAAGATCATCATTGCCCCAGGCGTATTTCTTATAACCATTCCACGCGTGCTGAAACTCCGCCTTGACCTCATTCGCCAGTTTCTTTCGGTCGATCTTTGGATCAGACGTTTGAGCAAAGGCCGAAACGGCAGCCGACAAAATGACCATGCACATTGTCGTAAAAATGAGTCTTCCCGTTTTTCTGTTCATATACACAAATTAGAAACGATCATAACCGCAGAGGCACAGAGACGCAGAATAATTTTCCAAAAGTCCTCTGCGACTCTGCGTCTCTGCGGTAAAGAAACTCTTACTTATTCAGCAAAACAGGCTCGCCGAAGCCAAGCTCTTTCAGACGCGGCATCTGCGTTTTGGCATCGCCGACGACGATCCAGATCATCTTGTTCGAATCGAAGTATTTCGTCGAAAGCTGCTTGATGCGGTCAACCGTCATTGCTTTGACCACGCCTTCGCGCGTTCTTACATAATCGGGTTTCCATCCATAGCCGCTGATGTTGTCCAGCATTCCCAGCTTTGCTCCCGATGTTTCAAACACACGGGCATTGCTCTTGATCAAAAAGCCCTTGGTCGTTTCCAGGTCCTGATCGGTAAAGGTTTTCGGATAGGCTTCGAGAATGTCCTTGACCAGTTGCAGCGATTCGAGCGTGACGTTGCTCCTGACGCCGCTGCCGATGGTGAACAGACCCGAATTTGCCGTTCCCGAAAAGTTCGAGTTTATCCCGTAAGTATAGCCTTTGCCTTCGCGAAGTTCCTGTGTCAGCCGCGAAGCAAAACCGCCGCCGCCCAGAATGTAGTTGGAAACGACCGCCGGATAGAACTCCGCATCCGTCTCTGCCAACGCCGGATAACCTATTCTGAGAACCGATTGCGACGCGTTCGGCACATCATAAAAATAGACCTGTGCCTTTGTCGGAGCAGCAGGTATCTTGAACGACGGTATCTTTACATTCTTCTTTTTCCATTTGGAATTCAGACTCTTTAGCGATGTCGCGACCTTGTCCTTTTTGATGTCGCCGACAACGTGCATCCTCGCAACCGAAGGCGAAATGTTCTTTGCATAGAACGCTTTGAGGTCATCCAGAGTGATGCCGTTGACCGAATCTATCGTCCCTATCGTGGTTTTTGCGTAAACGCTGTCCTTGCCGTAGGCGATCTCGTTGAATTTCTCCTGCGCTATCGCATTCGGGTTGGCGGACATCTGCCGTATCTGGCTGACGGTGCCTTGTTTGAGCAGGTCAAACTCCTTCGCATCCCAACGCGGTTCCAGCAGCATTTCCTCTACCAGAGCAAGCGTTGCGTCGTAATTTCTCGCAAGCGTGTTCGCTCGAACGGTGATGCCTTCCTTTCCGCCGGAGAAATTGATCGACGCGCCAAGCTGTTTGATGGCGTCCTCCAGTTCCTGCGGCGTTTTGTTCTTTGTGCCGAAATTCATCAGCCGAGCGGTCATAGAGGCCGAGCCTTGCTTGTCCGCCGCCTCCAAAAGCTGTCCGCCGTCAATGGTTATCTCGAACTGGACAAGCGGAACCTCGGAATTTTCTATGCCGTAAACCCTTACGCCATTGGACAGCTTGCTTTGCCATACCGTCGGTATTCGCAGTTCAGGAGCCTTGCCGTAAGGCGGCTCGACGCTGCGGTCAAACGATGACGGCGTTTTTTCATATTCCGCGTTCACGTTCGGATCGACCGCGTCCTCGGCTCCCTGAACTATCGGCTCGATCACAACCTCGGCGACCTTTGAACCTTCCAGGGCAAGTTCCGCTTTGCCCTTTGGCACAAAGCTGGTAGCAATGTAATTTTTTCCTTTGATATATTTTTCATAAACACGCGTCACGTCTGCCGGCGTCACCGCCAAAATGCCCGCGATGTTCTTTTCGATACAGCCCGGATCGCCCGTAAAAATGCTGCACTGTGTAAGCTGTGAGCCTTTGCCCAGAACGCTTGAGAGCGAATTGTAGAACTGCGTTTCCTGTCCCGCCTTGATGCGGTCAAGGTCTTTTTGCGAAATGCCTTCTTTTTCAAACAGGGCAAAAGCCTCGGTTATTGCCTTTGCCGCATCGTCAAGATCCTTATCGGCAAACGCCCTGACCTCAAGCTGTGTCTGGCCTGCAAGTTCCGATGTGTAGCCGAACATCGAAACATCCGACGTCAGCTTTTTATCCTCGACCAGAACACGATAGAACGGAGCCTTTTTCCCAACGGTCAGATACTGCGTCAAAACATTCAGGGCATACGAATCGGGATGATACTGTTCGACCGTCGGCCACGCGTAGGTAAGCTCAGGCAGACGTGCGTAATTGTCCTCGTGATAAAATTTGACGGTCTCTCTGACCACGCCCGGACGTTTTTCGAGCTTTTCAATGTCGTCGCCGCGTTTGATCTCGCTGAAATATTTCTCGACCCATTTTTTTGCCTGACCGGGGTCAAAATCGCCCGCTACCGTCAGCGTGACATTGTTTGGAACGTACCATTTGCGGAAAAATTCCTTTACGTCGTCGAGCGTTGCGTTCTGCAGATCTTCAAGCGAGCCGATGACCTGCCAGTTGTACGGATGGTCTTTCGGGTATAGCGCCTTGTCGATGACATATTGCGTATGGCCATATGGCTGGTTGTCCACGCCCTGACGCTTTTCGTTCTTTACAACCTGTTTCTCTTTTTCAAGCACCGGGACTGTGACCGTATTGATGAACCAGCCGAGTTTGTCCGCCTCGGCCCAGAGCATTTTCTCGAGGGCATCGTTCGGCACAGTTTGCAGATAATTTGTCCGGTCACGAGACGTAGAACCGTTCGCACCCGAACCGCCTATCCGCGCGCTCAACTTATCAAGCCCGCCTTTGCCTAGATTTTCGGATTCAAGGAACAGCAGATGCTCGAACATGTGGGCAAAACCCGTTCGGCCCTCTTTTTCACGCGCCGACCCGACGTGGGCCGTCAGCGATACCGCTACGACCGGATCAGAGCGGTCGATGTGAAAGATCACGTCCAGGCCGTTCGGCAGTGTGAATTTTTCATAGTCGATCCTAAGCGGTGCTTCGGCGGCAGTCCGCTGGGCCGATACCGGAAATGTTGAAAATAAAAGGCCGATGACAAGAAGAAAGATTTTAATGGTACTCATATTTTTATGCTCGTCGCTGAATTGGTTTGCTGCTTTGGTTTACGCTGATGCAGCGGCGTTTGGTTTCACGATTTCTCTAAAATTACACTCAAATCACCGAGAATCCGCATTTTTTTTTCGATCCGGCAAAAATAAAAGATAGTTTTTTTCACCGATGAACGCATTTCCTAATTGGCGGCCTTAAAAACCCGCCAAAGACCGGATGGCACATAAACCATCTGAAATAAATACTAGACCAATACTTATAAGGAGTAATAACAATGGAAAATAAAACCAGACAAACTCGTCAGGACAAGGCGGTAAAGGCATTTGGCAAGATGGGCGGCTTTACGCTTATCGAGCTTATCACGGCTCTCGCCGTCTCTCCGATCCTGATCGGCCTGCTTCTTCCCGCCATTCAGCACATACGCGAATAGTTCGTGTTTAGTCGGCGGCAGGCTCTGAACGGGCCTTCCGCCGTTTCCCATTATCTTAACTATGGCCTAATATCGCTTTGCCGTCTAATCATCTATCAACGGCTCCTGTTTTCGCGTTTTCCTCCTGTCGGCCTTCCATTGTTTGCGGACGGCGGCGACATCGAACTTGTCGCTTTTTCCATCGCGCATGTTCTCGACCTCGTGCTGAACGCGGGCGGCGATCAGCCTGTATGCCTCGGCATTGGGCACGCCTTTGGTCATTTCACTAAGTTCTTCGTATGACAGGAACCGTCCGACCTTTGCCCCGACCTTTGCTCCGATGCTCTTGCGAGCGGGTATCGTCATTCCTTTCGGATACGCCTCGAACGTTCCCCAAAGATATATCGGCAAAATGCCTATCTTTTGATTCAACGCCAGATAGCCGATGACGGGTTTGAACTCAGCGATCTCGCCCGTCAGCGATCTTGTGCCTTCGGGAAAGATGAGCGCGTTATAGCCTTCGTGCAAAATGCGCGTAACGTGACGCAGCGATTGCCGCAAACTGCCTGCACGCTCTATCGGCACAAGCGTCGTAAAATTGTTCATATACGCCCGCTTGTATTTAGTGTCGAACCAGTAATCGGCGGCGGCAACTGCGACAGTCTGTTCGGCGGTTTCCCTGCCCAATGCCCGTTTTACAAGGCCTGTGTCGATATGCGAGGCGTGATTTGGCGCAACGATAAAATTGACATGCTGCGGTACGTTCACCTGCCCTTCGATGGTCGTATTGAGAACGGTCGAATAAAGCTGATCCTGTGCAAGATCGACCACCGCGTTGCCGACACGTCTGACCAGCGAAGGCACATACAGGTCTTCTTCCTCTTTCTTTTCCTCGACGCCGGGTTCGTCCGCCAGCTTTTTCGTCTTGTCCTGTCGTTGAACAGCGGTCAGCAGTTCGCGAACGGTCTGCACCTCATCCAAAGTGTCAGGTGAAAGCACTCTTCCTCCTGCGTCCTCGACCGCCGCCTGCAGCTCGACAAACATTAGCGAATCGAAACCCAGATCGGACAACCTGTCGTCCAGATCCACGTCCGACAGCGGACGGCTGGAAACGCTGGCAACGATCTTTCTTATCCACAGTGCGTTGTCATCGCTTTTTGATTCGATCACCGCCTTGGTCTTTTTCTTTGAGCGCTCCTCCAGTATCTGAAGCATCTCAACCACCTCGGGACGCTTTACTTTTCGGGTTGCGGTTCGCGGCAATTCAAACGGTGTTATGCGGAGTATCTTCACGCGTTTGAAAAAAGGCAGCGTCGCCGAAACCTCACGGAAATGCACCTCGATCTTTTTGTTGACCTCGGCCCGCGCGAGCGCGATGTCGTGTTCATAGTCCGGCACAGCCAATGCCGCCACCTTTTCGCCGCCGTCATCTTCGGGCATGCCGACCACGCTCATTTCCTTTATATATGCGAACTTGCTGTAAAGCTCTTCGATCTCGTCTGGATAGATATTCTTTCCGTTGGAATCAATTATCACGTCCTTTGAACGGCCGACGATATAGAGATTTCCGTCCTCGTCCAAACGCCCAAGATCGCCCGTCCGCAGCCATCTGTCCTGCATGACGGCGTCGGTCGCTTCCTGATCGTTATAATAGCCGAGCATTATGTTCTGGCCGCGTGCCATCACCTCACCGACGCCGCTTTCGTCCGGGCTGTCTATCTTTACCTCAACACCGGGCAGCGGCTGGCCGACGCTTCCCTTTAACAGCTTGTTGCCCGGCCGAGCCACCGTCAGCACCGGCGACGATTCCGTCAGGCCGTAGCCTTCCAGAACGGTAAACCCAAGTCCGTGCAGATCTTTTTGTATCTTTTCGCTCAATGCCGAACCGCCTGAAATGAGGTACCGCATCTTTCCGCCCATGCCCTGATGTATCGGGAAAAACACTATCGGGCCGAGGTTGAACGGAGTGTTGTCGCGTATCCACGAATTGAATTCGATGACATTGTCGGCCATGTCAGCGATCCAGTCGCCGCGTTCGCGAAGGCGTGTCTTTATGCGGCGATGCAGCATCTCCCACAAGGCAGGAACACCGACCATTCCCGTAACGTGGCCGTTCTCTATCGTTCGCGAAAGGTCTTCGGCGGTCAGTTCGTTCAGGTATGTTATCTGTGTGCCGTTGGCAAATGGTGTCAGGAATCCTGCCGAAAACTCGAACGTGTGATGCATCGGCAAAACCGAAAGAACGCCGTCCGTCAGGTCCATTTCCAAAATGCTCGACAGCATCGAGATCATGTTCGTGAAATTTTTGTGCGAGAGCATCACGGCCTTTGGCTTGCCGGTCGTGCCTGAGGTGAAGATCAGCGAAGCAACCGCATTTGACAGCACCTTTGGCGGCAGCATCGCCAGCCGCTGCGCTTCTTCGGTCTCGCTCGGCATTTCAAAGACCTCATCAAACGTCCACACACTGGGAGCGCCGGGAACGCCGGGAACGCCGGCATCCCTGCCGGCGAATGCCTCTGCCAATTTTCCCCGCAATTCGGTGTTCTCAGCATCCAGTTTTGGCGAAATGACTATCGCCTTTGCCTCAGCGGCCGCGGCAAAATTCACGACATCATCGACAGAACTTGACGGGTCTATCGGCACGGCGGTCGCACCGGTTTTCAGTATGCCGAAATAGGTCATTCCCCATTCGGGCATATTGTTTGAAAAAAGGAGAACGCGGTCGCCCTGTTCAATGCCGTTCGCCGCCAGAAAGCCCGCTGCGCGGAGTGTCAGTTCGCGAACGTCCTCGTATGTATATTGTTCGCGGCGGCCATTGCGTTCGATGCGCATTGCGACGCGCGTCGGGAACCGTTTCGTCGCCGTATCAAAAAGATCGAGCAGATCTTTATATGTGTGCGAGCGTTTTTCAATGCTTTTCAGTTCTTCCTCAAGCGTCGGCAAAACCCATTTTTTCATTCCCGGAAAATGAACGTTTAGCCAATAGTCGTACCAATCCAGCTTTTCGGGATACCACGGCAAAAGGTGATTTTCCTTTTCCTTTACCATCGCGATCAACGCACGCACGTTGTCCGAACGGTAAAGGTAGGCGTTATCGACCATGAACGGTTTGAACATCGCAAAAGCGTCGATGGTTTCCTGTGTCGTACGTTTGAATTCCTCGGTCGATTTTTTCAGATCGGAAATTATATTGCCGATGCGTCCGCCGCCCCAGCGTGGTGTCGCCTTGTCCATCAGGTCGTCAGCGCGTCGGGCCAGCCTGTTCAGCATCGGCGCTGAGGTCAGTTCATAGGTGCGCTGTTTGACCGGCGTTGCCTCGATCATTGCCGAGAGCTTGTTTGTGATCTTGTTGCCCGTTTCCTTTTCGTCAAAATGCCGGCGTTTGTATAGGCCGACCAGTCCGACGATGCGTTTCATATCGTTCGGATTGGAGTCGCCCGATGACGCCTGAAAAACAAGCGGCGGGTTGTCATCAACCAGCACGTTCATGGTCGCCGCGAGGATGACACCAGCGACCATATCGACCGGAATTACGTCCAGCACGAGCTTTTCATTGACCGGAATGACCGGCTGGCCGCGAAGAGCGATCAGGATAAGCGGCGCGGTCGTGGTAAACCCTTCGTTCCAGCCGGGAAACGGATAGCTTTGCGAAGATTCGACAATGGACGGCCGCACGAGCGTTTTCACAATGTCATCCTGTCCGGCGATGACCTGTTCGGCCAGCGATTTTGAATATGTATAGATGTTCGTCCAACCCCAATATTCTGCACGTGCGGCGCCAAGCTCGGTCGTGCGTTCACGTATCCACATCTTGCGTTCGCGAAAGATGGCAGATTTCAGTTCCGATTCATCATCGGGGTCACGGCCTTCGTCTATGAAACGCTGACGGGCCTGTTCGCGAAACTTTGCCGCCTGCACGGCGTCGTCCGCCTCCTGCCTTGCTTGTTCTGATAGCCGTGCGCAATCCTGCACCTCGCGGTTAACGTCAAAGGTCGTCCCGACCAGTTCATTCTTTCGCGGAAAATAACCGACGACCGGTTCATTTTCCCATATCGCCCCGGAACGCTTTCCGGCAACGAAACACGTCGAAACATGGACGACGCGCGGTTTTTTCATCATCCGCGCAAGTTCGATGATGTTGTTTGAGCCGTTGATGTTCGTTCGCAGAGCGGATTCGAGTGGCGGATTGAACGTCACGTTTCCGGCGCCGTTCAATATCACGTCGCAATCCTGCATTATCTCGCGGGCCTGCTCTTCGCTCATGCCCAGATACTGATTTCCCACATCGCCGTTGACCGGCACGACCTTTTCCTTTATAAAATCCTCAAAACCGTCGCCGTATTTTTCGCGCAGCGGGTCGAACGTCGGCGATGTGACGATGCTTGTCCAAAACCTGATCTTCGATTCGTTCTCGTCACGCGCCCGAACGGTCGCATAAACCTTCCCCACATCAGGAAAATTATGCAAAAGCATCGACAACGTGACCTTCCCCACAAACCCCGTCCCGCCGATAAAAAATATCTTCTTACCCTTAAATATTTCTGTTGGTGATAACTTCATAATCAGAACTCGGACATCCTTGTCCACGAGTCATTCCCAAATTCCACGCGCGAACAAAGATGTCCGCGTTCCGCGTTATTCCCTCTCGCTGAGCCGATGCGCCATGATCACGGCTTCGTGCAGCTTCTGTTCGAGCAATTTCTTGTCGGGAAGCTGCGTCCAATAATCGGCTACTTTTATATCGCGGCCATCCAGGGCCAATAATTCGACTCGTTCCTTTGACCTCTCCGAACACAAGATCAAACCGATCGGCGATTCTTCCCAAGGCTTGCGTTCATATTTGTCTAGCCAACGCAAATAAAATTCGGTCTGCCCAAGATCAGCGGGCATAAATTTACCCAGCTTCAATTCGATAACAACCAGCCTGCGCAATTCCCTGTGATACAGCAGCAGATCAATATAAAAATCATCCCCGTCAACCGTGATCCGCTTCTGCCGCGCAACGAACGCAAACCCGACACCGAGTTCGAGCAAAAATCTTTCAAGCTCTCTTAGGATCGCATTTTCCAGATCTTTTTCGCTGAAAGTATCACTCAAACCAAGAAAATCAAGGAAATATGTGTCGCGAAAAACGAGGTCGGTCGTCAGCTTATCTTCATCGCGAAGTTCGGCGAGTTCGGTTTTAATCGTCTCTTCAGGCTTGCGGGAGATCGCGGTGCGCTCAAAGAGCATTCCCTGAATCTTCCCGCGTAAAGTGCGAACATTCCAACGCTCGATCCGGCACATTTCGGCGTAAAAGTCACGTTTTAGCTGGTCTTTGATTGGGAGAAGCTCGACAACATGCGTCCACGTCAATTGTCGCGTCAGTGACGCGACAATTTCGATGTCAGGATAAATCTCAGCAAACTGCACCATTCTAAACAAGTTAGCTCGAGTAAAACCTTTGCCATATTCAGCAGTCAATTGTTGTGACAACGTCACAACAATTTCATTTCCATATTCCGCCCGCTTATTTTGCAGGATCTCGTCATTGATGCGTTTGCCGATGTGCCAGTTCATCAAAACGAGTGCCGAATTGACCGTACTGGCGACCCTGGAACGAGTTTCCTCGATCAAACTGCGTATCTCATCAAACAAAACCTCGTTCGTTTTAAGCGAACCGTCCTTATTTTTGGTTGAAATTTTAGTTTTCACAAATTTATTTTCTATGTCGTTAAAATATCGTCTTGCCCTTAAATATCTCTGTTGGTGATAGTTTCATTACAACTTAGTGAACAATCTCTTGCCCGAAAAATCCACGGACTTCATCATCCTGATCTGCCATCAAATCAATTATTTCGTAAACATCTTTCAGCCAAGGATGTAACATCGCCTCTTCGCGAGTTAGCTTTTGACCAAGGATATCTGCTTTACCCCAAGGGGTGTTCTCGGCATTTATGATCATTGCTCGATAACTCTCGCCCGTCACCATCATATCGAACCCAAATGCATATCTGTCCTTTGGAATTTCCTCGATTCCCCATTCACCAATGCTTACCAAACCAGTCAAACCCGAATGTCCTTCAGTAAAAAAGGCGTAGTAAACCGCATACGCATTCCCATCTCGTTTGACGAATCTTGTAAGTGAAGTAGTATTTGAACCACAACAAGTACAAACGGAATAAAACGGCTCATTAAATTCGATCTCAAACATATTAGACTTTTTTCTTACCTCTTTGTTGAACAAGTTTGTCTTTTCGATGCTGGCTTACTCCTTTTTTCTCCTCCCGTCGCCTTACGATTTCTTCCAAATCCTGCGTTTTCTCCTTATCAAACTCATACGGATAAAACTCGTATTTTCCTAACTGTAACTCTGTCATTTCTTTCTTCCTTGCGAGCGTGTCGCTGTTGTCTTTTTTTGTTTGGTTTCTACAAAACCGATCTTGCGTTTCAGGTGTTTGGGGTCGCGCATTATGTCGCCCAGCAGTTCCCACACGACCTCAAATTCGTTCTCGTGATCGACCGCCACTTTTGCAAGCCGCTCAATCTTTTTGGCAAGGTCTTTGTGCAACGCCAAAACCGACCGCATCTTGACGAAAGCACGGACAACCTCCGATACTCGCCTCAACCGCCGTCGGGCTGTTCAGAACGCTTGCAAGCATTACCGCTCCGTGTTCTGTGAAGACATAAGGTAAATATCGACGACCGCCGTGAGCAGAACTTGAGGTGCCAATTTGGCGCCTCAAGCTGCTCATTTCTTCCTCAGTAAGCTGAAAAATAAAGTCAGCAGGAAACCGTCCGAGGTTCCTCTTAACCGCACGGTTCAGTATCTTGGTTTCAACCTGATAAACAACAGCCAGATCGCTGTCCAACATCACACGCTGGCCGCGAATAAGATAAATTTTGTCGTCGATATCCCTAGTTACGACAAGAGCTGTGCTTTGTTTCGGTTTTGTTGCCATACTATCTCTAAAGCCGCAGATCCATTACCTTAAATAGAATTCCTCACCATCCCCGACGCCCTTTATAAGGCTGCATTATTTGCGGGGCCTCAACGCGAATAAGCCTTTTCGCAACGCTCGGCCTATTTACCTACGCGCCTGACCAGGCCCTGAAAGCGCGGGTCGGGCCTCAGCGAGGCAAGCATCGGCTCAATGGCGATCCAGCTCATCCAGGAGCTTTTTTCACGATACCCTTTTTCCAGCCATTCTATTGCCCGGTCATTATCGTTAAGAGCGGCGTAAACAGCAGCAATAAGAACGGGATTGACATAGGTCTTTTCCGCCGAATCCAATAATTTGCCAAGCAACGCTTCGGCATTGGTTCTTTCACCGGCCTTTGCATACGTATAGGCCAGCATCAGGCCAGCCTCCTGCCAATCGGGAGCCAACCGCACTCCTTCGGTAAGCGATGCTTTGGCCGCTTCAAAATCACCCGTCTCGACCTGCACCGTCCCGAGCATCCAATGTCCGTACGCTGATGACGGGTCCATTTCTATCGTCTTCCGCAACTGTTCGGTCGCCTCGTCATGCCGGCCTGCAAGATAATATGTCCAGCCAAGTTCGGCATTATTGACAAACGAAAGCGGCTCCAGATCGACAGCCGTACGCATTTCTTTTATCGCCTCATCCGGCCTGCCTGAAAACATCAGGCAATGGCTGTAAAAATGCCGGGCGTTCGCATATCGCGGATCAAGGCTGATCGCCAGCAAATACTCTTTTTCCGCCTCTCGCATGTCCCATTCATAGAACATCCGATACGACCCAAGTGATGTATGAGCCTCTGCCAGCGAATTGTCGAGCGCGATGGCCTGCAGCGCCGCTATCCGGGCCTTTGCCATCACAGATGTCGGCGAAACATGATCGACACCAAGATTTATGTAGGCATCTGCCAGGCCGGAATATGCGAGCGCATATGTCGGATCGGCCTGAACGGCACGCTCAAAGTATTCGGCGCTCTTGGTCAGCCCTTCCGTTGAAAATTTATTCCATTCGTACCGTCCGTGCAGATACAGTTGATAGGCCTCCGGATCTGATGTGTATCGCCGCGATATCTTTTGACGGTCGTCGCCCGACAATTCGATCCGCAGTTTGTCCGTCAGGTCGCGGACCATTTCAGGCTCAAGCGACGCCAGCTCAGATGGCACACGCTTGTACTGGCCGCTCCACACGACCTTATCGGCATTTGTGTCCGCCAGTTCGACAAAGAACAACAGCTCATTCCCGCGTTTTGTTATACGGCCCGTGAGTATCGCATCTACCTTCAGGTCGGCGGCAAGTTCACGCGGATCGGTCTCCATGCCCTTATACCGAAAAACGGTCGATCTCGGCTTGACCGTGACCTCCGGCAATTCGGATAACGTTGCAATAAGCGTTTCAGTAATGCCGTCGCTGAGATATTCGATATCGGGGTCGCCCGTCTGATTGGCAAATGGCATTATCGCGACCGACTCGATCTTTTTTACCAAAAAATACTGGCGGTAGGCCGCATATGCTCCCGCCAACACGGCTGTCACAATAATTACCGCGGCTATCGTCGTATATTTTCGCGATACTCCCGCGACCGGATCTTCATCCGCAGGCATTACCGGTTCCACCGCAGCTTTTTCCTTACGCGTTCGCAATGCAGCAGCCGCTGTTCCAGATCGAACTTCGGCAGCGTCCGCTTCTTCGGATAGATGCCTGCTCAGATCAGAACCCGATTGATCCTCATTAGCTGAAATACGGCCTTTCCCATCACCGGCAGCACCCTGGACAGGTTCCGATTCCCCTAAGGTCAAGGTCTCGATCTCGCCGACAAACCTGTATCCCCGTTTCGGCACGGTATGGATGAATCGCGGCGACCTTGAATCCTCACCCAAAGCATTTCTGATCGCCCAGACCGACCGCGAAACGGCAGCCTCATCGACATAGGCGTCATTCCAGATCAGTTCGATGATCTCGTCTTTTGTAACAAGGCTGCCGTGATCTTCGATCAGCAAGACAAGCAGGTCGAAGACCTTGCGCTGGAGATGGATATTCTCTTCGCCCTTACGAAGCAAGCCTTCGTCCGGGATAAGAGTAAACTCACCAAATCTGTATGCCTTTTTAGGCGATCTTGCCATTTTTGTAACCGTTTTCCGGGCTGACGCCCTATTTCTGTTAATCGCTCACACTGCACAGTCCGATCATCGGCTGATGGAGCATTGTTATTTCGGCGTTGCGGCCCATGTAGCTGCGAGCCATGGCGACGGCTTCGGTCAGGTTGTCGGCACGTTCCCAGCCGAGCATTTCGGGAACGTGGGCGTTTTCGGCTCCGGCGACGATGACCTTGCCAACATGCTGGCGGCCGTTCTCGCCCCAATACCACATAAAGAAAGCGTGCGCTCCATGATAGGCGTTGCCGCGTCGATACATCTCAACGTAAGCCGGATTGGTCGCAAATTCGCGCTCGTATTTTTCACGCAGATAAAACGCATCGCGCGATTCGGGCAGCAGCCGATGGAAAAATTCGATATAGCTTGGGTGAAATTTGTGGTCAAATTCATCAAAGCACGGATGCGTTATTATCATCACGCCGCCTTTTCTGAGCAGCGGCTTATTCCGATACATATTGAAGTGATATCCGAGCGCCATCACCTGCACCAACAGCGGATTGAGCGCCGAATAGACGTTGTACGGTGAGATGTCGGGAATGCCGGAGATCAGAATGTCGCATTGCCCTTTTACGGGTATCTCGTATTGCCGGTAGTTCAGTTCGAGGATCTTTTCATGCACCGGTTCGGTCTTTCCCGCGTAACAGCCGATCAGTTCATACGCCGCCGGAATCGCGTGAAGCATCTTTCGCCTAGCCGTTCGCGGCAGTTTTGAGAAGGTGCGTTTCATCGCTTCCCATTTCAGGCGGTCGGCGAACGAGAACTCGTCCTCGTTTCGCGTAAGAATGTCATAGCCTTCGGGAAACATTTTGTTGTTCAGAGCGGTTTCGATATGAAACACCTTGCAATGTTCATCAACCAGTTTTCCAAGTCGAATGACCTTGTGATTAAGCTCAGACGCGGGCGGATCCATATAAGAATCGCTGTCCCGAATGGTCTGCGGCTCGTGATGCGCACGCAGGCTCTCGTAATCGCACAGGCCGACGGCGACCGATTTATGCCCGCCGTCCATCGGGACAAGATTGATGTTCAGGTAAATAAGCAGGTCGCTCTCGATAGCGCGTTTGTTTACGCGCAGCGGCTCATCGTGTCGCGTATGGCCGATGGTGACGAGATTGTCGTCGTCCTCGGCGTCGTGATTGTAATAGCGGTCAGGGTAAAATTCGTCGAAGATCGCGTCGCCGACCATCCGCTTCATTTCCCATTCGGTCATCTTGCGGTGCAGCGAATTTGCTATGATCAGATGCACGTCATCCACGCCGTTTGCCGCGCACATGTCCAAAACAACCTCAAGCATCGTCTGGCGCAGATCGGGTGTCTGCATCGGCGGCAGCGGCAGTGAGATGTCATCCATCGCTATCGTCACGCGCATTCCCGGTTCGAGCAGCGCGTAAAGCGGTTCCATCTCCAGCGGATGATTGACCGCATAGCGTATCGCCGCCTCGCGATTAGGCAAACCCTTGATCGGCGGATTAGGATATATCACCCGCGTCCCCACGGGAATATCCTCAATAATAAAATCCTCGCCAAAAGGCATTATCCTCGGCGCCGAATCCTTATCTATATACACGATCGATTCGTGCGTTTTTCTGCGTAGTTGCAATGCCATAAATTTTAAATCATTTAATAAAGCAAGTTTCAGAGCGGCCGTCTGAGAAAACTGCTATTCGTTCATATCAAGGTTACTTTTTCCTATATTTATTTCCTTAGCGAGAGTTTGGAGATTTTCTAATACAGTTTCACCGCCTTTATCCCAAGGTATTATGTGGTCAACCTCAAGTACAACCGTTGGATCGGTAGCAGGGGACCGACCTGTTATCCGACACTTGAAGTTGTCTCTTCTCATAACCAAAAATCGCAAGCGGTAGTTCACATTTCGCGGAGTCCTGTGTTTAGCCTTAGAAATAGCTGTTCCAACAGAATTGTTCGAACTAAACGAAGTTTCATCACTTTCATTAGCCCACTTCACAAACTCCTCAAGTCCTTTTCGCCAACTTCCAAATCTTTTTTCGTACGTACCTGAAGAAAACTTTGATGTGAGAGATGTGAGGTCGCTGTACTTAGGCTGTCGGCCTAATTTCGTCCAAACATCTGCCAAATTTTCGAAAAGATCCTCATTGGGAATATTGAGATTCCTTGTTTTCTCAAGTCCGGCGACTTGTAAAGTCTTTATCCAAGAACCAAACCGTCTTGAAAGGGTGCTGCTATGGTAATTCCCACGCTCATTGTACTCATCTATTGTAACGGCGGATTTACCGAGTTCTTTGGCAACACGTTTTAGGTCCGCCAATAATTCACCCTCAGGAATATTTCGATTATGTGGTTCTAACTCGAATTTCATTGATTATGCGATGTGCCTTTATCTGTGAATTAGGAACTCAATAACAATTCCCCTCATAATCGACTAACCCGTGCTTCACGCGGTCAAGCCATCCTTTCTGTGTTTTTCTGTGTCTTTTTCTGTGCATTCTGTGTTCCATCAGACCCTTTAACCACAGAACACACAGATGAAGACACAGAACATAAACACTGATTCCGCCGATCCAGATTTTACTCGGTCAAACCATGCTTTCCGTGCTTTTCTGTGCCTTCTGTGTTCCATCAGATCCTTTGATCACAGAACACACAGATGAAGACACAGAACATAAACACTGATTCCGCCGATCCAGATTTTACTCGGTAAAACCATTCTTTCCGTGCTTTTCTGTGTCCTTTTTCTGTGCATTCTGTGGTGAAAATTCTAGAACACAGAAAACACAGAGAGGAGACACAGAAAGAAGTTCAAACGATCAATCGTTTCTTCTCCAACCAGCGCGGATGCCCAAAATTGAATAAAAGCCCAACCCTTAAATTACTGGCCTTCAAATAATTTATAACCTGCGACCAATCAATAGAAGACATGGCCGTCTGAGCTTTTAGTTCTACGATGATCTGTCCGTAACACAAGAAATCAGCTTTATATTGCTTTTTAAGCTCTCGTCCCTTGTAACTGATCTGAAGCCATTTTTCGCGTTCAAAAGGTATATTCCTCAGACCAAATTCAATTTCCAATGCTTCTTGATAGACAGGTTCGGCAAAACCGGTTCCCAAACGATGATAGACATCCAAAGCTGCCCCGACAATGGCATAAGTTTCATCCTCAAGAATATACTGAGACGGTTTCGCCCCGTGTTCATCTTTTGGATCAAAGTTTCTCTCATCATTCATAATCTGTGTTTTTTCTGTGTCCGGTCTCTGTGAATTTTGTGTTCCTTTCTTCAATATTTTTTGACCACAGAAAACACAGATGAAGACACAGAACAAAACCGGATCTACCTCGTTTTTCTACCTTGCTTGCAGCATATTCCTTAATCCTTTTATCTGTGTGTTTCTGTGTCCTAATTCTGTGAAATCTGTGTTCCCGTCTTAAAGATCTTTCTACCACAGAAAACACAGATGAAGACACAGAATGATTATTATTTATAAAAGGCACTGTTAGTTTTTAAACTTAGCTACTTCTGCCGATCCAATTCCTTTACCGCTTCTATCACCGTCTCGACCGCACGGACGTAAAATTCCGGGTGGATGCGTTCAAAATCGTCGGTCGGTTTGTGGTAATCTTCGTGATCCTCGACGCCGAAATAGATGAACGGGATCTTTTCGCGGTGAAACGCTCCCTGATCTGACTGGAACGTCCAATCGTCGCGGCCAGTTCCGGCAACATCGTGGCCGAGCCACAGTTTGATCTTTGCTTTTTTCTGCGCTTTTTCCAGAGCCGGTTTGAACTGCGGATAATGGAACGTCCCGGCAGCGTAAAGCTCATTCTTGTCGCTGCGCGAGATCATGTCCATGTTCACGTTCAGCAAGATGGATTCTTTTGCTATCGGCAGATTGGCAACAAAATGCCTTGCGCCGACCAATCCCTTTTCCTCGGCGTCAAAAGCGACGAAAACAAGTGTGTGATTGGGCTTCTTCCCGCTGAAATATTTTGCCAGCGCAAACAGCGCCGCCGTTCCCGAAGCATTATCATCCGCACCGTTGTATATCTGACCATTGCGTATGCCGTCGTGATCGTAATGAGCCGTAATCACAATGTATTTGTCCGCCCACTTTTTTCCCTTGATCCGGCCAATGAAATTCACACCCTTCAGCTTTGTCTCAGTACGCCTCGGCGAAAATTCAAATTCCTGTTTGTACGTTTCGCCCATCGGCTGCAAGCCGGTTTCACGAAAACGCTTTTCAACATACTCCCGAGCCTTTGCCATTGACGGCAGATCAGCCGAACGCCCCTCTAGTTCGTCCGACGAGAGATATTCGATATCCTTCAACAGCTGTCCGGCATCAAAATAAGTTGACTTCGGCGTGCTGACCGCCGACCCTGCCGTCTGTGCCTGCCCCAAAACAACGGCTGTCACCAAAAATAATGCAGCCGCAAATGACCTGAACATAAAACCTCTGTTCACAATAAAAACTCCTTACTTTTACGCTCTCAAAATAAAGTTATCGGCGGTCGAGGCCACGGGGTCGTATAGTGAAACCGTCCGTTGAAGCGATCAGCCGCCACATTCCATCCCATCAGCTAGGTGATAGGAATTGTTATTCCTATCTTCAAAGTGTTGTAATAGTATTGTTCTGAAAACTTTATGGTTTCTTCCACTACCAGCCTCCGAATGGCAAGCTTTCATCAATGACGTGATGCAAAAAAGGAGCTTTGATCCCTGCTTCCTTTGCTTTACGATGAACCTCCAATCCGTCTTTGCCGTGGGCTATGAGCTGATCGTCTTCCAGACAAACCCACTCACCCATATATTCCTGAGTGTGTTCATTTATCCATTTTCGAGCTTTTTTGTATTTCTCGATCTTTTCCTGAACGTATGAATCTCCATTTTCATACCGGCTTTTCGCTCGCCGCTCTTCTTCGATCAATTTGCCAAGTTTATCCAAATCCTCTACAGGCAAAGACCGGATCATGTTTGTCATTTGTTCCAGATCAGTCTGCATAATTGCCTCCTATTTAAGATCAAGTATTGCCCAATCGTGCTGCAAAGCCGTCTGCTTTAGCCTGAAATCGGGATTTACCGCCACCGGATGCCCAACGATAGAAAGCATCGGCAGATCGGATATGCTGTCTGAATATGCATAAGAGCCGCTAAGGTTTATTTCATTTTTCTCGGCGTATTCGCGTATCCATTTTGCCTTTGTCGCCGAAGCCATCACGGGCGGCAGCACGCGACCCGTCGCGTAACCGTTCACAAATTCCAGACGATTCGCCACGTAATCGTCTATTCCCAGATGGTTCATCAGACGGTCGATCGTAAAATCCAAAGCTCCGGTCAAAACAACCTGCAAGTGACCTATTTTTTTGCCTTGTGCGATCAGTTCAGGCGTTCCGGGATAGATGGCCGGTTTCAGGACCTCCTCAAAAAGTTCCTCTGAAAAATATCGCAGACGGTCGTGCGACCATCCGGCGTAGCTTCGGAAAAAAACCTCGTTAAAAACATTTCGCGAATACAGGTCGGTAACGCCGAAAAAAGGCAATTTTGTCAGCGTTCCCACACTTTTTTTCGCTGTTTGCCACAAACCCTGCTGCCGAGTCGAATAGAACCCCAGCGTATGCACCAGGTTTGTGCTGACAAGCGTTCCTTCCAGATCGTAAAAGGCCGCAGCCTTTCCATTATTTGCCATATTGGGTGATAGATGGCCCGTTCATCTTTTCTTTTCGGGCCGTTTGCTTTCTGTAAACAAAAATCTTAGCACTTTGACGAAAAAAAGCTATCTTTCAGACCCTCATATAGAAAATATTATCACTGCTGTAATTACTTTGTGACCACCATCCGGCGCCTCATCGCCGGCAATTACTCTATTAGAGATCCGTTGATATGCTTTGCAGACATTTCCTGCGTCCGTATTGTTTCTAAATACTCATTTCACAAATGCCCGCCAAAGCCTTACAATGCAAGGTGATTATGCGTCGAGCCATTTTCCCCGGTTCATTTGATCCTTTGACGAACGGCCATCTCGATATCGTCAGGCGAAGCCTTCCTCTTTTTGATGAAATAATTATCGCGGTGTTGAATAATCCTGACAAAAACCCGATGTTTTCTGTCGAGGAGCGCTGTCAGATGATAGAAGAAATACTGCCGGAACTTGGCGGTAACGGTTGTAAATTGACCGTTGATTCTTTTTCCGGGCTGACGGCTCATTTTGCAAAGGAGCGGAACGCAACGGCCATCGTTCGCGGCATTCGCGCCGTCAGCGATTATGAATACGAACTCCGCATGGCGCTGATGAACCGCAAACTGGAACCGACCGTCGAGACGGTGTTCCTTATGGCTGACGAGGAATTTTCATACGTTTCATCAACGCTGATGAAGCAGGTCTTCGAGCTTGGCGGCCGCGTCGAAGGGCTTATTCCCCCGAGTGTCGAAGAAAAAATGCGTGCAAAACTCGCTGCCCGATAACACACAGATCGAATAATTAAGAACAAAATGGCTGATCACTTTACCGAATCATTGAATGTTGCCCGAATGCATGCCTCGTCCACGATGAAGGCCGCTCAAAAAGCCGCCGAACTGCGTGCACAGGGCCACAGCGTAACCGACCTGACCGTAGGTGAACCCGATTTTGACACGCCGAAATTCATTAAGGAATACGCGGTCGAAGGCATTTCCAAAGGCATCACAAAATACACCGCCAGCAGCGGAATGCCTGATCTTCGCCAATCTGTAGCAGAATTTTATGCGATGTGCTTTGGGGCTGAGATCGATCCCGGTCAGGTCGCGGCGGCCTGCGGCGGCAAACAGGCGTTGTTCAATGCTGCCTGCACTCTGCTCAATCCCGGCGATGATGTTCTCATTCCCAAACCGTATTGGGTCACTTTTCCTGAGATCTCAACGTTCTGCGTTGCCAACAATGTCTTTATAGACACGATGGAAACCGGATTTGTCCTAAATGCAGATCAGGTCAAACGGTCGATAACCGACCGGACAAAGCTGCTCATTATCAACTCACCGAATAATCCGACAGGCCGTGTCATTCCGCCTGACGAAATGGTAAAAATTGTGGAGGTGTGCGCCGAACGCGGTGTTTACGTCCTGACGGACGAATGCTATCTGTTCTTTACATATAAACCGACCGAACCGTATTCGCTTGCCGTTTTACCAAAAGAACTGCGTGATCTCGTCTGTATTGCCGGCAGTTTTTCCAAGACATTTGCGATGACCGGCTGGCGCATCGGTTACACAATTGCCAGCGAAAAATGGACGAAAGCGATGGTCAAACTCCAAAGCCATTCGGCAACGCATCCGACATCTTTTGTCCAATATGCCTGTGCCAAAGCACTTCGCGACACCGAAAAAACATTGAATGCGGTCGCGTCGATGCTGGAGGAATATGCCGAAAGGCGTGCGTGGTTCATTCCGGCGCTCAACACGGTCGATGGCTTTAAATGCGCGATGCCAGAAGGAGCTTTCTATGCTTTCGTCGATGTCAGGGGACTTTTAGGAGACAGATTCAAAACCTCGGCTGATGTTGCCGAACACCTTTTGAATGAGGCATACGTCGTCGTAACGGACGGGGCCGCTTTTGGTGCCGAAGGCTTTCTGCGGCTTTCCTACGCCGCCTCGATGGAAACGCTTCGCGGAGCCGTTGACCGCATGCACCGCGTCTTTGGGAAAAAATGATCGGCACTTTGCGGCGGATCATGGCCTTGGAATATGTTCCTCTGCAAATTGCCGGAAATGATCTTTTATAAGGTCTCTGATTTTGCGGAACTGTTCGTCAATATGAGCCTCGCTTCCAGTGACTTTGGCAGGATCGGGAAAATTCCGGTGAAATTTTAGTGCCTTGGTCGGAAAATATGGGCAGCTTTCTTTGGCTTTGTCACAAACGGTTATCACAATGTCGAGATCAATTTCGTTGTACTTGTCTATGTGATCTGATGTGTGTCCGGAAATATCTATGCCGTCCTCTTTCATAACGGCAACCGCCCTCGGGTTCACTCCGTGAACCTCCACTCCGGCGCTGTATATTTCCGCCCTTTCCCCGGCAAATTGCCGCAAATAGCCCTCGGCCATCTGACTTCGGCAGCTATTTCCCGTGCAGAGTATCAGTATTTTCTTTTTTGCCATAGTCATCAAACAGCAGCCAAATAATGTTGATTATGAAAAATTTGTAATCGACACCGAACGCCAGTTGGAGCAATACCACTGATGTTGTTATCACGACAGGTTTGCGATATGTTTTCAGGCTTTCCCACATATCAACAGCTTCCCGCTCCGGGTCCGCAGCACGCCGTCTGCAGAACGCGTATCTCTGAAATGCGTCTGCTTGTTGTATTGTCCGTAACGCCGCAATCTTCCTTTGCCAGGCATGTTGTATTTTTGCTTTTCAAAACAAATGCGCCGTCGGAAAACTCTACTGCATACAGGCCTATCGTATCGCTCTGATACTCGATCTCGACCTCGCCATCTTGCAGCCCGAGAGTCCTTTCGGACTTGTCGATGATCTTGAGCAGCTTTTCCGGCAGCAATCGATGGTCGCCGTCATTTGCGTACCAAAGCTGAAAATTTATCCGCTCTTCCCTGCGGACGGTTCCGCCGCAGTCAATGAAATCCTTGGTCACTTTCCCGATTTCGGTAACGTGAAAATGTTCGGGAACAAGACTCCCGTCTTCCAACTGAAACCTGACCTGCGCCATTGTCGGCAGGATCGTTTTAATTTCTGACAATTTCATAATATTCCCTTACTCCTTAGCAATTCTATCGCAATATTGCGATGATATAAGTTAAAAATTTTTAGCAGCACTCAGCCGATGTTTTGGCTGATACCACCTCCGAAAAATACTCGTCTAAGGCCTTGAACGCCTCATGGTCAAGACAGTAACAGATCGAATTGCCTTCAACCTCACCTTTTATCAGTCCGGCATTTTTGAGTTCTTTAAGGTGCTGCGAAACGGTCGGCTGTGCAAGCGGCAATTCGCTGACAATATCGCCGCAAATGCACTGATCGACCTTCAATAAATGTTCAATAATAGCGACGCGGGCAGGATGTCCCACCGCCTTGGCAAGTTTGGCAATGCGGTTTTGCCGCGGAGTGAACTGATCTGTTTTCGTTGCGCCCATACCGTATATCGTAATATTACGATATACCAAAAAAAGATGTCAAAGAGTAGTTTGCTGTTTCTGCGACATCTCTTACAACGAACTGTGTTGCCTTTTTTTGAATCTGACGGTCCTTGAAATGCTCTGGCCAACATTCATATTAACCTCCCGTCATCAAAAGCCCGATTGCTTCTGTCGAGGTCGTTTTCGGATCGACCTCGCCGACAAATTTGCCTTCTCTTATCACAAGCAGACGGTCAGCCAATGCGGTGACTTCCTCAAGTTCCGCCGAGACCAGCAAAATCGCCGAACCGGAATCGCGAAGTTCGATCAGCTTTCGGTGAATGAATTCGATGGCACCGATATCAACGCCGCGGGTCGGCTGTGAGACAAGCAGAAGCTTTGGGTTAAGTTCAAACTCGCGCCCGATTATCAGCTTTTGCTGATTGCCGCCTGACAGAGCATGAGCAAGCTGGTCCGGGTTGGGCGGGCGAACGTCAAAATTGCGGATTATCTCACCCACACGACGGCTCACGGCTGCCGACGAGATAAAACCGCCCGACGCTATCGGCTCGCGGTAATGAACACCCAGAATGGAATTTTCGCCAAGGTCAGACTCAAGCAATAATCCCCGGCGGTGGCGGTCTTCGGGAATGTGGGCAACGCCAAGTTCCTTTCTCAACCGCGCATTGGCGTTTGTAATATCGCGTCCGTTCAGCATCACGCTGCCGGAAGTGACAGGAAGAAGTCCGGCGAGAGACTCGATAAATTCCGTCTGGCCGTTGCCTTCTATGCCCGCGATGCCGACGATCTCGCCCGCGCGGACGTCAACGCTGACGCCTTTGACCGCCGGGCCGTGTTTGCCTGAAATGCTCACATTTTTGACCGAAAGAACGACATCTTTCGGATCGGCATCGGGTTTTTCCACCCGCAGCAGAACGTCACGACCGACGATCATCCGGGCAAGATCGGCCGCCGATGTTTCCGACGTTCGGACATTGCCGACCGAACGCCCGTCACGCAAAACGGTCACTTCGTCCGAAATAGCCAAAACCTCTTCCAGTTTGTGCGTTATTATGATGATGGTCTTGCCCTGATTCTTCATCCGCCGCAGAATTGCAAAAAATTCGTTCACTTCCTGCGGTGTCAGAACTGCGGTCGGTTCGTCCAGGATCAAAAGCTTGGCATCACGATAAAGAGCTTTCAAAAGCTCAACACGCTGCTGTGCCCCGACGGAAAGGTCTTCGATCAAAGCGTCAGGATCTACGTTCAGCTTCAGTTCCTCAGACAGCTTTTTTATCCCTGTCCGAGCCTTGTCTAGATCGAGCGCCGCGGCCGAACCTGTCTCAGCCCCGAGGATTATATTCTCGGCAACGGTCATCGTATCGACCAGCATAAAATGCTGATGCACCATGCCTATGCCGAGCGCGATAGCGTCGTGCGGATTGCGGATCGTCACCGGATTGCCGTCAAACAGGATCTCGCCCTCATCAGGTCGGTAAAAACCGTAAACGACCTTCATTATCGTCGATTTTCCGGCACCGTTCTCACCAACAATGGCGTGTATCGTCCCGGCCTTTACCCTCAGCGACACGTCATCATTCGCAACCGTATCACCGAAAGCCTTTTTTACATTCCTGATCTCAAGCATAAGAAGTTTCTCTGATCCTTAATTCGCCATGGCGTCCGTTACCGTTATCTCGCCGGAGATTATTTTTTCGCGGGCGGCTTCGGCCCGTTTCAGGACATCTTCGGGGATGAGCGGGCGGTTGTGTTCGTCCATGGCAAACGCCACGCCGTCCTTGTCCAGTCCGAACACGTGAAATCCGCCCTTGAAACGGCCTGCCCTGACCTCTTCGATAACGTCGAACACGGCATTGTCCACGCGTTTGACCATTGAGGTCAGAACGTAACCGGGCTTGACCATGTTCTGGTTCGAATCGACGCCGATCACAAAGCGGTTCGCCTCGCCTTCGGCATTTTTTCCGTATTGCTCGGCGGCATCAAACGCACCGAGGCCCGAATTTCCCGCCGCCGTGAATATCACATCCGCACCGTTCGCTATCTGGTTCAGGGCGAGTTCCTTTCCCTTTCCGGGATTGTTCCACGCGTGGTCGGTCACACCGACATAATTTGTGATGATGCGAATATCGGGGTTGACGGATTTAGCCCCTTCCTCAAAACCCTTGTTGAATTTATGTATCAGCGGTATGTCCATTCCGCCGAGAAAACCCAGCACGCCGGTGCGTGATTTTGACGCTGCGATCAGCCCGACCAGATACGAGCCTTCATGTTCGCGAAACACGAGCGAAGCCACATTCGCCTTCGGCGTCTCACCGTCCGCCTCAAAGATCACGCCGTCAACGATGGCAAAATTCACATTCGGATAGTCCATCGCGACCTTTTGCATGATCGGCCCCTGGGCAAAACCGACGCCTATAACAAGGTCAAAATTCCTTTCGGCAAATGCCCGCATCGCCGGTTCGATCGAGGTCGGATTGCCGGGTTCGATGTCGTGCAGACAGATGTTCAGTTCCTTTTCGGCACGCTGAACGCCTTCCCACGCCGCCGCGTTGAACGAACGGTCGTTCTTGCCGCCGATGTCAAAAACTATCCCGACATTCGTCGTGCAGTCTGTGCGTTCCGTAACATTAGAGCCGCACGAAGCCGACAGCAAGGCAATGCTTACGAGTAAAATAAATGAAAAGGTTCGGATTCTCATCGTGTTCAAATGGCCTTTTTGACCAGTTCGGATCGTGTTGGCGGTTCAACGTTTATTTTATACGCATTTTCCAGCTTTTCGCTAACGCGTTCGGCGTCTGCCGGTTTCCGGCAATAAAGCACGCCCAGAACATCGCCCGCCTTTACCTCGTCACCGATCTTTGCCTCACAGGAATAACCGACCGCGTGATCGACATTGTCTTCGGCTTTTGTTCTGCCTCCGCCGATGATGACGACCGCCTCGCCTATCGAACGGGCATCGGCTTCGGCGACAAAACCGTCAGTTTTAGAGGTCACGCGATATTCGTTTAGGCCGTTTGCTAAAAGCATTTCAGGGCCGTCGCACACACTTGCGTCGGCTCCCTGAAGCGCGCAGTTATCGCGGAATTTCTCCAGAGCCTCACCGTTTTGCAATTTTGAGTTCGCCAATTCACGCGCTTTATCAATATCAGCCGCGATGCCCGCCGAAACAAGCAGCCTGGCTGTGAGTTCGACCGAAAGCTCAAGCGTATCTTCGCTTCCCGGCAGCGTCTCGCCGCGAAGTATCTTCACACATTCATACACTTCGACGGCATTGCCGACGTATCTGCCGAGCGGCTGCCGCATATCTGTCACAAGAGCCTGTGTCCTGACGCCGGCGTTGTTGCCCGTCCGCACAAGAGCTTCGGCCAGCCGCACCGAATCGTCATAGCCCTGCATAAAAGCTCCGCTGCCGGTCTTTACATCCAGCACAAGCGCGTCCAGCCCTTCGGCAAGCTTTTTTGACATTATCGAGGCCACTATCAGCGGAATATACGGCACGGTTGCCGTAGCGTCGCGCAGGGCGTAGAGCTTTTTGTCCGCCGGAGCAATGTCAGCCGTCTGGCCTGACATTGCAAATCCGCACGTCTTTACAATACGGCGAAATTCTTCCGTCGTCAGATCTACGTTGTATCCGGGAATGGATTCGAGTTTGTCGAGCGTTCCGCCTGTATGGCCAAGGCCGCGTCCCGAGATCATCGGAACCGCCACACCGCAAGCAGCAAGCAACGGAGCTATCACCAGCGAGGTTTTGTCGCCGACACCGCCCGTTGAATGCTTATCAACCTTTGGCAGATCGATGTCCGAAAGGTCCATCACATCGCCCGAATAGAGCATCGCTCGTGTCAGTTCATCACGTTCGACCTCGCTCAGGCCTTGCGTGAACATCGCCATCAGCATCGCCGATATCTGGTAATCCGCCCACGAACCGTCGCAAACGCCGTCAATGAACGCGCCGATCTGCTCCCGCAAAAGCTCTCCGCCATCACGCTTAATTGTGATTATTTCTTGTGGCCTCATTACTTCATATAATAAAAAGCTGCCCAAGTTTCGCACAAGGACAGCCTAAAAGTCTAAGCTGCAATAGGATAACGGAACTATCTGCCGTCAGTTGTTGATCGCAAACTGACCGGATCTCGGTTCTTCCTGACATTGGCGTATAACGGAAATCAGACCTGCCTTTACGTCGTTTGCCGCTTTTTTCCGAACGGACAATGAGATCACGCTTGTAAGTTCTTCCAGCATCTTGCCGTCCTGAAATACCATCCGATAAGAAATGATGTCATCGTTGTCTATCGTTTTAAGCAGAAGACGAATGTTGCCGCCGACATCCATTCAATGTTCGATCTCACTCGGATCTATCTCTGCCAGATCAAAGGCGTATTCGGTCAATATCTTTGAGTCAGCAGGCATCAGGTCACGCGAAAGTCCTGCGCGTGAATTAATGGAAGGCATCGTATCGCGCTCCAAGACGATCTTTCGCTCGGTCTGAAAACTTATCCGACAGCCCTCAAACCGAACATCTGTAAGACGCGTATGCTGATTTCTCCACGAGTAACTTCCGTTCTTTTCCAGCAGGGAGGCAAGCTCGGTTTTAAGAGTTTCAATGTCTTTTCCGGGATCATATACCTGCCCAAAAGCGGTCTGAACTGCCAAAAACATCAGAACTACAAATGCTATATTGATGTGTCTCATACCTATGCGTCCTCACTTCTTGTCCGCCAATAATATCACACAATCTGCTCTTATCGCCTCTCTTTTTCCGACGGCATCAACGCCTTCGCCGGTCTTGGCTTTGACGCTGACGCAGTTAATTTCGACCTCTATAGCATCGGCAAGCTGCCTTCTTATTTCGTCAATAAAAGGCCGCAGCTTTGGCCTTTCCAGATGCACGGTCGAATCCAGATTTGCGACCGTGTAACCCGCTTCCTTCATCAGCCCGACCGCAAAACGAAGAAAGACCATGCTTTCGGCATTTCGCCAACGCTCGTCGCTTGGCGGAAAATGCGTCCCGATGTCACCAAGCGCCAGCGCTCCAAGAATGGCGTCCGTCACAGCATGGAGCAGAACGTCAGCATCAGAATGTCCGTCCGCGCCGAGGTCGGAATCGATCGACACGCCGCCGATGATAAGCGGCCTGTCCGGCACCAGCCTGTGAATATCGCTGCCAAAACCTATCCGCACCATTTTATCTCTAGGAATTTCCGTCCTTTAGCAATGCTTCCGCTATCAGCAGATCTTCGCTGTGCGTTATCTTGATGTTTCGCGAACTGCCCGAAACCGACGCCACTTTTACGCCAAGCTGTTCGACCAGATAGCTCTCATCCGAAACAGGTTCGTCCAGCGCATCGGCATTCTCAAATGCCTTTTGCAATATCTCCAGCTTGAAACCCTGCGGCGTCAGCGCACGCCGAAGCTCGCGCCTGTCAACCGTGCCGACTATGCGGTCGCCGTCTATTTGCTTGATCGTATCCGTCACCGCTGCCGTCAGACAAGCCGCTCCGGTTTCTTTCGCTTTTGCGATCACACGCTCGATCTCGCCGACCGTGACCAGCGGCCTTGCTCCGTCATGAACCAGTACGACCTCTGTTGCCGGATCGACGCCGTTCAGGCCGTTGCGGACAGATTCGGCACGCGTCCTGCCGCCCAAGACAACGAATGAGACCTTTGTTATCTGCGGATTTTCATTCAGCAGTTCGACAAAATACGGCTGATGCTCTTCGGCCAAAACAACGACGACCGCATCCACATCGTTGCACGCCTGAAAGCGCTCAAGCGTATGAGCAAGCACGGGCTTGCCGTTCAGATCAACGAATTGTTTCGGTTTTTCGGAATTGAAACGCGTTCCCGAACCGGCAGCTACAATGATGGCTGTGTTCATCGCTATCCCGCAACACGAGGGCCTATTTTACTTGTCCTATGATGGTTGTTTGACGCAGTTCACGGGTCGATTTTCTGAAACCGAGCGAACGCGAATCGTGTATCGCCGCGCCGCCGTCAGCGTTCTCGTCTTTTTCTTCCCACAAGCGGCCAAAGATCATCTTGCCGGCTGTCGTCTGCAAAACACTGGTAACGGCGATGTCGGTAGTTTTGCCGATCAGACGCCGAGCATTGTCGATGACGACCATCGTGCCGTCGTCCAGATAGGCGACACCCTGATTATATTCCTTGCCTTCCTTGAGAACGAAAACACGCATCGCCTCGCCCGGCAAAACGACCGGTTTCAGTGCATTTGCAAGTTCGTTTATGTTCAAAACGGCAACACCGCGAAGCTGTGAAACCTTATTCAGGTTGAAATCGTTTGTGACGATGACCGCGTCAAGCTGTTTACCAAGTTCGATCAGTTTCAGATCGACCTCTTTCACCGCCGGAAAATCCGTCTCGACTATCTGCACGTCCAGTTTGCTGTTGTTGCGAAGCCGCTGGAGCATATCCAAACCGCGTCGGCCACGCTGCCGTTTGGACGAATCGGCCGAATCGGCAACCTGCTGCAGTTCTGCCAAAATAAAATTAGGAATGATGAGGCTGCCGCCGAGAAATCCCGTTTCCGCAACGTCAGCGATGCGTCCGTCAATGATGACCGATGTGTCGAGGATCTTGTAATCGGGCCGCGAGGTTTTGTCGCTGAAAATGCCGCCGAGAGCCGATAGGTCAAGAAAATCGCCTTTTGCCGCACCGACCATCAGCCCGATGTAGCCCATGAAAAAAGCCAGCGAAATGGTCAAAAATGTCTGTATCTCAGCCGGAACCGCTTCTACTTTTTGAATGGAAATAAGAACGCCGATAAGAAATGCCCCGATGATGCCGAGTATCGAACCGACCGCGGCACCGATCAGCGTTTTCAGCGTCGCCCGGCGAAAACGCATCTCAAAGGCAATTATCACAAGGGCGATGACAACGCTGGTGGCGGCGGAGACGAAGCGGCGCATTGATTCGTCCATCGGGTCCAGCCTTCCCCAGTTTGCCAGCGGGTTCAGCAAAAACCCGATAACGGCCAGAAGCCCAATGAAAGCAATTCTTATGATCAAAACGTCCAACTTCATCGTTAAAAGTCTATCACGAAAACGGCTCGCTTGTTAACGTGAACAAAATACGAAGATAACTTTTGTCATCGCCGGGGCGGCCGAATGACCGTCAGCTCGCCCCGAATGGCCTTTGCCTCTGACGACAGCAGAAAAAGAACTACACGGGCGACATCGTCGGGTTCCGTGGCGGCCCTGCCCCGGAATAACGCGTGTTCCGGCTCGGCTTCGTATCCGCCGATGACCGCGACGCCGTTCAGCCGAAATTTTGCCGGCAAAGCCTCAGCCCGCCGCAAAAGGTCCTCTCTTAAATGTCCGATCAGCTTTTCGCCGTCAGCATCATTTTCGTCAATTTCAAAAACATCGACGATGCGGGCGCTTGGCCTGCCTGCCATCAGATCGCGGACTGCGTCCGTTATCAGAAATGCCGATTCGTCCACAGATTTCACACAATTTATCAAAAGATCGAGCCGCCCGAACGTCGCCGCGCCCGCCTCAGCCAGAGCATTTGCCCCCGCAACAGAAGAACGCTCATACCGCACCGAGCTTGCAAGCGTCCCAAGCTCCCGCAGATCATCTGCCAGATCGCCGCTGTCAGATGTATCGTCAGGAACGCCGCCGATGATAAATGCTCCCTGCAAAGCAAGCTGCATCGCCGCCGCCCGCCCCACCGGATGAACAATATCCGTGACCAAAGCAACCTTCTCCGCAAACTGATGAATTGAATATGTGGACATCACCTACAATTCTGCCATAAAGCCGAAACTTAGTCCTTTGTCCTTTGGTTTTAGGCTTCGGACTGGAACGCAGGCATCCTGCCTGCATACGCTTCGCAGAAGCGTCATGCAAGATGCTTCACGTTCCGCCTCGCTTCACATGGGGCTACTTACATGCCGTCCGCTCTGCGGACTCTTCCGGGCTACGCCCGTCTATGTGCGGAAAAGCTCTGCTTTTCCATTCTACTGTTAGTGCTGATTTGCGGCTACGCCGCTGCTGAGGCATAGCTTCACCACATCTATTAAAACGCCAGCAAAACCCCGCGGAGAAGAGATACGGTCACGGGGTTTCAATTGGTTTCTTGGGGTTGCCGAAGATATCCTCAACGGTGTCTCGATAGATCGAGTTACTGCGAATGATCTTGACTTTAAATTCGAAGTTACACGTCGGGCAATCGCCAAGAGTTTCACAGTTTATGCCGATCTGCCCGGAACCTGTTTGCAAGAAATAGTCGTTGCCCCAAACTTCGTTAGCGTCATAATTGGCGATGTATTCCTTTATGCTTTTATGAAACACCTTTTCGTAAACATCAAGTAGTTCCGCAGTAGAGTTCAGAAATCGATAATCAGCAGCCTTTGGGTCCGTATAATACGTAATACGGAGCGGATACATCATCATAGCGGCAACTTCCTGCCGTTGATTGGCCGCAACATGTTTCTGAAATTGCCGAAAGAACTCTTTGGACTCCGCTTGTTGCTTATCCCACGGAAATTTCTCGGCAATCTTCAATGCTAAAAGTTCTCTGCATTTGGTAGCATCTTGAGATAGCATCGTTTTCGCCGAGCAATCAAGATCTGATAGCAAGGGTGGAAAGTAGTGTCCGATAGCCCCGACGATGAACATTACGATCCCTACACCAACGGCAAAAATGGTGATGTGTCGATTTCTTCGCAGCATGTTTGCAAGTTTACACCATATTTCATGAAAAAGACCCCAGCAGGTGCCGAGGCCTTTTTGTTTTGTGTGTAAGAAACCACCCGCTGACTCAGGTAGTTCTGACTTTGGGAACCCGGTCGCTATTGCTCGCGGTTCTGACTACGATCAGTCGGTAGACCCACGGACTCGTAATCCGCGTGTCGCCATTCCGGTCTTACATTCCCATTCCCATGCCGCCCATGCCGCCGGGCATTCCGCCCATGTGGTCGCCGCCCTTTTCGTCGGGGGCGTCGGCGATCATGGCTTCGGTGGTGAGCATGAGGCCTGCGATGGAAGCAGCGTTTTGCAGAGCGGTGCGCGTGACCTTTGCGGGGTCGATGACACCTGCCGCGACGAGGTCTTCAAAAACCTCGGTAGCTGCGTTGAAGCCATAAGCTTCGTTGTCCTCGGCACGGATCTTTTCAACGATGACAGCACCTTCTTTGCCTGCGTTGGCAACGATCTGGCGGAGCGGTTCTTCAACAGCACGCTTGATGATGTTGACGCCGATCTGCTCGTCGTGATCTTCGCCTGCCGAGAAGTTGTCCAGCACCTTTGAGGCACGAACCAAGGTCACGCCGCCGCCGGCAACAATGCCTTCTTCGACCGCAGCACGCGTTGCGTGCATTGCATCTTCGACGCGAGCTTTCTTTTCCTTCATCTCGGTCTCGGTCGCGGCACCGACCTTGATCACCGCAACACCGCCAACCAATTTGGCAAGGCGTTCCTGCAGTTTTTCACGGTCATAGTCAGATGTGGTCTCTTCTATCTGGTTGCGGATGGTCTTGACGCGGCCGTCGATGGCTTCGCCCGAACCTGCACCTTCAACGATGGTGGTGTTCTCCTTGTCGATGGTGATCTTCTTCGCTTTGCCGAGGTCCTCGATAGTGATGCTTTCCAGCTTGATGCCAAGGTCTTCGCTGATGACCTTGCCGCCCGTCAGGATGGCGATGTCTTCAAGCATTGCCTTGCGGCGGTCGCCAAAGCCCGGAGCCTTGACAGCGGCGACGTTCAGCGTACCGCGGAGCTTGTTGACAACGAGCGTTGCCAGAGCTTCGCCCTCAACGTCTTCAGCAATGATGAGCAGCGGCCGGCCCGATTTTGCAACCTGTTCCAATATCGGCAGCAGATCGCGCATGTTCGAGATCTTCTTTTCGTTGATCAGAACAAAAGGCTCGTCCAGAGCAGCTTCCATGCGGTCAGCGTCGGTCACAAAATACGGTGACAGATAGCCGCGGTCAAACTGCATTCCCTCGACAACCTCAAGCAGCGTGTCCATGGTCTTTGATTCTTCTACCGTGATAACGCCGTCCTTGCCGACCTTGTCCATTGCCTCGGCAATGATCGAACCGATGGTCTTGTCGCCATTGGCCGAAACGGTTCCGACCTGTGCTATCGCGTCGCCCGAAACAGGCTTTGCCAGACGGCCGATCTCACCGACAACCTCGGTGACTGCCTTTTCGATGCCGCGTTTCAACGCCATCGGGTTTGCACCGGCGGCAACCGTGCGGACGCCTTCCTTGAATATTGCCTGTGCCAAAACGGTAGCGGTCGTGGTGCCGTCACCGGCAACGTCGCTGGTCTTGCTGGCAACCTCGCGCACCATCTGTGCGCCCATGTTTTCGAGCGTGTCCTTAAGCTCGATCTCCTTTGCAACCGTAACGCCGTCCTTGGTGATGGTCGGGCTGCCAAATTTCTTGTCGATAACAACGTTGCGTCCCTTGGGGCCAAGCGTTACCTTGACCGCATCCGCAAGCTGGTTTACACCGCGCAGGATAGCGGAACGTGAATCTTCTCCGTGAATAACTTGTTTTGCCATGATTATTTAATTTCTCCTTCGTCGAAATTGGTCTTTGGTCTTGGGTTTTGGGTCTTTGGTTTTTCGGTCTTCTCAAAAACCGAAGACCAAAGGCCTAAGACCGCCGCCACTTAGGCGGCCGCTCCCGCGCGTTCGATGATGCCGAGGATCTCGTCTTCGCGCATGATGAGAAATTCCTCGCCATCAAGCTTGATCTCAGATCCGCTGTATTTGCCAAAAAGAACGCGGTCGCCAGCCTTTACGTCCAGAGCCTGACGCGTTCCGTCCTCTTTATATTTGCCGTCGCCGGCTGCGATGACCTCGCCCTCTTGCGGCTTTTCCTTTGCCGAATCAGGGATAAAAAGGCCGCCTGCGGTCTTTTCAGCCGATTCGTCCAGGCGGCGAATGATCACACGGTCGTGAAGCGGTTTGATAGTCGTTGCCATAGTTAGTGGTACTCCTTTTTTACTTTATATTTTAAGATATAATAGCCGGAACACAGGGTGAAAAACCTAATTTTAGCACTCTATGCCCAAGAGTGCTAATTTACAAAACGTTGTTGAACTTGTCAAGCTGAAAAATCGCCTGTTTACAGAAAGTTTAGAAAATATGAGTGTCATATTGTCAGATTATAGCGACAACCTATTACGGAATGCCTTCTTATCATTTGACGATTTAAATACTATGCAATTTTCAGATTGGTAATCGCGGAAGATATGACCTTGATCGAAGACCTAAGCAGGAAGAAAACCAGTGCTGTCGCAACAAGAATATCCGGCCAGCCGGACGCTGTCAGCCAGACCAGGCCGCCGGCGACAAAGACCGAGAGATTAGAAGCGATGTCGTTTCGGGAACATTCCCAAACGGAACTCATATTTATGTCGTCATCGCGGTGACGCCACAGCAGGTACAGGCAGGCAGAATTGGCGATAAGGCCGAGAATGCTGAAAGCTCCCATGACCTCAAACAGAGGCATGTCCGGGTAGAGGAGTTTGTAAAATATCTGAAGTGCGACGCCAAAAGCGGCGGCAAATATCAGAAGCCCTTTAAAAAGAGCGACGCGGGATTTTGCCGCAAGGCCTTTTGACACTACGAACAGGCTGATGCCGTAAACCATGACATCGCCAAGATTGTCCAGGCTGTCCGCCAAAAGAGATGTCGAATTTCCGTAAACGGACGCGGCGGCAATGACAAAGAACATCACGAGGTTGATGGCCAGAACGATCTTCAATGTCCGGCGCTGTGACCCTCGCGGATCTTTCATCGAACATACATCTTCACAACAAGCAGACATCTTTGGCACTATTATACACCCGCAAATTGCGCAGAGCGTTTTTTTTTGAACGGAGAATTGTCGGGGATCGACTGAAAAGCGGCCTTCTTTTCTTGGGGTTTCTATCGCTTTCTTGTTGCAGGGCCTTTTTTGGTCGAGGAACCTTTTTTTGTTTTGACTACGGATCTTTTCACAACAGAAGATCTGTTTACGGAACCGTTGTAATCGGCCACTTTTTTGGAAAGCGTGTTGCGGTGGATACCGAGGGTGGAGGCGGTGTTCGAGATATGGTCACTGTTGCGTTTCAGCGCTTTCTCGATATAGAGTTTTTCAAATTCGTCGATAGCCTCGCCAAGCAGTATTCGGCCGTCAAGCATCAACTCTATAAGATCTTCCATTCGTTTGCGCATTCGTCAAAATATCGGCAAGCCTTAATAAACTGTTAATCGACGCCGAGTTCCTTTCCGGTCAAAAGTTCGTAAGCTTTCAGGTAGCGTTGGGTCGTTGCCTCGGCCACATTGTCCGGCAGCGGCGGAGCGGGCGGCGTTTTGTCCCAATCGAGCGTTTCCAGATATTCGCGGACAAACTGTTTGTCGAACGACGCCTGTGCGTGGCCGGGTTCGTAATCTGCCGCTGACCAGAAACGCGACGAATCAGGTGTCAGCACTTCGTCTATCAGGATGATATTACCGTCGCTGTCCGTACCGAATTCAAATTTTGTGTCGGCGATGATGATGCCGCGTGTCGCGGCGTATTCACTCGCCTCTTTGTATATCGCCAGCGAGTATTGCTTTAATTTTTCCGCCGTTTCCTCTCCCAGGATCTCGGCGGCCTCGGCTTCGCTGATGTTCTCGTCATGGCCGGTCGCGGCCTTGGTCGCGGGCGTGAATATCGGTTCGGGCAGCTTGTCGCATTGACGCAAACCCACAGGCAGATCGTGTCCGCAGACGCTGCCCGTGGCCTGATAATCCTTCCAGCCGGAGCCTTCCAGATAACCGCGAACGACACATTCCACCGGAAAGACGGCCGTCCTTTTCACCAGTGTCGAACGGCCACGCAGCTCTTCATGAGTACGGATCGCCTCCGGCATTTCATCGAGATTGGTCGTTATCAGATGATTGCCGACTATGCCTTCTAGCCGTTTGAACCAAAATGCCGAGATCGCCGTCAGCACCGCACCTTTTGACCTGATCGGCGTCGGCAAGATGCAGTCAAACGCCGAAAGCCGATCGGTCGCAACCAGCAGCAGGCGATCGTCACCAACGTCATAAACGTCCCTCACCTTTCCCCGGTGAAGAAGCGGCAATCCCGTAAATGTCGAATCGGATAACGTCGTCGCAGCAGCCATGAGTTCTATTGGATTTTATAACTCTAATATGAAATCAGATTTTGGTAAAGGAAAGACAGCGACAAGCGGTGAATAAAGAGCAGAGAGCGAGCGGCAGAAGCCCATGTTGCAGAAGCCCGCACGAAGTAAGGGCACTCTAAAAGTCTGGAGTTGCTATGTCAGAACCGGAAACGCAACGACCAGATTCAAATATCACAAAAGAAGGTGTCTGAAAAGTCATTTTCTGTGTCTTCGTTCTGTGAACTCTGTGGTAAAGATCCTTTAAATACAGGAAATACCACAGAATGCACAGACAAAAAAAAACGAAATACACAGAACCGATCCGGCCTTTCAGACAACCCTTTTCCTTTCGATACCAATATGAGCGTCTAGACCTTTCCTGCCAAAAGGTCCGTCACCTGATCGACGATATGCTGCATGACGTTGGCGTGCATTTCAGGCTGGGAACCCGTTCGCATCGGCTTTCCGCTGCGAACCGAAACGTTCCCGGTGTATTTTACCTTTCCGGTCACGACCTCGATCAGCCGGACAGTGACCTCGGCCGAGCCATGGCCGGCGGCGTCTTTCGGTGTGTAATCGATGACCGTTCCGGTCACAACGTATGCGACACCGAGCTGCTTTCCAAGCTTTACCGCCGCCGCTGTCGAATTCCCGTTGATCGCCGCCAGGTTCGCCTGTGAAGCGTTTCGCGTGTGCCGCGTGTCATAAACGTCGAACTTGCGCGTATGATTCAGCGAGGCCGAAAGCGTCGTCTGCAGCCCACGTTTCGCCTGATCATTCATCGCCGAAGCCCCTGCCCCGGGCGTAAACTCGACCACCGCCGTCTTCACGCCTTTAGCCCTTGACGTTGCCTGGGCAAACGACACGCCCGCCAACGCGATCCCCAAAATAAATGCCGTAAATAATTTTTTCATAGTTCGCTCCTTTTCAATATCCGGCCGCACATTCAGCGGCCACATATCTAATGCGTTGAGGAACAGAAAAAACTATCATTGTGGAAGTTCGCCCGCCTGGAGCGGCAAGAATCCCTGCTTGCCTCATGTCAGAACCGGGAGCGATAGCGACCGGGTTCCAAAAGTCAGAACCACCTTCAACGAGACTGTGTCTTTTTTTGCAAGATCGGCAATACCCGGTGTGCTAGAATAAGGCTTCAAAAATTTAGTTCATCAAGACCACTGCTTCCGGACGCACTAGGGGTGTGTCAATTTACCTAAGCAGCGGCCTTTAGAGTGCGGCAAAAATTATGGCTGATCCTTTTAACAAATTACTTGATTCCCTGACCGAGTTGGGCGACGCCCGTCCGCCGGGATTGATAGAGTCGCTTCATTACGGTTTTGCATTTCGATATGAAAATTACCGCCGTGTTGGTGATTACGGGTATGGCATTTTTGACTGGAAGCAATGGCACGTACCGGATGAGAACCTTGAAGCACTGGATGACGATCAGCTCAATGAAGCTCTGCCGGTAATGGAAAAACAAGCCTGGGCAGCCGGGGCGTCGTTCTGTCTCAACCTGGCAGCCCAACTTTGGCCGCGGCTTTCCGTTGAAGCTCAGGGGAATTTCCTTGGCGGTGCCGCGAGGCATCTCTCTGATATAACAGAGGTGACAGATCCCGGCCCTAAGAATGTCTGGGGGCCGAATGAAAAGCAGGAGCGTGAGATGCTCAGACTTGCCGACCTTGTTCTGTCGTCGCTGCCGTCATGCCGTCTGAATGCTCAGGCCGCCGCCGAGATAGCTGCCAATTCCATCAAAAAAGATCGTCTCGACATCCTAAACATCGTAATGTCGCATCCTGACTTCGATCCTGATGCCGGAGTTGAGCGCCTGCATGACGATCATAGGGGATTTGACGAGCAGATATCCAAACATACGACCCGCACACTCGACATCCTTCTTGAAACTGCCGTCCGATGCGCGAACCCGGAGGCAGCGGAACTCCTGCTGAAAGCCGGAGCCAACCCGAACATCCCATGCTGGAATCTGGAGCGCAGTTCCAATGAATGGTACAGCTTACTGAGCTATGCGATCTCTTCCTCGCGTGGGGATGAAACCATTGCCAACTTATTGCTCGACCACGAAGCAGATCCGCGTGGGCTTGATTGTGAAGGAATCAATAAACCGCTCCTTCTTGCACTTAAAAACGATAATTGGAATTTAGCTGATCGATTGCTAGACATGGGAGCTGATTTCTCAGGCGGAGAAGATCTGATACAGGAAAGATTTGAAAGGATACCTCAACTGTTCGGCATTAACGCTGACGACCAAAAGTGGCTGCAGGAAAAGATCGCACCTCTGATGCACATTGCCGAGCCGTCTGAAGTACCGATGTTTTTTTGGGGCCATGGCCAGGGCGGACAATACAGCACTTTTCTTGACAGCCTGACCGATGACATTGATATGCTCAAGCATTTTGAATCACGCGGATTGTCCACCAAACTCACTGCGTCGATATTTGTCGATTTTGTCAAAAGGGGGAATTTTGACGTCCTGCTCTATCTGCTGCGTGACGAACCAAACCTGGCCCGCATCATCTTCCGATGCCGCCGCCGCAATCCGCAGATCGGCACAAATCGAGTGCAAGCGTGGCTCAGTCAACCTCCGGAACGAGAATGTTCTGTTGTACAGGAACAGCAGAAAGAAATCACGGAAATGACTAAAGAAGAAAAAGAAGCGCGGATGAAATATTTAGAGAAATACTTAAAATATGTATTCTCACGTCCTGATTTAGAGGACTTCGTCCCGGACGATCAAGGGCCGCTTACTTTACCAGACGGCAGCAAATTTTATGTATATATGGACGCAGTCGCTACGCCGGATGATTTTGATGAGTTCAAGGACGGATATTTCTGGCTACTGGAAAAAAAGGCTACTTACCGCCGACGAAAAGACCGTATAATTGTGCGCGATCTTCAAGGTAAATGGAATATGGTGGAAATACCAAACGATACAAAAATAGAAACCCTCATGCCATTGGTGAAAGAAGTGAACGGCAGATTCTTCCAGCTCGGTCTCACTGTGAGTGACCTGAGTCGCCAGATTTTTCCTGAAGAATGGAAACCGCTGATCGACTCATGGCTCGGTGAACCTTTAGAACGCGCCAAACGATCTTTCCGCCGGCGTATCGAGGAGCAAATCGCCAACAAAGATTGATACCTTGTCCTCCGTAACCTCAAATCATACCCCTGTCATAGTATCTTCGCATTTATCGCAAAGAAGCTCTCACAGGGGCAGGATCTACCTTAGCCGTCTATTAAATTGCATCTCATAAAACGCCTCGGGATTTTCGTGGTATTCTATCTGTGATTTAAGCTCCTTAATCTTGTCATCACGACGTTTAATGGCTGCTTGTGCTCTATCATCGCGTTCTCGTAGTTCTTTTACTGACATCTCATACTTACGAATCCGTCCATTTAATGTCTCGATCTCCTTCTTAAAATCGGAGTTCTCTTTTGCAAGCTCAATTTCTGGATCCGTGGCCATATCCAACAATTTATTTAGTTCTCCCACTATACCTTGGACGCCAGATGCTGCTTCTTCAATTTCTTTGTTTAATCTCTTGCGTTCACGAGTTGCCTCCCAACAATTACTGCAGGAATGTTTTCCTTGACCAATTCCATTTTTTCTTTTACCTTCACGAAGTTCAGAATATGGTTTTCCTAAGATTTCTCTAATCCCATCAAGACGTCTTATAAAATCTGTAGCACGTTCTCTGATGTCTTCAAGATACGACGCATAGCCCATTCATTTAGCCTCCACCAATCAGTTTTTGAGTTCTAAATACACGGTCAATTCATTTGTTATTTTAGAAAAACCATCTGATCATAGTTCGTGATATAATCCCAGAAGCATGGCAACCGTAATTGAAACATTCCCCAAACCGGTAAAGCGAGACAAGCACGGTGTTTTGCGCGTTGGCAATTCACGTGTTTCTCTTGATGGTATCGTGCGCATGTTCAATGACGGCTCTGATGCCGCAGAGATACAGTATAACTACAACACCCTATCGCTCGCAGAGGTTTTCGGAGCCATTTCGTATTATCTGCATAACAAGGAACGCATCGACGCATACCTGAAACGACGTGAGGTCGAGATCGAAAAAATGCGTGAGCAAAATCGGCTTGAGTTTCCGCCAAAGATCACACGCGAGATGCTGCTCGCTAGAAAAACGGCGAGGACCCTAATTGGCCGCCAAAATAAAATTTCTGACCGATGAAGATGTCCGGCAAGCCATAGTTGACGGTGTTCGAAAGCGTTTGCCAAAACTTGACGTAGTTACTGTCAGAGAAGCAGGGCTTAGCTCATATCGCGATCAGCTTGTTCTGGAATTCGCCGCCGAAGAAAACCGAATTCTCATCTCACAGGATGTGACCACGATGAAAGAACATGCTTCTTTCCGATTGAGAGCCGGGAAACCAATGCCGGGCCTTTTTCTAGTTCCTGATACCGTCCCCATCGGCAAAGCAATAGACGAGATCGTGATGGTTGCCGAGTGTACAACTCCCAACGAATGGAACAACCATATCGAATTCCTGCCATTGTAATGCAATTAATCCAGATTCAGGATTAGAGAATCCCAAAGTCCAAAACGCAGCAGATCAGGCGGATCTATGTTGATTTCTAACAGTTAATAGTGAGTCAGTTTTTAGTTGTCAGTTGAAAAACTTATAACTGTAAACTGTGTAACTATTAACTGTTAGGTCGGTTCGGCCTTTCGCCGTGGTGTTTCTAATGCAGAATTCGGGATTAACTAAAGAAGTCCGCTCATTAGTAAACTGGCCGCCTGCTCACGCAGGCGGTTCTGACATAGCAGCTTCAGGCTCAAGACTTCGGACTCAGGACTCCAGACTCCAGACTCCAGACTCTTAGAGTACCCTTACTTCGTGCGGGCTTCTGCAACGCGGGCTTTCGCAATGCGGCTTGTGCAAAACGCTATTTCAGATTCTTCTTAAAGAAATCGAGCGTGCGTTGCCATGCCAGTTTTGCTGAGGCTTCGTCGTAGCGTGGTGTTGTGTCGTTGTGAAAGCCGTGCTGTTTTTCTTCGTACATAAAGGACTCGAACTTTTTCTTGTTTGAGGTCAGGGCTTCTTCGTATGGCTTGATGCCTTCGTTTATACGCTGGTCGTTTCCGGCGTAGTGGAACTGGATCGGGGCGGATATTTTGGGGATGTCCGCGATGCCCGCCTGACGGCCATAGAACGCCACACCGGCGTTTAGATCCTTGCCCAGCAGCACCGCAAGCTGATTTACCATTCCGCCGCCAAAGCAAAAGCCGACCGCGCCCAATTTGCCGGTGCTGTCCTTTCGCTTTTTTAGCCAATGAGCGGCTGCGACAAAATCCTCGGTCATCTTTTTGCCGTCAACCTCGCGAAACTTTGCCGCTCCCTGCTGTTCGTCGCCGGGATAACCGCCGACCGATGTCAGGCCGTCCGGGGCAAATGCCAGATAACCGGCCTTGGCAAAGCGTCGGGTAACGTCTTCGATATACGGATTGAGGCCGCGATTTTCATGAATGACCAGAACGGCCGCGAACTTTTTGCCCTTGGCAGGACGCGCCAAATAGCCCTTGATCGACCCGTTGCCTTTTGGCGATTCGACCGTCTCGTAACCTACGGTGATGTCGTCGTCATCGGGTGAAACGGTCTGCGCCCATGCGTAATTTGGCTTGAGGCTTTCAAACAGGGCCGCGACCGTCACACCGCCGACGGCAAATTTGCCCAAGCCGTTGAAAAAGGCCCGGCGGTCTATCTCGCCATGCTGCCATTCGTGAAAAAGGTCCAGTAATTCCTGCGGGTATTCATCTGCGGTCTTGCGTTCCATATTTCCTCCCTCTTGTTGCTTGAAAATGAAAAGGCCGCTCGCGGTTCGATCCCGCCAGCGGCATTTTCGGTCACTTGCCTGTCTTCATCGCGTAGTTTGCGATGGCTTCTTCTCTTGTCGCACCGAAAGCATAACATTCGCTTTCCTCAACGCTGACGAACTCCGGCCCGACGACGCAGAACTGGCCGCCGTCACGAAAGATCAAAGTTCCGCCCGGGCCGTTTTCGGCCTCAAGGTCGGGATCGTTCTTCAGCATCTCAAATTCTTCGGTCATGGTTTTTCAGCTTTGGCCCTTTCTGCGCTCCAGGCCTCTTCGGCCTGTCCGCCGAACGTGACTATGCCGTTCATCTTGTCACCCGAAACCTTACCTGAAAAGGTCATCGTCAGGTCGTTGCCGCCGTAATTTATCGTGTAGGTGAACTCTATGGCGTCGCCCTTGATCGTGCCGGTGATCGGCACGTCGCCGCTGGAACGCTTTGCCGTTCCGGTCAGCTTCTCGCCGTCAGCCTCCAGCACTATCTTGAACGGACGCGTTCCGCCTGGTGTGTTGAACGCTCCGTCCCACTCACCGGCGACCGATGCCGTCTGTGCACTGCCGCTGCCAGAACCGATAAGGACAAAACCTATGACAAAAAAAGCAAAAAACAAACCTCGTTTCATAAAATGACTCCTTTTGGATATTTTACCCACATTTGTATCACATTCGCCAACACGGTAAATGGATGTCGTCTGCATCGGTTGACTTCAATGGCGGTTCGGCTAGGATATATTTTATGAGCGAAAAAGAGCTTATGTCGCCTGCGGACATTCACGCCTTTGGCATCGAGATAGTCTTCAAACAGCTTGAAAAGGACGGCTGGGTCATTGATTCCGCCGACGTTCTGGCCGATCTTGCCTCCGAACCGCAGATAGTCGCCAAAAAGGACGGCGAGCTTGCATTCTTTGTTGTCCGAACAGACGTTTACCCTAACCGCGGTCGTTTTGAGGAAGGAGCCGAGGCATTCAACACGCTTGTCCGTCACGCCAATGCTCACGGCGCGTCATGTTATTTTGCCAGCGTGCTGATCGCAAATTCCGAAGGCAAAACGGACGAGGAGATGTCCGTTCCCGTCAAAGGTGTGGCGTATAATATCGAATTCAACGGCCTCGTAAAAATGGAATTGCCGCCCGCCGCACCTGTCAACGGCAACGCCTCCGCCGCCTGAGCGCTCAAAAAAAAGGAGCCACAGGCAATTCTCTTCAAAAATACCCGCGACTCCCCTTTTATCCACGCGCAACGGAGCGTGGAATTCGTTGCTGTGTGGTCAATTAAACTGGCAATTGTCCTGCAATTCCGCAAAATTTTGTGTAATTCCTGATAAGGTATCGTGCAAAATGCTCGCTCTCGGTTGATCTTTGAAAATTTTTGTCCTGTTTTCTGACGATTTTTCGCATTGCCATACGAAAGCACCCTTTCTATCGATCAGGAGAGAAATATGTCACGGAAATTCATGCCGATATCGGGACGCGGTCTATTCGTTGTCATTCTTGCAGTCGTTTTTGCGGCTGGCGGAACTTTTGCCCTTTCAGGCGGCGGATCGCCGGAAAGTCTCATCGCCGGATTTCTCCGAGCGGTGTCGCCTGAAGCCACTGCTGAAGCCAGCGGCGACGGAGCAAAGGACGAAGCAGCAAAGTCATCCAAAACGAACTTTGGCGGCCCGAACGCACGTTTGATCTACGCCATGGGCGACCTACCGCTCAATTCTTCTGACCGGCGTGACAAGATATTTCTTGAGGACCCGATAAATGGGCACTTCTCGATCGCGTCCGTCAATGATTTTGAGCCCGCCTGGTCTCCCGACGGCACAAAGATCGCTTTCATCAGTCTTCGTGACGGAGACACCAGAACATACGATGACCGCCGCAGGAATCGCGAGCTATATATAATGAACGCGGACGGAACCGACCAGGAACGGATCGGCGGCTATGCTTTCGGAGCCGAATCGCAGCCCTCATTCTCGCCTGACGGACGATATATCGTTTATACGTCTGATTTCTCATACGGCGGGCAGGGATCCGGTGGATTATATTATTACGACAGACAGACTGACACACACTCAACTGTCTTTCAGGATATGTGGAGCGCCTGCTACGATGACGGGGAAGAAGGGGACGCTCGCAGCAGGCGTCCGAACAGCAAGAAAGGAAACGACGATCTCCGACCCGGCGAATTTGGGCCTGAGACTCCCGTCTTCACTCCTGACGGACAGCACATCATCTTTGGCGAGAACGAGAACTATGACTATGCCAGGCGACTGAAGCGAGTAAAGTTGGACGGTTCCGAATGTACCACTATTTTTGAATTGGATTGGTGGTATGACCAATACCAGCCGCTTTTCGCCCAGTTTTCGCCGGACGGAACCAAGATCGCCTTAACATACGGCTATGATATGTCCGCGAATGCACAGGTCTCAGCCGGTGACCAGCCTACACATTTTATCGCCATCATCAATCCCAACGGCAATCTCATACAAGAATTTCCAATCAGCAAAAAGGCCCAATACCTTAGCTGGTCGCCGGACGGAACCAAGATCGCCTACATCACCAGCACGAATTTCCCCGATGTTCCGAATGGCGAGATCTGGACGATCGATGCGAATTTCGGATATGAAGATCAGGTGGTCTTTCATGGCGGTTACGAAACCTTTCGCGGACTGAGCTGGGGAACGCCCTCGTCCGAGATTCCGCCGCTGCGCGTTAAAATAAACGATCCTCATCCGGTAGAGGCCGGAACGTCAACAACAGGAACCGTTTACCTGTCATCACCTGCTCCCGCGGGAGGCACCACGGTAACGCTCGACTACAACGGGGATCTGACAGTGCCATATATTTTTACGTTCCCTGAATCAACAGGCTCACCTCGCGAATTAACGCTCACGGTTCCCGAAGGAGCAACCGAGGCGGCCTTTCAGATCGAGGTACCGATGAGAACACAGTATCGCAGCGCGGATGTGGCAGCGTCGCGCTCATCTCCTTTCGGGTTTGCTCGGGCAACCGTAACGGTAACGCCGCCAAAAGCCGATCTTACCGTCACAACCTTTACCGCCCCCACGACAGTGGCACCGGGAGCCTCTTTCAACGTCAACTCAGTGGTATCCAATATAGGCGGGGCGTCGACCAACACAACGTTTATCGACAGGATATACTTTTCCACTGACGATGTCCTTGACTGGACTGACGGCTCCCACGTCGGAAGCCGTTCACAATCGGCTCTCGCAGCAGGAGCGCAGACCCCTCTTAATTCGATCAGCGTCAACATCCCTGTGGACAGGGTCCCGTCAAATGGCACTTACTATCTCATATACGAGACCAATTCGACTCGGACGGCCGATGAGAATTTACGATATTCCAACAACACATATGCTGTTCCCATACAGATAGAACTGCCCGACATTGTTTCGGAAGACCTGTCTGTTCCGGATGAGATATTACCGGCTACTAACTACCCCGTTAGCTGGAAAGTCCGGAACGTGGGAGCGGTCGGCACCTCAAACAATTTCATCAACAACCTTTACGTCTCATTTGACGAGGTTATCGGAAACGGAGATGACATCCTGTTGTCAAGTCAGCTTACCACCGGGCTGGATGCAGGGGCAGTTGTCAATCTCTCCGCCACGATCAATATACCCGCCGTGCCTGCGCGCGCCAGCGGGCAGGTCACGATCTATGCCGTGGCCGACCGGAACAATACGGTGTTCGAAGGCCAGCCTGACGGCCCCGGCGAGAACAACAATACGGTATCCGCAATAACTCAGTTCGATTACAGAGTAGCCGACCTGCAGGTTATCTCTACGTCTCTTCCCGTCGAGGTCGATTCGGACACGCCGTTCGCGGCGGAATGGACGACAGCTAATGTCGGGAACCGTGACGCGGGCAATTTCCAGGAAAGGGTCTATTTCTCGGTCGATAATCAGGTAAATGCCAACGACGTCCTGATAGGAACATTCCCCTTGTCGAGCGGGTTGGCCGCCGGAGCCAATGTTGAAAGAATCCAGAACGTCACAATTCCCACAAATCAGGTGCCGTTAACGCCGCCGATCGGCAACTACTGGATATATGTCCGGACTGACGCCAATAGCAACATTAACGAAGGTGAAAATGAAGATAACAATATCCGCTGGCATCCGGTTCAGGTAAGAAGACTGCTGCGCCCTGATCTGACGGTCACGAACATTACCGCTCCTGACACTGCCAATTTTGACCAGACCATACAGGTGCAGTGGACCGTGACCAACAGCGGCCAAGGCCCGACCAACGCCGGTAATTGGAAAGACAGAATAAATATATTTCCAAGCGGGCAGGCATTTAGTGGAAGCGTCGCTGAAATTGACAATATCAGCTTTCTCAATGCCTCCGAAAGCTATATAGCATCAGCGGCCGTTAAGGTGCCGCGTGGTTATGTAGGAGCCTATAAGATCGGCATCAAGACCGATCAATATGGAGCATTGAATGAAGAGAACACCAATAATAACACGCTGACAAGAGATATTCAGATCAGCGCTCCGCCGCTGCCGGATCTGATCGTGAACAATGTTCAGGCTCCGGGCGAGGCTTTTGCCGGAGGCCCGATCTCTGTAACCTGGACGGTCGAGAATATAGGTGATGCCGCTGCGGCGGCTACGACCGGCGCATGGAGGGACAGGGTCTATCTGTCAACAGATGAAACATTCAGCCCCGGTACCGACCGCCTGATCTTTACGAGTGAGACACGGTCGGCACCGCTGGCACAAGGGACGACCTATACCAGCCAGACACAGGAAAAGGTTTGGTCGGACGGCGCATATGTTTGGCGTAATATAAACCTTCCGTCAAACGTCCCGGCCGGCGAATATTACGTGTTCGTCCTGACCGACGCCCTTAACGGCGTATATGAATTCACAGGTGAAAATAATAATATTGCGTATGACAACCAGGGTATTGGCTCCCCGATGACAGTCTTCTCGACCCCGTTCGATCTGGTGGCGAATACTGCCCCGGTCGCTCCCGACAATGTTGCAGGCGGCCAATCCATTGCCGCCTCATTCACCATAAGGAACCAGGGTGCTTTTGAAACAGGGTCGGCAAGTTGGAAAGACGGACTGTATCTTTCTGCCGATCAGACATGGGATGCGAACGACACCTTGCTCGGCTCAATAAATCACTCGGGCTTTGCCGCAGGGGAACAGCGAGATGTGGAACTTAACGTCAGGATACCTGAGTGCCTCAACGGAACCTACTTCTTGATCGCAAAGGCCGACTATTCTAATAAAGCTAACGAATTCGACCCTGAATACGACGCCGAAGCCAACAACGAAAGTCCTGTCAAACAGATTCAGATAACATCAGTTCCGGCCGATCTGGTCGTTACCGATGTAAGTATTCCCGCGATCACCAGCGCCGGACAAACAATAGACATTTCATGGACCGTCAGTAATAACGGATCCGGCCCGGCGAACGAGCAATGGTACGACCTCGTCACGCTCTATTCGGCCAATGGCATGGGTTCGACCCATCTGGCGTACATCCGCAACACAGAACCGCTTGCTGCCGGGTCATCCTATACAAAGGTCCAGACGGTAACGCTGCCGCAGTATATGCAAGGCCAATACCACATAGGGGTTCGCACCGATTACAACAACAATGTGTCAGAGTGCGGCACAGCCGAAGACAATAACGTCGGCACATCTTCGTCGTTCAGCCTTGACAGCAATCTCCCTGACCTCGTGACAGACAGCATAACGCCATCCGTATCAACGATTCAGGCCGGAGGTTCGATGCAGATCGATTGGACAGGCCGAAATCAGGGTGCGGCAATGGGATCGAATATTCCGGGCTGGATCGACCGCGTATATCTTTCGTCCGACACAACGCGGAGCAATAACGATTGGCTCGTCGGCTCTTCCATCACACAGATACCGTTGGCAATGGGACAGACGTACAATAAACAGCTCACGGTCAATCTCGGCAATGTTCCGGCGGGAAACTACTACATTCTGCTTGTTACGGACGCGGCAAATAACGTCTATGAAGGGCCGAACAACAGCCCGTTCGAGTCAAATAACCTGGCCGTATCAGCGCCGATAACCGTCACGGCGCCGGGCATTGATCTTCAGGTATTGGTCAATAGTGTCACGACCCCGACCTACTCCGGTCAGCCCGTGAATATAGAATGGACCGTGACCAACCACGGTGATACCGAGACGCTTACAAATAGCTGGTTTGACCACATCATCCTTTCGCGTGATTCGGTCATCGACGCCACCGATCCCGTTATAGGCTGGCGTAACCGCACCGGGACGCTCGCGGGCGGTGCAAGCTATACCGTTAATCATACGGTGCTGATGCCGACCGGCCTGACCGGAACATACAGGATATTTGTCAGGACAGACCACAGCAACCACGTCGTTGAGAATAACGAGGCCAACAATCTGAGTCCGGCTTTCAATATCGAACTCGAACTGGCCCCGCCGGCTGACCTGAATGTGACCGGCATCACGATCCCCGGTTCGGCAAGCCCGGGCGACTTTATACCGCTGACATGGGCATACCAAAATTCCGGGAATTTCCATGCCGTCGGCCCGTGGAGGGACAGTGTCTATCTGTCGCTCGATCAGTATTGGGATGCCGGGGACATCCTGTTGGGACAACAGCCGAGGACAGGCGATCCGCTTGGCATCGGCGCGACCGGCATGGCCGGGCGGAGTTTCCAGCTTCCGCCGATGGAAGACGGCGAATATTACGTTATTGTCAGGCTCGATTCACAGAATCGCGTCCGCGAAACAAATGAGGCGAATAACGTCCATGTTTCCAGCGGCCGCATCAACATTGGAATGACAACCCTGACAATGGGCCTGGATCATGACACCACGCTTGCCGAGGGCGGCTTCAAGTCATTCCGATTCGAACCGGGAATCGACGAGACGGTGCTGGTTTCCCTGACCGGCCAGCCCGGAAGGAACAATGGTCTGTTCAGCAAATATCTGACGCCTGTCAACCTCTCGAATTACGAGATCCGCGACGACGGCCAGAACAGCCCGGACAAAGAGAACCTGATCCCGGTCACGGAGGAAGGGCCGTATTATTCAATGGCCACGAATGATTATGTTCCGCAGAATCTGCGAGAATCATTCAATCCCGTTGCTCCAGTATCTTCAGCTAAGAGCGAGAGGAAAAACGCAGGCTCGCCGGAAGGAGCGCAGGATATAACCGTCAAGGCCGAGATATTGCCGTTTGTGGCAAGAAAGGTAAGTCCCGAAATTGCGGGCAATGCCGGTATCGCCTCACTCGTCATTGAAGGAGCAAAATTTGCTCCCGACGTGCAGGTCAAACTCACCAGAGAGGGCCACGTTGATATACTCCCCATTGAAAAAGTATCAAATAACACGATCATCGCGGCGATATTTGACCTCAAAGACAAACAGCCCGGGATGTATAATGTGACGGTCATCAATCCTGACGACAGTATCTCTCAGATAGTTAATGGTTTTGAGATCAAACAAGGCGGCGGATACGACATTCGCCTGTCAGCCGATGGCCCGCAGAGTCTCGGCCTCGGGCGGCAAAGAGTACGATATACCTTCTCAGTGTCCAATGACGGGCTTAATGACGCGGTCAAAGTGCCTGTGATCGTCCGTATTCCGGTGGGCATGGACTATACCCTGGATCGTTCAAATATAAACGAGATAAATTTTGGCGAAGGATATGAGGAATATAACGAGATCGAATTTCCTGACCATATCGACGATGAGGACTATAGATCGATATTTCTAATGGTCCCTGTACTTCGTTCGAGGCAGACCGTCCATCTAGGCATTAACATAGTTTCGCCACCCATGGGAGGTTTCACCGTGCTGGCCGATGCATTTGAGCCATTGAGCGAGCTGACCGGTTCCGAGCCGATCAGCGGTAATTTGTCCCAACCCAGTGTTGGGTGGTCATCCTTTGCCGGCTTTTCCGGCGGCGGAGTTACCGGTATGACCCCGGAGGAGTGTGCCAGAGAGCTGATGCGGCAACTTCTTATAGATATATTGAAAACCATCCTGCCGTTCAACTGTCTCGGCGCCACGCTCAATGCGGTCGCCAACCTGGTCGATCTTGCAAGTTGGGCAATTTTGAACGGGAATAAGTCCAACGTCTTTGAATCACTGGTGACCGTATTTGGCGCAATAGGCAACAGCGTCGGCAAGTGGGCGATCCACTGCGCTGCGGATGGTCTGAAAAAATCACCGGCATTCCTCATCGGACAAAGTACGTTGTTGATCGCAAAGGCCCTTTGGACCGTGCGCAAATGCAGAAAGAAGGAAAAGGAAATTCCGGTTGTCAGGCCCACCGCTCAGGATCCTAATGAGTTAATTGGGCCGGCGGGTTATGGTCCTGAGCGCTTCGTACCTGTACAGGAACCGCTTTTCTACAGGATCAACTTCGAGAATATCCCGGAAGCAACCGCTCCCGCCCAATGGATATACGTAACTGATATTCTCCCGCCGGAACTTGATCCCCGAACAGTAAGGCTAAAAGAGATCGGGTTCAATCATCAGAGCTTCGTTGTGCCTGAGAACCGGGCGTTTTACACATCCCGTGTTGATTTTGAAGAGAGCGGAGGCACGACGATCAAAGCCGACATTTCGGCCGGGCTGGATATCGTCAACAGACGCATAACCTGGACGCTGACGGCTATCGATCCAAACACGGGTGAACGTCCGCTTGATCCATTGGTCGGGCTGCTGCCGCCAAACAACGAAGACCTTGACGGCGAAGGCTATGTGACGTTCACGGTCGAGGCTTACGACACACTCCCGAACAGAATACCGATCTCGAATTTTGCGACGATCATCTTTGATGAAAATGAACCGATAGTCACAAACACAGAGACCAATCTGCTGGATAGCGTCGTACCTGTCAGCCAAGTCGCTGCAATGCCTGCAACATCTGAGTCACCAGAGATAGCTGTCTCATGGTCAGGCACAGACGATAACGACGGATCGGGTTTCTCTCATTGCGAGATCAGGGTTTCGGAGAACGGAGGCAATTTCACCACGGCTTTGAGATCTGAGGTGATTGCCGGTACGGAAATGTTCACCGGCAAATGGGGGACGCGCTACGGATTTTACTCCGTCTGTGCGGACAATGCCGGGAACATAGAATCTGCCCCGCTGCTGCCTGATGCGGAGATACTGATCCGAGGCGGTGCGACGGAAAGCGATGTCTCGCCGCGGCCAGACGGCGCTGATGGTGTGGTAAACGCCGATGACGTAAGCCAACTGCGGCGCTTCGCCGTCGGCCTTGACACGACATTCCAGTATAACGAGTTTCAGCGTGCCGATTCGGCTCCGTTTGCAGAAGGCGGCGACGGCAGAATTTCGGTCATCGACGTTGTTCAGGCAAACCGATTCGCTGCCGGCCTCGATCAAAAGGTCTCAGCCATCGGGCCGAATGGACCTTTCGACGGATTGAGAAAAACCGCAGACGGCGGTTCGTTGGAAAACCTCGGCGATTCGCGTGAACTCCGCGCCTACGCCGTTCGGAGAACCGGTGACAGAATAACCATCGGAGTACTGATGGATGCCGGCGGAGATGAGGCCGGTGTCGGATTCACGCTGAATTTCGACCCGAACGTGCTGAGCGCTCCCGGCAATGCCGCTGTCGGCACCGGTGCTTCGGGCGGCACCGTCACGGTCAATACCGCTGATGCCGCCAATGGCAAGGTCGGCGTCATCGTTGACAAACTTCCCTCACAGCCGTTTGCGGAAGGCTCGGTCCAGGTCGTGACCATTGAGTTCACGGTCGCGGTCGGAGCCAACGGCCCAACGGAGATCGGCTTTGGTGACGACGTCACCGCTCAGGAGGTCTCTGACGTCAACGCTCTTCCGGCCGCGGCAGCATTCGTGCCTTCGATGGTCGAACTTGCCGGCCCGACCGCCGCCGAGGTGTCGGTGTCAGGCCGTGTCCTCACAAGCGGAGGCAGGGCTATCCCCAACGCTCGTGTCACGTTCCGAAACGCGGCTGGCGGATCGAGAACTGTGAATTCCAACGGCTTTGGTCATTACAGAATTCCCGGTCTGATGCCGGGTGAGGCCTATGTGATCGAGGTCAAGGCAAAGGGACACTCTTTCCAGACAAGAACTTTGCTTGTGGATGATGAAATGGCGGGAATTGACCTCGTCGCGTCTTCACCCAGAGCGGTACGCTGATCCGCTTCCTTATCAGATCGGCCACTCAAAGAGAGTGTCTGAAAGGTCGGATCAGTTCTGTGTATTGCGGTTTTTTGTCTGTGCACTCTGTGGTATTTCCTGTATTTACAGGATCTCTACCACAGAGTTCACAGAACGAAGACACAGAAAATGACTTTTCAGACGTACTCAATATATAGAAGCCGGGTCGATAACACTCAGTTCATTTTGGGAAATTCAGAGGAGTATATCTGCACTTTCGGAAAGGGTAGAAGATCGGCAGATGAACCTTAAAAGACTTATATTCACTCGGGGCTTATATAGATAGTAAAGCGATCAGTCAATTCTCTTTTCCAGATCGGAGATCAGCTTCGTGAGCTTTCCCATCTCAGGCCTGTCAACTTCGTTGAGATTACCGCCCTCTTCCATCTTCTTAAATCCGTTCAGGGCCGCCCTGTAACTCTCAAGGGCATTACGAAGATGTTCCGGCTTTGATGCAGGGCCTTGAGCGAGTTCGCTATAAGAATTCCCGGTGTATTCGTAATTTATCGAACGCATTCGTAACGCATAGGTGTTTGCCGGGTTCATCTGCATCACCTTTTCAAACTCCCTGTCAGCCGTCGCAAAGACGTCCAGAGCTTCGGCGTATCGTTTCAGCAGAAATAATGTGGTTCCGACAGAGTGTCGTGTGTTCGCCACATCATAATATGCTTCCTTGTTATTCGGATCCAGATCGACCAGTTGACGGAACTGGTCAAGAGCAATGTTCATTTTTGCCAGAGATTCGGCTCCGCGGCCGGCTTTTATCAGGATCTGGGCCAATTTCTTGTTCCCCATTGCAACATCGCGTTTGGCCTGAAAGCTTCCCGGTTCGGACAAAAGCCGCTTTTCGGCTATCTCCGCTCCTTTTTCATAAAGGGGTACAGAGAGTTTCATGTCTTCTAGATCCTCATAGTTCTCGGCTCTTTTTTGATAGGCAAGCATCAGCGACCGCTGTATTCTCGCATTGTCGGAAAATCGGGCAGCCAGCGGAATAAGCAGGTCAAGGCCTTTTTGCAGGTTCCCGCCGCCGAGTTCGAACTCATTGTCCCAGCCTTGTGCCTCACCTATTGCAACGAACGAATATGCATAGCTTCTGGCAGCTGCAGGATCGTCGGGCCTTTCATTTTTCAGCACTTCGCAGATCGCCATTGACTGGCGGTAATACTCGATCGCTTGTTTATTTTCGCCGTCAAAAAAATAAAGCAGCCCGCGCACCCTCAACATTTCCGCCAGATCGCTTCGGGCATCGAAACTTGAAGGATCGGCATCAACCGCTTCTTTACGATATTCCAAAGCACGCTCATATAACGGAGCAGCCTTTTCATACGAGCCGCCGTTCGATTCAATGTCGCCGATCCGTCCCAGAATGGACGCTATATTACTTTTAGCCTCAATGTTTGACGGATCGCGGGCAAGTATAGACTCGCGAAGTTCGAGCGACCTTGAATAGCTTGACAAAGCTCCTTCCACGTCACCGACATTGGGGTTGTATGGATTGCCCTGCAGATCGCCGACCTTCTCATAGGCACGTGCCAGTTCTTCCTTGAACACCGGATCGTCTCCGGCCTCGGCCGAAAGGCCGTCAAGGTACTCCTTGGCACGAGTGACCAGCAATCTTCTCGCCGGCATTGAACCCGGCAGGTTCTCTATCAAAGGGCTGAACTCATATATGAAAGAATTAGCAAGAGAACGGACATCCTCAAACCTTTTTTCCGCCTTTGCTCGCTCCGTATATGCTATGTTCGCCTGCCAGAACGTAGTCGCAACGCCGCCTGTTATCGCCGTCGCCAGAACCGCACCGCCCACTACTCCAAGGCGATGACGCTGAACGAATTTTTCCGCTCTGTAACTAAGGGTGTTCGGCCTGGCTGTCACCGGAAGCCCGTCCAGATGACGCTTTATGTCTTCGGAAAGGGCCGCTACCGATGAGTAACGGCGTTCCGGTTCTTTTCTAAGTGCCTTGAGGACTATATTGTCCAGATCGCCGCGGAGGCTCGTCGGATTGAGGCGCAAACGCACATCGCCGGTATGCTTCACATGATCTGACCTGGTCGCATTTTTATCTTCGGCCTGAGCCTCCGAATCGATGAGCGCGGTACGCGCCGAGGCCAGTTCACGAAACTTTTCAGAACTGGCGGCCAAAACTGCCGACGGAAGTTGCGGATCGGTCTCCAGAACAGCGCTGTATATCTCTCTGATATCAAATTCCTTGTGCTCGAACGGGCGATGTCCGCACAGCAATTCGTACAGGATGACACCGAGACTATAAATATCGGTGGACGTTGTCACCGTTTTTCGCTGAAGCTGTTCCGGCGACGCGTATGACGGCGTCATCACCCCGATCCGCGTAACGGTAGCCATCTCAGGATTTTGATACTCCGCCCCAAGTATCTTTGAGATGCCAAAATCAAGCAATTTTGGAATGCCGCTGTCCGTGACAAGAATGTTTGACGGCTTGAGGTCGCGGTGAACGATCAGATTTGTGTGGGCAAACTCCACCGCAAGGCACACCAGCCGAAAAAGCTCCAAACGGCCATTGATGCTGACATCGTTGACCGAACAGAATTTATCTATCGGCAGGCCGTCAACATATTCCATCGCCAGAAAAGGCACGTCGTCCGGTGTCGTCCCCGAATCCAAAAGGCGGGCTATGTTCGGATGTTCGAGTGAGGCAAGAATTTCCCGTTCCTGGTCAAATCGGCGACGCAGGTGTCCGGTGTTCATTTCCCGTTTGAGCATTTTCAGCGCAACGCGCTGCTCAAACTTTCCGTCTATTCTCTCGGCCAGATATACGGCTCCCATGCCGCCATATCCTATTTCACGAATGATCCTGTAAGAACCTATTTCGGCGCCGATCATTTCCGCGTCCGAACCTTCTACAAAACCCTGCGCGAGTTCCGCCGCATTGAGGCCGAGAGCGGAACTTTCCACTTCGTCCTCCAGGATCATCAATGATTCCACCTCGGCGCGTATTTCCTCATCCGGGCTGTTCCGGGCAAGAAAATCGGAGCGCTCATCCGGCGGCAGTTCCATCACATCCTGCAGCAGTTCCTTTACAATGGCCCATCTTTCGACTTCCATATATCCTAATCCGGTGCGACAGATCTTCCTGAGAATTAACGAAGATCGTTCATATAGAGAAATGCGAAAAAAAATCCCGGACAAGGTCATCACGACCCGGAGTGTTGCGGCAAGTTGCCTGCTTCAGGCCTGGTTCAGTTCCCGGTAAAGCCAAAGCCGCGCAGATCGCCATTCCCTGCCGACCGTGCGCTCGGAGATGCCCAATGCCTCGGCCGCCTCGGCATTGCTGAGTCCGCCGAAAAACTTCATTTCCACTACTTTTGCCTGTCTTTCGTCCATTGATGCGAGGTGGTCCAGGGCGTCGTTTAGCGCCAATATCAGCCCTGCCCTTTGTTCAATGGGTATATTGACGTCGTCAAGGGAAAACCGTACAGGATTGCCGCCCCGTTTTTGGGCGGCGTGGATACGGGCATGATCGACCAGTATCTGCCGCATCAATCGTGCGGCGACACCAAAAAAATGGCTCCGGTTCTGCCACTCTATGCCCGATTGTTCAGTAAGTCGAAGGAATGCCTCGTGAACCAATGCCGTGGGTTGTAGCGTATGGTCCCGTCGCTCCCGCGACATGTAATATCTGGCCTGACGTTTCAGTTCATCATAAACGAAGGGCAGCAACAGTTCTTTCGCTTCTTCCCTGCCCTCATTCCATTCACTGAGTATTCGGGTTATCTCCGCAGTGCTGCTGATACTCATACTCTAAATGACTTTGTTTTTTAGGGTGTTCCAATGGTATATCATACGTCAATACAATGCAAAAACTTTGAGCAGACATGGCCCGCCTTCATTTTTTTGTCATATTGTGGGATTAAATTTCGCATTTTATATCAACTTGGCGATTTCTGCTCTATTATAGCCGGAAAGTTGTTGAAACTAACGCTTCCCATCGGGCTTGAATTGCCTTTAGATCAAGTACACCAAGGAGTTAACAATGCAAAAGAAAACCCCATTCTTTTTTCTATGTTTGTTCACCTGTATTCTTGCGATGGCAGCTCTGATACATTCCAATATAGGAACCTCCGCTCAGACAAATGAGCGGCAGCCGGAGAATGCCAACCCGATGGAGCCTGCCGGCGGCGGTGAATTCAGGCACATCCCCACAGATGAGATAAGTGAACCGGAGCGCAACCGTATTAAGAGCGAAATATCGTCAAACATACGTATGCTTGAGCGTCAGGGCAAGCTCGCCCCGGCAGTTCCTCAGCTCGTACAGTTGGGCTGGCCCATCGCCAAAGCATCGGGCCTTCCCGACTTTAACGTCATCGGCATTTCGGGTTATGTCGATCACAACCCGGCATTTCCCAATCAGCTTCTTGACTACAACTGCGGCAACAGAACGTACGACACTGCCGCCGGTTACAATCATGCCGGCGTTGATATGTTCACGTGGCCTTTCGGCTGGAACAAGATGGACAATCAGGAGGTCCATATCGTCGCGGCGGCTCCCGGCACGATAGTCGCCAGAGGCGACGGACAATTTGACCGCAGCTGCGCGATGAACTCCAACGTATGGAACGCGGTCTATGTTCGCCACGCCGATAATTCCATCGCATGGTACGGACATATGAAAAATGGCTCGGTGACATCTAAACAGGTCGGCGACACGGTCGAACAGGGAGAATACCTCGGCGTTGTCGGGAGTTCGGGTAATTCCACCGGCCCGCATCTTCACTTTGAGCTTTACAATTCTGAGAATCAGCTTCAGGACCCTTATGAGGGATCGTGTAATTCCATGAACGCCGTATCGTGGTGGGCAGAGCAGGAACCATACCGTGTTTCGCAGATAAACCACATGATGACCGGCTCCGCACCGGTCGAATTTCCGACCTGTCCCCAGCCCGAGGTGTCCCACGAAAAGAAAGTTTTCAGACGCGGGGAACAATTTTTCCTCACGCTCTTTTACCGCGACCAGATGCAGGGGCAAACCACAAATTTCAGCCTGATCAATTCCGACGGTGTTGTCTATGACTCATGGTCCCACACCAGCCCCGGCACCTATAACGCTTCTTATTGGTACTGGGCACCGGCAGTTCCGGCCAATGCCCCGTATGGAGAATACACATTCCGCGCGGTTTACAATTCGCAGACCTACGAAAGAAAATTCACCGTCACAGCCGGCACGCCGCATGATTTTGACGGAGACGGAAAAACGGATGTTGCTGTTTATCGGCCATCGACAGGAAGTTGGTGGTACACGCGCAGTTCGGATTCACAGAACCGCGTGATGCAGTTCGGACTTGGCGACGACATCATCGTACCGGCTGATTTCACCGGCGACGGCAAGGCGGATATAGCTGTCTTCCGCCCGTCAACCGGCATCTGGTACGTACTCCGCAGCGAGGACAACACATTTTACGGACTTGCTTTTGGAATGAACGGCGACATCCCCGTCGCCAGAGACTTTGACGGTGACAAAAAAGCCGATCCGGCCGTTTACAGGCCTTCATCGGGAATGTGGTACATCCTGCGCTCCTCTGACGGCGGCGTGACCTATACGCGTTTCGGCGGCAGCGATGACCGTCCCATTCCGGCCGATTATGACGGTGACGGCAGAGTTGACATTGCCATCTACCGGCCGCTTGGCAGCTCAGGCCACAGTGAATGGTGGTATCTCCGCAGTTCAAACGGGACCAATGCGGCAGTTCCCTGGGGAGCTGCTTCGGACATAGCTGTTCCCGGTGACTATACCGGCGATGGCAAAACCGATATTGCTGTATATCGGCCCTCGGACGGCATGTGGCATATTCAGCGGAGCGAGGATGGATCCTACTACGCCTTTCCTTTCGGCGTCGCGGAAGACAGGCCGGTTCCCGGTGACTATGACGGCGACGGAAAAACCGATGCGGGTGTATTTCGTCCGTCCAACGGCACGTGGTATTTGAACCGGTCAACGGCGGGCATTCATATACAGGCCTATGGTACCTCGACAGACCAGGCCGTGCCGAACACGTCGGCAAAATAAATGCCGATCACAAACAAAAACGGATGGAGCGATCTCGCCTCCATCCGTTTTTATTTTAGATCTGGAATTAGCAAGCTATGCATTGCCTTTTCCAAGTACCAACCGAAGCAGCAAAAGAAGAATAACTGCTCCGATGATGGACATTATCCATCCGGCGGCATAATTTTCTCCGCCCCAAAGTGCTCCTCCGATGAACGTTCCGAGGAAAGCTCCGCCGATGCCGACCACGATCGTCAGAAGGATTCCTGTAAGCCCTGCGGGGATCGCTTCCTTTCCGGGAAGAAGAAAGCGTGCGATTATCCCGACGATAAGTCCGACGATAACTGTTCCGATCGCTGATATCATATAGTCTCTCCTTGTTTCATAATGAGTGATCTGATCTTTCCGAATGCTCCAGTTTTACTACAAATAACGCAAAACTACAATATCTGTTTTCAATAGCCATCATATTGACGCATGTTGTCTGGCATCAGTTCAGGAAATTCTCTCTTCCAGGTTATGACGTTTTATCATTCCATACAGTCGCGGACGGTAAAGCCCCAACAGGTTCGCCGCCGCCTGTTTATTGCCCTTTGTCCGCCTTAGTGCCGCCAGAACGATGCCGCTTTCCAACGCATCGAACAGGTCAGAATTGTTTTTTTCGCCTTCCGGTTCAGGCAGTTTGTTCACAATGACGTCGCCGAATTTTTCTATCATTTCCGTGCCATACTCCATATCGGCAATGCCGGACGTCTCAGAGATCCCGCCATAAGAGATCGTTGTTGTTGGCGGCGCGGCTGCCGCCATCATGCCGTTCCCGCCCGCAACATCCAGCGATGTGATCTTGCTGCTCTTGCTTAACAGGACCGCTCTTTCGATGACGTTCTGGAGTTCGCGAACGTTCCCGCGCCACGAATAGTTGAGCATCTGATCGTATGCCGAGCGTTCAAATTTTATGTCTTCGCGTCCGTATTTCTCCCCGTACATTTGCAGAAAATGCTCGGCCAGCATCGGGATGTCCTCGGTCCTTTCGCGCAGCGGCGGAATGCGTATTTCGATCGTGTTCATCCTGTAATACAGGTCTTCTCGCAGGCTGCCGTCCTTGACCGCTTCCATCGGGTCGCGGTTCGTGGCGCAAATAAGCCTGAAATCGACCTCCCACGGTTTATCGCCGCCGACACGATAAAATATCTTTTCCTGCAATACCCGCAAAAGCTTTGGCTGAAGTTCTATCGGCATCTCGCCTATCTCATCCAGAAGCAGGCTGCCGCCGTTGGATTGCCCGATGAAACCCGTCTTATCGCTGTTAGCTCCGGTAAACGCTCCTTTTACGTGTCCAAAAAGCTGCGACTCTATCAGTTCCTTGGGCAGTGCCGAACAATTTACCTTTACAAAAGCCTCTTTTGCACGATGGCTCTTGTAATGTATCGCATTGGCGATGACCTCCTTGCCCGTGCCTGATTCTCCCAGGATCAAAACGTTGGCGTCAGATTCGGCAACATTCTCGATAATTTCATAGACGTTCTGCATCGCACGCGATCCGCCGATAATTCCCTCATACGACTGGCGGCTGGACAATTTGCCGCGAAGTTCGCGGATCTCTTCGGCCTGTTGGGCATTCAGACGCGCCTGACGTTTTGATTCGACGGCGTTTCTGACATCGACCATCAATTCCTCAAGGTTGACCGGTTTTACGATATATCCGAATGCTCCGACCCTTGTCGCCTCAATGGCCTTGTCCGCCTTGTCATAACCGGTGACGATTATGATCTCGGTCTCGGGTGAGGTCATCCTGGATTGTTTGACCATCTCAATGCCGTTTATATCCGGCAGATTGAGGTCGGTCAGTATCACGTCAAAATCGGTCGATCGAACATGTTTCAGCCCTTCCGCTCCGTTATCAGCCAGAACAACATCAAAACCCTCGTCCTTTAGCTGAAAACTAAGAAGGTCCAATGTCAGTCTGTCATCATCAATAACCAAAGCCTTATTTGTCATATTTTTATAGATATATCCGGTCGAAGCCCCTGCCGGCTCCGATCTGCGAAACGTTCGATCAACGACGCATTCTTTTTATATTCATAGTTTGGTCACGAACTGAATATTTTACTCGCAAAGGATGTGCCATCGCTGATAAACCGCTCTTTTCAGGGCGAAAGCCCGCCATATTCAGCCGTCAAAACAATGGTTCGACCTTTGATGCGTATGAATATCATACATCATTTTTGGCAATCCTGCGCAACTTGGTTTCTGTTTTCGACGGATCTGCATTCTGCGCTCTATTTCCATACACTTAATTTCCGCCTAAATGGGAGAAAGCGGCCCTGACAGCGATGAATACAGGCTTTTATCTATATGGCACGCTATTTGTTAATAAAAACCGGTGTAACAGAAAGATCGATCCGAGGAAAAGAAAGACAGGAGAAAAGAAATGCTTGAAACAATCATTATTATCGCTCTACTTCTTTGGCTGGCCGGCCTGATCAGCGGAAACGCGTTTGGCGGACTCATCCATACATTACTGCTCGTTGCGTTGGTGGTATTCATAATACGACTGCTTACCGGACGGCGAGCCGTTTAATACAACAAGTAAGGAAGCGATTCCTTATATACCTTCCTTTTTTGGTATGATTGACCTCGTTAACCGGTAATAGGTGACGAGGTCGTTTCTTATGGACTGAGGCCGAGCTTTGCGATCTTGGCAAATTCCCTATTTCCGGCAGAACTGAAAATGCATAGTACTGACATCAAAAAAGTGTCCGAAGGACTGCTCTTTAATGAGAGTTCGGACGCGCACCGATCTTTGCTTGACGGCGTTGTCGATCTGTATGGCGTTCTCGACAGCGAGGGGCGCGTCCTGGAGATCGCCGGACGCATTTTTTCAGAGACGAACGTCGATCCTGCAATGCTGACAGGACAGCCGTTCGCCGAAACGGCATTTTGGCAATCGTCAAAAAATACACCTGTCGTCCTAAATAACGCTCTCTCCGCAGCAAAGGCGGGCACACCGCAGACCATAACAATAGACTTTCGGGTACGCTCTGATAAAAGGATCCCGCTGGAACTGACCATCCGCCCGACCACTCTGCCTTCGGAAACAAAGGTTCTCGCCGTCTCTGCCAAAAGGCACCAGGCGACCGGCAGCAAGCCCGGTGAAACCATAGAGGAAACCGATGAATGGCTGCTGGCGGCTGAGAACGCCGAAATAGGATTGTGGTATCGCCATCTGGGTAACGAACAGATAGTTGCCACGCCTATCGCAAAGGAACTGCTTGGCCTGCCCAGATACGAGCCTCTCAGCATTAACGGATTTGCCGCCGTTGTCCACCCAGACGATATCACTTTTGTAACCAAATTTTTTGAAAAGGCCGAAAAGGAATTCTCAAAATATCAGGAGGAATTTCGGGTCGTCTATCCCAACGGCGACGTTGAATGGATATGCGTTGAAGGCCGTACATTTCCCGCCAACGAGGGAAAACCCGCCCGTTCTGTGGGCATTGTCAAAAAAATAACCGAGCAAAAGAACGCCGCCGAAGAGGTCGCAAAGATCCACGAACGCGAGAAAAAAGCCCGCGATGAGGCAATAGAAGCCAATCGCGCAAAGGATTTCTTTCTTGCCTTTGTCTCACACGAACTGCGCGCTCCGCTCAACGCCATACTCGGATGGTCAAAGATCCTGCTGACCAAACAGGTCGATGACGACACCCGCCGAAGCGCTCTGGAAACCATCGAGCGAAGCGCCCGCATTCAGACCAAATTAATGAACGATCTGGTTGATTCCGCACGGGTCGCGTCAGGCAAGCTTCGTCTGGAATACAGGCCCACCGATCTTTATGAACTCGTGCGCGGCTCCGTTCAGGCCCAGGAACCGGCGGCGAGCGCCAAGGACGTCACGCTGGAGTTTGCCGCCAACCGCAGAGACGTTGTCATTTTTGGCGACGTCAACCGCCTGCAGCAGGTCTTCGGCAACCTGATCTCGAACGCCATCAAATTCACGCCGCAGGGCGGCAATGTGGCCGTGAGCGTTATTTCCGGCAAGTCCCACGCAAGGATATATATCGAAGACACCGGACAGGGGATCAGCTCTGATTCATTGCCGAACATCTTTCGCCAATTCTCGCAGGGCGAGCCGGGCGACACAAGGAACAGTTCCGGCCTCGGCCTCGGCCTGTCCATAGCAAAGATACTGGCGGAACGTCACGGCGGCAGCGTCACCGCCGAGAGCGAAGGCGTCGGCCACGGTTCAAAATTCACCGTCACGCTTCCGCTGACATCTTCCGCGACCGAGGTTGCCGAAAAGGCCGCCAACACGCCTCGCAGCAACGGGCGTCCGCTGGAAGGCGTCCGCATTCTTATCATTGAAGATGATTCGGACTCGCGCGAGGTGCTCCAGCTTTTCCTTGAGCAGAACGGAGCGTCGGTGATAAGCGCTCCGAACGCAAAAACCGGATTTTCGACTTTGGGTGAAATGAGAGGCCAGCTTCCTAATCTGATAGTTTCCGACCTCGCAATGCCGGAGGAAGACGGCTATTCGCTGATGACACGGATCAGAGAACTCGTCCCGGCAGAAGGCGGCCAGGTCCCGTCAATAGCGCTGAGCGCGTTCGCGACCAATGAGAGCATGGATCGGGCATTCAAGGCGGGATTCAATAAATACCTCACAAAACCTTTTGAGCCGGACACGCTGGTCAACGAGATAGCGGATCTGCTCTCCCGAACCGCCGGTGCGTGAGGCCGGAGGTTCTTGGCGATCCCGCGCAGTTTTCTTTATTTTGGTGCGGGCTGAAGTTTTATATGATCGAACCGGGCGGTGATCTCGTCGCCGGTATTGACACCGATCAGGCCGACCTTAACTGAATCAGGATAATCCGACTTGTATTCGCCGATCTCTTTCCATTCCGATTCATCGTTCAAACGCCAATATGCAATAAAGGTCTGGCCGATGCGGACCATCTTCAGATCGACCTCACCCGCATCTGTCGGAGCCTGCTCCGGCGTGGTCAGGGCCACGTATTCATCAGCCTTGCGGACATCCAGCCTGATGCCCGAACCGCCGCCGCCTGTGCCGCCAAATCCGCGTTCCAGCCGCAAATAATTCCCTTTATCACTGAATACCAGCAGTCCTGCTCCCTGATAATCCTGTTTCGGCGAGAATATGACGCGCGTCTCTATCTGAAAATCACCGCTGACGGCCTTGACCAGATGCGGCGCTCCAAAATTATCAGCGTACATATCCTTGCCCGAGCGGATTATCAGAGAAAGCTTCCCGTCGCCGACAGAGAACGGTGACGGCTGCTTTTTGATGTCATTATCTATAAGTTCCCAGCCCTCCGGCAGCCTCGATTCCTCAAAATCGGCGACCTGCTCACGCTCTATCTTTTCGCCGACGATCAGTTTCGCACGCGGCTGTTCGCCCTCAGGCTTTTGATCGACCGACTCAACGCTGACCACGGGCTTTGCGGGTTCGGCATTGTTGGCTGTTTCCTCGGAAACTCCGCCGCAGGCCGCAGCGATAGCGGCAAGCAATATGACAAATGATCGCTTCATTTTTCCTCCGAATTTTTGTTATTGAATCTCGCTTCGATCAGATCTCCGGCCCGCACACCATGCTCCGCCGTCAGCCGCGGATAGGTCATGTGTTCGGTTTCGAGCAGGTCGGCGTCGATAAGCATCTCCGCTTCTTTTATCGCCGTTATCGATCCTTCTATTTCCATATACAGGCCGAACGGCAGTTCATCCAGAACAACCTCAACGGAGCGAAACTTCCACGTCCGTCTGTGTTTTTCATAGACCAGAACCGGCGAAAACCCAAGTTCCGCAAGCATTGCCTTGACGGCATCCGCGTCAGAAATTTCCGTCTCTTCCTCGATCTGTTGTTTGATGTCGCCCGCGTCTCCGGTTCTTCGTTTAAAGGTCAGCAATGCCTTTTCGTCGGTTTGCCTGATGCGGAGAACGGCGCCTTTTTGGGCAAGTGCAGGGCCGCCGTAAATGATATTCACCTCATTGTCCAAGCCGACGTATTCAGCCCCAAATTGTTCGAGGGCAGCGGCGATCCGCTCGGCATCTGTCTCATCCAGACGATATTTTTTCTCTATCTCCAGTGCCATTCGGAAAATATTACAAACTTAAGAGGGCTGAATCCACGATCTGGGGGCATCAACAAAATGAGCGGCCTCGTGACCGCTCATTTTTCTGACAAGATCAATGTTACTATGCGGCGGATGTCCGCAGAACCGCAAACCGGCGCTGTGCAAGCTCAAAACCGCCAAACAGCACCGCCGAATATAAAAGATTTCCGGCAAGCGTTCCTCTAAAGAACGGAATGCCCGCGATGTAGCTTGCCATCAGGCCTGAGAGGTCCTTGGAATATATCGGTGCGTATATCCAACTGCCGAAATTCGTTATTAAAAAGAACAATATCGCGGCCCCGATGGCCGATCCGGCAACGCGGCCGAACGACACCTTGTTCAATGTCAGAAAACCCAACAGAACCGTCAGAACCGTTGCTCCGTAAACCCAATAAAAGCCTTCATAAAAGAACGTGAAGGACGGATAGAACGCGGAGTGGACGATATTGGTCACGGCCAGATCGCTGAGCCACAGGGCCGCCAGCGGCACCAGTAAAGCTGCCCAGCGGCTTTTGAAATAGGCGGCACCGAACAACGCCATTGCCCCGATGGGGGCAAAGTTCATCGGGTGCGGCACCAGCCGAAGAAAAGCCGCGGCAAGGATCATGGCTATCACCACGCCAAAACGGACATCGATCTTTTCGTTAAGTATTGACATATTGGACCTCGGGGAAACATTCTTCTATCCGGCCTGCATATAGCGTCGCTCTGTTCCCGATCAGAGGCAAACGCAAGCCTAAAGACCGGCCGGCGAACGCAATATTTATTCTACATTGTTAACACAAAACCGTACGATGCCGCAATTACGGAGATCTCGGAGTGTCATCTGCGTCATGCCTGCCTTATCCATTTCCACACTTCGGGAATGGTAGCGCGCTTGCCGTACATCAGCATCCCCACACGATAGACACGCGATGTTACCCACACCAGGCCGGCAATGGCGGCTACGTTGATGCCCAGCGACAGCAGTATCTGCCAGAAAGGCGGCATCTCGGCAAGTATCCGCACGGGCATCGTTATCGGCGCCAGGAACGGAGCGATCGACACCCAGAATGACAGCGTGGAACCTGGGTCGCGAATGACGGCGAAACTAAAATAGAACCCCACAAGCATCAGCATTATGGGCGGAAAAGCAAACTGGCTGCCTTCCTGAAGGCTCGTCACCATTGAACCGACCAGAGCGAAGATGGCCGCGTATGTGAAAAATCCCACCAGAAAGAACAACATGAAACAAACGATCATCAGCGGCGATATCGTCGGCACTGACTGCATTATCGGCGCAAAATCGGCCTGAGTCGCCATGACTCCGATGACGACCGCAATGGTGGCTATCCAGATGCCAAGCTGGGTCAGCCCTGCCAAACCGACGCCGACGAGTTTGCCCAGCATCAGCTCGAACGGCCTTGCCGAAGAAAAAAGTATCTCGGCGATACGCGTCTCTTTTTCTTCGACGACCGCCCCCATGATCGCCTGGCCGTAGATGGCAAGCGTGATGTAGATAAGCAGGCCGATAATGAATGACGCGATCATTACGCCGCTGGTGTCCTTTTCCGCTCCGGTCTCATCAAGTCCTTTGGCGTCAAACTTTATCGGCCGCGAAAGCTCGGCAAGTTTTTCCTCGCTGATATTTTCATTGGCAAGCCGCACCGAACGGACGGCGGAATTCAACGCATCGCGAAACGTTTCATTTGATATAAAATCAGAGCTTTTCCTTGAGCGAAACTCGAATACGGCATCTACGGCATTTATGTCATTCGGGACGATAAGATATGCGTCGATCTCGTTTGCCGAAACGCGTGACAGCAGCGATTGACGCAGCTCTTCGACACTCCTTCCGGACGGATCGACCTCGACAAAAATGAAATTGTCCTGAAACTGGGCGGCAGAGGTTTCCAATTGCCGCTGCTGATCGGGTGATAAATTCTTTAACGATTCCTCAGCCGCTTTTTTTGCTCTCTCAGCCATTTTTTCCGATGAAAGATTTGCCTTGAGCCGCGAGGCGACATTATCTGTCGGATCGACAATGGCGATGCGTGTAGGCTCGCCCTTTATCGAAAAGATAAGCGCGGGAACAACTGAAAAGACCACCGCCATAACCGGCAAAAGCAGCGTCCCGATCAGAAACGACCATTTCAGAACTACCTTTTTATATTCGTGTTTTACGACGGCAAGGAATTTGTTCATATGCTTTGTAAGGTGGTTAATTGGCCAAAAAGACTTAAGGGACAAAAGGGACTAAAGGATCTTCACTTTTTCACTCTTTCACCTTATCACTCTTTGTCTTTTACTTTTTCAATGAATATATCATTCAGGCTCGGTTCGGTTCGTTCAAATTTTGAGATGACGACACCGGTATCGACCATTTTTTTTAATAATTCCTGCGGGTCAACTCCTTTGGCAAGATGCAGTTCCTGCTCGTCGGCGTGTGAGACGATCCGTTCAATAAACGATGTGTCAGAGAGAATATCCTCGGCGCCCGTGCCGCGAAAGGCTATCAGATTCTGGCCATAGCTTTCCTTTATTTCACGGAGACTGCCGGAGACTACTTTCCTCGCTTTGTTTATCAACAGGATGTCGTGGCAGAGCTTTTCGGCAGTTGACATCAGGTGCGTTGAAAAGATGATGGTCTTTTCCGCCGAACGATATTCGGCGATGACATCCATCAAAAACTCCACATTTATCGGATCAAGGCCGGAAAAGGGTTCATCAAGTATAAGAATGTCCGGTTCATGCAACACTGTCGCGATGAACTGTATCTTTTGCTGCATCCCTTTTGAAAGGTCGGTCGTTTTCTTTTTCTTCCAATCAGAAAGCTCCATCCTGCCAAGCCAGTGGTCGATGCGCTTATCCGCCTCTTTTCCGGCCACGCCTTTCAGCGCGGCAAAATAGCGAAGCTGGTCAAGGACAGCCATTTTTTTATAAAGGCCGCGTTCCTCGGGCAAATACCCGATGCGGTTCTGCACACGGTGCGAGATCCTCTCGCCGTTGAGTTCGATAAAACCCGTGTCGGGAAATGTTATCCCGACGATCATTCGAATGGTCGTCGTTTTGCCCGCTCCGTTCGGCCCGAGAAAACCGAAAACGCGTCCCGCCCGGACATCGAAACTCAGATCCTCGACCGCCGTGAATTCGCCGAACTTTTTGGTGACAGTCCTAATTTGTAAAGTTACTTTGTCGTCCATTTATCAGAGCATTTATTTGCTGCCGCTGCTGTCTTTTGTTCGGGTTTTGAATACTATACGAGGTTTTTCATTATTTGTTCCACCTGCACATCGCCAAACCCGTAAACGCCCGCTCGCCGCCGAAATTCCGTAAAGACCTTGTCAAATTCGGTGATGCCTTCAGCCTTTATGTCAGCTACGACCTCAAGCGGACGCGTATCGATCTCAACGGCGGCAAGGCACACTTCTTTCAAAAAAGGAAAACACGGCGAGCGGTATTCGGAAAGTTCCCGAAGCGTCTCATGATCCCTTTTCCCATACGCCTGCCAAAGCCTTGAGCCGACCGCAATGTCCTCTTCGGAAAATTGTATCCGAGCGTCAAAACAGTCTCTCAGCATCGCGGCATCATGGCCCGCGAAACCGTCCCAGATATTCTCCGGCGAAAGGTTTTTGGGAGCGGCACGATAAACGCTCGCACCGGATACTTTCAACCGGTCGAGGCAGAACCACATATTCACGGAGCAAAACAGTTCGTATTCGAACCACAACGTAACATCCGCATCCGCCGTTACATCGTCAAGCCGAGCAAGTTCATCTGCCACTTTTTCGTGATACTCGATCGGGTCTTCGCCGTATTCGGTAAAGATAAAATTTGCGCGTTCATCCCAAAACAGGTCAATGTCTGACGTGTCAATAGGGCCTGAAATGAACGCTTCATTGCAAACGATCACCTCGCCTTCGATACCGGCCTCAGTAAATTCTTTGTGTTGTGCCTCACCGGGCAGGACGTGCATTTTCATAATGAAAGACTCAATGCGTGTATTACGGACAAACAAACCCCGGCGTAAACCCCGGCGACGATATCATCGGCGCAGATGCCAAGGCCGCCATGCAAATTTTGCAGATCGTCTATCGGATACGGCTTCCATATGTCAAAAAGCCTGAAGAGCAAAAACCCGGCCAGGATCATCTGCCACGAGAATGTAAAAGGAATGAACAGAAATGTGACAAGCTGGCCGATAACTTCGTCAACGACAGCCTGCGACGGGTCTGAATTTCCAAGCAATCCTATCGCCCGTTCCGATGCCCATATTCCTGCCAATATAAGGATAACCAGCAAAATCGAAACAAAAACAACGGTCCAGCCCTGAAATGAAAGAGCAGATCTGCCGTCAAATGCGGGAAATATTCCCGAAAAATATATCCAGGCCGCTCCGGAAAAAATGTATATCAGAACTCCGACAGCCGAACCGTACGTTCCAGGAGCGCCGGGAATATACCCAACGCCAAATGTCGTTACGGCAAGAGCCAGTTGATCTTTTATGCCTTCGGGTTTTCGGCGTTCTATCTCTGTTTTCATTTCCGAGATGTTTCGTTAAGGTTTGAGAAACAGCTATCAGCTATCAGTCGTCAGTTTTCAGCACATTTTAATCATAGAATATACCATTGAAAGGCGTAGCCTTTGAACATGATGATTCCGCACTCCGCGTTCCGAATTCCGCATTTATTAAAATTCAATTCCCTGCTGAGCATATATTCCGGCGTGAAAGGGATGCTTGATCTCCTTCATTTCGGTTACTAGATCGGCGGCTTCAATGAGTTCCGCCGGAGCATTTCTGCCGGTCACGATGATATGCAGATGCGGCTGCTCTTCCCGTACCGCTTTTATCTCGGCCAAAACGTCGTTTACATCGAGAAATTTATAGTCCAGCACATAGACAAGTTCGTCAAACACCAGCAGATCGTATTCACCGCTCCGCATTTTTTCGACGCAGAGCTGCCACGTTTCTTCGGATGTGCGGATGTCCTGCGCCTTGTCGTTAGTGTCCCAGGTGAAGCCGTCGCCCATCGTATGCACCTCGACGCCGAGTTGTTCCAGCGATTCGTGTTCGCCGTAGCGGTCGTTCTTCGATTTCATGAACTGTATCAGGCAGCAGTTCATTCCGCGTCCCGCCGCGCGGATCAGAACGCCCAGAGCCGCCGTCGTTTTGCCTTTGCCGTCGCCGGTATTGACCATCAAAAGGCCATGCGTTTTCTCGCGATAATCCTCGCGTCGCCATTTGTATCGTTTTTCTTTGTTTTCGGACATGGTCAAAACAATTTTGGCAGTAGAAAGCCGTCAAGGGCAACCGCCCTCTGAAACTTTCCACTGCCATGGCTGGTCAGGACGAAGTAAGCAGGAACTATTCGCTGTCCGGCGCTTCCGATATCCAGTCCGGTTCACAGCGGTCAACGGCTTCCGTCACCGCCGAAAGCAGCGTGGCCTCGGCTTCATCCCAATCTCCCTCGATGGCAAGGCCGGAAGCGTTCTTGTGGCCGCCGCCGCCGAATTTTTCGGCAACTTTTGAAACATTGATATCACCTTTTGAACGCAGGCTGACGCGATATTTTTTCTCACCGACCTCACGCATGTATATTACGGCCAGTATCTCTCGCGCGGCCAAAGGGATATTTACGAACCCGTTATTGTCACCGTCCTCGGCCCCTGCATCCTGACGCATTGCCAGCGTTTGCCGCATCATTGCGATACGGCACGAAGGATCGCGATGAACGGTTCCCATCACCTGCCGCATCAGATCGATCCGCGCCCAGGGGTAGCTGTTATAGACTATCTCAGAGATACGCGCCGGTTTGACGCCGGCCTTGACCAGTTCGGACGCCACCTTCAGCGTCCTGTCCGTTGTGTTTGGAAAATGAAATGAACCCGTATCGGTGACAAGGGCCATATAGACGCATTCGGCGATCTGTTTAGTGACCCTGCCGCCGATGGCCTTGCAGAGATTGTAAACCATCTCTCCCACCGCTGACGCTGTGGGATCTATCCAGTTGATCGAGCCGAAATGCTCTCCGGTGGCATGGTGGTCTATATTGACCGTAAATTCCTGATCCAGCCCATTTATGCCGGGACGCAGCAGGTCTGAACACTCAATGACGAATATGGCGTCATAATCCGCGTCAACCTCGTTCACCTGGCGTATCTCTTCCGCTCCCGGCAGGCCGCGATAGGCGAACGGAATGTCGCCGTGAACTATCACCTCGGCATTTTTACCGAGCGATTTGAGCAGCCAGCAGAGGCCCAAAGACGACCCGACACCGTCGCCGTCGGGTTTTATATGGGTCGTAATGCCGAAAGCCTGTTTGTTTTCAATTAACTCAACTACTTGACTTAACACTAAACATGATTCGCGGCCGCTCATTGCCCGATGCCGGAAATTCTCCTTCATCAAGTCATGAGGACTCACTCCTCCTTCGTTTCAATTTCGCTGCTGCCCGACAGTTCCTGCAAAATAGTCCCGACGCGCGCGGCATTCTCTTCGGCTGTGTCACGCACAAAATGCAAATGCGGGACGTGTCTCAACTCGAGATCCAAGGCGATCTGGCGGCGGACAAAACCTTCCGCCCGCCCAAGCCCTGCCAGAATGGCATTTATCTCCTTTTCAGAGCCTTCGGCAAGAATAAAGACCTTTGCGTCGCGAAGGTCATCCGCCACGACAACATCGGTCACGATCACGGACTCAAGCCGAGGGTCGTTCAATTCAAACCCTACGACCTCCGCGATCGCCTCCTTCAGCGTCTCTGCCATTTTTGCGGGACGATGCATGATCAAACAACAATAAGGCCGCCCTCAACAAAACACGGAAAAGCTGCCGTGTTCCGTTTATTGTCAGCCTTTTCAAAAACCATAAACCTATAATTCCGTCGCGGCTATTTTCTCTATGACGTATGCCTCGATCTCATCATCGACCTTGATGTCGTTAAAGTTGACGAGGCTGATGCCGCACTCATAGCCCTGTTTCACCTCATTGGTGTCATCCTTAAAGCGTTTGAGCGTGGCGATATCGCCATCCCAGACAACAACTCCGTCGCGAATAAGCCGCGCCTTTGCCTGTCTGCGGATAACGCCGTCCGTAACGCGGCAGCCCGCGATGGTGCCGATGCGCGAAACCTTGAATGTTTCCTGAACCAGTGCCTTTCCGAGTATCAATTCCTTCTCGATGGCATCAAGCATTCCGATCATCGCGGCCTTGATCTCTTCCTCGACCTTATAGATGATCGAATGGAGCCTGATATCGACCTCTTCCTGTTTCGCCACATCGGCCGCGCGTGCCTCCGGGCGGACATTGAAGCCGATGATGACAACAGCGGTCGAAACGTCGTCGGCCTGTGTCGCCGATGCCAGAAGCACGTCGGATTCGGCAATGGCCCCGACACCTGCCCTGATGACCCGAACCTTGACCTTCTCTGTCGAAAGTTTTTCGAGCGTTGCCCGCAGCACCTCGACGGAACCCTGAACATCGGCCTTGAGGATAACGAGCAGTTCCTTGACCTCTGCCTGGCCGAGCGATTCGATACCGCGTTTTGTGGTCTTGAGCATCGCCGCCTGACGCGCCTGCATCTGCCGCTGGCCCGCTATGGTCTGCGCCCTGTCAACATCAGAAACGACCTGGAAAGTGTCGCCCGCCTGCGGAACGCCCTGAAGCCCGAGTATCTCGACCGGCGTTGCCGGCGGAGCCTCGTTCACATTCTCGCCGCGGTCAGAGAACATCGCCCTGACCTTGCCGTAATACTGGCCGACAATGAACGGATCGCCGATGCGAAGCGTTCCCTGCTGAACAAGGGCGGTCGCCACGGCGCCTCGGCCCTTGTCTAGTTTTGCCTCAAGCACAACACCCGAAGCTCGTCTTGTCGGGCTTGCCTTGAGTGCCAAAATGTCCGCCTGCAGCAGAACCGTTTCAAGAAGCGTGTCCAGGCCCGACCTGGTCTTGGCCGAAACCGGGACCATTTCCGTATCGCCGCCCCAATCGATCGGCTGAACGCCAAGTGCCGCAAGACCCTGTTTGACCTTGTCCGGGCTTGCTGAGGGCTTGTCTATCTTGTTTATCGCGACGATGATCGGGACCTTTGCCGCTTTTGAATGTTCGACAGCCTCTATCGTTTGCGGCATGACACCGTCGTCCGCTGCAACGACCAGAATAACTATGTCGGTCGCCTTGGCTCCGCGGGCACGCATCATCGTAAACGCTTCGTGGCCGGGCGTATCCAGAAAAACAACGCGACGCGGGTTGTCCGGTTCTTCCGGATTGGGAACGTAAACACTGTATGCCCCGATGTGCTGCGTTATTCCGCCCGCCTCGCCTTCGGCTACGTTGGCCGAGCGAATGGCGTCAAGCAGCGAGGTCTTGCCGTGGTCAACGTGTCCCATCACGGTTATGACCGGCGCACGCGGCAATTCCAGATCGTCCGAACCTTCCTCGATAAGCTGCTCAAATTCCTGTTCGATGACCATTTCCTCGAACGGAACAAATGAGATCTCATATCCGAAATCCTGTCCGAGTTCGACGGCCATCTTTTCACCGATGGGCTGGTTCAGCGTCGCAAAAATACCGCGTTTGATAAGAAGCTGAACGATGTCTCGCGGTGTGATGCCCAGGGCCTCGGCGTATTCGCGGACGGTTGCTCCGTCAACAAGCCTGACCTGACGCGAATCGCTGCCGTCCTCACGATTTACCTGTGCAAGAACGCGTTCCTCAATGGTGCGCTGACGCGGCACGTCGATCTCGCGTTCGGCAAAACGTCCGGTCTTGGCATCTGCCTTGCCCCGGCGTCCGCCTGAGCGTCCCGGCCTTCGCCGACTGTCGGCGGGCGGCGTGTAATTGAGCTGCGGGGTCGATGTCTCGCCGGGAGTTCCGCGAAACTCTCCGCGCCTGCCCCGAGCTTCCTTCTGTGCCTCAGCGGTCAGTTTTCCTGTCTTGGTCGGAAGTTCCGAAACGATCTTCTCACCGGGTTTTACGCCTTTCTGAAGGGCGTCACGCGTCAGTGTCAGTTGTTTGATCTGTGTGCCGGTAGGCCTGAGCACCTTGTTGGTGGTTACGGTTTTGGGTTTTTCGGCAACAGGCTGTTCTGCCTCTTCCTCAACCGTTACGGCCGGAACCTCTTCTGCTTCCTCAACCGTTTCTTCCGTCGGGGCGGAAACGGTCTCCGGCTCCTCGGCCGGTTCCTCATCCTCTATTTCCGGTTCGGCCTGTTCCTGTTTTTTCTTGAGGACCTTGCGAACGGCGGTTGTTGGCTTCGGCTTAGCCTCTTTCGTTTCCTCGGCCGGTGCTTCGACAGTATCGGCCTCTTCCGGCTCGGCAACCTCGATGTCGCTGACAACGTCAAGCTCTTCCGCCGGTTCTGCAGCGGCCGTCTTTTTCTTTACGGCTTTGATGACCTTTACGGCTCTGCGCGGGGTCGGTTCCGCTTTGGGGAAATACTTAAGGCGCACCTTTTCAGCCAGCTCCGCACTGACGGAGTTGGACGGCACGCTGACATCAGCACCCTCGCGGCGGAGATCTTCCATCACGCGCTTTGTGTCCTGCTTTAGCTCACGCGCAAGGTCGTAAACCCGTATTTTCTTACCGATCGGCATAATTTATCCAATAAACCGCAGGCCTTTTCTCTTCAACTCATGGTTCGCTCCCGGGGCTTTTACTGCCCGTTACGACCATTCCAAACGGCTAGGCCTCATCCGTTCCTTTTTCGGTTTCCGGAACTTCTTCCGAAACCTCTGTCTCATCCGCCGATTCCTCAGCAACACTCGGTTCAGCTTCGGCTTCCTCTTCTGCCGGAGCGTTTTCCTCGGCCTCAGATGCCGCTTCTTCCTGCTCACCGGTCTCACCAGTTTCCGGGAACTCCTCGTCCGCTGTGTCCGGTGCGGCTTCGGCGACCGGCTCATCTTCCGTCCCGGCGGTTTCGGCCTCCGGTGCTTCCTCGCTCTGAAGATCAGCCGCCTCACCGTCAGATGCCTCTGCCACTTCCGAAACATTCGCTGCCGCGTCCGCTTCCTGAGCAGCCTGGCTGTCCTTTGCCGCAACTATGGACTTTGCCGCTTCAAGGATCGCTTCGGCCTGATCGAGGCTGAGGTCAAGGCTGTCAACAAGATCATCAACCGACATCGCCGCCAGTGCCTCGACATCATTCACGCCGCGCTCGGCAAGGGCCTCGGCCTGATTATGCGTGACACCCTCGATAGCGGTCAGCGGAACTGCTTCGCCGGATGCCATCATCTGGCCCATCTGTTGGGTGATCTGCTGTTTCAGGATGTCTTCACTGACAATATTTATGTTCCAGCCGACAAGCCGCGTCGCCAGGCGAACATTCTGTCCCTTTTTGCCTATTGCAAGGCTCAACTGGTCCTCGCCGACGATGACGTCCATCTCACGGTTGTTGATATCCGTGATTCGGACCTGAGAGACCTTTGCCGGTGAAAGAGCGTTTGCCGCAAACACCGACGGCTCATCAGACCATTCGATAATGTCGATCTTTTCCCCTCTCAGTTCCTTGATGATCGACTGAACACGCGATCCTTTCATGCCGACGCAGGCTCCGACCGGATCGACGTCCTTTTCGTTCGACGCGACCGCTATCTTTGCACGGTCGCCCGGTTCGCGCACTGCCGATTTGATCACCACCGTGTCGTCATAGATCTCAGGAACCTCCATTTCAAAGAGCCGTTTGATAAGGTCTGCCGATGCACGCGAAACGGTTATCTGCTGTCCCTTTTGCTCCTTGGAAACGTCCTCGATAACAACGCGGATGCGTTCGCCCTGATTCCACATCTCGCCGCGTGACTGCTGTTTTTTCGGAAGTATCGCCTCAAGGTTGTTGCCGAGGTCGATTATCATGTCGCCGCGTTCAAAACGCTTCACGGTTCCGTTTATCAATTCGCCCTTGCGGTCGATGTATTCGTCATAGACCTTTTCGCGAATGGCCTCTCTTACCTTTTGGACCAGTATCTGCTTCGCCGTTTGAGCGGCGATACGGCCCATTTCTTCGGCCGGCAGAGGAATAAGAAGCATGTCGCCTATCTCAACTTCGTCCCCGGCAAGTTCCTGAGCCTCGGTCAGAGCCAGTTCGGATGACGGATTTTCGACATCTTCGACAACGACCTTTTGGACCGATATTTCTATGATCCCTTCCTCGTTATTCCAATCGACCTGTATGCTTTCGCCAGTTTTGTCATGAGCGCGAAACTGTTTGCGGGCGGCCGCCTTTACAGCCTCCTTCATCGCCTCTATGACCATGTCGCGGTCAAGTCCCTGCTCGCTGCAGAGAATCTCAATGCTTTGTCCGATCGATGATGTCATACCTGATCCATTTGCCATCCTTCCTTTGATTCACGTAATTTGCTGATCCGAAACACGGTCGTATTCTTTTCAGCCGTCTATAAACTCTAAACTCTCTATTTTTCTTTCCTGGCCTTTCGGCCCTCGCCCTTCAGCGATTCGGCAAGGTCGAACAACAGGTTCGCCTTTGCCACATTGTCATACGGGATCGTGATGGTGCCGGCCGCCTTATCCTCAAATGAGACCTCGCCGTTCTCTATCCCGATCAGACGTCCCTTAAAAAGCTTCTTGCCCTCTATCGGCTCCCGCGTCTTTATCCTTGCCGCTTTTCCGGCAAATCTCTTGAAATCCTCCGGGGAGTAAAGCTCTCTTTCAATTCCCGGCGAGGAAACCTCCAGAACATACGCTCCGGGGATAAGATCGGTCGAATCCAAAACCTCTTCTACGTCCTGAGACAGCCGAGCGCAATCGTCAAGCGTTATCCCGCCCGGTTTGTCTATAAAGATGCGTATGACGAGATCCCGATTTGTCCCGCCAAGCTCGGCGTGAACGAACTCGAACCCGAATTTGGCCGCGGCCTTTGCCGCCAGCTCTCGGACATCGTTCACTATTGCTGTGCGATCCATTTTCCTCGTCCCCAAAAAATAAAAAGTGGGCGGAAACCCACTTGATACGTACCACGCATCGCGACAAACTTTTATATTATCGCAACCGGGCCTTAAAAAGCAACCCGGTCGGCAAAAGCTATAAATTCTCCTTTATCTTGCCCAGGACCTTTGTCATCTCAGAAACACGCGATCCTATCACATCCACCTTGTCTTCGCTTGGCGAGGAGGTAAGTTCCTCCGCCATAACCAGCGCCTCTTTGAGCACCTTGACCAGCCTTGCCGTTTCCTTTTCAATTATCTGCGAGGAATCCGGCGCACCGGCAAGCGAGCGCCTTGCCTCGGCGACGCCCCAGTGAGTGATGCGCACCACATTGACACGGTTTGTCTCGGCGATCCAGCTCTCACCGGACAAATATGCCTTTATATCCTCGATGCTGGGAAAAAATCCCTCTTTTTTCAGCAGCTCCGCAAAATCGACGTTCACCGAATCCTTTCCGCCGGTGATCTCATAGAGCCTGGTCAAAACTTTGTGATAGACATCCATAGGTTATCTGGTTAAAACCATTCACGGAATATTGTCAAGAAACGGAACGGTCAGCTTTGGAACGCCAGTTTGGCAACGCCAAGAATGCCGGCATCATCGCCAAGTCCCGCGCGGACAAGTTTAACACGTTCCGCCGGTTCGCGAAATGCCCGCCTGACCATCTCGTCCCGTGCGGTATCAATGAACAGCGGCCAGGCATCAGAGGCCCCGCCGCCAATGACTATGACCTCGGGATTCAGGACATTTACCAGCCCGCCTATGGCAACGCCCAGATAAAATCCGAACAGCCTGAAAACCTCGATCGCCATCGCGTCGCCGTTCACGGCTGCGTTGTAAATATCCAGTGAGGTCAGAACGCCGTCCGTGTCGATCTCCGATGACGGATATTCGGCCTTGAGAAGCCGTGCCATTCTGACCACCGCAGTCGCCGAGGCGTACTGCTCCAGGCATCCGACGCTTCCGCATCCGCACGGTGCGCCGAAAGGTTCCACGCAAACGTGGCCAACCTCGCCCGCCGTTCCGTCTATCCCTCGAAGCGGCTGTCCGTTCACTATCAACCCGCCGCCGACGCCTGTTCCCAACGTCAGGCAGATCGACGTGTCAAACCCTTTTGAAGCTCCTCTCCAATGTTCCCCGATCCCGGCCGCCGTAGCGTCATTCTCCAAAATGACAGGAAGTTTGAGCCGTTCGGCGAGGTCATCACTGATGGCAAAGCCGTTAAGGTCGGGCAAATTTGGAGCGGCCCTGATGACGCCCCTGCTTTGATCGACAACGGCGGGAGCGGCAATACCAAATCCCGATATCACCGTCCCGCTATTTGTTTCCCTGATACATTGGGCAGCAAGATCCTGGATCAGCCCAAGTACTTCACCCCTTGTTCTGTTCGGGGGAGTTGTTCCCCGAACCCGATGCAGGATCTCACCATCTTCTCCTACAACCGCCATTCGGAGATTGGTTCCACCGAGATCGGCAGCCAGCACTAGTTTTTTCATCAATGCATTCTTTCCAATGAAAGTTTATTGTTGCTTAGGCCTTTCGTTCTCGGGAACGTTCCTAAAAACATCTTCGTACTTTGCGTACCCGTCCTTGATCACGGTGTCCATAAGGCTTGCCTTATCAACAGTGACCACCTCGAGGAGGATGGCCGGGACTTCCTTACTGATGGCGTCATTCATAAATGGCTTCGCGTCGAGTTTCTCGCCCTTTGCCAGTTTGATCGCCGCATCAACGGCTCCGTTGGCAAGTTCGATGATCGGTTTATAGACCGTCATCGCCTGTTTACCTTCGGCAATACGCTGAAGGGCGTCCAACTGGGCGTCCTGTCCCGTCACGAGCACTTTGCCTTCAAGCCCTCTTTTTGACAATGCGGAAACAACACCGCCGGCCATGCCATCGTTTGAAACGACAATAGCCTGAACATTGTCATTATTTTGTGTCAGTGTGTTCTCAACAAAATTCAGCGCCAGCGAATTATCCCAGTTGTCAATGAAATTTTCCGCCACGATCTTGACCTTGCCGGCGTCGATGGCAGGCTTGAGTACCGCAAGCTGCTCTTTCTTCATTATATGGGCGTTGTTGTCGGTTGAAGAGCCGTAAACCATGACGTAATTGCCCTCAGGCACTTTTTCCAGCGCATACTCGGCAATTCGGCGTCCTATGACCGGCACCTGATGAGAAATGTAAAGGTCGATCTTGTCGGAATCGATCAGCCTGTCATAGCTGATGACCGGAACGCCCTGTGCCTTGGCCTTTTCGACCATTGATGCGGCCTGCTTTGCGTTGCTCGGAGCTATCACAAGGACATCAATACCTTTGGTAAGGAGGTTATCAACGTCGTTGGCCTGTTTGTCGGCCTTGTTGTCGGCAACGGTGATCTCGCATATAACGCCAAGTTCCTTGCAGCGGGCCTGAAAGGCATCATGATCCCTTTGCCACCGCTCCTCTTTGACGGTGTCCATTGCGAACCCGATGCGAACCTGCTTGCCATCGGACGTGCCGTTCGTTGCGTCGCCCGGTTGAGTTCCGCCGCCGCAACTGATAATAAAAAAGGCACACAAGGTGATAAAAGCCGATCTAAGTATCATTACACTTCCCCCATACCTTATATTTTTGAATTTAAAAGAAGACTTCACAGATTAAATCAAAATTTTTGAATATCGGCAATTCCATTATGCCTGTTAATGGATTTAAGCCTTACGGAGACAAAATTTAACCGGCCCCAAAATACAGCAATGCATAATATATATTCCTCACCGGCCGAAAAATCAACATCTTTATCCGCCCTGAGAGGCGAATGAGGTTATTTTTTCGATTTTCGAGGGAGCAAATTCTCCTGTTTTTATTGACACATTGCGGTTTTCATGTAAAATGTTGAATGGATTGATTTTTTCCACGCAGTTACATTTGAAAATTAGTGGCAAAACGCGCTAGATTGTAAGTGCGGTGAAATTTTTACCGTCCGCATAGCTGGAGACAGATCACGGCACGAAAAAAGTATCGGCCAAATGAGCGTCCCGGAAAATGTTCGATCCGTAATAGGATCATTCTAAAGGCGGAATCTGAGGGGTCATGATCTGCAAGACGCCTTACGGCCTCGTCTGATCGTTACGGAATTTCAATTCGCAAGAATTGAGTTTCTGCAATAGTTTTACTTTAATCCTTTTTCGATTTTGCTATAATCGAAAGTTGGATATTACATTTGATATTATTGAGGGGATTGTCACAGGAGGAAAATTAAACAAATGCTCGGCAAAAACTTTTTTCACAAAATCACGACATCTTTTACTGCCGTCGCTATTTTACTCGTCTATTCCATGGTCACTCTCGCAGTGCCGGGTGATCTGACCGGTGAGATAACCGTATCAGGAACTGTCACGGTAAACGGTCAGCCGACCGTTTCGAATTCGACCATTACGTCAGGAAGCACGATCGCGACCGGGGCAGGCTCGACAGCCGTCATCAGCCTTGGAAAGGTCGGCCGCGTTGAGCTGCAGGAAAATTCCAACATGGTTCTCAGCTTTTCGGCGTCCGGAATAGTGGCTATTGTTTCCTCCGGCACGGCCCGCATGGCAAATGGCGTAGGCATATCAACGACGGTCAGCACACGCGATGCGACTGTCATTGCCGATTCCAGCCAGGCGAACAATTTTCAGGTCGGCCTTGAGAACACATACACTTATGTGAACGTGACCTCAGGTAACGTCACCATGCGCGAAGGCAGCACAGACCGTCAGGTCGCCGCCGGTTCGTCAGCCACTGCCGGCGAGGTCGGTCAGACAGGTTGTGAACCGTGTCTGCGTCCCGGTTCGGCTCCGCCGCTGAATTTTGCCGGATGGGGCTGGTTTGCTCTTCTCGGACTCGGAGCTGCCGGTGCAGCTATCCTGCTCGGAACCAGAGATTCGAAGAAGCGTCCGGGCGGCGACACGACCGTGATCGTAAGTCCGGTTAGCTAAGCCGTTTAACAAACAGAAAATTGTGTGGTCAAATAATTGTGCGGGTCATGTCAATAACGTGGCCCGCACAAATTTGTTTTAGGCACTGGAACATCATTTTTGAATACTGAACTTTTATTTGATTTATTATGCAGATCGCAGTTATAGGCACAGGATACGTTGGGCTTGTCACAGGGGCGTGCTTCGCGGAATTTGGTGTTGATGTCACATGCGTTGACGTTGACGTCGATAAAATAGACAAACTCAACAATGGAGTTATACCGATATATGAACCGGGGCTTGATACCCTGGTTGAAAAGAACTCTAGGGCAGGCCGCATTCGGTTCACAACCGACCTGAAGAGCGCGGTTGCCGAAGCTCGGGTCGTTTTTTTGGCTGTCGGCACGCCGCCGAAAGATGACGGTTCGCCGGACATGAGCTTTTACGAAATGGCGGCCTTGGACATTGCCAAAGCTTTGACAGGCTATACGGTTCTTGTCACCAAATCCACAGTGCCGGTCGGAACCGGCAAGTGGCTGGTGGAGTTCGTAACAGAACACAAGAACGCAGATGCTGAATTTGGCGTCGCCTCCAACCCCGAATTTCTTCGTGAAGGTGCGGCAATAGAGGATTTTATGCGCCCTGACCGCGTTGTGATCGGTTCTAACGATGATAGGGCCATTGAGGTAATGAAAGAGCTTTACCGTCCGCTGTATCTGATCGAGACACCTATTGTCATCACATCGCTGGAGGCCGCCGAACTCATAAAATACGCGGCAAACGCTTTCCTCGCCACCAAGATAACCTTCATCAACGAGATCGCCAATCTTTGCGACGCAATCGGTTGCGACGTTCACGACGTTGCGAAGGGAATGGGAATGGACAACCGCATCGGCCGTAAATTCCTGCATCCGGGGCCGGGCTACGGCGGTTCTTGTTTTCCCAAAGACACACGGGCACTTACCACCGTCGCCGACCAGTTCGGCGTTGAGACGCGAATAGTTGATGCGGTCATCGAGGCAAATGAACGCCAGCGTGACGCAATGATACCGAAGATCGAAAAGCTGATAGGTGAGTTTGCGGGCAAACAGATCGGCGTTCTCGGCCTTTCCTTTAAGCCCGAAACTGACGATATGCGCGAATCACCGGCCATTGAGATCATTCACGCAATGGTGGAGCGCGGAGCCACGGTCAGGGCGTTCGATCCCGTGGCGATGGACGAATCCAAACATTACATCAACGGCATTGAATACGCGTCGAATGAATATGACGCGATAACAGGCGCTGATGTTCTTGTTATAATTACCGAATGGAACCAGTTCCGCGCCCTGGATATGAAAAAGGTCAAGGAGCTTTTGAACGCCCCCAGGATCGCCGACCTGCGAAATATCTATGAACCGGAAGATATGCGTGAACTCGGCTTTGAATACATCGGTGTCGGACGCTAGGTGCGGCACCCTGAAAACCAAAAATAAAAATGCTCACAACAAAAGTATTGGTAACAGGCGGTGCCGGATTCATTGGCTCAAATCTGGCTGACGAACTGATAAGACAGGGAGCCAAAGTTTCGATACTGGATAATCTGACCACCGGATTTCGCGAAAATCTGGAGGAAATATCCGGCGATTTTGAATTTCACGAGGCTGATCTTAATGATACCGGCGCATTGGAAAAGGCTCTTGACGGTGTCGAGATCGTCTTTCATCAGGCGGCCCTGCCAAGTGTCCCACGGTCGGTTGCCGATCCGCTGGAAACGCATCAGGCATGTGTGAACGGCACTTTTAACCTGCTGTTGAACGCCAAAGAAAAGGGGGTTCGCCGTGTGGTCTATGCCGCGTCGAGTTCGGCATACGGTGATCAGCCGACCTTGCCAAAGGTCGAGACGATGCCGCCGGATCCGCTGTCGCCCTACGCGGCGGCAAAACTGATGGGCGAATATTACTGCAGCGTTTTCAGCAACGTTTACGGCCTGGAAACATATGCTTTGCGTTACTTTAATGTCTTCGGCCCGCGTCAAAATCCCGCCTCGCAGTATTCCGGCGTCATATCGCGTTTTATCGACGCACTGATGAGGGATGAAACGCCTGTCATCTTTGGCGACGGAGAGCAATCGCGCGACTTTACCTACATCGCCAACGTGGTCAATGCAAATATCAGGGCCGCTCAGGCGACCGAAGGTTCGGGACAGGTAATGAACGCTGCAAACGGCGAACGGATCACATTGAACGAACTGCTCGGCGTTCTGGCAGGCATCACAGGTAAGGAAGGTGTAAAAGCCGATCATCAGCCCTCGCGCAAAGGCGATGTAAAACATTCGCAGGCTGACAACGGCCGTGCTATCGAATGGCTTGGCTATGAAAAGCTCGTCGGACTGGAGGAAGGCCTGAAAAATACCATCGAATGGTGGAAGAACAGCCGTTTTGCAAAGATGTGATCTAACCTGTATAACCACGTCTTTGAAAAGCCGTCTCCCTCACGGCGACAAATTAAAAAGGGCCTCCGATCCGTTCGGAAGCCCTTTTTCCTATTGCCCAAACATCTGTTTTACCAACTGAACCTTGCCTGAAGCGATACGCTGCGGTTGGTGGAACTGCCGCCGCCGAATCCGCCAAACCCGCCGAATCCGCCCTGGGTTCTGGTATATTCACCAAAACGGGTAGAAGCGAGATTGCCCACCGGTGAGGCGAAGTTCACCGTGTTAAGCAGGTTATTGAAGTTAACACTGATGTTGAGGTTGTAAGGGCTGCGTCCGCCGCCAAACCCGCCAAAGCCTCCGCCGCCGGGGCCGCGTCCTCCGCGTCCGCCGACTCCGCCCCAGCCTCCGCCGCCCGGACCGCCTTGTCCGCCGCTCGGTTCAGCACGTTTGCCGAATCCGAAATTCTTGGAAACGCCCATGTTGACGCTGAAGAATTTAGGCCCGTCGGCAAAATTTCTCGGAACTATCGCGTTCGGATCATAACCGGACACGTCACAGAATGAATGCGTCAGGCTAAGTTCGGTACATCTCGCGGCAACTTCGCCGAACGTCGGACGCTCATTGTTTATGCCGTCCCTGTTCGTGTCCTCGCCGCGGATCAGGTTGTAAGGCGAACCCGAATTGGCGGATATCATCGGCCTTATCGAAAAATCCCAGGGCAGAGAGATGTTTCCGCCAAGATTGAACGTATGCCTGATGTCACCGCTCGAACGTCCGTATTCGTCTGTCAGGTCGTACGAGTATGCCGGAAAGCTGCCCGTGCCGTCGGCATCGCTCTTGGTAAAACCATAGCCGTAGTTGCCGAAAATCGTGAACCGGCGGGCAATGCTGGAACGCAGCGTCACCATCAGACGATTCTGATTGTTGATGCCGGACGACTCGAACTGTGTGATCGGGCCGCTGTCAGGAAATGGCCTTGGTGCTGTGTCGCAATCGATCTGATCGGGACATATCGGGGCATTGATGTTCCTTGCACGCAAAACGTGGAGTGTCCGCGAACCGATGTAAAAGACCGACATCGAGCTGTTGAACGGAAGCTGGCGTTCGACACCGGCTGTCCACTGATACATATACGGGGCCTGCAGGTCCGGTGCTACCACGCGGACAGTGCTTGAGTATGGCAATAACGCCAGCACCTCGGCAGCGGTCGGCACGTTCGTCACCCCGTTCAAGGTAAATATCGGCTGCTGAAGTATCTGAAGAGCTATCGGCTGCAGGACCGGATCCGGCTCAAAGATACTGGCCGAAAGGCTCATCTGATTGACGCCGTTAAAGCGCTTTGCCTGCAATGTCTGGTTCTCGCCAAAGCGGGAATAGAACACACCTACACCGCCGCGAATGACGGTCTTTGCGGTTTTGCCCATAAGAGTTGCCGGGGCGAAGGCGAATGAGAAACGGGGAGCAAAGTTCAGCGAATCGCTGATGTTGGTCTGGTTCTCATATCTAAGCCCAAAGCTAAGCGTCAAAGCAGGGTTCACACGCCAGTCATCGGTTACAAAAAGGCCGAGTTCGGTCTGTGACACACTCTGCTCGGGTGATCCCGTGTTGATGCTGAACGATGTCGGGATAGCAAGGCCGAGTATCGCATCACGGTACTGATCGATATTTGTGAAAGAAAAACTTCCGCCATAGCCGCTTTCCGAACGGTCTGAAATAGATACGCCGCGAAGCCTGACACCGAATTTCACCGCATGCTGAGAAGCGTCGCCGAACGACGTGGTGGTGTAGTTCTGCAATTCCCAGCGGTTCGAGCGATTAAAGCTAAGGCCGATCTGTGCGCCGCCGCCTGAAAATGCAGAGCCGACGCTGATGGACGGGATCGAGTTGTCACCTTCCTGGTCCCTTCTGTCAAAATCCAGGCTGAACCTCGTTTCGTTGATCGTCTTCGGACTGAGGATCGAGGTTTCGGTAAAACGGAATTCGTGGCCGACGTTCTTTGAATCCGAAGCACGCGAAAGCAGTGTCAGATCGCCGACACCCTGATTTTCGGCACTCCGGCTGGAGAAGTTGTACCGGAACTGAAGAGTGTGATTCTGTCCGATCTGGTAATCGAACCGCGGGCTGAGCGACCAGCGCGTCGAGGGAACCTCAACATCCTCGGTATAGTTAAATACGTTCAATGACGGATCGAGAAGCTGCGCGTTGATGATCCTGCTCGAATCCTCGTCGCTGTAGCTCATGTCGAAAAAGAACGATGACTTCCCTTTCTGAACCGGGCCTGAGATGTTGCCCCTAAAGCTGCGGGTCTGTGCCGGGGCCTTGTTGGCAGCGAACGGATTGCGGGAATCAAGCCTTGAATCCCTCAGATTCACCGAAACGCTTCCTCGGAATGAATCAGAACCCGGACGTGTCAAAATTTCGATGCGTCCAAATCCCAAACGGTCATATTCGGCCGAGAACGGATTTTGATTGATGCGGATCTCGCGGATGGCTTCCTTAGGCGGCATACGTCCGCCTGTGAATCCATCAATGTAGATCTGGCCGCCGTCCGGCCCTGCACCTGCTCCGGCAAGGGCCTGAAGAGCCGCCTCCAGTTCATCCGGATCGTCCGGAAGAGCGTCTATCTCGTCCTGTTTCAGAACGGTCGCGCTCAAATTATTGGCAGCATCGGTCGAAACCTCGTTACCCGTGTCTATATCGACAACCTCCTCGACCGTCTCAACGATCAGCAGCACCGAAAGCTCGGTCCTGCGTCCCGCGGTGACATCCACCTCGGTATTGTCGTAAAGAGCGAAATTGGATGCAAAAACAGTGACCTTATACCTCCCCGGTGTCAATCCTGTTACGCTGAATTCGCCCGTCCGGCCGGTTGTGGTCGTTCTTTCCTTGCCGCCTGCGTCTGTCACGGTCACGGTGGCACCGGCCACCACGTCGCCAAGAGCATCCTGTACCTGCCCGCTTATGCTTCCGTTCTGCTGGGCATGGATCGACAGCGGCGCAAACAATGCCGCGATGCCGAGTAGGGTGATCAATCTGATTATCTTCATATGAGTCCGCCTGTAAAAGTAGATATTCTTCCTCAATGTGTCGGCGCCGATGGTCTCACCGACGCTGTATTTACTGATATAAAACTTATAGATCTTATTTCTTTACGGAAAATCGAGTCCGTCAAATCCCGGTATGGTAAATCCGCCGCTCTGAGCCGTTCTTACCCGCCGCGTTCCGCCTTCGGCCGATGCCGCCTGAACGAACGGTTCGACGCCTGCAAGAAGCTTGATGGCCGTGATGCGGGTCTGGTCGTCTCCCTTTGTGCTTGAGACGGCTATCATGTCACCCGGTTTCAGGTCATTTATGTTGATAGCGGGAAAACGTTCGAACATATCGTCAACGCCGCCGGCTCCGCCCGGACGCATCATCCGCTGGCCTTCGCCCGGTGCACCGCCCATCGGACGGCCCTGTCCGCCTGCGGGCGGCCCGCCGCCGGGCCTTCCCTGCTGTCCGCCCTGTCCCATCGGCCTTCCACCTGCTCCGGGCTGTCCTCCGCCAAATCCTGCCATCATTGTAAGCAGTTCCGCGGGCAGTTTTCTCAACGCCGACTGTCTGCCTATTACGACAACGACCTCGGGTTCGTCCTCTGCCCCTTCAAGCACAACCTCACCGGTGGCGGCATCTACGGATTTTATGACGCCGACCACGGAATGAAACGCTCCTGTCACGATCTCTTCCGCCGCAAACTCCGTTCCGTCGGCTGAGCGGTCGCCCAGTGCGCGGATCATGTCGCCGGGCTGAACACTGGCGATCGAACTTGCTTCCGCTTCGCTGTATTTATTGGAATCCTTTGCGTAACGCTTAAATACGGCCTTGTCCTTGGGTGTAATGATGGTTGTTGTGGTAGCGCCGGTCAGGCCGCGGGTTTCCATCGTTATCTTTCCTGCGGCATGATCGACTTCCTTGACACGGCCTGATGTCCCTCTGGTCGCCCATTTGCGGGCTTCTTCTTCCCGCCGTTTTGAGATGTCGCCCTGGGTCATCAAGTAAACCGCACGGGCCGGAAGCCGTTTGCGGTCATTCGAAAAAACGCCGGTCACAAGCAGCTTGTCGCCTTCGCCGATGTCGGCCTGGGCCGCATCGATGGCTGCGTCAAGTTTCGGATTCTCCGGCGGCACACGCTTGAAGGTCGTTTTTTCCTCCAGTTCGACCGTTATGTCACCGGCATCCGTTTTAAGCTGTATCTCTTTTTCGGAAATTGAAATGACATCACCGGTCACAACCGACGGTTTGATAGTCGTCTGACCGAAGATGGAAACGCAAGCCAGAATGGCTATAAGAATTGTCCAGATTATTGATTGTGGCGACATTATAATGAACCTGCTAATATTAAGTGCTTCTTTATCAAAATTACTCAGGAAATCGGGATGTTCGTCCCCTTTAAGTGTAGTAAGACGCGCCAGACACTTAAGTAGTTCGATTATTATTGTAAAGATTTGTAAAATATTGACTTATGCTCAGTCCTGACGCCGCCAGGCATTGGAAGGCCTAACGGTCGCGACCAGGCCGCAGCCCGCCGCAAACAAGGCAAAAACTGCCAGGGTCCATGCATAAGGAATGGAAAGCACGAGCGTCCAGGCGAGCACACCAAAAAAGATCGCTGCCGCTTCGGGCATTTTACGTTCCGCAAGCGCCTGTTTTATCAACCATTTACCCAGACTTACCTGAAGAACTATCCGGCCGAAGCCGTATGCAAGCATCAAAAGAAGGAACGCCATCAGGCTGAGAATGGCCCCAAGATGATCGGGCAGAGCCTGAAGGAATACGATGGCGAGAGCCAAAACGGCGATCAGAACCCCGGAACCGACCGCCAGCACCTTTAACGGAGATGTTCGCAGATGTGTGATGGAGCGGCTGACAGCTCCCGGAGCGATCGTGACAAAAAGAAGCGTGATCACGAACCAGAAAAGAGCCGAAAAAACACGCTGGACAAAAAATGACGCAGTAAAACGCGGTGCAAGAATGGTGGAAGGCTCCGCCGCCATTTCACGAAATTCCTCTTCGAACATCCCAAAAACGACCGTTTCGGCATCAGGCCCGCGTTTTGGAGCCACCGTTTCAGGGCGATAGGCTCCGCCGATGATTATAATGGCACCGGCTATCTCGCTGCCTTCCTTTTGTATAACGGCACCGCCTAGAACAGCCACATCACCACTTACCGTCCCCTCGACAATGACATCGCCGCCCCACGAGAACACGTCTTTGACCCTTTTTCGCACAATGACCGTTTTGCCGAACGCTATCACGTTCATTTCCGGCGCGTCTTCGACAACGAGCGTCTTGCTGTCCGGTTCGGCGAGTTGGGCATTCTGCGCCCGGGCGGAGTTCACCAAAAACAGGCAGGAAAAAATAAGCGCGAGCGCACAGATGTTTTGCGAACGTAATGGAGAAAAATGAGAAGAAAGGGTCATTTTCCGAATTCACCCGCCTGAACAGTTCGGAATAACCGGCGGCCAAGATAAAAAATGACTGGGGCGAGGCCAATGACTATGGCCCATACGCCGGCGCTGAGCGGGATCGAGGATGTCGTCGATCTGACAATGACGGTCAGGCTGAGAGCCATGCCAAAAATGAACTGAACCACCACATGAGACACCGCAATGACGGGACGGACGAACGATCCCAGGCCGTATTCGGCGGAACCGCTTGCGGCTGCGGCAAAAGCGGCTGCGGCCAGGACCGCAAGACATATTGCGGAAGCGGCAAGCAACTCCCTGCGGCTGCGAACGCCTGTGACCTGGCTTTCAGCGGCCCTTACGACCTTTGCCGTGAAATCGGCGGGCGGTTCAATGACAGGGCCGTCTTCCAAAGAGTTCCCGATGGCCTGAAACAGCATCCGCTGCAGCCTGGCCTCGTCGGTGCATATACGGCATTCGGCGATATGCAGCCGGGCGGCTTCGGCTTCGGCTTCGCTAAGCCCGTCATCGACAAGCAAGGCGATATCCAGCCGCGAAAGCTGCGGACATTCTTCCTGTTCATCAACCATGTGCGGATGGGATTGCACGAAAAAAATCGACGTATCAAAACCCGTCAAACGCCGGTTATGCCGCGTTCGACAAGGATGTCCCGCATCATCTCACGGGCACGGAACAACCTGTTCTTAACGGTGCCGAGCGGCAGCCCGGTCACTTCGGCGATCTCGTCATAACTGAGGTCCTGGGAATGCCGTAAAAGAATAAGATTCCTGTAAGGCACCGGAAGACATCTTATGACCGCCTCGATCTCGGTCCGCCATTCATTCTGTTCCCTTTCCTTTTCAGGCGAGGGCAGCGGGCTTTCGATCTGAAGTTCATACGAGCCTTCTGCGTTTTCGGTTTCAATACTTTGGAGGGTAACTGAATGCCGCCTGATATGATCTATTGCGGCGTTGTGTGCGATGCGGTATAGCCAGGTCGTGAACTTGTATTCGGAACTGTATTTGTCCAACGAATTATAGACCTTTATAAAGACTTCCTGCGTTACGTCCAGCGAGGCGTCGTAATCACCAAGTATGCGGAAAACATAGGCGACTATCGGACGCTGATATTTCTGCACCAACGCCTCAAAGCTAGCTTCAGAACCGGACAAAGCTTCAGCAACAAGCCGTATATCGGCCCCGGAAGCATTATTCAGTAAAATGTCGGCACTGTTGGACATATACGACAAAAGGTATTTGATATCTTGCTGGAAAACCTAATAAAAAGCAAGGCTTTTCATCAACACATAATTCTTAATTCGGAATGCGAAACTCTACAACCTTTCCCTGGCGGCCTGAATCCCGATGATCGTCTTAGCATCCTCGATCTCGCCTTTGCCTATCATATCTAGAAGCTCCTGAAACGAATGGCGTTCGACGGTCAGTATCTCATCTTCTTCAAGTTTCTGTCCGACCTCTGTAAGGCCTGTGGCCATAAAAACGTGCATCTTCTCCGTCAGAAACCCGGGCGAAACATAAAAGGCGGCCAGTTTCTGCAAACGTGAGGCTCGTACGCCGATCTCTTCTTCAAGTTCGCGAACGGCCCCGGCCATCGGGTCCTCGCCCTCTTCAAGCGTGCCGGCAGGTATCTCGATCAGATATTTCCCCGCTGCATGACGATATTGCCTTACAACCGCGACCGTCCCGTCACCAAAAACCGGCACGACCACGCAGCTGCCGCGATGCACGATCACCTCGCGCTCATATGCAACATCGCCGTCGCGGACGCCATCCTTGCGAATGTCAAAAACACGTCCCTTATAAATTGTTTCTTGTGATAAAAGTTCGGGAATAGACACCAAAAGACCTTCCTATTGAACCAGAATAATATCTTCTGTCCTATAGACTATCTCACCGGCTGAGTTCAACGGAAGCCTTCCGACCGCACCAAGGTTTTTCTTGATGCTGTCGATCACGTCCTCGCCGTTCTTGAATTTCTTTAGAGAAAGTCTGTACTCGATCTTGAATTGTCCGTCTCCGAGCCTCGGAGTGTCTTTTGAAGAAAGTTTACTTAGCGAATGGCTGTTCCTGCCTATACATACCGCCTCGTCATGATCGCGGGCATACGGAACGATCGCCGGATCGTTTTCCAAATAGAGGACTTCGTGATATTCAAAATACTGACGAGGTTCTATCACGGAAATGCCGTCGGAGTTACGATTTAGGATGCTAGAAGACAAAACTTCTCTGTAAACATTGGGATCTGGCCTCCCTTCCCATTCGAAGTCTAGTGAATATACCGATTTCGGTTTCAAAGGTTCTCTCAACAATCGAGTTGCTGCGCGCGAGGTCAATGCTTTAGAACCAGGTCCTGTCCAATCAAGCATTCTCACCTCGAAGACCTTGTCGGGGCGGGCAAATATCGCCGTCTCTTCAGAACGATTTTGGACCTGTATATAAAGGTTAAATACAAAATACAGCTTCCCGCCGTCACATTTTCCTTCAAGTGATGTGACAGTGGCATTAATGACCAATCCTTCATCAAAACTTCCATACGCGTCCGCACACCATAATAGCGTCAGGATCAGCACCGCAATAAGTTTTAATTGGATCGTTTGCATCAACATCCACCTCCCCTGAAATGAGCGGCAAGTCCAACCAATTTACCGTCCTGCGCTTCGGAGGAAAGATAAAGTGAGCCTCCAAAACCACCCTTCTCATAGTTAAAGTCACTTATATAAAGATCCAGTTTATTGTCCCCATCCAGATCTCCGGCCCATAAAAGATCGCCTATCGTGTCATACAGTGAATTCGGCTCATTATAATATTCGTTAAATGAAACTATTTGCTGGAAACCGAGAGTCTCAAGAACCAGCACGTTGACTTTCCCGCCATTCTTTTGCAGCCCAGCGGCAACACGCAAAGTATATTTGCTGCCATTCAGTTCAAATACTCGTCTGTATCCGAGTTTCAGGTTCTCCCTATACCATTCATCAAGTTCGTATGTACTAAAACGCGATTCTACCTTGCCCTCCCTTACGTGTTTCGTTCCCTTTATTAAAAATATGGGCAATTTAATAGAGCCGTATGTTAAGCGGTAATATCGCTCGTCGATTAGTCCTTCGATCTCGGGTTCATATTCAACTCGAACTTTTGCAGTTTTTATGTATGCGGAGTCATTTTCATCAAAGAAAGCAAGCCACTTTTCTCCACTTTTTGCAGTAAGGTCTGTACCACTGAGAACGACACCTGCGTAGTCCTGTCTAAAAAATTCCCTTGTACTGATTATCTTTATTTTAGAGTTTTCACTGATCTCATGTTTGTCCTCTTTACCAATAATCTCATCAAAATTCGGCAGATCGGTGAACTCAGGGTTGAAATCATCAGTATGCGCTGTTTTTGTTTGAACGACGGTTTCGGGAATGACCTGAACAAGCTCCAATATCTCCGGCGAAGGGCGTTCGAGATGCAACGGCCTCTTTAGGCTTCCCGTAACCAGTTCCGGCACAAACATATAACCGACCGCGAATGCGGCAATAAAAACGATAAAACCTGTCAGCAGCTTTTTCATAGTGCCTCTTTACTTCGATTTTTCAGATCATCCTTTCACGTCTTTTTCAAATAGGGCCGCAGGTAAAGACCAATGTCCGTAATATATGGCTTTGCCGCAACTTTAGCCTGATTTTCAACTTTTGTCACGCTTTTTCGGACTAAGATGCTTTGTCTTTGAAAAAGGTTTCGGCACGTTCGGAAAGTTCTTTTGAGATCTTTACCCGAAAGGGCCGTTTTGCCATAAAGCCGGGCAGTTCGGTCACGTCCGCGCCGAGGGCTTTTAGTTCTTTGACAATTATCTCATCGGAAAGTTCCCCGATGTCAAATTTTTTTGCCGCTCTTTGAAACGCTCCGTGCAGACGGTCAAGGGCAAGCTCGCGGCCGGCAAGTGCGTGTCCGCGTGACTGAAAATCGCCGAGGGCATAGAGCAGAACCGTTTCCAGCTCTACGTTGTCGGCGTTTTGTTCATAAAGTGTCGGCTGATCCATTGTCGATTCGCTTCGATCCGGAAAGATTTTAGCATCAAACATTTGAGTTTACATTGTGGATAACCACAGCGAAAGATGTTAGAAATCTCGTAATTGATGTAAAATCGGTGATACGAAAAGGAAACCGGACGCCGCATCATGAAATATCCGCGGTCGGTCTGTATTTCGCGTTTCTTCCTGGGTGATCTCACATGAGCAAATTTCGGATAGGTTTAGGTGTAACGGGCGGCATTGCTGCGTATAAGGCAATTGAGGTAATGAGGCTGCTGCAAAAGGCGGGCTGCGAGGTCAGCGTGGCGATGACACGGCATGCGACCGAGTTCATAAAGCCGCTGACCTTTCGCGCTCTGACCGATCAGTATGTGATAGTTGATGATTACGACCCCGCGAATCCTGACCCGATAGCGCATATTAATTTTTCGCAAAATATCGACCTGCTGCTGATAGTTCCGGCGACGGCGAATATCATCGCCAAATTTGCCAACGGCGTGGCGGATGATTTCCTGACATCGACCTATCTTGCATCGACCGCTCGGGTGATGATCGCTCCGGCGATGAACACGACGATGTGGGAACAGCCCGCAACTCAGCGAAACATCGCTTTGCTTAAAGCAGACGGTGTCCGATTTGTGGAACCTGTCGCCGGCGAACTTGCGTGCAAGACCGTCGGAACCGGAAAGCTTGAGGACGTGGAGAATATTGTTAGTCAGGCACTTTCGCTATTGGAGACAACAGACAACAGACAACAGACAGGAGACAGGAGACAAGAGACGAGAGACAAAAATCAGGGGACATCGCCCTCCGAGTCTCCAGTCTCCAGTCTCCTGTCTCATGACTCCGATCTGCTCGGCGAGCATATCCTGATAACCGTCGGCGGGACGCGTGAGGCGATAGATCCGGTGCGTTTTATTTCCAATCATTCGTCGGGCAAGATGGGTTTTGCCGTGGCCGAGGCCGCCGCTGCTCGCGGAGCGGACGTTACGGTGGTTTCTGGTGTTACATCGGTGGAACCGCCGGAAAACGTAAAGGTTGTCAGAGGCATCTCGGCGAAAGAAATGCACGAAGCCGTTATGAAGGAATTGCCGAATGCGACCGTTTTCATCGGCTCTGCGGCGGTCGCCGATTATCGCCCGGCAAATGCTCCAGCCGAAAAAATAAAGAAAGACGGCAAGGAAACGATGTCGCTGGAACTGGTGAAAACACCTGACATTCTGGCCGATGTTTCAAAGAACAGGACAAACGGCCTTTTGGTCATCGGATTCGCGGCGGAAACAAGCGATGTTATAGAATACGCCCGTTCAAAAATGGAGAAAAAGGGCCTGGATATGGTCGTCGCCAACGACATCACCAAAGACGGAGCAGGTTTTAACACAGACACAAACGTCGCCACCATCATCACAAAAAACGGCTCCGAAACCGACCTCCCCAAAATGCCCAAACGGGAAATGGCCGACCGTATTTTAGATGAGATCATCAGGCTGAGAAAAGAATAGTTAAAAGGCGATGACGGGATCGGCGAAAACATTAAATATCTTTTTCGTCATTTATGTCCCTTTCGTCCTTTTGCCGATACAATGAACAGTGAACAGACAAATCTAATATCCGACGTGCGCGAGCATGTGCGGTATATGCATGAGCTTGGGCTTGAAGCGTTGGCGGCCGATCTGCCTGTGGCCGGTGAAGCCGTCGCGCGACAGCCTGAACGTTCTTCATCGAGCATTCAGCCGGTCGAGCGGACTGCTCCGCCGCCTGATCTAAAAGCACAGCGGTTTTCGCCCGATCCCGAAAAAAGAAAACCGGGCGAAAGAATTGCTGCATTGCCGTCGCTTGCCAAAAGACAGCGTCCGCAGCCCGAAAAACAAGAAAAGGATGATGAAAACACAGTATTAATGATGGCCGCTTCTAACCCCGCCGAAACCGAAAAGGAAGAGCCTGCTCTTATTGAAGTTTCGCCGGTTTTGCCGGAAAGCACTGATACGATGGAGATCATCCGGGCTGATATAGGAGATTGCACGCGTTGTCCGCTGCACGCGCAGGGACGGAAACAGATCGTTCATACGACCGGCAATTTCAACGCTGACCTGATGTTCATCGGCGAGGCTCCGGGCGCGGATGAGGACGAACAAGGTTTGCCTTTCGTCGGCCGCGCAGGACAGCTTTTGACCAAGATCATCGAAAGCATCGGGCTAAAGCGCGAAGAGGTCTGCATCGGCAACATAAATCGCTGCCGTCCGCCCGGCAACCGCAAGCCCGAACCCGAAGAGACCGCCGCTTGCCGCCCGTTCATTTTGCGTGAGGTTGCCGTTATAAAACCAAAGGTCATCGTCGTGCTTGGTGCAACAGCCGCGCACAACCTTTTACAGATAAAAACGCCTATCTCGCATCTGCGAGGCAATTTTCATGACTATTTTGGCGTCAAAGTAATGCCGACATTTCATCCTGCATATCTTCTCCGCGACCCGCATAAAAAACGCGAGGTCTGGGAAGATATGAAAAAAGTGCGGGATTATTTGAACGACGCAAAATGACCTCAGCGACACAAAAGACACAAGACTGACTTTTAGTGCATTTTAGGTCTTTTTGGAAAAAACATTATGAAACACATACTCTCTTTTGTCCTTATCGTCTCTTTTGTCGTTTCCGGACTGGCCCAAAAAGGCGGTTTCGTTGAAATGAAGCAGCTTCAGGGGCCGCAAAATCCGAGGCTTGGGTTCATAATTCACGGCGGAGCGGGTGTTATCAGAAAAGGTTCGCTTTCGCCCGAACGCGAAAAGGAATACCGCGACAAGCTGGAAGAAGCCGTTCTGGCAGGCTATAAGGCATTGCAGGCGGGAAAGTCGAGCCTCGACGCTGTTGAGGTCGCGATAAAGATCCTCGAAGATTCGCCGCTCTTTAACGCGGGCAAGGGAGCGGTCTTTACCAACGACGGCAAAAATGAACTGGACGCTTCGATAATGGACGGCAAGACACAGGCCGCCGGAGCCGTCGCCGGTGTCCATCGCGTAAAAAATCCGATAACGCTGGCTCGTGCCGTGATGGAAAAGTCCGAACACGTCATGATGATAGGTGAAGGCGCCGAGAAATTTGCCGCCGAGCAAAAGATAGAACTTGTCGATCCGAAATATTTCTTCACGCAGCCGCGTTGGGATGCATTGCAACGCATACTGAAACAAGAAAAAGAAACGGAGGAGAAAAAGCGACAGGGAGACGCGGAGAAACAGGGACATTGGGAAAAAAGACAGGAGACAAGAGACAGGAGACAAGAGACAAATACTCGATCAGAGATACTGCATTCAGAAGAGCCTGAGAACAAATTTGGCACGGTCGGCGCGGTCGCTCTTGATAAAGACGGCAACCTTGCGGCGGGAACATCCACAGGCGGCATGACGAACAAGAAATTTGGCCGCGTCGGCGACGCTCCGATAATCGGGGCCGGAACCTACGCCAACAATAACACATGCGCGGTTTCGGCAACGGGCTGGGGCGAATTTTTCATCCGTCTTTCTGTCGCGCGTGACATAGCCTCACTGATGGAATATCGCGCATTGCCGATCCAGCAGGCTGCCGATCTCGTCATCAAACAAAAGCTCCAAAACCTCGGTGGCGACGGCGGCGTCATCGCCATGGACAAATTCGGCAACATCGGCATCTCGTTCAATTCAGAAGGAATGTACCGAGCGTATATCAATGCTGAGGGAAAACCGGTTGTTGAGATCTACGGCAAGTGAGAACGTCGAAGGGGTCTGAAGTTAGTATGGGACCCATACGACCTACATATCCCATCTCACCTTTAAACTTCTATGATAACATCCGAGATCATCGCCGTCGGTTCCGAACTTCTTACGCCGGAAAAGACCGATACGAACAGCCTTTGGCTGACGGAAAAGCTGAACGAGATAGGCATTGAGGTAATGCTCAAGACCATCGTCGGCGATGATGAACCGCGCCTTTTGGAAACGATAAAAGACGCGCTGAAGCGTTCAGACGTAGTGATAACGACCGGCGGACTCGGCCCGACCGAGGACGACCTGACGCGTCAGGTCTCGGCAAAAGCGGTCGGACGCGAACTTGTCTTTCACAAAGATCTCGAAGATGACATGCGGGAAAGATTCCGTCGAATGGGACGTGAAATGCCCGAAATAAACCGTCGGCAGGCGTATATCATCGAGGGTGCGGACGCGCTGCCCAATGCCAACGGGTCTGCTCCGGGACTCATCTTTGAGGAAAACGGAAAATTTTTGATCGTCCTGCCCGGGCCGCCTCGTGAACTGAAGCCGATGTTCACCGATCTGGTTCTGCCGCGGCTGAAAAACCTCGCCGGGGACTTTGTGGTCAAGCGTCGCATTATCGGCGTTTCCGGCATGGGCGAATCTGCGATAGACGAACTTGTTGCTCCGATCTATACCGAATACAAAGACGTCCGCACCTCGGTACTTTTCAATAAAACTCAGGTCGAGATACATCTTTATCTAAAAGCGGAAAATGGTGATGATGCCGAGGCTGTTCTCGAAGAAATGACCGCGCGGATGGCTGAGGCGCTTGGCATCGCGGTTTTCACGACCAACGGCGAGACAATGGAAGAGGTCGTCGGCCAAATGCTGCTGGAAAGAGGCCAGACCGTCAGCACGGCCGAAAGCTGCACCGGCGGATTGGTCGGACGGCGTTTCACCGAGGTCGCAGGCTCGTCCGCCTACTATATGGAAGGAGCGATAACATATTCCAACGAGGCGAAGATGCGCACTCTGGGTGTTTCTGCCGATACGCTCGACGCTCACGGCGCGGTCAGTTCACAGACGGCGGAGGAAATGGCAGCGGGCATAAGGGAACGTGCCGGAACTAATTACGGCATCTCCACGACAGGAATCGCCGGGCCTGACGGCGGCTCCGATGAAAAGCCGGTCGGAACGGTCTATATCGGCTACGCTGACGCGAACGGCACACGCTCGATACGGCTGAATCTGCCCGGCGACCGCTACCTTGTCCGCTGGCGGGCGAGCCAGGCCGCGCTTGATTACCTTCGCCGCCAGATGCTGAAAGAAGGCGGTCGTGATAAAGTTTAGTTCTTAGTGTTTGACCGGATAGTAAAACATATTCGTGAACTCGGCCACCTTACGCCAATGGCCCTTGTGTCGATGTTTTTGCCGATGCTGGGCAGTGCTGCTCTTATTATTTTTATAGTTCCGATCGGCAACTGGCTGCAGGAAAACTGGCAGGCCGGAACGCTCGTCTTTATTGCCGGGACCTTCTTTTTCTGCGGGCTGGCATTGCTGCCGACCAATGTCATAGGCATTGTCAGCGGATGGGCTTTTGGCTTTTGGCTTGGCCTGCTCGTGCTGATAATAGGCATTGTCGGGTCGGCTTTTATTTCATTTTTGATAAATTCGCGTATCAGCGGCAAACGCCTTCCCGAAGTAGCTGAAAAATACCCAAGAACATCGGCGATATACAAGGCCCTTTTAAGGGAAAAGTTTTGGAAGACGACCCTGATCATTTTCCTGCTGCGCGTTTCAGTAGTAACTCCCTTTGCGTTCACCAATTTCTTTTTGGCGTCGGCAAAGGTCCCCGTCCGAGCTTTTCTTCTTGGAACCGGCGGAGGGATGCTGCCGCGCTCGGCTGCAATGGCATATGTCGGGTCCGGCCTGTCGGCCCTTGATGTCAAAAACACCACTGAGGTTACGACCCTTGTGATCGGCATTGCCGCAACTATACTTTCGGTCGTTGTCATTGCTTATCTCAGCCGGAGAGCACTTGATCGGGTTACGCTGAACGACGCCGTGGCCGAAAACTAACAAGCCGCTGCGACGAAAATGAACATAAAACGGATAAATCGCTTGCTTTTTAAGGGATTTACGACGAAAATTCTTTAAGCTGCGGCTTTCCGCACGGCCAAGTCTTAATTTTGGAACTTTACGGGCGAAGTCTCGTGTAAAAATGAGGCGGCACCTTTCGCGCCGGATATTCTCCGAAAAGAAATGCTTATGAAAAACTCCATATATCGTATCTCATTGAGCCTGTTCGTGATGATCGCATTGTTGTCACCCGCCTCGGCGCTTGCCGCCGGTGAGGGCAAGAAGAGCTTCAAACGCGGAATGAAACACGAGGCGGCTGAGGAATGGGACAAGGCCGTAGAGGCTTACCTGATCGCGGTCAACGATAATCCCAAAAATCCTGAATATCAGCTTCATCTGCGGCGGGCGCTTTTTAACGCCTCGCAGATGTATGTACGAAAGGGCAAAGCCGCCGCCGAAGAAAAGGATTACGAGGGAGCCTATATCGCGTTTCGCCGGGCTTATGCATACGACCCTGTCAACCAGCTTGCTAAATCCGAGATGGACAGGATGCTGCGCCTGCAAAAAGAAGCCAAAGGCGAGACTGAGGCCGGCGATGTAAGGTTCATACCGGCGGGTGACAACGTGTCCGCCGACGGGTTCAAGATACCTCAGAAGCTGGAAAAGCTGCGCGACGTGCCGTTCCCGAGCGGTGTCAATCTGGTCTTTATCATAAAGGAGTTGGCAAAAGACCTTGATCTGAATGTGCTTTTCGATTCGGGTGCGGGAGCACGACCGATGGAAAACCGGACCGTCAGAATAGAATTGCGAAATGTGACGGCCGCAAAGGCTTTGGACTATATCTTTCTGCAGGAAGGGCTTTTCTTTCAGCGTGTCGGCCCAAGGACGATCCTCGTTGCAGAAACATCTCGTCGTCCTTTGCTGCAGCAGTTGGTGCTAAAAACATTTTTCCTGGCAAATGCCAGCCCGAAGGACATAAAAACGGTCATCCAGACCGCGATCCCGGCACAGCAGGGCCGTGCCCAGACCATCGTTCTGGAAGACGCGGCGACAAACAGCGTAACCGTCCGTGACACGACCGAGAACGTAGAACTCATCGGCAGGCTTATCCAGTCTCTGGACAAGGACCGCGCCGAGGTCGTGATGGACGTTGCGATATATGAGGTCAACAAGAGCGATCTTTTACAATTCGGGAATCAGATAGGAACCGGAGGAGAGAACGGGACGCTGCTCAACCTTGGCGGCGTGGGCCTGCCGTTCGGACGCCGCGGCTCGACCGAACCCATCACGAGCGGAATGGGATTTCCCAATATCGACATTGCCAGCATTGCTCTCGGCTTGCCGATAAGTACATTTGCCGCGTTACAGACAAAAAACAATACAAAACTTCTTGCTTCCACACAGATACACGCATTTAACACCGAGGAATCAACAGCACGTATCGGACAACGAGTTCCTGTCAGAACAGCCAGCTATCAGACAGGCAATACAACCATCGGCGGCGTCGTCTCTGATGTTATCAATTACGAACAGGTGGGTCTGACGCTGAAATTCACTCCGACCGTGTTCCCAAATCAGGATGTTCAGGTAAAAATGTCCATTGAATCAAAGGACGTCGCCGGAGCAGCTACCCTGACACCGGTTTTTATCGAACGCAGCATTATGGGAACGGCCCGTATTCAGAACAACAGGACATTGCTGCTGGCAAGCGCCGCACAGGAAGTTGAGGCTCGCGGCAGGACCGGTTTGCCTCTCATCGGCCTGATCCCGATCCTCGGCAGGCTCTTCACCGCTCCGACGCGTGACAATCGTCAGGTGGATTTTGTTATCGCCATTACACCAAGGGTCATCAGAGCACCCGCGATCATGCCTGAGGATGAAATAGAACGCCCGACCGGAAGCGTTTCGACGCCGACCGGCGGCTCGCTCGAGGCAATGGTGATACAGGAAGAGCGCGACGAATATCTCGCTTCGATACGCCGTCTTCCCAAGGATTCAAACGTTCAGCTCCCCGATCAGCCTTCGACGCCGGAATACGTCAGAACGTCTGTTCCGTCGCCTGCCGCAACAACACCCGCAGAACAGGTTACGGCACAACAGCCGCCCGTCACCGCTTCGCCGCAGAACAGGCTTTCTGAGGCTCTTGGGCTTCGCCCGATAGATACATCGGCGCGGACGCTCCAGATCGCAGAGACTTCGTTGAAGTCGGAACCGAACGGCATTGCCTCGGTCTTGTCTTCTGTTGCAAATACACCGTCCGCAACGCTTTCAGTTTCAGAAGAAATGCCGGACCTTAAGGCAGGCCAGCGGATAAAAGTGCCGGTGATGATAGATGCTTCATCGCCGTTCAGTTCAGCAATTCTCGGCCTGTCGTTTGACCATTCGCGGCTTGCTGTCCGTTCCGTTTCGCACGGCGAGGTATTCGGCCCGGCATTGACCGGCTCGGTCGCGTCGCCCTTCGTCAATAACGGCGGCAGGATGTTCGTTTCGCTGGCAATGCTCGGCGGAACGGCCAATGCCGGCAAAGGCACGCTGGCGATAATAGAATTTGAGGCACTCTCAGACGGCGTTCCTGTCATCCAATTTGAAAAGGATGTGCTGAACGTCCTGTCAGCCGACGGAAAAGGCTTTAGTGTCCAGTATTGATCGGATTTTTTTGAGATCAGAAAATGTTCGCGAAACGTAAAAAAGCATTAAGGTCACGCCAGCACGGCTTCACTCTCTTTGAGATGATCGTCACGCTGACCGTGCTTTCCGTGCTTGTGCTCGGCACTGTCCCGATCGCTCAGCGGGCGATACAGCGCCAGCGTGAACTGCGGCTTCGCGAAACACTCAGGCTGGTACGGAACGCTATTGATGAGTTCAAGCGCGACACCATCGGGGCATGTGCTCCCGGATCGATCATGACGGGCGATCCGTCGCGTCCCGGACAGGGAGCCAACGTCGCCCCCGATCCGCGAAGCCGGGTCGTCATAGATGACTGCACGATATTTGACACGGAAAATCTTGACCGTTATCCGCCGTCGCTGGAAACACTGGTCGAAGGTGTCCGCGTAAAACAACGCGGGATGAACATGCAGGGCGGCAGCGGCATTCGTGACGGCACACGTCAGGCAACAGAAATAAATTCGACCGAAGAGGTCACAAAAGTATATTTGCGGGAAATGCCCGTTGACCCGATGACCGGCAGGTCTGATTGGCGTCTGCGTTCGTCATATCAGGCGGGCGACGACGGTTCGTGGGACAACATAAACGTCTTTGATATCAGGTCGGCGTCCGACGCTGAGGCGATGAACGGACAGAAATACAGCGAATGGTAGAGAAAGTTTCCCCGTTCTAAAAATAATGAACATTTTGAAAGCATTATCATCCTTAAAAAAGAACAGGCCTGTTCCTGCTGTAAAGCAGGCTGAAAAGGGCTTTTCTCTGCTGGAATTGCTGATAGCGATGTTCATTCTGGTCATTCTGCTGTCCATTGCCCTGCCGACATATCAGCGAAACGTCCAGCACGCCCGCGAGACCGTCCTCAAGGAAAATCTCTGGCAGATGCGTCGGGCCATTGACCAGTTCTCTGCTGACAAAGGCCGTCTGCCTGCTTCTTTGCAGGAAGTTGTCGATGCAAAATATCTGCGCGATATGCCCATCGACCCCGTCACCGAAAAGCCCGAATGGGAAGAGATATACGGCGAGGATTCGATGTCGCCGGACGGCGAGCAGGGTTTGAAGGACGTAAAGAGCCTTGCCGGTGGACAGGACGGCGAGGGACGTTCGTATTCTGAATATTAGTCACTTTTGAGCTTAGATTTTAATAATGTTGGATTTTCTGACACAGCCAAAATTTCCGCAAACCGCCCTCGGCATCGAAAAGGATCGCCTCACCGCCATCTCGCTTTCGCGTGAAGGAGGCGGAGCCTTTGGCGTTCGCAACGGAGCGGTGATCGAACTGCCGCCCGGCCTGCTTACTCCGAGTTTCACCGATCGCAATATACATTCGCCGGAACGTTTTCGCGCATCGGTCGAAGAAGTGATGACCGCCGCAGGCCTTTTGGGACAGCGTTCGTGGTCGGTTTCCCTGCCGAGCAGTTCGGCACGTTCGGCGATCATCACGCTTGACGAAACGGCCCTGCAAAAAGGTGACAGCGAAAATATTCTGGACTGGAAGGCAGAACAGACATTTGGCCTGCCCGCCGACCGTTTGCGTATAACACGCGAAAAGATCACGTCAGAAAGCGGAAAGGCCCGTTACTTTGCGACTGCGGTGCAATTGTCAGTTATCGAGGAATTTGAGCTTGTTTTCGAATCAATGGGCGTTAGCGCCGGCCTGATCCTTCCGCGTGCCATCTGCGAATCCAACTGGCTGATATCGACCGCGTCCTATGCCGATTCATTATTGATAAGCTCAAATGACGAAGGCTTTACGGCGGTCGTTCTTCGCGGAGACGAGCCGAGCGTCGTCCGCTCGGTCACATGCTCGCCCGGCGAACGCGATGACGAGATCTACCGCCTTTTGATGTTCTATCAGGACAGATTTGTTCCCAATGCCGGTGAAACACCGCTCGAACGCATCCTTGCCGTGGGCGAGATCGCCCCCGAAAAACTCCGGCAGATCTCAAAAGAAGCTCTGGGATACGAAATAAACGTAATGGAGCCTCGTGATGTTGGCTTTGTCACGCCGGGCGGCCTGAGTTTTGCCGATCTGGCCGCACCCGCCGGACTTGCTGTTTTCGGCATGTGACGCGGCACAGTCGTCCTCAACAGAACGTCGGCTTTCTGATCCGTTTTACGCTCTCCATCCCCGCCGATCTGATAATCCCCTGACAGAACTTGACCTCTGCTGGCATTTTCGATAGTCTATCAGTTCGCTTTTTTGCGAAAATACCTATTAGTGTAGGCAGATATGAGTACTTATTTTCCGAGCGGAAAGGATCTGGCTGACAACCGTAAGTGGTTTGTCGTTGACGCCAAAGATAAAACAGTTGGCCGCCTTGCAACAGAGGTGGCGCGAATTCTTTCCGGCAAGAACAATCCGGCTTGGACCCCGTTCCTGGACATGGGCGATCACGTTGTTGTGATAAATGCCCGCCATGCAAACTTTAAGGGTTCCAAGGTTGACCAGAAGGTCTATCGCCACCACACGCTTTATCCGGGCGGACTTCGCGAAATATCCCTGAAGGATATGTATGAAAAGCACCCTGAGCGCATCATTGAACTTGCGGTAAAGGGAATGCTGCCGAAGACCAAGCTGGGCAAGGCAATGGCAAAGAAATTAAAGGTTTATGCGGACAGCGACCATCGACACACCGCACAGAAACCGGAGACAATAGAATTGTAGGCAGGTGGCAGTAGGCAGAAGGCTCTCGGTTTTCGACAGCTAACGGCCAACCGCAAACCGCGAACTGAACAAGTATGGCAGACATTCAATACTACGGCACAGGCCGAAGAAAGACCTCAACAGCACGTGTTTATCTGCGTCCCGGCGCGGGAGCGATCAAGATCAACAAGCGCGAATTTGTGGAATATTTCCCCAATGAAGCTTTGCAGATGATCATTCGCCAGCCGCTCAGCCTGACGGATACGCTGGGCAAATTTGACATCCTCGTCACGGTTGACGGCGGCGGAACCGCCGGCCAGGCCGGAGCGGTTCGTCACGGCATAACACGCGCTCTTATGGAATTTAACGCAGACCTCAGGCCGACGCTTAAAAAAGCAGGCCTGGTCACGCGTGATCCGCGTCAAAAAGAACGCAAGAAGTACGGACAAAAGGGAGCTCGCAAGCGGTTCCAGTTCTCTAAGAGATAGTTTGCTGTTTTTGATCAAGGAAATAGGACGTATAGGTCTGATAGGTCATATACGTCCTATATAAACCATTAACAGGGCGCTTTGGTTTATTGTCAGCCCTGTTGAGTACAAAAACCAAGGAGATATAAAGTTTTGGCTACAGTTACAATGAAAGAACTCCTCGAAGCCGGAGTTCATTTTGGTCACCAGGTCCGCCGGTGGAACCCAAAGATGAAGGAATATATCTTTGGAGAACGCAACGGCATCTACATCATCGACCTTCAGAAAACACAAAAGCTTTTTAGGGACGCACTGGCATACGTTCAGGAATCGCTTTCCGAAAGGCCCAATCAAAAGGTCCTTTTTGTCGGCACCAAGCGTCAGGCTCAGGATGCGATAAGGGAAGAAGCCGAACGCTGCGGACAATATTATGTGAACAACCGCTGGCTAGGCGGCCTTTTGACCAACTATCAGACGGTTCAGAAGTCGATCAAAAAGCTCAAGGACATTGAGGCGATGCGTGAGGACGGCCGTTTTGAGATGCTCACCAAAAAAGAGCGTCTGAAACTCGACCGCGAACACGAAGGCCTGATGAAGAACCTGGCCGGCATCAAGGACATGGGCGGCACTCCCGACATGCTCTTTATCATAGATGTCCGCAAAGAGGACATTGCGGTCAAGGAAGCGAACCGTTTGGGCATTCCGATCGTGGCCGTTGTGGACACGAACTGCTCGCCGGAAGGCATAGACCAGGTAATTCCGGGCAATGACGACGCCCTGCGTGCGATACGACTTTTTGCATCCAGAGTGGCCGACGCCATTATCGAAGGCCGTCAGGTCGGAACCGAAGGCGGCGTCATCCCCGCAGCAGCGGAAGATGCCGGTGAGGAAAAAGAAGAGCAAAAGGAAGATCAGATAGATATTTCGGCAACTATGGCAAAAGCGGGCATCGCCGATCCTGACGAAGGCGAGGATGACGCTGAGGCCGAGGAAGAGGCGGAAACGCTCGAAGCTGATGCAGAAGCGGAAAATAATTCAGAGGCCGCCGAGGCTGAAAATGCATCGGATGGCACCACGGAAGAAAGTAGCGAAGCGACGGCAAGCTAGGATAAATCAATATTCGTTCTCGAAGCGTGGCTTTTTTCCTGTAACAGGTGAAATCGGCTACGCTTTTTTATGACCAATAGGATATAAGCAATATTTTTGGAGCAAGTTATGGCAGACATTACAGCAAGCGCGGTAAAATCCCTGCGTGAAAAAACAGGTGCGGGAATGGTCGATTGCAAGAACGCCCTCGTCGAGGCAAATGGCGACGAGGCAGCAGCTATCGAAATTCTCCGCAAAAAAGGAATGGCGACGGCCGGTAAAAAGGCCGGACGCGTAACGGCGGAAGGCGCCGTCGGTTCTTACATCCACATGGGCGGTAAGGTCGGCGTCATGGTAGAGATAAATTGCGAAAGCGATTTTGTGTCACGCGGCGACGAGTTTCAGCAGCTTGTAAAGGATGTGGCAATGCACATCGCCGCTGCCGACCCGCGTTATCTTACCCGTGAGGACGTTCCGGCGGATGACATCAACAAGGAACGCGAGATCCTGATGGATCAGTTAAAGAACGATCCTAAAAATGCCGGAAAGCCGGAGGATGTCCTCAACAAGATCATCGAAGGCCGCCTGAACAAGTTCTACGAAGAGGTCGTTCTTCTTGACCAGCCTTTCGTCAAGGATCCCGCAAGGACGATCGGCGAACTTGTCACGGAAAAGATCGCCTCGATCAAGGAAAACATCACCGTTCGCCGCTTTACCCGTTATAAAATGGGCGAAGGCATCGAAAAGAAAGCGGATGATTTTGCGGCAGAGGTCGCATCAATGGTCGGTTAATAGAAACGGGCAAAGTGCCGGGCCGTGAACATATCATATGTGGCGGCCCGACAGCCCTGACCTTATATGAAACCAGCATTCAAACGCATCCTTCTAAAACTGTCCGGCGAGGCCCTTATGGGCAGCCAGACTTACGGCATTGACACAAAGGTTGCGGAAGAGGTCGCCCGCGAAGTAAAGGCCGTTCACGACCTTGGCGTCGAGGTTGCCATTGTCGTCGGCGGCGGCAATATCTTTCGCGGCGTTTCAAAATCGGCAGGCAATATGGACAGGGCATCAGCCGATTATATCGGAATGCTCGCAACGGTGATGAACGCCGTCGTATTGCAGGACGCTCTGGAAAAACTGGATGTTTTTACGCGGGTAATGTCCGCGATAGACATTCCGCAGCTTGCCGAACCGTTCATTCGCCGCAGGGCGATCCGCCATCTGGAAAAGATGCGCGTGGTCATTTTTGCGGCCGGTACGGGCAACCCGTATTTTACGACCGATTCGGCCGCTGCCCTCAGAGCGTGTGAATTGGGATCGGACGTTATATTCAAGGCGACAAAGGTTGACGGTGTGTATTCGGCTGACCCGAAACTCGAGCCCGGCGCCGAAAAATATGACCGGATAACCTATCAGGAAGTTCTGGAAAAGCGTCTGAAGATAATGGATGCCTCGGCAATATCACTCTGTATGGAGAACGACCTGCCGATAATGGTGTTCAATATGACCGAGCCGGGAAATATTCTCAAGGCGGTCCAGGGCGATCTTTCGGTCGGAACGCTTGTAAGCATGGACGAAGCGGTCACAACCGCCGGCTAGGCCGAAAATTTGTCGGAGATCTGTTGGAAATGAGTGTAAATACTGTAACATCTGAAACTTCACCAAAAATGGAACTGGTCGTCGAGGACCTTCGGCGAAAACTGGCAAATGTCAGAACGGGCCGTGCCACAGTCGGGTTTCTTGATCCGGTCGTCGTCGATTATTACGGAACGCCGACGCCGCTGAACCAGATGGCATCGGTCGCCGTTCCCGAACCGCAGCTTATTACGGTACAGCCGTGGGACATCTCTCAGCTTGCCGCGGTTGAAAAGGCGATAACCGCTGCCAACCTCGGTGTGAATCCTTCCAATGACGGCAAGATCATACGCCTGCCGATACCGCCGCTGAATGAAGAAAGAAGAAAGCAGTTGGCAAAACAGGTGCACGAGATCGCGGAAGACCACCGCGTTGCAATTCGCAATGTCCGCCACGCATCCAATGACGCTCTGAAAAAGATGCTTAAGGACAAGGAAATATCCGAGGACGACGAGCGTTTTGGATTGGACGAAGTTCAAAAACTGACCAACAACTTTGTGGCAAAGATAGATGAACTCGCAAAGACCAAAGAGCAGGAAATAATGAGCGTCTGAACTGGCATCAAAATTTTCATCGCGAAAGATCACGGAGGCTGCCCGATAAGGCGGCCTCTTTATTTTGGGACGATCCTATTTGAGGTCTTGCCGCCAAGACGCGAAGACACTAAGTTACGCAAAGTTTCTTTCTCTTAGCGGTTCTTTGTGTCTTTGCGGCTTTGTGGCTGTCTTATTTGAGATATTGCCGCTAAGACCGCGAAGCCGTTTCCAAAGGCGTGACCTCCTGCATAAAAATTCTTTGATGAAAAGTGCATTTGAGGTATATTTGAAGCGTTCTGTTTTTAGCGGCATTTTCCTCAGCTTGCTTGCGTCCTATGAAAAAAACGATACGTCTGCTCTCTTGTCTGTTTCTTCTTTTTGCATTGTTCGCAAATGCTCTGCCCTGCGGCCCGGGTTATGTTTCCCCGGTCTTTGATGTCAGACGAGCTCCCGAATTTCCCTACACCGATTTTGCCGCCGGCAATCTCGGCATCATAAAGCCGACCTTCGAACGTTCCGTATTATTCGCGGCGTATCGTTACATCAATGGCGGAGCGTTTTCGGCGGATGAGCAGAAGGCCCTGATCGACATCTGGAAGGCCAGGTTCCGCAACGAAGGCACTGACGACCGCAGCGTCGATGAAGCGGTCAAGGCATGGGTGGAAAAACGAAAGGACGTTGCCGACAAGGAAGAAAAGCTGCCGGAAATATATGTCGAACGCGAGTACGGCGGTTATGATTTTTTCCCGAACTGTGCCGCCAACGCCTTTGAGACGGCAACCGAGACCCTTTCATCACGTATCGGATCTTACGGTGCGGAAGACGTGAACGTCAAACACTGGCTTACGGCACAGGACATCGTTTTCGCAAATTGTGCCAGCGGAAAACAGTCTCCCGAACCGCTCGTTCCCGGCATGCCCGAATGGCTGCAAAAAGACCGCGCTTACCAAATTGCCGCCGCCGCATTCTATTCGCTCGATTTTGAAAAAGCCAAAAGCATCTTCAGAGAGATCGCTTTGGACTACGATTCACCATGGCGGGAAACCGCCGATTACCTTGTCGGCCGAACGCTCATCCGGCAGGCAAGCATGACCGAAGATCCCGACCGGGTCAAACGATATTACGAGGAAGCCGAAGAGCATTTTCGCAGCTTTTCTCCCTCGACCAACAAGTTCACCGATTCGGTCGAAGGCATGCTCGGAATGATCAAATACCGCCTCCGTCCGGAGGAACGTGTTCAGGAGCTTGCGAACATACTTAGAAGCTCCGGTTCGCGAAACTTCAGACAGGAACTCATCGATTTAACCTGGCTCTTGAGCGGATTTGAGCAAAAAATTCTCAGCGACCGCGAACGTGACCGCCTCCAAGAGATCGTCGCGACGATAAAACCGGCATCGAACGGAGAAGAACCAAAGCTCACGCCCGAACAGCAGAATGCTCTGCGTCGGCTAAAGGAGGTGAATGAGAGAACGCCGGGGCCGCAGTATATAGAAACGATGAACGTCACTGCCTCGTCCGAGAAAAAAAGTGACACAGACCTTGTTTTCATCATTCATTCCGAGGATTTTTCCAGATCATGGCGGATATACGTTTCGACCGACGCAAATGACGCTGATGCACTGGCGGAAACGGAAAGGGTCGTTGGTGAGCCTTTATCGGAACGTATGAAAGATGAGGTCCGCCGTGGAAGGCAAAATGCCTACACCGGACAGTTTTCCCAGCGAAGATCTTCAGGACGCAGAAACTATCTTTATAGCGACGAAAGCCTCCGCATCGCCATGCTCCCGGATTTTCTCAAAAACAACGACCTGACCGATTGGCTCTTTGCTTATCAGATACAGGGTGACGAGGCATATCGTTATTCGCTGGAACGATACAGGCAAACGTCGTCACCGCTTTGGCTGATGACGGCTCTTTCCAAGGCGAACAGATCATCCGCCGAACTGGAGCTGCTTTTGAAGGACGCCGAGCGTGCTGACCGCCACTCGCCGTCGTATCCGACCATCGGCTATCACGCCGCCCGGCTTCTTATTGAACAGGGCAAAAGTGCCGAGGCGAAAAAGCTGATCGAGGATATATTTGCCTATTCGGCCGATATCCCTGTTTCCTCCGCCAACCAACTGGACAACCTGCGTCAGGGACTTGCGGAAACGCTGGATGATTTCCTTCGTTTTTCTCTTCGCCGTCCTTTCACCTTTGATTTCAGCGGCAGCTTCGGGTCGGTTGATGAGATCATCGAGGAGATGAAGCGAAACTACAACCCCGAATACAACAAGGAAGGCCGCGAGGCTTATGAACGTGAGGTCGAGGAACAGTTTCGCAATGAAAAAGAATGGCGCGACCGTGTGATGTTCGACGGCAGAACGGTCAACACCATCAATCAGTTCTTTTCGCTTTCGCTGCTTATCGAAGCGTCAAACTCTGACCGTCTGCCGCCTTATCTGCGTGAAAGGTTTGTCGTCGCCGCGTGGACGCGGGCCGTACTTTTGGACGACACGGCAACGGCGACAAGGCTTGCTCCCGAGGTCGTAAAATACCATCCTGACCTTGCCGAATCGCTCCGGTTCATACAGATAGCGAACGGCCCAGCGGCCCGCCGAAACGCAACGCTGTATATGCTGGTCAAAAATCCAAAACTGACGCCCTTTATCGAAGGAGGCCTCGGAAAGGCCAACAACGACCCCGATCCGTGGGATACAGATAACTGGTGGTGCGAACCATATGACGAGGTCTATGACGAAGAGACCGAGAACACGGTGAACCGTTCGTCCATAAAGCCGCCGGCATTTATAACACCGGCCCACAAGGCTGCTGTGGATAGGGAAAGAGAGAAATTAAAAGGCTTTGGCGACGCAACCACATATCTCGGCAACCGCGTCCTCGAATGGGCGCGCCGCTCACCGAACGATGCCAGAATACCCGAAAGTCTCTACGTAATGCACACGGCGAACGGCTGGTCAAAATGGAGCTGCGGCGGTAATTTTGAGCTTCAGAAAGAGATAGGCGAGCTGTTGAAAAGACGTTATCCCAACAGCCCGTGGACCAGAAAACTTATAAGTGAGGAAGCAGAGCAATAAGGCCTATTGCTCTGCTTTCTTGGCTTCTTCCTCTTTCTTGAATTTCTCAAGCTGGACCATGATCTTCCTGCATTCGGTTGCGAGCTTTTCCGGATCGTTCTTGTTTTCCTCAACGCTCTTGCGGATCGCTTCGCGGATCATGTTCTCCCAATACTGGCGAAACGCCTTGGCTACATAGCCCTCGTCATCGTTTTTGCTTTTGGTCTGGCCGACAAGTTCATCGACGACCGCATCACATTCCGGTATTCCGATCTTCTCCTCGCCGACAGCAACATCGACGGCCTTGTCACCTACCGTGTCCGGCTTGGTTCTTTCGGAAGTATTCGCGCTTTCCTTTCCGTCGGAAAAAGGATTAAGGCCGCCACAGCCCAAAACGGCCGCTGTCAGTAAACCCAAAACCAATAAGAACGAGATCTTGTTTTTCATAATAAGCACATTGTTTATGAGTAATGCCTGTTGACCGCGAGGCCGCGGTTCCAAGAAGAAGGACGGAACAGCGTCAGGCGTTTTGCAGATTGGCATATTTTTCCATCATCTTCTTTTGCCCGAAACCGGGAAAGCTGATGGTCAATTTTACGTTGTTGCCGCTTCCTTCTCTTCTGAGCACCAGGCCGCGTCCGTATTTTTCGTGACGGACATGAGAACCCGGAACAAACGCTCCGCCGGCAGATACAGGCGGCTTGTCATCCTCTCTTTTTTCGCGGGATGCCAAAGCTTTCAGCTTACCATATCCTGTCAATCTGTCCGACTGTTCACCGGTGTCACCGCCGGTTTCAGCGTTATGAGAAACGGCCACATCATTTTTCGTTGATTCCCTTTTCTTGAAAAATTCAGCTATCGCCTCAGTGCTGTTATACGTCTTGCCTGTGTAAAGGTTCCGCGGCTTTTCCTTTTTTGTCTCGCCCCGCAGAGCGGCTGCCGCATACGCATTTGAACGCGTTGCCGGGCTTCGCGCGAACGAAAGCCACGACGGGCCGTATGAAAGATCCTCGATAAGTTCAAGCGGAAGCTCGTTTAGAAATTGCGACGGTTCCGAAGCCATCTCTTCGCCATAAACACGCCGACGCATGGAATGCGTTATGTACAGCACCTTTTCGGCGCGTGTTATCGCCACATACGCAAGGCGGCGCTCTTCTTCCAATTCCTTTGCGTCATTGATGCTGCGCGAGTGCGGAAAGATGCCGTCCTCCAGCCCGACGAGAAACACGACCGGAAACTCCAGCCCTTTTGCGGCATGAATTGTCATCAGCGTGACATCTGCGTTGCGGTCAAATTTGTCCGTGTCAGATGTAAGAGCGGCGTGGTCGATGAAATCACGCAGGTTCGCGTCTTTCATGACGTCATAATCGGCGGCCGCGTTCACCAGTTCCTCAAGGTTCTCCAGCCGTGCCTCGGCCTCATCCGAATTGTCCGACCGCAGCATCAACGAATAACCGCTGTCGTCTATCGCCGCTATCACGACATCCGAAACCTTCTTTGACGATTCCGCCGCTTCCGCCGTTTTTTGCTGAAGTCCTTCGACAACGCGTTTGAATGAACGAAGCGCATCCTTTGCTCTGTTGGTCAGTGTCGTTTGTCCGGCAAATGCCGGATCGGTGATCGTCCCGACGGCTTCCCACAGCGACGAACCCAAACTCCTGGCCTGTGCCGCCAGTTCATCCAGCGATGTTTTCCCGATGCCGCGCGCCGGCGTGTTCACCACACGCAGCAACGCGATGTCGTCAAACGGATTCAGCGCGAGTTTCAGGTACGCGATGATGTCCTTTATTTCCTGCCGCTCGTAGAACGAAAATCCGCCGACAATGTTGTACCCGATGCGTGATCGGCGCAATGTTTCTTCGAACACACGCGACTGAGCGTTTGTGCGGTAAAGCACGGCGATCTTTTCAGTGGGCTGACGCCTTAAATGCTCCTCGATCTTTCCGGCAACGAACCTTCCCTCGCCGTCGGCGTCGCCCGATTGATAGTAAAAAACGCGTTCGCCGCCCATATTGGATGTCCATAGCTTTTTCTTTTTCTGATTTATGTTGTTCGATATGATCGAATCGGCAACATCGAGGATCGTCTGTGTCGAACGATAATTTTGCTCCAGCAGGATGACCTTCGCCGTCGGATAGTGCAACTCAAATTCCAGAATGTTGCGGATGTCCGCCTGCCGAAAACCGTAGATGCTCTGGGCGTCGTCACCGACGACACAGATATTTTCCTGCTTTTCGGTCAGATAGCGGATCAGCGAAAGCTGGAGCGGATTTGTGTCCTGATATTCGTCAACCAGAATGTATTTATATCGGTCGTTGTATTTTTCGCGTATCTCCGGCGATCTGCCCAAAAGCCGGACGGTCTTTATCAGCAGGTCGTCAAAATCCAAAGCGTTCGCCGTCCGCAGACGCTGTTCGTACATTCTGAAGACCTTTGCCGTCGCCGTACGTTTTTCGTCGGTATGCTCTATCCGTGACGAAAACAGTTCAACGTCCTCGCCTTTGTTCTTTGCGTTGCTGATCGCCGACCTGACCATTCGGGGATTGATCTGCTTTTCATCAAACCCGAGGTCTTTTATGCATGCCTTGATGACCTTTTGCGAATCGTCAGTGTCGTAGATCGTAAAATTGGTTTTGTATCCTTCGCCCAACGCCTCTATGTCACGGCGCAATATGCGAACGCAAAAACTGTGGAACGTCGTTATCAGCGGAAATGAGCTTATCGGCTGCCCTTTCAGCAATTCCACGACGCGCTCGCGCATCTCGCCTGCGGCCTTGTTCGTAAAAGTCACGGCAAGAATGTTGTGCGGCAAAACTCCTTTTTCCGCAATAAGATACGCGATGCGGACCGTTATTACGCGTGTTTTGCCCGAACCCGCTCCGGCAAGCACTAGAAGCGGCCCTTCGGTCGCTTCTACGGCCTCACGCTGCTGCGGATTCAATGAAGAAAGGATGTCCATATTATCTTTTGCCGATGCTATTTGACGAGCGCCTGTATCTCCTTGAACTTATCGTGACGCGAATCTCGCATCAGTTCGAACAGTGCCATCTCAACCGACGAAGGAACTACACCGCTCGTAAACATTTTCTCCAATCCGGCCTTTTTGTCCGATTCAAAACGCGACGACACGCCGTCCGTCAGCAGATGAACCTCGTAATCCGCCGCCAACAGGTCATGCGCCGTCTGGTTGACGCAAACGTGCGTCTCGACGCCGCACAGCAGAACCTGCCGGGCGTTCGTTGCTTTTAGCTCTGTGACAAATTCTTCAGACCCGTAAGAACTGAACGTCGTTTTTTCGATCACGCTCTGCGGCGTGTCAAAACTCATCATCAGCTCCTCAGCCGTGCGCCCCAGCCCTTTCGGATATTGCTCCGTCACCATTATCGGCAAACCCAATATCTCAAAACCGTTTATCGCCGTCGCGATACGCGCCGCGATCTGCGAAAAATCAGGTATCGCCGTTCTGAACGCCTCCTGGACGTCAATGACGACAAGAACGGCTTCGGACGCCGTAAGAAGCCTTGATGTTCCCATTTTACTATTCTCCGACAGTGTTATTTTCGCTCATGTTCGGCGGCGAGGTGTTTTCAGAAGACGTGTCCTCTTTGGCCTTATTGACGCGTTTTGCCCGCTCCGCCATTTCCTTTTTATATGTCTTTGCAAAGAAAAAAACGGTCACACCGCTTATCAGCAGTATCAGGATCATCATCGAAGCGATGAAGTATATTTCAGCAGTGGCGGAACCGGGCATACATCCAGTTTAGACGCCGCGGTGTATGTATTCAAGTTTGGGAAACTGACGGCTCTGAAAAGGTTATTAACTGGGTGCTTGTCCGGCTGGAAATGCCTGTCCTGCCTGATCGGCAAGGAGCAGGCGCTTGTATATTTCAGGAACGGAACGGACCTTTTTATCGGCATCCGTTACGAGGTGGACGGTCTCGCCTTCGGCCAGCAGCATATTGTCTGCGGGGCGCACGATCTCATAAACAAAACGGATGGAACGGCTGCGAACTTCGGCGACGTTGGTCTTGACGACCACAATGTCTTCGTAAAATGCGGGTGATTTGTATCGGACGTAACTTTCGGCGACGACCATCAGGGCACCGTCGTCCTTTTCCATGTCCTTGTAGGAAAAGCCTCTTGCACGGCACAGATCGCTTCTGCCGGCTTCGAACCAAATAAGATAATTCGAGTGGTGAACTATCCCCATCTGATCGGTCTCGGCATACCTAACCCGTAATTCGGTTTCGTGCCAGACGTCCATAAGCTGTCGGCAGTATGCAGGCGGTCGGCGGCGGTTTTGGCCTGAACTTAATAAAGCTGCTGCCTGCCGCGAACGGCCATCTGCCTACTGAAAATTTGGCTGGGAGACAGGGATTCGAACCCCGATAGGCAGATCCAGAGACTGCAGTCCTACCATTAGACGATCTCCCAGCGTTATTACTAATCTAAGGTTCTAAACCGATCTTTGTCAACTCAGCCGCCGGCCTGCAATGTGCTCGTTACGGCCTCCGGCAATGCGGTGAACGGCTTGATTCACCGGCAAAATAGGAGCAAAATAAAAGGTTTATGTCGTCACCGAAAGAGATAATCAATAACCGCCAGGCGTTTCATGAGTATCACATACTTGATAAATACGAAGCGGGCGCCGTTCTGCTCGGCACTGAGGTAAAAAGCATCATGGCCGGACGTATTCAGTTAAAGGATTCGTACGTCACGGTGCGCGACGGCGAGGTTTGGCTGACGAACGCCCATATCTCGCCTTATTCACATGGCAACAAGCAGAATCATGAACCGCTGAGGACGCGAAAACTGCTCCTTCACAGAAAAGAGATCGAAAAACTCGAACGCGAAACGACACAGAAAGGCATGACGCTTGTCGTCACGGCGATCTATTGGAAGAACGGGCGGATAAAATTTGAGATCGGCGTCGCAAAAGGTAAGAAATTGTATGATAAGCGCGAGTCTGAAATGAAAAAAACTATCGAGAAAGAAACGCGTCAACAGTTGAAAGAAAGCATGAGATAAGTTATAGATATTACAGTAGTTTTGACCGCATAACATAAATTTATCAAAGAGGAACTTAATGGAATTTCAAGGCATATCTTCAGATTTCCCGAAAAGCAACGCCGATGCTCTTGCCGTTGTAGTGTTCAAGGGCGAAAAAGCGGGAGCCGCGGGAATAAAAGAACTTGATGGGCTGACCGGCGGACAGATCGCCGCTGCTATCAAAGACGGTGAGATCAAGGGCGCTTCGGGAGAAACGGCCATTTTCAGGCTGAAAGCGGGCGGCGGCATCAAGGCGTCGCGTCTGCTGGTCATCGGCTGCGGTGAAAAGGATAAATTCAAATTGTCCGACGTTGCCATTGCCGCCGGCACTGCAACGCGGTGCGTCAGAAAGCTGAATCTGACATCGGTGGCATTTTCTCCTCGGTTTGACGGCGACGCGGTAGAGATTGCCCAGCAATCCGCTCAGGGTTCCGTTACCAGTCAGTTCGAGCTTGATAAATACAAGACCGCGGACAAGGAAACCAAGGAAGTAAAGAAATTTGCCGTCTTTGTAGAAGGTGCAAAACCGGCCGATCTGAAAAAAGGCATTTCGCGCGGACAGATCATCGGCGAATCGATGAACTTCACGCGCGACCTTGCAAACGAGCCGCCGAATATCCTGACGCCAACCGAAATGGCGAACCGTGCCTCAAAGATAGCGAAGGAAGCCGGACTGAAATTTGAGGCTCTGGACGAAGCAAAGATGAAAAAGCTTGGGATGGGTTCCCTGCTCAGCGTTTCTGCCGGTTCTGAACAGCCCGCAAAACTTATCGTCCTCAGATACACGCCTGCGAAAAGCACCGCGAAAAAAGGCGACCTGCTGGCATTGGTCGGAAAAGGCATCACATTCGACACCGGCGGCATCTCGCTCAAACCCGGCGAGAACATGGACGCGATGAAATACGACATGTCCGGCGGAGCCACGGTTCTCGGCACGATGCGGGCAATCGGATTGCTCAAGCCTTCAGTTCCTGTTCTGGGAATCGTCGCCGCGGTTGAGAATATGCCTGACGGCCGGGCGACGCGCCCCAGCGATGTCGTCACGGCAATGAACGGCAAGACGGTAGAGATACTCAACACCGACGCCGAAGGCCGTCTTGTCCTGGCTGACGCGGTTGCCTATGCCGAAAAACAGGGCGCGACGCGGATCATCGACATGGCGACGCTGACCGGAGCGGTCATCATCGCTCTGGGTGAACACAACACAGGCATCATGGGCAACGACCAGGCGCAGTTGGAAGACGTCATCGCCTGCGGAAAAGAGGTCGGCGAAAACTTCTGGCAGCTTCCGTTGTCAGAGGAATACAGCAAACAGATCAAGAGCGACATTGCCGACGTCAAGAACATCGGCCCGAGAATGAAGGCCGGTACCATTATGGGAGCGGCATTTATTCAGGAGTTCATCGACAAGGCGAAATGGACGCATCTGGACATTGCGGGTACGGCGTGGAATGATTCCGCAAAGCCGCATCAGGCAAAAGGCCCGACTGCCGTCGCTCTCAGAACGCTCATCAAATATGTTGAAAGGTCGCAATAGACTTTGCCCCTTTTAGCTTTTACAATCCTAGCTGGCGGGACGCGTGTTTCGCCGGCTTTTTTCTTGCAAAATTCGGACGGCGTTTTCGTCTATATTATGGTCTCTGCGTGCACTTTCCGGGCCTCACCCAACCCGGAATAAACCATTTGATCGTAAACAGTCTATGCGGCAAAACATTGTCAATATGATGATCGCCATAACGGCGCTGTTCCTTGTAACAGCCTGTTTTTGCCGATCTGACCGCGAAACCGTAAAAGCTCCGGCCGCCGAGCCGAAAAATATCGCCGTCGCGACACCGACCCCTTTGCCGTCACTTCCCGGAAGCGGAGAGAAAAGAGCAGACAACGGGGATTTTTTAGTTGAGAAAAGCACCGCCGGAACGTCGCGTTTTCGTGAAATAGACGACCGCGTCAGGGCGGAAAAGCTGCTTGAAAAAGCGGCCGACCAACTTAACCGGTCGCTGAGCCTGCCTCATGACATTCCGCTCCGAACAAAAGAATGCGGTGAGCAAAATGCCTTCTACGACCCAAAGGACCGTTCCGTGACGATATGCTATGAACTGATGGACAGGTTCCACCAGACCTTTCGGCTGTCGGGAATGCCCGAAGAACAGGCCAATGAGAAAATGTTCCACGCCATACGCTTCGTATTCCTGCACGAGGTCGGCCATGCGCTGATCGACGCATACAACGTGCCGATAACCGGGAACGAGGAAGATGCCGCAGACCGCCTTTCGGCATTTGTGAATTTACGCGAATTAGGCGAAGATGGCGTTCAGGCCGTGTTGGCGGCGGCCGATGCTTTTGCGATAGAATCCAAGCAGGCGAAACCGGCCAAAAAGCACCTGGCCGACGAACATCTCCTGCAGGAACAACGCTTTTATAATTCGCTTTGCATGATATATGGTTCCGATCCTGCAAAGCATTCAGATCTGGTGAAGGAAAACTATTTGCCAAGAGAGAGGGCCGACCGTTGTCAGTATGAATACAGAAAGAACGTTGACAGTTGGATGCGGCTGCTGGAACCGTGGAGAAAGAACTGACCACAACCTACCTCAGGAGAATATATGAAAAAGCTTTTAGAGAATGTCTTGATCGGAAGCAGCGGAAAGGCCAACGGGCTTATAGCTTTGAGCATATTGATGCTTATCGTTCTTGGCTGCAACTGCAAAAACATGGACTTTGGAAACTCCGGCGGCAGTGGCGACCGCCCGTCCAATACGTCAAGAACGAGCGACGACACTGATACGAACACTTACCGGGACACTGAGAAGTCTGACGGCAGTATGCCTTCCGAGGCAGCTATCAGCTCCCTGATACAGGAAACGATGGAAGACTTTACCCAAGCCATCGACACAAAGGACTTTTCGGAGATCTACGAAAAGTCATCGCCCGATTTTCAGGCCAGCTATACCGAAGAGTCTATGAAGAACGCATTCAAGGTCTTCACAGACCAAAAGAGCCGCGTTGTGCCGATACTGAAAAGGACCAGAGATATGAAACTGGAAATGACGAGCGATCCTCGGATCCGCACCGAAAACGGCCTCAGCATTCTCGTCGTTGACGGAAAATTCTCGACCAAACCGTTCCCCGTCCGGCTGGAAAATGAATATGTCTCTCGCAACGGCGAATGGAAACTGCTGAAACTGATCGTAAAGATACAGTAAACAATGTATCTGCTTTCGCAATTAACTTCGGGCCAATGCCCGGAGTTTTTTGCATTTTGGGCGATGCGGCGATAAACTTTAGGGAAAGAACACTTTCCATAAATCAATATGAAGATCCATGAATATCAGGGCAAGGCCCTTTTGAAAGAATTTGGTGTGACCGTGCCGCGCGGCATTGTCGCAAAAACGCCTGAGGAAGCAGAATCGGCCGCGAAAGAACTCGGCACGGATGTTGTCGTGGTCAAGGCGCAGATACACGCCGGAGGACGCGGAAAAGGCGGCGGCGTAAAGCTGGCAAAGTCGCCCGAAGAAGCAAAACAGATCGCCTCAGAGATGCTCGGGATGCAGCTTGTCACGCATCAAACCGGCCCTGAGGGCCGCGAGGTAAAAACGCTGCTTATCGAGGAAGGCCTGCCGATTGACAAGGAATTTTATCTCGGCATCACGCTTGACCGCGTGACGGGCCGTGACGTTTTCATGGCGTCTTCCGAAGGCGGAATGGACATCGAAAAGGTTGCAGAGGAAACACCAGACCTGATCGTAAAAGAGACCATCGACCCGTCGGTCGGTTTTCAGGCATTTCAGGCACGAAAGCTCGCTTTTGGCATCGGCATTCCCCCGCATCTCGTCAATCAGGCGGCAAAATTCATGCTTGCTTTGTACAAAGCTTATCAAAGCTCTGACGCATCGCTGTTTGAGATAAACCCGTTCCTGCTGACCAAGGACGACAGGCTTATCGCTCTCGACGCCAAGGTAAATTTCGACGACAACGCGATGTTCCGTCATAAAGACTATGCCGAGCTTCGCGACCTCAATGAAGAAGAGCCGCTTGAAATAGAAGCGTCAAAATACGACCTCAATTACATCAAGCTCGACGGCAACATCGGCTGTATGGTCAACGGTGCCGGACTTGCGATGGCAACGATGGACATCATCAAGCTCCACGGCGGCGAACCGGCAAATTTCCTCGATGTCGGCGGCGGTGCCTCGCAGGAACGCGTCGAACAGGCATTTCGCATCCTGCTTTCGGATGAAAATGTAAAGGCAGTTCTTATCAACATCTTCGGCGGCATAGTCCGCACGGACATGGTCGCCAACGGCGTTGTCGCCGCAGCAAAGAACCTCGGCGTTTCGATACCGATCGTCGCACGGCTCGAAGGAACCAACGTCGAAGAAGGCCGCCGTGTCCTCGCCGAATCCGGCATCGGCATCATCACCGCCGAAGGCATGACCGACGCCGCCCAAAAGGTCGTCGCAGCCGCTGCATAGTTCAAAACAGACAAAAGATAAAAGAACCTGAACGATCGCGTTATACAGATCAAGCAGGCTCTTTTATCTTTTATCACAGCAAAGCAACCATTTCCCTGCCTCACCTCATCTTTTAGGCTAGTCACTGACAAACTTCAAACAATGAGGACATAAGAAAATGAGAAAAGGACTTCTTCTCCTCGCGGTATTGGTGTGCGCAGATCTCGGTTATTCGCAAACGTATGGGAACACACGGGTTACGCCCGCTAACGGAGTGGCCCGAACACCGGTTGCGGCCAAAACGGCATCGCTGCCGATCAGGCGCGTCATCTTGTATTCAAACGGCGTTGCTTACATCGAGCGTCGCGGAACGGTCTCCGGCAATGCCGAGATCGACCTGTCGTTCAAGCAATCACAGGTTGATGACGTCCTGAAATCAATGGTCGTCCTCGACCTCGGCCAGGGCAGGATCGGCGCGGTCTCATATAACTCGTCACAACCCGCTTCGGCACGGATGTCCGAAATACCTTTCTCCGTTAACGCATCAACTGCGGACGGAGGAGGCATCGCATCCGTTTTGAGCCAGTTACAGGGAGCAAACGTCGCGGTGTCTTCAACAAGAGGAAATCACACCGGTTCCATCCTCACATTGGAACGAAAACAGATAAGGACTGAAAAAGAGAACTTTACATCAAGCGTTCTTGTATTGGTCAGCGAAAATGGTGATATCTCTCATATCGACCTCAGTGACGTTCGCGGCGTCAGGCTGCTGGACGATGAAGCTAAACGGGACCTGCTTGAATTTGCAAGCGCCGCGGCGTCAACGCGTCGCCGCGATGCAAAAACAATTACCGTTACCAGCGAAGGAAGCGGACAGAGAGAGATGGTCGTCAGCTATACGATAGCTGCCCCTATTTGGAAAACGACCTATCGTGTTGTTCTTGACACCGAAGGCAAGCCGTTCTTTCAGGGCTGGGCAATTGTTGACAATGTAAGCGAAGAAGATTGGAATAATGTGCAACTTTCGCTCGTATCTGGGTCTCCTGTCTCATTCATTCAAAATCTTCAACAGCCTTTTTATCGTTATCGGCCCGTTGTCCCTGCCCCGGCGGACCTTCAGCTCCGTCCGCAGCTTCATGAATCAGGCATAACGACCTCAAATGCAATATCGGGAATTGTGACCGATGCGAATGGCGCGGTAATTCCGGGCGCGACGTTGACGCTGATCAACGATTCGACCGGACAGCGCTCAACATTTTCATCTGACGGTTCCGGCAATTTTTTTCGGAGCAGCGTCGGAACGGGAACCTATTCCCTGAACGTATCATCACCCGGTTTTAAGGATATGATCGTAAGGGGCGTTCGCTCCGGCTCCAGTTTACGTGTTGAGCTTGAGGTCGGAAGCGTGAGCGAAACCGTCACGGTAAGCGCTCAGGCTATCGCCGACCTGCCTATTCAGGGAAGGAATGCCCTTGGCCTGGTCGCCATGCAGCCGGGTGCTGCAAGCAACTACATCGGCCCGGCAACTGTTGAAACCTCGGTCAGCGAGGCTTTGGTCTCAGAAACGTCGGGCATACGGGCGGCCGCGACAGGTGGACAGATAGGCGACCTTTTTGAATATCGCATTGACCATCCTGTATCGGTATCAAGAGACCGCTCGGCCCTGATACCGATAATTCAAACAAAAATGGACGGTGAGAGAGTAGCGATCTACAATCGATCGATCCGGCCTGAACGGCCTATGAGCGGGGTGCTGTTGAAAAATCACACTGATCTTACGCTTGAATCAGGAAGCCTGACGGTTTTGGACGGCAACGCTTACGCCGGCGAAGCTCTTATGGAACGCCTGAAGCCGAAAGAGCAGAGACTTATATCTTTTGCCCTCGACCTTGGCACACACGTGTTTGAAAGACAAAGCCAGGACAGGCAGCCCGCGCAAATGGTCAAGGTGGTCAATGGCGTATTTGAAGCACATTACTTTCGGACAGAGGAAAAGCGATACGTCATATCAAATCAAAGCGATAAACAAAAGGTGCTGTACATAGAGCATCCGATCCGCGCCGGATGGGAACTTTTGGATGATACGCCGAAACCTGATATCACAACTCAAAGGTTTTACAGGTTTCGCGTGGAACTTGCACCTTTCGAAGAAACCGAGCTTAAAGTCACCGAAAAACAGCCATTGAAAGACAGTTACCAACTGACATCATTTTCCCGTGACCAGCTATCGCTGTTTTTGTCGCGAAACAACATAGACAGCAGCGTCCGCACTCGTCTTGAAAAACTGATCGAGCTTCGTTCACAGATCGATCAGATAAATGCAAAACTTCATTCGTTCGAAAACGAAACGGAAGGTATCTCTGATGATCAGGAAAGACTGCGTGAGAACATTGAGGCCCTGGCAAAGACCGCAGAGGCAAAACAACTGATCGCACGCTATATCGCAAAGGCAAATGAGCAGGAATCGCGGCTGGAAGAGATCGAAAAAGAGACGAAAGCTGTTCAGGCAGAAAAGAACAGGCTGGAGCGTGAACTCGCCGCAGAAATAAGGAATTTTGAAATTAAATAGATCAATTTCGCCGTTCTAAACCTACAGCAATGACAATAGGATAAAGAGGGCTTATAATGCGTGATTATGAGCCTCTCCGTCACACGAATATCGTCTGTTTTCACGTTGCTTCTGGTATTGAATTCAGCGGTCTTTGCCCATGAAAAATGGTTCACATCGACCGATGGTTTTCACCTGAGATGGGATCTGTTCTTTCGGCCGATGCCGCTTGCATTCACCGCCGCAATACTTGCGGTGACGGCTCTTGCGTGGTTCTTTTGGAATAAGCGCAAAGTCAGTTTTGTTCCGGGGCCAAAGGAACTCGGTGCGACAGAGGAAAGGCGGGCGGCTTTCTATGGCCTTGTGCCGTTGATATTGGGGCTGCATCTGGCCGTTCCGCTATTTGTCGGCTCGGTTCAGGGCGAGCTTTTCTCGCCGAATAACAGGCTTACCGGTATCTGGATATATTTTGTCGGGCTTGCTCTGACAGGTATCGCATTGTCGTTCTTTTACGGCGCTTTGACCAGGCTTTCGGCTGTCGCCCTTGCGATAATATGGTTTCTGGGCATCTTCATCGTCGGCCTCGAGGCCATGCTGGACAACATCTTCTATCTCGGATTTGCCGCGTTCTTTTATTGTGCCGGACGCGGCCCGGTCAGCATTGACCGCCTTATAATACCAAAGCTCGAACCGTCAGCCGATCTGATGAAACTGGCGGTTCCCTTTCTGCGAATCGGCGTCGGGCTGAGCCTGATCGTGGTGGCATTTACCGAAAAACTTGCGAATATACCTCTCGCCGAAAGCTTTCTGGTCGATCATCCGCTCAATTTCACATCGTTTTTCGGCATCCCGATGTCGAACGAACTCTTCATTCTCTGTGCCGGTTCAGTGGAACTCCTTGTCGGCCTGTGGATACTCCTCGGCATCTTTCCGCGCGAGATCATATTGATCGCATGGATACCGATAAATATGACCCTGACCATTTTCAACTGGACAGAATTGGTCGGGCATCTGCCGATCTACGGTGCCTTGGCCGTTCTGCTGGTGTGGTCATCTGATGAAGAAAATTTGCGGCTATGGATAAAAGGCCTTCGCGAAGGCCCTTTAAAGATAGAGACTGCGGAACCTGAGCCTGAAAATTAACCCGGCATTTACACCTGATAGTTTGCGAGGCGTTTTTCATACGCCTCGCGGCATATCCTCACATCTTCGAGAAAAACAGGAAGTTCTTCAAGCCGGAGCGCCTGCGGGCCATCGACCAAAGCAACGCTTGGATCAGGGTGAAAATCGACCAATATCATATTCGCTCCGGCAATGACGCCTTGCGCCGTTACGTGCATCACGTCCAGAATATTATCCGAACTGCGATGGCGGCTGCCGACGGAATGTGACGGATCGATGCAGACCGGCATTCGCGTCAACCGTTTGACCACGGGAACGTGTGCGAAATCGACCATGTTGCGGTGCGGATCGCCGATGTTCGTCTTCATTCCCCGCAGGCCAAAGACGACCTTTTGATTGCCTTCGCTCGCCAGATATTCCGCCGCGTGGAGCGATTCGTCCAGCGTGATGCCGAAACCGCGTTTTAGCAGAACGGGAAATTCCTGCTGGCGCCCGACGCTTTTTAGCAGCTCAAAATTCTGCGTGTTCCGCGTTCCTATCTGGAGCATCACGCCCGTCGGACGGCCTGTCCGGTCAAGCGCCTGATTTATCTCATCTACGTGCGATTCGTGCGTCACCTCCATGGCTATGACCCTGATGCCGTATTTTCCGGCAAGCTCAAACACGTACTGAAGACAATGCTTGCCGTGTCCCTGAAACGAATACGCGCTCGTTCGCGGTTTGTAGGCGCCCATGCGGGTGCATACCTGCCCGTGTTCCTGCAGCATCTTCATCATCGCCTCGACACTTCCCGGCGAATCCACCGCGCAAAGCCCGGCAAAGATATTCAGATTATTCTGGCCGAATTCAACATCTTGATAGGTAAACCCGCACGGACGCGAGTCCTCCTTGTGCCGTCCAAGCACCCGATACGCCTCAGAAACGCGAACGGCATAATCTATTCCGGGAAACGAGCGTATCTCTTCCAGCGAAAGCTGCGCCGTGTTGCCGATAAGATATATCTCGGTCAGCTTTTGTCCGGTTCCCTGCACGTGATGAACACGCGCCTCTACCTCGCGAAAATTCGCCAAATGTGCAGCTATGCGCTGAAATTCGCGCGACTCTACGGTTACTTCCGGTTTTAGGATTATGATCATTTTGGTGCTAAAAACAAAATTGCTTCAGTTTATTTTTTCGATCTGTTCATCGGTCAGCCTCACTGCCGGATATCTGCCAAGATATCGAACCGTTTCGGCATGCTCCCTTATCTCATCCAGCGCTCCGTGAAGATCGCGGTCGTTCATCGGGGCCTGAAGATCGACATAAAAATTGAATTTTGACGGCTCGCCCTTTATCGGTCGGCTCTCTATCTTAACGAGGTCTATGCCGCGTCGGACAAACGGCCTGAGAGCGTTGTGCAGCGAACCCGGCTCGCTCTTTAGCCGAATGACCAGCGAGATCTTACCGCCATTGTTCGCCTCGTCCGGCTCGGCGGCGAGCAGGGCAAACCTTGTATAGTTCTCGCGGTGATCTTCGATGTGTTCACGTATTATCTTGCCGCCGTAAATTGACGCCGTTCGCCGCCCGCCGATTGCCGCCAATGTCGGATCGCCGCTCTCGACCGCGCGTCTTACGCTTCCGGCGGTGTCGTCTGCCGCAACTCTCTGTATATGCGGGTGTGCCGCAAAGAATCTTTCGCATTGTCCCAATGCGGCAACATGTGATTCCACTGTGCGGATCGTTTCGATACTTGCCGATTCGCAGCCGATCAGAAAATGCGACACCGGCAAAATTATTTCTCCGATAATGCTCAGATCGCTTTCCAAAAGCAGGTCATAGCAGCGTTGGATCGACCCGACGAGGCTGTTTTCAAGCGGCGAGATTATGCAGTCAGCCTTTCCCTGAGCAACGGCCCGGAAAAGTTCTTCAAAGGTCGGAAAAGAAACATACTCCGCGTCAGCGCCAAGTATTCCGATGGCGGCAGTTTCGCTGAATGTTCCGTGTTCACCCAAAAATGCCACACGAACACGCTGGCTGCCGACGGTGATCTCTTCGCCAGCAGAGACCGCAGGCTGCGAACCGGGACTGCGATACGTGTTCTGCTGCAAATAGAGCGATTCGTCGATTATCCGGTGAAAGATATTGGCAACGCCTCGGTCATCGAACGGCCCCGGATTTTCCGCAACGATGTTCTTTATCACTTCGTTCTCGCGGACGGGATCGCATAAGGATGCCTCGGCTTCCGCTTTTGCCGCCCCGACGCGCAGGGCTATCTCGGCCCGGCGATTAAGCAGCCTGAGTATCTCGCGGTCGATGGCGTCGATCTCCGCTCTTGGGTTATTTATGGCAGCATCGGACATGCGTCAAAACTAAAGACTAAAGCCTTGCGGTGTGTTTCGGCAAGTTGTCAGAGGTTATCTAAATTAAAACTTGATAAGAATTCGCCTTCTGTACAGGAACAGCATCAGGAACCACCAGAATGCGATAAAACACAAGGCGTAGGCAAGCGAAGCGTTGACAGGCTCGGCCCACGTAAGGAAAAGATTATCGAAGATCCATTTTTGCAGAGAGATCTCTTTGCCGTCAGGGCCGGCGAGTTTTATGATGCCGAGAATGCGTGCCATAAATCCTGAAAAGACAAAGAGAGCAAGAGCATTGACGCCAAAGACCACAAAAGGCTTCGACCATCTCTTATAGCCTTTGATGTCGATAAGCCAATAGCAGCAGGCAAGCGTCAGCAAAGCCAGGCCGCTTGTGTAAAGAACATATGAACTTGTCCACAGCGATTTATTGAGCGGAAAAACAAGGCTCCACGACCAGCCGAGAGCAAGCAGGACCGTCCCGAAAAAAAACATGCCCGCGACCTTGTTGAGCGGACTATTGTCACGACGAGACACGTTGGTTTCCTTTTCTTCATGCTCACTAACATCTCGATCTTCTTGTCTCCCTGTCTCCTCCTTTCGCATCAGCCATGTTCCGGTAAGGACGCCGGAAAGCGTGGTCACAATGGCGGGCAGCGTGGACAGGATGCCTTCGGGGTCAAAGACCTTTGCCGAACGCCAGATGTGGGCTTCGGTCAGTATCGTCCGGTCCAGCCACGCCGCAAGGTTGCACGCCTTGTCGTCTATCGTTGTAATGTCGCAACCCGGAACCGGAACCGCCGTCATCAGCAGCCAATAAAGGAGCAGTAAACCGATGCCGATAAAAAGCTGTTTTACCCAGCCCGTATGCAGATATATCAGCGACACTATCAGATAACAGACCGCTATCCGCTGCAGCACACCGGGAATGCGCATCGTGCCGAAATTGTACGGAACGATCTCGTAGCCGGAAGAATATGAGATGATCAGGATCAATGCCCAGACGCCAAAAAGCGCCGCAGCGATCTTGAACTTACGAAGAAAAAGAAAGAACAGCCCGGCGATGATGACAAAAACCGCCGTCCATTTGAAAAATGCAGGTATCGCCGTTTTGCCGATGTCAAAAAGCGGAAAGGCCGACAGCGCCAGCCCGGTCGCAAAAATGGCGGCGGAGCGTGACAGTATCTTTACATACACATCACGCGTTATTCCCTCGGCCATGCGTTTGCCCAAAGCTATGGGGACGGCAACGCCGACAATGAACAAAAAGAAAGGAAAGATATAATCCGTCGGAGTGATGCCGTGCCACGGAGCGTGTTTCAGCGGCCCGTAGATGTGTGACCACGAGCCGGGATTGTTGACAAGCACCATGCCCGCGATGGTCATTCCGCGAAACACGTCAAGGGAAATAAGCCGTTCCTGATTGGACATAACAAAAACGCTTTACTACCGCGAACAAGAGTGAAATTCCACCAATATGGGCATTCTACCAGCCGTAACGCTGCCGAGTGACAGTTATATGAGCCGTGTGATGCCGCGAATGCCACGCATACATCGCTAACGACCGCTCGATCGTCCATAACCCTGATTCGGGATGAACGAACCGGCGGGCAAGGTCGGCGTCGCTCATTGCCGCAAGCATCGCCGCCCAGCGAGCGTGAACACCGTCAAGAATATTCAGCGAAACCTCAACGGGCAGGCTGCTGTCCGGCAGTTCGGCCCACAGCTTTTCGTCATACGGCCTGATCTCCGGTTCTGTTTCGGTCAATGCCAGCCTGAAGCGGCAGTAAGCGTTGATATGGCTGTCCGCCATGTGATGAAACGTCTGACGCAGCGTCCAGCCGCCTTCACGATAGGGCGTATCCAGCATCTCGTCATCAAGCCCCGAAACCGCCTTTCTCAATTCCTCCGGCAGCGCGGCGATGACAGCAATATTTTGCTCTCTATCGGGCCAATTCGCTTCGTCAAATTCACCGATAGGATATCGAAGATCCGTGTCCATAGGCTTATGCTCCGTTAGCCGAAATACACATCCTCAAACCGTGTGAACTGCTTGAGGAAAGCAAGTTTTATGGTGTCGGTCGGGCCGTTCCTTTGCTTTGCTATTATCAGTTCGGCAATGTTCTGTTCGTTTTCCGGTATCTCGTCCGGATTTTTCGAATAATAATCCTGTCTGAAAATAAATGCCACAACGTCTGCGTCCTGCTCTATGGAATTGTGAACAACGATGCCGTCTGCCTCAAAATTGGCAAACTCTTCAACCGTAAGATCAAATACTTCGGCCTCTCCCTTAGGCACGATCTCCGCAACTTTATCCCAATAGACATCACTCTGTGATATTTGTCGGATCTCTTCACAATCCAATGCATCCGCGACCCTTTTGGCCCGATCACGACCGATATTCTGTTTATAAAGTGAACTGCCGCAATACTGAGTGTTTATCATCTTTGAGAACTGCCTGTGTGTCACCGCTTGACTGCTCATTCTGGGCAAAACCATTTCCTGCCAAATTCCTTTCGGAATAACATCACGGTTTGTATTGCCTTTTGTTATTCGCAGATAGTCCTTGATCGCATTAAGATCACCCAACTTATATGCTCCGACCGCTCCGATCTGTCCGGCAAAAATTTCCAGATCTGCCTTACCTGTAACGATAACGTGATACTGATCTCTGCCTTTGCCATTTTGCGGGATTCGCCTGAGCGTTGCGTTTATACCCAACCTCAGCAGCAGATGCTGGACATCGCTTGCCAGATTCCGGCTGCTCGATGCATAGTAAACTGCCGGGGCAGATTGAGTCCTGGGTTTCTTGATACAGCCGTCTGTTACCCATAAATGCCTTAAGAAAAGAGCTATGGCATCCGGCGGCTGAAAGAAAACCTTCTTTGGAACAAATTTTTCATAGGACCTTAGCCCCCAGACGCCTAACTCATCAGCCCAAATTGCCAAGGCACTGCGTGTGTTATGAGTGTGGTGCCTTGTTGAGGCCAGATATACCTGATACCAATTTCGTTCAGGGTTGATACGTGGTTTAATTTTGTCGCCAAAAACCTCGGATGCAAGATCTGAGACGATAACGGCAAGATCATGTTCACGGGTTGTGTACTGGATCGCATGATTCGGGAGAAGGCACCCGTCACCTATAAGGTGGGCAAGCAGAGCCAGTTCACTATTCGACATGGACTGAGACGTCGTATTCTGTATATGGCGAGGAATGGCTATCAGGTCATCAGGGCTAAGCTGATCCAAACGCTTCCATCCATTGAACGTCAGAAACTTGTGATTCCCTGTTGCGGTGATGCTCCGTCCCAAACGGGTCGTGAGGTCAAACACGGGCTTCATACCGGTTGAAAATGCGTTGGTGACTGCACCTTTTTTGATCTTCCACGTATTTTGATCCAATGACCAAACATAAAAGCCCTTTTTCCCGACAAGATCCCTTATTGGAACACGTTCTCCGGTATCCGCCATTGTTACAAGCGTATCGCCAACTAAGCAGCCTGATTCGCGAAGATCGGACATCATCGGGCGCGGAGGATTTCGAGCCTCGGGCGCACGCGAAAGCTGTGAAAGAGCAATGACAGGACAGTTAAATTCCTTGGCTAGGGCCTTGAGGTCGCGCGAGATCTGCGACACTTCCTGCTGGCGGTTCTCATTGCGTTTTCCGCCGCCGCCCATAAGCTGTAAATAATCCACAACTATCAGGTCAAGGCTCTTTTGCTCAACGGCCAGGCGGCGCAGCTTTGCACGCATCTCAAGGACGGAAATGCCCGGCGTGTCGTCAATGAAAAGCCGTGTTGATGAAAGATCGGCTATCGCCTCCGCCAGCCTTCCCCAATCCTGTGCCGATAGTATGCCGAGCCGAAGATTGCGTGCGTCAACCGAGGCCTGAGCGCTCAGCATACGCATCACAAGCTGTTCCTTGGACATTTCCAATGAAAATACCGCAACCACGGCATTTTCGCGAACCGCCGCACGCTGTGCAATATTCAGGCAAAGTGCCGTTTTACCCATCGAGGGCCTGGCGGCAACGATAATGAGGTCTCCGCTCTGAAGCCCCGATGTGATGTTGTCCAGATCGCGATAGCCTGTGGCAAGTCCGGTCAGCGCGTGAGATTCACGTTGGGCAAAATCCTGTATCTTTGAAAAAACGTTTTCCGCTATCGGGCGAATGCCCTCAAAACCCTGACGGTCTTTCTGTTCGGCAAGGGCAAAGACCATCTGCTCGGCGCGGTCAATGATGACCTCTGCGTCATCTTCTTCGTCCAGAGCCTCGCTGGTTATCTCATTGCAGGTGCGGATCAGGCTTCGCATCAGCGATTTGCCGCGAACGACCTTTATGTACTCCGAAAGGTCGGAAAAATGCGGCAAACCATAAGTGAGGTTCGCAATAGCCGCGACGCCGCCTATCGATTCGACCGATCCGTTCTTTTTCAGTTCTTCGCCGATCAGTATCGGGTCTATCGACCGCGAAGCATCAAAAAGCGACACCATCGCACCATAGATTCGGCGATGCAGCGGAGAATAAAAGTCCTCCGGCCGCAGATGTTCTATCGTTTGCGTTATCAGCGAATTGTCGAGAAGGATCGCTCCAAGAATAGCTCGTTCGCTGTCCTCGCTTGAAGGAAGCGGACGTTCCAAAAACTGTTCGCGTTTTGCCTCGGGGTACGAAGACATTAAAAACTTAAACTCCGAAAAATTAATATGGAGATGTTATTTTAGAGTTTACCGTCGGGAATGTCGAAAGAGAAAAGTTCATTTAAATGAACCTTCGATAAATATTGGAAAGAAGCAAAAAAATGGCTACGATCACAGATCATAGCCATAATAGCGCTAAATTTGAATACTGCTATTCACTATCCTGTTCAGCAACAGTTTCTGCCGATCCCTCGACCTGTTCCTCAACAGCGGTTTCTTCCGTTTCCGCCTTTGCCTTGCGCGGTTTCTTTTCCGCTTTCGGTTCATCTTCGGAACCTTCAGCCGTGACCGTTACAGGAACTTCCAAAGCCACTTCACGATGAAGCTTTACCTTGACGGTGTATTCACCGGTTTCCTTGATGGCGTCCTTCAGGACAATGCGGCGGCGGTCTATTTCATATCCCTTTGCCTGCAAAGCTTCGGCTATGTCCATCGACGTGACCGAACCGAAAAGCGTTCCGCCTTCGCCCGCTTTGCGTTCAAATGCAAGTTCTATCGAACCCATCTGGTCACGCTGTGCCTCAGCGGTTGCTTTTTCAACCGCGGCCTTTTTCAGCAATGCTTCGCGCTCCTGCTCGATCTGCTTCAGGTTGCCCTTTGTAGCAAGGGTTGCAAGGCCCTGCGGCAGAAGGTAGTTGCGCGCATAACCGGCCCTGACCTTGACGATCTCGCCCCGGCCGCCGAGCGTTTCTATATCTTCTCTTAATAAGATTGTTGTAGTTGCCATTATTAAATTCCTCCCGCCTTATTCCGTTACGAACGGCAGCAAAGCCATTATTCTGGCCCTTTTGATGGCCGTGGCTATGCGTCGCTGGTCCTTGGCCGTTATGCCGGAAATGCGGCGCGGCATGATCTTCCCACGTTCGGGCAGGAACTGTCTGAGATATTCAGCATCTTTCCAGTCAACATAATCCGGCACCACCTGACGCGGGCGGCGACGCTGGTAGCGGCGCGGCATCTTTTCTGTGAACGAGTCCTCTTCAACAGCCACGTCACGGTCTTCTCTTACATCTATATCTTTATCTGCCATAATTTCCTCCGTTTATCCCGCGTTCTCTTCTGCTGCTGTTGCCGCTTCTTCGGCTGACTGGCGGAAACTGGCCCGCTGTGCCGTTCTCTTTTCACGCTTTGAACGCAGTTTATCAGCAAGTTTTCTGTCCTCATCCACACGGACCGTCATATACCTGACGATCAGGTCGTTGACGCGCATGCGGCGTTCAAGCTCGGCGATCTCCTGTCCCGTGCCTTCGATCTCGAAAAGGACATAGTATCCTTCGTTCTTTTTGTTGATCGGATATGCAAACTGGCGGCGGCCGATGTCGTCCATTCTGACGACGGTTCCGCCCTCTTTTTCGATAAGTTTGCCGACCGCTTCGTTAAGTTTCGCAATCTTGTCCGGTGCAGTTTCCGGATCAACTATATACATCACTTCGTATGTTCTGTTTGCCAATTTTTTCCTCCTTTTGGCTCTTCGGCCCGGCTCGATGCTGAACCGGACAAGAAGGTCTGTCATTTTTCGGCATATCCGCTGACAGCGTAATAACCGTTCTTAATTAAATTTTGCCATCGCAGCCTCGACGCCTTCGCCCAAAATGGCCCTTATCGCGTCAGCACTGTCCTTTATTGCGTTTTCGACCGCTTCCCTTTCGCTTCCTGCAAAAGGCCGCAGCACAAAATCCTTTGTGTTCCCGACAGGATGATCCGGCATTATGCCGATCCTCACGCGGATAACCTCATTCGTTTTCAAATGGTCAAAGATCGACCGCAAGCCGTTGTGGCCGCCGTGTGAACCTTTGGGCCTGATCCGGATCTTTCCTAGTGGAAGTGCCAGGTCGTCCGAGATAACAATCAATCTTTCCGCCGACCTTTCCGGCTTTTTCATCAGGCACCCGACGGCATCGCCGCTGAGGTTCATATATGTGATCGGCTTTACAAGCTCAACCGTTTTACCGCCGATCACGGCCCGCCCGACCAATGCCCGGCATTCCTCACGCTTTATCTGCGTCTGCTCTTCATAAGCCAGCAGATCGACGGTCATGAAACCCAGATTGTGCCTGGTCTTCGCATACTCCGGGCCGGGATTGCCCAGCCCGACGACCATCCAATCGTTATCAAGCAGCGAACTCATAACCGATATAGGCCGGAATGCCCGAAAACCGGAAGCTATTCCGCCGATTCCTCGGCCGGAGCTTCAGCCTGTTCAGCCTCGCCCTCCGCAGGAGCTTCGGCTGTTTCGGTTTCCACTTCGACTTCCTTGACGACCGATATGGAAGCAACCACTGTTTCAGGATCATCAAGCAGTTCCACACCGGCTCCGACCTTGATGTCGGCAACATGCAGTGATTTTTCCACTGTCATGTCGGTAACGTCCAGTTCGATCGCATCCGGCGTTTTGGCAGGCTCGCAAAGAACCTTTATCTCGCGGAGGGCCTGCGTCACGACGGCTCCTTCCTCCAACGGTGCCGAAGGCTCGCCAACAAGATGCACCGGAACGGTCATCTCGATCTTTTCACCTTTTGCGAACCGTCTCAGATCTGCGTGTATCAATCGGCCCTGTATCGGATCGATCTGCCGATCCTGAAAGATAACGTCGTTGACATCACCGTCAACGTCCAGCGAGAACACGGTGTTCACCCCGGCATCGGTTCTGAGTATCGCGGCAAGGTCCTTGATGTCCGCCGCGGCCGCGACGCTCTCAGTTCCGCCGCCATAAATGACCACCGGGATCTTTCCGGCAACCCGCAGCCGACGATTGGCATTCTTGCCAAGCTCTTCCCGCTTTTCAGCCTTTACTACAATTTTTTCAGCCATAATCTTAATCAGTTTCAAGTCCTGAGTCTTGAGTCATAGGTCGTAAATCAAGATCCGTAAGTCTCCGCTTTTTCCGGCTTTGGACTTAGGACTCAAGACTCACGCCCCTTATATGAATAGCGACGAAACGCTCGTTTCGTCATGTATCGAATTGATAGCAGATGCAAGCAATTTTGCAACGCTCAAAACCTCTATTCTCCCGCTTTCAACCAGGGGCTTCATGTTATCGCCCAGCGGGATGGTGTTAGTGACGATCACTTTTTTCAGATACGATTCCGCGATATTGTTTGCGGCATTCCCTGAAAGAACTGCGTGAGTGAAACACGCGTAAACTTCATTGGCGCCGTTCTCATGAAGCGCCTTTGCGACCTTGCAGATCGTTCCGCCCGTGTCGCACATATCGTCAACGATCAGACAATTCTTGCCGTCCACATCGCCGACAACGTTCATCACATCGGCCTCGTTCGCTCTTTCACGCCTTTTGTCGCAAAGCGCCAGGCCGGCGTTCAGCCTCTTTGCATAAGCTCTGGCACGTTCTGCTCCGCCCGTGTCCGGTGCGACCACGATCAGGTTATCGATCGGGTTGGCGGCAAAATAATCGACCACTATCGGAGCCGCATATAAGTGATCGACCGGAATGTCAAAGAAACCCTGTATCTGCGAAGCGTGCATGTCTATCGTCAGCACACGGTCGGCACCGGCCTTTGCGATCAGGTTCGACACCAGCTTTGCGGCTATCGGGACACGCGGACGGTCCTTTTTATCCGATCTGGCATACCCGAAATACGGGATCACGGCCGTAACGCGTTCTGCCGACGCCCGCATAAAAGCGTCCTGCATTATCAGCAGTTCCATCAGATGGCGGTCGCTCGGCGGACAGGTCGGCTGAACGATAAAAACATCGGTGCCGCGAACATTCTCTTCTATCTGAAAATTGAATTCACCGTCAGAGAACCTTCCGGTCGTGGCACGGCCCAGATCAAGGTTCAAATGTCCGCAGATCTCCTGGGCCAATGGTCGATTCGCATTGCCCGCAAAGATCTTGATATTGCCAGTTACGCTCATTTTCTTACGAATCCGGAACTGCTTCCGGCCTCAAATGAAAAACGGTTGCCCAATTTGACAGGACAACCGTTCCGAATTCTGGAAACTGGCTGGGGCGGAAGGATTCGAACCTACGAATGCCGGGACCAAAACCCGGTGCCTTACCACTTGGCGACGCCCCAAAGCTAATTTCTCTGTGTACTCGGAAACGGCCGTCCCGGAAAAAGCCTTTCAGCTTATCCCGAGGCGTTCACGGTATTCTTTCCGTGAAACAGCCGCTACGGCAAAACTTCGCCAGTTGGGTATCTCACCAAGGGCTTTCATTGCTGTTTGCCGTGTCTCTCTATTATCAAAAATGCCGAAAACGCTTGCTCCGCTGCCGCTCATGCCCGCCGTCACCGCACCGAGTCCGAGCAATGTGCTCTTTACTCTTGCGACCTCCGGGTACATTGGAAAGATCGCGGCCTCAAAATCGTTTATCACCGGCCCGTCCTGAAAACAGGCAGTTTCAGCCCATTTTCGGCAAACAATAAGATTATGCTCCGCCTCATTTTTTGTCAAGTTTGGCGCCCCAAGCTTTTCATAAGCCTCAGCGGTTGAAATATCGGCCGGAGGCGTGACAATAACGAGGTTTTCGATCTCTGCGTCAGGCAGTTCGTCGATCTCTGCACCGATGCCTATTCCGAGAGCCGTTCCGCCGTGAAAAAAGAACGGGACATCGGCCCCAAGCTCCGCCGCGAGATCACTAAGCTCCGCAATTGAACACTTCAGATCCCAAAGCCTGCGAAAGCCAAGCATCGCCGCCGCTGCGTTTGAGGAACCGCCGCCCAATCCGCCCGGAGAAGGTATGTTCTTCACAAGATGGACCTTTGCTCCATGACCGACCTTATAGGCATCCTGAAGCAATTTTCCGGCGCGGATTATCAGGTTGTTCTCATCGGTCGGAATATTTGGGTCATCACAGGTCAGTTCCAGGCTGTCGGCTGTGCGAAACTCTATCTCATCACACAACGAAACGGCCTGAAAGACGGTACACAGTTCGTGATAGCCGTCAGGCCGCTTACCGATCACCTTAAGGTGCAGATTTATCTTCGCAAATGATGGGAGAATGAATCCGTCAGGCCGCATTTGAACAGATTAAACCGCATATCTGCCAAAGTCCACGCTGGGCATGCTGCTCTTTTATCTTGATATGAAAACCTGTGTGAAATAATAGCTTCCGTCTTCGCCCTGGGCGACGCCTATTGCAGATTCGGTCCACTGCTGACCCAAAAGATTACGTCTGTGCGGCGGCGAATCCATCCAGGTCTTTATCGCTTTTTTCTCCGGTTCGGAAAATCCTTTCATAAAGGCAATATTTTCGCCTATCGATGCCCAGCGGATGCCAAAAAGATCCGCTCTGTCATCGACCATCTTTCCATCCTTGCCTCTGTGGCTGAAGAATTTTTCGGCAGCCATGTTTGATGAATGTTGGCGGGCCGCACGAGCGACATCGTCGCTCCATTTCAATCCGGTAAGCCCTTTTGCAGAACGTTCGGCATTCATCAGGTCAAATACCGCACGCTCTATGCGGCGAATGTCGTCCGAAACCGCATACTCTGCTTTTACGACGGAGCCGCGAGCCTCGCCGCGAGGCCGCACGCTGCTGATCTTGCCGTTTTGATCAACGGAAACCGCCTGTCTGTTTCCGGCAGAAAGCTGCGCCGAGGCAGACACTGACAATATCAGCGTTACGAGAAAAATGATCGGGAAAACGGTCTTTTTGAACAAATCCACCTCACTTCGGCAGCCGGACGGTCATATAATATTGCGATGACTACTGGCTTTGCGTCCGCCGTCTATGCGGCGGTTGCCTTTTCGGATAAGGTCTTAAAATAAAGGAGCTTCGCCCGCAAGGCGGAGCAACAGCCCTCATATTGAGAAATGTCCATTTCGCCTGATTTTCCCAAAATATTTGCCGTAAATGATAAAATCGACTCAAACCATCTGCGAGAGACCCGATGTGAGGAACATTTATGATAACCGCAGCCGTGCTTGCAAAACGGACCGACACACCTATATTCACCGTCCGTTATTACACGCGCATCGGGCTGCTGAAGCCTTCCCGCGACATCAGGAACGGCTATCGCGTTTATAAGGCTTCTGACCGAAACCGCCTGCGGTTCATAAATTCCGCAAAAGAACTTGGTTTCACACTGGCCGAGATCCAGGAAATACTCGACCACGCCGTCCATGGCGATTCGCCGTGTCCGATGGTTCGCGACATTGTGGAACACAGGATAAAAGAAAATAAGGAAAAGATCCGTGAGATGAAACGCCTGCAAAAACGGCTTGAGGACGCCCGCAATATGTGGACAATGATGGAAGACACTGCCCCGGACGGCACTTCGGTCTGCCGTTTGATCGAATCGTTTGCAGAAGCCGAACACTCCGCTTGACCTGACACCTGCTAACAGGTTGTAAGATAGTTACTGAGGGTGAGATCATGGAACACAAACAACCAAAAAACACATCAGGACTTGTTCAATTAGGCAGAAAACCTGTCGTTGAGGAACCTCAGCCGCACATCGACCCGGTCTGCAAAATGCTGGTCACGCCGGAAACCGCCGCGGCAAAATACGAATACGCCGGCACGGTTTACTATTTCTGTATGCCCGGCTGCAAAACAAAATTTGCCGCCGACCCTGAGAGGTATTTGTCCACCGCAGAGACGCAGAGTCACGGAGAATTAGAGGCAGAAACACGTTCAGGCGCAGATGACATCAGCGGCCATACCAACGATCAACGATCAACGATCAACGATCAATCCATCGAATACACCTGCCCGATGCACCCGGAAATTTTGCAGATCGGCCCCGGAAGCTGTCCGATATGCGGAATGGCGCTTGAGCCGAAGGAGATCAGCCTCGATGACCAGCCCGATCCGGAATACACGGACATGAAACGCCGATTTTGGATATCGGCCGTGCTGACCTTGCCGGTATTCGTGCTGGCAATGGGCGAAATGTTCCCTGCGTTTCACAATATCGTCTCGCCGCGTGTTTCCATTTGGATACAATTCCTGCTCGCGACACCGGTCGTTCTGTCGGGCGGCTGGCCGTTCTTTGAGCGGGCGTGGGCATCGGTCAAAAACGCCAGCCCAAATATGTTCACGCTGATAGCTATCGGAACGGGAGCCGCCATGATATACAGCATCGCGGCGTTGTTTGCTCCGCAGTTGTTCCCTGACGCGATGCGCGATGCACACTCCGGCATCATTCCGGCTTATTTTGAGGCGGCAGCGGTCATAACAACGCTTGTCTTGCTTGGGCAGGTGCTGGAATTGCGGGCAAGGTCGCAAACATCGTCCGCGATCAAGGAGTTATTAAGACTTGCTCCTGAAACCGCAACGGTCGTGTTTGATGACGGCAGCGAAGAGGTTGTCGATCTAGGCCATGTACATGCCGGGCAGACGCTCCGTGTAAAGGCAAATGAAAAAGTGCCGACCGACGGTGAGATCATCGAGGGCGAAACCTCGATAGACGAATCAATGGTCACGGGCGAATCAATGCCCGTTGAAAAACGGACAGGCAGCAAGGTCATCGGCGGAACGATCAACACCAACCGCAGTTTCCTGATGAAGGCCGAGAAGGTCGGTAAAGAAACGCTCCTTGCACAGATCGTAAAAATGGTCGGCGAAGCACAACGCAGCCGCGCGCCGATACAGCGTCTGGCAGATGTCGTCTCAGCTTATTTTGTCCCGGCGGTAATTCTTGTTGCCGTGATCGCGTTCGTGGTCTGGATGATATTCGGCAGCCTTACATACGCGATAGTCGCTGCGGTTTCGGTGCTGATAATAGCGTGTCCGTGTGCATTAGGTCTTGCTACGCCGATGTCGATAATGGTCGGCACCGGCCACGGTGCAAAGAACGGCGTCCTCATCAAAAAAGCCGAAGCCCTCGAAACGCTCGAAAAAGTCAATGCGATAGTTGTCGATAAAACCGGCACGCTTACTGAAGGCAAACCCGCCGTGCAGGCAATTGTTCCTGCCAGAGCCGAAAGCGATAGCGACCGGGTTCTTTCCGAAGGTGAAATACTGCGGCTCGCCGCAAGCCTCGAACGTCACAGCGAACATCCTTTGGCAACCGCTATCGTTGCCGAAGCTGAAAATCGCAACTTAAAAACGGTATCCGTGAAAGACTTTGAATCCATCACCGCAGTCGGCATAAAAGGTGTGATCGACGGGCAAACGGTCTTGATCGGCAGCCAGAAAATTCTAACTGCGGAAGTAACAAAGTCAGAACCGGGAGCGATAGCGACCGGGTTCTTATCCGCCGCCGAGCAATTGCGTACCAAAGGCCAGACCGTGATGTTCATTACCCTAGATGGAGAACCTGCGGGAATGATCGGCGTTGCCGACGCGATAAAACCTTCCGCCAAAGCCGCCATTGACGAGCTTCACCGACAGAACATCGAGGTCATCATGATGACCGGAGATAATGAATTAACCGCAAAGGCCGTAGCTCGACAGATAGGTATCGACCATGTCTTTGCCGAGGTGATGCCCGAAGACAAAGCAGCAAAGGTCAAGGAACTTCAGGCTCAAGGCAAGATCGTTGCGATGGCGGGTGACGGCGTGAACGACGCACCGGCATTGGCACAGGCTGATGTCGGCATCGCCTTTGCCAGCGGCACGGACGTCGCTATCGAATCTGCGGACATTACGCTGCTGAAACCGGACCTCGACGGCATCCTAAAGGCGCGAAACCTCAGCAAGGCGACAATGCGAAATATCAGGCAAAACCTGTTCTTTGCGTTTGCATACAACATCATCGGTGTACCGATAGCGGCAGGCGTGCTTTATCCGATATTCGGTGTTTTGCTGTCGCCGATGATCGCCAGCGCAGCCATGACGTTCAGCTCGGTCTCGGTCATCGCCAACGCACTGAGGCTGCGAAACGCGAGATTATAAACCGCTGAGTCGCCAAGACGCGGAGAAGGATCTGAAGTAATATCCGGCATAGCAGTGGTCTATGGAAATTTTCCATGCCCTTGAAACTGTATTGGCCATACTCTGCGTCTTTGCGTCTCTGCGGTAATATTGTCTTATGTCAAAACTTGCACTAGCGATTCACGGCGGAGCCGGAACCATTTTACGTTCGCAGATGACCCCCGACCTCGAGCGTGAATACAAGAGCGGGGTTGAGGCCGCATTAAAAGCGGGCTGGCAGATACTCAGTTCCGGCGGTTCGTCGCTTGATGCGGTCGAGGCTGCCGTTGTCGAGCTTGAGAACTTCCCGCTTTTCAACGCAGGCCGCGGCGCGGTATTTACCGCCGAAGGCAAGAACGAAATGGACGCGGCGATAATGGACGGCCAAACCCTCAAGGCCGGTGCGGTTGCCTTTGTCAAAAATATAAAAAATCCGATACGCGTTGCCCGCCTCGTCATGGAGCAGACCGAACACGTTCTGCTGGCGGGCGAGGGCGCGAACCGTTTCGCGGCGGAACTCGGCGTGGAAACCGCCCCGGACGAATATTTTTTCACCGAACACCGCTGGCTCCAGCTTCAGGACGCCATCGCCGCCGGACGCGTTCAGTTGGATCATTCGGCGAGAGTGGGGGAGAAGGAGAGTGAAGGAGTGGAGGAGACAGAGTTGGTATCGAATTATGCAGATCAAAGATCAAAGGTCAAAGATCAAAGATCGCTCGGCACGGTCGGCGCCGTCGCCTGCGATGTTAAAGGCCACCTTGCCGCTGCGACATCGACCGGCGGTATGACGAACAAAAAATTTGGCCGCATCGGCGACACGCCGGTAATCGGTTCCGGCACCTATGCTGACGACCTCTGCGCAGTATCATGCACCGGCCACGGTGAATTTTTCATGCTCGGCGTCTCTGCCTACGATGTTGCCGCCCGCATGAGATACAAAGATATTTCACTCGACGCCGCTGCGAATGAGACCATCTCCCGACTCACCAAGATCGGCGGCGAAGGCGGCCTCATCGCTGTGGACGCTCACGGCAACATCGCCCTGCCGTTCAATTCCGAAGGAATGTATCGCGGCTCGGTGACATCCGACGGTGTTTTCAATATTGAAATATACAAATAAAAAAGAGCGGCCTGAACCGCTCTATTACAACCCTATTTCGTTGTATATCCGCCATTGGCTAGTATCGTCTGGCCGGTTATCCACCAGCCGTCCGATACGAGGAATTTGACCAACGGAACAATGTCCTCGATGTGGGTCAGGCCGGTTTTGGTGTATTTGCTGAGGTCAGCCGCCGATGAGTGATAAGCAACCGCTTCGGGTGATTCCTGGCCGTAAAAGAACGGCGTGTCCATCGGCCCCGGAGCGACCGCGGTGACTGAGATGCCTCTCGCTCCAAATTCCTTTGACGCGGCCCGCGTGAAATGCTCGACCGGAGCTTTTGAACCTGCATAAGCAGCATAATAACCCGTGAATGCACCGAGAAGCGACGTAACTATCGTGCAGAGTTTACCGCCGTCATTCAGCTTTTTACCCGATTCCTGAATAAAGAAAAACGCAGATTTTGCATTGATGTCAAAGGACGTGTCAAATTCCTCTTCGGTCACATCGACAATGGGCTTTTTCAGCACCAACCCGACCGTGTTGATAGCAATATCGACACCGCCGAATTTTTCCACCGCGGCGTCAAAGAGTTTCGCCACCTCAGCCGGTTTTGTCAGGTCTCCCTGTATGGCGAACGCGTCCGCTCCGGCGGTTTTTACGTCCGCCACGGTCTGCTCGGCCGCTTCGCGTGTGGCGTCGCTGTGATAATGCACGGCAATACCGCTAACGCCTTCCTTTGCCAGTTCACGGGCGATCAAGCCGCCAAGATTTTTAGCCCCTGCTCCGATAACCACCGATTTTCCTTTTAAACTATTGTCTGACATTAAATGATCTCTCCTTAAATTATGTAAATGGTCATTTTGCGCTTTCGATGCGCATCTCTTTTATCGAATCGCCGTCAACGACGAATACAAATTTGCTGTCGCCCGAATAATAATTGCTCTTCCAGCCCGCCCAGAGGCTGATCTCCCCGTTGTTTGTTTCGACCCGCTGCGGAGTAATGGTGCCTTTCGCCCCGATAAACTCCTTATCGCTCCATTTTTTGATCTCTACATGTCCGGTAAAGATGCGGCCCCAATCATTGATAACGCCCGTCGTTTCATCAAAAAACGAAAGAAATCCCTCTTCGCTGCCTGCATTCACGGCATCAACAAAATCGCGCACCGGCGATATGAGCAGAACATCCTCTTGTTTTGTTGTCATATATTTCCTTGTCGTCACAGGCGGCTGTCGCCGATAGCCGGCAGAGCATTCATACCAATGACATTGGGATTGTTTTGAACCAAGTGTAGGTATTAAAATGGACGTATGTCTTTTAAATTCTCCGCAAAGCCGCAAAACAGGCTTTCCGAGATCGTTATTTCCGGGCGGCCCGTGGTCTGCGGCGACGGCTACAAGATCTCAGGAAAGAACGAATCGATACCGGGAACGCTGGAATGGCAGGAAAAGGACAACCCTGTTTTGCTGGTGCTTCACCTGGGCGGTGCTATCCGCGAGATCGAATCCGAATTTGACGGGCGCGGTGTAAAGCTCGATCCGCCGATGTCGGGCGAGATATGGCTTGTTCCTGCTGGCGTCAAATACGCGACCCGCGTAAAAGGCGATTCTGCAAGCTATATAGAGATGCTGATCGGCCCGGCGGTGAATGGAGGAGCTGCGAGCAAGGGTATGGGCCGGCTGACCCCTGTCGCCGGAGGTTTTGACAGGCCGCTGGCGGAAATGGTCATTGAACTTTACGGGCTGAACGACGAACAGGACGAACTTTCCGCTGTCAGGCGAAACGAGATCGTTTTTGACATCATCGACAGGATAACGGAAAAGTTTTCTCTGGAGCCGACGCCAAAAACCCTGCGCAATGTCCGTTTCTCACCTGAGACCAGGGCGGCGCTTGAGGCCTTTATCCTCGAGCATTTGTCCGAGCAGATAACGCTGGAAAGATTGTGTTCGATCACTGATGAAACGCCTCATCGTTTCCTGTGGGCGTTTCGCAACGCGTTCGGCTCGACACCGGCCCAACACATGCTCTCACAACGTGTTAGGCGCGCCCGCCATCTGCTCGGCAGCACCAATAAGGACATAACCACCATAGCGATGGAGACCGGATTTGCCGACCACAGCCATCTTTCGACCGCTTTTAAGCGGCGAACGGGCCTCTCACCTTCTCAATATCGTTCATTGGCCTGATACATGGCTAAATATAACTCCTTGCTTTTTTATACTGCTGACATTAACATTGATTCGTTTCATTGTTAATACATTGTGTCATTTATTGATATGTCGGAGAACAATGCCATCGCCCTTGTGGACTGCAACAACTTTTTCGTGTCATGCGAAAGAGCGGTCAATGCAAAACTGAAAGAACGTCCGGTCGTGGTGTTGTCCAATAACGACGGATGCATAATCTCCCGAAGCGATGAGGTAAAGCAAATGGGCGTACAGATGGCACAGCCGCTGTTTCAGGTACGCGAACTGCTTGAGGCCCATAACACGGCCATTATCTCCTGCAATCATGCCCTTTATCACAGCTTTGCTGACAGGATACTGAATATCCTGATAAATGAGGTCGGCGAATCTTCGGTCGAACTTTATTCGATAGACGAGGCCTTTCTGGATGCCGGGCCGCCCGATAAGCTGAAACTTTTCGGCACTCACATCCGCGACAGGATATTGAAAGAGACAAATATTCCGGTCTCGGTCGGCATAACCGAAACAAAGACCTTGGCAAAGGTGGCAAATCATCTGGCAAAAAAGTCCGCAAAAACCAAAGGTGTTCTTGACCTTTATCATTCGCCCTACACGGACGTAGCCCTCAAACGAACCGAGATAGGAGATGTATGGGGCGTGGGAAGACGCTCCGCCGTCAAACTTAAAGAACGCGGGATAAATACCGCGTTTGAATTAAAACTTGCCGACCCCGAAAAGATCAGAGGTTATCTGAATGTTTTTGGCGCGAGAACGGTTCTGGAACTGAACGGCATAAAATGCCTGCCGCTGGAAACGACCGAACGCGATAACAAGTCGATCGCTCATACGCGCACCTTTGGCAAAGCTCTCAGCAGCAGAGAAGAGATCAGGAACGCGGTCTTTTTTTTCACAACGCGGGCAATGGAAAAGATGCGCTGGAACGGATTGGCAACAAGGTCTGTCTCGGTATTTCTGCAGACCGACCGCCACAGGCCCGATCCGTATTATTACTCAAATGCCTGCTCTTACAGATCGATCTATCATTCCGACGTGACAAGCGAAATATACCGCTGGGTGGCAAGCTGTTTTGAACAGGCATATCGGCCCGGCCTCAAATACAGGCGGGCGGGCATTGTCCTGCATGAATTGGCACCTGCCAAAACAATATCCATAAGGCTATATGACCAGGCGGATTTTGAGCGGTGGAGCCGGCTGAATCGGTCGATCGACGAGCTTAACCTCAGATACGGACGCGATGTCATACGCCCGGCCATTTTGCATGACAAAGGCGGCTGGCAAAGCCAAAGCACGCACCGTTCAAACGACGCGAACCACAACGTCGAACGCGAACGCCTCGGCCTCGGCAAAACCTTCAGCCGCTCGGTAAGGTTTTTGTAAAAGGAGAATATGTCATATAGGACACATAGGTCCTATAAATAAAGAACTCTACTTCTTTTCTCCCTTACTCCCTTACTCCCCTTCTCCCTCTCTCTTCTCCGGCCGCATGTGCGGGAAAAGAATGACATCGCGGATCGAATGTTTGTTGGTCAGCAGCATCACGAGCCGGTCGATGCCGATGCCGATGCCGGCGGCGGGCGGCATTCCGTACGCGAGCGCACGGACATAATCTTCGTCCAACACCATTGCTTCTTCGTCGCCGCCGTCGCGTTCTTTCATCTGATCGACAAAACGCTCGTATTGCTCTTTCGGATCATTCAACTCGCTAAAACCGTTCGCGACCTCCATTCCGTTTATAAACAGCTCAAACCTCTCGGCAATGTTCGGGTTCTCCGGCGATGCCTTTGAAAGAGGAGAGATGGATTTTGGATAGTCGATGATGAATGTGGGCTGTATCAATGTATGTTCAACGTGTTCCTCAAAATATTGAAGGACTTCGACATCGGTCGAGTCAGAACCCGGAACGGTAGTGACGGGGTTTTCTTTGTCTGTATTTTGTGACCCGGTCGCTACCGCTTCCGGTTCTGACACCGCATCTGACATTCTTATACGAGCAAAATTACCAAAATCTATCTCATTCTCACCGTAGTTCACGATCAGGCTGCCGTTGTTGGCTTTGGCGACCGCTTCCCGGATCATCTTTTCGGCAAAGTCCATCATGCCGTTGACGTCCATATAGGCGCAGTAAAATTCGAGCATTGTGAACTCGGGATTATGCTTTTGCGAGAGGCCTTCGTTGCGAAAATTTCGGTTCAGTTCATAGACCTTTTCAAAACCGCCGACGACCAGCCTTTTGAGGTAAAGCTCGGGCGCTATGCGTGCATATAGCGGTATGTCCAGAGCATTGTGATGCGTTTCAAAAGGCTTTGCCGCCGCTCCGGTCGCCTTTGGCGTGAGCATCGGCGTTTCGACCTCGACATAGCCGTTATCGTCCAGATAACGCCGCATTCCGCTGATGAGCCTTGCCCGGCGTTCAAAGACCTCGCGCGTCGTCAGGCCGTCCTGCTCTACCTGCAAACTCGACGCGATCAGGTCGGCGTAACGGTAACGCCGCCTGAGTTCCGGGTCGGCGATGCCGTGCATCTTGTCCGGCATCGGCAACAATGCCTTTGCCAAAAATTGCAGCTTTTCTACGTGTACCGAAACCTCACCGGTGTTCGTCACGAACAGATAGCCCTCTACGCCGATCAGATCGCCGTGATCGACCAGTTGCCAAAGCGTCCAGCCGTTCGCTTCATCGATGGTGTTCTCGGCGTCATTGCGGATCAATGCCAGCGGCCCTTTTTTGTTGCAATATATTTGCAGTTTGTTAAGCCCGTCCGTAAGGTGAACGAAATTGCCGCGCGGCGGCGTGGTCAGCCGTCCCGCTATCCGCACCGTGCCAAAGGCTTTCAGCCTTTCGTTCATCGCATCTTTCTTTTCCGCCGGCGGACGTTCGCCATCGGCCAAATTTGCCTTGATCGCCGCCATCTCGGCCTCGACCGCCGTTACGCCTTCAAAATGTTTTATCGACGTTATTGTATCTTCGCCGCCGCTTATCGCAGTGCGGGCAAATTTATTCGGATACACGTTGCCGACAAGTTCAGCGATCTTTGCCAGATGCTCTTGTCTGGCTTCTGTCTGGTCGTTGGGTTCAATTATTTCGTCAAATGAAGGAATGTTCATAGCCTTTCAAAACTTTGCTGAATTTTTGATTAAAGCAAACATACCCGTTATTGCGCAATATGTCACAGCATTAGCAGACGTATCGCCTGACCCGAATTTGAAAATTTGGGCGAACTCAGCAGATAACTTAGAATGTCTAAACGATCAAATTCAAAAACAGGAGACCATAGATGAACGAAAGCTTTGACGCATATCTTAAAAAGATACTCGATCTTCTGAATTACAATATCTTCGCCCTCGGCGAGGCCAGGATAACTCCGCTTAGTATCGCCTACATTCTTATTTTTGCGATCGTCATCATCTACATCTCAGGAAAGCTGAAAAATCTGCTTATCTCTAAACTGCTTCAGCGAACCAAGCTCGATGTCGGGGCACAGCAGGCCATCGGCACGATCACACGGTATCTGATGCTTTTTATCGGCTTTTTGATACTTCTTCAGACGGTCGGCATCGACCTGACAACGCTGAATGTCCTTGCCGGTGCGGTCGGCATCGGCATCGGTTTTGGTATGCAAAACATCGCCAACAATTTTATCAGCGGCCTTATCATCCTGCTCGAACGCCCGATAAAGGTCGGCGACCGCATAGAGGTCGGCCCGGTTCATGGCCGCGTGCAATCCATCGGCGCCCGCAGCACCAGTATCAGGACAAATGACAACATTGCCATTATCGTCCCGAACAGCAAATTCATCTCCGAAAACGTCACCAACTGGAGTTTTGGCTCGGACATGGTCCGCTTTCGCATCCCGATAGACGTGTCGTATGATTCCGACGTTGATCTTGTCACAAAGGTCCTGGTCGAATCCGCCAACGAACTCGACGACGTGCTGAAGGAACCGGCGCCGTCGGTCAGATTTATCCGCTTTGATGACAGTTCGCTGCACTTTGAGCTTCGGGCGTGGAGCCGGACGATGCTTCAGCGGCCCGGTTTCTTTAAGAGTTCGCTGAACTATGTCATCCTGAAAAACTTTCGCAAACACGGCATCGAAATGCCTTTCCCGCAGCGTGATATAAATATTCGCGGCCACATTCCGCCGCCGGATGTTTTTCGCACCGAGCAAAGCCGCGAAGCCTGATCCGCCGTTTTCACGTTCGTGATTCGGAATAGGCGGCGCTCGTATGCGACAATTAGAACACCGTATGAGAAAGCCCCGTCAGGGAACTTTTTCTGCGGATAGTTGTGTTTATGGGAAGCAGGGCCGCACTTAAAAACTTCATCAGCGAAGTAACGGGACGCTTGAATGGCGGATCGCGCGTCATTCAGCTTGGCGGGCTGACATCGGTTTCGGCCAAGAGCTTCGTCCTATCGCACCTTTCCGTAGTGACGGGCCGTCGGTTCGCGGTAATTACCGGAAACAACGCCTCTCTCGGCGAATGGGTCTCTGACCTTAGATCTTGGAATGAGATAAACGAACATGGCCGCCGCGTCGTCGGGCTTCCGTCATTTGAAACGGAGATATATTCGTCAATGTCGCCTCACGCCGAAACGCAGGAACAGCGAGCACTCGCCCTGTGGGACCTCGCGGCGGACAAATACGACGTGGCGGTGCTTTCGTCCAAATCGTTGGCATTCAGAACGATCGAACCCGGTCAGATAGAAAGCCTGGGCGTAAAGCTCAAAGTCGATGCGGATATTTCGCCTGATCTGGTCATCGCACGCCTGCGTGCATCGGGTTTTGTCCGCGAAGACCCGATCTTCAACGTCGGACAGTTTTCCTCACGCGGAGGCATTGTTGATGTGTGGCCTGCAAATTCTGAAATGCCGCTGAGAATAGAATTTTTTGGTGACACGGTCGATTCCATACGCCAATTTGACCCGGAAACTCAGTTATCGACCGGCCACGTGAAAGAGGTCTCCATCGCACCGATGCGTGAGTTTGCGGTTTCCGAACAGGAGCTTGGTGATTGGGCCGCCGCAGCCGAAGGTCGTTTTTCCGACGGCCAATTTGCCCGCAGCCTGAAAGACCGCACGGACTTTGCCGCACAGGGTGAGACATTTTCCGGCTGGGAATTTCTCCTGCCGCTTTCAAAACCTCGCACAGGTTCGGCGTTCGATTATCTCAAAGATGCGATCCTTGTCATTGACGAACCGCTTGAGGCCGAGGCGGCGATAACCGATCTTCTGGATGGTTTGGAACGACGCCATGCTGCTTTATCAGAAAACGGTGAGATCGGTTTGAAACCTGAGGAGTTGTTTCTTTCGCCCGAGGAATTGCGGGAGCGGCTCAGCCCTCACCGACTTGTCGAGCTTCGTGCTTTGGGGCGGCAGGCCGCCGTTACCGATGATGACCTGTCAGTGACCGAAACATCGGCAACGGGGCAACTGTTCTTATTTCCTGTTTCCGCATCCACACAAAAAGAGATCGAACTTACATCCCGCCCGACACAAAAATTCAGAGGCGATATAAAGAGTTTTGTCACAGAAATTGCAAAACACGAAAAAGACGAAACGCGGATCGTGATGCAGACGCAAGGCCTGGCCGAACGCTTTGAAGATCTCTCACGCGAAATGAACGCCTCGCTTCCTGCGGACGCGGTCATTGTCGGCAGTTTGTCATCGGGTTTTGAGATGCCGTCACTCGCTCTCCGCTTTTTTACCGAAACCGACGTTTTCGGCCCGAACGTGACAGAGGATGTCAGAGAATCAGGTTCCGTTCCCCGGCGAAAGCGGTCAAAGCTCGGGGCGTTCGTTTCCGATTTTCGCGACCTGAAACCGGGTGATTACGTTGTTCATGTCGATCATGGCGTCGGACGTTTTGACGGGCTGCAAACCATTTCGACGCAAGGGACGGAACGCGAGTTCATGCTCCTGGTCTATGCCGACAACGCCAAGCTTTTTGTTCCGGTGGAAAGGATGGATCTTGTGTCCAGATATTCCTCGGGCGAGGCTACGTCGCCGTCGCTTGACCGTCTTGGCGGCATCGGCTGGCAAAAAACAAAGGCCAGGGCAAAACGAGCGATGCGCGATATGGCGGATGAGCTTCTTAAGCTCTACGCCGAGCGCAAATTGGTCAAAGGTTACGCCTTTTCGCCCGATGCGCCGTGGCAGCATGAGTTTGAGGACGCATTCCCGTTTGAACTGACAACAGATCAGGGAAAGGCCATCGAGGACGTAAAGGCCGACATGGAAACCGCCGAGCCGATGGACCGCCTGATCGTCGGCGATGTCGGCTATGGCAAGACCGAGGTGGCAATGCGGGCGGCATTCAAGGCGATAATGGACGGCAAACAGGTCGCCGTTCTGGCCCCGACGACCATCTTGGCATATCAGCATTTTGAATCGTTCTCGCGCCGGTTTGCTGCATTTCCCGCAAAGATAGACCTGCTCTCCAGATTTCGCAGTCCGAAAGAACAAAAGAACGTCGTTGCTGCCGCAGAAAAAGGTGATGTCGATGTCCTGATAGGAACGCACCGCATCCTGTCAAACGACGTTTCGCTGCCAAAACTCGGCCTTGTCATTGTTGATGAGGAACAGCGTTTTGGTGTCGCCCACAAGGAAAAATTAAAGCAGCTCCGCAAACGGGTCGATGTCCTGACGCTGTCCGCCACGCCGATCCCGCGAACGCTGAATATGTCGCTGCTCGGGATGCGTGATATGTCCGTTATAGAAACGCCTCCGCGCGACCGGCTTTCGATCAATACTCAGGTCGTTCAATTTTCAGAAGGCGTCATCCGCTCTGCCATCGACCTTGAACTTGCAAGGAACGGGCAGATATTTTTCATCCACAATCGCGTGGAGACCATCGAAGCGATAGCCGCATTGCTGCAAAAGATCGTGCCGAATGCCCGCATCGCCATCGGCCACGGCCAGATGAACGAAAAGGAAATGGAAAAGGTCATGCTGGATTTCATTGACTATAAATACGATGTTCTGGTCGCCACCACGATAATAGAGAACGGCATCGATATTCCGCGTGCGAACACGATACTGATAAACCGTGCCGACAATTACGGCCTGTCACAGCTTTATCAGCTTCGCGGACGCGTCGGGCGTTCCAACAGACGGGCTTATGCGTACATGCTGATCCCTGCGGAATTGGAACTGACGCCGATCGCCCGCAGGCGGCTTTCGGCAATACGCGAATTTTCCGATCTGGGCGCAGGTTTCCGCATCGCGGCTCTCGATCTGGAGCTTCGCGGAGCGGGAAATCTGCTTGGCGGCCAGCAATCGGGCCATTTGGACGCCCTCGGTTTTGACCTCTACACAAAAATGCTGGAACGCACAATTGCTGAACTTCAGGGCGAGGAAGTTGCTGACGAAACCAGCGTTTCGATAAATCTTGGCATAGATGTCTCGATCCCGAAGGATTATATGATCGAGGCAAGCCAGCGGCTTAGAACTTATAAACGGATATCCTCGGCCGGTTCCGAAGAGGAGCTTTCGCGTATCCATTCGGAACTTCGTGACCGATACGGCAGCATTCCCGAATCGGTCGATTCGCTGTTCGGCTATGCACGGGTCAGGCGGCTGGCGGACGAGATGGGCGTTATCTCCATAGACCGGTCTGCCGATGGTGTCGCTATCAAACTTTCAGAAAGGAGCAGGGTCGATCCTGAAAAGCTGATGACGATGGTGCAGGAAAACGCGGACATCAAATTTTCAGCCAACGGCATTTTGCGGTTTCCGTTGGGCGACGAAGATATGCTGAACTCCCTTCTGGAAACAATGAGAATGATCAGAGGATAATAAGCATTGAGTTTTCAACGATTCCCGCAATATTCCGCCTGCAAGATGCGAAAATTTGTCAAAACCTGATAAAATGCTCCGTTGTTTATAAATGCCGGTTTTTGGAGAAAAAGCTGTCGGCATAAAACCAATTTCATTGCGATAGCATCATATATGCCCGTAAGGAAGATTTTTAAGACATTTGCCCCATATTTGGAGTTATTTATGTTCCGTTATTGTAGATCACTGTTTATCATATTAGCCGCCGCGATACTGGTTTCTCCTGTATTTGCCCAGGAAACTGAAGAATATGTCGTTGACGAGGTCGTCGCTCAGATAAACGACGGTGTTATAACGCTTTCGCGAATCAAGAAAGAGATCAGGCTGCTTATTGATGCTCAGGTCGAACAGGGCCGTTCGCGCGAGGACGCCCAGCGTGAGGTGGATGAAAAACAGGGCGAACTGATAGCAAACCTCATCAATGAGGAACTGTTGATGCAGCGTGGCAAGGAATTGGGCCTGGAGCGCGAGGTCGAGGCCGCCGTGAACCAGAGATTCCTTGAAATGATGAAGCAGTATGACATCAAGACCCTCGATGGCCTGTTTGAAGAAATGCGTAAAACGGGTGTGAACCCTGATGACGTCAGAGACATGTGGCGAAAACAACTGACACGGGAATATGTCATTCAGCAGGAAGTTCACAGAAAGCTCTATTGGGAACCTTCCTCAAAAGTGCTGAAGGACTATTTCGAAGCCAACAAGCAGAAGTTCACAAAACCCGAGACCGTTACTTTAAGCGAGCTTTTTCTTAGCTTTGCCGGACGCTCTGAAGCCTCAGTAAGAGATAAAGCAAAAGAACTCCTCGCCCAGCTTCGCGGCGGAGCCGATTGGGAAAAGATCGTTGTCGAAAATTCAGACCGTCCCAGCGTTGCACAGGATAAAGGCAAGATCGGCACACGATCGGTAGCCGAATTTACCGAAGGATTTCCTGACTATGCCGCCGCTATCAAGGACGTGAAAGCCGGCGGTTATGCCGAACCGGTCGAGGCCGATCAGGTCGGCATTTCGATATTGCGTGTTGATGAACGCTCGGCGGCCAGCAGCGAGTCGCATTTTGACGAAAACGCCATCCGCATGGCAATCATGTCTGAAAAGGCCGAAGCCGAAGGCAAAAAATATATGAGTTCGCTTCGCACAGATGCCTATATAAAGATCAACGAATCTTACAGGCCGATCGTCGCTCCGGTACTCTTTGCCGATGAACGCAAGGAAAGATCCGGTAATTAACGCGCTAAAAAAATGGTAAAAAGGCAGGGAGAGCGATCTCACCTGCCTTTTATTGTTTGTACCCAAGCCGGCTGATTAGAATTTGAAAAAGTTATCGACAAATTCGGCTTTGAGCCGATACTCTTCGACATTGACCTTCCAGGTAAACTCGTAAACACCACTGTTACTATCTGTCAGGTAATGTGCCGTATAGCTGTGAGGCAATGTCAGTGAATCCACTTTTTTATGATCTCCGAAGGTCTCTGTAAGGGTCAGTTTTACGCCGGCTTGCCTTCCCAACTGGCCAAATCTGTCTTGCGTTGAGTGAAGCTGGCGACGGTATTCAGTTCCCAGATGGTGAAATGTCTCGGCATCAAAATATAGCTTTACCGAAAATTCCTGGATCGAACTGCCACGAGGAGCATACTCAATACCAAGGGTTTTCCTGCCGTTTATCCTTTTCCCGCCGGCCCCGGTGAACACAGCCCTGTTCTTTTGAAGGTCGCTGAGCGTCCATTGTCCGGTAATTGCCCCGAGAAACAAACCGTTGCTAAGAATTGCGTCATGATCTGCTATAAATGCTCCTAAAGGAGATCTGGCCCCTGCGGTCACGAAAGGCAGTGAGGTTTTTCCGTCAAAATATCCGATCTTCTCATTAGGATATTCCTGCGAGTTCAACTGCAAAAAGAACATCATGTTGTTTGGATCCGACGCGATGACCGCACGGCCATCCGTTTCCCTGGCAGGCAACTTAGAACGAAAATGCGCGGTTCCTGCGGCAGCTCGCGTTCTGGCCTCATTGAGATTTTCCGCTCCACCAATAGCCTCAATATGTTTGGCAATGATCTCTTCCGGTTTGAGTTTTTGACCTACAGTGACCATGACAGAAAGCAGCATCACGGTCACCAACAGCGTGTATTTCATCGTATCCTCCTATTTGTGAGCTAAAAAACGACCACCAAATATGCCAACTGATCGGGCTTTGCTCATTTACCTAAAATCTACCTAAAGTCATTACTTTATTGGGTGAAGAAATAATAACAGAGATACCGTACATATAAAAAGGACTTTGCGGTACTTAGCCAACCGCTCCCATGCCGCTTTCGCATGATGTGAGCTCAATGTCGGCGTCTGCTTCGACCATGCCGTCGCCGTAAACGCGTCTTTCAGCAAGTGTTGCGAAATACGACGTGATATTGTCCAGTATTTCCTGAACCGAATGTGAGTGATACAGCGTTTGGCGAAACTGCGCTCCGCCGGGCAGTCCTTTGGTGAATTGGCCCGCAAGCTGTTTCATCTTGCCCAATGCGGGAAGTTCCGGCATTTGCTCAAGGCACATCCCGAAAAATTCCAGCAGTACCGCCTTTTTCTCCTCGACATCAGGCTGATACGGTTCGCGGCCGTTCAAAACATCATTGAACTGGCGAAATATCCACGGATTCTGCATCGCTCCGCGCCCGATAAGAATGCCGTTGACGCCTGATTCACGCCATTTTTGAAAGCCGTATTCGAGCGTGGTGATGTCGCCGTTGCCCGACACCGGAATGCTGACGGCCTCTTTGACCTGACGGATCAGATCCCAATTTGCCAATCCTTTGTAGCCCTGTTCGCGCGTTCTGCCGTGGACCTGAATATGCTCAACGCCGCATTGCTCGGCCATTTTTGCAACGTCAACAACGTTTATCGAGGCATCCGAATAACCGGTGCGCAATTTTAGCGTCAGCGGTATCGAAATGCTCTTTTTGATCTCTTTCAATATCGTCTCAAGCAATGCCGGTTCGCGAAGCAAACCCGAACCGCCGCCGTTTTTGACCACTTTTGGAGCCGGACAGCCACAGTTTACATCCAGAATGTCCGCCCCGACCTCTTCGGCCATTTCGGCGCCCATCGCCATCCGCTCAGGCCGCCCACCGAATATCTGCACCGCGAACGGCCGCTCTTCTTCGTCGAAATGCATCTGCCGCTTTGATTTGGGATTGTGCCGCGTCAGCCCTTCGACCGAAATGAACTCGGAAACGACCAGACCAACACCGCCCCGCCGCTTTATCAGCCGGCGAAATGTATAGTCAGTAACACCCGCCATCGGCGATAATATCAACGGCGGGTTTATCTCAATGTCTCTGATCTTGAACGGTTTCATTAAAGTCAGAACCCGCTGCATAAGCGGCGGGTCAGTTCAAAACGGCAACTACAATGTGAACAGAGCAAAAAGCCGATCATTGTCTGGTTAAGCAGCAACAGATTCCGGTTCATATTGCAGGACCATCAATTTAGAAGGCTCAATGCCGATCAACTCGTATGTCCGGCCTGTTTTATCAGCAAACTCAACCTCGTACGCCTTGCCGCCCTCAAATATCTCAACAATAGTTCCCACCTGGCCACGCCGCAGATGATATTCGGGGATATCCTCTGTCAAAGCGACCACATCAAGTAACTTGAAAGTATCCATAACACTATTTTTGCCTGTTTTTAAATTGCCACTAGCTTCAGCTAGTGGCAATTTATAAAGCCCAAATACCGGCAACATCGCTCAGCTCCCGCAGTTTTTTCTTTTTGGCCTCATTTTGTCGAGGGTCTCGATCAATTCCTTAGCTTTCATTTCAGAATCGATCTGATACTTCCTGCCAACCCGCTACAGCACTTCAATGGTTATCACTCCCATAATAACTAAAACTATATCACAAGCCAGTTTCTAAGAATTAGAAATGCAATCCTCTATTCAGTTAAGACTTAGTGTTTGTTATAGCTGAAAAGTAATGTTAAAAGTTCCCAAAAGCGGGTCGTCCATGCTGTTTGTTCTACCACTGTCCTGAAATTCAAATCCTTGCGCGGATCGGTCGTGTCCAATACGATTCTAAATTCCTGAGTATCGTTTGTTAAGATGAACTCTTCAGTTTCAGCGTGACCGATCCCATATCCGCTGCCATCAGCTTCTTTTTCCCACACTATCACTTTGAGTTTGTATTTACGTCCGGCAAACCATTCCATCTGAAATTGTCCCGAAACATCAGCCACAGGTGTGTTGAAAAACACATTACGATCAAATTCCACATCTATCAGATCAACTTCCGCTCCAACTGCCGGCTGCCCGTCTTTCCAAACTACGGTTCCTTTTAACGGTAGTTTCTTTAGCTTTTGAGGCACTGCAAACTTCAAACCGGTTATTTTAGTCCCTGGGCCTATTTCAATGACTTGTGCTTCTTTACGGTCATGTTTTAGCGGATAAAACGTTGTGGAATAGGGAGCCTCTTCATCAGGTTTTTCGGTATAATTAAGTGATAAATGGTACTTACCGGCGGGAATACCGTTGAATTCAAACTCTCCATTTTCATATATCCCGGCCCAGTGCTTATTAAATCCGCTATCTCCTCTGTGTTTTTCAACCGGTGTAAGACGTAGTGTGATGTCATTTACAGGCTTCCCTCTATGGTCAACAGCCTTTCCTGCAATTCTACTATTATTCTCCACCCAGAAAGTTTTGACCTCACATTTAAGGTCAGTAACTTCAAATTCAATAGGATCTTTTGAGTAGCGATCAGAATAAGACAAAGTATCGTCTATTACAGGCTCGGCAATATACTTACCTGGTGGTACAGTTATAGAAAACTTCCCTTTAGCATCACTAATCCCTACATATTCGTCATTTCCGCCTGATCGTCTTTTTACTCTTATCTTCGTAGCCGGCATCGGCTTGCCTGTTAGGTTCTCTTCGGAATAATCATTTATAGATTCAAATATAGTTCCGACTATCTGAGCACCGTCTCCCGGTTTTGGCAAGTTTTTAAGATATACCAATTCATCTTCGGCGTGATCCAATTCGCGGTTGCCTGCACAAAGAGTGGTCCAGAGCCGTTCCGGATCGGGTTTTCTCTCTATTGCCATGTCACCTCCGTACGTAAGGCTTGAGATACCTGTCTGTGCCGTCGATCCTTCTTTGCTCGCAAATACAACATAGGTATCGCCCCGTTTGAACCAAGCTCCGCAATCTCCGCCGCCTGTGCTTGAATTTATTGTGATGGTTGAACCTTTCTCAGCCGCTTTAATTCCTTCAATTACCTCGAAATATATTTCTCCAACATCGTAAGTCACCGCTTTCTCGATATATGTTTCTTCCGGTGTCCCGGCATTGACCTGTTCATATTCAGTGGTTGTTCTCTGCAGTTTTGAACCCGTTACTTTCCCGATAAAAACAACATCAGCACGAGCAAATGATTGACATGGCGCGGTAGGCATGCACGAACACGCATAAACCTGTTCAATATACCCAAATCCCAAGATCAGGGATAACGAAAAAAGCAATGTCAAAATTCTACGCCTCATAATATTTCACGTATCTTTAGTTAACCGACAAAGGTCTTAACAGCGAGTTTGTTTCAATGTTTCTAATTTTTAATGGCCGTATTTATTTGTTCGCGCTTTTCTCCAAAACCAGATCGTAACCATTATATTTTTGTCCTAGGCCGAATGAGATGCATTTGGCTTTTGCCTTATCTGATGTGTTCGGATAATACAGCCCGGCCATCGGTTGAGATCCTTCTTCCTCGCATTCTTCGTCTTTGCCGCACGTCTCTTCGTCATCGTCCGGTTCGACGATGTTTATCCCAAGATGATACTCACGCGGGAAAACATAGTTGATCGAAAATCTTCCCTGGCTATCGGTCGAGACGGAATAAGTATCATCGGCGGTGTCGTCCTCGCGCTTTGTCGCGGGCACAAGAGATACTTCAACCTCTTTTAGCGGGTTGCCATTCTGATCGGTGACTGTTCCCTCTATCGAGTTTTCAACATCCGCCGAGAAATATTGGTGGGAACAGCCGCGGCCATTCAAGTTGATCTCGCGAACAAAACCATCGTCATACTTAAATCCGTAATATGAAGGGAGAAAAACTTGTAATCGGTATTTTCCGGCTTTTAGGTTATCTATCGAGAAATCCCCGAATTCAAGATCTCTGTACTTGCCGCCAGTAAAGATCGTCTCATTTAGCCCATTTCCTTCTAAACTCAAGCGAATGCCGTTCAGATATGTCCCTTCGAATAGCCCGGCTCCATTATTAAACCTAACCCCATGAACACTTCCATATATCCGGCCATTGTTCGTGCTATCCGGCAAACTGCGCAGATATTCAAGAGTTTTCTTGGCTTTCGGAAAAACCTTTGTGCCTCCGCACAAACCCGCGTACAAAATATTGTCTTCAACTTTGGCGGCAAAAACAATATATCTTTCTCCAACTTGAAAAGGAAAATAGGAGCAGTCTGATCCTTCCTCGCTTCCGGTTTGAATTGTGATCTGCCGTGTCTGCACACCAAAGAAAGGTTCATCTACCTGGAAATGTATTGTCTTAGGCGATCCATAATAGGCCTTTTTGCTCTCAATCGATTTTATTTCAAGCACTGTCCCGACGAAGGCTGCTTCCGAGCGATTTGCCGCTTCGCAATCCGTAACATGGCGACACCAGCAGCCTAGCACCGTTTCGGTGCCGGCCAGAACAAATATCGTACCTATCAGAATCAAGACTAAACGGTTTTTCATACTGCTGAATTATGCTTTGTAGCTCTTCCTGTTCTTTATCACAAACACCAACCCGGCCGCGAGCATCAGGAATGAGACTATCAGAATGAGTATGCCGGCAATAATGCCGGTGGCGGTCGATGGCCCCAGCCCGACCGTCTCCTCGGTCATTAACAGTTGGGCGATCAATGTGCCGGTCACCGCAAGCCCGAGCAAAACGCCTGTCACTCCTGTGACCAAAACTATCTTCCAGATCATTTTTGCCATCTTCAAGAGGTCAACATCTTTGAGTTTTTGACGATCAGGCGGTATTGACCTTCTTTTTCCTGTTTTTTAATACAAATATCAGGCCTATTACAAACATGAAAAAAGAGACGATCAGCACGAACGCTCCGGGGGCGATGCCCAGGGCGGCTTCATCCCAGCTTACGCCGTTTGAGATAAATGGCAGGGCAATGGAGACACCTGTCACCGCCAAACCAAGTAAAACGCCCAAAATACCTAAAACCAACACGATCTTCCAAAACATATAGAATCTTCTCCCGTAAAATTAGTTGGTATAGCTCTTTATTTTCACGAAGCAGATTAGCATACTTTCCCAATGAACCGTCGGTATCCACCGAAAAAAATATCCGCGAACCTCCCAAACCGCTCGACAAAAATGTCGTCATTTTGGGCGGTATCCGGGTTGTTCGCGGATAGATCTCCGAAAAAAGTAAGGTTATTCGGCCTTTGTCAGCACCACGCCGGTTGCGTCAAAAGAGACCTCGGTGACGGTTCCGTCCGGGTTGCGGTTGTCAAATTTCGCACCATCGTCGTTTATCAGGTGATCGACGTGTTCCTTTGGCAGGACGTTCGTGACGAATTTGCCCTGGGCCTTTACCTTCATTCCCGCTGCGTTCAGAGGAATAAAAAAAGCGTGGTCGCCAAACGTCACGCGGACGCTCTTGCCGCCTTCCTTGTCGGCGATCTCTGCCCAGCAGCCTTCTTTTTTGCACGAGCGGACAACAATGCCCTCAAGCTCGACCGTCTGGTCGGCAAACTTATCCGGTTCCGCAAAAACCTTTTCGATCTTTGCCTTTTTCACGCCCTTTGCCAGAGCTTCACCACGTGTGATGCTCTCGCCTTTGCTCAATTCAACCGGTGCGTTGTCCTTTCCGCGATGAACCGGATCGCCCTTGCTGTTCAATTCTTCCTGGGCCATCGTGATTCCCGCAAAAAGCAGAACCGCCGTCATCGACAATAATATCCTTTTCATTTTTATTAACTCCCTGACTTTAATTACATTATTTTCCGTGAAAGCCATTGCCTCATGGAAGATAAATATTGCTATATACACACAAATATTAACCCATTCGTCACTCCAGCAAAAGCCTTGCAGAAGTGTTTTAATAACCGTAAACGATCTTTCCGTTGACTATGGTGACAATGACCTTTGCCCCGTTGCCCACGTTAGCCTTCTCTTCCGATACCTTTTCAGAAAGGATAACGATATCTGCCAGCTTTCCCGAAGATATTGTGCCTTTGTTCTTTTCCGCAAACTCAGCGTAAGCGGAGCCAACGGTGTAGCCTCTGATAATGTCATAAACGGAAATACCGGAGGTTTGATCAGCGGCCTGCATCGTAAGCATCGGATCGAACGCCGTCATCGGTGCGTCAGAGCCGTATGCGAGTTTCATCCCTGCGTTTTGCAGGCCGAGATAATATCCTGAACCAAACCCGGCACCGCCGCCGAAAAGATATGGCTGAATGGAAGCGATGATGTTCATTTTGCCGGCACGTTTCTGGTCATTGGCGCTGATGCCCTCGGCGTGTTCCAGTTTAAATCTGCGGTCGCGAGGGCCGTTCTCGCGGATCGTCGCCTCGAAAACGTCCAGAACTTCGTACGATGTTCGTGTTCCTATCGCGTGAACGGCTACCTGCCAGCCCGCTTTGTCCGCCGCGATGACATCAGCCAGCAGCTTCGGCGTCGATTCGTCATCGCCCTCGTGCGTTCCTTTTACACAGCCCGTGCGAACCATCGACGCCGGATCGTTCTTTGGCGGCGAAAGTTTTTTCGCAACGGCATCGCTGAGCGAGATGCAGTCATAGACCCGCGTCTTTAATTTACCGGCGCGTTCCAGTTCGCGATAGGCCTCCGCCATATCGTCCGAATGAACATCCTGAACGCTGGTTATGCCAAAAGACGCCGCGTAGTTGGTCGCCGTCTCTGCTATCTCGGCCCAGCGGCTCGTGTGGTCTCTCGGGACGGCAAAGCGTACTCGCTCCAATGCTCCGTCGCCTACTATTCCGCCCTCGGCGCGTTTTACTCCGCCCTTTTTCATGGCAACAGCATTTGCCAGAGCCGACGCCGGATCGGTGTTGTAAAGAAAAACAGGATTGTCAGGGGCCGACTCATCCAGAGCTTTTGCAAGCACAGCCGCATCGGCTTTCCACAGCGCTTCGCTGCCGCCGCTGCCCAATATCCAACGCCCTTTCGGAAGAAAACGGACGTAATATTTTATTCTCTCTACTAATTTCTCAGGCGTATCAACATCCTTTATATCCATCGAAGAGAACGTGTTGCCGATGGCCATAAAATGCACGTGAGCGTCGTTGAATCCGGGCATCACCGTTCCGCCTTTTGCATCAATGACCTTAGTTGTCTCGCCGACAACCGCTCGGATCTCTGCGTTCGTCCCGACCGCGCTTATTATGTTTCCCGTGACCGCTATCGCCTCGGCACGCGGGCGTTTTTCGTCCATCGTCAGCACATTGCCGTTCAGGATAACAAGATCGGCTGTCCGGTCTTGTGAAAAAACCGAACAGCCGACGATCAGAACAAAAAGAAATGATGCGAAAAACCTCACTTCGCCTCGTAAACGACCTTGCCGTTCACCAGGGTCATCGTCACTTTTGCATCCCGTATCCGCACGGGATCGATGGTAAAAATATCCTCTGAAAGAATGACAAAGTCCGCCAGTTTCCCTGTTTCAAGCGTGCCTTTTTCGTTTTCCTGAAATTCGGCAAATGCCGATCCCCACGTGTATGCACGTATCGTTTCATCGACCGTGACCTTTTGATCGGGCAGCCAACCGCCGGGATTTTTGTCGTCCAATGTCCGGCGTGTCACCGCGGCATAAACGCCCAGAATCGGGTCAAGCGGAGCAACCGGCGAATCCGTTCCGAAGGCAAGCACACCGCCCGTGTCCAAAATGGTGCGAAAGGCATAAGTTCCGCGAAGGCGGCCTTCGTCAAGGCGCTTCCATGCCCAGCGTCCGTCATCAATAGCGTGAAAGGGCTGCATTGACGCCACGACCTTTTGCGAGCCAAAACGTTTGAGGTCGTCATACCGCAGATGCTGGGAATGTTCAATGCGAAAACGGCGGTCAGCAGGGCCGTTCACCTTGTCAACCTCTGCAAAATAGTCAAGCAGCGTCGCATTTGCCCGGTCGCCGATGGCGTGGATGTTGACCTGCAAACCAGCCTTGTCTGCCTCGATGATGTCGGTCTTCATTGTGGTCATCACGTCGCCCATCGGCAGGCCGCTCGTATTCGGGGCGTCCAGATATGGTTCAAAGAACCAGGCCGTCGTCGAACCCAGGCTTCCGTCCATAAAACCTTTCAGACAGCCCGCACGAACCATCGCGTTGCCAAAGCCCGCGCGAATGCCCGTGTTTGACCAACGCTTGTAATCGCTCAAGGGAGAACAGCCGTATATGCGGGTTTTCAATGTTCCCCGTCGGAGCAATTCCTGATAAACGCCGACATCCCGGCCGGCGGACATATCCTGAACGCTCGTCACGCCCAGCGATGCCGCGTGGTCGGTTGCTGCCTGTGCCGCTTCGAGCCTTTCATCCCACGACGGATCAGGTATCACGCGGTTGATATAGGACATCACCGAATCCTTGAAAACACCGGTCGGGTTTCCGTTGGCATCGCGGACGATCTCTCCGCCCGGCATGTCTTTTGTATCCTTATCGACCTTTGCCATTTTCATCGCCAGGCTGTTTGCCAGCGCCATGTGGCCGTCCAGACGGTCGATAAAAACAGGATTGTCCGGCGTAACGGCGTCGATCATCGCCGCTGTGGGCAGGTTGTTCGGCGTCCAGTTCTCATGGTCCCATTTTCCGCCGAGTATCCATCTGCCTTTCGGCAGTTTCGCGGCAAAATTCTTTATCCTTTCGACAAATTCCTCAGGCGTCTGGGCCGTCCGCAGATCGACCCACGAAAGCTGCTGGCCGGTCTCCATAAAATGCACGTGCGAATCATTGAAACCGGGAATAATGGTCTTTCCACCCGCGTCAATGACGCGCGTTTTCGGGCCGATATGTGCCTTTGTGTCGGCATCGGAACCGATAGCAACTATACGTCCGTTCAAAACCGCCATCGAACGCGCCATCGGCTGCTTCGTGTTCATTGTGTGGATATTGGCATTTACGACGACAACATCCGCAGATATCGTCCATCCATTGGCAACCGTAACGAATGCAAGTGCCGCGAAAATAACAAATATATTCTTCATATAAGCATCAACTAATAAATAGAAAACGAATATTCAACACTACGATACGCATCCTTGGTTTCTCCGTTTTGTTCGTAAGGAATAAATCGCGTTCTAATTGCCGAGAAAAGTGTCTGGCGCAGCAGCCCATCGGGAAGAGTTTTATTGATAGAAACAGCCGAGACAAATCCGTCCTTCGCCATCCGGATCCGGAGCCGCACTACTCCCGTCACCATATTCTTACGTGCGGAATTAACATACGTAGGCCTCGGTGCCACAACCACCACGGTCATTAAAGAGGTATCGGAATTCTTCTGCGTATTTGTATTGGGCTTCCCCGGCTCATCATTCAGATCCACTGTGATCGGGACCGACGTCCTTTGCAGTTTTGATAACAAGACCGAAGATCGACCTGAACCGTTTCCATCAAGATCGATCGAAACTGAGTTGAAAAACCGTTTCATCTCGTCCGTCTCTCCCTTTCGAGAGGCCGCTGTCAAGATCACACCCTTTCCGTTTATGTGAATATATTGACGCAGTGCATAATATTTGTCCGAGGCCTGACGAAGTTGTCTTATCGTGTATCTCTTGCCCTTGATATCCGGAGCCTTTTTTAATCCCCAACTGCCTCTATCGCTGGAATACATTTCACGTATTGCGCCGCTGTCGCCGTCAAAAACCTCAACCCCGATGACCGTCCCTTTGTTGTAGGAACTCAATACAAAAGCATTCTTCAATTTAAAACTATGAAAGTCGGTACTGACCAGAAATCCTTCCGCGTCATAAAACATTCGGTATTCTTTTGGTATTTCGACAGAAAAAGAACCGTCATCGGTTGCTATACGCATCCATTCCCCGTCCGGCAGGGAAGGCTCGGCGACGGACTGAGCATTTAAAGTTACGCTCAATGAGGCCAGCAGAACAAAAAGCGTTATGATAATCTGAAAATATAAGCCGGTAAACTTGCGGCCGGTTTTTGGCGTCATATTTGCGATCTCCGAATATCCGTTGCCGTCTGAAAGTTGGACAATTATATCAGTGAAAGAAAAGTATATCCAGATTGCAGGCATCATGCTCACGGCGGTGTTTGCTGTCTTTATCATATTCCTGTATGCCGCTGAGCCGCGTTCGCTGGAGGAAATTTCTTCAAAGGCAGCGACGACGGTTGAGAACATCACCACAAAAGGTTCGGTCGTCATCGGCACGTATGAGGTCGATCAGGCAAAGTTTGACGAAGGCATTACGGCATTTCGTTCGGATAATTTCGTCGCCGCCCGCGACAGCTTTGACCGTGCCGATCCGGAAAAACGCGATCCGAAAACGCAGTTCTACATCGCATACAGCTTTTACCGTCAGGGCTGGGGACGGGTTTACAGCGATGACGAACTTTATCGGTCCGCGTTGGATGTGCTTGGTCGCGTTGCAATGCTTGACCCGAACTTTCGGTCGGACGATGCCGGACTGCTGCTTCGCACACCTGCCGAACTGCGGCACGAGCTTGAAGAAGGCCTCAAAGTCACGGCTGACGACCTCAATCCGTTAAGGGTGTTCCGTGAACGAAAATGAGCAAGAGAACCGGCAATTCAAATATGGAAACTGTCGAAAAGACAGCAGATGAGCCGATCCTTTCAGACGTATCGGTCACTGCCGAGATCATTGAAGATCGCGGTAATGAGATAGTTCTGCGCGACGCCGTGATGACGGATGAACGTCAGGCAGAAAACCGTCGGCTTTATCTTCAATACATATTTTTGCCGGTCGTCTTTCTGACATCGGCGCTTTTAGGCGGGCTGAGGCTCAGCGGAGCGGACGGTTCGTTCATCTTTCTGAAACCGTCGCTGCTTTGCCTTGTCTTTGCCGTTATTCTTTTGGCTCTTTTCTTTCGGGCAGGACTGATCTCGGTCGGCGGTTGGTTCTCAGAGAATTTTCCGGTCTTAAAGAACATCGCCAACGGCGCGGTTCTGCTGGCGCTCTTTGCCGCGACAACGCAGCTGTTCAATTCGCTCATTCCCGAACAGGGACTTCCTTTTTGGATCGTCGCATTCTGTTTTTTCTGGACGCTCTGGAACAACCTGTTCGCCGATTTTGATGTTCGCAGGCTTTTGCGAAGTCTCGGCGCGCTTTTCGGATTGGCCTTTGTCGTCAAATATATGCTGCTGGCAAACCTTACGGCTCCGGCGGAACAAAGCTGGCTGCGTTCCATCATCGAAAATCCGGCTCAAGGTGCTTTCACGTGGCTGCTCGACCTGCCGCGGTTTTCGCCCGGAACGGGTTATATCCAGTTCTTTGCCGTCGCTCTGTATCTTTTCGGGCTTTTCCTGCTGCCTTCGACCACACGGACAGAAAAATGAAATTCTTCTTTCTTTTAACGATCATCGTGACATCAGCCGTCCCGGCTTTGGCGCAATCGCCGTCAAAGATCCTCGCCAAAGCCGAAAAGGCCCTTGGCGGCAAAAAGGCAGTCACGTCCGTTACGGCTTGGAAACGGGTCGGCGTCATAACCAAAATATCCAACGGAACCTCAGGCGAATTTCTACAGGTCACACAGGCTCCCGATCTTTTTTACACGAGATATGAGCTTGCCGGATTTGAAACGGAAATGGGATTCAATGGACGTTCCGCATGGGTTCGCGATTCGCGCGACGGGCTTCGGACGCTGACCGGCGACCCGGCGGTCGATCTGCAGACCGAGGCACGGTATCGAAATCAATTATGGCTCAATTACAAGAAAGATCGTGCAAAAATAACTTCCGGCGGCAGGGCCGATGTGAACGGACGGGCCGCAAACATTGTTGTGATGTCAACACCACGCGGAGCTTCATTAAAGCTCTTTTTTGATAACGAAACCGGGCTTCCTGTCCGCGAGGAGATACCGTTTGGCGACGCGACAGATGTTTATGAATATTCCGACCATCGAACAGTAAACAGGACCGTTCAGCCGTTCAGAATAAATGCCTTCATCGACGGTGAAGCGTATCTGATCGAACTTGCCGCCATTGGGCCTGCTGCCTCGTCCGATCTTTCGCGGTTTTCGTTCCCCGAAACATCAGGCAAACCGCTGCCCGACATAAGGGAATTGCTGACGCATCTGCAAACCAATGAGGACGAGGTCGAACGCATTCTCGACACGTATTCGTATGTTCAAAAAAGCACGCGCCGCGAACTTGGCAAGGACGGCGTTTTGCGCGAGGCCGGATCGGAAACATTGCAGCTTTCATTTCATCGCGGCAACCGCATTAGCCGCCGGATAGAAAAGAACGGCAAACCGCTAACGCAACGCGAACAGGCCGAGGCTGACAAGGACACCGCCAAACAGATCGAGGAGATCGAAAAACGCATTGCAAAAGAGGAAAAGCGTGCTGACGACAACCCTCAAAGACGCGAAGCCAGAGTATCTATCGCCGAAGTGCTTCGTGCGTCACGCCTTATAAATCCGCGCCGCGAACGCTATAAAGGACGGGACATGATCGTTTTCGATTTTGAACCAAACCCCGATTTTGATATGAAGAACGCCAAAAGCGTGCTGAAATTTTTTGGCAAGGTCGCGGGTGTGATGTGGATAGACGAAAATGACAGACAGGCCGCTCGGATCGAAGCGTTCCTCGCCGACAGCTACAAGATCGGCGGCGGACTGCTGGCAAAACTCCGCAAGGGAGCATCGTTCACCCTCGAACAGGAACGCGTCAATGATGAGATCTGGCTGCCGTCGCTGGCGGACATCAACCTTTCGGTTCGCGTGCTGATGTTCGGCGGAGCCAATGTCAATCAGGTCATCCGCTCCTACGATTATCAAAAGTTCTCAACCGAGGTGGAAAAGGCCGATGTGAACACGGAGGAAAAGCCCTGAGCGTGGTCAGGGATTTACCGACAGCGTCACTTCCTTGCCGTCTCTCAGAACGCGGATCGTTTTGAAAATGACATTTCCCTTTAACTCCATCCGTTCATTCAGCAACGTGTCGTCAACGGCTATTATCACATCGCCGTCCTGAATGCCGGATCGTTTTCCCGCTCCCACCGGATCGACCGAGCGGACATGCCATCCGCGTCCGTCGTACGCCCCCTTTAGCCCCATCAGTTCAAAGATGTCCTTTACGGATACGCTCGCCTGCCGTTCAAATTCCGGAGTGCCTTCCAAAGGCGTAAAGAAATTGGCATTAGCATTGGCGTTCGTGTTGGCGTTCGTGTTGGACGCTCTTACATCCGGTGCGGCCGTGATCGCCCGGTCAACAGAACCTCCGCCCACATTATCAGGCACGTTTCGCCGCCTTGTGTTTTGCGGCGGCCTGACCGCGGTATTTTGTTTCGCTCGTTCCACGGGCCGTTCGAATGCAGATGGCTGTCCGCTATCTGCCGCCGTTGTGACAACGTTCGCGTCATCGGCCCTGTCAGCCTCAATTACCGGAATATCAGGAAGCAGCGGAGGAGGATCATTGACCTCGACCTCTGCCGTCAATGGCAGGTCGCTTATGTTTGTCGAAAACATTCCTGACAAATACAAAAATGCTCCCACGAACAACAGCGCAAGCACAGGCAGGGCCAGCTTCATCCACGGCCACATCGCGGCTTCACCCCGTACCGGCTCTTCTCCGGCTTTGATGCGGTTCATCACCCTTTGCTCAAAATTTGCCGGAGCCTCGACACGCGGAATGCCCGCAAGCACCTCGCTGAGTCTGTCGTCTTCCAATTTTTTGTCCTTATCGCCCATCATAAAAAACTCCGGCGTTATATATATCCCTGCAATTTTTCTCTGAGCAATGCTCTGGCACGGCTGATCCGTGATTTTGTCGTGCCAAGCCCCAGTTCCAGCACACCGGCGATCTCTTCGTAAGAGAGGCCTTCTATTTCCCGCAAAACGATCGGAGCGCGGTATTTGGGCGGCAGGGCCGCTATCGCCGAGGTTATGATCCGCGTCTGTTCATCCCGCTCGAACTCGGCATCGGGAACATATCGTTCGTCAGGCGGCTGAAACTCGGCTGCCTGATTGTCCTCGGCCTGAAACAGGCCCGTCAGCGACAAAAGCGTCCGCCGTTTACGTCGCCGCAGCTCGCTTATCGCCAGATTGGTCGCGATCCGGTAGATATAGGTCGAGAAAGCATAACCCGTATGATACCTGTCCATAGCGTAGTAAACCTTGATAAAGGTTTCCTGCGCCAGATCGACCGCCTCTTCGTGATCGTTCAAAAATCTGTGGAGATAATTTGTTATCGGATTTTTGTACCGTGCAATTATCTCTGCAAAGGCCGCCTCGTCGCCGCTCCTCGCGGCCTCGATCAGGCCGTGGTCGGACGAACGAGTGTCCGCAGCCATCGGCTCCGGCATTTTCTGCTCAGTTTCCCCGCTTTTGTCCGCACCCATATCTTCATAGGTTTTACAACACAATCCGGCGCTAAACAAAAGCCGTCCTGCGTATATAGTCACGCTCGACGGCCCGAAATGTTGCATTTTTCCAAGATTTTCCTTCATCGGCAAGATCTTTCAGCCGACGGTCACGGCTTCCAGTGTTAGTATCACGAATAATGTTCCGCCGGGTGCCGGCAATGACAAACTGCCGATCAGCGTCGGCACGCCTTTTCTGACCGAAAGGCCGGACATGCTGGTATTGAATGCTTCATAATTGAACACGTCACCGCTTGTCTCCACTTTCGCAAGCCTGACCGGCGTCCGAATGGAAAATGAACAGGCACCAAGGTGAGCCGTCCCGCCATCGGCCCGCTTGAGCGTGATAACCCAATCAAGAGTTGAGATCGAGATAGGTATCTTTGCATCTCCATCATTGCCGAGGTCAATGGGGACCCTGGATTTGAACACGCCGGGAGCCTCAGTTTTTACCAACTGCCGCCCGGCCAGCCTCAATGCTGTGTGGCTCCAGCCGCTTTTTATCTCTTTGGCGACGTCGGCAAGTTCCCTGGGCAATTCGGTTCCGGCCGCCGCCTTATCGTTTCCCATGACAAAATACAGCACCGCCCGCAGGTCCTGTCCGGCCCGGCCGTCATTGGCGGTATTTTCGTTTTGAGCAGTTAAGGGAAGACAGAGAAAGAGGTTAAGAACGAGAAGAAAGAAAGGCCTTTTGCACAGGCCGGCAAACTGTTTCATATACTTTTGTTCTCCTTGTGAATAGTAAAGGCATCAGGAAGAGCTGCCTTTATCACGCGGAGACTTTTCAAAAGTTCCAAAACATATTCTCAGTTTGCTATAAAGAGGCCTTCGTCCACTCTTTGGCCATAGGTGATCGTGCCGATGTTTGTTTCCTCAACGGTCTCGTCCCTTTTCAAAAGAACGGTTCTGTATGGCACCATCGTACCCTGCACGTTGCGGTAATCGTAAAAACGTCGTGTAAAGGTCACACCTTCATCTTCATATTCCAGGAACAGAATACGGAATGAACGGGCGCTGATATAAAATCGGACCTTTCCTCCGTTCTTATCGATCACGTCCAATACCATCAGGTCAACGCCCATTATTTTTTTGCGTTCGCCCAATTCCAGCTTTGCCTCATTTTCCTTGTAACGAAGCAGGGCGTCGATATTGCGAAAGGTCTGGTTCTGAAATGACTTGACGGCATCTTCGCGCGGGCTGAAAGCAGTGTCCTGATATATGCCGAACACCTTGTCATCGCTGAAAACGAGTGAATATTTGGCCGCCGGAAAATCCTGTTCTAGCCGGACGCGGTCCTTTTCGGACGTTTCGCCTCTGATCGCCCAACGCTGATAGTTCGCCGATTCTTTCTTTCCCTCGGCGTTGGTAACGGTGGTCTTTCCGCGCTCGAATGTCGTTTTTCTGATCTGGGACAAACCGTCCCTGCCGCGGCCAAGGCTGTAGATAACGATCACCGATTCGGCAACCTGCTCGGCGGTTATGCTGCCGGCCGCTCCTTTTTCAGCCGGTGTCGGCATGGCAACCGGTTCTTTTATCTCCTCAGGCGTCGGGGTCGGTTCCTGAGCGTGAATGTCCCCATACATCAAAAAGGACATCGCCACCAAAACTATCGCAAAACGCAATACCACCAAATAATTCTCCTAGTCTAAAGGTAAAAATACAAAAACGGATTGTAGCACAAACCGATGCTTTGGGCATCGCTTTCAAGTGAAAACCCAGATAAATTGATGACCTTTCCGCCGCAAAGGATGCACGTTCAATATATTCCCACAGCGGTTTCGGTGCCTCTCGGCCAATGATTTGCCGCCCGACACTCCGGCGATGTAAGCTCTGTTCTGACACCAAAACGGCAAAATTGACCAGATATGCTCCATATCGCGCTTTACGAACCGGAAATTCCGCCCAATACGGGCAACATTGCTCGCCTGTGCGCGGCAACGCATACGCATCTGCATATTGTCGGCGTCACCGGTTTTAGAATGGATGACCGAACGCTGAAACGGGCCGGACTCGACTACTGGAACGAGGTAAACCTGCATCGTCATATCGATATAAATGCTTTATATGCTTCACTTGCGGGGTCAAGGTTCGTTTACCTCACGACAAAGGCCGCCAGGTATTACACTGACTGGAAATTTCGTGACGGAGACTGCATGATCTTCGGCCCGGAAACCAGAGGCCTGCCGAACGACATACTGACACAAAACCCTAAAAACTGCCTCACCATACCCATGCAGAACCCCAATGTCCGCAGCCTAAATCTGGCGACCGCTGCCGGTATCGTGCTTTTTGAGGCCATTCGGCAAACTACGGCAAATATTTAGATCGCATTTCAGATTTATTTTTTTGTGCATCTTTTTTTATTGCAAGTGAGTCAAATATTTGACGTTCTAATAATAGCGTCGTGGTTTGGGCGTCGATATTCAGCCATGACAGGGAGAACGACATATTATGAGATCATTCAACAAAGTATTGCTGTTATCATTCGCATTTTTGACATTTTCGCTCGTCGGGGTCAATGCGCAGACATATTCCGGCGAGGTTTCCACATCCGCGCTTGAACGCGAGGTGCAGCGCCAGATAAATAAGCTGCCCTACTATGAGCTGTTCGATCATATCAGCTTCACGGTTGACGGAGGCGTCGTCACATTGGACGGAAAGGTTCGCAATGCAACCAACAAGTCAGAGGCAGCCGCTGCCGTAAAGAGGCTGGCCGGTGTGGAAAAGGTCGTCAACAATATCGAGGTACTGCCGATAGGCGGTTTTGATGAGACGATACGGCGCGACCTGGCAAGGAGCATCGCTAATCACGGCGGCCTGTCACGGTATATGCACGCCGTCAACCCGTCGATCAGGCTGATCGTGGAGAACGGCCACATAACGCTTGAGGGTTCAGTTGCCACCAGTACTGATGTTAACCTTGCCAATATCGCGGCAAGGTCGGTACGAAACGCTTTTTCTGTGACCAACAACCTTAAGGTTGACAAAAAGGCGGGCTAGGCCGCCTGCTGCGTCCGCCTCCGGGCCGAATGGGCATCTGTCCATTCGGCCTTTTTCGTTTGCGTTTTGACCCTCAATCCGTCATCATTTTTGTTTCGCTTTTTTACGAACTTATATCCAATACATTTATGGTTACAGCAGACAAGATCAGAAATATCGCCATCATCGCTCACGTCGATCACGGCAAGACAACGCTCGTTGACGCAATGCTTCAGCAATCAGGCACATATCGCGACAACGAAGCGGTGGTCGAACGCGTTATGGACTCGATGGACATCGAACGCGAACGCGGCATCACCATCATGGCAAAGAACACCTCCGTGCGTTACGGCGATCACAAAATAAACATCGTCGATACGCCGGGCCACGCTGATTTCGGCGGCGAGGTGGAACGCGTTCTGAAAATGGTCGATGGCATCGTTCTTCTGGTCGATTCAGCGGAAGGCTGTCTGCCGCAAACGCGTTTTGTGCTCCGCAAGGCATTGGAACTGAAACTTCCCTGCATTGCATTGGTAAATAAGATAGACCGCCAGGACGCACGCCCCGAAGAGGTCGTCAATGAAATTTACGACCTTTTCATCGACCTCGGTGCGACCGATGAACAGATAGAATTTCCGATACTTTATTCGATCTCGCGTGACGGCATCGCGAAAAAAGACCTTGCTGACGAAAGCAAAGACCTCAGGCCGCTTTTCGACCAGGTGCTTGAGACCATTCCGGCTCCAAAGGCGGTGCGTGAAGATGCCCTGCAGCTTCTCGTCGCAAACATAGATTACAACGCATTCGTCGGACGCCTTGCCATCGGACGTATGTTCTCCGGCACGATAAGCAAAAATCAGGAGGTCGCCGTTTCTAAACGTGACGGTTCCATACAAAAAACACGCGTTAAAGAGCTTTTTGTTTTCGAAGGCCTCGAACGTGTCAGCGTAGAATCTGCAGGCGTCGGCGAGATCGTCGCGCTTGCGGGTTTTGATGACATAAACATCGGTGAGACGATCACCTTGCCGGATAACCCGACGCCTTTGCCGGTCATCGCCGTTGATGAACCGACCATCTCGATGATCTTCGGCGTCAACACCTCGCCGTTCTCCGGCATCGACGGCAAATTCGTCACATCACGACAGATAAAAGACAGGCTCGACCGCGAACTGCTCGGCAATGTCGCTCTGCGCATTACCCAGACAGAAGCGGCAGAGCAGTTCAAGGTATCGGGCCGCGGCGAACTGCAGCTTGCCATCCTGATAGAAATGATGCGCCGAGAGGGTTACGAAGTGCAGGTGTCAAAACCCGAGGTCATCACACAAAAAGACGAAACCACGGGCGAGACGCTTGAGCCATTTGAACAGGTCGTCATCGATGTGCCGGAAGAATTCATCGGCGTTGTCACCGAGGCTCTGGGCCGCCGCAAAGGCCAGATGACCAAAATGATAAACAACGGCTCGGGCCGTGTCCGGCTGGAATATGAGATACCGTCGCGAGGCCTGATCGGTTTTCGCGGTGAGTTTTTGACAGAGACAAAAGGCACAGGATTGCTGAACACCATCTTTCTGCGTTTTGACAAATGGCAGGGCGAAATGAAGAACCGTTCGACCGGTTCGCTCGTCGCCGACCGCATGGGCGAATCGACGACCTATTCGCTCTACAACCTCCAGGAACGCGGCACGCTTTTCATCAAACCCGGCGTCAAGGTCTATGAAGGAATGATCGTCGGCGAAAACGCCAGAGCGGTCGATCTGGACGTCAACGCGATCAAGGAGAAAAAGCTCACGAACATGCGAACGACCTCCGCCGATGAGGCAATGCGGCTTGTTCCCGTTCGTGATATGTCGCTCGAACGAGCTTTGGAATTCATCGCCGACGACGAACTCATCGAAGTAACGCCAAAGGCAATAAGACTAAGAAAGCGTGTGTTAAAAGCCAACGAACGGCCAAAGAAATAAGGACGGTCTGGATAAACAGACCGCCCTTGTGTTGTCTATTTCCGATCAAACTCGAAAGCCCTCTCAGTTTTGCTCGGGCTTGATCACGCTTATCAGATTATATTTGAAATCCGGTATCCCGCCTTCTTCAATAGTCTGTTTCCAGGCGGCTAATCTGCCGTTCTCTTCTTGCCAGAATACGGCGCAATCTTCCAAATACTTTAAAACCGTCTCACGTTCCCCTTTTTCGAGTAGTCTTTTTGCCAAAAGCATATCAGGGCCGAACGTCATTAAAACAGGAGAAGGAACAGAGATGCGTCCGGCCGTCAACAAATATTCAGCAGCTTTTGCCGTTCCTCCTTTTTCCAATTCTATAAGGCCAAGAATAACACTGGTCACGTGTTCAGTATGTCCACGCTTCACCTCAATAGCCTTACTATGACTGGCTAATTTTCGAGATAATGATAAGGATTCAATAATTTGCTCCTCGGCCTCTTCAAAATCCCTTCTTTCAAAGGCTTCAATTGCAGATGTCTCCAAGGCTCTCTGACGATCCAAAAGATCAGCGAGTTCATCACCGTTCCCATAATTATTGGACTTCCCGGCCGAAACATTTCGCTCCTCGACGCCCTGCGAAATCGCAGTACCGGCCATAAAAATGAAAACTACGGTTGTTGCAGCCACAAGCGATAAGATAGAAGCGATACGATTCATAATTTCCATCTCCTTTTTCACGATGTCGGTAGAACTCGAACTGACAGTTCCTAATGATGCTTATTATTCAATCTCTTTTAATGGGAACACCGCTGACGCAGCAAATATGACATTTCCTTTTAAAGCCGACGCAAGATTCAAACCTTCTACTAATTACCGCTGACGCCGCAAGCCTTTTCATTGTATCTCAACGAGTTCCTCGCCCAACTCTAAAAGGCCTAAAGCATCTTTAAGAGTAGCGCTAAGTATTATTTTCAGATTTGCGTTCGATGTGTTGCCGCAAGACAGCAGGATCACTTTCGGAGGCGGCCCAAACCGTTGGAGAAGCAGGACAAAATCTCGGTCGTTTGTCATCACTACCGTATTGGCTTCCGATGCGGCCCTGAATATTTCTTCATCTTCCGCATCACGCAATCCGATCTCACGCAGAGCTTTTGCGTCAATGCCGAAAGTCTCGCGGATCCAAAATGCGATAGCCGGTGAAAGTTGTGCGTCTATCCAGATCATGCCGCGATAAGTACCGGATGGTTTATACGATCGGAGGCATACTGAAGAGCGGCTTGCAGGTCTTCCGCTTCAAGGTCAGGCATTTCTTCAAGTATCTCTTCAGCGGTCAGCCCGCTTGCAAAAAGATCGATCACATCGGAAACTCGAATGCGCATTCCGCGAATACACGGATGTCCTCCGCACTGTTTGGGATTGACCGTTATTCTGCTTGAGATCTGGCGTGTCATTGTAAAAATAATAGCATATCAAGATTTTATCCCGCCAATATTTACTATGGTGGCCCAACCAGAGTGGTTTCGTACATCGTAAATTATGGTAAATAGTGAAAGACTGTTAGTTAATTAAGGCGTTTAAAGTCCTGGCAGCTTTGCGGCACCGCGACTTGGCTTTAAAACGATCTCAGTCTTTTGCCAAATAACCGCGCAGCACAACGGCGTCGTTGTACTCCTCGTCCCTTGCTCCGTAAATGAGTGTGACGGTTCCTTTTTTCGCCAGTTCTTTTATGGTGTTCACCGGTTCGGGGTTTGCGTCCAGTTCTTTTATGTAGCGTTTCTGAAACTCATTCCATTTTGCCGGGTCGTGGCCGAACCATTTGCGCAGGTCGGTGCTTGGTGCGATCTCCTTCAGCCACATATCGACCGCCGCTTTTTCTTTTGTCAGGCCGCGCGGCCAAAGGCGATCCACCAATATCCGCCTGCCGTCGCTCTTAGACGGTTCCTCGTACGCGCGTTTTATTTTCATGCTCATTTTTATAAAGATAAATACTTCTAACAGTTTACAGTTAAATAGTTTACAGTTATCAGTTTGTTTAACTATCAACTATAAACTAACCGACTTTTAACTGTTAGAACTAAAACTTCCTGACTACGATAAACACTTTTCGTTTCGGAATTTTTCGAACGCCTGATCCGGGATAAATTCAACTGTCTGTTGACTGACGTCCGACGGCGTCAGCAAATATCGCCCCACCGTTTCTCACCTTGTCTATAAAATGAGCAGTAAGCCTTTGCTGATCGGCGCGGACCATTGTGACAAACTGTTTGAATTCTTCAGGCTGTCGCGGATCGTATTTGGCGCTCCACGCTCCTATCTCCATCAGCATCGGTATCAGGTCAAGGCCCTTTTCGGTGAGCGAATATATTTCCTTGCGCTTGTCCTTTTCATCTGTTCTTTTGACGATAAAACCATTCTTTTCCAGACGTGCAAGACGCCCTGCCAGTATGTTCGTGGCCGGACGCTCGTTTGAGCTTAGAAATTCCCCGTATGTTTTCTTTCCCCAAAAAGCGATGTCACGGATAACAAGCAGTGACCATCTGTCGCCGAATATCTCCAATCCGTAATTGAGCGGGCAAGTATTTTCCAATCTTTATCGAACCTCCTGCATCCATTATAACATACTTGCAAAAAACAAGTAAAAATACTTGCACTTTGCAAGTAACCTGTGTTAGCTTTTTTTAGATAAGAAAAATGTCTTTGAACAGGAATGATTATTGCTGTATTACGTCTATTCCCCGATCAGCGTTAATAAACGTATCGAATCAAAACAAAATGGCATAGGAGGTATAAAATGCCTGGAACAGTAAGCACTGCAAAAAATAAACGTGAAGCAATAGCTTCGTCGGCATTCAGCAGTTTCTCTACCAACGACGCAAAAGCAGCTCTGGATTTTTATCAAAATATTCTGGGACTCACTGTCAGCGAAACAAAAGAGGGACTTCAAATTAGTTTTGGCTCGGGTTCCGACGTTTTCATCTACGTAAAAGAAGATCATGAACCCGCGACATTTACCGTCCTGAATTTCCCTGTTTCGGACATTGACGCGGCCGTGGACGAGCTTTCGGATCGCGGCGTGATCTTCGAGGACTTTGACGGCAACATCAAAACGGACGATAAACATATCTTTCGCGGAGCAAGGTCAGATGACGGGCCGAATATCGCCTGGTTCAGGGATCCCGCTGGGAATTTTCTTTCTTTGATCGAAGATTAGGAAGTAAGCATCGGGCTTGAATACGTATGGATTCCGCCCGACAGATACCAAATACAAACAAAAAGAATAAAGGAGATCAACGATCCAATGACAAACATCAATCCGTATCTTAATTTTGAAGGTAACTGTGAAGAAGCGATGAATTTTTACCGCTCGGTTTTCGGCGGTGATTTCGCCGGGCCGATAATGCGGTGGGGCGAAATGCCCGGATGCGACGAGGGCGAAATGAATCTTTCCGAAGATGACAAAGGCAAAGTGATGCACATGTGCCTGCCCATTTCGGACGGCAGTTTTATCATGGCGTCTGATTCGCTCAAAGGCTTTGGCCCGCCATGTATTCAGGGCAACAACGTGACCGTCGCCATCGGGCTTGGTTCACGCGAAGAGGCAGACAGGCTGTTTGCCGGATTATCTGCAGGCGGAACCGTCCAGATGCCGATGGAAGACGCATTTTGGGGCGGCTATTTCGGCAGCTTTGTTGATAAATTCGGCATCAACTGGCTGATAAACGCCGATGTCAGCGGTGAGAAATAAAAGGAGTAAACATTATGTCTAATGATAAGAAACAAATAGTAGAGGCGATAAACGCATCGTTCACAAAAAATGATACCGAAGAATTTCTCGGCCATTGCACCGAAGATATCGTCTGGACGATGGCAGGTGAAAAGACAGTGACCGGCAAGAACAATATCCGTGAATGGATGAGTTCAATGGAAGGCCACGAACCGCCTGCGTTCACGACCGACCTGCTCATTGCCGAAGGCAACGGCGTGGTTTGCAGCGGCAATATGACGATGAAAGATGCCGACGGCGTGAAAAATTCATATAACTATTGCGACATCTATCAGTTCAGCGGTGACAAGGTCTCTTCTCTGACCTCTTTTGTGGTAAAAGAAAAATCGGAAGAAGAATCAAACGCCGCACATACAGGCTGACAATGAGCAAAGTATTTTGGCAGGTCTCGTTATCGCTGGACGGCTTTATGGAAGGGCCGGAAGGCGACCTGCGCGAGACCGCCTTGTTCACCGATGATGATTTCGAGGCCTATGCTGACGAAATGCTGGGGTCGATAGGTGCAATGATACTGGGCCGCAAGACCTACGACCTTTTCGTCGATCATTGGCCGACCGCAACTGGCTGGCAGGCCGAGCAGATGAATGCCATACCCAAATATGTGTTTTCCCGCAAACTGAAGCGATCGGATTGGACGAACACGACACTTTACAGTGAACTCTCGTCCGAAACGATAGCTGAGATCAAAAATTCGACGAACAAGGACATAGCGGTATTTGGCAGTTCCGCACTGGCTGCTTCTCTTGTCAAAATGGGAGTCATCGACGAATTTCGGATGATGATTACACCCTTTGTCATTGGCAGCGGAACACCCGCTTTTCGTTCGGATGACGTGCGGCTCGGCCTTCATCTGAAAGAGATCAGAAAAGGCCCGTCAGGAATGGTCTCACTATTTTACGAACGGGCAGAAAACAAAATATAGAGGAATTATGCAAAAGATAACGACCTTTTTGATGTACAGGGAAAAATGCCTTGAGGCTGTGGAATTTTATATGTCGATCTTTAAAAATTCACGGATCGTAAGCACGATGCGCGGCCCTGACGGCAAACCGGCTGGCGCGACCGTTGAGATCGAAGGACAGACGTTTCACGTTTACGACGGCGGCGACCATTTCTCGTTCTCGCAAGGAATGTCGCTTATGGTCTATGCCGATACGCAGGAAGAGATCGACCGGCTGTACGGATCGCTTTCCGAGGGCGGCGAGCAGCTTCCTTGCGGATGGCTCACGGACAAATACGGCGTTTCGTGGCAAATAACGCCGCCGCAGCTTATGGAAATGATCACCGACCCCGACCGCGAGAAAGCCGACCGGGCAACAAATGCGATGCTGCAAATGAAAAAGATCATCCTTGCTGACCTGCAAACCGCTTTCGACGGTGTTTGACAGGAGCGAGGCACACCGACAGTCTGCTCACACGATCTTTGCTCAAACAGGAGAATGTTAATATGACCGAAAATGAGAACACGAACAACGGAACCCGGCGTCCCTGGGCTGGTTATATTGTCACAGGACTGGTTGCGGCATTTCTGCTGATGGACAGCGTTGTCAAATTTATACAGCCTGCCGGTATCGAAGAGAACGTATTGCCGCTCGGTTACACAATGGAGCAGATGATCCCGGTCGGCATCATACTTCTCGTCGGTCTGGCGATATATCTGATCCCGCAAACATCTGTCCTCGGTGCTATTCTGCTGACTGGATACTTGGGCGGAGCGGTAGCGACCCATTTTCGCGTTGGCAGCCCGCTCTTTACACACATGCTTTTTCCTGTTTATATTGGCATACTCGTGTGGCTTGGACTTTTTCTGCGTGAACCGCGGCTGCGTTCAATAGTTCCATTCAGGAGGTAAACCTTAAAAATGAAGATCGCAATGATAATAGTCAGAACGCTTGTCGGCCTGTTATTCATCTTTTCCTCCGTCGCATATTTTGCGAATTTGATCCCGCAGCCGGAACTTACCGGCCCGTTGAAAACTTTTAACGAAGGCCTGGCGGCTTCGGGCTACTTTATGACGCTGCTGAAAGTGACTGAGCTTGTCTGCGGGATCGCGCTTGTCTCGGGATTTTTCGTGCCGCTTGCTTTGGTGATCCTTGCTCCCATCGTCATCAACATATTCTTTGTTCATTTGACGCTGGCGCCTGAGGGCATACTGATCGCGGCGTTTCTGGTTCTCGCAAACATATTCCTTGGCTACGGTTATCGAAAAAGCTACGAACCGCTTTTTGTTCCGCGTCAGTCATTCTGATATTTCGCGGATGATCCTCAAGTAACTGGGTCGTCTAGAAAGACGGATTCGATCTGTGTGTTTCAGATTTTTATCTGTGGATCCTGTGGTGTTTTCCGGTGCTTGACCACAGAATTCACAGGATAAAGACACAGAAAATAACTTTTCAGACAACCTCGTCTGCCGGTTTTTGCGCGGGTTCTCATCGGGCGATTTGAATATCTGTTCGGCGGTCTTTTACCGATGCATAACGCTCACGAAATTCCCGGCCGCTCGGCTCCATTACCACATTTCGCGTCTATTTGAGACAATCAATCACAATGGCCGAAGCTACCGATCAAGCGGCTCTTGATGCCGCCGACATTCCATCTGAACCTGTTTCCGAAACGTCAAAATACGACCGTTCCATCATCGAAGGGCCGCTGGGCCGCGCCGTCTGGAAGATCGCATGGCCGACGATGCTCACCAACGCATTTGCCGGGCTTCAGGGAATGGTCGATCACATCCTTGTCGGAAATCTTGTCGGTTACAGGGGCAATGCGGCAATGGGTATCAGCTATCAGATATTCCTTGCCGTTATTGTTTTCATCGCGTCGATATTTACAGGGATGAGCGTTCTGGTTGCCCGCTTTGTCGGCGCGGGCGAGGTGGAAAAGGTCAATCGTACGGTTTATCAGGCTTTTCTGGTGACGATCATCCTCGCGGCGGTTGTCGGGCCGATAGGTTACTTTGCCACGCCGTATCTGCTCGATTTTGTCAGCTCCGATGCAGGCGTCAAGGCCGAGGCTCTTCCGTTTCTCCGGGTCAGTTTTGTTTTTGCCATCGGCCTGATGCTCTTTTTTATGGTAAGCGGCGCTCTGCGTGCCGCCGGTGACGCAAAAACGCCGATGATGCTCGGCATAACAATGACGATCCTGAATCTGATACTCAACATCGTCTTCATACGCGGTTTGGGGCCGATACCCGGTTTCGGCACGACCGGAGCGGCCATCGGTACCAGCATTGCCACGGGCATCATCGGCATTTATTCCATCTATAAAATGTGGAAGGGCGATTGGGTCATAAACTTTCCCAGAGGCGGCGGATGGGCGCCGGACGGTTCCGTCATCAGGTCGCTGTTCCGATTCGGGCTGCCGACAGGCTTTCAGGGCATTGCCATGAATATCGGCGGCGTTTTGATGCTGTATTTTATCGGATCGCTGGCACAGAGCGCGGCGGCTCAAGCGGCTTATTCGGTCGCCTACACACAGCTTTTTGCTTTGGTAACTTGGACCGCCGTCGGCCTGATGGGTGCGGCCGCAGCCGTTGCCGGACAGAACCTCGGGGCCGGACAGCCCGAACGCACGGTTGCCGCCGTTCACACGGCCGCCCGATTTGGCGCTTTAGGATCGGTATTTCTGGGGCTGATCTTCTTTTTCTTTCCGCAACAGCTCTTGGGCATTTTCGGAATGGACGATCCGGTGGTCACGGAGATCGGTGTTCAGCTTCTCCGCGTTCTGAGCATTTCGGGCCTGTTCGTTTCAACGGCGCTGACCTATACCGGCGGACTGCAGGGCACGGGCGACACAAAAAGCCCGCTGTATATTTCAATAGTCTCGCAGATGATCATCCCGCTCGGCGCGTGTTTTGCCATATCGCATTTGTGGGGTTTACAGCCGATGCACATTTGGCTGGCTATACTGGCGGGACACATCACGCGGTTTTTGCTCAGCTTTGCGCGGTTCAACCAGGGCAAATGGCGCAACATCGCGGTTGATATCGGATCAACAAAAAGTTGACCAGCATAAAACGGAAGATCATACTTCTTTTTTTGTGGCGATTCGGTATATCTAACGCGTTTCGTATATAATCTTCGCGATATTTACAATTTCGGTTCGTCAATTTTACGTATGCCACGATCACCCCGCATTCTTACGTCAATATCGTCGTTCTTTCTGCTTTTCGCGGTTCTTTTTGTGTCCGCCGCCGGACAACAGCAGGTCGAAAAAGCCAACCTTGATTATCAGGTCGCCGCTGTTCTTTACACGCAAAAGGCGGCGGAATATCGCGCTTTGTGCCTTCAAGCATTCAACATCGCACGGTTGCGTCTTGACGCCGATCTGGACAAAAAGAACGTCAAGCGGCTGCCGAAAGAACAGCGCAAAATGCCGCGTGCGATAATCGTGGACATTGACGAAACGGTTTTGGACAACTCGCCGTCACAGGCGGCAAGCATCCTGAACGGAAGGCCGTTCAACCCAACGGACTGGCACGCGTGGAGCGAAATGCGAAGCGCCAAGGCGGTTCCCGGAGCGGCCGAGTTCCTCAATTACGCGGTGTCAAAAGGCGTGAAGATATTCTACATCTCCAACCGCGACGAGGTTCAAAAGGAAGCGACAATAGATAATCTGCAAAAGGCCGGTTTCGCGGATGTCTCGGCTGAAAATGTCCTGCTCCGAACGACAGAATCAGGCAAGGACGCCCGCCGCGACAGCGTTTCGGCAAAATACCGCGTCGTAATGCTCGCCGGCGACAACCTGGACGATTTTTCGAGCGCGTTTGAACGCAAGAGCATCGCCGACCGCTTTGACGAAACCGATAAGGTGAAAGATCTGTGGGGCAGCAGGTTCATCGTTTTGCCCAATGCAATGTACGGCACATGGGAAAATGCCATTTATGAATACCAACGCCTGACCGAGGAACAAAAGGCCGAAATCCGTGCAAAAGCACTGGAATTGCCGTAAAATATTTCTAGCATGAAACGCACTCGTGAAGAAAAATTGCTCGATCCACGTCCGGGAAGCAGAATTGCCGCTGCTCGAGATTTTGGGATCGATATGACTCAGATCGTCGAAAATCTTAGATTGACACCTGCCGAACGTATTAAGAACAATGACGATGCCGTCAACTCGATCTTAAAATTCGAGGAAGCCGTTCGTCGGGCAAAAGCCAAGTTAGCCGAAAAAGTATGATCAATCTTTTTGAGATCGCTCGCCGCTTCAGCGAAGCGGGAGCTGATTTTGTTATTGTCGGCGGCGTCGCGATTCGAAGCCACGGCGGAAATTATATTACGGAAGATCTCGACATCTGTTATTCGAGAACTCGCGACAATTTAAAAAAGATCGCAGATGTATTGACTCCTCTTAAGCCGCGTCCTCGCGGCATTGATGACAACCTTCCGTTTGTATTTGATTGGTCAACTTTACAACATGGAACGAACTTCACTTTCAAGACAACAATGGGAGATGTTGATCTGTTAGGCGAGGTCAAAGGATTGGGAATATACGACGACCTGGTCAACGATTCGCTAACGATCGATCTGGACGGATATTCAACAAAAATACTTTCTATCCCAAGTCTTATAATTGCAAAAAAAGCTGCCGGGCGTCCGAAAGATGAGGCCGGTTTACAAGTGTTGTATGCCCTGCAAGAATCGGAGCGAGACAAATAACAAATGAAAAAACAACCTGTTCAACCCCAAAGTCTTGTTTTACTTTTTAGTCTTTGCCTTTTACTTGTTTTGAGCGTCTCCGCTCAAAACCTGACCATACCGGAAATAATGGCAGAGCCTTCGCTGGCGGGTCAGCGACCTTCGGGGGCGCGTTTGTCGCCGGACGGAACAAAGCTGATCTTTCTGTGGAACGCGGAAGGAAAACCCAAGCGCGACCTGTATATGGTTTCGACCGGCGGCGGCACACCGGAGGTCATTCTGCGCGTCAGCGATCTTCCCGCAAGGCCGAGGCCGCCGGAAAGAGAGAATAAGCTTAACTATGGCGTCGAACTTCGCGATGAATTTGCCAGAGACCGCGAAGGGCCGTCGCTTGGCGGATTTGCGTGGTCGCCTGATTCACAAAAGCTGATTTTTTCGCACAACGGCGACATATTTGTCCTGACGCTCGCCGATCGTTCGGTGAAACAGGTCACGTTCACCGATGTCGTGGAATCCGGCGGACGCATCCTGGATGACGGACGCATATTCTATATGCAGGCCGGAAATTCATTTGTTTTTGATCCAAAGGACTCAACGCTTACACAGGTCAATCGACAGGTCAGCGGCCCCGGACAGGGCGGCCCGAGAGGAGCGGCAGGCGGCGGTGGTTTTGGCGCGGGCGGCGGCTTTTCATCCGTAAACGACCAGATGACGAAAGGCTACGTGACCGTTTCCGACACGTCGAAACATCGCGAGCTTTCTGTGCCAAATTATCTGCCGGAACTTGTCACTATACAGACGATACGACGCGGCTGGGCAACGCAAAAGGTCTATGCATATGAGGTGAATAAGACCACGCCTCCGGTCGAGATAAAACTCCCCGCCGCCGAAGGTGTCAGCAGTTTCAGGCGTTCGGCATGGACGGCGGACGGCAATCACCTTCTGGTTGACCGCATCGACCGCGACACAAAACGCCGCCAGCTTTTTTTCGTTGCGGACGCAGGCTCGGCCAAACAGAACATCATCCTTGTCACCGAACATACAGATGACAAATGGCAGGCTCAATTATCCGTCATCTATGAACCGCACCCGAACGACCCAAATGTGCTTTATTTTACCTCAGAAGAGGACGGCTACAATCACCTTTATCTCGCAAAAGTTGACATAGGAAACGGCAAGGCGGAGATAAAGCAGTTGACCTCAGGCAACTGGCAGGTTGAATGGGCAAAATGGACCAACGACGGCAAGATCCTGTACGCCTCTACCGAAAACACCTATAAGGAACGCGAGCTTTACCTGCTTGATCCCGCGACCGGCGGCAAGACAATGCTTCCCTCTCCGATAAAAGGAATGAAAGGCAGCTTTGCGTTGTCAGAAAAAGGAGACCGGCAGATCGTCACTTATGAACTTTCCACATGGAACCGTCCGGGCGATCTTTATGTTCAGCCGGTGTGTTCACCATGTTCGCCATCTGACGCTCCGGTAAAACTGACGGACACGATTCCCGCAAAATTCAATTCATTGCAATTCACCACGCCGAATTTCGTCGAGATAGCCTCACGTGACGGCAAAAGGATACCTGCAAAGATATACCTGCCGCCGGGCCACAATGCCCGATCAAGAACAAAATATCCGATGGTCATTTTTGTCCATGGTGCGGGCTATCTTCAGAACGTCATAAACGGCTGGAACAATTATTACCGTGAGTTTATGTTCAACGATATGCTTGCTAAAACGGGATATGTCGTTCTGGACATAGACTATCGCGGATCAGCAGGCTACGGACGCGACTGGCGCACCGATGTATATGATTTCCTCGGCGGCAAGGATTACGAGGACCACATCGACAGCATCGATCACATGGTCGCAAATTACGGCGTCGATCAGTCACGGATAGGCGTTTACGGCGGCAGCTACGGCGGATTTATGGCCGGAATGCTTGTAATGCGTGCTCCTGAGCGCATTGCAGCGGCAGCGGCTCTTCGTCCGGTCTTTGACTGGAAAAATTACTATGCGGCCAATCCCGGCTACACGGCGCAGAGGCTCGGCCACCCGGACAAAAATCCCGAATGGTATAAACGCAGTTCGCCGATAACCTATGCGGACAAGCTGGAAAAACCGCTGCTTATCCTTCACGGCGTCATCGACGATAACGTTCACGTGCAGGATTCGATGCAGCTTGTCGAAAAGCTCATCAGATTAAGAAAGACCAAATATTTCGATCTGATGGTCTATCCTGCCGAACGCCACGGCTTTGAACGCCCCGAAAGCTGGATCGACGAGTATGAAAGGATCCACAGCCTGTTCGAAAAACATTTGAGATAGTGTTCCCGCATCTCTGACATTGAGTGCGGATGCAAAGTGAAAATATGCCCCTGCCTCAACATTCATAACCTGCAAAAAGGCCGTCCGGAATTTTCATCCGAACGGCCTTTAACATTACACCGATAAACGGCAACTATTCTGCATGAGATGCATGGTCATGCATCGTCGTGCTGAGCGTCAGGAATGCAGGAAATCCACTAGGCATCTCATCAGAGCTGATGGTGTGTCCGCAAATCTGATGGCCGAGGCCAAGGCTTCGGAATTGAACCTCATCGTTGAGTGCCATCAGGTCAAATCCTGAGAACAGCGAAGCAACCGCAGCATTAGCCGAAGATTTACGCGGCAGACGTTCATCTCTCATTGCTGTGTTGTATGCAAATGCCGCCATGATAACCGCAGAACGCATCAGATCCTGTTCCAATGTACGGTCTGCGACATCCTGTGTCGTATGCCACGTTCTGCCAAAATATTCGATCGGATCCTGAATGAACTGGAAGCCCGGCAGGCCGACTGCGTCAAATGCAAGGTGATCGGTGCCGCCGACAGAATTGATGCTGACGGTCTTGGCCCCGATGTCGCTGAAAGGCCCGAACCATTCACGGAAGATCGGCCTCAGTTCTTCGTTGCCCTGCATGTTGATACCGCGTATCTGTCCCGTGCCGTTATCCAGATTGTAATAGGCAGAGAATTTGTCATACGCCGGTTTCTTTACCAGCGTTCGCGGGCCTCCGCCCTGGCCGCCCTGGCCGGGTCCGCCCTGCATTTCTGCAAAATGCTTTGCGACGTAACCTCGTGAACCAAGCAGCCCCTGTTCTTCTCCTGTCCACAAAGCGGCACGGATGGTGCGACGCGGCTTAAGGCCTGATGCCGCAAGTATTCTCAATGCCTCCATGGCAACTGTTACGCCGGCTCCGTTATCGGTAGAGCCGTTGCCGCCGTGCCAAGAATCAAGGTGTCCGCCGATCATAACGACCTCATCGGCCAGATCGGTTCCCGGAAGTTCCGCAACGGTGTTATAGCCCTGCAGGTCGTCATCAAAGAACTGCACTGACAGATCGACCGTCATTTTTACAGGGATTCCCTGCTGAACAACGCGGAAGATGCGGTTGTACTGTTCGGTTTCCGCCACAAGCTGCGGGATCGTCGGAGCCGCTCCTCTGGAATACACACGCATACCGCCGCCAAATGGAGCGACCGGAGTTCCCGGAGTTACGGGCTGCGGTGCCGCGGTTGCTCCCATCACTCTGATCGTGCCTGCATCTGTCCCGTTGCTCGGTTCTACCAGAACGGCTACGCCTTCTTCAAAATAAAAGCGGAGTTTGCGCTGATTGAACTGCATCGCAGCGTTAGGGCCGCCGGGTCGTCCGCGAACCTGAGCCGGGCCTTGAACCGGTGTGGCATTCTCAAGCTTTGTCAGTTCCTCGTCCGAAACTCTTGATGCCAGCGGATCAAAGTTTGGTTTAACGGCCGGCGGAGCAGCGGTAAGTACGATCGCACCTTTCAGCTTGCCTTTGTATTTCTCCAAACCTGCTTCATCCTGTGCATCAACAAAAACAACATCAGCGGTTATGGCCCCGTCGGTCGAAGGCGACCAGGCCTTTGGATAGGCTCTAAAGGAAACAAATTCGTTACCGACCATTACTGTAGTGGTAAATCTCTTAAGTTCCCAGCCGCGTCCGAACTCGCCCCATGGTTCAATGGCAGCATTCTTAAGCCCCCATTTTTCAAGCTGCTCCTTTGTCCACACATTTGCCCTGCGCTGTGCGGGCGAATTTGTCAGGCGGGCGCCTATCACGTCGCTCAAATATCTCATTGTCGCCATCGCCTGCGACCTGTTCAGCCCTTCATCGCGAATGCGTTCCACGTCAGAACGCTGTGCTCCCGTCGCCTGGCCGAACGCCATGCCCGGAAGCAAAAGGCTGAGTACCAACAAAAAACTTATCTTGCCCTTATGAACCATTTTCCGATCTCCTGATTGTCTAAAAATATTCTGTTTGACCCGGCAACGCCTGACACGACGTTCCGCAGGCATAAAAACAGGTGCGCGAGCGCACAAGGTGCAGTTGCGTTGCACTCCGTTGGGTGTGTTACGAATGATGATAGTATTATGTTTCTCTTTGTTCAATAACATAAAGGCGAATATTGGCCGCCGTCCGGATAAATTGCTTCTAAACGGCGCTTAGTGGATAATTACCTTTTTGCCGGAAAAGGCTGGGAATGGCTTGGTAAATTACAGAATAACATGAGGATACTGATCACAGGCGGGGCCGGTTTTATCGGATCGCATCTTTGCGAAAGGCTTTTGAACGACGGGAACGAGGTCATCTGTCTCGACAATTTCTTTACCGGCCGCAAAGCTAACGTCATAAATTTGCTGGATAATAAAAAGTTTGAGATCGTCCGCCATGATGTGACCGAACCGATCCTGCTTGAGGTGGATCAGATCTACAATCTGGCGTGTCCCGCCTCGCCCATTCATTATCAATACAACCCGGTCAAAACCGTCAAAACCAGCGTCATGGGTACGATAAATATGCTCGGACTGGCAAAACGCGTCAAGGCCCGCATCCTTCAGGCTTCAACTTCTGAGGTCTATGGCGATCCGCTCATCCATCCGCAAACCGAGGATTATTGGGGAAATGTAAATCCGATCGGCCTCCGCAGCTGTTATGACGAAGGTAAACGTGTCGCCGAAACGCTGATGATGGATTACAACCGCCAAAACAATGTGGACACACGAATTGTCAGAATATTCAACACTTACGGCGAACGGATGCTTGAGAACGACGGCCGTGTTGTTTCAAATTTCGTCGTTCAGGCACTGAAAGGTGAGGAATTGACCATCTATGGTGACGGTTCTCAGACTCGCTCGTTCTGCTACGTCAGCGATATGGTCGAAGGCCTGATAAGGCTGATGAATACCGAGGCGGACGACATCCATCTGCCCGTCAACCTCGGCAATCCGACCGAATTTACGATGAATGAGCTTGCACAGGAAGTAAGCAAAACCATCGGCCGGGAGATAAAGATAAAACACCTTCCGCTGCCGCAGGACGACCCCAAACAACGCCAGCCAAATATCGAGCGTGCCAAAAACCTGCTAAACTGGGAACCAGCCGTGCCGCTGGCCGAAGGCTTAAAAAAGACCGTCGATCACTTTGCTGGCTTAGATACGCATATAGATTAAATGAACATAATAGTGTCAAAAAAAGCCATTAAGAGACGCTCGTATTGGATTGAAGAAATCCGACAACTAAGCGGAAATTTTGGCGATGACTATGAAAAATCAGCTAAAGAGTTAACCGAAGAAGTTGAACAAGACGGAATCAATGTTTTAATTGACCATTTAAGACTTTGTGGCAGTATTCCCGAATCATATAATCACGACTCAAGCGAAGAAAAACTATACTCAAAATATACAGATTGTTTACTTTCCTTGGCCTACCAAGCATTGGGATTAAAAAGTTTAGTAATTAAAGAACGTGCAGACGTTGCAGATGTAGAAGCGTTTGGAAAAGATTACAGTTTTGTTGCAGATGCTAAAGCATTTCGATTGAGTAGAACTGCAAAAAATCAGAAAGATTTTAAAGTACAGGCAATGCACCGTTGGAAACACGGAAAACCAAATGCAATGGTTGTCTGCCCTATTTATCAATTGCCAAGAGCCTCAAGCCAGATTTATCAAAGTGCCACAAGTAGCGATGTATGTATTTTTACCTATTCGCATTTGGCTCTATTGCTTTCCTATTCTCAAATTGAGGGAACAGAAAAAGCACAGGAACTTTTGTATAAAGTTTTCAAGACCGTTCCATTATTACCATTGTCAAAAAGTGCAACAGATTATTGGTTAGGAATCAATAAAACACTTCTTGAATTTTCTGAAACCATAGAAGAACTATGGCAGAAAGAAAAACAGGCATCGTTAGAATCCATTGAAGTTGCCAAGCAAGAAGATCTAACATATTTAGCAAAACAACGTGAAAAGATAATGCGAATGAGCCACCAAGAAGCTCTGAACGAATTGATAAAAGTGCATAAGATTGACAGCAAAATCAAGATTATCAATTCAATTAAGGATAACGGCTTACTTGCTATAAAATAAATCTGATATGCAGAAATACTTAAACTCAATAATCGAGGGAAATTGTATCGAAGTGATGAAAAACTTTGATGATGAAGGAATTGATTTAACCGTTACTTCGCCACCTTATGATGATTTGAGAAATTATAAAGGCTATGTTTTTCCGTTTGAAGAAATAGCCCAAGAACTGTACAGAATAACAAAACAAGGCGGTGTTGTGGTATGGGTCGTTGCCGATGCAACAATCAATGCAACTGAAACAGGAACAAGTTTTAAACAAGCATTATATTTCAAAGAAATAGGGTTCAATCTGCACGATACAATGATTTTTCGCAAAAAAAATCCAATTCCGCAAATTTATCGTAAACGCTATAACAACGAGTTTGAGTATATGTTCGTTTTTAGCAAAGGTGTTGTAAGTACACACAATCCAATTCTTGTGGACTGTATGCACGCAGGTTCGGAACTTAACGGTACCACCTACAAGAATTATTCGAAGAACGAACAGAAAAGAGAGAAACTTGCTAAGCCTGTAAAGGATAAAAAGATAAAAGGCAACATTTGGGAATATGTTGTTGGCAAAAAGGAAGAAGACCAGGAAGCGAAAGGACACCCGGCGCCTTTTCCGTGTCAGCTTGTAAGAGACCACATAATGTCGTGGACAAACCAGGACGGTATTGTGTTTGACCCAATGTGCGGAAGCGGAACGACACCAAGAGTTGCAGTAGAAATGGGCAGGAATTATATAGGCATTGATATCAGCCATGAGTATTGCGCGATCGCAAAGATGAGGGTTAAAGCGATTGAGTCTCAACCAGCATTGTTTAATGCGAGTATAGCAGCTTAGAACATTTATGAAGATACTTATAACAGGCGGAGCCGGTTTTGTCGGCAGCCATTTAGCAGACAAACTTATCGGCGAAGGTCACGAGATCACGGTCATTGACAACCTCTCGACCGGACGCTACTCGAATGTGGCTCATCTGGAAGATAAGCCCGGATTTCGCCTTATCATCGACACCGTGTTGAACGCGCGGCTGATGGAGGAACTGATCCGTGAATCGGACAGGGTTTACCACATGGCAAGCGCCGTCGGCGTAAAGCTGATAATGGAAAAACCCGTCAGCACGATAGAGACCATCTTTCGCGGAACGGATGTCGTGCTTGATTTTTGCTCCAGATACCGGAAAAGGGTGCTTATTCCCAGCACCTCAGAGGTTTACGGCAAAGGGATCTCGGTTCCGTTTAAGGAAGAGGATGATCTGCTGACCGGTTCAACGGACAAACACCGCTGGGCATATGCCTGCGCCAAAACGCTGGATGAATTCCTCGCCCTTGCTCATTGGAAGGAAACCAGATTGCCGGTCGTTGTGGTGCGGTTGTTCAATACCGTCGGGCCGCGGCAAACAGGACAATACGGAATGGTCGTCCCCAGATTTGTCAATGCGGCGATCAACAACGAATCGATAACCATATTTGGCGACGGCACACAGGCAAGGTGCTTCGGCCACGTGCTGGACGTCGTTGAGGGGCTTTCAAAACTTCTCGACACCCCGGAATGTTTCGGCCAGGTCATCAATCTCGGCAACGATCAGGAATGTTCGATAAACGAACTCGCCGAAAAAGCGATGAAAATGACCGGCAGTTCGAGCATTCTCAAGTATATTCCATACGAAGAGGCATACGGTGACGGCTTTGAGGACATGCGCAGACGCGTCCCGAGCCTCGAAAAAGCACGTCGGCTTATCGGCTACCAGCCAACCCGAACGCTGGATGACATCATCAATGATGTTGCGGATGAATTTCGGAAAAAGCCCGAGGCCTCGTATGTCAATGCATAAATATATCGTTCTGTTCTGTGCGGCTATCCTTGCCGTTGTCTCCATTGGCGTTTCGCCGGCCCTTGCCCAGGGCGGCGGCGTTCGCGGAAAGGTCCGCGACACGCGCGGAAAGGCGATACCAAACGCCGACGTGACGGCCAGGCTCGACGGAGAGGACATCAAGGCCGTTAGGACGAACAGCAAGGGCGAGTTTCGCATAGACGGCCTCAGGCCCGGAACCTACAACGTGGCCATAGACGCCGACGGCTTTGCCATGGGTGTAAAATTCGGCGTCAGAGTATCGGACAAGGTCGTCAACCTTGGTGATCGGCTGATCCTGGCGGTGGACGAGGGAAATCTTGTCCTGATACGCGGCAGCGTCTTTACTAAACAGGGGCGAAGCGTCAGAGGAGCAAAGGTCGAACTCTTTGAGGTCAGGTCGGACGGTTCCGAAAAAAGGGTCGCGACCGGCTATACGAACATGAGCGGTGATTTTGGTTTTCGCCGCCCGAAAGGAGCGGCAAAATTAAAGCTCGTTGCCAAATACGAAAAAGCCGCCGGAGAAAAGACGCTGGATGTTGACGGGCCGCAGGTTTACAGAACGGCGATCACGCTGGACGCTTCCGAAGATGACCGCTAGGCCGTGTGTTTCGGTCTTTAATTGATGGTTTCGGATATCTGTTCAGGCGGATTTCCCATTTGATTTGCCGCAGCGGCATCGGCAACTATCAGCGGCATCTCTTCTATCACGTCCTTGTCCGCCAGCGTTTGCACCCAATAAGTGCCTGCCATCGGGAACATCACATTCACAAAAAAACTGACGTTGTCCGTAAATCCGCCGGGCGCGAGTTCTATCGGCGTGGTCTGCGACGTGACGACCACGTTCGCCCGGTCGGGCGAGAGTATCCGAACCTCGGTTTGATAGTGTCCCGCTCCTTTCCAATGGTTAATGACCGCAAATTTGATCAGAGACACAGGCAGCTTTTCGACCATTATGTTCTGAAATATCCCCATCAAGGATATCTTATTGCCCATTTCTATGCGCACATCGTCACAAAGGAGTGTGTAAACAAGTTGTAGATTCTGCATTTCCATCCGTAGCCATTCAGAAGAGTCCGAATAAAAGCCTATTTCCAGATACCGGGCCATCATTCATCGGAACGGTCGTCTTTTTGGTTCTCTTTGTTCGATTGTTGCCTTTATCAACCGACAGGTCAAGAGTATAGTAGAGTTTAGACCGCACGTGTTTAAGAATATCCTGCCGAGGCCTCGCCCCAACAACTTCGGCTGAAGATATGGAACGGTTATGCTTTATTACGTTCTGATATGTATCTGCCTTGTCCTCACCGGCCTAGCCGGGCTTCAGATGTTCTATATGATGTATCTGGACAGGCTCGACCGCGAACGAAAGAACCGCATACAACTTCTTGAAAGAAGATGCAGGCGTCTTACCCATCGACTGGAGATGGCCGAGCGTCAGTTAGAGGAACAGGAAGCCCTGCTCTCGACCGTCTATGTGACCGAAGAAGAGGACGACGGAGCATGGGCCGATGTCATCGAAGATCCGTGAGCGTTCACATCCAGTTCCGCAATGGTCGCTCCCCAGCCGCCGGAAAATTCATCACCGGACTTGAATCCCGTTACGAACGCTGTTTCGCCTAAAACCTTTCTGACGATCTCTCTTTGAACACCGATGCCCTTGCCGTGGATTATCCTGACGAATCTGAAACCTGCCCGTGCGGCTTCATCAAGATAGGCACGAAGAACATCCGCCGTGTCCTTTGGGCGAAACGCGTGCAGGTCCAGCGAATCGGTTATTTCCATTTCCACCGGTGCTGACAAACCGTTAATTGCTTCTTGCTCTTCCTGCATCATTTACCGACGGCGCGATTCCATATACTGCGCAACATCTTCCGGCGGCGTTATCCTTACACGGTTCCTGTCGCGAAAAACAACGAATCGTTTATCATCCATTCTGCCTTCGGGATGCCTGAGTTTTAGCGTAAATGTTTTATTGTCGCCAGAACCTTCGACCCTCAGCGGAAGAACGCCCCAGACATCACCCGATGAACGCCACACCGTATAAAAAGACTGGTCGTATCTGTCAAAAGCCAGCACCAAAATGCCGTCAAAATCAGGCTCGACACCGTCAACGGCTTTTGAGATATTCGTGCGTGTCAGTATTACCCAGTTCCCCGGTGTCGCCGAGCGGTCGGTGGAAACCTGCGTTCCGGGAATGTCCGAATCCAGCCTCTGCCATGTCACGAACTTTCTGTTGTTCTGCTGGAAAAAGACGATCTCAGATGGAACATTAAGCTCGACCTGGCGGCCAAACAGCCAGCCCGCCGGTGCCGGAGAAACAGACGGATCGAGCTTTACCAGATACCAGATGTCATATTTTTCGTCTATTTTTTCGGGTTCGCCCTCGACCTTTGCCGCCTCGATGTCCTCATCCGAATCGTCTCCGCCCGGCCCTTTCTCGCCTTCGCCGTCATCGCCGGTAGATCCTTTCGGAACAAAGTTCCAGTCCATGATCTCAAACGTCGATCCGTTTGCCAGCCGGAACAGGACGTTCTCCGCCTTAATATCAGGAGAAAGCCGCAGGTTTGACGCCGCTCTCAGCTTGCCCGCTGCTTGCGGCGGCAGATCCTTAAAGGTTTCGGAGAGCTTTTGCGAACTTTCCAGAACCTCGTTCGTGATGACGTTCTGTGCTTCTATCCAGCCCTCGGTGTTTTCCTCATCACGGGCGCGGACGCGGTACCACAACACCTTTTCAAACTCGACCTGGTCTAGCACGTCCAGACGCTCGCCGCGTTTGACCTCAAGCAGATCGGCGGCAACGACCGCGTACGATGTCCTGATCTGTGCCGTTTTGGCAATGACGATGGCCGTGTCACTTAGGCCGACGGCCTTTGAAAAACCGCCGACTATCGAATCGAGCAGGCTGCAGCCCGATGACAGGCCGGCAAGCATAAGGCAAATTAGGATGACTGCGAATTTAGTTCTCATTCTGGTATTTCCGACTCTTACGCCAATTATTATATCCCAATTTATCAAGTATCGCCCTCTGTCGGCCGGAAGGTTTTTCAACCACCTTCAGCATTTGGCGTCCCGAATCGGCCTCAAAACGAAGTCCCGCCGCTTTCATCGCGTCCGAAAGATCGGCTTTTTCACTTCCTTCGATAAAACGCCGGACTATCGGGACAAGTTCCCTGCGGCTTTTCATTATGCCGAGAACCGCCGTGTTCCCGTCAGCGGCGGAGGCCGAACGATGATGCTTTTTGAAAACTTCTCGAAGCAGGTTTTCCACCGAACTGCTCCGCGAACGCTGAAGCAATGCAACATCGCTCATGAACGCGACCAGCAAACCGCGTGCATATAATTCTGTCCCGTGACGCTCATTTCGATCTTTTGCCAATTCCAGCAGCGTGCGACGTTGCCCAACCCCAACATCAACGATATAGGCTTTTGCTATCGTGTCGAGGTAATCATTAAAACTGATTCGATTTAATTGCAATGCTGTCCGCAGAGACTGATACAGAGCAAAGCCCTCATAGAACCAGGAATATTCACCGGTCAGATCAACGCCGTTCGGTATCCATAGATGGAATATCTCATGACGGAGCTGCTCGTGCAGCCGCTGGATCGAAAGGCCGGGCAACGTCGCATCCGACGACGCAATGATAACGGTCGATCCGCGTGCCTCGGCTTCCCATTCGTCAAACGCCGGACTTGACCTTCGCGTCAAAATTATTAGCCCATTCTCAGAGGCTGGCGAACCAAAAACATCTACATAGTTATTGAAGATCTCTGCCGACGCTTTGCTCATCTCTTCCGTGCTTGGCCCCCAAGACCCCATGCGGATCAACTCCAAATTACCCGCCGATGTTCTCACATTTGCCGATTCCCATCCGCTGCCGACCGCCGCCACGGAATTTCCCAGATCAGCCGTCCTTATAATATTCCTGACATTGTTTTCAGACGAGAATAGCTTCCAGCCTTCGGGCATTTTTATCTCGATCTCGGCAGAAACAGGAACACCGTTAATACCGAAGGCAGGCAATATGTCCTCAAACATAAGGACTCCATGGATGCCTCTTAACCATGAATTTCCGGCCCTGATCTCTGAGCCGAGAGCGGCTTGAGCATCAATGGTATATTTCCACGAAACAATATCTGCGTCCGCGACCCATTCCGTCGGCGACAGTTTTGTTAAATTGACCGGCCTGCCGTCATTTCCCAACGCTGTCATCTCAGAGATCTGCAATATGTTTTGGCGTGTCCTGATAAACCCGATGTTTCTCCTGAAACCCTTCGCGGCGTTCGGCGAAAGCCGTCCTGGAACGGCCAACTTCCCTGTTTTTTCATCAATTTTCACCTGCGCGGTGATGTCCTGGCCCGCCGCGAATGTAAAATTTTGTAAAATCAGCCCGAAACACGCCAAAATGAGGGTTATCGGAGAAAAACGCGTTGACATCTTTATACGTGGAAATCTAAACTAGGCTTTCGGCATCTTGTACCGCATCTAAAGGAAAAGACAATCGTATGAGTCTGATCAAAATTGTCGCTTATGCCCTGGCATTGATACTGAGCCTGCTGTTCCTCGGCAGATTCATATTCTAATGGTTCGGGCCGTATATTGCACAATGCCGGAAGTGATAAGCATGGCAGACCGTGTGAAACCATTCACGGAGTTCTGCCTCTAATAAACCAAAGTTTCAGCGGTCAAAATGGCCGCTTTTTGATTTTAAAGACTTGATAACTATCATTATTCAGTATGTCAGAAAATAGAAAGATACGCCGCGCGCTGGTCAGCCTTTCCGATAAGGACGGTGCAGTGGATTTTGTAAGGTCATTGGCTGCAATGGGTGTCGAGGTCATCTCGACCGGCGGCACGGCGCGAGCGCTTCGCGATGCCGGCATCAGCGTAAAGGATGTTTCCGAGGTAACGGGCTTTCCCGAAATGATGGACGGCCGTGTAAAAACGCTCCACCCAAAGATACACGGCGCATTTCTCGCTCTTCGCGATAATGACGAACACATTGCGTCAATGAAGGAACACGGCATTGAGCCGATAGACATGGTCGTCATCAACCTCTATCCGTTTGAAAAGACCATCGAAAACGAAGATGTTCTGCTCGAAGAAGCGGTCGAGAACATCGACATCGGCGGCCCCGCAATGATCCGCTCCGCCTCAAAGAACTGGCGTGATGTTGCCGTGGTGACTGACACGAGGTTGTATTCTGAGATCATTGAGGAAATGCGTGAGAACGACGCTTCGCTCTCTCTGGAAACACGGGCAAGGCTTGCCGCTCTTGCCTACACGCGAACCGCCAGCTACGATCTGGCCATCTCTTCTTATCTCGCATCGCAGCTTTCAAACGATGATCTTGACCGTCTGGAACCGCTCAACCCGCTCGGCGATCTTATTTTCATAGACGCGTCAGAGTTGGAAGAAAACGAAACCATAGAAACAGAACGATCAGGCGAAGAGAGCCTTCCTGAATACGGCATTGTCGAATTGGCAAAGGTCATCGACCTCAGATACGGTGAAAATCCTCACCAAAAAGGTGCTCTCTATTCAGATGGTTCCGGCGGCGGCATCGCCGAAGCGGAACAGCTTCACGGCAAGGAAATGTCGTTCAACAATTATGTTGACGCCGAGGCAGCCTGGAACCTCGTCAATGACTTTGACGAACTTGCCGTCGCCATCATCAAACATACAAATCCTTCCGGTGTCGGTCTGGGAAGTTCCGCTCTGGAGGCATATAAAAGAGCGCTTTCGACCGATCCTGTCTCGGCTTTTGGCGGGATCGTCGCCTTTAACCGCCCGGTTGACGCCGCAGTCGCATCAGAAGTGATAAATGTCTTTACCGAGGTCGTCATAGCTCCTGAATTTGACGACGAGGCCCTGAGCATATTTTCCTCAAAAAAGAATCTGCGTGTGTTGAGAACGGACACCGGTTCAAGCCCGGAAGTGTCCGAATACAAACAGATCTCCGGCGGCTTTCTGGTTCAGGACAAAGACCTTCACCGCTTGTCCGCCGATGATATGAACATCGTCACAGATCGCCGTCCGACTGACGATGAACTGCGCTCGATGCTTCTTGCGTGGAACGTGGCAAAGCATGTCAAATCGAACGCCATCGTCTTTGCAAACAATAATCAGACGCTCGGTGTCGGCGCCGGTCAGATGAACCGTGTCGATTCCGTCCGCATCGCCGCCATGCGTGCCGAACGTTTTGAACTGCCGGTAAAAGGCTCGGCACTTGCTTCCGATGCGTTCTTCCCTTTCCGTGACAATGTTGACGAAGCGGCATCATTTGGCGTGGCCGCGATCATCCAGCCGGGCGGGTCAATTAAGGACGATGAATCCATCGAAGCCGCCAACGAACACGGCATAACAATGGCATTCACCGGCATCCGCCATTTCAAGCACTAAATGTGCAAGGCAAATGTGGAACTGATAGCTGATAAAATTATTTGAGAAGCTATGTGTTCTATGTTTCTATGTGGTTAATACTGTTTTTAAACCACATAGGGACATAGAATACATAAGATCTGCCACACGTTCGACACGTGATCGCTCCGGGATAACATTCTGCTGTCGGTTTTAAGCAAGCCGACATATAGACGGTCGAAAATCGCCCTAGGTGTTTAAACATTTTTGTTAATGTAAAACATTAACAAATACTTGACATTGTGGTTTGGATGGTCTAGTATAACAACATACAGGACAACTGAAGGAACGCTCTGACGGTCTGAAAACAGATCGGAAGGGCGTTTTTACGTTCCCCCGGAGCCGGTTCTGTTATCGTAAATAACACTTGAACCCGGGTTCCGCATTAGACGGTTTTCCTTGGTTTTTCTTTGCGAAACTTGGTGTCTTCGCGTTTTTGTGGCAAATTCCATCGGGCAGCCAAAAAGCTGCAAAGGCACGAAGAAATAAACACTCCTGCGCATTCTTCCTAACGCTCGATCTCTTTTTTATGCGTTAATGACCGCCAGGAGGCCTCCGATGACTATGATCAGATCGAAAACGAGAAAAACAAAGGCTCCGAACAGAAAAAAGGCAGCTATCATATAGCGCCACCTCCGCATTTCGGTGTCGCTAAGATCATACCTGACCTCGGCATGTGCGGGATTTTGGGGGTCATAAACAACATCAACGATCTGTCCAGCCTGATACAGCATATTTCTCGAACCTTTTCCATGGAACAAGTGCTGCCCGCCTTGAACAGTATGAAAAGCAACGACGGGAAAGTAATGTTTGCGGTTGGTCCAATAACTTTTGATCTCAAGCACCTTACCTCTTACCGTGACCCAGTTTTTGGCTTTTGCATCGGCGGCACTTTTGCTGCTATAAGCAATGAACAGAAATATTCCGGCGACCAGAAATGGTATTAAACTCATTGTGACCTCAACAGAATATGCGTAATATCCCTGCCGATCATGCCATTATCAAAGGCCTGTCGTTTTAACGAGGTTGAAAGAGAACCGGCAGATCAGATCGAAATGTTGATATGAAAAGTTCATCTCCGTCAGTTGAAACCGTGATCGTGCCGTCCCGGCCGGTTGTAACTATTTTCGACCCATATTCCGTCAGCGTCCTTATCGTTTCAGGGTGAGGATGTCCGAACATCGACCTCCTACCGGCGGAGATGACGCTGATTGAAGGAGCGGCCTTTGAGATAAACTCTCTGGTCGAGGAAGTCCGGCTGCCGTGGTGAGGAACTTTCACAACGTCGGTCGTCAGCAGCCCCGCAAAAGCAATTATCTCCTTTTCGCTTGCGGCCTCAATATCACCTGTTAAGAGAAAACTTCTGCGTCCGTAGGTCAACCTGATCACTAAAGACCTGTCATTACGCGACATTGCCTCAGTGCCAATATCATACGGCGGATATATCACCTCAACGCTGACACCGCCGACATCGAACCATTCGCCTCTCGCAAGTTCAACTATCGGCACACGTTTCTTTGCCAACACATCTTTAAGTTCCCGCGTATGATCTCCCTCGCCGTGAACTGACGACAGATACACCGCCGAAATATCAAAATTACGGGCGACATCGACCAAGCCCTGTTCATGATCGGTGTCTGCGTGAGTTGCCACAAGCATATCGACGGACGAATATCCGCGCTCCCATAAAAATTCTGAAACGACCGCTTCGCCGATGGTCGGCCCGTCGGGAACGAACTGTTCGCCGTCATCTCCGCCGCTGCCGAAATTTACTCTGCCGCCGCCGTCAACGAGCATCGTCCTGCCGTCGGGGAAAGTGATAAATGTCGCGTCGCCCTGCCCGACGTCAAGGAACTCTACCGTCAGTTTGCCGTCAGGTCGGGGCGAACTGAACGGATGAAAAGTGATGACCGAAGCAACGATCATCAGCATTACAGCGGAAGTAACTCCAAAGACACGCGGCCTTGACCCCGCATCCTTGCGGCTGATGGCGAAAACATCCCATCGGTAGAGCAGCCACGCCAAAACCAGGGCAGGAACAAAATAGATAAAGTAAAAGATGCGTCCAAAACCCGAATAAACAGGAACCCGCAGACCGCCCAGCGGGCCTTCGACCATGACGGCGGAACTCCAAAGCATCAGCCTGTTGAACATTTCCGTCAGTTCAACGAACGGCACGGACAAAATATCGGCGACGCTTCCGGCAAGGATCGCCGCGATGGTCGCAAAACTTTCCAACGCCAGCAAAACGCCGACCCAGATATTAAGTATCAGAGACGCGACCGGCACACGATGAAAATAAACGATCAGAAACGGCAGCAGCAGTACCTGAACCGAGACAGATACTATTAAGACCTCGGTCACGTATGCAGCGAAACGGCGCATTGAATAAGTGAGATATTTGCCGCGAAGCGGACGCTTGAACAAACGGGCAGACCAGACGTTTCGCTTGCCCTCGATCTCCCACGCGGCCTCGTTCCAATACAAAGTTTCGCAAAATGTCCTCAGCCCTTCACTTGTATTTGGCGGAAATGGATGCTCTGCCGTCGGCATCCACTTGCCGATCGCGCGGAGCCTTTCTATCAGAGGCATCGCGAAAATTACAATGCCGAGCATACTGGCGCACGTTAGCTGAAATGACGGCGAGAACAGGTCGTCTGGCCGCCACGCGATAAGAGCAAGCGTCGTCAGCCCGAGGGCGTTCAGCGGCGAGGAATTTCTGAACATTGCCAATCCAAACAGGATGGCCGTGAACATCAGACACGCCCGTACAACAGGCGGCTCGCCGCCGACCGCAAGCGAGAACGCCCACAGAAGCGGCGCAGTGATGATGAACTGCCACTTACGTTTTGCAGTAAAGCGGCTCACCAAAAACAGCAGTATGCCGCCAATGAACGTTATATGCAGCCCGGAAATGACAAGTACATGAAACGTGCCGCCTTCGCGAAAAATGTCAGCCGTCGGCTTGTCCAGAAAATGCTTGCCGCCGAGCGATGACGCGATCAGAATGCCGGCGGTTCGCGGCGAAAATTTCCTTCTCACCTCGTCCATCAGCCACAGGCGGGCGTCGTGTACGGCCTCCATCGGCCCGCGAAACCCTTTGGCCGTTTCAACCTCCAATAGAAGCGGGCTTTTGACCGAACATGCGGCATCCACACCCTGCCGATCCAGCATCTCCTTGCGTGAAGAAATACCCGGCGTCAGAAACTTTTCTTCACGTTCAAGCTCGCAGGTAAACCTTATGTCAGAACCGTCTCTGATCTTCAAACGCTCCAGATCATCCAATGCTTCTGCAGATCGGGCGGCGACAAACAGGCGGACACGCCCGGAAACTTTCCGCACATTGCCCGCGTGTCCGATCTCATCGGCTTCCAGAACGATAAAACGTCCGCCAAATGCCGGTTCAGTTGCTCCGGCGACGCGGCCCTTTACTTCGACCGTCTCACCTGATGCAATAGCGCCGTTGTCATAAATTGACCTGAGCCTGTCGGGAGCGATGCTTGCTGTCTCGACCTCGGAACGGAACGTCCCCGCACAAAGAAAGGCCGCCAGCAGAAAAAAAGTTCCCGCCATTCGTCCTCGGAAAAATAACGCGCAGAGAGCGCATATCACGCATCCGATAAGCACCGGCCAGAATGCTCCGTCCGTATATCGGCCAATGATGACACCGGCAGCAAACGCCGAGAAAAGCCAGACAAGCGGATGTGTGGTAAAGCCGGATGTGCGGGCAACTGCGGTCATCTGTGCTGATCATTCGGTCCTTATGAGGTGTCTTATTCGGCGGAATCGCTCATCGCTGATGCCCTGGACGAGCAGTAGTTCTTCTGGCCGGCGAAAGCGGCCGTTCGCCTCGCGAAATGCAACGATCCGCTCTGCGGTCTTTTCGCCGATGTAAGGTATTCGCGTCAGCTCCGCAGCCGTCGCGGTGTTTATGTTGACCGCGTCTGAAACCGCGTGATGTTCAGTTGGTCGCGGCTGACTCGTGTCCGAACACGCGCTCATGCCGAGCATTTGAGCGGCGAGAACTGCAATGCCGAAAATTTTGTAAATATTGGCAATACGCATCTTATCAAAAAGGCTGACATCACTGCCGCGTTTGTGTGCAAAATGCTAAAAGTGCCTGTGTTACAAAGACTTGAACGAATTAACATCACGGAAATTCGCTGCTTTTCCACAATTTCTGTGGAAAACCTTTCGGGTCTTGTTAAAAAAACGTCGTGTCTGTTTTTGACTGATCTTGGTGCGACATCTTCAGGACGACCTCTTCGTCAATTCTCCATTTCGGAAAGATCTTGCAGGTCGTCGTATGCCTTTTGCAGAACAGGCCTCGCACGCGTGCTGCCGTCCATATCGCCGATATAGCCTTCGCGAACCATCGCGTCCAGAATGGCGGCGGCGCGTCCGTAACCGATCCTCAGGTGCCGCTGCAGCAGCGATGTCGATCCGCGTTTTGCGCTGACCACACATTTCAACGCGTCCCAGAAAAGCGGATCTTTGCGGCCCGGCAATTCGCCGCCGTCGTCCAGTTCTTCCTCGCTCTTGGTGATGGTCGTATCATATTCCGGCCTGCCCTGACGTTTGATCTGATCGACTATTGCCGCGATCTCTTTTTCATCAACATAAGCACCGTGAACGCGCACGACCTGAGCCGTGGCAGGCGGCAAAAAGAGCATGTCTCCGCGCCCTAAAAGCCCCTCGGCTCCGTTGGCGTCGATGATCGTCCGGGAATCGACCTTTGACGAAACGCGGAACGAAATGCGTGACGGGAAATTTGCCTTTATCAATCCCGTAATGACATCGACCGACGGCCTCTGCGTTGCCAAAACCAGATGGATGCCGACGGCACGCGCCATTTGTGCAAGGCGTGTGATGGATTCTTCGACCTCTTTTCCGCTGACCATCATCAGGTCGGCGAGTTCATCGATTATGATAACGATATACGGCAGCAGGCGGTGCGGCTCGCCGTTGTCGTCCCATTGTTCCAGCGAGTTTCGCCGTTTCGCCTCCGCGTTATAGCCGTCAATGTTCCTGACGCCGTATCCGGCAAGGTCCTTGTAGCGGCGTTCCATTTCGGTAACGGCCCATTTCAGCGAGATAGCGGCCCGTTTCGGATCGGTTATTATCGGCGTAGCAAGATGAGGTATATCGGCATAGACGCCAAGTTCAAGCCGTTTCGGATCGACCATGATGAACTTCACTTCATCCGGCTTTGCCTTATATAAAATAGAAACGACCAGCGAATTGACACCGACCGATTTTCCGGCTCCGGTCGCTCCGGCTATCAGCAGATGCGGCATCTTTGCCAGATCGGCAACGTAATTCAGCCCGTCAATGGTCTTGCCCAGGGCAACGGTCAGCAGCGATTGCGATTCGGCAAATTTCTTTGATTCTATTACGTCACGCAGCTTTATCGTTTCGCGTTTTTGGTTTGGCACCTCGATGCCGACATACGCCTTGCCCGGAATGCGGTCGATGCGGATCGACTCGGCCTTTAGGGCGAGGCAGAGGTCATCAACAAGGCCCGTGACGCGCGAATATTTCACACCGGGATCGGGTTTGAATTCATAGGTCGTCACGACCGGCCCCGGACAGATGTTCACGACCTTTCCGGCGACGTTAAATTCCCTTGTCTTTTCGACCAGCAAACGCGCCGTCTCTTGCAGTTCGTTGTTCTTTTGTTCTATCGGCGGGTCGGACGGGTCTAAAAGCTGAGAACTTGGAAGAACATAGTTTGCAAATTTGTCCGCGTCGCCGGTGGTGATCGGAATGGCGTCGTCGGTTTCTCCGGCTTCATCTTCTTTATCGGCCTCTTCGTTGTCAGGCGGCGTTTCTTCCGTCAGATCGCCGGTGTGCTTTACCGGAGCGACCGGAATATCGCCTTCGGCAGGAGCCGTGTCGGGCTGTTCCTTGACGGGAGTTTCAGGAACGACGATGGTCGGCGGAATCTGGTCTTGATCAGACGCTTGCTGATCCGGCCCGAAAGGAGCTTCTGCGGCAGCAGCGGCCATAGTTTCAGCGATGTTCGCTTTTGTTTTTGCCGGATCGCTTATCGTTACCGTAGGCGATTCATCCTTTTTCTTTCCTGCACGAGCGTTTCGGGTTTTCAGCAACGACGCATCGGCCGCTGCAAGAGATTCCTGTTCGGCTCGTGCCTTCTCGCGATTATCTTTCCACTCATCAAAATGGATCTTGAAATTCTCTTTCGCGACGCGAAAGCTGTCCGAAAAATCCAGAAAACTCAGATCAGTGATAAGCAGCAGAGATACGATGAACGATGCAAAAAGCAGTATCGTTGCACCGACAGCCGACAGCAGATATGTTGCGTAATGGGCCGCAAAACCGCCGATCATTCCGCCGTGCCATCCGGCCATTGCGGCCAAACCCGCAGCCGAGAAAACGAACAGGGCAAACCCGATGACTCGATAAATGGGCGGCCGCAGCACCGCCGAACGAAACACCCGCCACGCGATAAGCCCAAGCAATGCCGGAAGTATGTAAGCGATGATGCCGGCTATCGAAAAAAGAAGCTCGGCAAAATTTGCCCCGACGACCCCGATCCAGTTCTGCACCTTTTCTGACGAAGCTGTGTTGAAGGTCGGATCGCTTGGGTTGAACGAGACCAGACAAAGAAAGGTCAGCACGGCAAACGCCAGCAGAACGATGGCAAGTACCTCATTGACCCGCGACGCCTCCGCCACTGCTCCGTTCTTTTTTTTGAGCAGCGTCGCTCCGTCGTCGAGACAGAAATTCAGCTCGTCGTCCTTATAGGTCTTGCTGCATTTTGGACAGATCTTCATCAATTAGTCGCAAAGCCCGGTCAATTCTGTGTATTTCGGCTTTTATCTGTGTGTTCTGTGCTATTTCCTAAAGCTGCAGAAGCTTTAACACAGAAAACACAGAACGAAGACACATAAAAGAACCTTTCAGACACCCTCAAATTTATACCGCAAAGTTACCCCGCATTCCCAACACCTGCGGTCTTTTTATACAACAAAAATTCCTTTATAAAATCATCCAGATCACCATCCAATACGGCTTCGACATCGGTTTGTTCGTATTTTGTCCGCGTGTCTTTGACCAGGCGATACGGATGCAGAACGTAGTTTCGTATTTGCGAACCGAATGAGATGTCCATCTTGTTGGCTTCCAGGTCGGCAGTTTCGGCGCGTCGTTTTTCCAGTTCCAGTTCGTAGAGCTTTGACCGCAAAACCTGCATTGCCACGGCACGGTTCTGTATCTGCGAACGCTGGTTCTGACACGTAACGACGATATTGGTCGGCAAGTGCGTTATCCTGACGGCGCTGTCCGTAACGTTGACGTGTTGGCCGCCCGCACCGGATGAACGATAGGTATCGACCCGAAGATCTTTATCCTCGATATTCACCTCGATATTCTCGTCGATCTCAGGCGAGACGAACATCGACGCAAACGACGTTTCGCGGCTGCCGCCGGAATTGAACGGCGATATGCGCACCAGACGGTGAACTCCGGCTTCGGTTGCCAACAGGCCGTAAGCGTAATCGCCCTCAACGCGAAAAGTCGCGGATTTTATCCCGGCCTCGCCGCCCGATTGCTCATCAAGAATTTCTACCTTAAAACCTCTCCGCTCTGCCCATCGGATATACATCCTCAACAGCATCTGGCAAAAATCCTGAGCATCAGTTCCGCCCGCACCGGCCTGCAGCGAACAGATGGCGTTATTGGCGTCGGTTTCGCCCGAAAGCAGCGACTGCACCTCTGCGGCTGTCACATCCTTTTCAAGCCGGAGGATGAGTTCCTCTAGCTCCTTTGCCGAATCGGCGTCCGTCTCGGCAAATTCAAAAAGCACCTCAGCGTCCGATACGCCGGTCTCAAAATCCTTTTGCCGGGTCAGTGCCTTTTCTATCCGGCTCCGCTGTCCCATTACCTTTTGGGCATTTTCAGGATCGTCCCAAAAACCCGGTTCCGATATCCGCTCCTCCAGCTTGTCCAGTTCGGCCTGTTTTCCCGCCGGGTCAAAGAAACCTCCCAAGTTGGGTAACTTTCTCTTTTATCTCTTCGTGTTTTGCTTGCAGTTCTGCTAATTCCATATCAAGTTAGTTTAACCAAACACCGCCCTTAAGCCAATGCCACAACGTCCTGTGTTAGAAAATTGGTCGATTCAGATCAGAGTCGGGAATAACAGCAGGTTTTAAATGGCTTATTTACCTTCCATAATGGCGATTTCCCCCACGTCAGGCCATAGAGTTATTTTACGATCTCATTGATATTATCTTCGCATGAGGCGATGAGGTCTGCTCAGATGTTCGATCTGCCCCGCAGGCTTTGCCTCTGGTTTTTCTTATTTGATTCATTCGTTATTTTCCAGCTTGTCGATGTTTTCTTTAACTAACTGTTCCAACTGATAAGAAGCAACGCCCAGAGGTTTTGTTAAGCCGCGCATTGCGTACTCAACCTTCACATTGCTCTTTGAAGCACACAGCAAAAGTCCTATTGTTGGCTCGTCCGCAGGTGTTTTTAATTTGTCGTCAACAGCACTAATGTAAAAGTTGAGTTTGGAAATATATTCCGGCAAAAACTCACCTGCTTTTAGTTCTATGACGACATAAGCATGTAAAACGGTATGATAAAACAGCAGATCAATTTTGTAATCAGTGTCGTCAATTTCAATAGCGTATTGCCTGCCTACAAAGGCAAAGCCTTTTCCCAACTCCAAAAGAAAATCGGTAATTTTTTGCGTTAATAACCGTTCAAGTTCGATTTCTTTTGCTTTTCTTGAAAGCGTCAAAAAATCAAAATTGTATGGATCTTTGAAAACGCTTTTTGCAAGATCGGATTGGTATTCGGGCAACGTAACTTCAAAGTTGTTCAACGCTTTGCCATCCCTTGCATATAAGTTGCTTTGTATTTGCAAGAGCATGACATCTCTGCTCCACCCATTTTTAGCGGTTTCGGCAATATAAAACGCACGTTCTGCAACGTCTTTTACTTTTGCCAATAAACTGATGTGATGGTACCAGGTGATTTGTGCAAGCGGCACTTGCACAAATTCATCTTGTGATCGTGCAAGCGGCACTTGCACGATCGGAAACTGAGGATAAGCCTCGGAAAAGGCACGCATATATTTAAGATTTCGAACAGAGAAACCCGAATTTTCAGGAAAAAGTTTAGCCAGGTCAGCCGACAAAAGATCAATTACTTTGCTTCCCCAGCCGCTTTGGTTTTGCTTTTCTAGGATGGAATTTCCTATTTCCCAATAAAGCATAAGCATTTCCGCATTTACCTTGAAAGCCGCTTTTGTTTGGGCAAGTTTGATCTTGTCGGCAATGAACTCCGCCCAAGATTTATACTCGTCATGTTGCTGCGTGATCTCGTTGCTCATTTTCATCCCACAATATTGATTTAGTCATCGGTCAGGCCGTAGAGTTGACAGACAGCGTTGTCGATCGCAAGTTCGACCGCGTCGCATTTATTCTGTCAGAGATCGCGTTCGCTTTCAGTTCACAGTTTTCCGCTATGCGATGATCCTTCATTTTCGGCCCAATTGAAATGTCGCTCCAGGATTGGAAAATTTATCCAGTTGGTAAAGAGGCGAGTAGATCGCATATGGTCTTTCGGAAGGGAAAGACACTTCCTCACAACCTCGCGTCGGGCATCCGTCCCTTTCATGAACCACTGCATTCAGTTCCCGGATCACCCAGTAGCTGCCGACATAGGCAGTGAACAAGATAATGAAGGTAACGCCGATCTTTCTTCGTTTGCTCATATTAGTTTTCAGTCACCTAGCCGGATGATTTCCAATCAGTATGCCTTTACCCTTCATTTTCAAATCAGAGATCTCGGATAAAATGTAAACAAAAGGGTGTTTTTGTTTATCTGCATCGGCCAGTTTATGGTGATGGGTAAATTACCGCTCTTCGCCGGAATACCTCACCCGCGTGAACTGCCTGTCCAGTCCTATCAGCGGATAATAAATTGTTCTATACGGCTCTTCGGGAAAATTGACGACTTCCCAATAACAGCCATCTGATTCACAGGGATGAGTGTTTCGCGAGCGCACAATATAAAAACCTGCCACATACAAAACTGTGACGATCATTAAAACAGACATTGTCCATTGAAATCGTTTATTGTCTTCGTCGAAAAATCGCATACGCAAATAACCCCGCTGTAATAATTGTACACAGCCAAGCAAACCAGTCGCCGTATCGTACATAAAATGTCTGTGAGCCGTCGCTTTTTGCGACACTCCAGATGCGTGTGTCTTCCTGATACACATTTGCAGGGTCAATTACCTCACCTTTTGCATTTATGTATGCCGTTATGCCGACATTGGTGACGCGAAGCACCGGACGGTTCGTTTCCACCGCGCGAAAAACGGCGTTTGCCAGGTGCTGGCGAAGCACCGGCGTCGGGCCGAGGTAGCCGTCGTTGGTCATCTCTATCAGAACGTCGGCACCGCGTTGTACATACTCACGCCCGAGTTGGCCGAAGTGCGATTCAAAGCAGATCATCACACCTGCCGTCGGGCCATTCTCGCCGCCTAGCGGAAAAAGGTCGTATTCGCTGCCGTAGGCAAAGCTGCCGACGAACGCCGGAATGATCGCTTGCAGCGGTGCCGGAACCGATTCGCCGAACGGAACCAGATATATCTTGTCATACTGAACGAGTTCAGTTCCCTGCGGGCCGACCATCACTGCAGAGTTAAAATATTTTCCAGACGCAGCATCCGGCTCCGCCGAATTGAAAAGCACGTTCACATTGTTTCGACGCGTAAAACCATTGATGAAGCTTTTGGTCTCCTCATCCTCGTCATACATAAAGTTCATCGGCGATTCGGGAAAGACAACAACAGTTGGCATTTGCCCTATGGCTGTTCGCTGTTCGCTGACGGCTGAGGGCTGATCTTCTCTAATAGACCGCAAAGCAGCTTCCGCCATCTCAATATGCCGCTGCCTTAGCTGCTGCCATTTTTGATAGCTCAAACCGGACATCGGGACGTTTGGCTGTATGGCGATGATTCTGGCAGCGGATGGTTCCTGGCGATCAAAAAAGTTTGTTGGGTCACTAAAAACAAGCAAGTTGCAAAGAAGAACGAACAAAACTAAAAGGGCTGAGCTGATGCTTATTTCAATTCTGCGGCGCGGCCAGTTATTGAATGCATAATACAAAACCGCTGCAGGTATAAGACAAAGAAAGCTCACCAGCGACACTCCGCCGATCTCGGCAAAATTTAGAATGCCTTTGAAGAACGCCTGCGAATACCCGACAGCGTTCCAGTTGTTGCCCGTCAGCCAATAGCGAAGAAATTCGGTGAAGACCCACACGAACGGCGCAGCGAACACCGCAAGAAAACCGAATCGTCTGAAAAGCAACGCCATCACCACAGCGAATATGCCCGGAAACAGGCCGACGATCATACAGACGATCACAAGCAGAAAATACGCCAAAGCGGCCGGAAATGCGGCATAAGTGATCGGAGCAAAGGTCAGCCACCAGCACGTCCCTTTAAAGAAGATCGTGCCGAAGATCCAGCCGACAGTGAAAGCCTTTACAGCCGATCCCTTTTCCCTCTCCAAAGCGAACAGCAGCGGCAAAAACGCGACGAACGCCGCCGGAGCAAATTCAATATCGGGAAATGCGAGTATCAGCAGCACCGCCGCAAGAAGTGCCAGACCGACGCTGACACCGGAAGGAAATGTCTCTTTGATCCGCCTGAGGTTCACCTCATCATCATATCAAACAGCCGATGCATAACACGCCCCGCAAAAAAACTTTGTCGGAGCTTGTGCTAATTTTCACATTTACCCATAATCGGTCAGGCGGGGCGTTCAATCTGACAGTTTGGTGTCCTGAAATACAAAATTTGTCATTTTAAAATGACAAATTACGTCAACTGCGTATTTGCCCGTCAGTCCGACAGGTCAAAATGAATTGAATAGACCGCAGGTGGTGAAAGATCGTTTCAAATTGAACGAATTTTCACAAATACTGTAAAACCCCTGTATTTACTGGCTTAAAAGGAAAGAACCCGGTCATTTCTGACCGGGTTCAAATAGGAAGGACAACTGAAGGAACGCTCGGAAGGTTTCAAGCACAGTGGCAAACCGCGCTCGGAGAAGTGTTGGCGGCGGGGTCTTGACTCTCTGAATCAAGCTAGCCGCTTTTCCTTAAAGCACGTGGCGTGCCACAAATGCCTTTTAGCGTTCCAATCGGTGATTTTTTCTTCTGAGGCCTTTTAAGACCTCATAAAACTGCATATTCTTACACGGTTGACGATGCAATGTTCATTGCCCGAAAACCGCCTCACAGTATAAACCCTAAAACGGACAAGGACTGCACTATTTGGAGCATCGGTCGGCCTGTCGCTGCAATGAGATCGCCTCGGGATTTTCCGGGTCAAGCTCCATCGCAGCGGCGGCGTAGGTTTTTACCTGCTGACATTCGTTCCTTTCCAGATAGATGCGTCCCAGCACGACATGGGCCTCTATCAGGCGATTATCCCAGAACAGGGCAGTTTTCAATGCGCTGACCGCCTGGTCGCGGTCGCCTCGGCGCAGGTGTATCTTGCCCAAGATCAGATAACTTTCCGCACTCATCGGTTCGGTCACAAGCAGGCGACGCAGAATGGTCATCGCCTCGTCGTCGTTGCCGTTCTTGTAATGTTCGCGGGCCTGCTGTAAAAGGCTGTCGGCTCCGCTTACGGGCCGCTGAACCGTCACCACCTCGCGCCGGCTCAGTATCACGCTGACAAAATCCTTACGCTGCGGCTGCTCAACTCTGGGAGTGATCTCAGAAACGGTCTTTGACCTCGTCCATTCCCTTTCCAGATTGGCGTACTGATTGCCCGCCGAAAGCAGCATCTTCGCCTGGTCGTCAACCGCCGTCGCAGATTCATCCTTTATATCTGTCAGGCTCTTTGCCAAAAGATAAAATGCCTCTCCGTCACGTTGGGAAATTTCCGTCAGTTCACCTAGCTGTTCAGCCGCCCGGACATGATCTCCCTGTAAGAAAAGTGCAAGTCCATAATTGAAACGAACCGAAAGGTCATCCGGTGCTGATTCCGCAGCGGTCTGGAGCAATTGAATGCCTTCGTTGAGCAAAGCGGCCGCACGGCTTGTGTCGCGCTTTTCGGCACGCGAGGCTTCCAGCGAGATGGCTCCGAGCATATTGTAAACACTGGTTATCTTCAGCTCTTCGGCAATGGGCCGCAGAACGCTGAGCGCCTGCTCGTAATTTTTCTGCTGCCAGCGGATCGCCCCTATATAAAAGGACGCCTCGGCAAAACTCTCGTCATTGCATTGGAGAATGCGGCCCGAACCGCTCGCTTTTTCACGGCAAAGCTGATTGGCAGAGATAACGCGTTCAAACGAATCGACCGCTTCCGCAAAACGGTTGCGGTTGAGATAAAGATGGCCCAGCTCGAGCGCGGCCTCAACGAACGTCCCTTCGGCACCGGAATCGGTGTACAGCCGCATTGCGTTCTTGAAATAATTCTCACGCGTTTCGGGGATGCCGGTCAGAAGGCCTTTTATATAAGCCTCAAAAGCACGCGAAGGCACTTTATTGGCCGCAACGACAATGTCATTTTGTGAATAGGCAAGATTCTTGTCGCGTTGATATAGTACCTGATAGGCAATTTGCCCCTGCATTGTCTGCAGATTCCCAAGCGCGTCGGTCAAAACAATGTCACGCTGAACCTGCCGGTCGCCTATCACCTCGCTCATAAAACGTCCTTCGTTGACGCGGATGATCCGCGCCGTGACGTTGACGGTCGCCGCCGTATCCTCCTGCGCCGGAACGATCGTGTAACGCCCCGAGATCAGCAGCGTTGCACCGCTTTCGCGGGCAAGACGCAGCGATGTCGCCAGGCTGGGAATGCTGGTCAGCGGGATCCTCAGTTTTTGCTGTACCTGCTTTCGCTCGCTATTGGAAACGACGTTTAGGCCCGGCACATCCAGCAGATCCGACAGACTGAGGGCAAAACTTTCGCCGACCCAGTTAAATTCGCTTTTATCGGAACGATTCTCGAACGGCAGCACCAAAATGGTGTCGGCGGCGTTCTGGGCCGATTGAGCGGCCGCAGCGAACGGCATCACCGCCAGAAGAAAAAGAGCCTTTATAATATATCGTTTCAGCATTTATTTGCCCTAAAATAAAAAATTCGCTTGGGTGGCAAGCGAATCGTCAAAAAGCTATGATGCAAAAAATATAATAAAAGATGGTATCCGGTACGGGATTTGAACCCGTGTTGCCGCCGTGAAAGGGCGGTGTCCTAGACCCCTAGACGAACCGGACACATTATTGTTCCCTTAACGAACCCAAGAATCGCAAGAGAACTTTTCAACCTCAACGCCTGCAAAAGGCGAACAGTAAGGATACCAAGCCTTAAATTATGCTGTCAAATCAAATGACGCTAGTATTCCGACAACGTAATTATGGCGCATAGTGTTTACTGAGTTTGGCGTCGGCGTTTTGTTTGGTGAAACGCCAGGCAAGTGTTTTCTGAAGTTTGTTGCGTTGTTTTGTCCATACCTTTATTTGTTGTTTCAGAAAGGCCTCGGATCCGATCTTGCGTCCCGTACATTCTCTTTCCATAATGTTGATCTCTATTTCGGCCATATTGAGCCAGCTGGCATGTTTGGGCGTGTAGTAGAAAGCGACTTTGCTCAGTATCTGCCCGGCTTCTTCTTTTGAAAACGTCTCATAGAAGGATTTTTCAAAGTGCGTGTTCAGATTGTCCAGCACGATCCGTATCCGTACGGCTGTCGGGTACTTCTTTGTCAAACTGCGTACAAAGCGGGCAAAATCGGCCTTTTTCCTTGTTTTTGTGACCTTGATGCTTCGTCTGCCTCCTTTCGGCTCGACCGCAACAAAGATATTTCTGGTGCCGTTTCTCTTGTACTCGTAGTCATATTTTTCGACGCTCCCGGGCTTCATCGGGATCGGTCGTCTCGTTTCCCCGATCAACTGCTTGCTTTTTTCGTCAATGCAGATCACCGGAAAGAGCGGATCATATCTCTCTTCATACAGATCCAGCAGCCGATACATCCGCTCACGGTATTCCGGTGTTATCTCCGCTATGCACCACATCTTTCTCAGCCACGGTTTGCATTCGTTTTTTTTAGCATCAACCGTACGCTTTCACGATTGATCTTCCTGGCCCCCTTCTGTTTGTTCAATGTCTGTGTCAATAATTCCAATGTCCAGCGCGTCCTCCCCTCCGGTGCGTCGCTGCACGCCAAGGCAATTACCTCCGCCTCTCTTTTTCTCGTATGGACCCGCGGCTGACCCGGTCGCGGCTCTTCCGCCAGTGCCGCCTCCATCCCCTGCCGCAGAAACCTCATTTTTGTCCGGCTTACCGTGTTCCGCCCTATATCCAGAAATTCCGCGATCTCCAGAGCCTCCTTTCCCTTATCCAACAGCAACAGTATATTTGCCCGGTTTATCTCTCTCAGACTCCTTTTCTCCCCTTGTTTGAATTCCTTTAGAAACTTAACCTGCCCCGCTGTAAGTTCAACAAAATTGTTTCGTTTCATAGCAAGATCAATATTACCCGATATTGCTCTCATGCACCAGAATTATGTTGCTGTGTCACTAGGATATGTTTATTTATCGATGTATGGACGAGTAGAGGCTTTTAAAGCTTCTCAATCTTGAGAGCGGCCACTGCGGAAAAGTTAGGATTTGGAAAAGCGGATATTAAGTCGAAGAATGAGGTCGGGTCATCATTTGCCACGCGATTGACGTGGAGGAACCATTCTATAAAATTCTCCCTTTGCATTTTGGAAGAGTGTAGAAATCTAACAAAATCCTGAAGAACGTTTCTTTTTAGGTTTCCATCAGGGATCATCCCAACCAGAACCCGGTAAATCACGCATTTCTGATTAAACACTTCAGAATCAGTTTCCTCATTCTCCGCATTCCAACCATTGAGGTTTTCAAGTAATTTCCTTACCCTAGCCCCCCAATCCTCCTCAGTCATAATACTGTCATCTTTCCCCAGGTCTTTTTGTGCTACGCGAATATCACGGAGTTCACGGCTTATTCTGCGAGCCTTTTCCGACTGCCAGTAGTGAGATATCTTCGGACTCTCAAGGAGATCATTGGATGCAATATCTTCAAATGTGAACGGTTTGTCAATAAATAACTTGTTTGCCTCTTGGATAAACCTCGGAATATTTTCTTCGTCCCGTATCTCATTATCCCTGCACCGGGCTGCAGCAATGTTTTTTGAGATAAATTGCCTGTACGCAGAAAGTAACTCGATCTTCGGCAGTTCTTCTACCCCGGATGTTAACCGCACAATCATCGAGTTAAGCTGTTCCCGATCCAATGCATATGTAAATGAGCGGTCATCTTTAAAATCTCTTCTAATTGCATTGGAAACAGATGTGTATAACATACTCCTCTCAAAAGCGAAGTCTGGAAATTCCGCTATCATGCTAAGGACAGGGCCGACTTGGGAAGGGGATTCAATCTTCTCGATCCAATTGGAGATGAACAACGCTCGCAACCCCTCCTCTATCTCACTGCGGGTAAATGCCTGCTTTCCGACCGCTGCAACGGTTCTATAGATATCAGTCACTTCATAAACTAACGCGTCCTCGCAATTCAAAGGCTTTAGGCCAAGCGTGCCATTAAGATCAAAAATCATTTGTCTAGCCCGATCTTTATCAAGGACAAGCATTTCACGTATTATCCGGCTCTTGAGAGACACAGCATCAAGCTTAAGATCGTAGGCATATGACATGTATCCGGGATGGGTATCCACAGAGATGCTCGCGAACGGGACTATCTTACGTCGGACCCGATTTTTTACATTACTCACGACACGATAGGCTTCCTCGAGCAAAGCCTTTTTTCTTTCGATATCTTTGATCTTGTTTGATTTTGAGATCCTTAGTAGGACATCTACACCCAGTTCCGGAGCGGCCAAACGAGATTGGGCTATCAGGCCCTCTATTGACAATTGATCTTCTATAGAAGACTGGTCGGTTACCGCTTCATGGCGAGATTGGGCATCTTGACCAAAAACCGCTCCTGACAATACTGCAATAAGCATTACAGGTAAGAGTAAATAACGTTCCATTTCTAACATATTCAGTTTGCATCTAGTGAAAGAGCCAGCCAGAACCGTCCTAGTCTATCTGCAAATTTGGCAGTTCAATTTTGAAGTATTCTTGGACTTCACTTTTCCGCTCCCCAGCGAATACTCCTTTCCAGATTTTATCTACTTTCTGATCCTTAGATACAACGATCATTGTCGGAGTTGCCGATATATCAAATTGGATAAGCGGTTCAGGCGAGACTGTCCTTAGGACTGAAATACCGGATAACTCATCAACCGGTGCGGTTTCCCGGCATTTCTCAAGTTCCAAATCGATACATATAGCATAAATTTTATACCCGGACGACAGTTTTTCTCCAAAAGTTCGCATAGCGGGCCAGTTGACGTTACACCAGTGACAATTCCCAGAGTAAAAATATAGAATTGTCTGCCCTTGGCTTACCTCATAGTCAATAGTGACAGGCACTCCCGACAGGTCCTGTATGTCCATACCGCTAACCTTACTGCCAACTACAAGGCGTCTCGACTGTCGCAATAAGGCGTTTGACTCTCTTAGCGCTGAAATGCTGACCCCAAGGAAAACATTCAAAATTGAAGAAATACCCAGCAAAACCATTAAGATAATACTGGGTACGGAAATTGTTTTGTCTTTAGAGAAAATTTCCACTTCATAATACCTGTTGGATCGGAAAGTACACTACCGCACCCTTTCTGGATGAAACCCTCATCCTAACATGCGTCACGGCAATAGTACTCCTTTTCATATGAGCATGGAGCCTGTCCCGGAAGTGGGAAACAGCAGAGTAAATCCTCTCCATCCTTGCCTGCTCCTGAACATTCAATTCCGTAGGTGCAACACGTCGGAGCGGCTCCTACCAGAATCGGCCCGCCTAGCTGAATTGAAGCGAAAACAATTGATATGGTCGCAACTAGAATCAAAAATATACGAGATATACCTTTTCTCATTTTTACCCCTCCGTGCGAATAATTCTAATAGCCCTTAAGAAAACATTGCAATACTTATTTATTATCAAAACAGGCTATTCTTAATCCGGAATTATCATTTTTAACCGTTAGGTTGCGGTAATTGTTCGATTGCCCAATATTCTTTGCGGTATTCCGTCGGTGTTAGGCCAAAACGCTTCTTAAAGTCGCTTGCAAAATGGCTTTGGTTATAAAGTCCTGTTTCAACACAGATCTGCTTTACTTGCTGAAAACTATCTTCAAGAAGCGTACGAGCCAGATCAAGTCTTAGGTTCTTGAGATAAGCTAAAGGTGATACGCCTGTTTCCGCTCTAAATAGTTTTTGAAGATGAGGTTGCGAAAGATCGACCATATCTGCCATTTCACCGACCGTCCATTGATACTCTAGGTTTTCTTTCATTTTCTGGGTTAGATAAAAGATTCTTCCGTCCATTAAAGTGTCCCTCCACGTGAGCAATTTAACGATGATGAGATATAAAGGTAATTGGAACCACATTAAAACCTTACACCGGAGACTTGTCAAGCATCTTTACTTTAGAATTATTGTTAGAGCATATGATATCCAGCATACCCAGCAAATGAACCTCCATGTTCCATGGGTTTCGTATAAACACGCTGGAACAAAAAGGTATTTGCTATTACTCTGTTACCCGTGTTCTTGTTAAGTATGCCACAAAAGGAAGATATTGATTCGTTTATTATCCGTTCTACCCATTTAGACTTTTCATATTTCCCGATCAGCTGGTCGTATCGTTGTATAGTTCCTCACGGGTATAAAAGCGATCATAACCGTATAAAACTTGGCGAAGGAAACGCCGTTTTTGAAAAGGCAAAAGACGCTGTTAGAGCGTGGAAAATGTTCGATATGCCCTGGGTTGAATTATGCTGGCAGGACACGCCGATAGAAACCGGAAAAGATGTCGCGATACTTGTAAGACATTTCGGTTTCTATTCGCTTAACGCCGCCCGGATCGTTTATGTGGTCGATGAGCCGAACCGGTTCGGGTTTGCTTACGGAACGCTCGAAGATCACGGCGAATCGGGCGAAGAGCGTTTTTCAGTTGAATATCACCCTGAAACGGGCGAGGTCTGGTATGATCTGTTTGCTTTTTCGCGGCCAAATCTCTTTCTGGCAAAGCTCGGCTATCCGCTGACGCGAATGCTTCAAAAACGCTTTGCGCGAGATTCCAAGGCGGCGATGCTTCGGCTTTAAGATCAATAAGACATATAGGTCTTATTGGCCGTATATTTCCTATAGAGCCTCATTGAGCATGAAACGTCGGGTAAAATGATGCATCTGTTTTTTCCTGTGTTGCCGGGTTATGCGAAAAGTTCACTTTTCCGCTAAACTGAACGTAAATGAAACGCATATTCCTTATCGATTCGATGTCGCATATCTTCCGCGCGTATTTTGCCCCGATGGGAGCGCGGCAGGAGCCGCTCCGCAACAGCAGCGGACAGATAACGCAGGCGGTCTTCGTCTTTACGAACATGCTTCGCAAATTGATTAAGGATGAACAGCCGGATTACATCGCCGCTGTTTTCGACACAGCCGAACCGACCTTTCGGCATGATTCCTATGCAGATTACAAGGCGAACCGCGAGGAAATGCCCGAAGACCTGGCCTCGCAGCTGCCGTTCATTTTCCGCGTTTGCGAGGCGTTCAATCTGCCGATCCTGAAAATGGATGGTTTCGAGGCGGACGACATCATCGGCACGCTTGCCAAACAGGCAGCCGAAAAAGAGATCAAGGCGGTCATCGTTTCAAACGACAAAGACCTCTGCCAGCTTGTAAAAGATCCTTATATCGTGGCAATGCGGCAAAATTCGGCGAACGTAAAACGCAAGGTTCCCGTGCCGCCGATAGAATGGTGCGATGAGGCGTGGGTGCAAAACAAATTCGGCCTGCCGCCCGACAAGATCGTCGATCTGCTCGGGCTGATGGGCGATGCGATAGACAATATTCCCGGTGCGCCCGGCATTGGCGAAAAAGGAGCGTTAAAGCTGATCCTGGAATACGGTTCGACACTTGGCGCAATGGAAAATGCCGAAAAAGTCACGCACAAGACCTATCGCGAAAGCCTGTTGAACAATCAGGACATTATCCGCCAGTCGCTCGACCTCGCAACGGTAAAATGCGATGTGCCGATCACGCTCGATCTTGACGCGCTCGCCTTTCGCGAACCCGACCGGGCAAAGTCGTATGAGCTTTTCCGCGAACTCGAATTCAACACGCTGACAAAGGAATTTGCCGATTCGGCATCGCTTTTTGACCTCCACGATGCCAAAGGCGGCGTCGAGCAAAAATACACGGTCATCCGAACTCGTGCCGAACTGGACAAGCTGATGATCGAGCTGTGGGAAAAGGAAGTTTTTGCCTTTAGTGTGGACGATTCGAACGAAGGTCAAAGACACAGTGCCTTTGACAAACTGCCGCCGCTGGGAATTTCCATCTCGCATTCGCCCGGCGTTTCGTACTTTGTCGATATAGAGAATTTCGAGGACGGACGCGAAGAAGCGATAAGGCCGCTCGGCGATATACTTTCAAATCCGTATCTGGACAAGATAACGCACGACTATAAAAACAATCTTGCCATACTGAGAAAACTGGGCATTGAAATTTCCGCCGTCAGGGACGATCTTATGCTCGCGTCGTATCTGCTCGATTCGGGCAGGCCGCACCACGAGATAGAATTCTTGGCTCAAACACATCTTGACGCGTATCCGCAAAGCAAACTGCCGGAAGGATTTACGGAAAGCGGATGGAAGGCGGCGACGCACGCCGATTGGGCATTTCAGTTGGCCCCACTTTTGCGAAAACGTATTCACGACGACGGCCTGATGAAGGTCTATTCAGAGATCGAGATACCGGTCGCGTCAGTCCTTGCCGACATCGAAACCGTCGGAATGAAAGTCGATACCGGTTCTCTGGAGAACTTCTCCGAATTTATTTCGGATGAGCTTTTGAAACTTGAAAAACGTATCTTTGCCATTGCCGGCCGCGAATTTAACATAGGTTCGCCAAAACAGGTCGGCGAAGTCTTTTCGGAACTGAACATCGCCACCGGACGAAAAACGGCAACCGGACAGATCTCAACAAGCAAGGACGTTTTGGCAGAACTTGCTGTGGACTACGAGATAGCCCAGCTTGTCATCGACTATCGTGAACTGGACAAACTGAAAGCCACTTACGCCGACACGCTGCCCAAAATGGTCGGCAGCGACGGACGCATCCACGGCGTTCTGAATCAGACGGTCGCCGCAACAGGTCGGCTTAGTTCGACCGAGCCGAATCTGCAAAATATTCCCGTCCGCACGGAACTGGGACAGCAGATACGGCGTGCTTTTATTCCGGAAAAAGGAAACAAACTTATCTCGGCAGACTATTCCCAGCTTGAGCTTCGCATTCTCGCACACATCACAAAAGATCCGGTGATGATGGAGGCCTATCAAAAAGGCGAGGACATCCATAACAAAACCGCAAAGCTTGTATTTGGTGCCACGGATGAAAAAGATCTTAAGGAAAAACGCCGCCTGGCGAAGATAGTCAATTTCGGCATCGCTTACGCGGTCGAGGCGTTCGGCCTTTCGCAGCGTGTCGGCATATCGCGAGCCGAGGCTCGCAAGGTGATAGACGATTATTTTGAAACGTATAAAGGTATAAGGGCATATATGGACCGGACACCCGAAGAGGCTCGTGAAAAAGGTTATGTCACTTCCCTCTTCGGACGGCGCCGATATTTTCCGGGCATCAAGGATCGCAACTTTGCCGTGCGTTCACGCGCCGAACGCGAGGCGATCAATATGCCGATACAGGGAACGGCCAGCGACATCGTCAAAATGGCGATGATAAATGTGCAAAAGGCCCTGCGAGACGCGGGCCTCGAAACCAAAATGATCATGCAGGTTCACGACGAACTGCTTTTTGAAGCTCCTGAGGCAGAGATCGCCTCCGTGTCAGAGATCATCAAAAAAGAAATGGAATCCGCCGCCACGCTTGACGCCGCCCTGGTCGTGGAGATCGGCGTTGGTGATAACTGGATGAATACGAAATAGTGCCTTTTTAAAACAGAAGAAAGCCGCTAAAGGTTCTGCAAAACTTTTAGCGGCCTTAATGTTACTGAGCTTTCAGTGTTTTTACCTACTGCTCATTGCTCTCGTCCTCGGCTTTGAGAAGCGATGCGCTTGTCACACAATCGTCATCGCCGCAGCGGATGAGCATTACACCTTGAGCGGAGCGTCCGGTTTCGCGGATCTTGTCCACACCAAGCCGGATCAGCTTCGCCTGTTGGGTAATTATCATGATCTCACTATCGTCATCCACCGGGAAGGCCGCTACGACCTTTCCGGTCTTACCGGTGGTCTTCATGTTTATAACGCCCTTGCCGCCGCGTTTTGTCAGGCGATAATTATTGACCTGCGTCTGTTTGCCAAAACCCTGTTCCGAGACGGAGAGGATCTTTTCGGTTCCTTCCTGAGAAACTGCACAGACCGAGACGACATAATCATCTTCACGAAGATTGACGCCGCGAACACCGCGTGCGACGCGACCCATCGGCCTGACATCTGATTCATTGAACCGAACCGCCATACCGTCACGGGTAGCAATGAATATCTGCTTGCTGCCATCGGTCTGGATGACATCCAGCAATTCGTCGCCTTCATCAATATTGATGGCATTGATGCCGGTAACGCGGATATTCTGATAATCGGACAATGCGGTCTTTTTGATGACGCCTTTTTTCGTCACCATTGTCAGAAAAACTTCCTTGCTGAAATCGCGTACAGGCATCACGGCAACCAGCTTTCTTTCACTGGAAAGCTGCACCAAATTGACGACCGCCTTGCCGCGAGCGGCCGCTGCCGCTTCGGGTATCTCGTGTACCTTTATCTTATAGACCTGGCCGTCATCGGTGAAGATCATCAGATAAGCGTGGGTCGAGGCAATAAATAGATGCTCGACGAAATCCTCATTCTTGGCCGTCGCGCCCAGCCTTCCCTTGCCGCCGCGTCCCTGCCGCTGATAGGTCGAAACCGGCGTTCGCTTGATGTAGCCGGCGTTTGTCACCGTAATGGCAACATCCTCGTCGGCGATGAGGTCTTCTATCGTTAGTTCGACGCCGGCGTCTATGATCGCGGTACGGCGGGCATCGCCGAAATTTTTCCTTATTTCGAGCAGTTCGTCCGTAACGACCTGTCGCAGAACCGGTTCATTGGCAAGGATATTCTCAAGTTCGGCAATGTATTTGATGATCGATTCGTATTCGTCAAGTATCTTTTGACGTTCGAGGGCCGACAGGCGGCGAAGTTGAAGGTCAAGGATCGCCTGAGCCTGTATCTCAGTGAACTCGAGGCTCCCGATGACCTTTCGCAGGTCCTTAAGGAAAGCGTCCTCGCTTTTACCGCCGGTTATACCGCGCCATTTCTTAACCTCGTCAAGCGTGGCAAAATTGGCGGTCAGCCAGTTGCGGGCCTCATCAACCGAACGGGCATTGCGGATAAGCGGAATGATGTAATCAAGAGCATCAATTGCCTTGTTCAAACCTTCCAAAACATGAGCGCGTGCCTGTGCCTTGCGGAGGTCGAATTCTGTCCTTCGCCTGACGACCTCGCGGCGAAAATCAACGAACGCCTCCAGCATCTGCTTGAGCGTCAAAAGTTTTGGCTGACCGTCAACGATGGCGATATTGATGATACCGAAAGATGACTGCAGCGGCGTCAGCTTATAGAGCTTGTTGAGAATGACCTGCGGTATCGCGTCACGCTTTAGCTCGATGACGACGCGGATGCCTTCGCGGTTCGATTCGTCCCTGATCTCGGAAATGCCCTCAAGACGTTTTTCGTTAACCAGTTCGGCTATCTTTTCTATAAGCCTTGCTTTATTGACCTGATAAGGAAGTTCGGTAATGACGACGGCATCACGTTCGCGGTCGCCGCGGCCGATGCGGTCAATACCTGCCTTTGCCCTTATCTGGATAACACCGCGGCCTTCGCGATATGCCCTGTGTATCTCTTCGCGGCCGTAGATGAAACCGGCAGTCGGAAAATCCGGCCCCGGAACCATCTTGATAAGATCATCGACAGAGATCATCGGGTCATTCAGCACGGCAACTGCGGCATCCAAAACCTCGGTCAGGTTGTGCGGCGGGATCTTTGTCGCCATACCGACGGCGATGCCTTCCGAACCGTTCACAAGGAGCAGCGGAACCCTTGTCGGCAGAACCGTCGGCTCGGTGAGCGATTCGTCATAGTTCGGATGGAAATCGACAGTTTCCTTTTCGATATCCGCCAAAACCTCGTTGGTCAGCTTTTCAAGCCTGACCTCGGTATAACGCATCGCGGCGGGGTTGTCGCCGTCGATCGAGCCAAAGTTGCCCTGGCCGTCAACGAGCGTATAACGCATCGAGAAATCCTGTGCCATGCGGACGATGGAATCATATATCGCCGAATCACCGTGAGGGTGATATTTTCCCATCACATCGCCGACGGCGCGGGCGGATTTCTTATACGGTTTTCCTGCTGTGTTGCCCGCCTCGTACATACCGTACAATATCCTTCGGTGAACGGGCTTGAGTCCGTCGCGGACATCGGGCAGGGCACGCCCGATGATAACGGACATTGCGTAATCGAGATATGACCGGCGCATCTCGTCTTCGAGGTTTATCTGGTTTCTTTCTATGTTCGGGTCCATTAGTGTTTAAATATCGAATTGCCTTTGGACATTCCCGTTTATAAAGGACGGATAGTCGGGGACAAAAAAAGCTGGAATTTTACTTATCTTAATGCTATTCTTAATTTTACAGGCACATCGCCTGTTTAGCAACTTGCCTCTCGTCGCATCTTGCGCCTTAACCGCATTCCACGAAACAGCGTTCCAGACCTAAGGCCCTGACCTTGTCCCGAACCCTTAACTTCATATATGTCAACAGTTGTGACCGACAAAGACCATCGTCGCATACAGCGTTTCGCTCTGGCCCTGCCGACCCGCGTTGAGGTCAGGGTCGATTCCAAATTCACGTGGAACGAGGTCACGCGCCTTGAAGACGTTTCGGCCTTTGGAGCAGGATTTGAACTGACAAGGCCGGTCAAGCGCGGCCGCCTGATAAATGTCAGCCTGCCAATGCCCAGACAGCTCAGATGCTATGATTTTTTGGAGCCTCAATACCGCATTTGGAGCCTTGTGCGCCGGTGCATACCAAAAGGCGATGATCCGGCAGCACAGCGTTACGCGGTCGGCGTGGCGTTCATCGGCAAAACGCCTCCCGTGAGTTTCAATGAAAATCCGGCAAAGCTGTATGACCTTGCCGAACGCGTTGACAGCGGGCTTTGGGAACTGGTTGATGCTCCGGAAAATCCGGATGAAAGCGACCTTCCAGCCTACCTCAGAAAACATACAAGATTTGCCATTCCCGAATCGCTGCTGCTTGAAATACTTGACGAGAACGGCGAAGTTGCTGCCAGTGAGGTGTCGGTAACGGAGAACATCAGCCTTGGCGGTGCCTCTGTTTTCACCTCATTCAACGCCGAAACGGGTTCTTTCATCCGCGTGACCAGCGAAAGGCATAACCTGACGATCATCGCCATAGTACGCGGCAAACACAATGGCCCGGACGGCATAGTCCGGCTTCACCTTGAATTTATTGACAATCTCTTCCCGCTGGCCGGCATCGAATGAACGATAGTCGTCCATATTCTTATTTTACCTGATCTATTATGTGTTTTTATAATTTTCGGAGGATTCAATGTCAGTTTTAACAGAGATCCCTAATGACAGCATCGACCTGACGGCGGTAACGATGAATGCCGTGGTCAAGGGTAAGGACAATGACGGCGAAAGCTGGAAGGAAGTTGCCGACGTGGTAAGTTTTTCCGCGACCGGAGCGGGCTTTTACGTCCCGACGGAATGTAAGGCCGGCACGCTTGTATCGCTGATGCTCCCGCTTCCGTCTGAGATGCGGTGCTATGACCACGACAAGGAATTTTACCGCGTTTGGGGGCTGGTCCAGCATTGCCAGGCGGTAATGTCTGAAGAAGACGATATCGAATCGTATCATGTTGGCGTCGCATTCATCGGCAAGAACGCTCCGTCCGGCTATCATGACGACCCGACGCAAAACTACCGCATCTCCGGCATGACCGGCGACGGGCTTTGGAAGGTCGAAGCGGTAAAAAATGAATTCAAGCATCGGCGCGATGCACGCTACTGGCAGCCGATAGAATGCTATCTGGCGCTTGTGGATAAGGATAAAATGTCCAGAACCGGTGCCAAAGCCGTCACGGAGAACGTCAGCCGAAGCGGCGCGGCCGTTTTTTCGTCTCTGGAAGTACAGGTTGGCGACAGCGTGAAGTTCATCTGTGAACAATTCGATTTTTCGGGCCTGGCGGTCGTCTGTAACAGGCAATCGGGCAATGACGGACGGATGCGTCTGCACTTGCAGTTCGTCAATTCTGCTTTTCCGGTAAACAGCCTCAGCCTTGTGAACGTCAAGGAAGTTGTTGATCCGAAACCGGTCAAAAAATGACCGAATAGCCGGTTCATGATCCAAGAAAGAAAGGCTGTCTGAAAAGGCGGCCTTTTATTTTTCGTCAAACCAGGATTCGGTCATATCGCACCATATCGCCAGTCCGCGCCATTTTCCGAACTTTGAATAATGCCTCTCTATTTTGCGGTCGGGGCATTTGCGTTCGCGGTTGTGCTTTTTATAAAAGCCGCTCCGCAGCCACGAATCGAGGGCCAGGCCGTCATACCTGCCAAGCAGTTTCAGCAGATTTTCCGCCGCATAATCACCAACACCCTTGACCTTTTTTATCTCTTTCTTAAGCTCCGGCGTGGGCATGTCGGCGTCAAGCCATTTTTCGGGATCGACGCGGCCCGAAGCGATCGAATCGGCCATCTCCGCAAAATATGAGGAGCGATATCCGGCCCTTATCTCGTCACGATAGAACGATTCCGGACGGGCAGCCATTGCCGAAGCCGTCGGAAATGCCCGCGAACCGTCCGCTGACGGCTCGCCTAAAAGTTCCACCAGATTTGTCACCATCTTTTTTGTCAGCGCCCACGAGCAGTTTGTAGTGCAAAGCGATTTTACAAGGTCTTCATAGACCGTTGACGACCGCAAAAGCCTTCCGGCATTTGCGTTCGCCGCCCAATCAAGGCCCGGCGTTTGCGATATCAGGGAATAGAACTCATCCAGCGGCTCATCCAGACGCATGATATGCTTAACGGCGGCAATAACTTCCGTTCGGGCAGCCTCACCAAATACGGTAAGTGACAAGGCTCCCTTCGCTTCCTTTATTCTCACAGCTTCGGGCGATCCGTTCGCCGGCCTGAAGGTATAAGCCAGTTCGCTTTTTTGAGGATCGTATCTGAAAGGTGCCAGATCATACCATCCGTGGCTTTCTACAGTGTGCCGAAAGCTGAAATTTGCCGGCACACTGATCCTGTATGTACTCTTTTTTGCTTTATCTTTCATTTCGCCGTTCCCAAAGGCCGTGTCCCTTAATGTTTTTTCCGCAAAGACGTGTGACCTGTCAATATTAGTGTAATGAACGGACACTCGCCAAAGATGAAATAAATTTGGAGATATTTTGAAATATTAAGGTCAATTTATGTTTATAATGTTTAGTGGATGATAAACATTCCTCTCGTACTTCCCCCGTACGCAGTTCTATTTTGATTTAGAGTTTTACTGAAGAATTAGCTAACCCGAAAATATCCCATTGCCTGCAGCGGAGGTTGAAGCATGGTTTTGAGCGCTGTCCGACAAATGAGGCCATATATCGCGGCCCTCATTTTTACCGTAGTTTTCTCTTTGACAGGCTTTTCTCAAGCCGACCCTGATCCGAATTCGCCGACGCCGGTGCTGCTCAGCCGCGCCGATTCCACAAGAGCGATGACCGATGAAGGATCGGTTATTTTGTCGCGCGAGAGCAGCCGGCGGCCCGGAGAGTCATTTCAGCCCGGATCTAAGGTCACGCTATACGCGGCCGGGTTGGAATTCGCCGATGACGAAGGCGGGAACTCCGTCAGGATATATGCAGAGGATCGAAATGGCAGGTTGTTTCGTTTTCCGGTTCTGAGCGTAGGCCCGGCCCGAAAATTGAGAAATGTCCATGCGATCACTGTTTGGCTCCGCGACGACATCGGTTACTGGAACGCTCCGGCGGAGGGCGATGTGCTGCTCCGGCTGACGTGGCGTGGAATGTCAAGCAACAGGGTCAGGCTGGGTTACGGCAAGACGGGCGGAGAAATAAATGACGATACCGGAGCGTATCCGACACCGCCCGAGTCGCTGCCGACACGTCCGGCCAAACAGGAACGCACCAGCGAGGCCCTTTACGGTTATCGGTGGTCTGGCGACAGGATCAGGTTCCTCGAACAGGCCACATTTGGCTCCACACCGGCCCTTGACCATCGTCTCAGGCGCATCGGCCTCAGGACATATCTTGCCGAACAATTTTCCGCTCCGTATCCGTCGCAGGACAATCCATATCCCGACATCGAGTTGAAATCGACCGATTCCAGCAACGTCACCATCGGATGCGGGATGTATGCTTCCGGCACACCGGAGCGCGACGCATGCAATCGACACCATTACTCAATGTATCCGGTGCAGAACTGGTTTATGAAAGAGGCGCTTTACGGCGATACCCAACTTCGCCACAAGGTCGCTTGGGCGCTTTCACAAATATGGGTCATATCGGGTTCAGGCGGTGCCACACAGCAGTCAAGCTGGATGATCGCGTATCACAAGCTGCTTTCTCAGCACGCCTTTGGAAATTACCGCGACCTGATGCGGGACATAACGCTGAATCCGGGCATGGGCAACTATCTGGACATGGCGCGGAGCCGACGGCAGAGCCCGAACGAAAATTACGCACGCGAGATATTGCAGCTTTTCACCATCGGCCTGTTCATGCTGAATCAGGACGGAACGCTTGTGCTGGACGGCAACGGCGATCCGGTGCCGACCTACGATCAGGAGGACGTCGAGAGTTTCACAAAGGTCTTCACGGGCTGGTCATTCTGCAATCAGACCTGTCCGCACTCGGCTCCGGGTATCGTCAATTACAAGGATCCGATGATCCTGACCCAGGGAAATCATGACGTGACAGCAAAGACGCTGCTCGATTATCCGAACGCTGTGAACCGAAACATAGAGCCGAACCTGAACGGCAATGTCGAACTGGAACAGGCGTTGGACAATATTTTCCATCACCCCAACGTCGCCCCGTTTGTCAGCAAGCTCCTGATACAGCATCTGGTCACAAGCGACCCGACACCGGCCTATGTAGGACGCGTTTCGGCGGTTTTCAATAATAACGGTTTCGGCGTTAGAGGCGACCTCAAAGCGGTCGTAAAGGCCATATTGCTCGACCCCGAAGCCAGAGGCGATGTAAAGACCGATCCGTTTTACGGAAAACTGCGTGAACCGGTCCAATTTGTGACGAACATCCTCAAGGCATTCAATGTCGGTTCCGCCGACCTTTCACAACAGAGCGATGGCGTCCTCACAAATCTTACCAATCCGCTGGGACAAAATCCGTTCAACTCTCCGACCGTTTTCAATTACTATTCGCCGGATTATGTCATACCGGGAACGGCGATGTTGGGGCCGGAATTTGGCCTGATGACAACCGGAACAGCGGTCGCAAGGGCGAACGCGGTCAACACGATGGTGTTCAGCCGTCTGTCCGTTTCCAATCCGACGCGTCCGCTGGGAACATCCATCGACCTCGCGGAACTGGAGGCATTGGCAGCGGCCGACCCGACCGGAAACAGGCTGCTGGATGAACTGGACCATCGGCTTTTGCATAAGACAATGTCCCCGCAAATGCGGGCGTTGATCTTGCCCGCCTTCACGGCGGTCTCGGCATCAAATCCGCGTGCAAGGGCGCAGGCCGCTCTCTATCTCGTGGCTTCCTCGTCGCAGTTTCAGGTACAAAGGTGAGCATTATGAAAGGATCAAGACGTGATTTTATAAAAAGATCGGCCTGTGCATTGAGTATGGGAGCCTTGGCGACCCAGATGCAGCACATGGGAATGGTGAGCGCCCTGGCACAGAGGACAGAAAAACGCTCCCTGGATTCAGCGGCCGGTGGCGATGATTACAAGGCACTTGTACTCATCTATTGGGCAGGAGGCAATGACGGCAACAATATGGTCATTCCCAACCACAGCAACGGATCGGTGAGCAACTACGCGGATTACAGTTCGGTTCGCTCAAGCCAGGGACTGGCGCTGTCACAGGCAAGCCTTTTGCCCATATCTGTTCCGCGAATGAGCGGACTGACATACGGGCTGCATCCGGCGCTCGGCCCTGTCAGCGGCGGCATCAATAACGGCATCCACGAACTGTGGGCGCAGCAGAAATTTGCCATGGTGGCAAACTGCGGAACGCTTGTTCGCCCGATGACAAAGGCCGAATACCTGAACAACACAAAGCCAAAGCCGTATCAGCTTTATTCACATTCCGACCAGGTGAGCCAAAGCCAGACGGCCATTTCGGACACACAGGCATACACGGGCTGGGGCGGCCGGCTTTCGGACAGGATGACACCCGGAAGCAATCCGTCGGGGCTGATACCGATGATAACCTCGATCGCGGGATCACAGCTTTTCACATCAGGGCAGACCACGCTCCCGATGGCGATAAACGACGCAAACACCGCTCTCGCTAACGTGCTTAACCCGAGCGGCTTCAGCACAAGCGCCGCGTCGGTGGCACGAAGAAATGCGTTCAATCAGCTTCGAACGGTCGATCTTCAATCCGAATACGTTGCTGCCGCCAGCGGCATCACGGAACTTGCCATGCAGGCAAACAACGCCCTGCAAACGACACAGGAGGTCACGGTCACATTTCCGAACACAGGCATCGGGCGCCAGTTGAAGCAGATCGCCAGGCTGATAAAGAATCGATCCGCTCTTAACGTCTCCAGACAGGTTTTTTACTGCCAGATCGGCGGTTTTGACACGCACAACAGCCAGCTCGGCCAGCACACAAATCTTTTGTCGCAATACAGCCAGGCCGTGAGGGCGTTTTACGATGAGATGGTCGTTCTCGGCGTTTCAAACAGCGTCACGACGTTCACCCTTTCTGATTTTAACCGCACGTTCACTCCTGCCGGAACCGGCGGCAGCGTCGGTACGGATCACGGCTGGGGAAATCATATGTTCGTTATCGGAGGGGCCGTTAACGGCGGCAATTTTTACGGAATGAACACGTCGAACGGCACGCCTTTCCCGACCCTTGTGGTCGGCACGAATGGGCCTGACGACACCAACAACGGCTCGGGCGCCCGCGGACGCTGGGTGCCGACAACGTCGGTGGAACAATACACGGCAACGCTGGCACGCTGGTTCGGCCTGCCGGAAGATCAAATGACGAACGTGTTCCCAAATCTTGAGAACTTCCCCACATCGGACCTCGGTTTTATCTGAGAGTTCTACGAACCGCTGAAAAAGCCCGCCGGGAAAGCATCCGCTCGGCGGGCAATTTTTATTCTCTGTTTTTGACAGCGGTTTCCGGTCGCGTGTATGACAAAATATAAACCCGAACTACGCATTAGAAATACTCCGGCGAAAGACCGAACCGATCTAACAGTTAATAGTTATGCAGTTTACAGTTATCAGTTCTTTAACTGTCAACTAAAAACTGACTAACTATTCACTGTTAGAAACTATAATGGTCAGCCCGATCTGCTGCACTTTGGACTTTGGAGTTCTCTATTGCGGAATCTGGGATAAAACAGATAGTTGATAAAATTACTCGAAAAAACTATGTGTTCTATCTTTCTATGTGGTTTAAAACAGTATCAACCACATAGGGACATAGGACACATAGAAATGTCTCATACTTTCAGCACATAACCACTCACAGCATTCAACTGTGAGCGAAAACTGCTCTAAAAGCCTATTCGGCACGTCCATCCGTTATCGCTCCGAGAGAACTGGACGACACCAGCTTTCTGTATTTATCGGCGACGCCGGTAACATTCCGCAGCCTTTCAGGAAGCGTCCATTGCAAACGTCGTTCATCGAGTTCAGCATCAGACAGATCGACCGACAATGTCTGCTCATCGGCGTCAATGGTGATCATATCGCCGTCGCGAAGCAGAGCTATGTTTCCGCCAACGGCGGCTTCCGGCGCAACGTGGCCGACGACCATTCCATACGTACCGCCCGAAAATCTGCCGTCCGTTATAAGCCCGACAGAATCACCGAGCCCGAGGCCGATGATCGCCGACGTGGGTGCAAGCATTTCGCGCATTCCGGGGCCGCCTTTCGGCCCTTCATAGCGTATAACGATGACATCACCGGCATTTATCTGACGCTTCATTATCGCGGCCATGCAGTCCTCTTCAGATTCAAACACGCGGGCCGGGCCTGTGATGCGGCGGCTTTTTATTCCCGTGATCTTGGCGACGGCACCTTCCTCGGCAAGATTTCCGCGAAGTATCGCCAGATGTCCGTCAGCATAGATCGGTTCGTTGAACCTTCGGACGACCTCAAGATCGAGAGGCTCGCCTGATACATCTGCCAGATTCTCTTCCACCGTCTTTCCGGTAATGGTCAGGCAGTCGCCGTGAAGCAGGCCGTTGTCGAGCAGCATCTTCATGACCATCGGCACGCCGCCGGCACGATGAAGGTCGGTCATCACAAAACGCCCCGAAGGCTTCAGGTCGCACAAAACCGGCACGCGTCGTCGGATCATCTCAAAATCATCTATCTTCAGTTCAACACCGGCGGAATGCGCTATCGCAAGCAAGTGCAGCACAGCGTTTGTCGAACCTCCCGTTGCCATTACCACGGTTATCGCGTTCTCAAGCGAGCGTCTGGTTATTATGTCCCTCGGCAAAAGACGGCTTGAGACGGCATTGCGAAGAGCCTCGACCGATGCGATGGAGCTTTCCCTTTTCTCGTCATCCTCGGCGGCCATCGTCGAGGAGTAAGGCAAGCTCATTCCCATCGCTTCGATGGCGGAAGACATTGTGTTGGCGGTGTACATTCCGCCGCACGAACCCGCTCCCGGACACGCGTGTTTCTCAACCGCCGAAAGCTGCTCGTCGCCAATTTTGCCCGCAAGATATTCTCCGACCGCTTCGAACGCGCTTACGACCGTCAGGGCTTTACCGTTAAGATGTCCTGCCTTTATCGTCCCACCGTAAACAAAAATTGACGGGATGTTCAGGCGGGCTATCGCGATCATCGCTCCGGGCATATTCTTGTCGCAGCCGCCTATCGCGAGCAGGCCGTCCATCTGCTGGCCCTGACACACCGTTTCTATCGAATCCGCTATCACCTCGCGCGAAATAAGCGAATATTTCATCCCGGCGGTTCCCATGGAAATGCCGTCGCTTACCGTGATGGTGCCAAAGACCTGCGGCATCATGCCAACGCGTTTTGCTTCCGACACGGCCGCGTCCGCAAGCCGCCCAAGGCTAAGGTTGCATGGCGTTATTGTGCTGTAGCCATTGGCGATGCCGATGATCGGTTTGTCGAAATCGCCGTCCTCAAACCCGACCGCTCGCAGCATCGCCCGATTTGGCGTCCGCTCCACGCCCTTTGTCGTGGCTTTGCTTCTGTAATTATCTTCCATTTCCGCCCAATCCAAATAGTTCCTCAAGCCCGATGTTCCCGCCGCACAGTATAAGCACGACATGGCTGTCCGGGCCAAAATTATCCTTTAGCCGCTCGGCTGCCGCAAGTGTGCAGGCGGTTGCCGGTTCGGTAAGCACCTTTGCGTTTTCCAAAAGGCAGAACATCTCACGCACGGCCTCATTGTCATTTACGACCGTGACACTGTTCAGATAACGCTCTGCCAGAGCGTAATTGAGATCGCCCACACGCGGCGCACCGAGCGTCCGTGCGATGGATGTCACCTTTTCAAGTTCAACAATGTGTCCGGCCGCAAGCGAAACCGCCATGCTCTCGGCACCGGAAGTTTCAACGCCCCAGACCTTGACGCTAGGCTTTACCGCTTTCAATGCCGCCGCAACACCGCCGCACAAACCGCCGCCGCCTATGCTGACGACGACATCGGTCACTTCGGGAACGTCCTCGGCTATCTCCAGCCCGATAGTTCCCTGTCCGGCTATGACCTCGGCATCGTCGAACGGATGAACATACACATAACCGGCCGCTTCGTATTCAGATGCCGCCGCAAAAGCATCCGTTATGGTCGGAAAAAGCCTGACCTCGGCGCCGTAGCTTTCGGTCTTTTTCAAATAATTGGACGGCGTGCCCTCCGGCATCAATATCACGGCCTTTAACCCAAGCATTTTCGCAGCATAAGCCACTGCCTGAGCATGATTTCCCGCGCTTACCGCAACCACGCCGCCCTTTCGCTCCGCTGCGCTCAGCGACAAAAGTTTATTAAAGGCTCCGCGAACCTTAAAGGCGGAAGTCCGCTGAAGCTCTTCGTGTTTCAAATAAAGGTTTGTTCCAAACCTGCCGCTGAGAAAAGTGTCTATCAGCGTCGGCGTCCGTTTTACATAAGGAGCGATCCTGTTTGCGGCGGCGAATACATCATCCAGCCCGATGATGTCACGTCCCGCGTCTGCAAAACCAACATTCATTCCGCCGGACGGCTCATCCATTATGTTTACCGGAACGAACGGTTCCGTCGGTGTAACTGCCAACATTGCTTTTTCTCCTTTATTGGCGGTTACTCACCGCCTTCATTTTCTGTACTCTGTCCGTTTTCTCAGAACAACCGGCTTATGCGTTCCAGCCGTGAGAATAATTTCGTTAATGCGTCTAATGTCCGTAATGTCTGTTTCCATATCTTTTTCGCTCATACAGCGGCGGCGAGGTGTCAGATCGTTGCATCTGACACCACCGTCCTTCCCGAATCATCCTCTTTGTCCGGCCTACACCGCCCAAAGAGACTGTTCGGGGTCGCTGTTAATAATTATGTTGGGAATGAATGAAGGCTCTTTCTGCCCCTTTGGTGAGATGTCTATCGCGATGGTGTTTTCCAGAACTTCTGAGGAATATTCCGTGCCGGCGGGGATGCAAAGCACCTGATTTCCCTTTAGCAGCACATCGCCGTCCGGCAGATGGAACAGCCATTGCCCGCTCAGCACCAGTATCATCTCCTCGCTGTCAGGCGAACGCTTGTATGTCACCTCGCCTTTCTTTACCTCGAGGCGTGTCAGAGCGACCGCCTCACCCTGAACCGACCTTGCCCGACACGACGGGCTGATCAGCTCGTTCTCAGTTTTCTCCAGATCGTAAACCTTCATTTTCTTTACTTCCTTGAACCGTTTCTTTCTACAAAGTGTCCGACCGTCAACGTCAGTTTTTGGCTGCATCGACCAGTTTGTCCTGTGCCAGCCACGGCATCATTGCCCGCAGCCGTTTTCCCACATCCTCGATCTGATGGCCTTCGCCTTCGGCCTCGAGAGCCTTGAATTTCTCTTTGCCGCCGTCGCATTCCGCCATCCATTCGTCCGCAAACTGGCCGCTCTGTATCTCACCGAGTATCTTTTTCATTTCGGCCTTTGTCTCTTCTGTGACAATGCGTGAACCGCGAGTCAGGTCGCCGTATTCCGCCGTATTGGAGATCGAATACCGCATATTGCTGATACCGCCTTCATACAAAAGATCGACGATCAGCTTCATTTCATGAAGGCATTCAAAATACGCCATCTCAGGCGAGTAACCGGCCTCGGTCAAGGTCTCGTAACCCGCCTTTATCAATGCCGTCAGGCCGCCGCAAAGAACTGCCTGTTCACCAAAAAGATCGGTCTCGGTCTCTTCCTTGAACGTCGTTTCGATGATGCCCGCTTTTCCGCCGCCGATGGCCGATGCGTATGCCAAAGCCACTCCTGCAGTGTCGCCCGTCACATCCTGATGAACAGCCATCAGACACGGAACACCGCGCTCGCGTAGATATTCGCTGCGAACAAGATGTCCCGGCCCTTTTGGCGCCACCATGAAAACGTTTACGTCGGCAGACGGCTCGATCTTCTTGAAATGAATGCCAAAGCCGTGAGCAAACGCGAGGTATTTCCCGGCTTTGAGCGCCGGTGCGATCTCATTGCGATAGATCGCCGGAGCAAGTTCGTCAGGAACCGTCATCATTATCACGTCGGCCTTTTCGGCGGCTTCGGCAGTGAACGTGACCTCAAGCCCTGCGTCCTCCGCCTTTTTCCACGAACGGCTTTCCTGCGGCAGGCCGACGATCACGTCATGGCCTGATTCTTTCAGATTGTTCGCGTGGGCGTGTCCCTGCGAGCCATAGCCGATAACGGCTATTCTTTTGCTCTTCAAAAGCCCGTCGTTTGCGTCCTTTTCGTAAAATACCTTCATTTCGTGTTTCCTCGTCAAATATGATCTTGTGTGTTCCGGCCTGTTTTTACGCCGCCGCCGCCTCGGCTTTGGCGTCCGATCTGAAACTTTCCAATGATGACAACCGGTTTATCGCCACTGAGCCGCTGCGCGTCACTTCGTTCACTGCCAACGGCTTCAGCATGTCAATAAAGGTGTCAACCTTGTCCCTTGTGCCTGAGGCTTCGAGGACCATCTTGTCGTGCGATATATCAACGACCTTCGCCCGAAATATCTTGACAAGGTTCATCACCTCCTGCCTTTCCGCACCTGCCGACACAGAAACATCTATCAGTGCCATTTCCCGCTCGATATGCGGAAGCGTGGTCACAAGCCTGACATCCTTGACACGCGCCAGACGTGAACACTGTTTGACTATCTGTTCGACCGTAGCATCGTCGCCATAGGTCACGACAGTGGCCTTTGACCATTTCGGGTCCTGCGTCTTGCCGACCGAGAGCGTTTCGATGTTATAACCGCGTGCGGAGAAAAGCCCGACTATCCGCGAAAGTTCACCGGCCTCATTTGCCAAAAGAATGGAGATCGTATGCCGCATAATGCACCGTGTTTACTTCAATATCATGTTCCGTGACTCACCGCCCGCCGGAACTATCGGGAAAACGTTCTCTTCCTTTCTTACAACAATGTCCATGATCGCAACGCCGTCGTATTCCAGCCCTTCCTTCAAAACGGAGCGAAGTTCCTCCGGTTTTGTCGCACGCAGCCCTTTTGCTCCGTAAGCCTCTGCCAGTTTTACAAAATCGGGCGAGACCGACAGATCGACCTCTGAATACGTCCGGTCATAGAACATCTCCTGCCATTGCCGCACCATCCCTAGATAGCCGTTGTTCATTATCACGACCTTCAGCGGGACGTTGTATTGGATCGCCGTGATTATCTCCTGATTGGTCATCTGAAAGCCGCCGTCACCGACCACCGCGACGACCATCTGGTCGGGCAGGGCGACCCGCGCACCCATCGCCGCCGGCAGGCCAAAGCCCATCGTTCCCAGGCCGCCGCTTGTCAGGCATTGTCGGCTGCGTTTGAAGGGATAGAACTGTGCCGCCCACATCTGATGCTGGCCGACATCCGTTACGATGACCGCGTCGCCGTCCGTCACCTCGTGAAGTGTTTCTATCAACTTCTGCGGATCTATTTCGTCCTCCGATCCCGAACAGCCAAGCGGAACGGCCGACTGCCATTCGCGGATCGTCCGCCACCACGGCGCAAGGCGTTCCGTGTCCAGACTTTCGCTTTCAAGCCGTTCATTGATCGCCGCCAGGGCGGTCGCGGCGTCGGAAACAACAGGTATCTGCGGCTTGCGCAGCTTGCCCATTGCCGATGCGTCTATGTCTATGTGAATTACCTCTGCATTCGGTGCAAATGTATTAAGTTTGCCCGTGACGCGGTCATCAAATCGCACCCCGACGGCAACCAGAAGGTCCGATTCCGCCACGGCAAGATTTGACGCGTAGGTGCCGTGCATGCCTAACATGCCAAGGCAGTTTGCGTGTGCCGAGGGAAATCCGCCGAGTCCCATCAGCGTCGGCGTGACCGGGATATTCAGCTTTTCCACCAATGAGGTCAGTTCGTCAGACGCTCCGCTGGAAACCACGCCGCCGCCGATATAAAAGACCGGCTGTTTGGCTTCTAATATCTTTTTGACGGCGTCTTCGATGACAGAGCGATCGGGTTCCGAACGATATTCGTGATACTCGACAAAACCGTCATTGCTTCCTCGATATTCGGCGACCTGCGCGGTGACATCCTTTGGAATGTCGATGACCACCGGGCCGGGCTTTCCTGATGACGCGATAAAGAAAGCCTCGTTGACGATGTCCTCCAGGTCTTCGGCCCTGCGCACCAGATAGCTGTGTTTGACGACCGGCAGCGTGATGCCGAAAGTGTCAACTTCCTGAAAAGCATCTGTTCCTATCAGGCCGGTTGCAACCTGGCCCGTGATCACGACCAGCGGGATCGAGTCCATATAGGCAGTGGCGATGCCGGTAACGGCGTTTGTCGCTCCCGGGCCGGACGTGACCAGAGCAACGCCGACCTTTCCCGTTGCCCGAGCGTAACCTTCGGCGGCATGAACGGCGCCTTGTTCGTGACGGACAAGATAATGTGTTATCTCTTCGCGATAACGCCAAAGTTCGTCATATATATGCAGAACCGCTCCGCCCGGCAGCCCAAATATCGTGTCCACTCCGTTTGCGATAAGCCCTTTGATAAGGATCTCCGCACCTCGGCAGCTTTGCGCCGGAGTTTCTTCAGGCTGTGAAAGAACATTCAATACGACGGACGGTTCCGCTATGACTGCTGACTGGTTCATACTACTGTCCCTGTAATGTCGAAAGGCCATCACCGTTAGCTCCGATGATGGCCTTCCTGATCCCAAAATAATCTGAGCGCCATCATTTTTCCAAACGGATAATAATCGCGCTGATGAGGATGTTGGAATACACTGACACCACGCCGAGAAGTTCTGCACCGTTGATGTTATTTGTATCCTTCATGCCGGTATTCATTGAAAATCTTTCATTATCATGTATTACAGAAAGTTTTCAATATCTGGAGATTATAATATTCTCTTATCCTTGTCAACTATGTCGGCAATTTTTTCTCAGATTTTTTTTTGCCCGTTCTGCAAACAAATACAAGTCTCCGCAAAAGCCCCGGAATCAGCCCCAAAAAGTGAGCCGCATTGGCCGCAGCCTTATAGATGGAAAGCCGCCTTGAAGTTTATCGATATAGAGCCTAAACTTTTCTTGATCGTAAAAACCGTGAATCTGCCAAATTACCTGACTCTTGCAAGGATACTGGTCGTCCCGCTTCTGGTCGTGGCGCTGCTTACACCTGTGGCTGAAAAATGGCTCGGCATCAGCGGATACGCCCTGGCGATCATCATTTTTCTGGCTGCGGCCCTGACCGACATCCTTGACGGACACCTTGCCCGAAAAAGAGATCAGGTCTCGACGCTTGGAAAATTTCTTGACCCTATCGCCGATAAATTGCTCGTCTCGGCTGCGTTGATCGTACTCGTCGAAAAACATCTCGCGCCGTCATGGGCGGTTGTGATAATCCTCGGGCGTGAATTTATCGTCACCGGACTGCGTTCGGTCGCCGCGTCAGAAGGCATCATCATTCAGGCGCAAATGTCGGGCAAGATAAAGATGTGGGCGCAATGCGTTGCCATAGTCGCACTGCTGATAGCGGCGGCGAACGGCAATCCGCCCGTTTCCAATTTCGGCCTGGATTATCCTTTTTTGACGTTCTGGGAGGTCGAGGAAGTTCGGACGGCCTTTGCCAATCTTGCCGGATTTTCGCTGACATCGAACGATTGGAAGGTTTTTGGCTATCTTGTCGGGCGGGCGGGACTTTGGGTGGCTGTGATAATGGCCCTTTGGTCTTTGTACGATTACCTTTCGTATTTTTTCAGGAACAAGGCACAGAAAGATATTTAATAAAAAAGGCCGACGCCCTGTTTGGACGCCGGCCAAAATGAAACGCTGAGTCAAAAGCTACTGAACTTCTACCCAGTCTCCGGTATGGATCTCCTGAACCGTTCTGGTTATGACGACCGTCGCCGTTCTTTCCTTTACATTGACGATCATTCCTTCACCAACGACCTTGCGGATTTCGGGACGGCCCTCTTTTGCTTTCTGGGACGTCACAACGCGGCCGCGGGCCTGCTCGCCTGATTTACGCGGTGTCTGGTTTGAAAATTTGCCGCCGCGATAGGTGAGGCTGCTGTAACCATAGCTTCGGGCGCTGGCTGATTCCGGCGGGCCGTGGAAAAGATTTCCTTTGCCGAGCGGGCGATAGAACGTCAGATAATCGCCTGTTCTGACATTATCTTCGGCTCCGAGGTCAACATAAACGATCTGATCGCGCGTGACCATCTGCTGATTGTCGCGTGCCATGAAAACGCGGCCGCGAGCCTTTCCGGTAGGATCGGCAAAGCGGTCAAGTTCAGCCCGCTTGGCATATTCGGGGCTTGTCCGCTCTTGATACGGACGGACGAGATCACCTAAAAGGAACGTGTCGCAGGACGTTTTGGCCCGAACAACTGAGTATTCGGTTTTGACGCGGACAACCTCTACAACACCTACTTCCTGAACGTAAAAACCGAGGCCGTTCTTGTTGCTCCAACGCGTGCTTACCTGTCCGCGAGGACGCACGACCGACATAAGGTCGCCCTCTTTTACACCGCGATTGGCACCGGCATTGACGTAAATCTCATCGTTCTCGGCATAGAGAAAACCGTCCTGCTCATTAAAACCGCCGATGACGGTTCGGCTGGTGTCGATAGGCGATGTCTGTACATAGCCGGCACAATAGAGATTGTTTCCCGCCGCGACATCAAGCCGATGCGACATCTGCTGTCCGTCAGCGGCTGAAACTAACAGCACAGAGGAAATTCCAAAGGCCGAGATAGCGGTGACGCCTTTCTTAAAGATCTTTGTAAAGCTCACAATTTTCTCCTTTTTTCTTAACTTTATAAAAGCTGAAATGCTTTGATCCGGACCCACCGAGTTGGTATCGCAGGCGAGTAAATAGGATAGGCCGTGCCATAAAAAGCACTATGTGTGATTATAACTTTCTGATCCGTCTATGGTCAAGATATTTTTGCAATGTTGAACTTTTATTAACACAAGGCCGCGTTTCTTTTCGATCACATCATTCCTTTTGCTCTTTATTTCTGATGTACGGCATTTCATCTCCCTGACATTCCCTTTATTTAACCCATCTCCCGCCTTAGAGAACCCAAAGTCCAAAATGCAGCAGATCAGTCCGATCTATTTTGGTTTCTAACAGTTAATAGTTGGTCAGTTTTTGGTTATCAGTTAAAAAAACTAATAACTGCAAACTGTATGACTATTAACTGTTAGGTCGGTTCGGCCTTTTGCCATGGCGTTTCTAATGCTTAATTCGGTTTAAACATTCCTGTCGTTAGACATTTACTCCTGTTATTGGACATTCACTCCTGCTGCCAGACACTTACTTTGTTCATCGTTCCACCTGTTAACTTTCTTTGTAAGACATTCCGCTTTCACGACTTGCTCGACGCCTCGCCGGACTTTACCTATGCCATCCTGACTTGCCTTGAACCACACCGTTTTGCTAGTATTTTCGTTCGTGCTTAAGGCACAAAAGCCGATGTAGCTCAGTTGGTAGAGCAGTTGATTTGTAATCATCAGGTCGTAGGTTCAAGTCCTATCATCGGCTCCAGTATTTATGGGCGTTTCAGCAATTTTGCCGGAACGCCCATTTTGTCAATCCCCTTAGCCTGCCCCTTAGCTTCCGGCTTTCGCATTCATCTCTTCAATTCTTTTTAGCCGTCTGCGTTCGTTTTTGAGAATTGTTATAAGACGGTCTGTTGTGATAGTCCAGCTGCTCGGGTCAGTTTCCTCGAGCTTGAAAATATCAACAACCGAACCTAGGAGATTGCCAACAGAGTATTTGTAGTTTTCCCTGAGATCTTCTGTCAGGGTTTCTTCAAGATCTGCGCGAGCTTCCTTTACCGGACACTCTTCACATTCCGACGGTTCATGTCCGGCATTACAGATACCCGGACAATCGTCATATTCCGGCGGCAGTTCACTTAGATGTCTCGAGTAATAGAGAAACTGCCGAACGGCCGCCCGGAAGGCTATAAAAAACTTTCTGATGGCTGGAGCCTTACGAAGTAACTTCGGACTGCATAAAATGCTATGCGCTCTTTGAGTATCGTTCGTTCAGCAAAAAATGCAGTAATCCTCTCAGCCGGCGTTGTGAACGAATCTGCGTAAGCCGTTTCATCGTTTGCCGGAAGGTTTTCAGGTCTCGGATCGAACAGGCCGTAAGGACCGTCTGTACTTAGATCTTTAAGCATCTGCACATTGATATCATATTCTTTTTCTGCACGCTCATCATCTGATAGACCAAAGGATTTTTGTCGAAGTTTGTTTTCTTCAGCAATGCTGATCATTCGCAAAAAGAATGTGTAGGGTTTTCCGAAAGTGACGGTGATCTTAAGCGTCTCATCTGTCATATCGGATTATTTTAGCGAAAAGAAAAAAAGCGCTGACTTAAATGAAGCCGACGCTTTTTCTTCAATGGTGATGTACCTGTTTATGTGGACAGGAATGCGGTCGCCTGGTCTAAATATGCCTCGGCTCTCAGCGGAGTCTTTAATACCGCATCCTTGTGTGGAACGGCATCAATATTATGAGCTGATCGATTTCGCTCCCCGACGAAAGTGCGCGGGTTTGATGCGAACTTGAATTGCACATTCGGCAGGATCACGGATGCTCGATTGCCAGGCTTTCCGTAATGGAACTCTACCGGAACCTTTTGACGCAGACGGCATATCTCGCCGATCGTATCACCCTCGCTGCCCAGGATCTGCAGGCCGATCGGATATGTGGGCCTGTCGCCACGCTCAAGGTCCCCGACCTCGATATCGTCAAATGGAAAGGCGTCTTCGCCTGTAGGAGTGGCATTACTGAAAGTCGCGGTCCCTGACCAGAATTCTTCGTGCAGATACACACCATTGACTTTGATCTTACAATCTCGGCCTTTGAGTGCCGGAAGATTGGCACAATCCGGAATATCGTAAGCTGCCATTGATGCCGGCGTAAAGCGACCTAAAAGCACAACCGTTGCCGTCACATTCCCGCGTCGGTTGCCGACGGTGGAAACCGATTCAACAACAAGATCCCGGTATTTTTTGGGATTGGTCGTGTTTCCCTCATAGCCGCTTCCCATGCAAAATTTCGGCAACTTGTCGTCAGTTGAACGTGTTGCTGCATGGTAATTATTTCCACCTTTAACGGTTTCTGCGATCTCGACTGTACCACCTCCGGTTATACCGGCACTGTTCACATTGAAAAGCGGCATCTCGGTCTTTGCGTATGTGCCGTCGAAGTTCAGCCTCATACCTCCTGACCAGTCGTTGATCGCAACGCCCGCCTGTGTGTTGGCGGAAGTGCCGCCGGTCATGCCGTGGGCATTCTCATAGGTGATCGCCATTGTGCCGTCGTTTGCGGCTGCGGTCTTGGCAGTAAAGACAACGTCCGCAGCGGCTCCCGAGATCTCGAAGAATCCGGTCGTAGGATGGCCTATGTCGGGATCGGCGATCATAGCTGCGCGGGCCTTTCCGGCCGCGATGGCTGCTGTATCCGTATCGGCAATGGCAACTTGCAGCGTTTTCGGGCTGTTTGGCATCCCGTCAGCTGTCACGACAAACTCCAGATCCTCACTCTCATTCGCTGTTCCCCCAATCGTTAAGGTTTCTATTTGCTGAACCCCCGATTCAACTGTGACATCGCCCGGGTTAAATCCAGCAGCGATCAAGGCAGATTCGATCTGGGATTGGGTTGAATTGTAGGGAATATCATCGGCTGTAAATGTCTTACCCTCGAATTCAAGTTCAAGATCGAAATCGCCGGAGGAAACAGTTCCGTTCCGGGTCAGTGTCTGAACCTCATTCGCGGAATTACCTGTTGGCGCCGTCACGGCCCCGAGGAGTCCGGCGATCCATCCAAAAAGTATTTGCGGCGTGATCGTCGAGTAGGTAATAGTTACGCGCTTGAGTTGCGAAAGAACTTCTTCATCAAAGATGTCTTCATCTGAGCAATCGTAGATCGTTTCAGTTTCGACGACATCTTCAAACTCGACAGTGCAATTGTGACGTGTGTCCAGATCGGCATCCGCAAGCGGCGTTCCGAATCCGGTTTGCCGCTTAAAGATCTCGCTGAATGAATAAAATGCTTTCTTGAGACGTTGAGGATTATAGGCCATATTTCAGTGGGATGGTCAGCCTTTTGGTTCGACCGGTTTGTAGAGCCAGGGCAGAAGCCGGCAAATACGGACCGCCTCTTTGTGAAAGAACGGCCTTGATTGATCTTTAGGCAGAACTATAGTTAAATCCGCATCACTGATCGATTCAACCGGTTCGCGTCCGTCCTTTGCTCCAACAAAGGCAATATTCGGTATAGACGGCTCGGTCAGAGGATCTCTATGTTTTTTCTTTTTCATCTGATCTCGACTGGAAGCTGCAGGTCAACCGAGTGTCCGAAGGTGCCTGTGAGAGCATCCGCTCCCAAAAGTATATAGCCGGACTGTATTAGCGGTAGGCTTTCGGCACCATCGAGGACGCCGATCGATCTGTTTGCGTTGAGGAACGTATTTCTCAAATTCAACAAAACAGCAATAAAATTGTCGGTTGAATTTGAATCATCAGACCGTTCTTCCTTGTACTGGTGAAAAAGGTGTACCTGATACAATAGGTTTACTACCGGGTCGTCATCACATCCTTCATCGTCTGAGTCAGTGAACTGAAGTAGATCTACTGTGCAATAACGCATCTCGTATTCACCATCGATGTTCGTTTTGCCCAACAGAGCCACCCAATCTTGCTTTGAATCGATCATTGGCCGGCGGATAAAGGAACTTGCCGTAACGGCTGCGATCTTAGCTCCGAGGAATGTTCGGATTTCCAGTTCTTTTGCGGAGGTCAGCATTTTAGATCTCAAATTCTCGGCGCTTGTAGTTATCAAGCACTTCCTTTGCAAACGGCGGCATTACACGTTCGATGACAAAGCCGTCCGGTGTCACATCGCCAAGAACGCCGCGCTGAGCTTCCCAGATACGGACAACGGTCTGTCTCACAGCTTCGCCAATATCCAGAGGCGTCGCCGCGTAACCCCAACGGGCTGTGACAAGATAGATCCGGTCCTCATAAAACTGAAGATCGGAACTGAATCCGGAATCAGTATCTTCGGCGTAGATCCAACCATTCTTATCTGATTCGTAATACGACGCGGGATCCAAAGTTTGGCCGTTTAGAGCTATTGAGCTTATTGACCCCGGAATATGCTTAGGGAGACGTAAATAATGCTGCCCTTCGCCTCGAACACGTCGCGTTGTCGGATCTGCGGGACTGGGATTGAAGTAACCGGGCCGGCGCCGACAATAGGTATCAACAAAGGCGGATACGTTGTCCAAGATACGGCCTAAAGCGGTAAGTTCCGGTGCCGAATTGGTGTCCGGTAAATAGTCAGCCTTTAGTTGGTTAAGATCGGCGTAGGCCATTCATTTGGTCAATTTTGCGATAGCGTCCTGAATGTTCTTTTTGAACTTAGGACGGAAGGCTTCGGCTGTTGTTTTGAAGAAAGGCCTTGCCGCCATCCCGCCTCTATGTGGTCCCATTAAACGCTCCATAGGCCCGACAAATCGGCTGGAACGCCGCCGGCTTCGTGTTGACGGAGCCTTTGCTCCATTATCAAGTGCCGGAGCATATTCCATGTGAGAAGAGACCGTCGATCTCATTTCACCGGTCTTTTGCGCCCGGATCGATCCAACAAGATTGCCGGTATCGACGGCCGGAGCTTGGCCGGGAGCAGACGCTCGGTGAAATTCCGATCCGACAATCTTATTTTTCGTTCCTTTTTGTCTTCTTAGACCCGGCGGAAGATTCTTTGACGCTCGTCTTGTTATCGCTTTCTTTCGATAGGTCAGACCCGTCGGCTTCTCTTTCCTCGTATCCGGCAGCATCGTTTCCTTGATCTTCCGCTCCAGTTCCGCCGCGCTCTGTTGAACCACTTGGCTCAACATCTCCCGACGTTTCGCTTTGTTCAGAAGCGGATTGCTCACTGTCACCGTTACTTTCATATTTTTTGCCGATCAGGCTTTCTATGAAAGGATCAATATCATTGCCTTCCTCATCACATTCGACAAACGCTCCTTCACGGTTCATAAGCTCGAACGTCGCGCTTCCTTCAGAAGCCGCGAACAAAACGCCGTCAGATCGTCGAAACCATTTTGTAGTCATAATTAAAAAATGAAGAGGCGGCCATTTGAGGAGCAATTCTTGATAAAAATATAAGGAATCGCCTAGCCTTGCCGCCTACGTGGTCAAACTTGTTTCGGCAGCCGGTAAATGCGAAGAGTAACTGTCGGGGTTGTGCCGTCCAATGTTACGTCCATATTGCCGTCAGCCTTGACGAATCTTGCAGCCTCAAATGGCCCGATGATCTTCTTATCAGCACCGCCGCCATCTCCGGTTGCTGCCAATGCAACGACAAGGGGGATCGGCCGGTGCGACGGCGGATTGTCGCCGGCCTGGAACGTGAGTGTCGCGGCTGCGTTATCTGTGTTGATCGCTTCGATGATCAACCGATCTGTCATGGAACCGACACCGACGATCTCAATGTTCCCGTTTGTGTCGAGCGTCTGAACTGCCGGCTGAAGAACCGCTCCGTTAGCGGCAAGCGGCGTAATTGTAAGGTTTGCTGGATTAGCCATAGTTTTGTTCGGAGTATGAGCGCTGTAGCGCGGTCATAAAGTATCCTTGTCAGGCCATTAAGGATACTTTTGAGCAGGAAAGTATCCTTAATGAACCTGCATAATTACGATTTATTCGCAGTCAGTACAGCCCAACAGTAAGGCCGAACCAATTTCGAGCCATACACATGCAGGCCTTTCACGCCGTCGGCAAAGCCTTTTTCTTTTTCGTAGGCTTTGACTTCAACGACCTGGTCAGCATAGCTGTGAGCCATCGGAACACCGGCAATGATCTTATACTTCGTACCGGAGTCATGAGGAACATTGTTCGATTTGAGCAGCGTAAACCCTGCCGCCTCGCCGACCTGGCCGTTGCGCAGGACTTCATCGGTTTTTGAAGTACCGGCCGCGACAAAGCGATTGTCTTTGAGCAGCAGAGCATAGAACCAGGGCGGTATCACGCAGAAACGCCCTTCGGATTCAACATTCGCCTCGTCGAGTTTGGTTCCGAGATCGACGAGATTTTCGTAAGCCTTTGCAGGCAGGTCAACTGCGATCGGAGCACCGTCATTACCGATCATGTTTGCCGAGGGAACCTCAACGTGTTTGGCCGCAATGAACTGATCGGCAACATCACTAAGCCTGTGTGCGGCTCGGCGCATAGCTTCGCTCATCACATTTACATTCGATTGGGCCGCATCAACATTATCTACGGCGAAATTGAAGTATTCCGCTTGAGTTATGTTCAGCATCTGCGAGCTATCCACAAGCGTTTCGGGAGCATCGATATCGGTGTTTTTGACGTATGGTTTGACCGTTACATCGCCGATAGAATTGATCTTTACCGAATTTCCCGCCTGCCGGATCTCGCCCTCATAGTCGCGATTCGAGACGTTGGACTGTCCATACACCAGTGCCTTATCGAGAGAGATCAACAAGCGTGCAGTCCAAATTGTGGGAATAAAATTGTCGAGAGCCATAGTTTTAAGGTAAGGACTAAATTATTTTTGAGACGAAAGGAATTGCTCAACAGCATCCCAATCCTCAATTATCTCGGCTGTCGTCATCTTGTCGATGTCTGCCTTGGTCCGCGTTGGTTTCCCGTCCTTTCCAGATCCGCCATCCGCCGAGCCAGCAGCCGTTTTTTTCGTTTCGGTTGTGAAGAGCTGCGGCAGATCGGATTTTGCCGATTCGATCAGCTCTGCAAGATTCGTTATTTTCCCCGTCTTCTCGTCGATCTCAAGATCCTCTTTGATTGCTTTGTAGAAAAGATTCGGGTTATTCACGCCGGCCTTTTGTGCTTCCGCTTGCACATGATCGCGTCTGTCGCGTTCGGCAAGCTGCTTTTTAGCATCATCAAGCTCTGCTTTTAGTCGCTGATCTTCTGAAAGCTTGGCTTTTTCCTCAGCGTCTTTGGCTCGTTTCTCGAAGTCCCGCCGTTCCTTGGCGAGCATCCGGTTTACTTCTTCCTGCGTGAATGTTTTCGGCTGGTCAGCCTTTGTTTCCTCGGCTTTTGTAGGTTGAGTGTCCTTATTGTCCTCAGGCGATTTGTTTTCGGCGGTCTGAGTGTCCGCACCCTGCGTATCGGCAGTATTTTCTTCGCTCATATTTGCTTTAGGCGCGTGGGAGGCCGCCAAAAGCATTTAATCAGAAAAAAAAAGAGCGGTAGGATTTTACGTCGAGATTTGAGTTCATCGTCCATCACGGGCAAAACTCTAGTGCAGATATATAGCACATACAGGGGCCTGTGTTATCGCGTCTGGAGCAACCTATCGGCATCGGGCTGTGCGGTTCGTCAGGCTCATACCATTCGGACGTATCCCAGAGATAGAGCCATTGATCGCCTTGGTGGATGATTAACTCCGGGCGTCTTTCAGAGCTGATCTTATAAAGATCGATAGGATGGGCCTCACCCTGCAACGCAGACGTTACATGTTGATTTGTTGTCATAAAGGACAGGCTCGGCATTGGTCGGGCCGTGCCTAGATAATCGCACACGAAGGCCGGAAGCAAAGCTCTGATCCTTTCATACACAGGTATCGCCGCTGGTGGAACATTCAGCGTATCTTGCCGCGTGTGGCTGTAACCTCTTAAAGTTATTCCTTCGATTCGAGGCAATACCGATAAATGGCTTGGCCATAAATTGTATTGGCCGGGCAGTCCTCCAGAGATGTTTATCCTTTTATAATGGATCATCAACTCCTCACCGCCCCAACTATTGAGCGGTCTTACTATTCCTGCGGATTGGCATATCTTCGGAACAAAGAACCAGTCGGCATTTTGCTCGAACGGGATAAAGATGCCCAGATCATTTTCATTCGGCGGCACTGGCGTGGTCGTTATGACATAACCTGCTTCGGCTCCGTCCGGCGTGTTATATTTCGGCAGTTTGGCCTCAAGTAAAGCTCCAAACTGCGGCGCTGTGGAAACTGAGGGCGATTCGTCAGCCATGACATTTTCCACTTTCATTATGTAGCCGGACGTGTCGCCTAATCTTTCATACAAATAAGCTGCTTCCTCTTGGTTTGTTAAAGCACTCCATCCGCCATCTGAAAAAGTAAACAAACCGTTATTCCAATAGCCTAAAGAAATCGTTTCACTTGGATTTGTCTTTGAACTGGCTGTCAGGTTTAGTTTATAAAGGTTATTATTCAGAGCATCATCAATCAACCGATAATGCTGATTCCAATCCTCTTGTGGAACACTTAATAAGGACGCAAGCAGCTTTTGAGGATTGACACCGGCTATGTAATTGATCGATTGCCAAGTTACCTCATCGACCTTTTTCACGCCAAGATCGAAAAACCGAATCCCGCCTTTCTGCAACCGCCTTCGTGTCGGCCGTTTCGACGGCGAGGCGAGGTTTATCGGGCCGCGTTTCTGCTGGCTGGAACCTTGCGAGCGTGTCGGCGGTTTCTTGATTGTGATGGTGATCTTTTGAGCCATGACATTAACCCGGAATGACCTGTATGCGCACTTTGTGCCGTTCTCGGCCCATGTCCACGCCTGCGACGGCTTTGATCTCAAAGATCTGCCTTGTGCCGTCCCACGGCGTCAACGAAAGCGATGAGGTCTTAATGTTCGTCCAGGTCACATCTCCCTGCCTGCGGGCCTCGATGGTTGGCCCTGAAACAGCTTTCAGAACATATCCGGCCCGGCAATCGAATTTGAGATGAGCTTCTGCCGCATCTGCCGGCCGGCGAATGGCGAGGTATCCCGAACGGGTTCGATTATTATCAAGATCGTAGATCATCCAATTTTCTCTGCCTCTATCTGTATCGAATGCAGATTGCGGTTTCCTGTTATCGTTCTGGCTGTGACGAGATAGTCTCCAAGATCCTCATTTTCACGGCCTCGGACATTCAGCATCGAACCTTCCTCAACGGACAGGTCAAAGACGGCCAGCGTATCGGAGAACGTCGATTCTCCGGCCCGCTTCTGTTTCAATATCCGGCGGCATAAAGGGATCAGCACATTCAGGGGAGCGTTGCCGCCATCGTAGTAAAGGATCTTATCAGTTGTCCGGATTCCGAGATCATCATCAAATACATATATTTCCTTGGACTCTTTGACGAGACCGGACATTGATATCTCCCCAACGCTCATTTGCGAGTCCGCATTAACGACGACATTATTGAGCAGGTCGGTTTCTGTTCGGTCGATCCGGCAACGCCCGTCCCTAAGCGGTTTTACCTTTTCAATAAAAGACCTGATCGGAGCGAAGTCAAGCGTCATTGTCGGCTCAATATTCGCGGACTGGAAGGTTTCTGTGTAGCCTTCTCTATATGGCTGGCCGAGCCGCAACCGGTCGTGATCAACGGTGAGCAAAGCTTCCTCAATAACCGAATGCAGGCTTTGATATTTTGTGCCGGGCCGGAACGGATTCGGCTTATATGTCCACGTCTCCGTAACACGCTTCGTTTCAAGCATCACTTCCGGCCATTCCTCGATCCTGATGTCCGGCAAGCGGCGGTTTTCGACCCTGATCCGCTTTTTCGGATTGCCGAAAGCGTCATAGGTGTAGTTTTCCGTCGCCTCATAGACCAACGTAGTGCCGAGACCGGATCGCTGGATGAACTGCTGTTCCTCGACGCTTACGATGTCCTCATCGACCGGAGTGAAAGGATTCTCCGAACGAAAATACTGCTTGATCGTTCGGGTGACGGTCGAGGTTATCCTTACGTTCGGATTCGAGTCATCCTCGGTCGTTTCAGTCTCTGTTCGGAAGCCTATGAAATTATAGTTCGCCCTGTCGGTCGAGTATGTAAGCCTGACGGCGTCCAGGTGTTCAATGGTCGCGGAAATGCCCCGTGCAGCCGAATCGGAAAGGGTGAAGGGCCTCGGCGAGGGAAAGCCCGCCGGAACACCAGCGGTTGAATCCCATATCCAGAGGACATTGCCGATAACACTGAATCGCGGTTTATGAAAGCCCTTGATGGCTCCCATTGTAGCCATATACGAAACACCGGCCCGAAAGTCCGCTCTCGGGATGCGCCAGTTCGGTATATTGGTTTCGACCGAATCAAATCCGCAGCGGTTAACAAAGATAAGATCCATCAGACGATACAGGGTCAGTCCGGCGCTTGGCACAAGCTGCGTATAGTGGAGATTGCCGCCGGTGTCCGGGATCGGTTCAAAGTCATCCGTTGAAAGTGTCTCAACAAGCGGATCATAGATCACTAAGTCTTCAGGCGGCGTCTGTGCCAATTTCGCCTGCTGTGCCGGAATACCGACAAATGAGAATGAATCCCGCTCACGGGAAAAGACATAGTTAGTGGAGTTGACCTCGCCTAAGTCCAATAGAGGAACCCAAACCCAGTCAGTATTGTCCCAGACTCCAATATCGAACGAAATATAAGAGGTCGGAGTGATCTTTACACGGTCGTTTACATCAGCGATCGTTGCGGACAGCTGAGCGGTTAGATCGTTTGTCCGTTTCGTATATTGATATGTCTCAAGAAGAACCGGTTCACCATCAACGAGCAGCCGTCCGCGCACACGCTGCGACGATCCGTAATGTTCGGGAAAGACATCGACTATCAGCAGAAGCTCGGCCATCTCCGGAGCAAAATAGGTCAGCGTTCCTTCTGCTGATGAAGCTCCGTTTGACCGAGCAAACGGTTTGATGCGCCGTGTGATCGTTGCTGTGGCCGCCGACGTGCCGGTTGCGATGCCGCTTAAGAAATGGTTCGGCCCGCCGTCAAGGCGAAGAAAGGCCCAACCTGACGAGGCTCCCTCGGCCAGACCGGAAAGCGGCTTTATATGCTTCAGCGTTCCCTCAGCTGATGATGTGCCTTTTGCCTTCGCACGGATCAGTCCATTATACGCAGTTAAGACCGCCTCGGCCGTTGCGGTTCCAACGGCACGGCCTCTAACCATCACCTTGTCGGCTGATTCTATTATCATCCTGCGGATTCGATCGTAACTATGAAGGTTGTCGGCCCGGCAATGCTCCCGCTTCCGGCCTGCTCAAGATCCAAAACTATCGTATCACCTTGTGTACACGGAACGTTTAGCCCGCCTTTGATGATCGGATTAGTGCCATTCACCTTTGGCCGGTTTGAACCTGAGAACAGCGGATCGCCATTGAGCCGAACATTAAAATACCAATTACCAAACGTGGTAGAACCACCGGGATAGATAGCTACTTCCCGTATGGTTCCCGTCACTCCTGCCCTGAAATACAGGATCGAGCTTACCGGACGGTTCCTGATCGGCGGTGTGTATATCTTCTGATGTGGAATTAACACAATTATTTCCTCCTCCGTTCCAGGCATTACCCACTTTGTGCTTATTAAGCCTTCACGGTACAGCTTATTGTTTTCATCCGGCGAACCGTAATGAAACTCCAAGAACCTTGACCCTGTAAACTCGTCTGTGTAAGCCATATTAGATCCACTTCATTAACATGATGGCATTTGCACCGGCACCGCCTCTGGCAATCCCGTGTGTGTGAATCGCCTTCATAGTTTGCGATTGGCCAAACACTCCTATCGTATAAGTAGTGACATCAGAAAAATTGGACGAAAACCCTCCGACAAGATTCAAAGGCGGCACCAGAACCTCTCCTACGCCAAACACGTTATAAGGATAAACCGCAGTATCACCGCTCCCGTGCAGACCCGACGTCTGATTGCTCGGCATCATACACCCGCCTGCTGTAGTAGTTTCATTTATAAAACTGTTTGCGGCGTAGTTGATGTAAAAGGATCTAAAAGTATCTGTGACATTTTTGTACACAAGCATCAACCCCTGATCTGTGATCTCATTCGACGCGTTTCTTGTTCGCTCAAGGCTGATAACGCTCCTGTATTGTGAGGAGCTATAAGATCCGCATAGAATAAATGAGTTTTCAGTAGCACAAATGTCCCAAGGTTGGGATGTCATGGCCGACAAGACAAGATTAAAATTCTGCTGTGACAGTTTCTCCCCCGTAATGTTCCCTGAACCATCAGAGCCTGAACCGATCTGGACGCCAAGCTGGAACTGTGCCGCCGAACTGCCTCTACGATAACTGAGCTTTATGGCCACCGGTGCTGTGCCGGTAAGAGAGTCGTCAAACGCCCTAATCTCGTAGCCACCCTCTGAGTTATTACTGCCGGGAAAGGTGACAGTGTCAGGGTCGACCTGTCCGATGTCAGCCGTCTTGTTCATTCCACCTGCATCTAACGCATCTGAAATAAAGCTAACAATAGCCTGAAACTGCTCATCCGTGATTGTCGATGACGTTGTTAAATTTTGAGTATCTGTTGCCATCTTATTCCTCCGAAAATTGCAGCTGACCAGGTTCAAAAACAACCTGACCATTGATGTTGACAGTTTCAGGCGACGTTACGGCTGCGTGATACAGCATATTGCCTGACGTAACGGCGTCGAATAACGCGAAGTGCGTCACTGTTCCCCAGTTCGCCGATGCCTGCGGAAATGCTATCTGACTATCGTTCGAGACAACGTTATCCGTCCTGTTCCAATAGTCGCTGTCATTCGTAACCGCCTGCCGTGCGTATGAACCGCCTGAAACTTCCGTTCCAGCCCCGTTGTCCTGCGTCGCCGTCGTGAACAGAGCCACATAAACCGTCGCCGGCGGCGTAAATGTCGCCCGGCCGAACGTATGATCCAAGATCGCCGCTTCCAAATAATCCGATTTCGCCATATCTCACTCCAAACCTGTGTTATTCCACCAAATTAAAACTAATCGTCTTCGATCTCATTGACTGCGACGATGCTCCAGACAAGCGACACTGACGGGATGATCCCATTACGAAATTGACCTGGCTGAGTAGGATTACTTTCCAAAACACAATCAAGATCGAAATCGCCAAGATCACCGAAGATCTTTGTGTTTATCTCGCCGGTGCTTTCATCGGCCTCGTCGATAAGCTCCAGCAGGTCTTCATACGTTTCGGCCCGCAGCTGAAAGATCGTCATTGTGATCTGCTCTCCGATCAGGTTGTCGAACAGCTGTCTCTTGGCCGGCCCCTCGATCGGGCGAACAAGCGTCCGTCGATATCGCGGCCGCAAAGGAACAAGGCCCTCTACCTCGACACGGCACGGCTTACCAAGAGCCGTTCCGTCCTCGGTAAGGTGAATATCGCCGATCTGTATCCGGTTATATCGGGCCATTTACCTGTTACTCAGTCCTCCTATGCCGCTAGTCGCCAGACCGCGGCCGTAATAATTCGCCGTATCCTGCGGCGTCGGCTGTTGGGTTTCGACCGCGGCATCAGATTCGTTTTTGATTGTGATATCAAGAGCATTCTTGATACCGGCCTCACCTTGTTTTTCCGCTCGCTTGTTAAGGTTCTTGAATTCTTCAAGGATCTTCTCCTGAAGTTTCGTCTGATCCTTTTGGTGTTTGGCAGCATCAATGGCAGCCTGTTCAGTTCTAACAGCCTCACGCTCTCTTGCCGACGCAGCCTCTGTCCTTTGTGCATCGGTGAGATCGCCCGCGTTGAATTGAGCCGTGCGCTGAATGAACATCTTGTCGGCAATAGCCTGCTGATCGGCGTTGCCGACACCCAAGAATGTTTTTTGAAAGATCTCGTCAAATCTCTTGCGTTCTTTTTCCTGCTCGACCGTTGGTGTCGATGCAATATTCTTGAGGATGTTGCGCACCGCATCAGGATTTGTCGTGTCAAATCTGCCGGCGGCATTTATACCTAATCGATGGGCACCTTTCAGAAAGGCCATCAGATCATCCGGACGTCTGTCCCCGATATCCCATGCACCCTGTTCGTTTTGCCTCGCTCCCCATTTTTGGAGAAATGCCATCTGCTCCGCTTCTTTGCTGTAAGGATTTCTGAAATTGTCGGCCTGCTGACGGAGATCGGAAGCCCGCAGTCCGCTTTCCAGTTTTTGCGAAAACAGGTTCCGGTCATTGATGGCTTTCTGCTGAGCCAGGATCACTGTCTGCAAATCTTTTGAAAGCCCGCGTGTGATTTCGCGGGCGCGTTTCATAGACTCATCGGCTTCACTGAAAACTCTGACAAACGGATTGTCTGAACCGCTTTTTGCAGCAATACCGCTTACCAGCTGATCGACCGACCGCTTATATTCATCGACCCTCTGTTTGCCCTTCTCAACCGATTCCTGCCATTTTTGCTCGGCCTTTAATATGTTCTCCTGCTGTTTTTTCCATTCGTCGTATCGTTGATTGAACGAAGCCAGCGGAGCCGAGCGTCGCTCCTGCTGGAGCTTGTCGATCAAGGCATCAAGCTTAAGGATCTGCTGCTCCATTTGCTTGAGATCGCCTTCATCTGCCCAACCGGGAACTAATTTGTTTTGGCCTCGCAAATAGTCCAATCGAGACCGTTCCTTGTCTCGTCGAGCCATTGCATCTTCCAGGCTGTATTGAGAAGCTGTTCTGTCGAATTGCCGGTCTTCAGACGCATATCTGCGTTGCTTTTCAAATTCCTGAGAGAGTTTCTGTTGTTCAAGGATCTGTTTATTGAACTCAGCGGTTATTTTTTCTTCGGTTCTTAGCCGCTGTTCAGCCAGATCCCTTATTTGTCCGGTAATAAGATAGGTAGCGGCAATTGCGGCTGCTCCAGCTGCGGCAATCGCTCCATAGGAAAGCGGGATTTTTGCCAGCAAAGCTGCTTCGTTTTCTCTTAACCCCAGGATCGATTGCAGATCCTTTTTATACTTTTCCTGCTCTTCTCGTGCTTTTTGGATGTGAGGTGCGAGTTCTTTGACCTCTTTCGCAAATGAATTAGTGGAAGCAAACGGGTTGTTTTGTAGAACCTGCGTCCATTTATTTGAATACGGATCAGCAGGGCCTTGCATGGGTAACTTATTTGGATTCCCAAAGCCTAGCTCGGTAAGCCTATCGGCCCCAGACGGATTCAGGGGATTCTTTAGCGGCTTTTCCAGCTGCTTTTTGAGCAATTCGACCTCACGCAGCTTGACAGTCAGCCGGTCAACACTCGCTTCTGCCGGACGGGTATCAAGCTGCACTTGTCCTTTGCCAAGATCTTCGATCTGCTTGGCTGTAACCTGGATCTTGTTTTGGTATCTGTCGAGGGTCTGACCCGATTTATCAATTACCTCGAGTTCAGCAACGATTTTGGCATCAGACATAAGAAAAAGAGGCCGTTTAGAGACCTCTTTTTACTTTATTGGAATTTTAGAATGCGGTTAGTTTATACCTTACCTTGCAAGTTTCTTCTGAAATCTTCACTCATACTTCAAGGTTTTCAACATCATCATTAACGATCTGTCCGTCACTCTTCCGGATCGAGACAAGAATTGCTCCCGGCGCCCAACCTTCGGCTTGTAGATCGGGTAAGGAAGCTGCAAATATCCAGTGATCTTGATTCTCCCTGGAAAACCCAAACTCACCGATACGGGTTCCGTCGGCTCTCCGTATTTTAGCCAACCGGGAAAGCTCGCGAAATGCCGTTTCTTGTGCTTTGGTAAAACTAATCATCTTGTTTGATTATAACAGCTAAACCATAGTCTTTTCCGGAGATCAGCCAATATTTTTTGAACACGTCAATGTCAATTGCATAGGCTTTCCCGACACTTTCAGGAAGCGAATCACGCAGGTAAACCTTATTTGAGTCGATCCTGTCAACAACTACGGAATGAATATCAACCGGCGTACGGACATTTACTATTGACGGCTCAAGTAGAAGATCGTCAATAATTGCCTTTCGTTTAAAAACAAATTGTTTATCTGGGACTTGCTCATTCAGGAGAACTGCGGCCCGTGAAAGCGGCGTCCCGTCTTTGTTTGTCCCCAGTTCCTCTCTAAGAAAAGCCTCTGGGATATCCTGACCATGGTCATTAAGGATCATTCTCACCGAACACGGAACGCAGGAATATTTATCTGATTGCCCGAATATCGCTCCTTTCGGTTTGTAAGGGTATATCTTTTCATTAACAAAGAAATACCCTTTGGCTCGTGATCCTGATGCCTGATGAAGATCATTCAAATTCCTAATAAAGTGTCGTGTCCCGAATTCCTCGCTGTCTTCAGAACCGACAAAATCGCTCAATCTGTATCCGGCTTTGTAAAGCTCGAATCTCGCAGGGCCTAGGATCTGCTTTTGGTATCCCGGTTCAAGCTTCGCAAATAATTCCTCTCCTGTTTCCGGCGCCGGCTGGCCGTCAAGTAACGGGATCACTGTGCATCGACAACGAGGGTGAGCAGAGACCTTTTGTGCTGTCGGCCAGATTGTCCCATGCAGCCGCCAGCATATTAGACAGGTTCGCGGATCCCTTGCCGACATCCAGACGTATCTTTTAATGCCGGCATCATTGTAAAAATCCCTTGAAGCCGCGCGAAAAGCTTCATTTGTTTCTGTTCGGGCAATGGTCATTGCGTGGAATTTACCGATATCCGTTACGTCATTCAGACGTCTTGCAATTTTATCGCTCGATTCACCTAATGAGAAACCTTCGATCAGAGCATCTTTCGCAGCTTCTCTAACAGCAGGCTCTAACCGCTTAAAGAATTTTGTTAGAGATGTGCCTGTTTGTGTCCTGCCGATCAGTTTCTTGATAGCCGGTTTATCTGGTTTGAAGACCGATGTGTGCAGTTCAGCCTTGAGTGTGTCAGCGGTTGATCGGACTACTCGTTTTTGGGCATTCTCAACCGCCGCGGCAAAACGCACCGTTCGACGAGCAAGCAGCTTTTCGATCTCGTTAAGAATTTCTTCAAGATATTCGATGTCCGCCGGATTTGCCTCTATATGGTCCGCGATCTCTTTTTGCAGTTCATCAAACTCATAATTCAGCAAAAGGGCCGTTCCTTTTTCGGCCCTTACAAGAAAATCACGCAGTTTTTTAGCAAGTTTTTCCAACCCTCTCTTAATTTCTCTTTAACCTCTCTTTATGCGCAGTTTAGAGAGAGCTTAAGAATTTGGCAGACCGCCATCAAAGAACTTGGCGGCATTTTCCATTTTTGTTTTGTCGCGTTCTTTTGTTTCGGCAAGCATCGCTTTGATCTGCTTATCAGTCAGGCCGAAATCGCGCTGGATCTGCTCAAGAGACCAACCGAGATTTTTCTTCTTAAGGGCATTATCCAGCTGCTCGCTTTCCGAGATCGGCGCCGCGTCTGCCCATTGAGTTTCGATCGGAAGATCAGGCCGCAGTTTTTCTTCCACTTCCAAAGCGAAACTCATCGCATTCGCCCAAGTTTCCCCAAACGATCGCTGCGCGTCCTGGATCATTGCCGTAAAACGCGCTTCGATCTTCCTCAAGGCTTCGCCCGAGATCGCCGAGCCAATCTGTTCAAGATTGAAGTAGCTTGGCGGTATGCCGGACACAAGAGCAACGTCGCGAACTGCTTCCTGCTTTACCTTGAGCATTTTTTCAAGATCGGCATCAGTAAACTCGCCAAATTTCGCTTCATTATCCTCAGCGACCCAGGTCGCATCATCCGCCTTGTAAGGCTCGATCTTTTTGCCGGTTTCTTCATCTTCCTCAACACGAAGTCCGGCGATCCATCGCTGGCGCATTGAGTTATATTCCTGAGCAACGAAGATGTCTGCGTAGGACTTGTTAAGAGCATCGTTAAGCGGAATTACGTCGGTAAGGAGAGACCGTCCGAAATCGTTCATTTCGTTTTCAAAGACGAAATGAAATACCGGAACCTGTTTATACGGATTTTCAAGCGGCCAGGATTCACCCTTTACCTCACGCGGTTTGAAAGTGATGTTTGTCAGAGATAACTTTCCATCGGCTTTTGTCGAGGATATGTATTTTTCGATGCGGTCGGCGTAATAAAGCGTCAGATAATAAAATCCGTCATTTCCTTTCCAAAACTTAGCCGCTTCTGTGGTCTGACCGGACTCGGGATCCTTCCAGACGGTCATATTTGCCGCCGGGTTTGGATAGAAAACCGCTGTATTGTCCTCATTGGGCCAAACGATCAAATAAGCATCACCGGTCTTGAACGCCTCACGGTGCAGCACGCCGGACTGCAGAGGCATATTTGAACCTTTCCAGATGTCCCAGGCGGCATTCTGGATCTCGGTTTCGGATTGAAAACCGATGACTTCCAACCGTGATGCCGGAGCTTTTACGACCACACGACAAAGATTCTCGCGAAGCTCCTGCAGACGCTGGCCATATTTATTCTTGAATTTCTTTGACGAGAAGTTCCACGTATGACGGCCATCGTAATATGCGTAAAATTTAGCATATGCAGCATTTTTCGTGTTGATTCGCTCAACTGCTCTTTTGGTTGCTTTGCTTTGATCCGGTGTCATAAGAATGGCTATTGCCTTTTCTATTGTGAAGAATTATCAAAAACCGTAGCCTTTTGAGCCTTCAGAGATTGTCGAATTGAATGCTCCGGCAGTAGCGTCCATGATGTCATCATGCGGTAGATCGGGTTGGCCGTGCATATGCGAAAGGAATTCGGCATTCCAGACCGCTTTTAGAATAGCGACGTTTCCTGCCTCTGCTTGAACGGCCAACGACCGAGCGCGGGTAAGCTTGTCTCCCTTAAAATTTTTCCCCTTGGCATCGTAACCTGCAAGGTTCGTTGTCATTCGATAGGATTCGCGTTTTGCCGCTGATCCAGGTTCGATCTCCCAACGGACCATAAAACGAGCACTAAGAACCTTTGCCCGGTCGCGATCAAGCTTGCATGTCTGGTTAAAGAGTTTCTCGACTGCCGCCGGCGATTGTTGGACAGCCAAAACGTCAAGAATAAACCACTTCTTTTCGATTTTCATGTAACCTATCATCACGCGGGCGGTAAAGTCCGGGTCAGGCTTCCTGCTTGTCGTCTTGATCTGTTTTTCCGTTGCGGCAAAGTCCCAATATGAAACAACAAGATCGATCTTCGGTAAAACCTCTGCGATGGCAAACCATTCTCGGTTGAAGACCTTTCCGGCTGTCGCCTTGATCTTCCAGTTACCGCCAAGCAGCCGTTCGCGTTCAACAAGCGGCAGAGCAAGAAGGTTTGCCAGATACTGGGGATTCTGCTCAAGCAGTTTCTTGTTGTCATACACATTTGACGGAATGAATGTGACGGACTTTATAAAATCTTCGCGTCTGGCATTTTCGCGGAGATCTTCCGGCAGAGCATTTCTGATAACCTGAAATTCATCCTCAAGCCCTTCCGGATCATCGGCCCACCTGATCGCGTCATTCACGCGAATGAACCATCTCAATTTTCCGGCGCGGTCGGGAATCGGATATCCGGTTTCTGGGTCGATCCACCAGGATATGAATTCAGCTACCCAGGAATCAGCGTCGGGATTGCACGTCGCCCGGACATACGGCTTTACACCGCACGTTGAACGATTGCGCGAGAGCATGTAGAAAAACTGTGTTTCTGTGAAATGGGTTAGCTCGTCAAAACCGAGAAAACAAATTTGAGAGCCTTGCCAGTCGAGTTTGTTCTTTTCGTGCTGCAGGTGTGCAAAGGATACGGTCGTCTCGGCTGGAAACGTCCAACTATGATCGGTTTCCTTTTGGACAGCATTGAGGAAAGGATAGACCTTGTTCGATTCGTCCCAAAGGCCGCCTTCGTTAGTGATCATTGGCGACGTGCGTCTAAAGATCACGCCGCCAAAGTCTTTGACGTTTATGTGTCGCGTTCCTTCGAGTAAGAGGCCGAAGGATTTGCCGCCTCCTGCTGCTCCGCCATAGATTGCTATGTCGGCCGCCGTCGAGAGAAACATTTCCTGCGGCCCTGGCTGTGGTTTTAATTCGATGACCTCATGTTTCGTCACGCTGATTATCGGGCAAATAGATCACGACCTGCGGCTTGTCATTTCCTTTTGCGTCTGTCTGAGCCACTTTCATAGGAGCATCGGAACCGACGATCTCGGACAGGCGTTTTGAGATCCTGACCAGTATCTGAGCAGCCCGAAGATTTCCTTTTTCAGCCTTTTCCTTTACGATCGTCAAAGTTTTTTCGAGTCTTCGTACCTGCAGTACTTTGTAATGGGCAGCCGCCTCGATCTGTGCCTTATCGAGCACTGATTTAATTGCTTTGTGAGTGGCTTGTTCGGAGTTCCATCCAAGGGTATCTGCAATCTCTTGCAGTGAGAAGCCGTTCTCGCGCATTTCAACAGCCTTGAGCTTTCGCCGTGTCAGGTCGATAGCCTTTTCATCAGTTGCTCCGCTTTTCCTAGCCATTCAGTATTTTTTCCAAGATCTCGGAACGAGATGATTCGTTTCCGTGCTGTAAGGCGTGGCCAAAAGAAACAAGGCCATCATGATATGCTCCGTGTGTTCTGGCGATCTCGTTGAATTCTTCGATGTCATGAGGGATCAGTGTCAAAAACCCTTCATCATCGACGCCGAAATGGCAAAGCTCATGATGAACAACTGCGATCTTCTGTTCCGGTGTTAGTTCGGCCCATGCCGGCAGGCCAACTTCCATCACAAAGAAGCCGTCAGGAAATCCGGCAAGCCAGGCATTCAATCCAATAACCTTTCTTGCAAGGGCCGTAACTTCGCGGCCCGCTTTCTTGGGATTTTCACTGCAAAAGATATATGTGATATCAAAACCTTCGAGATCCGGCTTAAAGTGCTCGATCAATCGTTCCGCGATCTGTTCGATTTCTGGAGCAGAACTGTATTCCTTGCCCATATGTTTATAAAAAGGCGTTTTATCGACATATCAGCAAGATATGTTTACGCGGTCACTACTTCTGTTTACTTTTCTTTTCATCACGCAGTTTTAACCATACATCGACAGATTTTCCGATCAGAGCAGTTAGGATGGCCACAAGCAGCGGCCCATACGTTTTAACCACCTCCGGATCGAAAACATAAAACATAACTCCGTATGCCGAGGCGTACAGCCATGAAAAACCGGAAGCCATATAGCCCGCGACCGCGGTTATCCCTCCGATCAGGAAATTATGATCTCTCATTTGTTGCGTATTAGGCACCGGCCTACGTCTCCTTGTGGGCAAATAGGGGATGTTTAATTACGGGTAACGCCATGCCTTGGAGAAATGCCCCCACACCGCCAAGAAAGCCTCGACATTACCCGTAAACTTTTCAAAAATTTATTAGCCCGTTCTTTTTAGGTCGGGCATTTTTTAGCAAAAGATCAATGACTGCCGTCCATCGAACCTTATCTGCTTCAAGCTGGGTTTTCTCACCTGACATCCGTGCGAGATCGATCTTGATGTCAGCAAGCAGCTGCTTGAGGTCGGCAATAGCTTGATCTTTGACCAAAGCTTCTTTTTCGAGAGCGTCCGCTTTATCGGCTTTTTCAAGGACGGAGATTGCGGCCTCGCGTGTAATGCAGACATATCCCGACGGACATTCGATTGATAGCTGTTCGGATTGACACATGACCGTCTGGCTGAGGCTGACAAGGATGGTCAGAATGCCGATCGCGAACATTACCTTACCGAACAGGTTGGCTGAAAGATCGATCCTTTTGTTATGAATGTATGGCATGTTTTACCCCACTGACACGGCTACGAGTCCGAGAAACAACATAAAAATGGCAATCGTCGCCACTAGGCCCCACGCCACTAACGCCTGCCTTGTCCGACCGGTCTCGATCGGCGTTCTATCGCATAGATCAAGTATCAAAGCTCTTCGTTTCTCTACCTGCCGAAAATAGTAATAAGCACCCCAACGGTGATTAGTCCCAAACATCTTTCTTTTCAGTTTCTGAATTCGATGGCGGTCATTCATTTTCTTTTCTCAAACTCTGCTGACAGATCCTCATTGGTCATTTGTCGGTATTTCCTTCGAGCCTCGTCGATGGCATTGACAGTTTCAGCACGGCCATTGGCAAGATTGGCGTCGATCTGCCGTTCTCGGACTTCCGCATTTATGAGGATCTCTTCAAGCTCCTTCCGGTTCTGTTCCTTGACTGCTTGTTCTCCGCGCTGGATCTCAACCTCATTTAACTTTGGTGTCGGGCCTGCGCCACATGATCTGAGAAATCCGATTACGAGAACCAGTCCGATGAGGACGGCCGCTCCGATAAAGAAATAGCGTTTGTTCGTTACGACAAACCCGATGATGTTTGCGGTTGTTAACATATCCGTCACCTCGCATCAGAATTGATGGCAGCGACCAAAAGGCCGCCGACAATTAACCCAAGCGAAAAATCAGAAAGGCCGAGCGCTTGAGATATCCCGCCGCCAACGCCGAGAAATCCGGCTATCAAATTAGCGGCAAGATTCAACGCCTGTCGGGATTCAGGCCAGACTGTTACACCGACGCTTAGGATCGACATAATAAGAAATCCCCAGGCCCAGCGAGGTCGATTATCAAGAATGAATCTCTGCCAGCTAAAATCTTTTCCACCGGAGCGTAAGCAGTAGATCAGGATCGGGATCAGTGCAAAGAAATGCATTGTCGCCGTCGATGCCAGATAATCGGCGATCATTGTCCGCACGGTTTTACCTCCCCGGTCTCAAGCAGCTGCTTGGCGATCTCCAAAACAATTTCGGCGTATTCTGCCTCGGTTCCGCCTCCATAAGCGAGAGCACCTCGATCGTTCGGTGAACTCGTTTTGTATTTATGACCGACAGAAAAAGCGATCTTGCCGCCGTTCGGATAGAAGTTTCGCACCGTATCGGCCAAGCACTTAGCAAGCCGTTTCTGACCGTCAGGAGATCTTGCTAGTGCCGCTCCAGCCGGATTGCTGACAAACAACGGCTCAAGCAGGATCGCCGGCATTGCGGTGTGGATCAGATTGCCATTGCCGCGGCCGCCCTTATCGACACCGTTATCGAACCCGAGAGGAATGCCGAACTCTGCTGCTACACGCTTTGCATACCACTCGGCCATTGCTATTGAGGTCTTTGAGGCGTTAGTAGCGACCTTGGCATGACAATACTTTGGCCCCGGATCATCCACAGCATTGAAATGCTGCTCGAAATACCCGAGCGCTTTGTCCGCGTTCGCGGCAAGCTGTCGGGCCTTGTAATCGCCTTTGTAGAATTTGACTGTGTAATGAGGTGACATATTTGGACATCGGCTTTTTAGCCAAACCCAGTATGTCGTAAAAATAAAAAGCGGTTAGGTTGGTTCCTAACCGCTTCTACCAAGTAAAGGAGGTGCAAATGCACCCAATGACACCATTTACTTTATCACAAGTTCATAGATCTCGTTGTAATGCTTACCGGGTTCTTGCCACCGACGGCGTTTTCCCAAACGGATCTTACTTTCACATACAAGTTCCGCCAAAGCTGCTTTGATCTCTGAGTCCTTGATATTCGTCTCATCAACAATATCAAGGATCTCGAGGCAGTGAAATTCTTTGAGAAGCCGCAATATCTTACGTTTCGTTGTCGCTCGATTATACCCAAAGGCTGTAACTCGGATAGATTCTGCCGCTGATCGCAAAATACTCTTAAACGACGAGTTCTCTGGTTTTTGGGCAAGGGCGATCAAATGATCGCGTAAATGCAATGCTGAATCCTTCGGCGAAAACGGATGTGAGAGGCGAGCGTTTTCTGGTGTGTTATTGTCTAAGGAGTGCATTTGCAACCGGAAGTTTGCCGTTGACAGCGGCATGTTTTACAGGTGAGTTACTCGTCTCACATCCAATTTCATTATTTCAGATAAAGATGAAGCGTTGTCTAAGTATAACCGTCAGACCGATAAAGTTTAAGCAGACTTCAACATTTTCATAGTTGCAGGTGAAAGCCAGATCGATTCGATCCTTTTTGTATTTCCGATCGTCATCGTCTCTTTGTCGTATCGCTCCCATCCATGGGCTTCAAACAGCTCTTCGTATATCTTCGACGGATAGCCGCTTAGAACAACAAAGCCTTTCAGATCACGAACGATCTCGGCAAAATGCTTGTGATCGCCGTTTGTCATCTCATGTGAATATCCTTTTTTTGTTGTTCGCGTTGAAAGAACGTAAGGCGGATCAAGATAGAACAGGGCGTCTGGAGCATCCAATTCCCTCATTAACCGAAATGCATCGCGGCTTTCGATCTGGACCTTCAAAAATCGCTCGGATGCATGAAAGAGGTTTTCGGGCTTGATATCGTTCAGAACCGAACGTCTGCCCTGAGTATGGCGCCGGAAATTGCCTTTGCTTAAATTCATTGAAGCCTGATAACTCATCCATAATCTGCAAAACAATCGCCTGGCACGCTCCAGCTGATCACCGGCATTCGTAAGACATCCCTCAAACTCTTCGCGCGCCCATGGCGTCAATTTGATCTTCTCAACAAGTTCAGCCGGCCGGCCGCGAAGGATCTGAAAGAAATTTACCAAGTCACCGTTAAGATCGTTATACGTTTCGAGTTTTGACGGTTCTTTGACGAGCAAAACACTGGCAGCGCCGCCGAAAGGTTCTATATAGTGCCGGTGTTTTGGAAAGTGGTCGATGATCCATTTAGCGATACGAAATTTGCTTCCGTAATATTTCAAAACAGGGTGAGAGACTTTCATATTGTTTAGCAGGCACAGAGCCTGAAGGATGTGACCTTAGCAGTCCGAAAATGGTTGAACAATACCGGAAGCGACAATAGCAGTTCTGCAATAGTGTTAGAAGTGACACTATTAGAAGTGCTATTAGTTGAAGTCGGTTATTTAGCTAAATTTAGCTAATGATTGAAATTACGATCAAAGCTGCGGCGAAGAAAGTGGGAATAACGTCAGGGTATCAATTACAAAGGACAACCGGATTCGACGTTTCGATGTCGGCCAGATTGTGGAAAGGCGAATGGAAAAGGATCGATATAAAGACTTTGAATAAACTGTGCAACGCTCTGAAATGCACTCCCAATGACATATTACGTTTCAAACCTGACAAGGAAATTTAACGCGGGATCGGGATCGATGCTCCCAGGTGCTCATTTACGATCCGAGCCGCGTCCTGCCATGACCTGCAAATTGTGGTCCTATATCCTTGATCGGCAAAAAAGCCAAGAAAAAATGCCTGGGACTCAGACACTTTGCCTCCCTCACTCTTGAACTCGATCAGCAGTCCGAAATATTTCTGGTCAAAAGACGGCGCAAGGCAAATGACATCTGGAATGCCGCTGGTCAAGCCTTGTTTGACCTGTGAAACAGCAATGGCCTTATAGGTCCAGATTCCGTTTGGAACGGCAAAAAGCGAATGCAGGATAGGATATCGGCGCTTATATACGTCACGCCATGCGAAAAAGGACGCCTGAATGTCCTTTTCGGGTGTTTTGGGCCGTTCCGCCGCTTTTCTTAAAGCGAGCGGCTGCGGTTTTCCTCTGCCGTCAAACAGGCCGCCTTTTAGTCGGTTATTCCTCGCCATCCTCAGGTTTATTTACAATGATCGCACTTCCGACGGTCTCAAATGATTCGGATTTCAAACGTATATAAGCTTGGCCGTTCGAGTCATCTGTGTTGTCTATCATCCAAACGTAAGCGAGTGCTCCCCAAGACCTTACTTCCTCGACCACGGCAAGAGCCGGATACCAAGGATGTCCTTTATCTGTGATCTGAATAATGTCGTTTCTTTTCATTTTGGATATGTACTTATTTGCTCCAACGTGCCATTGATTACAGAACGGACAATGGTATCCATGAACAACTTTCGATTGGTGTTTGTTCATTGTGCCGGCGATCCGTTTTGCTTCGCGGACTGTATAGCGACGTTTCCGCCGGCACATTCTGTATTGTTTGTTCATGACAGATCTACGTTTATCGCTCGAAGATTTTCGTCGATAAACTCAGGAAACTCCTCGTTTTTGGCGTGACCGGCATCTTTGCAATTCGGGCCATGAACCGGACAGCCTTTGAAGTTCTTTAGGTTCTTCAAGAATTGTGTAAACAAGAAAGTCTTAAAACCTAAAGCCAGGTTCGCCATAATAATCGCTCCTGCCCATTTTGCTGGAAAAGATGTGGCGTGTTTATAGATCTTGAAACACGTGAATGCGACAAAGGTGTCTATGCTCATATCGCCGGGCAATGCTTCGGATGTATTACTTTCCTCGGAGGCGTCCATCGCTTTTCCCGGCTTCTCAGCCGCCTCATTTAAGAGTTCCACCGCAGCATCAAAATCAGCCCTGCATTTTTGTAGTTCATTATTCATCGTCTTTGCTCCTCATCCAACTTTTTTAGGTTTTGCTCCGACATGACCGCAATATCTCCGATCGATCCAATGTCTGCGGTCATCTGGCCGGCGTTTGGATAGATGTTTATCAGCGTCAGAAATAAGCGTTCGAGCATTGGAGCGGCTTTATCTGCAAGCTCAGGCCCGTCCTCATCTAGTTGGACCATGCCATCTACAAAGGTTTCTATTGCCGCCATTGATGAACTGACCCTTCCAAGAAGTTCGCTTACATCGGAGGAAGCCTCTTCATTTTTACAGATCATCAGAACCCGGTGTGTCCACGGTGTGTTCTCATTTGTGTTCATTTTTTTCTCCTTTCAACTTTCCTGTTAAACCGGCAGCTTCTCAGCGCAGTCCAGGCACAACCGGCAAGACTTTTCCTTGAGCCAGGAATATTCGTAAAGACTTTCAGGGTTGATGAGAACACCGCATCTGTCACAGATCCATTGCTTGCGAGCTGTAATTCTCATCAGAAACCGCCTGCGTTTTAATTGCCCGTCAACTATCAGATTTTGCATTGTCTTCCTCCTTTACCCAGAATGACGGCGGTTCTATTTCCTCGCCGGACTGAACAGCTTTCAGATAGGTTTTGGCCTTTGCTTTGAATTCTTTGGGTGCGAGATCGACTCGTGCTTCGGCGTCGATAAGTTTGTAATTCAGTTTTGTATAGCGATCGTTTATTTCGAGGATCTCCGCAGGATCGGCCAACTGCCAACCAGATACACTTCGACGGCAGTAGAGAGCCAGAAATATCATCTGCGAAAGCTTTGAGATGTCGAGACCGGAAAGATATTTCTTGACCTTTTTATCTGAGTCATCGGGCCTTGGGGCCGATTTGTCCCATAGGGCCATAAGGTCTGGCAAATAGTAAGAATTGTTTTTCCAGAGATGCCATAAAAGATCGTCAACCAGATCTTTATCCGACCAGAAAGCTTTTTCCGTAAAGAATGAAGCCGATTCGATCAAGATCCTGCGCTGAACGGCGGTTGCCACATCTCGTTGAAACCGCTCTTCATTTTGCTTCAGCTGCCAATCTGCGGTTCCGTTATCTTTATCGCTGGCTGTTTTGCCGTGCTTTTTACATTTCGAGTCTTCGCATATATAAGCGATCGTTCCGGGTGTTTCGGCTCCAAGGTCTATCACCGGCTTGGCTTTGCCGCACTCGTTTGACTCGAACAGATCGGCCCAGGTATGGACCTTCTCTTTGAATTCCGGATCATAAAAGCCGCGCTCGGATGCAAAGCCTATATTTTTAGGGTCTTTAACGCCCAGCTGCTTGGCCGCATCTGCTCTTGTTATTTGGTAAAAAGCCAGTTTCTTCTGTTCATAGCACTTCTCGTTTAGACAAGAGTCTCCTTTCTGAAGTTCCTCCTCAAAAAGCAGCGGTTCAAAGCCGGTTCTTTCCGGACAGGCTGAACAAATTAGTCCAGATGGGAGCAGACGAGCATCTTTGGTATCAAAGCTGGCCGTTGCAAGTGAAAATAAATATTCGTCACGCAGAACATCTTTGAAATTTGAAAGGCTTAATAGCTCATAATCTTCGTCTCCGAACTCTCCCCATTCATAGGCTGCATTGTTCTTATAGATCTTTTTTTGCAGTTCCGGTGAGAACTTTGCGATCTCCATTGCATGACCGAGCGGCAGTTGTTCCTTGGCAACTCTCTCGAGCACCTTAGGGATCAGTTCGTTCAGCCGGAGACGCTGCTTGATATACTTCTCCGATCGACCGAGTTTTACGGCAAGATCGGCAATCGAATATTTTCCGATATCGATAAGCTTCTTGAACGAATATGCCTCGTCGATAATATCTACATCTTTGCGCTGAAGGTTTTCGACGATCTGGATGTCCCAAACCTGTTCGTCCGTCAGATCCCGAACAACAACATCTATTTTGTCGAATCCGGCCTTTTGGATTGCAAGAAACCGCCTTTCACCGGCTACGATCTCCATTGGCGGACTCTCCTCGAGTTCTTTTCTGCTGGTACTGAATGCCCAGAACATCTTATTTGTAGGATGAGTCCAAAAGAATCCGTCGATCATACCTTTGGCTTTCGGATTGCTCTTTCGCCCCGGTTCAATTATGAAGCCCGGCGCCGGCCGAACAGTGATCGGTTGGATCAGACCATTAGCCGTGATCGACTGAGCGAGTTCACTGATCTCGTCATCTGTAAATTTAGCCCGACGGCGGGCCTGTATTTCCGTCGAAGACGGAATGATCTGTAAAACAGACATCTCATCATATTTGCGGATCTTTGATTGTGCTTTTCTTGCTGCTTTCATTGTCATTGTTCTCCTTTTACTTGGTTTTATTCTGGTAAACGATTAAGTGTGAAAACTGTATGTTTTAATGCTTCTATGAACTGCCGGCGTAAACGGGAATATTCTTTAGACTTCTCAAGCTCATCGATGAGAAGCGAATTCAGGTTGATCATTACGGAGTTGTCTGCATCCACAGCAACTAGGATCTTTATTCGTTGGAATCCCGAGAAACTTTCTACTGTGGCGAATGTTTTTATATTCCCGTCTTTCACGTTTAGTTCTCCTTGTTCAGTTCTATCCCTGTGATCTCCTTGAATTTCTTCGCATTAAAATTCGGCAAGTCAAAAAAGATTTGCTTGTTGGCATCGGTGAGGTTCGGCCACATATTCGCCCACGCCTCTTTAAGCGTCAGGTGTTTCAAATAGCCTTCTCTCGCTTCCCAGCCTGGATGATTCGCCTTTTCCTTGTCGGTCATTGCAGACGATTCGATCCAAAAATGAGTTTCAAGATGGTTTTCAAGAATCCGTATTGCCTGATGCTTCTCCCAGTCACGCATCAAAATGCCGGACGGTTTATCAAATAAATAAACTTCTGGATTGGTGTCAGTGCAGAATGCGCCGGAGTTCCTGTAGCCGGAGTTACTGTCGCCGGAGTTCCTGTAGCCGGAGTTCCAGGAGCCGGAGTTCCTGTCGCCGGAGTTCCTGTCGCCGGAGTTCCTGTCGCCGGAGTTCCTGTCGCCGGAGTTCCTGTCGCCGGAGTTCCTGTCGCCGGAGTTACTGTCGCCGGAGTTCCTGTAGCCGGAGTTCCAGGAGCCGGAGTTCCTGTCGCCGGAGTTCCAGGAGCCGGAGTTCCTGTCGCCGGAGTTCCTGTCGCCGGAGTTCCTGTCGCCGGAGTTCCAGGAGCCGGAGTTCCTGTCGCCGGAGTTCCTGTCGCCGGAGTTGGAATGGCCCGCATTGTTCTTTCCGGTATTAGCTAAGACCAAAACTTCGGGCCATGACAACTCTCTTATTATTTTGATGTTGCGCGAACAGGCCTTTGAATCTTCGCTGTTATCGTCAATATCACCCCAGATCAGAACTTCCGCGACCTTATTATCTGGGTCAAAATTGTAATAAGAAAAGCAGTGGGCCAAGTTGAGGCAGGAGTGAAAACCGCTACTACATATCTCCACTTTTCCTTTATGCTCATATTCCTTCCCGACCTCAAACTGAAACCTGTTACAGGTCCAATCCGAGTTAAAGACCTTGAAAGCCCTGATGGCATTCTTTTTTGCAACTCTTATCATTTAAGATCCTCCATTTCGATAATTGTTAAAAACTCTTCCGGCAGTTCGACATTGGCAGGCCTGCTTTTGAACATAGGAGCGATGTCAACAGCATCGTAACCGGCCAACCCACAGCCTATTTTGGTGACAAAGAAAACAAGATCGTCATGAGCTTCAGCGAACATCAGAAAGTGTTTGACATACACTTCAATATCTGGAAGCGGAAGCGTTTGCAGGTTCCGATCCTTTGTAGGAATTGCGTACGAGCGGCCATGTAGTCCGTGCCCTTTGCCGCGTTTAGCTCCGTAATGATCAACTGCATCTCTGGCTGCACCAGCTCCGTGTATGCCTGCCTCATTTGAACCAAAGACAAATATTTTTGGTTCGGGAATAATCGGAAAGATGTCTCTCATCATTTTTTCTCCATGTTTACAAAATCAGACTCGCTGTTTCCGCTTTAACCTTTCCATACTCAAACTTTGGCGGTAAGGCTGGGGTCAGGCCACAGTCAACCGCGGCATTGTATTCGCTCACAAGAATGTTGTACTTATTGATTTCCCGTTGCTGGTCGATCAGAAGATCAGCAAGATCATATCCGGCGGTCTTTTGCGCAATTGTGGCTGTGTTTTCTATCTCTGAATCCACATAGGCGTCTATCCCCAAACGCTGCATCTCAATAGCCTTTTCACACCAGCTATCATAGGCATCAGCATCTGGATAAAAAATCACCTTTCGGTTTCGTAAGACATGAAGTTTTTCACCGCCGAGATGTTGCTTAGATCCAACTGCTATCCAAGTTGTTTCCGGCCGGCATAGTGAACAAATGATTGCAGTTTTTTCGGCCTCAACTACTCCAATCGGCAATGAGCGGTTGGATCTTAAAAGATGCTCCCCGAAGAAGCAGTTTTGGAAATTTACGATTTCCGGTAACTGGCCTTTCTTTTGTAATACTCGATGAACCCAATAGACAGGTATCTCTACTTCTTCACCGGCCTTTTGAAAGTTGAAAACTGGACGACGCTTTCCAGTTAATGCGTCATATCTCATCAACTTTCCTTTGCGTATGCGCCCAAGGATGTCTATTTGCCAAAAACAGGTAAGAGCGGCAGAGCCTATTTTCTGTTGACCGCCTTCAAAGGGATAAGTGCCGACATAGTATCTATTTAAGACCTCAAGTATGTAATCCTGATCCCCAGGAAAAAGATCAAATAGAAATTGCGCAAATGGGTTTGTAAAGTGATTTCCAAGAGTCGGGTCAAATTCCGATCGCGAGTGAAAACTAATCGGTTCGGACCTATCTAAAGTCTGTTTTTGGGGTCGCAAGGACCGGCCCCTTTTTACTCTTAATTCGTCTTTTTCAACTCTTTCTGGATAATCCGTAAAATACTGCTTAGGCGTGTAGTGGTAGCTGCACTTCGATTCCCGGTTGCAACGTCCGACGGTATCATCAAGATATTCGCCGACCTCATCAATATACCGAACAAAACACCGCTTTTCCCCACAACTGGGGCAAGTGAATCGGCTGTTAATCCCTTTATATTTCTCTAAAGCAAACATCGTTTTTTCTCTGCGCCAAATGCGCCAAATGCGCCGGTCAAAAAAAAACTTTTTTTCTACGACCTTGTGATCGGTAAGTTTTTCAAACTTTCTTTTTTCCTCGGTTTAAACAATCTTTAATTCTTCCCGTAAAAAACCTTGTCAATTTTTTCCTAATTCCATCTCCTTCAAATATCCTGAAAGCGGTAGAAAAAAAGTTTTTTTTTGACCGGCGCATTTGGCGCATTTGGCGCATTTGCTCAAGCCGTTCTTGCTAAATAAACCACCCTGTAACTCCGCTCTTTAACGACCGTGATCCCGTTGTTTTCAAGCCTCTTTGAAAACGTATTTGCTCCACATGGTTTGTATCCGTTTGAAATACAGAACTGACGATATTCGGGATAAAGGGTCTTGAGAGGTTGAGAAAAATACTGATCAGGAGCATAGCCTTCGTCGTCCAGAAACATTGCTACTGAATCTGATTCCCTTCGATACTGAACAAGAGCTGCGTCTATGGAGTCCGACCACGTAAAGTTGCGATTTTTCAGTAATCGTTCCAGGCCGGACAAGACCCAGTTAAAAACACCGGACAATTCACCTTCGACGATTTCTCTAGCTAGGTTTGGATTGCGTTTCTTCGGTGAAATTGTGATGTCAAAGGTCAGGATCAGGAATCGTCTAAAAAAAGCCTCCGTATGCTCGACGTCGCGTGGCAGGTCATTGCAGTTAAAGGCCAGGCGAGCATAATCCGTAAGGATCATTGGCTGTCCATATGGCAGTCTGGCTTCTACCGGCTCTCCTGAAGTTAGCTGTTTGAATTTTTCGGCCTGCAGCCGATTCGATATTTCGGACGCGTAATTAAGCAGCTTTCCTGCGATCATCGCCCGGTAATAAGGTTCTCCCAAACTTTCGAGGCTGTAATTTGAAACATTATCGCTGCCAAGAAGTGCATTTATCACATCAAAGACCACCGACTTCCCATTAGCTCCAGTGCCAAACAGAATCAGAGTTTTTTCAAGCTTTAAGTGACGGGCAAAGACATAAGCAATGTATTCCGCCAGAACGGCCTGCTTGGTTTGATCAGGCAGCACATCATTAAGAAATGCTGTCCACATAGGGCATGTGCTTTTTGGTGAATACTCGAAAGGCAGTTGGTATGTTAAAAAATCCTCTCTTTGAAAAGGACGAAGATTTACTTTTCCGCGGTGAATCTCGAAAGTTCCGTTCCTAAGGTTTATAATTACTGGTTCAGCAGCTCGTCTTGGTTTCGGTAAATAAGCTGTGGTAAGAAACTGTTTATAAAGTTCTGCACTAAATTTATGATAAACAGCAGTTGCATGATCAACGCCAAGTTTGATCGCACACTCACTTAAGAATCGCTCAAAAGCATCTTTCTCAGTCAGTTGCCAAAATTCGCCGTTGTAGGTATAAAGAACATCGTAATGACGACACAAACCACAATTAAGCTTCTTCGCAATGCGAAGTATCTCGGCAACTGAATAAACTATTAAGTGTTTTTGCGTCAACTTTTCCTCTTGTTTTAGTTGTGCCAATCCAGCAAAATCAACCGGTTCGACATTGTCGAGAATCTCCTGAAGAACCTCCGCATGTGAGATTGACTCACCAGCACTAAAGATAGAATTAGGTTTTGCAAGAATTGGTTTTGCCGAATTCATCTTTAGGGTTAGTTAACGGGTTCTTTCTAATTGATCAATATGTTCAGCGAGGCTCTTATTTATGTTCTCGAGCTGTTTCACTCGAGTTTTCCATTGCTCGCATTCTTTGAGGGCCTTTGTTAAAGCCTTCTTTAGTTCATACAACTCTGCATTAACGGCATGTCGCAAATCGATTATTGTGTCGTTAGGGGGCATATTTTTTTATTGGACAGGTGTCACCAGCTAAACCTGTCCGGGCCGCTGAAGGTTTACGAAGATCCGTCTCCGGCTGGCTCCTACGGCCTTATTGGCGGCATCGGGCAAGATTGGTTACTTGCGAGGCTAACCGATTTGATCGAATCTAAGTTAGCAGCGGACTCACTCCGCCCCGGCTCTTATTCAACGCCACGTTCGCGTAGAATCCCCGAACGCCGATGCCATATTCTGTTTTCAATTTCAGCCATCTTCCATACTCAAGACCTCGAGTACATTTCATTTGGCGCTCCGCATCTGTCACAACGTCTAGTCCCGGATGTGCCGGCTTCAATTACTCTGACCGGCGGCTCGAATTTCCTTTTGCATTTCTTGCACAATGACATGATCTTCCATGTATTGCCGTGGTCTCTTGACACTTTCACAGCCATCAACGGCCTACTCTCGGGTTCTAAATGTCCGTCTTCAAAACTCATTTTTATGCTCCGATCAAGACCTTATTCGCTTCGGCCAGTTTGACGAATTCCTCAGAGTTACCGCCGTTATCCGGGTGCAGCTTCTGAGCCGCTTTGCGATAGGCGGTTGTCCGGGCGGTGTCCGAGAATAGGATTTCTTTCATTGCCACGCCGGAGTGCTGTGCCATGAAGGCCGCCGCCGATTCTTTTGTCGATACTTTTCCGTCAGCAGACGGCAGGGAAAGGCGGCTGATGATCTCGTCGTATTTGAAAACGCCGTATCTTTCCACGCGTCGAAGAGATTCCATCGAGAGCGTTATTGCTCTCAGGTTGTCTTCCCATGTTGTAAAAGCATCGCAGGGGTAAGAAACATCCTGCGGCGTGTAAACGTATGCGTTCCGTGCCGGGTCAAACCGTCTGTTGGTTTTCCTTGTGAACCGAAAGATGATGCCGGGCTTGTGCGGCTTTGCATCTTTCCGCAGCTTACCGTCAACACGTATCAGCCTCGGGTCGATCCACATTTCAAGCACGAGGCTCGACCACACCGCATCGGCCTTATCCAGTTCGTATTCAAGTTCTTTGAGATTGTCACGATAGCTCAGCTTGAACTGCGACCATCGCGGATCTTTATTCTCTTTTCCCGGCCACGTCGATATTGGCCGTATCTGTATATCAAGCATCGCTTTAATGATCCTCCTCGGGATTTTTGGAGAATCTGGTCAGAACACCGTTATTGGTCATATCTGTGAACAACTGCTCTAGTTGGCCGCGACCGGCAGTATCAATGTCGGTGATGCCGAATTTTTCCAGAAGCTGTTGTGTTCCTTCGTCTGTATAGGCCCAGCGCGGATCCTCGATAAGCTTTTTAAGAACAGCCTTCATTACAGCGATCCATCCGTTCTCGCGCTTGTCGGGATGCTCGTCAAACTTTTTAAGTGTGCTGTCAGGTTTCATGCCAACCAGCACTAGAAGCTTTTCAACGCCTTCGCGCATTTGCTTCTCAACATCTGAGAGAGCCGAACTTACCAACTGGCCTTTTGTCGCAGGCCGATCAGGCTGAGATTGTTCCACATAGGGTTTTGCGTCGGGGATCGTCTCCACTTCGGTTTCATCAAGCATTCCAAGTCCGCAAATAGCCAATGTCACACGGCGCTTACTTTTCGTTACTGCCTTCATAAGGGCGTTGCCGAAATTCCCATTCATATCTGTTTTTTTAACAGCACCTATGTCTGAGTCCGAACGGCCGTCCGGCGTCCGCGCTGTGACAGTTACTAAGATCCAGTCATCTTCAAACCGGATCGTCGGCTCGGATATAGATATCGAATTCACCTTTCGCAGCTGATCGGTCGCGTCCTTACGGGCATAGAGGGTGAGTTTTCCGTTTAGAGTTATGTACTCAAACGGGCGGGTGAGAGGATTAAGTCCGACGCTCTCACAAATTTGTTTGTAATAGGAAAGCCGCTGATCTGGGGCCATCTGTGATAGATCGCCGCTTACTAAAGCCAGTTCAATCGGCGATAAGGAATGGTTTGCCGTGGTTTGTATTTCAGTCTTTGCCATAAGTTCTCCTTTACTTCGATAAAAATTGTTCGAGATGCGATCGGGTATAAACAGGTTTTCGCCCGACGTATTTGAACGGAACATCACCTGCCAGACGTTTTGACTGCAACAGGCGAACAGATATACCAAGCTCCTTTGCCGCCTCTTCTTCGCTGTAAACCAACTTCACCCCGAGCCGCTCGACGGTTTCCAACATGGACCTAAGACTGCCGGCAAGCGTTCTCAATTCGTCGATCTGCCGTTCAAGCGACACCTCTGCCTCCGCCGGCAGCTGAAGAACGATCGGGATCTGCTTCTGCTTCTGATGAGGTGTCATAACCAGTTCTTGAAAAATCTAAGTAGTCGGCCGAAGGCTGTCCAAAGCCGTCCCTGTCCCTGCCAATAATCGTTGTCAAACGCCTTTGCGTTGGCTCCGCGAACAGATGAACAAAGACTGCATTCGTCGTATTCATTCGTCGCAAAGTTCGCTCTGCAATTACGGCATCTGATCATTTGCTGGTTTGCCTTCATGCGGCCGCCTTGAGTTTCGAGACTGTGGCTGCAGTCGGCGCCGGAGTCGGAGCATTACACATGGGCAATACGGCGAGCAGAGCAAAAACCAAATCCGTACTCTCACGAGTTAACCTGACACCGGAAGAAAATTCGATAACCGAATCTCCGTGTTCGTTGATCTCAAAATGGGTTATATGGTCTGTATTGAGACAATCGTTATTAACTTGGATCCACATGTTCCTTCTCCTTTTCAGATTGAATCTCGACAATTGTTGCAGCGGCCTCCGACGGCCTCAGAATACCGGTGTATCTAGTGAGTTCATCCGGCCTTCCAAATTTCTTGATCCATTCGGAGATCAAATACCGTCTCGTGAATAGCGGCCTGCCGATTAGGCGGTGTTTTTGATCGAAGATGATCCAAATAGGCTTATTGCTATCCAGAGTGGTTGTTCGTAGAATGTATGCCTTTTTCATACAGCCTCATCCTCCGCGTCGATCACATCTCGCATCAGGTCAGCCAAAAGCCATGTGTCACCTTCTGCAAGAAGAAGGGTGCGGCGACGCTGATCGAGCGTCATTGATTTCCATAGCCGATCACATTCCTTGTCGCTGTGAATGTGCTGTATAAGCTGTCCATCGCTCATTTGACCGCCTCCGTTAAAAGCGTGACGGCGAAGAACACGCCGGCGGCAAACGAAATGATTGCGGTCGTGAGTATTCCAAAAAGCACCTGGAGATGTATTGCCGCAATAACATCGACTTTGCGTCGGTCTTTCCTTTCCTCTTGATCTGTTATCAGGATCATGCCGTCACCTCCTTTGACTGATCTGTTTTGACCGTAAGTTTCTTTGCGATCACAGCAGAAACATTCGGGATCTTGCTGACGAAGTTGATATTGAGAGCTTCGGCCATTACCTCGAACAGCTTTTTATTGACGCTGGTCAGCAGAACCGGAGCATTGTCTAGTGCCCAACGCACCGCATCGGCCATCTCATATTCAAAATGTGTGGTTTCCCGGACGCTCAATTCCTTGTCATAGGTCTTCTCACCAGTTGTTTCGTAATATTCGATCAACGCGGTGCGAAGATTCTGCTCGGCTTCGTTGCGTGACTGGTTCGCACTGTCGGTCTGCTGGATCAGGTCAGCGAAGTCCTTGAGCCACTGATTTCTAAGATCCTCGATCTTCTGCGTAAGAAAGCCGGTAGTTTTCTCTAACTCTTCGTTCAACGGCTGGGCCGCTGCTCTTGCCGCTGCCAATTCTGCTTTTAGATTTTCGATTTTTTCTAACATCTGATTCCTCCTGGTTCATAAATGGGACAGTAAGGTCAAGAAAATGCTTGACACTCTTAAATGTATTGCATCACAATACATATTGTCAAGCATTGCAATACACATAAGGTAGAAAAAATCCTACTGTATCTGCAATTGTTCAACAGGCACGTCAAGAACGGCGGCGATTTTCAGGAGATCATCCCCAGTGATTACATACTTGTTAGAAAGGCGTTTAGTAATTAAATCACGGGATGTTAAGCCAATTCGCCGGCCAAGTTCGGCCTGAGACAAGCCCTTCTCCTCACATAACTCTCGGATTTTATCCAGGTCAATAAGCGAATTTTTAAGAGGTTCCATAATGTTGTGCAATACAATACAAATTAACATACCTGCTTGTCAAGCATTGCAATACAATTTTGAAATGACTTTCGATCCAGAACGGTTTGCGAAGGCACTTAGGGAACTATGGGCAGCCTCTCCGTATAAAACTCAGTCCGCTCTGGCAGAAGCGGCAGATATCCAACGCTCATCGGTTAGCGCGTATATGAATGCCCGCCCACAATCAATCACAGGTAATCCGAGTCAGCCGACGCCGGAGACCGTCATTGCTCTAGCGAAAGCATTGAATGCCGATGCTGATTATCTTTTACTGTTGGCCGGACATGCTCCGCAAAATTATGAGCGTGGTCATTTCAAAGGAGTAAACCGCCTGACGCCGGAACAAAAACAGGTGATCCAGCAAACAATAGACATTTTCCTTGAAAAGGCAGCGGCAGAAGAGAATCCGGACACCGACTATATAGATGATGATTTTAAAGGGTAAAGAATATGAGGATTTTAGTTGTGATCATTTTTCTTGTTACGGCATTCTCAGGATGCTCGGATCCTAAGCGCGATCAGTTCATAAACTCGCTTAAATACAAGATCACAGGGAAGTCGAATCCATCTTTTACAGGAAACGGAAAGAATATTGAGGTTACAGCTGACAATATTACACCGTCGGATTGCGAGGAACTGAGTATAGGGCCGCCGTTAACAGATGGCCTTGAGCTTGGGTTTGAAACGCTGATCTGTAAAAACCGAGCTTCTGGAGAAAGGTGGGTATATACGATTCGGCATGATTGGAAAGATACAAGATAAAGTAATTTTCGGAAAGTTTAGATAAAAGATTCAAAGAGATAAAAATCACGAAAGCCGTCTGCGGAACTTACACGTAGATCGGGGCCTCGTTTTTGTAAGTATGAAAAAAAACACAATCAAACGCATAAAAGAAGCATTTCCACACTTCAATGAACGGCCGATCACCGAGAATGATTTTTGGCGAGCCTCAAAAAAGTTCAAGATAGTTGTTCGCAGGCTTCCGCTGGAAATAGACGGGTATTATGAACGCTACAAGGGCCGTAACTACATCCTCCTATCTGAGAGACTAACTGGTAGAAAGTGGCTGCACACCGCTCTTCATGAGTTTTGCCATTTCCTGTTTGATGTTCCGATCGGCAAGACAAATTATGTATTGTATAGAAAACGATCTGATATTGACCGTGACGATCCTCGTGAGCGTTGGGCTGATGCCTTTGCAACGATCTGTCTAATGCCGTTTCCGGAGATTATACGCTTGTCCAAAGAGCCGCCGCCGGAGGATCAGGACACACTCCGATTATGCCTCGACCGATTGACGGTGAAGAGTCACTATGGAATTTAACGACCCGAAAACAGAAAAGATGATTCGTGAGGCGCTCGACAATCTTTTGACGCTTCCGCCGGAAATACAGCGGGCGATTGCAGAGCTGCTAAGCGTCGCCGTAAAACAATTTCAGAAAGAAAACGATGGCTGACAAAGAACGCAAGCCAACCAGAGATCCCGAAGGTTCGATCCTCAAAAAGGTCGAAACGCGCCGGACCGCGAACGGCAAGACTCGAAAGGAAACGGTCTATTATGCCCGGGTCCGTCAAAATGAATACGACGAGCACGGTCGCTTTGTAAAAACACACGAAATGAAACGCCGAGCCGAAAGTTATGCAGCGGCCATTATAATGCGTCGTCAGATGCGTTCGGAGATCCACACAAAGATCAAGGAGATCAAAATCGGTAAAGCTGAAAAACGCATTTATTTCTTTGATCTGCTAGATTTCTACGAAAAGCATTACGTAAAAGAAGTCGTTTTTTCTGCCAACGGCAAGAAGATTGCCGGACAAAGAACTCCGATCTATCAAACTAAAAAAAAGATAGAAGTTTTTCGAGAGTTTTTCGGGAATATTCCTGTCGCCAGTATTTCTTATGCCCGACTTTTTGAATTCAAACTTTCCCTTGAGGAAACTAAATATAAAATTACAAGAAAGATCTTGCTGCCAAAAACCGACCCGAAACAGCGAAAGAATGAATATACATATGTTGACGAATGGCGATCACGGAAACCAGCAACGATACATCGATATTTGGCCTGTCTGCGCCGAATTCTTTACATTGGCCTGCAACAAGGATTTGCTACGGTCAATCCGTTCAAACTTGGCGATCCGCTGATTGTTGCCTCAATCGAAGAAACACGGACGAGAATCTGCTCCTTTGAAGAAGAGCAGAAAATCCTTGCAGAATGTGTCGGACCTCGCGAACACTTGAAACATGTACTGATCATAGCAATTGACACTTTCTTACGTGAAAATGAAATATTTTCACTCGTTGGGGCTGATGTTGATTTTCAAGATCGGCTTCTTACCGTGCGCGAACAGAACTCTAAAACCTTAAAAAGTCGAACAGTACCTCTCAGTGGTCGAGCTTACCAGGCTTTCATAGAGCTTCGCGGGGATAAATTAGATGGAGAGTGGCTGAATTCAAAAGTGTTTCCCTTTCGCAGTATAAAAACAGCGTGGTACAGCATCCTCAAAAACACCGATATTCAAAATTTGCATTTTCATGACCTACGCGGAACCGGAATAACTCGAATGCTTGAAGCCGGCGTTCCGGCTCCGATTGTAATGAAGTTCTCCGGTCATACGCAACACGCGACGTTTATGAAGTACGTCAAGAAAGATCTGCAAATGATTCAAAATGCGGGCGAAGCTCTTAATGAGCTTTACAGAAGACAACAAGAAAAAGCTAAGGGGCAGATTCCCCTTAGTCAACAGTCCGAAACTGAACTGGAAGAGCATCGGGATGCAACTGACTTGACCAAATCCATACATTAGGGCCTTATTTACAGCATATATCCGATTGTCTTGAATCGCGGATGTATGGTTACGACATAGGCCGTGCGGATTTGTAATCATCAGGTCGTAGGTTCAAGTCCTATCATCGGCTCCACACTTTACCCCTTTAATTACTTATATTTACAAGATGTGGTCGGTGGCAGAGATTCCCCTTCTGACACAACATAAAATGGTCAAAAATAGGTAAAAATGAGTAAAAATAGGACAAAAAACACAACAAACGACACAACAAAACTCCCTCAAAATGTCTTTCTCCGTGGCGGTAAATGGTATGTAGTCCTGACCATCCCTACCAAAAATAGATACGAAGGCGGCAGAAAGACATATAAACGCATCGTCAGAAGATGCCGGACCGAAACCGAAGAATACGCCAAAGAACTTATTTCTGACCTCCGAGCTGCATTTGCACAGAAAAAAAATGAGGCCGCCCATCCCACCGTTCTCGCGTTGATAGAGAAATACCTGAACATCAAAACAAAGTCCCTTGAGGCATCCACAATGATCAGTTATTGGAAACTGGTCGATACATACATCAGGGAAAGCAGCCTGTCCGCCTGTTACGCCGCAGAGCTTAAGCCGATACATCTCCAAAACCACTATGAAAAACTGCTGATGGAAAACAACTCGGCGGACGCCATTATCCGGCTGAACGGGCTTCTATTCGCTGTTTTTGCTCAAGGCATCCTCTGGCAAGTAATGGAAAGGAACCCGTGCGAAGGCGTTATCCTTCCAAAGCACCGAAAGAAAGAATCCGCGTTTTTCTCAAAACAGGAAGCCAGGTCGCTTGTGAAATTAGCTCAACAGCATCCCGAATACTTTATTTTCAACTTCCTGCTTGAAACCACTATGCGGCCTCAAGAGGCGTTGGCGATACGATGGTCTGATATTGATCTTGATAAAAAAAAGGCTCATATCCGGCAGGCTGTCGCTAACGGGCCGAAAGGCGTTTACATCAAACAGCCAAAGACGAAAGGCTCCCGAAGGACTATCCCTTTAGGCAACGCCCTCATTATGGCCCTAACGCAGCACAAGGAACGCCATAATGCGTTTCTGTCCTCTCTATTGCAAAAAGCCGACAGAAACCCCTTGCTTGCTCATATGAAGCGAACCGGCGTGAATTATGCTAAAAGGATAGGTGTCTCCGCAAACGCCAAGGCAGCCTATGACAGATTCGTCGAAAATGATCTTGTTTTCCCTAATGCTGACGGCGGGCCTTGGTCTGTGGCAAACCTGAATAAACGGCTGTTCAAACCGTTCATTAAAAAAGCAGGCCTCGACCCTTCAAAATATTCGGTGAAATCCCTTAGACACACCTCAGCTACTATATTGGCTGAAAAACTGCCCCCAAAGGTTTTACAGGACAGAATGGGTCACGCTGATATTAAAACGACAATGAATATCTATACCCACGTTTTGGATGAATCAAAAGAACGGGCGGCTCAGGTAATTGAAGATGAACTGTATTAACGCTGCCTTTGCAGTTCTCTTTCTATGATCTGATCTATCTTGCTTTCAAGGCGCCGTATGTCCTCTTTAGTGGCGGCGTTCTCTTTATGCCGTTGCAGTGTCTTTATCTCGTCATCGTGGCGGTCAAGGACTCTGGCCTGTCCTCCAGCCCCAAAAACTATCCAGCCGATTGAAACGAACAGCCCGACAACGCCTACTGACGCTCCGATAATGCTCAGATTTGATGGTTTAGGTGGGCTTTCAACCATAAATATCAAGCGTGGGGACTGTCGTGTTTTAACCGACAGCGGAAACGCTCTCCTTCTTTGTATTTTTGTGATTTGTGGTAAAATAGAAACAGGTCGAACGAGGACGGCAATCCCCGAACGACCCTAACCGATTCACTTTTGATCGAGACAAAAGCAAATGGCTGATTCCATAATACGAAGAACCTATAAATTCCGCATCTATCCAAGCAAGGCTCAAACCCTTGACTTGCAACAGCAACTTGCCGAAGGATGCCGTTTGTATAACGCCGCTTTGCGGGAAAGAAAAGATGCTTACCGTCTTAATCGCGTGTCGCTGAATTACTACACCCAAGCGAATCAACTCAAAGATATTCGTGCAAACGGCGACCTTGCTCTTGCTAATTTCTCTTGCTGCCAAGACATTCTTCGCCGCGTTGATAAAACCTTTAAAGCGTTCTTTCGGCGTGTTAAAGCAGGCCAAAAAGCTGGGTTTCCTCGATTTCGTTCTATTAGGCGTTTCGACACTATAACCTTCCCCAGTTACGGCGACGGAATTAAATTGACCGATAAACTCCGTATTCAAGGTGTTGGCTTGGTCAAGGTCAAGCTGCATCGTCCTATCGACGGCAAGATCAAGACTGTTTCCATTAAGCGTGAAGGCTCGAAATGGTATGCTTGCTTTTCGGTTGAAACTAAGCCTGAGCCATTGCCGAGAACTGACCAAGCTATTGGTATCGACGTTGGCATCGAATCTTTTGCCACGCTTTCGGATGGGACGCATATTGATAACTGGAAGTATTACGAATCGGAACAAAAGAGACTTCGCGTTGCTCAAAGGCGTGTTACCCGTCGAAAGAAAGGCTCGAACCGCCGCCGAAAGGCTGTAGCCCAACTGCGTAATATTCACCAAAAGATTTTTAATCGTAGAAACGATTTTCAACACAAACTTTCGACCGATCTTGTTAGAAACTATGACTTGATTGCTGTCGAAAAACTCAACATTCTCGGAATGTCGAAAGGCATTCTTAGTAAGCAGATTCACGATGCGTCGTGGAGTTCCTTCTTTCAAAAGCTGAGATTCAAGGCAGAATGTGCCGGTAAACAGTTGATAGAAGTTGACCCACGCGGAACAAGTCAAAGATGCACCTGCGGCGTAACGGTCAAGAAAGACCTTTCCGTTCGTTGGCATCATTGTTTTAGCTGTGGCTATCAAAATCATCGCGATATTGTTTCTGCTCAAAATATACTTTCGCTCGGACTGAGCGATAACGGCTCAAAGTATCAGGTTGCTGACCGCTTGCCGTTAGAAGCCGTCTGCTTTAGCTGACGGAGTAGTCACAGTGTTCTCAATTGCTTCGGCTGTTATGTGCAGCATTTCATTTTACCGGCAGGACGCAATACTCCTTTCCGTCATACCCTGTCCAGACCGCCGTTCGCGTGACTTCGGGGGCAAAGTTTCCTGAACCGTCCGGCAGTAAAGGATGGTTGTGATTTCCTTTCGTGGCGTTGAACTTTATCGGGTCGTGATAGAGTAATACATTGTGTTCTCCTTCCCAATGAACGATCTCCGCCATTATCCCGATATTGTCCACAACTATCATTCCCGGCAGCATTCCCGGTTGAACCATCAACGCCCCCGCGAAACATAACGCTGTGTGTCCGGGTCTTGGGTCTTTGTCCCATTGGGTTTGGTCAAAGGCTTTCTGATACGCGGTTGTTATCATTCCGGGCGTGCTGCATTTCGGCGAACGCGGGAAAAGCGTTACCTGATAGTCCTTATGCGTGCGCTTCAGTTTATAGTTGTAAGGCGGTTTTGAGGCTATCTCGAACAGCCTGTCCAGCCCCTTGTCTATTTCAGGTAATACACGCGGGTCGATCTTCTTTGAGGTCGATTCCACCTTTACGCCCTTTGGTGTGGACGCACGGGACTGAACCTTCCATTGTCCGGTGTATTCGCCCTGTCTATCCTTATCGCAGGAAAAGGCCGTCAGAGTGACAGCAATAAAGGCAATCGCCAGTATTTTGAATGTGTGCTTTACTTTCTGCATTCCGAACATTGGATCTCCTTGCCCCTCAGCTTCCGTCCGCAATCACACGTCCTGATCTTCATCCGTCGGATTCTCTCCGAGTAGCCTGTTCTCAAAAGCCTCTGATCGGTTGTCTGTTTTTGCCGCATAATCCCTCGCCAGTTGAATGACGGCATCATCTGAGATTCCGTCTATTTGACCGCGAACCACAGAATCAGCATCAAGCCCATTTTTGAAAAAGATGCGGAGCAATGCCACCGCGTCAAAATATAGCGATTTGTAATCTACGCTCTCTCCATTTGCCATTGCTCTTGTCCTCCTGTGTATATGACCGACGCGAACGCCGATTTGATGATAGTGATAAGGTCAAGCAGAGCGTCTATGGCTATCTGTATCAGTGAGCTTTGCGTCTCATTCAACACGCCGACCAGAACCAATACGTCCCTTACGCCCGACTGAACCACGTCAAAATATGCCGTCGCCGTCTGCCATTGTGAACGTGTCGGCTTTTCGTCTTTCGGAATGGTTCTGTTCAGATTCGCCACAAACTCCGTGTATGCCTTTACACCGGGATTCAGCTTTGTCCTGATCGTTCTCGTCAGGCTCAATGCCGTATCTCTGCTTATCAGCCCTTTGTCGTATGACTCCTCGACCGATACCTGCAAGGCGTGAACCTGTGCCGCCAGCCGCGCCGTCGCCTCTGTTGCCTTTCTCCGTTTGTCACAGCCCGTGGACATAAACACCAATGACGCGACCAAACATAATGTCGTTAAAAACTTAAACATCTCTTATTCATCCTCCTGATAAGACGCTGGTATCAGCAACGCAACTGCCGCTATCGTCGCACCGAACACGGCGGGCGAACCGAACCGCAAAGCATTTGCCGTTGTCTCGCTGTAATAGCGGACTATCTCTATGACCACCTCAAACCCCAAAGGGTCAAGGAACATCACTATTGAGCCACCAGCAAGCCCAAGCCCCGCAAGCCATAATCTGCTTTTGTTCTCCTGCAAGAACAAAAAGAAATCGAACTGTGTGTTCTGCGACCGCGCCGCCAACGCTCCCTTCACAAACAAGATGAAGATCGTTGCCCCGACCATCGCTCCTACTGAAATTAAATATTCCATCGTTTTTTTTTCCTATCTTCCGTTCCAAGCAGACGGGCTTGCCGCCGTTCCGTCGTCCAATGCCCTTATCACCATTGCGGCCATTACCACCGCTCCGGCAACCAATAACCCAATGACGCCGATGATGATGGCTGTCCCGCACACCCTGAATAAGATTCGTCTTACTCTCTGCGTCATAGTTCCCTCCGGCGTCTCGGCTGTTGTGGGCCTTTGCCGTTGCTGATCCCCTCGGACGGCAAAAGGGATCGTTCTTCAAAGGCGTTTGGTGGGGTTTGTGGTTTTACGTCCTGATTAGAGACGCCGCCCCAGATGCCGCCACGCCGGAGATTGTTAAGTATTAGCGGCCCGCGCAATTACTTCAGCCAGAATGCCGCACATCTTTTCAAAGTTATCCTGATACGACTTCACATCGCCCGGATTCGTCAAAAAACACGTCTCTATCAGCAGCCCGCCCGCCCTACAAAACGCAAGACGAGAATGCTGTCCCGAAGTATCAGATTTCCACCCCTTATCACCCCTCAATGGCAGGCTCAATGCCTGATTAACCGCTTCTGCCAGCCTTTGCCCGAATTTTGTATGAGCGGGCATTGAAAGCACTTCTATCCCCGACGCTGATGGATTAGCCGCCGCATTGAAATGCCACTCGATCTTGATGTCCGCCTTTTTCGCCAATTCCAGAGCCTTTGATAACGGCAGATTTTGCCCGTCCGCCCCGTCCTCGATAACCGAAACGCCCTTTACTCTCACCAGATCAGCCACGCGGTCGCGTATCTTTACCGCTTCAACGCCTTCGACCATCCCGTTCGCTCCAACGCCCCTGTCCTGTCCTGACACATTCGTATGCCCGGCGGATAAAAGCACCAGCTTGCCCGATGATGGTTTGGCGTCACCGCCAAAGCCTTCAAGGCCTAATTGCATAGCAACAGAAATAGTGTTCTGTCCCGCTTTTCCATCGCTGGTAAGGCCGTGTTTTGCCTGAAAGCGTCTGACCGCACCTTCTGTGAGTCCGCCAAAATTCCCATCAGCATCCAACACCTCGCCTTGCGTGTTGAGAAAAGCCTGAAACGCTTTAACATTTGCCCCTTTATCACCTTTTTTCAGTAACATATCATTCAACAGTGTGCTAAAATAAAAAACGGCCTACGGAACTGCGCTAACAGTTCACGTAAGCCTGACCACAAGTTTCTAAACAGGAGAAAATTATGGCTAACCCCAACATACCACACATTTGCCAACATTGCGGAACCACCTTTTATCCCCTCAGAGCCTCTAAAGGGATGTATTGCTCGAATCCTTGTAGATTTGAGGCTGCGAAAATTAACCGTCACTATCAATGCAAAGGGTGCGGAGAATCCTTCGTTACCAAACGAAAGGATCGTTCCACATATTGCTCTAATCCTTGCTACCAAGCGTCTAAACGTCGCAAAACTGCCAAAGAAAGACTTTATACTCGTATTCACAAAACGGATGGATGCTGGCTGTGGCAAGGAAATAGAAACACTTTGGGCTACGGCAGGGTGTACTATCAGGGGCGTATGCACCAAGCCCATCGGCTGATATATGCGATTGAGACCGGAGAGAATCTGGACGGGAAAGTGGTTCGCCATTATGTTTGTGACAATCCGCCGTGCTGCAACCCTGCACACCTGCGTAGCGGGACGCACAAAGACAATATGATGGATGCTATTCGTCACCACCGCCATGCTCACGGCGAAACCTCTTATGCAAAACTGACAGAGCAACAAGTGCGGCAAATACTGAAAGACACGCGAACGCAAAATGAAATAGCGAAAAGCTACGGCGTGGGTAGAAAAACCATTGACCATATCAAGAATCGAAGAACATGGAAACATATTCAGATTGAATAAAGCCGTAAGCCTTCCGCCGAACAATCTGGCACGAACAGTATCAAAAAAGAATTTGCGGTTTATAGACATTACTTACTCCAATTCCTCTCTTTAACTCTCTTTATCTCTCTTTAAAACCCCAAATAACTCATCACCCAACCGAACCACGATTCACTATCCACAGGCGGAGCCTCATTGCCGTAATAACGCAGCGTCGGGCCTTCAGGTGTCGGAGTTGGACTTGGTGTCGGAGTCGGTGTCGGCGTCGGAGAATCGCCGCAATCGCCTTCCTCGACGCATTCCGTGTATGCCATCAGAGCGTCCCAGTTCACGCCGGGGTCAGATCCGTCGGTCGCGTCGTTTTTATAATTTGAGCCGCTGGACAGCTTAAAGATCCCGTTGTCCGTATCCTCAAACCCTATCGCGGCCAGATTTGCCGGGTAGAACGACGCGGGCGGATTACCCGACGAGGACGTTTGCAGCACATTATTGTTAAACTCCCATTCTCCCGGAGCGGCAATGTCGAGGGTCCCGGTCCCGTACGGCCCGTCTGATTTAGCGATGCCGCTAAATGCTCCGGAGGTTACAGCAACAATGTTGTCATTGAATTTATGATCAGACAGAAATTGACTGCTGCTTTCATACCAGAGGTATTTCGAGGCGCCCGTAGAGCCTATGAATGTGTTATGTGTAAACTGTATCTTGTCCGATATTCCCGCTCCGCCCCTAGCCAGCATATAAGGCCATTCAGTTGAAAAAAACAGATTATTTTCAATGTAAATGTTCTTTGTCACCTGGCTTGTGTAATTGTTGTCGGTGTTCGTGATATTAAATACGCGTTCGGTGTTCTTTACGATGTTGTATCTGAACGTCACGTCCTCCACGGTTGACCACGACGCAGAACCGCTTTGGTTGCGAACTGTAAAGACTATTGCGTATCCACTTTGGGCGTGTGACCAATGATTCTCAAAGATGTTGTATTGAGCAACTACATTCTTAGCATTCTTTAACTCAAATAAATTCTTTACCGGGCCGGGTTCGCTGCCCTTCCACGCCAACGGCTTAAAGAAATGGTTGTATTCAATAACGATGTTCGTCGGAACGAGATTTGAGATGTCCGGGTCTGCTCCGCCGATCATCATATTCTCACCCGCAGCTTCCAAAAAGTTATTCCTTATCAGCCATTCACCTGAACCGTTCCATCCGACTATTGCCTGTGTGTCCGCTCCGGCTTCAAAGAACTTGTCGATATAGCTGTTCGTTATCTCAACATTCTTTGCATTTAGAGCAATACCGCGTCTTGTATTTCTCCCATCGAGTCCTCGTATCAAGCACCTGTCTATCACAAAATGATGAGGTTCTTCTTCAAACGTGTTCTGGCTGCTCCCCGTCTCTCCGAGCAGCACCAAACCATAATGATAACCGGACACATCCTGCCGCTCAATATTCAACCCGATCAGTTTATAATGGTGTGAAGGCGTAGAGCCCGATTGCGTTTTTATCACAGCATCACTTACCGAGGTCGATCTTAACGTCGGCATATTCGCCGCGTCAGACGGTGAAACCCTGTTCCCCTCTGCCGGAAGTGACGCTAACGCCGAACTTTGTATCGTTATCCAGCCTGATCCGCAGGATTTGTAATCAAGGCCGACGTTTTCCGTAAAGGTCTGCCCGGCTGTGACAACAATAGTGTCACCGAGGCAGGAAGCGTCTATTGCCGCATTTATCGTTGTGTGGTCGCACTCCGACGAGCAGACCGTGCGCGTGGTCTGAGCTTGCATCACCGCTGCCGCTGTCAGAAAAATGATCGCAATAACAAATTTTTGCATAGTTATTGGCTCCCTACGGTAAATACGCCACCGCTCCGCCGGAAGCCGGATACGTTTCGGTTGGTGCGGATGACGGTGTTACTGAAATTTGAATAGGCCCAGCCGTCTCCTGTTCATAATAGGAGGCTTGGCTTAGTTCCCAATCAGGCGCGACTAGCGGAAAGCTGGAACTCCACGTAGATAGCGAGGCCACTTTCCTGAATATCGCCAGCACTACCGCACCAGACGCAGACGGAGTGACCTCCGGTGCGTTTATCGGGTTACTGGTCTGGGTTTTAAGCTCGTTCCATCCTAACGTGCTGTCGTAGCCGGTTGCCGACCCGGATAACTCAAACACCGCTAGGCCGTAAACGTAGCTTGCCGCCATTGTTGCTGTGACGGTGTTAGCTCCGGCGTCAGCGATTGTGTCCAAAACAACCACCTCAAGAGAATCGCTCCAGTTTGAAGGGGACGAGGCCCTCACTGTATAGGTATTTGTCTGGGAATCGGTGACGGTTAAATACTCCGGGTTGCCAACTATCACTATTACAACTATTCGATTGCCACCTGTGAGTTCGTCGCCAAACGTCGCGGTTACTGGCGTGGCGGCAGCGTCAGTCGCACTCGCCGCCGTCTGAACAACAGCTACACCCGGCGTGGGCGTCGGGGTAGGCGTCGGCTCCGATCCCTTGCGTCTGATGTAAACGGTCGTCTGCCCGTCCACGATAACGAACGGAACAAGAACAAATGCCGCCAAGATCGAAATGAAAATGAGCTTCTTCATACAATTCCTCTAAGATTTAACGTAAACGAGCGTTATCGCTATCTGATCAACGATTCCGGAATTACCCGTTACCTCTATCCAAACCCAGTTATTTGCGGGTATCGTGCCAAAGAAAGACGGGTCATCAACCTCTGCGGTCGTTGTTGATGTCGTGGTGTAACTCGCATCTATCACGTTGCAGGTTCCGCTTCGTGATGCGTTATAGCACACCCTCCAGGTGACTTCAGGGTCTGATGATCCCACCAGAACCGATACCAGGTTCACCGGGTCTATTTCCTCATTTGCAAAGAACGCTACAACGGAATCCGTTTCAACCGGATCGTCAATGACGAGCGTTGATTGATAGGTCGTTGCTTTCGTTATCAGCGTCCCCGTTGTCGGTAAAGTGACGTTCGTAGCTCCCGTAGTGGTCAGCGTCAGGGCATTGGCTCCCGAAGTGGTCAGGCTGCCTGCCGTCGTTATATCTCCGCCAAGCGAGATGGTTCTGTCCGCATCGTTCGTCAGTATCTCAAGTGTCCTGTCTGTGGTGAGCGTTTCGTCAAATTCAAGCGTCAAAACTTCCGTGCCGCCCTTCAATTCCAGTTGGCTCACCGCTATCGCCGGAGCGTCTATCTTGCCGCTGTCGTCTATTGTTGCCCCCGAACCCTGCACCGTGCTGCCGCCCGTGCCGTTGGCTATCACAATGGCGTTATCCGTCGAACCGACGTCGCCCGATACATCCCCTCCGCCCGAACCCGCAAGGTCGATGATGGATTGAATTGTCGCCCGTTTCAGGTTGCCGCTGTCCGAATTGTCAGAGATCAATACCTGATCCTCTACCGCCGCCGAGACCGATGTTTTCCCTGTTATCGCGGCTGAGGCAATGGTTGTGCTGTTAGAGTTGGCAGAGGCCGTCACATCGCCCGTCAGAGCAGCTCTCTGAACCTCTATCGTTCCCGCACCGTGCGAAACCGTTACAGACGTGGAGTTTCCGAACGTCTTTGTCTCAAAACCGTTATTCGACCCATTCAAACCCAATATCTGATTTGCCGAAGAACCGGCGGTCGAGGCCATCGGCAGTTCCGCCCAAGTGTCCTCATCCGCACAGACAAAACCACGTCCCGAATTTAATACTCGTATATCACCTACCGAACAGGTTTCCGGCAAAGACGCCGCAGTTGCTATTTCTTCTGCGGGGCCGCCTCCACCACCAGAACCGCCGTCTCCAAGAGCAACCCACGCCGAACCCGAATACTGACACAGCGTTGTGGCTGAGCCGCCGCTCGAATCGCAAGCTCCCGTAGCAGAATCGTCCGTAACAATGACCGTATCTCCCGCATTGGGCGAACCCGGCAACGCGGTCACTCTCGGAAGCTGTATCTTTGTGCTGATGACAGGCGATGTAAGCGTCGGAGCCGTTCCGAAAACCAACGAGCCTGAACCAGTCTCATCCGTCACAGCAGAGGCAAAGTTGGACGATGACGGAGTTGCCAGAAACGTCCCTACGCCTGTTCCCATTCCCGATACGCCCGTCGTGATCCCCACCTGTGAACAGGTCAGGTTCCCGTTTGCCGCTATCGCCGTCGCAAACTGGTTTGCCGAACAGTCTGTCGGATTCGCCGCTAACGCCGTGGCCGTTGCCACATTCCCCGATGTCAGGGCAAGCGTTCCGGTCGATGTCGGCAGGGTCAATGTTATATTCGACCCCATAGACGCATTCGCCTGAACCGTCGCCGTGTTCGATCCGTTATCCGTGTCCTCAGCAAAAACAAGTGATGCAGGCCCCGCCGACGACGCCGATGTCCACGCATTTGTGATATTCGCAACCTTTGACCCCGAAGCCAGTTTTACGTCGCTGATAGTGCCGTTATTGATCGTCCAGCTTGACCCGCTTGACGCAACCGTCACATCACCCTTATCACCGTCAGTAAGCTCCCCGCCCGAACCGCCGCCTGTCGCGGTTATGGTCAACTCATTCGAGTCTCTGGAACACGTTACGTTATCGCCGCACACAACGCTTGTAACAGTTCCGGCAGTTCCCAGCGTCGTCTCTCCGTTCTTGAACTGTATCCCCGCATTCTTTGCGTTAAATGCAGTCCAGTCAGATGACGATAATGCTCCTCTGTTTGAAGATGATGCGGTCGGCAGATTGAACGTATGCACACCGCCCGATGACGTTATCCCGAAATTCGTTCCGGTGGTTCCCGTTGCAAATGTTTGAGTTCCGTCCGTCTGCGAGTTTAGTGAGGTCAGCCCCTCACTTGCGGCGTCAGCCACCAAACCGTATGTCCCGTTCGCTTTACATTCATATAACCCTCTTACGCCGGGGTTCCCTGTGCTGTCATTCGTGTATTTCACCAATAGATACTGCACACGGGCCATCGGCGAACAAGTCGCAGGAAGCCGTGTCACCCATCGGAACGGCGGCGGATCGGACTGAGCGGATGTAAGTCCGGCCATTGCCAACACGACGAATAGCAATAAAACTGTCTTTCGCATAAATTTGACTCCAAATAGAAAAAGCGGCCCAAGAGTTAAACTCAAGAGCCGCCTTTGCAACCTTTTCTGAAAAAGCTACAACCGGGTTTGCTTTATAGGCATCGCTGCCTTTTGATAGAAATTGTATTCTATTTACGCGCGTTAATCAATCACTTTTCACTACCGTTTCAACTTCTTCTTCCGTGTAAATACAAACCCCGTCATCGTCCTCTCTTACTATCGTTCTTTCCACACCATTGACCGTAACCCAATCTCCTGCCTCTAATCTCTCACCGTTCGTGTCAAAGTAGATGCTGTGTCTGGTCATTTTTTTCTTGAAATCCTGGCAGATTGTGCGTATTTTAAGGAGGTAAACAACCGTCATTACGCACACGGCCTGTAAATCCCCATAATGTGACCTGTAACATGCTTATGAGCATCCCGGTCCAAGTCTCCAAAACGATATGCTTCCACATTATCATCATACCGCACACACACCAATGAATGATTGCGTAGCCGGTTGATGTCAAAGGCTCGGTTAACAAGAACTCTGTCACCGTGGTTCATCCCCAATTCGACAAAGCCATTGCCGACAATCTTGTGTGCCACTATATCCCCATCCTCCGCATTCCTCATTTCATCAGGTAGAAGTGAATCAGGATACTCTGTATGTTTGTAGCGATGAGGAAAATAGACAATATTTGACTGCGGAGCTTGCGTGATCGCCTTTCGCTTAATTGCACGTTTCATTGGCACACCTCCTTCCCAAGATCGCGTCTATCCGTAATCGAGCATCCCCGCATACGATCTCTTTGAGCCACTCATAGGCTAGCTCTCTGGATGCTTCCGGTATGAATGTTATCGCCGCTCCGCCTTTGAAGGGTAGTTCCACTTTATAGGATTTCCCGAATGTACCTTTACGGTCTGCAAAATGCAGTTCTTCTATTTCCTTGAACTCTTGCAAGTATTGTTTGTTCAGATTAAACTTATTCATGTTTAGAGTCTCCTTTTATTGAGCATTGCTCAGTGAATGGAAATGGGAAGCCTCGGATGTTTGATAGCGTCGAGGCTTCCTGCTTTTTCAGTCGAATAAAATACTCCTTTCATCAAATGCCAGTTTCGGTTGAACGCTGAACTTTTGGTGACAACGACGCCGGAAATAAGTCGCTTCCGTTGCATGATGAACAACCCTGTGATTGTGAAATTCGACCACTTGCTCATAATCAGCCGTATCGAATAGAGTTTCCTGCTTGTAAAGTGTGACCTTGTTGCCTTCATCATCTGTTGATGACACTGACGCGAATGCCGCGTGATTGTTATCAGGATTCTTGACCTTTTTAATGAGCTTGCGAATTTCCTGTTTTATAACTCTCTGCGAAACGTCACCTTTCAGCAACAATTCCACCAGGTCACCATCCTTCGTCACCGCATTATAGAGATCATCTATCGTTCCCCACGATGTCGATGCGGTTGCTTTGGTGAATAACTCAATTACGGTCGGGTCCATTGCCCTTTTAGTTGCTGCCATATTCGATCTCTCCTTCTAATTGTTCTACGATCTTGTCTATGCCTTCCCGGATGCGGGTCAGGGTTGCCTTATATTCCTGCTTATCAAGCTGTGTCCATTTGCTGGTTAATCTTGATACTCCGCCGTTGTCTCTTATGGAGTTGAGAACCATATAAATATCGTGAAGTAGTTTGTGCCACTTCATCCCCGGAGATGTGCGGACATCTTCAAGGTGCTTTTTCCGTGCCTCGATACTCTCTTCTTCTTCCGGTGAATATTCGGACTGTCTGATGACCTTTGCCGTCTCTCGCACGGCTTTCGGCCCTTCGGCCACTACAGCCTTTTGGATCTCCGGCGGCAGGGCTTTAGCAACTGTCGCGGCGGCTGATACGGACACTTGACCGGCATCAACTGATTCGACCATTTCGGGAATGCCTTGAGTTTCAACCTCTCTAGCACGCTGAACTGACGCAACCCCAACCTTCATCATTTCAGCGGCTTGGGATTGGGAAATCGGCGTAGTGCATACATCAATTGATGTATGCTGATTAGCGCCTTTTTCAAGATTCGCCAACCTATTGGCAACCATCGCCCGCTGGCTCTCGTTCAAATGCCGCCGGTGAAGATTTAACGAGACGATAAACGAAGTTAGATCATCCTCGTTTCCCTTCCATTCAAGGCATTGAGGCTCACGCCCAAGCTGTAAACACGCCCGGTAACGATTTCGCCCGTCAATGATCTTTCCTTGAAAAGTCCATATCGACTCTAATTGGCCGTTTGCTTTTATGTCCGCTACAAGACGGTCAAAATCCTCGCCGTGCATTAAAGGAAACAGGTTTGCTAACGGGTGGTATTCTAAGTTCATTTAGCTACCCCTCCGTGAGTTTCAGGCGACGAAGACTGAAGTGTCTGATAGACGGACGGACTTTGCTTCAAAAGCCGCTCAATCATATTGGAGAAAGAGCGTTCCTCGTCTTTTGCTAATTCGGAAATGACCTCGTAAAGTCGATGGTCAATTTTCGCTGAAATTGGGACTTTATTAGTTGTTTGTTCTGATTGAGCCATACTAGGGATAATATAGTATGACTAAGTATTCCTGTCAAGAGGAAAGATGGCTAAGTAATATTTTGAATACTAGAAAGCGTTTAGTATGATTTGCCTATTCTGGGAAATATATTTATAACAACCTTGGGATGTCCAAAATAAATGAAAAAAAAGATGAACCCCTCTCTCTAAAAGTGCAGCCCTCGCTTTTAGTGGTGCTTAAAGAGATTAGTGAGCGTGAGGATCGTCCCGTTGGCTATGTCGCAAGAGAGCTAATGGTTCGCGGTCTGGGTCTGTATCAGCAAGACGGCAGGGTAAGGGATGAAAGCATACTAATGACATCCGATAGAAAAGTAAAATAATGGAGCGAGAAGATTACTGCAAGGAGCGGTGGGGATGGGAACGGCAAAGAGCTTATCAGCTTATGGCGGCGTCTGAGGCTGTTTCTGTAATGCCAACAATTGTTGACAAACAGGAATTGCCGCCTGTTGTCAACGAAGGCCAAGCCCGCGAAATGGAATCTCTACCACTCGATTTAAAATCAATACCCGCCAAGGTGGTTCAGCGTGAACCACCTATAAAAAGAACTGCATGCAGTCAAGATGGCGGACGTGTCGGGAAAAACCAATACGGGGAATTTGAGGCGGCGGTTCACGCTGAACCGCCGCCGTTCAAAAAGCCAAAAGCAGAATAATGCCGAAAATGAATGAGAAAAAAGATGAAGCCGTCCAAGCGGCTACGATTGCCTTACACACATTTTTAAGCAAGAATAAAAGCGGTCGAAATCAGCCTCGACCGCTTTACCTATTTCCAGATACTTAGGACAAGTAACTAGATGATTTTTCAATTTCTACGATACCGATTTTGTTGCGCCCATGTCAACTCACGGCCTTTTTCTGTTCTCCCTTTTTTCTCGTTCATCTCTCGTTTCTACAGCTTTTTCAAAAGTCAGTCCGCTTGCTCCGTCTCCTTCGAGCGTGAGCGTCCTGGGCATCCCTGGCGGAAACGGCTGACGCAGACGATCCTCTTTGCAGCCTTCGTCATATTCTTTTGTCCCTCTTTTGTAAATAGCCAGACCGTCAGTGTAGAAACAATAGAGCAGGTCAAAAAGACAGTCGCCTTCCTTGCATGTGTTACCCCTGCTGCCGGAGATGTCTCTGCGAAGATCACTGTTATTGCGGGCAGTTCTTTTTTTATCAACAGCTCCGGCCAATTTATGACCGCGAATCATGTTATTTCCGGCCTGAATGTCACTGCCGGGCAGGAAAAATGTGTTCCGGCGGTCTTTCTTTCGCTTGGAGACTGGAATAGGCGCACCGAGAAGGTTGACGTGAAGTTTTTCCAATACCAAAAATGCCGGGCAATACCTCTTATTGATTTTACCGTCTGCCAGGCCGTGCCAAATCCTTTTGTCGATGCCGAGTTGAAACCGCAGATCTCTTTCATGCACTTTGAACCTTTCAGCAATTTCAAAGATGGAACTCCCGTCGCATTTACAGGCTTCCCGTTGCAAATACATCGGCCCGTCACCTCTCAGGCAATCATTGCTTCCTATCTCCCAGATGGTCATAAGATCGTGTTTGACACCATACCGTGGAAAGGCTCCAGCGGCGCCCCTCTCTACACAGCAAACGGCAAGGTCATTGGTATTGTGATAGAACAAGGGACTAACGCCGCAACCGGCATTGGCATGGCTATATCCTCTGATCTTTTGATCAAAGCCCTGACCGAGAACAAGGTTGAGTTCAACCAGGATCAGTAGTAGAAACAATGGAATTTGTTTTGCGATGGTCATTTTTCTTGAATTTTCAGCCCATTGCCAATATATTAAGTTGAAGAATGGATAAGCACCCCGCAATCTCTCATGACGAGTTCGATCAGTTCCCGGACGATCTGCGCTCAGCAGACGACTTACTCCGCGAAATTGAAGAACATAGAGAATCTGACAAAAAGATCATAGCCGACTGGCTTGCGGAGCAGGATGAGTCGGAACAGAAACCAAGTTTTTTTGAGAGGTTCTCTAGGTTCTTTAGGAGGCAAATTGTTGAATTTGGTTTGTTCTTCATTTTTGTTTTGATAGTGATTATAAATCCGATAGTCATCACTGTTACTTTCTCTGCCGTGTACATTTGCTATCGCATTTTTAGATATGTAACTAAAAAGGGACCCGAACCTCCTCAATGGCTAGACAGTTTATTAGCATTTACACTCGTTACAGTTGGGTTTGGTATGCTAATCCTGTCTGTTGGCTATGGCATAGGGTCGCTAATTGCCGGTGAGCTGATAACTGGGATTTTTTTCACCATATGCTTTCCTTTTCTTATATCAGTAGGGGGCTTTTTCGCCTCCGACTTTTTTGATAAAAACCTCTAAGGCTCCGATTGCTCCGTCCTGGATTTTCTTTCATGGATACGGGCGAAACGTTCATACGCCGCCGGTTCTAAAACCTCTTTCAGAGCCTTCAGATAGATCGCTCGATTTTCCGCGCTCTTGGATGCGTTAAATTTATCGATCATAAATTGTCGAGCCTGTCTTTTTTCCTTTTCGTCTCCGGCCTGAGTTTGCTGAAAGGCTTCTAACAGTTTCTGCGGGTCTTTCTCAATGGTCATATATAACATTGAGTCTGAGTTTCCGCGACGGATGGCGGCAGCCGTTTTTTCAGACAAGAGTTTCTGACGCTGTAGCCGATTTAACTCTGCCTCAATGTTTTCCCCATTCTTCTTACGCTCAAGTAAGGAACGAGCGGCTTCCAGCACCTTAGATTTTTGCGTGGTCTCAGGTTTGAAGTCTGGCAGAAACTCAGCAAGAATTTGTTCGTCCTCGGCTGTCAACTTGCCTTGCTTCCCTTTGGCGTCAGCCTTTGACTTCAATAGCTGAAGCAGCCTTTCTCTTTCGATCTCTCTGGCCTTGTCAACCTTGCCCATAAGCGGGCGAATAAGGTCATTATAGGGCGTAGTAAAGCGAAGAACTTGTGCTATCTCACCAATGCTGGCTTTTTGAAGTCGATCCTCGATATACAGACGATCCCCGCGTGTTACGATGTTTTGAGTATCTTCTGCCGTGAGAATGCCTTCCTTCTTGTATTTTTCCAGTTCAGGAGTAATGTCATGGCCAAATCTCATCAAGCGGATAAGCGAGCCTGCGATTCGCCATTTCGGTGTGCCTTCATGGTCTATCTCCGCCATTTCCTGACGCTCTGTTTTAGGACCGAAATCGGCAGATGTAAGCCGTTCCGCCTCCTTAGCGGCAACCGTCCTTGCGTCTTTTTCGTATATTCCCGTGCCGATACCAACCGTATCTAACAGCAGCGCCGTTCCGACACGTCCAAGGTTATGGTTAAATTCGCCTGACACTACCTTTCCTACATTTTCGCCAAATGTGCTGAGATTGGCTGGGCGTCGCATTGCCGATTCCTTAGCATCATAAGTCAAGGCGTTCCACGCAGATTGGAATGTCAGAGGAATCATCCTTGAAGCGATAGCATTCTCCCAAGTGAAAGGGCGTCCGAGAAAATCTTCACCTTTAGCCCAATCATAAACCAGTGATGCTTGGGGTGACATTTTTCCTCTAAACGTTCTCATCCAATCATTGGCGTCTGAATAATACGACACAAGCCTCTTCATCCCCGCCCTGCCCGTCTCGGCAGTAGCCGGATCATCTGAAAGAGACATGAAATAATAGCCTCCCCCCTTAAATGTCATGAATACAGGACGAATGGCTTCGGCAAGTTTTCCGGTGATGTCAAATTTTGTGTCACCAACGCGAATTTGTAAAAACTCCTCATCTTCGGGGTCAAGTGAAGTAAGTCCAAGCATTGCCAGAGGTAGAAGGAGAAGCGATGCTTTGGAATACAAATTCAACGCTTTTTTTAACATTATTTTCTTTGTCCCTTTCGGGGCAGACAAGAGAAGTCCAGGTGGACTCATGTACCACGCGAACTCGGGACGAGATAGCATAAATCGGGGCGAATAGAATAGTTCAGAAAGCACCTTTGCGGTTTCACTCCCTTGCCTGAACTCGCGAAGAAAGTTTCCTCTTCCAACTCCCGCGTTTATCACGCGGATCAGATGCCTCTTTGCTTTATCGACATCAAAATTTGGGTTAGCGTCCGCCAGTGCGTCTATCTCTGATTTCCATTTTTCATAAACCTTATAGCCCTGCATATCACCCTGAAGCTCAAACAAACGCTCAGAGATTTGAAAGCCTTGCCCGATTGCCCTCGGGACGAGCGCAGCTGCTTTCCCCGCAGACGTTTCTGCTTCTATGTCACCAAGCTTCATTGGTAATTGAGAAAGATAGAACTCCTCAAAGTCGCGGGCGTCCCGTAAAATCGCCCGAGACGACCATCCGTATTGTTTCATTTCGTCAACAAGCGGATCGCTCTCCATCTCATAGACAAAATTATCGAACGCCTCTTGAGTTATTGACTCTTGCCCGCCGAGCCACAGCCCCGCAATACTGGCCCTTGTCTCCATTGCGTTAAGAGCTGCACCTTGCCGCCCCGCAAAACTCACGTCATAGGAGGCCTGAACGCTTCTGAATATATTTGTGGTCTGACTAACCCCACGAGCAACCTTCTGTGCTTTGGTACGGGAAAGTGAAGCATAATACGCTTGCAGATTCGCCCTTGCCCGCATCATCTTGGATATTTTCTTACGCTTCTCTCTTTGAAGATCGGCATATTCTTTATCGGTTAATTCCTTGTTTTCTCGTATTTCCGCTCTCACCCTTTTTAAATCTTCGATAGCCGCCTTACGCAGTTCAAAAGACTGTTTATAGATGTCACTCAGTTCTTTGTTGGATATGCCGGGCAAAAGGGATCGCATCAGGCTTTTCCACTTCGTCAGATTGTTGGTCAGCCGTAAAAAGTCGGCGCCGGTCAGAACGTGATTGCTCACGTCCATATTTGCCGCTGTCTGCACAAGCTGTCGTGAAAAAGCATCCCTAGGCGACGCCTCAGCGTTTTCAATGGCTTGTCTTACCTGTTCACGGTAACGCTTTGATTGTTCACCCAACACCCGATAATGAAGTTGATGAAACTCTCGCCGATTTTGGCGCTTTGCCATTTGCTCCGCATTATAATTGAATTCACGCACCTGCCGTGTTTCCATATATGCGGCTGCTGTTATTTGCTCGATCTGCCGTGGTGACAACCTGCCTTTTACCTCATTATTTAGCCATACGCTAAACTCTGACACTCCCATCTCGCCGGAGTTTAACGCGGGCATCAGCTTTTCTGCCGCCAAGCGTTTCAGAGCATCAAACTGTTCCTCGGTCAATCCAACATCTTCGTTGTTCAACTTGAACTTGGGTTTAGGGCGAATTGGCAGAGAGCCGCGCTCCGATTCGCGAATGAATTGCTGAATGATCTTCCGGTCGGCTTCCTTATGCTCAACGATCTCTTTCAGAAGCTGTCTTGCCCGTTTTGTGACCTTCGGTTTAGGCCGCCGGATGCTGTCCAGTTCCTTTTGCAGTCGGGCAACCTCTTTCTTAAGGGCTTCCAGTTCTCCCGCTTGTTCAGTTCCCAACTGTTCGCCAAAAGAAATTGCCTTTTCAAGTCCTTTTCCGAGCTTTTCTGCGGCTTTGGCTTTTCCCCTGTTTTCAGATTCAAAAGCTTCGGATAAAGCAATATCGTCTGCGGCGTCTGCATATGCTTCAACAGCCTGCTTGCCTTTGGAGTATTCCTCTTGGGTTAAAGGCTGCTTCGTCCGGGATTTGAGTTTTTCTGCAATGAACGACCAACTCTTAGGATCGTAGCGGTTTGCAAGATCAAGGGCCTTTATTGCCCGCCCTAACTCAACCGACTCTTCGATCATGTCAGAAGCCAGAGTATTGACCTTATCAAGTTCGTTCAGTTGGCCGTAAGCATCGATCAAGGCAAGGCCAAGAGCGTTTTTTACGGCAGGCTTTAGCTCATTGTTGGAAAAGTATTCAGCATGCGCTCCCTCAAGCCCCTTTTCAGACACAATGGTCTCTGCCCCTTCCTTCCAGCCCTGCATAGAGTCTTGAAAATGAACGGACGGCTTAAACTCACCGCGATCTGTCTTTTTGAGGGTTTCCTGAAAACGATTGGGAAGAGACTTATTCAGGGCATCTTCGATCTCTTTGTCAGATTCAAAGATGGCCTTATCTATCGCTTGACCTATTGCGTCAGAACTTACGCCTTCGCCTTTTCCGTCGCCGCTATCACTTCGTTCAGAACCTGGCCGTTCTGCCCCTGTTTCGCTTGACGGCGTAGCTCCTGCATCCTGTGTTCCTCGCCCGCTTTCGTCAGATTGTCCTTCATCTGAGCGAATATCTTTTCCGCCCTCTGGTGATAGTCCTCGTTCAACGCCTTGTCTGCCTTTTTCGGCGGTCTGGGGATCTGGGCCTTGCTGAGATTGTCTGCCGCTTTCTTGAGTTGCCTCTGATTGAACTCCTGAAGACTTGCTCCCGCGTTTGTTAGATTCTGAAGAGCTTCCTTCCTTACCTTCTCCCCGAACGCTTTGTAACTGTTGTCTGAAATAAGATTCGGTTTCGGCTGAGTAGCTTCCTGTGGCAAGTTCTGATTCAATTGTCCTGATGACTTCATCTTTAACGTCCTCAAGGCTATTATACCTCACTTTTGCCAGATCATCATAAGAAATCTCACGCGGGCTTTCATTTTCGACCGTCTCAAAGGCTCTCGCGGCTATTCCGTTCTCTTCCGCGTAAGGAGCAACGACATCTAAAAAACCCTTCTGAGCATTAAAATGGCCGAATGCCATTGTCTCTATTTCGACAGGCCGACGATCTTCCGGACGCGTAGCATCATCCATCCTCCGCATCATCCCGCGAACAGCGTTCTTGATCGGACGATGAACATATCCAATTATCGGCATCTTGCCTTGAGCAAGGATATTTTTAATATCTCGAATGGCCGCTTCAGGCTTGGACATTAACGAATCATAGGTCAATGGAGCGTCAATGCTTGCAAGAGCGGTTGATTTACCCGAACCCGCTCCTCCTGCCGTTAAAAGCACGTCAGAGCCTTCCGGCAGTTCCTTTAGCCGTTTATTAAAACCTAATCTTATAAGAGCAGAAGCGGCAGCATGAACAGCTTGGGTGTTTTCCATACTGTTCTCATTGAATTCATCGAACAGTTCACGAGCTTTATCCGCATCCCAAACCTTATCACCATGCTTTTCAACGTAACGGTCATAATGCCCTTGCGCGTCATCTTGAACACGCTTGATTGTCGCGTCTTGGATGGCTGAGGCTTTTTGGGCTTTTAACGGTAATCGGTTAACCGTGACAGAAGTATCGCCGAGGGTTACTGTGTCTGCCGGTTTCGTCCCCGCTACCGGAATCTCGCCTTTAGCATCTGTATCTTCCGCCAATGCCTCCGAATCCATAGATGAGGACTGTGCAGGTATGTTTGTTTCATTTTCTTCTTCAAGCGTAGGGCGCTCTAACGTGTTAGGGTTTTCCGTTTCCTTTAACACATCCCGATCTCGTGTTAATGAAAGGTCTGTTTTATTAACCCATTTTGTCTTGTCGCCGTCCTTAACAGAGACCATTGCCCCTGTGTCCTCGACCACAACGGCATCCTTTCCGTTTTTGAGCGTGACCGCTTGCCCAACTTCCAACGTCTCATCTTTTGCAACAGGACGGGCTTCGGCCTGAACCTCAGTTATTGGAGATTCCTTCGATTCAGGAACATTAACCGCCTCTGCCGGAGTTGTTATTGTATCCGGCGACAATTCGGCATTAGGTTGAGCGGTAGGTTGGGTGATTTCCTTCTGTCTCGTCTCAAGTTCAGCTTTAGCCGCCGCGACGGCCTCTTGAAATTGCTCCGGCGTGATTTGACCGCTTCTTACGGCTTGGTTAAGGATGCTTTCGGCATTGACCAGTTGGTCGTATGCCATATTCTGCGTAACGGCGCCCAACCCGCCGCCGAATATCCCGACCAATCCTGCAGCCATATATCCGCGTGTCGCACCTTTTTCAGGCGTGATAACGTCTTTCCACGTCATCTCAGGCTTGTATGTGACCTTTGCAAAGGCTTTATTGACAACGTCCTCAAGACCTTCCTGGCCGTATTCCGCTCCGCCGCCTACCCCCGCTTTCTTCACCATTCCGCCGATGGTCAGACGGGCAAGTTGCTCACCTTCTTCACGTCCGACATATCGGGAATAACGGTTGACAAGGCTGTCGGCCATTTTGCCGAAAAAGTTGTCACGCATCTTCGGTGACAAATTTCTCAGCCAACGGGCTTTTATCAGAGCGTCAGGGACACCCGCACCCGCTCCGATGGTGGCGGCTCCAAGACGTAGTAAACGTCCCGCTCCGGCCTTGTCAGCTTCTTTATATTGAGCAAGTCCGGCTTCCATTATTGGAATACCGAGAGACAGTCCTCCCGATACCGGGGCAAGCACGATTTGCGTAGCCAATTGGGCGAAAGCCTCCGCCCCTTCATTAGCAAGGAACTTCTGAATGTATGCGTCAGGATGATCTTGGAGTTCTTTGTTTTTCAGATCATCAATAGAGTTTTGAAAGTCCTCGGCCCACTTCCAAACCGGATTTTCGGAAGGCTTCATATCCTTTCCGGTGACAGCTTCGATTAGTGCGGTGTGGCCTGTGGCGTCAGTCGCGGCCAAAGCAGACTGAACGGCCTTGGCAGGGAGTTTGGCGATGAATGATCCGAAATTCTTTGCGGCCTCAACCGGAAACGCCATTGGACGAAAGCGATACTTTTCCTCAATTTCCTTTTGGTATTTTTCTCGCTCAGAGAACGATCCGTGTTTGGCTATTACTTCATTGATCTCTTCCTGAGAAAATCGCCTTTTCTGCGAGTTGTGAACGACAAAACTCATTCCGTCCTCAAAAGGGCGCCCTGCTGTTACCTGGCTGGTTGAGCCAAGCCCTTCCTCTGCTGTTTTGAATGCAGCCTGTTCTGTCGCTATCGCCTCATCTATTGGCTTACCCTGAAAGTCTTTGATGCCCTCATCCTTGAGAGCTTTAAGCTGTGCAACTGATGGAAGATCCCCATATTGCTCATAGACCTTCGTCCGGGCTTCCAAAGCGGCCTTCATCTGCTGACGCTGATGCTGCTTCTCTTTCAGTTCCGCAACTGCATTTGCGTCCAGTCCAATTGAAATTTGCCTGCGTTGCTCTTTCTTGCGTTTGGCTACCTCTTCGGAAAGCTCACCCTCTGCGAAGTTGGCGCTTTCCAACCGCTTACTAACAAGGTCAAAATCAACCCCGATCTGTGACGAAAGGGTTGATGCGGCATCATCCAATGCTTCTTTACGAGCGGAACCCGATCCGCCCGACCATTTAACATAGGCTCGTGCTTCTTCCTGTGCGGGCTGGCCTTGAGGTTGATGTTCCTGTGGCGGAGATTGCTGTTGTGACCGTTCAGTTATCCTATTTTCTCGAATAACCGGACTCTGTGCCGATTGTGGCCGCCCTTGCGGTATCTGAGGCTCAGACTGTATCTCCGCTGTTACGTCTCCAACCCGTCCTTGAGCCTGTGCCGCAACATCAAAGTCCTGCCGCGACATCGGTGTTTGCCCTTGCGACGTGACATATTCCGCGTAAGCCTGATAATCGTCATCGGTCGCGAGTGGCTGCTGTGCCTCACCTTGCAGGTCGCTTATCGTCAAGGGCTGTTGCGGCCTTTCAACAGGCATCGGAACTCCGCCCGCAACACCGCCAAGCGTTTCTATCTGCAACGGTGCAAGCGGGTCGTTCTGCGGTTGTGCCACAGTTTGTGTCTGTTGCCCGTTAGGCTGATATGGCGGTAAAACGTCCTTCGCCAACGGCGGATTGTCCAGATACACGTTTCCCGGAACTGTCGGGGATGGTGCAACTTTGACTGGTGACTTATCAGACGTTTGCCCAAGAAGTTCGTCCACCTCACGAATAACAGCATCGACATCTACCTCTTTTTCCTTATTTGACTTGGGCGTCCCAAGAACAGAATCCACCTCTGCAAGTATCCCATCAATATCTATGTCCTGTGCCAGACCAAGTTTCTTTGCCCGTTCCGCCCAATCACGATTATTCCGAGTGACAAAATCCTTGTCCGGAGTGTTATACGGAGAGGTCGGAACATACTTGATATATTGACGCAGAGCTTCGGATGCTTCGGCGGTATTTTTGGCGTTTTGTAGCTTGTTGTAGCTGTTCGTGAATTGAGTTTTTAACTCGGTATCCATAAACCGAGCCATCGCACGAAGTTCTTCATCGTCGCCTCGACCGAGAACGCCTTGCTGTTTCAGATAGTTATCGAGTGCCGTTCTTCTGTTTCCCTGCCAAGAGATGATGCCGCGATTGAATGCCTTGTTTTTAGGGTCGAGGTGTCCGCGAAATATTGTGTTTCTATTCCACGCATTTTCTCTGCCAATATCGCCCAATAGAGACAGCCTTGCCGTGCCGCTGTATCCGAGTTTGGCAAATTCATCATCCAGCACGGACGCAACAGAAGAATCTCCCTTATCTATTTTTTGTTTCTTGGGCTTTTCAGCATAATCATCAGGATTTAGACCGTCAGCCCATTTCAGAAGATCGTCCATTATTTGCTTCCTAGTTGATCCCGAATGCTTTGAAGTTCGTCCCTCAGTCTGTCAGCTTCTTCATCATATCCGCCGTCCATCGCCGCTTTCAGTTGGTCTGCAATAGACTTTGCTTTTAATGCCAGCTGCTGACGATTGTTTGACTGCTTCGCTCTTTCGTTCCGTCCCTGTTCATTACTCTTTTGCTGATCCTCACGAGCTTTATTTGCACGTTCTATTTCCGTTTGGCGTCTTACAGCCAGTTCATAGTCGTTGTATCGCTTTTCGTTCAACGCCGCCAACTTTTCCCGTTCCAATCGAAAATATTCAACTCTATCGGCCTCTTTCCACGTCTGAGTTCTTTCTTTCAAAACCCTATCCGCAGCATCTTTTTCTCGCTTCCGCTCCAAATCCTCAGCTTTCAGGATAGGACGTGCTGTAACGTCCGCGATCTGTGCATCCCTTAACGCGGTTTGCTGGTCTAAAGCCCTTTGCCTTTCCAGTTCAGCAAGCGCGTCCTGCTCTCTCCTTAAGTCAAAGGATTGCTTTCTCCTTTCATCCACCCTCTTATCAAATCCGCCCGAAAATCCGCCCGCAACACCGCCGCCTACCGACGCCAGTAACCTCTGTGTCGGGTCGCCGATCCCCGCGTTCTGATTCCACGCATCGCCCATCCCTATCAGAGCTTCTCTGAGGATAGAACCGATACGCCGCTTCCATCCTTTATCGTTGTCCTGATAGTCAGGATGGTTTGTTTGCTGAAGGCTGCGTATTCTTGCTCTTTGAGCTTCTATCGGGTCAGTATATACAGGGGCAAGGTCAGGCGATGCCTGAGTCATCTCTCTCGGCTGCGTAAGGTCGATCTGCGGCGCGGCATCTGATGAACCGGGGGCATATCTGGACAGAAGGTCAGCTTCATCGCCTGCCTGAACGTTCTGGCTGTAAATCCGGTCTGATTCTTCTCTAGGTTGTGTAAGGTCGGGGACGACACGAGCCATTACCTCTGTGCCGATGGCGGGGTCGTTCTGCCTGATCTCTCTCGGCCCCGTCAGATCGATCACAGGACGCTCCTGCACCGCCGCCTGCTCATCAAGGAAATATTCAGGCGGACGCACCGTTGACGGAACCACCAATGGCCTTTCGCCAAGGTCGAACGTCTCCACGCGGCTCATCATATCCGGCACACGCTTTTTCCTGTCCCTTTCAAGGAAATAGTCCAAAGGATCGTTAATAGGGTCTAAAGCCATTCTTTCACCACCTCATATATCTCATCTGCCATTTCAGGCGGCCAGTTGACCGTTTTTGCGAACCGATAGCGGCCTCTCATCCATCTTTCAATGTCCTTTTTCCTGCATCCGATATACATTTGCCCGTTCGGGGCTTCGGTTACGCCAATTTCGGCATATTCGTTGTTTATTTCGTAATACCGAGGGGCGATGCCGTGCCACTTCCCCGTGACCCGCATCATCGAATGTATCTCAATGTCCTCAATGTCCGCGTTCTCTGTCATTGGGCGTCCTTTTATCCGACAGTTCGTAACGAATGAGTTTCGAATAATGCCTCCGTCCATCTCAACACCGAACAGAGTTGAACCTAATACCCGCCCTCGCCTTATTGTGGAATGTTTCACTACTGCCCCGACGATCTCACTCCATTGCCCTTTTTCGCCTATGGCTGAATGATGGAGTTCAGAAAGGCGGATTCGAGCCGTTCCGCTCGCCCTTGACGCAATAAAGGACGACCGCCAAACATCCGCGTCGTCCTCCGCAAAGGACGCCTTATCGAACAGCGTCACTTCACACACGTTCGGATGATTGCCGAATATCTTTCCCCTGCCGTGCCGTTCAAAGATCATTACCGCCCGAATCTGCCTTTAAAAAGAGAAGCTCCCGCACCTAACGCTCCGCCGATTATCGGCGTGGCAATATCCCAAAAACCCCTTGCCCGCCCCAACATATCGTTGTGCAGACTCGATTGATACTGATAGGCGTTCGTCGCATTTCCCAACAACCCCTGCAACTGGCCTATCTGCTGCCCCGACCAGCCCATATCCGAGCCTTTGAAACGGGCGTCTTGCACTTTTACCTCGTGTTCGTATGCTGCACCGGCGTTCTGGGCGGTCTCGTTGGCGTTCCTTTCTCTGGCAAATTGCAGGGCTATCCCCTTGTCGCCTCCTAAGCCAGCCGCTCCGATCCCCTCAACGTTTCGCATCGTTTCAGCGTGTTTTTGAGCCAATGCAGGAGTGTATAGGTCAAGCCCAAGAATGCCCGGAGCGTGACGGTAATCCTTCGCCCTGACCCATTCGTCCCATTCGCTTGCCTGTTGCTCAAAACGGGTCTGCCCCGCCGTCGGCTGCATCGCTCTTTCCTGAAGCTCGATCATCCGCCGTCGGTCATCCGCCGCCTGCTGTTCGGCAAGCTGCCTAGCCCGTTTCTGCGCACCTGATTCTCCGCTCATAGAAACATCTCCTTAAAGCGACTGTGAAGGAATGCCCGCGAACTCTACCCTGACCGGAGAGCCTTCCTCCGATTCACTCTCATCCCCTTCTACCAACCTGAGCCAGCAATTCGTGAGATCGACCCGCTCCAATGTCCACGGCCATTGCGTCTCCAGCGTCACCGCCTCATCTATCGTAGGCTCACCTAATTGGCCGGGATCGCGTGAAACGAAATAAACGTCTCCCTCACCTCTCGCCATCACGGAAAAACTTGTTAAGGTCTTTCCCGTCGTCGCCCAAGATTCAGGCAAAAGACTGCTGAATCTCTGAAAATCTTCGGACGGCCCAAGCATTACCGCTCCCGTCCTTTTATTCTCCGTTACAGGTCTGTTAACTATCATTGTTTTCTCCTAAAGCTGTTCCACCAGACTGAATTTTGCAAACACCGTAGGCGTTGCCTCTGACTCACTTTCTGATTCGTCGTCCTCGCCGCTCCAATCACCACTTGATTCGCCCGCTATCGCCGCCACGGACACCCTTCTTCCTAAAATGTTGTTGAACTCCATTGCCGTCCCCTCATAAATGATGACGCCCGCTCCCTCTCCGGCATCTGCATCTATGTTGACGCGAATATCGCCCGTTTCGGCTTGTATCAAGCAACGAATAACGCAGTTCCCCTCGGGTAACACGTCATAAGGTATGTCGCTGGCTGTCTGATTCAATATTGGCTGCATAATCTCCATCTCCTGCCGTCCAAATAGAAAAAGGACGGCCTTGTTTTATCAAGAACCGTCCCGGACTCTTTTCCATTAGAAAAGCTGACCCTGCGGGTAATCTAAATTACGTTTATCTTAGCACCTGAAAATCATTGTTTCAATGCTTTTCTCAGGTTATCCCTTTACTCCAACGGCGGAACCCTCCACGGAACACCCGGCGATTCAAGCCCTGTCCCGCCCGGCGGTATTCCAGGCTCTCCGCCCGGCGTTGTTCCCTGATTCCCTGATGTTGGGGCGGATGCGATTCCCCTCTTTGCCAGAAAGTCCCACGGGCTTCTTGTGAAAGTGCCTAATTTGTCGTCCAACGACAGTTTATCTACCAGCAATAGACGGTTCACCGTATCGACGATTTCACTCTCTGATTCACTCTCTGATTCACTCTCTGACTCGCTTTCTGATTCAGGCTCATATATCACCTCTTTTATCCCGATCACATACCATTGCTTGTCGGTGGTTTTCGACATATCGTAATCGTAGGGAACGGCAATATTAAGCTGCGCCCTTTGCCAAACTCCATATCTCGCGGGAGCAAGAGAGAAGTGAGCAGGGCTTATATAGGTCGTCTCTACATACGCTCTCGGCCTGATGGTGTCCACACTTGGGATCGTTACCACCGTCTTTAATATCGCCCCCTTGTCCTGATAGCTGCTTTGAGGATAAGGGCTTCTCAATAAATGGATCGTTCCGCCCGTATGCCTGTATATTTCCGTCCTGACCGTCCCTATCGGCTGCCTCCAGGACAAGGCTACATATTCAGTATTCGTAAACGTCGCCGGAGCATTGACCGTAACCGATGACGTGCCTATTTTCAACCCCCAGCCTGTGTAAAAGATGGCGGTATAGGTTCTCGAAACGGTTGCTCCTGGGCTTCCGATAACCTCGGCGTTCAGGCTGATCGGCCTGCCTTCAAGGAACTTCTGCTGTCCGGGCGTGTTGTCCCATATCCCCGCGAATATGCGTATCGGCACATCTGACAATCCGTCTATCCTTCTGTCCAATGAATATATCAGGGAGTTGATGAACTGCCCCGATGGTCTTATCAGGTTCTGTCTCAAAGGTTGGGCAACCCAGGACTCACCGCCTAAGCGTATCCAGCCGTTTTGTTTATCCCAATCGCAATCATTTCGGGTCGTGTTATATCTTGAATGAGCGGGGCTTTTCAATGTCGTATTGGTGGTCTCGTCTGCGTCCGCATCCTCATCGGTGCTGTCTTCAATAAAACGTGTCAACCGCCATCTGACCTGAACGCCTGAAACGTCCTCATCGGCTGCGTCGGTCAGCGTGACCGCCTGCGGTGCATCAACGGAAACTATCGTTGTCACAAGGTCTGCCCCGTCCACGCCCGCACCCGCAATTACGATGGTCTTCCCCACATCCCCTGATTCAAACTCAACGCCGTCCTTCATTTCGATAACAAGGGCTGTCGATGAGGCAGAGATAGCCCCCACCGCCTCAACCGCCGTATCCGGTGGAAAGACATACCATCCGAAACTTTCTTCGCTGACATCTGATGGAACGACTGCCATAGTTTCGCTTTACCCTCTAATTTGTTATAATATAAGCGGCTAAACAGAGCGCTCCAACGCCCTGCCTAGCCTAACCACAATCTACTAAACAGGAGTAAACTATGGCTAGACCTGATTTTACACAAATTGCTAATTCTCTCATACCAACCACCTACAAATTTCCACTATTAACTGGAAAAACTTTTGGACAGCTAACCGTTATATCTTTTGCGGGGCATTACATTTCCCGTAGCGGCAAACGTTATCATCAATGGCTCTGCTTATGCTCGTGTGGGGAATGGACTGTCGCTCATCATTCCAGCCTTACACTAGGACGCTCGCGGTCTTGCGACTGTCTCCTTCGCCGTTCGACGCAACAAAGAGCGACACGTCACGGGCTTTCACGATCATCAGAGTATCGTATTTATATGGCGGCAAAACAACGCTGTCAAAACCCTCAAAATGTTCAATATCACCTATACGGTGGACGGGGGGTTCAGTTCAATTTTGAGAGCTTTGAAGAGTTCCTTGCTCACGTTGGTAAACGCCCCTCAAGACGACATTCGCTTGACCGTATTAACAATGGCGGCAGTTACGAGCCGGGTAACGTGCGTTGGACAACCAATTACATCCAAAACCGTAACAAACGCAGTAACAGTTTTATTGCGTATGGCGGACTCTCTTTAGTGGCGGTAGATTGGGGAAAAATTTCCGGCATCAATAAAGCAACGATCAGAGGACGCATCGCAAACGGATGGTGTGCAAAATGTGCTATTTTCAAAGAACCTCATCACGGAGTTAGGTGTCCGCATGTGCCAGACCCTAGACAAAACCGTAATTAACCTGGCCAGTCCTCGGTATATAAATATAAATTACGGCTCAAATCTAGATCGCCGTTACTTATCCAGTTACTCGCCGCAAACTGCTGCGTCTGTGTTTGCTGTTCGGTCATCTGCTGTATCTGCCCCGTATGATGCTCAAGCCGATTCTGCATATCCTCATTGATACGCTCCAATACCTCTATCCGGTGCAGCAATTCCTGCGTGTTCAGTGCCTGTATCATACTTCACCCCGTTCGTGTGATCGACGTTTCTAATATCTACTGAAAATCCGGTCTTGCTCTTATTCAAATTTGCCAGACATTCACCTATCTCATCTGAAAAGGTCACGAGACGCCCGTTCATATTGGTTGAATGCTGTATATGCAGGTCATCATCTGTCATTATCAGCCCGCCGATCTTTGCTCCGGCGATAAATACCTTCAGCCCCATAGCGAACATCTCAAGTGCGCATCTCCCGACCGCTATGCCGTATCTGTAACGGGTCATTATTTGCCACGCATCACGTTGTTTCAGTATCGGGCCTTTTCCGTTCAGCCTGTCACGGCTTATATAGTCAAAATGAAAGCCATATCTTGGAGCCACTTTCTGTAATCTCTCAAATATCATCCTCTTTCGGCTGTCCGCCCTTCCAAACCATAATATGCGGTCTTCGTATATCGGCTGATGCGGCGGCAGCCCTGTCGGGTCAATGGACATCGGGGAATAAATGGACTCAAACCCCGCATCCGCCATAAGGCTGTGATACTGCTTATATGCAGTAACGAAGATAAATCTTGGAGAATCTATCTTCACCTTGCTCACATACGCTTTTCTTACCTCCAAAGGATTCACTCTTGGAAAGGAGTGAAGATATTGCACGACCAGATCGGCCCGTGACGGCAATCCTGTCAGTTTTGTTAATAAAGGGCAGGTGGACATTACCACCCTCTTATCCGAAAAGCCCCTTTCAAAGAACTCATTCCACTTAGGTAATTGATGATTCACAATATCCCTTGAATAGGTCTCCGCCCCGTTCGTATTGCGTTGCCGACGTTTGAATTGCGGGTCGTCGTGTGTGTAAAGCGTCAGTTCTATAATTTATTGCTTGCCTCCCTTGTCCCATAGATCATTACCCCGGCCAACGAGCAATCTTTTTCAAAATCTGACTGCGTTCCCTCAAACTCGATATGAACGGCCTCAAGACGCGGCATATACCACCGTGATTGCTTTGTATCGGTCATCCCGTCCGTGTCCGCCGTATGCGTCAGAGTTTTCGCATTCGCCGTGTCGGTGTAATCGGGAACGGCCTTAAAGAAATATTCACCCTCATTCGGCGCGTCGAATGTCCCCTTTATGCCTAATAGATTGAACCTTGCGGCAGTATTGTATTTCACATCAGGCGACACTATTCTGAACTCCGTTTCCGCCGTATCGTCTGCCGGTTCGTCAAATTCATAAAGGTCAAATTCGCCATCGTTCAACAGACAGATAAGCAGCCTCCTGTTCTGCACAACGCCCGACACTATCTCGCCCTCGGCAAAATCTTTAACCATCGCCGGAGCCGACCATTTCATTGACTGATAATTAAAAGCGTATGCCTCGCCGCCGTTACAATAAATAACAGAGTTGAGATCGGGAACGTGAAAGACCGTTGTTTCCTCAACGCCCCAATACTGCATTTTCTTTGCTACCGGAGCGGCGAACTGGTTCGTCGGAAGGCCGTCAGATCCCATTGTCACCGCCCCCTGCCGCGAAACGAACGCGAATATCACGCCCTCGACCGAACACCAGTTATGATTATGCTCCACGCCTGTATCCGCCCAGACCGTCTGCATTATCAACGGATTGCCGTATGCCCCCGGAGCCACGCTTAAGGCGTGAACGCTCGTCGGCGTCGATACATAGAGATATGAACCCATTTGATCCTGCAATATCGCCGTAGGCCTTGCGGGAAGAAAAGCAAGATGCTCAGGATGAAAGGATTCAGGAAAGTTCCTTAAACTTATCGCTACTACGTTGTCATACGCCCCGATAACGGCAACGTAATTCTCAAGCCTTCCGCCGAACGCTCCCGCCGGAGGCGGGTAATCGTCTATATAGGCAGTTATCGGAAGCAGATCGGCGTCCGAAAACTCTATCTGATACGACCTTGGAATACCGTCGATAGTGGAAAGATCATCTTCCCCTATCTCCATCACCAGATAATGAACGCCCGTTCCGCCAAATCCTGCTCTAGTGGCAAATATCGCCCACCTGTCCTGTCCGTTCGCGTCAGCACTTGGAAACACAAGCTGGGCAGTCTGCCCTGTAAAGGTATGCACGGCTGATGTCGGGGATGCAATGGAACGCCCACCCGTCGCCGCCCTCACTCTCGCTATCTTGAATGAATAAACGCCTGTAAGCAGCCCTGTGAACGGCTCGGACTCCAAAGGGGTTCTTGGTATCACTTGCGGAGCTTCCGACTGAGCCAGCCCCGCGACATACGCATCGGTATAAGGATGCGGAGATAATTGCAGATTCGACGTTGCCGTGAACGGGTTGCTGTCACTATCGACCATCATTTCACCGTTTCTGTAAACGTGGCCCTGCCCAATGAACAGCAAAGAACGTGCTATGTAGTTGAATACCGATCCGTAACCTTTTACCGTCTGTTCGCCCTCAAATTCGCTTTCTGACTCGCTTTCTGATTCACTCTCAGATTCGCCATACACAAGATCGGTCAGAGCAGCATATCCGCCATCAACGACGAACATCGTTCTGCCGCCAACGCCTTTATACTTCACCCCTTTGAACACTCTCTGATTGTTCGTGCCGGTTATAAAGACGTTCTTTGACCCGTCCGCCATCGCCCCGGCAGGGATAGCCAGTTTATCGGCGGCACAATAACCGTCCGTGGGATGATATGTGTCTAGCAGTTCAAGGTTCATTGCTGCCTGAAAAACTCCTGTGCCGTCACGCTCTCACGTCCCGCCTCAACAGCTTTCGCTCTTACGCCTCTCTGTTTTTCTAAATGCTCCAAGTGCGGCCCGATGCTCAATTTATTACACACAACGCACCTTACTGACGGTTCCAGCTTCCCGTCCTTAACCTCATAGCTTTCGACATATTGATTAGGCAGTTCCAATCCGTTCTCGTCCCTGTGCGAAGGGCAATCACATTCCGAGCATCCGCAAGCCTCTGCCTTTTCCTTAAAGGAAGCCTTCAGGTCATCCCTTGTCGCATATTCAGCCGCCTCATTGAACCGCCCCTGCATTGCAAGGGCTTCAGCCAGTCCGTTCATATTGCCCGTTGCCCGAAAATGCCTTTCAAGCTCTACGCCTCTGCCGACCCTTCGCTCCAACGGATTCAGCCTCGCCCGCGACCTGAACTTTTTCAGGGCTTTTTCTTGCTCCTTACGCAGTTCAGTTATCTGCTCATCGTCCAGAGCCAGAACATTCTTCACATCATTCGGCGTGGCTATCTTCATAATTTGTCGGCAAGGTCTATTTCAGGGGAGAAGTGCAACCCCTGCCTTACTTGAGACTCGGCTTTTGCAAATTTATTCGTGTGGTGCATTATGAGTTCAGGCGGAACGCCCAACTTCGCAAGGTTGATGATCGCTCCTGAGACCAGGGCCGATTCCCAGATGTCATCAATTTGAAGGTAAGGGAAATTCGCGCTCTCGATCTCAACGTATCGGAAGAACATCGCAATAGCGTTTTCCGCCTCTCCGACCGCACCATCGACCGTATAGACCTGAGAATCAAGAGCATTCGTAATAATAGAATCCAACACAGGGTTTGTGCCGGACAATGCGGGGTTCCCCATTGCAACGATACGTTTTCCAACGTCATCAGCCGTCATTCCCGCTCCGGTCAGATAATTGACGGTTTCGGAGTTTTGTATCAAGGCAGCACCCTGAAACATCCTGTCCAGCACCCATTCCCCGCTTTCAGATTCCGATTCAGATTCAACGTAGCCAGGTTCATAGACCACAGCCTTGACCTGCGCCTTGTCGCCCGTAAACTCCAGCGTCTGATTCGTTAAATGGTAATATCCTTCTGCATTAGGAAATATGTCAGGATGCCTGCTCCATAATTTGATGTTCGTTGCGGTTGTTACGTCTGCAATTTCCCAGTCTTCTTCAGACTCGCTTTCATAGCTCCCGATCCTTACCGCTTCGATCTGCCCCAAATGCTCAGGTATGGTTTCGCCGGAGTTCATACCTCCTTCCGGCAGCCATTGCAGGAACCTCTCTCTCTGCGGATGATGGCTTTCAGCGAACCATCTGACCATTTCGGCCTCAGCCTCAATGATCGCCGCCGCCACTTCCTGAATATTGAAACGGTCATCGTCTATCGCAAAGGCAAAAGCATCGCTTCTTGCTCCTATCGCCCAAACGACCCTTGCTCCAACCCTGTTTATATCAGCGACCGCCACGTTTCTTCTCCTCCTTTGGCGGCATTACAGTAAAAGCTAATGCCCTGACAAAATCGTGTTCCAATTCGCTCGGTATCTCATTAACATCTGACGGGAAATGCGTCACCGTAAAACTTATACTGCTGTTCGCCGTCAATGAGCCGTTCGGCATCCTTGTTTTTAGGATGTTCCCGTCTAAAAAACACGCGGGAGCATCAGCCCCGGCAGGGCGAGACAGCCTTAATTGATTCTGCGATGAGAGCCAGGAATAGGGAACTCCCGGCGTGGTGATAACGTCGAAGAGAAGAACATACACCTCTTGAATTACCGTCCCGGATGCAGGGGATGAGAGTGTTACATTATCTCCGTCGATAAAAGACTGTATTATTGAGTCAACGGCTGCATCACGAATAAATACTCTTCGCCCAACGTCCGCTTGCGTGAACGGAACCTCCGCGTAAAGAGAGGTCGAACCGATCGTAATATTCACAACAACTTCTGCCATCCTGTTCAACACGTATGTTGTGGATGCCGCGTCGTAGATCGTCGTCTCCCTTAACTCCTTCAGGTTTATCTTCCCTGATGAACCGTTCAGATATGGCGTCAGGTCTAATTGCCCCCCAACCACATTCGCCGTAAATCGTTTTTTTAGAAGCTGCCGTTTCTCTCTGTCCTCAAAACAAAACCTTGCCCACGCCTCTAAAACAGAAGGTATTAACGCCTCAAGACGCGGCAGAGATATATCTACCGCCCCTTCGGTCTGTTCTGTAATGAATTGCCTCGCGCGTATCGCGGCTTCCGTTGCGTTCATCGGCTTAAGAAGGGCGGTCGTTGCCATCCGCCTATGTCGTTATACCCTCGTGCCATTATTTCTTCGTTCGAGCGTCTCAGTATCGGGCCTTCATTCTGATCCTTGTTTATCCATCGCTTGTATTCATTTTCCCAATCCGCAATTTGCAGGAGCAGTTTCGTCTCTATGCCGCCTAATACGCCTAAAAGACGCTCTGACCTGTCCTTTTCTTCCCAACGGTCAAGCATTGTCAGCTTCAATTTAATAATATCGGTCAGCTTCAATGCCGTTTGTTTTACCAGCATCGTATGAAACTGAACAGGGAACGGAACTTCATCTTCGCCGCTGATGTCCGATATATCTTCCACCGGGTCAAAATAGAGCTTCAGCGTTCCAAATTCCCAAACATTCCACGCAAGCCTGAATCGTAAAGGCGAACCGTAGAAGGCTATTGCCCTCGAACCCTCATAATTCGGAATGTCGTCCGCCGGAACTATTAAAACCCTCCGCTGTTCCTCATCGCCGTAGATCGGATTGTTGGGCAGATACTCCACAAAAGCGGGAATGATGTTGCTGTCCGGCATCACGCCATCCCTTTGTGTGACGTTAAGAGAAGTGGAGGAAACGGTTTTATCCGTATCCGCTATCGCCATTTTCTGCATCGCCAAAGAGCGCACATAAAGGAACTCCCGGCGGGCGTCCTCAAGGCTTAATAGCTCGTCAGGAACAACCCCGCCAAATTCCATCAATACCGCATTCGCACTCTCGTTTAGCGTTGCCACTTTTCAATCCCTCACTTTTTCTTTTGGGCTGCCTGATCGGTCGCCGCTTCGCCTTCTTTGGGCAGGGCTGCCTGTTCCAGTCGAGCCTTCAGTTCCGCCACTTCCTGCATCGCCTTGTCCAACTCGGCCAGTTTCAAGGCAACGGCATTATCTTCTTCCTGTTTAGCCTCGCCCTTCCCTCTCAAGGCAGCACCTAAGACCTCTGCAAAATTCGCCTGCGGGTTCGCCGTCTTATAGGTCGGCATCGCTGAGTGTGTATGCCTGATGCAAACATAGTCGAACGGATCGTAGTCCGTCTTTGCCGAGTTTGCATTGTCTATGTCCGATGCGGCTTGGTTCACCACCGCCCTCGCGTCGATCAACGCATCATCCATTGCCTTCAAAAGCCTTTCGTGCGTTGCCCTCAGAGCAAGAAGCCCCACGGCAGAAAGGTCGCTGAAATCCCCTACCTGAAACGCATCGCTTCTCAGATGGTCTCGCCAACAGGTAACGCAGGATGAGCCGAGGTCGAACGGGTATTTTGAACACAGGTTCGGGTTTGTAAGATGGTCGAATATCCTTACCGCCTCGTCCTCATTGTCAAGTTCAGCGATTTCTCTGAGATCGACAAACCCCTTGCCTGTCAGGTCTTTCATCTGATGAGCAGGCAGCCTGTCGATAAACTCGCCAATGCCGTCACGCTTCCCCGTTTCCGAAGGGACGGGATACCTGAACACCATAAAGTTGTGAAACCTGTTCGGTTCAAGGCTGTGCCTCAAGAAGTCTCTTGGGCTAAGGTCAACGGTATCTCTGATGAACCGTACCCCATATCTGGTCATCCGTTCATTAAGCCCTTCTTCCCTAACGTCAGGGATATTCGTTTTCACCGGAATAAAACTCTGTGCGGTTGCTGTTTGCATCATTTTTCTCTCGATCCTTGTATTGTTGTGATTGTGACTACTCCGTCAGCTAAAGCAGACGGCTTCTAACGGCAAGCGGTCAGTAACCTGATACTTTGAGCCGTTATCGCTCAGTCCGAGCGATTATGGGTCTTCCGACCTCTACTTTATGGAATGCTGAACGTGCCGCCAGTCCGTGTGCCTGATAGAAGTTGTCCGCATAACGGACAGCCCGCTCATCTGCATCCTTTTCTTCGTTATCGTAAAATCCTTCAACTTCCTCTGCGGCGTTTTTCTTCCATTTTGACTGATACTCCAGAAATGAAAGTTTTATCGCTTCAACCACCTTCAGCGTCGGACGTATCGGCTGTTCATTCCCGTCCACCAGGTCTTGAAACCAGATATATCGCCCGTTTCTAGGAAACGGCCCTCGCCAATCAACAAGCCGCTCTATCCCATTCCTTTCAAGATAATGATGGCGTGTGGATTCCCATTCCGCCCTGTCCAATTCGCTCGGTCTTTGAAATACCTCAATGACCCAACAGCCGCGCCCGATACGCCCGCCGTTCACCTCATCGATCTCCCAATGCTTTATAGAGTGAGGGTTGCCGTTGCACCAATGCGTCTCTGTTTGCCCGTTGACGCATCGAAAAAAAGGCTTCCCCTCAACTCTGTATATGTCTTCGAGGGCTTTATCAAACCCCTCTTCTTTCCTCGGTAAAGGATGTCTCATTTTCTATGCGTATTTGAATGATCGTCCGCACACGATAAAAATAGCCGCCGTCCAATCACCCAGTCCTGAAACTGCTATCGTGTCGTGATCCGTATGCGTAAAGCTCACCTCAACCAAAGCAGGCTGTGATGTGAGCAGCGTCCCGGATGAGTCCGTCAACGGCCAGGCATATACCTTTGTTGGCCGCTGAATGCTCTCAAGGTCAAAACTGCCGCTTGTATCGCCTGTCAGTTTTGTCGCCCTCACCCATTCGGTTTGATACCCATTCAGAACCACGCCCCTTGTGTTCGGCGTCCCTGTCAAAGTGCCTATTTCCGTTCTTTCTATCGCAAAATTCTTTGCTAACGCCATCGCTTTCTCCTTCTACGTGCCGGGGAGGTATTTCGCTCCCCGGTCGGATTGTTATAGGAAGTGGTTAACTCCCCGCTGCCTAGTTTACGAGTTACCTGTTTCGAGTCCTGAGGTCGGGAGGCTGGTGATGGCCGCCTGATCTCGCGTATTCTTACACGCAACGTTGAAGTAGCCCGTGATGTTGAATCCGAGCTTGTATGTCGGGTTGCCGTCGCCGTCATAGTAGTTGAAGAACGGCTGTCCGTTGATGCTGTAACGCTCAAACGGCTTCTCCGCCTTCCCACGCTGAATGCGATACCAGTCCGATTTACGAAGGAAATTGATCCGGGTATTTGAATGATCGCCCTGAACCGTGGCTTTGTAGCCGTTGATCTTTTCAGTGTGGCCATAACCCTGATCTATCTCCGAAGAACCAAGCATCGCAATTCCAAGCCCTTGAGCTTCACGGCGATACTTCTCACGCTGGCACGGCGCCCAGAATATCTGGTGCTTTTCCGCACCGTTTATGCCGAGTGCCTTGTCCTCGTCGATCTTGTTCGCAAGTTTCGAGAACATTTTTTCAACAAGCGTCATCAAAGACCCTGACGAACCGTCAACGATCTGCGATTTCAGGCCGGGATGGTTTGCTAAGGCCAACGCCCCGATGCTCCCCGTGTCCTTGACCCAATATTCGATACCGTGAACGCCGCGTCCCGCCATTCCTTCAGGAACGCAAAGATCGCCTGTGACAATATCCGTCGGGGCCTGGGCCACGCCCGCAAGCGTCTCTACCTCGATTTCCCCGGTCGCCTTGTTGTTGGCGACCACGCGAACCTTTCCGCCTGTCACCGATCCCACTCTCAAGGCAAAAGTGGAGGGGTCGCAGAACTGCACAACCTTGCCGCCGGCTCCATCGCCGAGGAACTGCGTTCCTTTGTTACCAAATCCGGTATTAGGAGCGCATACGACCTCATCAGCATCACCGCCTGAATAGTTGGCGGTAACAATGGCTCGACGGCCTGAACCATCGTCCATAACTGCCGCCCTGTTCAGGTTCTGCATTGCTCGGTCCATCAGGGCTTTCACTTCCTGAACCACCGGATGATATTTTGACTTCTCATCATCGTTGTCGATGGCTTCCTTTGTGATGTCGCCTGTGGAGTTGATCGTTCCATACGGTATGAATATGTTCTCAAACTGCGAACTGCCTCCAATGGCGATAGAACCGCCGTTAAAGGACGAACCTGATTCTGATTCGTTGTAACCGACACGAACCTTTACCTTCTGTCCGAGAATGTTGGCGTTCTCGCCCGGCCTTTTATCCAGCCAGTCCATAAACGGAGCGCTTACCTTGTCCGTTTCCTCTATCTCTGCCCGCCACAAAGGATCAACGAGCTTTTCCATTTGTGAAGTATCTAAACTTGCCATTTTCTTTCTCCCGCAGCACAAATGCGGATAAAGTTTATGCGGATTGCTTCAATGCCCTGATCTGTTCGGTCATTTTTCGTGCTTCATAATCGACACGCTCTCTTCCCGACAATCCGGCCAATTCTTCTTCCGACAGAGTTTCCGTATTCACCGCCTCATTCGGCGATTTCGTAACGGCACGGGGCTTGGGACGCTTTGATTGCCGGGCTGCATAGCCCTCTGCCATCAGCGCCGCTTGAGCCGCCTTTTGTGCCAAATATTTTTCTGCGGCAGATGCAATATCCGCCAACCCCTTATCCAGACGATTCTTGAAGCCGGGCATCCCCAGCACCTGTTGAATTTCCCGTCCATAGGCTTCCGGCCCTGACCCGTTCGCTTTCATCAGTTTTTCAAGTGTGTTCAAAGCGGCCTGTAAGTGCGGATTGCCCGCAGATCGAGTGTTGATGAATACACCCAATTCCTCGTTTATCTGCTGCTTGAAATCCGCAAGAACGGTAGGCTCACCCTCTATCGGAGCGAGCTTCAGGTTGTTTCTGATGGCATCCAGCTTTTGCGTGAATGATTGCCTGATCTGAGAGACTTGCTGGCTGACGATGGTCTGCCTTCCTTGCTCCTCAGCAAACTCAAGATTCTTCTTCGCGAGTTCCTGCTGCTGCCGCATCACCGATTCCTGTTCTCTCGCCCGCCTGTGCGATTCATACTCCTCGACCGTCCCGAATTGATAAACTTCGGACGGGTCAAGCGTCCCTGACGCACTGCCCTCAATGAACTTCAGAACATCCTGAACATTTACCTTGTTGTCGCCGAACTGTGCTGATGCTCGATCAATAAACGCCTGCAAATTGGTCAGATTGGGTTTCCCCTCAGCGTCTTCCAACGCCCGCCACGCCGCTTCCTGCAACACCTTTTCGTGTATTTGCGGGTTCTTTTCCTTAATGACATCTAAAACGTCATCAGGTCTGGCTGTGTAATCCGTCAGTTTGTATTCCAGTTCTTCGGCGGCCCTAAGCCGTTCGATCTCAGCCTGCTCAAGATAGGACTTGCCCTCATACTGCTGTTTGTATGTGTCGAACTCCGATTGGAGATTAGCAAGTGCCTCTTTTCGTTTTCCGACGATCGCCCAGGCCTGCTTTATCTGGTTTCGGGTATTCGCCGGAAGGTCATCATCTTTGGAAAGGGATTCCAGTTCTTCTTCGGAAAGCTCTGCCGGAGAAGGTTCCGCTTCTTCTCCCGCCGTGCTTAATTCTGTGTTTGCCTCTTGTGTTTCAGGGGTATTATCCCCCGCCGTGCTTTCGTCACCCGCAGCAACGGTCGTTTCTGCAACGGTCTCCGTGGCGGTTGAGCCAATGTCGGCAGCACCGCCGCCATCGCTCTCTTGTGTTCCTAATAAGTCCAAGCTCATAGTTTCCTTTTTGTTTGTGGCAAGGAGCCGTAAATTCCGCTCTCACCGCACGGCTCCAAACGCCGTGAGAACGTGCTTATTTGCCTTACAGCCAAATAAAAAAGGCTGTGATCAACAGAGGGGGTTATCCTCTGCTCATCACAGCCTAGAGTGCGTGTCGGAAAAGATTCCGAGGGGCGTTCTCTATCTGTTTCTTAGTTGTGCTTCCAACCGAGCCACTTTGACGTTCAATTCCATCACTTGCTTGGCTAGAATGTCGATAAATTCACGGGTCTTGCCGGTTGCTGTCCGGTAATTTCCCCAATGTCTGGCAATTATATTATTCTCACGATTAGCGATCTCGTCAACAATATTTTCAGCCTTTATGTGCTTTACATCCCGCATTTTATCTCTGTATCGGCTGCCCGTCCTTCGCTCTTTCTTCAGGCGGGGCCATAGCCTGTGCCACCTGAGCAGATGCCATTTGCCCTGTAAGCTGTGCCGGGGCCATTGCCAAATGCTCCAGCATCATCCCTTTTTGCTGCATCTCCATTGCCGCCATTATATGGGCGGTTATCATTCCGTCGCATATCGCTACAAGGAGCTTGCTTGTGTCGTTCAATCCGGCAACTGCCTCACGTTGTCGAGCTTTCCAGTATTCCCCCTGTTGAGCGTGATCCTCAGAGTGCTTGTTCACCTGTAATTCAGGAGCCGTCAGAAACTGTTGAGCAAGCGGATTCGGAATAGGATTGTTCATTTCGTCAACCATCCGCATACCGGACACAGGGTCGGTCAGTTGAGCCTCATAGAACTCAAAGCCCATCTCTAACTCAGGGTTTGCCTTAACCTGGTCTTTGACCCAATCCCATCGCTTCCTTCCTATGGCCAGATTCGAGTTGTAATTTGCCGCGTCAAACACTTCATCGTCATAACCCGATTCGCGTATCAACTTTGCCTGTATAGCGGGCGACATCGGAACGAAGCCTGCGGCGATGTCCTGCCTGAGCTTGATCTGCTTCTGATCTCTGGTCTCGGGAACTTCAGTCCCTTCCGCATAAGAGATTCTGATCTCCCTGTCCATATCGGCCTCAAGGAACGCCTGCACTTCATCGTCCGTCCATTCCTCGCCATAGAACGATGCGAACTGCTGTATCGCATCCGGCGGCATAAATCGCTGAACAAGATGAAGCTGATCGTTCAGCCACCCTTCCATTAAATGAGCTTCGCTCTTTTTCGCAGGAATAAGCAGCCCTACGGCGTTGCGCGATCTTAATTGCTGCCCCGATGCGGTTTTGTCAGATGACGTATCCTCTCCAAGTGTGACGTCGGGAACGCCCATCACCTTTTGCATCGCGTCCATCTGTCCCTGCAAATAGCCAAGCGACTGCAATGAAAGCCCTGACACCCTCACTTCCTCAAAAAAATTGCGTATCGGGCTTCCGTTCAACTGAAAGTCCTGCTTCAGAGGCACGTTCAGGTTCTGCCCCTCAAGCCTGTTGCCGTCTATCGCCTGCCCGTCATAGATTATCGAACCGCTTAGCGATCTCGCCTCGCCCTCAACGGCCAAGTTATCCAGATAATCCACCTTTCTCTGCAATCCGATGCCCGACGACGCACCTAAACCGTAATTGGAAATTCCGTCACTCAGCCATACTGCCGATTTGATGACGTATGCGTGATTCTCAGGCTCTATGAACGCTATTTGTCCGGCGGCCAACCCCATAACCAGATTGTCCGGGCATCTATCAGCCAGCCTTTCACCCCGTTTAAGTATGAACTTGCCGATCTTAACCGTCTGCGGGGCGACATAATCCTCATATTTGTTTCTACTGACCCAAATATGCCTTAATTCGTAAGTGTCTCTGTCCCTCTCGCTGGACGGGTAACATTCGCCGTATTCGCATCTCTTGAACGCTTCTTTTAACCGCGTTGCATACGACCACTCGGTCTTTTCTTCGCATTTTAAGTGAGGGTAAAGCCGTTTCAGTTCTGATTTGTGAACCAGTTCCCGATATTCGACCCATTGGCATTTCGACATATCGCCGGACACGTTCGCGGAGTCGTCCATTGACACGTCAAATATGTCCGCAACAATTATCTCAGGCATCCCAACAGGCTCATTCGTTATACCGGACATCAGATTCAGCGTCTCTATCTCCGGTTCGTCCATCACAAGGAGCTGTTCGGAACCACAGTATTCACAGGCCATTTCAGCCTGCGAATCAAACTGCCCGACCTCATAACACTCAAGGCATTGATACCGCCCGCCTATCTCTATTTCAGATTCTTCAAACTGTGGGATCGCTGTTGTGACACTTCCCGCCTGTGGACGCATCCTTGAAATGACAAATCCATTCATTTTCAGGATCATTGCGTAAAACAATGCCTGCTGATTCTTCTCCGTCCATTGGGTTTCGTGAAGTATTTCGTAAAGGCCGCGGGCAACCTTCTCAGTTGCCAGTCCGCGAAAATCCGATCTGTTTGCCTTTATATCGAGTCTGGGAGTGGCTTGCGTGAAGTTCGCTTCAGCCCCGCGTATCAGAGCTTGAAAAATGTTTACGCCCCCTCTGAGCTTCTCAAAAGCGGGCGAATAGCTCCATATATCCCCTTGCCAGAATCCGTATCTGTCCTGCGTAGTGGCCTCCCTGTGGAGTGCAAGCATTTTTATCGCCGATCTTAGGCGGTATTTAACCGATTCCGCCTCGGACTCTTCCTTGACCTGTTTTGCCACGCCGCGCAGGAAGTCCTCAAGAGGGGCCGATGGCTCTTTGTAGTTAGCCCGTTCCTCGCCTATATCTTGTGGCTTGCTTTGAGAGATACGCAACATACGATAATTACTATACAGAGTTTGTTGTGTTTTTCAAGATAAAAGTCGTCACAGGGTCGAATTAGATTGAGCCTTCACGCTCTGCTCTGCCCTCTCTATCGCGTCCCTTTCCGCCCTTGTGAACGGGTCTAGCGATTCCATTACCTGAACCTCATTATTACTTACCAGTCTTTCCGGCGTTCGGTTGAACAGGAATTTGTCCAACACCTCATCTACGCGGCGATTGGCGTTGACCAAATCACGCCTAAGCCGTGCTATCTCCTTCTGCTGTGCTTTTATTAGTGCTTTGTTGAACATATCAATAATTTTCTCACCACATCTTGCCGATAGGATTCACCGGAGCTATCTGCTCCTCCATTTTCTGCTTCTCCTGGCCATAGGCCAATATCCGCGTGGTCATTGCCTCAGCCCTGATCTCCTGCGGCACGTCCTTCATTGGCGACAGCCTCTCATCCAACACCCGTTGAACCCTCTCATCTAGGGTCAGCGGAGTTGGCCGCTGCCCGAAAAATTTGAATATTGCCTTCAGACAATCCCCGTAATCGTCGTTGATCTTTGAAGGCTTTTCCGCCGTCAATCCTGCTTCGTTTATTTTCGTCGGCACATACTCCCAACTTGAAACCTGTTCCCGCAGCAATTTTAAGCCGCGATGATCTCTGGGCTGAGTTAATTGGTCATCATCAACGATGTAAAATAAAGACGGGCAGCCTATCAGATATTCACCGTCCATTTCCTCGTCGTCTTTGAACGGATTGGGTTTGGAATGATCGCTAATAGACAGGTGATTCCATTGGGCAATGCCGTCCTCTGATTTCCAATGATCGAATTTCCTGAATGGTAGTTTGTGCTTTTGGTTCAAGGTCATCATCTCTCCCGTGCGTTCGTGCGACAACTGCCAGTCCTTGATGAGTCCGCCAGCAACGGAATCGGTCTCATCCTTTTCCACGCCTACACGTAGAACGCTCTTCACCATATCCGCCTGATCGTCAATAGACGTTTTCGTGAAGTCCATTCCGCGATAGACAAAGTGAACGCCGGGCATAGCTGAGTTTGCCGCCGCCACGGCAACGAAACACCACGTCGAATAATGAGGCCGCATCCCGTCCGAGTAGCCGACATCCAGCCCGACCGCTGCTTTCCAATGGCTCGGTATGAATCTGTCCTTAAACACCTTCTCGAACATCGACCACGTAATGATCTGAGCCTCTTCATTGTAGTTAGGTATGACCTTTCCTGTCTTTGAGTCAAATTCGTGCTGATACTCCGCGAGAAAGGCATCGCGTCCGCTATGGGCCAGAAATGCTCGTGCGTCATTGAGATTGAAATATTCCCAAGTTGGAACACAATGGGCGATATGCCATTCGATACGCCCGTCCGGTAAAGTTTCCTGTTTTAATTCCAATTCCTGAAAGGCTTTTATCGCACCTCCGCCTATCACGGTTCTTTTAGATAGAATATCTGTCTTACGATGGACTATCTGTGCTGCGACCGAGTTCTCTGTGACAAGATTCTGAGCCAATATCGTTATGCCGTTCTTCGCCATCGCCGGTAGGATCGTTCGGGACACGATGCGCTTCTTTTTCTCAATGACCATCAGAGAATCGGTCAGGTTGTCCAGGTCGTCAATGATAACCAAAGTGAACCTGTCAACGCCGACGCGACCGCCCCGAACGCTGGCATTACTGCCTCGTGCTGTTATAGCAAAACCGTTCTCGCAGATTATCGTGTCTTGTGTGTATTTTGCCGTTCCGCCGCCCGATCCGCTCATTTTAGGGCGGCTCATTGCAGGATAGTAATAAGCGAAAGCGGGCGATTCAAGAATGGCCTTGATCGAATATAAATGCTCTTCTGCCAGAGTTTGGGTATCGGACAGATACAACGCGACGCCCTTTCCGACTATACAGCCGTGCATAATTGCGGACATTTCCGCCTGTGTTGACTTTCCGTATCCACGGGCCAACGCAAGGATAATATCGCGTTCTGTGTCGCTTAAGTCCTCACCGCGTTTAAGTTTATGTGTAATATCCCAAAAGAGCGTCCAGAACTCCGTGTGTTCTTTTGAGAAAGGTGCTGTAAAGGTGTTAGGTGCAAGTGTTCTTAGCCAGACTTCCCATCCCTGAGCTTCAAGAGCGTCAGCGGCAGGGTTAACGCCGTCCGTTCTCGGCGGGAGGTCGAACGCCTGTTCTATCAGGGCTATTTCAGCGGCGGTTATTGGCATTATCCGGTCAATTTACAGCCTCCAGATGCTCCAGAACCTTTTCCACGGAAACGCCACGCCCTTTCGCAAATATCTGAACGGCTTCCTCGGCGGATATTTCAGGATGCCTCCTGCGTGTTTCTATAATAGCCTCAACTATTCGTTTCAGGTCGGCTTCGTTTTGTCTGGGTTGCTGCTTTAATCCGAGCATATCTGCCAACTGGTTAAGAGCGTCCGTTCGTGAATAAAACTCTACGACCACGTTCTCCCCGTGCTGCGTGTGCTGACGGCTGATCTTTTTAATCAGCCTTACCGAACCGTTCTTTTTTGCCTTTTCAAAGTCCAAGCGGCCTGTATCGTCTAGTGCGTCCTCTATCGAGCCAAAAGCTATTTCCTGCTGTGCGCCGATTATCTGAGCCGCCTCAACGTCTGCTATCGACCTGTAAAACTCTTTACGCTGTTCAAGCAGGGCTTGCGTGTTAGGATTGGCCAGTTTTTGGCTGGCGTTGATTCTGGCGTTTTTTGTGTCTTTAAATCCCGCTTTTTTGTAGGCTTCCGTCGGAGAAGTTCCTTTAGCGACAAGATCAACAAACTTTTCATCACGAGACGCAATAGGGCGTTTTCCCTTGATCGGTGGTTTAGCGGAGTTTTTCGGCTCTGCCTTTTTCTTTCCGTTTGTTGTAGCCTTCTTCACCGTCATTTGAACAGAAGCCTCCTCGCCATTGCGTCGATCTTAAGCCACAGGCGTTGATACCAATTAAACGACGGCGGAGCGATAAGCTGGGCTTCGTGAGTTGGCTTCTCCGTTAAGCCCGCTAATCCTCTCAGAGTGAAATCGGTAGTAGTGTTTTCCAACCCTTGCGTTGTCGGCACCGTCGGAACAAACTCGGTGAAACCTTCAATGCTGTCGTTTTGTGATGCTTCCGCAAGGGCTTTAGGTTCAAACACAAAGGAGTTAAACAGTTCTTCCGGCGGATCGTCCTCAACAACCCTTTGTAAAACGATCCCGTCAAACGGCACACGGGCGGGCAGAAAAGGTTTAACCCTTTGGAATGCTCTCCAACTGACAAGATAGGATTTTGGCGAGTCATCCGGCTCAGGCTCTGTTTCCAGCAATGCCCCTGAATTGTCGAAGGCGTAATATTTCACGGTTGGTATTGTAGAGATTTTAAAATTTTATTCAAGTGAAAATTATTTTCATTTATTTAAAAAAAAAGACTTGACAAAAAACAAGCAAACCTTTAATATAGGATTTAACGTAGCCGAGATCGTTGCGGCACACATTAAATACGGCGGAGCCAGCCGGGTAAAAACAGGCGAAGAAAATGTTAAACGCAAACAACCTACAGGAACATCAAGAGCAATCGAAGTCTCAGCTTCAACGTGGACGAGAGCTATACGAATTAACTTTTGAGTCGAACAGGGAGCTTCGGCGGCGCGGATTTTCTCAAGAGAAAATAAGAGAGATCAACGATTTAACTTATTTTCTACGACATCAAGCCGCAACTCGAGCAAATGAGAACCATAAACGCGAGGTTGCAATTCTTAGCCGTTATATCACAGAATTGGCCGTGAATGACGACACCCTGAATGCAATTGACGGTATTTCCAAGAGTCCTTTTTGGCACGAGTTTGGGTTTGAGTGGCTGGCAAAAACGCAGAAAGAGCGACAACACATCATCGAGCAGAATGAAGACGAAACTCGCTATGCCTGGAAAAATGGAATCTAAATACTTCAAGCATATCAAACTGTCAGATGGCCGGGAAATAATTATCTTCACCGGCCATCCAGCCTTTGTCGCAACCGTCACACCGAACGATGACGGTTCGGCGGACATCAAGCCTGTGCATTGGTTCGACAAGGCGGTTTTAGAGCCGGGCGAAGAGGCGGGGGACTTCGCTCGGCGTATGGGAGCACTGATGCGGCGCGTCGGCGATTGGTATTTTTATGCAGTTAAAAACAGAAAAACCTAAACTAACCCCGACAGCCGCGACGGACATAATATCGCGGCACTTCAAAAATCAATAGTCTGCGCCGACGACTGTAAACTCGGCGGTAAGGAAAAATGGAAAAAATAATTCACGAAGCAATTAAAAATTTAGGGCCGCTACAAACCTGGAAAAGCGAAGATTGGAAAATACAACTCAAGGAAGTTAAACTGCAAATTGTAAACTTGCTGTCTAAGAAAGGTAGTTTGCAATCAAGCGAAATCGCCTACTACTTCCCCTTCTCAATCTCCAATCCGTATGGCGGCGGCAAGGAATCTACTATTTTAACGGCCCTCAGTGATCTTTCGCTCGAAGGTGCCGTGGAACAGTTTAACGCAGGCGACCCTTTAGGCAAGACTCCCGGTGATCGCCGGTATTTTTACCTACAAACAACGTGCGTCCAGACTGGGGCTGCAATTAGAGAGAGGTTGGCAGGGCAGGACAACGCGGGGTTGAGGGCACATCTGTTCCGACGGATTGCTACAAAAAGCCTGCATCCCGAAGGGCTGATCGAGCACTATCCTGATATTGATCTTTTTCGTGGGATCGGGTTGACTCACACAGGTCACAAGCTGCGACAGGAAATTGAGGCAATTTACCATGAGGAATATCCGCGATGAAAACTATCCGATCAAAAGAACTTGTCCGCGAGTTGGAACAATACTCACGGACTCTTCGGGTGTTTGTGAGATCAAATTCCAAGAAGCAGGAATTTCCGATCAGCGACGTGTATCTGGCCGGAAACGCGGAGAATATGCGCGTTGTGGTCGAAGTTTATACACCCGCAGGAGCAGAGGATGTGCTTAATGGTTTTTATGCTGTCAAAACCAAAACTAACTAAAGCTGAGGCCGGACGCATCGGCGGTCAACGATCACGCGGCGGCGGGCGCCCAAAAGGCTCGTCCAAATACAAAACCGACGAGGAACGCCTTGCCGCTAAACGTGCCTCTGCCCTCGCCAGCTACCACAAACGCAAAAATCGGACAAAGAACTCCGCCGATTGACACTCTCCGCCTAAACCGAAACGGTTATAGACGGAGATTCTTTGGACACGCTTTCGATACTTCGATACGTTTTGTCCAATCAAACCTTCACGGCTTTCACTTTAGCTTTCAACAACTCCGACAGCCGGTAAAAGGTCAGTTCAACTATTTGCCCGTTTCGGCTATTCGGGATCAGTAGTCCGTGTCCCTTCGGTAATTCAAAGACTCCGCGTCCGTCAAAGCCCTGAACGTCCGAAACATCGCCGAACGTTTTTTTCAGCTCATCGCAATAGATCAGATTTTCCACGTAAGTCGGTTTTGGGAACGCCATTGATTCGATCAGCTTTCGGCGTGTCGAACCTCTGGCCTCGATCAGTTCGTCGGCAAGTGCAGAATGCGTGTGCCAGACAAGATCGAAAGACGGCATCTTAAAATCTCCTCGCATCCGATCAACCATCTCACAGATGCGTTCACATTCCGCGATAGCTATCTCCTCGGTCTGGCCGACCGGCGATGTCAGTCCCAAACCCATCCACGCATAGGCGTGCAAAACTTTATGAACCCGATTTGAAATAGTCGTATCCCTCCTCGGTGAACGTGAATGTTTGGCCGTGAAAATTGAACAATATCGGCTTAAAGGTCTGTCCGTTTCGGTTTTTCAGCACATATATTTTCGCCGGTTTATATGCGGCGTCAGGGTTAGAGTTATCGACCTGGATGTATGTCACCGTCGAAGAGTCCTGTTCGATCCCTGAAGATTCTTTCAGACAGCCTAGAAGTGAATGCACGTCCGCTGTAAGTGCGGCACGGCTGAACTGCGATAGTGCGACAACAGGGATGTTGTTTTCCATCGCGATCTCCTTCAACCCTCGACTGACAGCCGCCACATCCTCGGCACGGCTGCCCCGCGTTTTTCCTACGCCGACAAGCTGTAAATAATCGACGTAGAGAATTTTCAGATCGAACTGTTCGACGAGCCGTTTGACCTGGATTCTCAGAGTGTCAATATCCGCCGTGCGGACATCGAACGCAATAGGGAGTTGGCGGAGTGCGTCAAACCCTCGGCATAATTCCTGATACGTCAGGTCGTGAATACCGCGCCTTATCTGCCAACGCGGTATCTGCTGCATTGACGATTGAAGCCGCATCGCATTCTCCGTGTCCGACATCTCCCTGCTGACGACACCGACAAAATTTCCGCTTTCAGCCTGATACCTTGCACAGTTGAGGGCTAACCCTGATTTACCGTGTCCGGTGAGTCCCACGATGACGTGAAGATCGCCTTTAGAGAATCCATCCAACAGCATTTCGTCCAAACAGGGAAAGCCTGTCGGGACGGCATAACTCACGCCTGAGTGCATATCGCGATAAACGGCCTCAAGTTTTGTAACGACCTCGGAAAGCATCAGGAAGTTGTTCTCCGATGACCTGTAATTGCGATCAGCTACCGCTATCATCGCCTTGAGTTCGTCAAGCATCGCCGCCCCCGAACGCTTCTCATCGGCCAACAGCGTGGATATTCGTTCTGACAGGAATGTTTTCAAGGCGTGGGCTTTGATCTTGTCCACAGCCTCAAGAGCGACGGAACTGCTCGGCGCCATTTCCGCGAAAAGTTTATAATCGCTTGGAGCGTAGAACAGGTCGTCGGGAAATTTCTCAACAAGCCGCTGATACAGCGTGTCGGCATCAGGTTTTTTACCGGCGGCCTCGATCTGTCGGCAGGTATCAAGGGCCGGGCCGAACTCCGTTAAGTCGCTGGGGTCAACTGCTATTGACGATGCCGTGACCGCTCCGCTCAAAATGCCGCCGATCAGTTTTTTCTCGTAGATCGTTCTATTTTCGCTAATGGATAAATCCACCTTTTTTCTCCTGCTGTTTGGTTCTGAGGCCATAGGCCACCTGCAATATTTTCTCCGGCGTCACAAAACGCAGTTCGTTCGGCGGGCGGGCATACTCCTGCTTCAAGGCCCGTTCAAACACGCCAATGTCCAACTCGGCGTGAAGTGCTTTCGTGACCGCACTTTCCCATTTCGACCGTTCGGCTAGAGACCGGACGCCTTTCGCCCCCGTGGCAACGGCGATGACGGCCAGCCACGCATCAACGTCTCTCCGATCCGGTTTTGGTTGATAAGGCGGACGTGTTGATGCCGGAGGTTTTCGGGTTTGGGGCAAAGCATCCTCTTCCGCCGCTTCGGGCGGCGGCCCTTCGGAAGAAGGGTTACAGGTTACAGTAATAGGGTTATAGGTTATAGCCGGAGCGGTTCCGATTTTTTCGGAACCACTTCCGATTTTTTCGGAACCACTTCCGATTTTTTCGGACTTTTCGTAAGTTGTTGAAAATGCAGGGATTTTAGAGTCGGCTTCTTGCTTGTGCAGGTTCTGGTGTTCAACGAATTTTAAAATCTCAATGTATCGCTGCCCTTCAACCTCGTAACGGACAATAAATCCATTTTCAGCCAGCCAGTCCAGCATCCCGTCAAAATCCTCGATCACACGGTAAGGGAAAACGTGAACTTTTATCCGTAAAGGCCGATCTTCTAGTCGCCCCTCACGGTCAGCCAGCGTCCACAACCCCGCGAAAAGGATCGTCAATAACGGATCAGCTTCGCCTAAAATCTCATTAACGAAAAGTGAAGGTTTAAGTATTCGTGAACGTGCCATATCTAATACCTCTAAAATTCCAGAAAAATCTCCAAGTAAAAAAATCACCTTACAGGAAGGAACTGCGATCCTCCGTGATAATCCCGATAGGACATTCTCGGCCTCTGTCTGGACTCTACACGCCTGTATCTGGTCGGACAGGCTCCGTATTCGTTAAAGCCGCCGCCTTCTAAAACGTCCAAAGTCCACTTGTAAATAGCCTTATCGCCCAAGTGCCTGTGTATCGCCCCGACGGTGACGCCTTTACCTGTATCAAGATCATCAATAGCCCTTCCGACAAGGCATTTATATTTCTGATAATCCACGCTGTCGAACAGAGTAGGCACTTCATCGGGGTCGTATATCTTCATTCTGTCTGTGGCGGGATGAACCCGCTGCTTTCTTGCCACTATTTCTCTTCCTCCGTAATCAGCGAGTAGATCGCCTCTACTATGGTTGCGGTGGGTAAAATCAAAATCGGTTCTGCGCCGTAATCAGGTTCGAGATTGTTTTTCAATACACCCAACCCAAACTTATCTACAGCCGCCGTGACCAGCTTCACGCGTTCGTTGTCAGGCAGCTTGGGGTCGAAGTAGTTGGGGTTGCTTGGCATCGTTGAGCGAAACATTGCACGTAATCCGCAACCTCTTTGATAACTTCGTCTATTTCAGCCATTTGGGAACTCCCTTATCTTCCGACGTTAAACCTCTCCGCCATCCATCCGTTTGCGATTGGGAACCTGTTGCCGGGGTGAAAATCAGGAGCCACTTCTTCAATAAATCTAAAAGGCCCGACCTCGCCGGGTTTTTCTTCCCAATTTGCCTCGACGGCATCTTTCGCCTTATCTTCCGATTCTGCTTCGATAACGGCGCAGAGTATCGGACGATCTGCCGCGTCATGCCCTGAACACCACCAACCGATCACTTCTTCGGTCGGCGGGTCAGTAAGAGGACGTTCATCCTCTGTAAGCTGTATCCAAGAAACCCAGAATCTTTTCATATACTCTCCTTAGCATCCTCTATTGAAATTTTCCCGGCAGCTACTAGGGCCGCAAGGGTTATTGTTTTGGCGGGGAGCGAGAGAACCTGAACTATCGGCATCCCCGTAATATCACTGAATGCCGCTTCTATCCACGGAGCTAATTGAAAAACCGCATACTCATAAATATCTCGCGTTTTAGTATCAGCTAAGGACGTTACCATCCGTTGAGCCGCGTTCAGGTCGGTGCAGTAGTCGGGAACGGAAAGCCGGACACCACTGTTCTCGTAGGAACCGCAATGGACGCACTTTGATAACACAATCGTCTTGAGATATGGTGGCATTCCGGGCTTGACCGACACCCTCTCCACCTTTTCCCTGCCGCTCCAGTCGTGAACAACGCAAAGACCTTCGGCGGATGCCGCAAACTCGTTAATCTGTTTGTCTGTGTATTTCACTCAACCTCCTCAGCCGCTTTGAGGGCTTTTGTCACTTGCTTGTAATTCTCATCTATCTGTTGAGCATTAAAAATACCGGGGTTATACACAGGAGGTCCTGCATAGCCTTCGTGTGATGTCTTAATGTCCGCTAACAGGCTTTGGTATTTCTCACATTGCTCGATCAAAATCCGGTTCTGTTCGCGGCGTTTATCGTTCAGACGCTCTGCCTTTTCAGCTTTGTATCGCCACCAATTCGCATCCGAAAGCGCCTGTATCAAATCGTCTTTCAAGCCGTCAATTATTTCCTGCATGATTTACCTCTCCCCTCATCGACCAGATCATCAAAAGTACCCTCGCCCTTAATGTTCCTCTCACACAATTCCGCAAACTGACGGGGCGTCAGCGTCCGCAGATATTCGTATCGCTCATAACCGATGCGACGGAAGAGGTTCTGCTCACGACCGCGCCTATAACCATCTTCCCAAATATCTATTTCTTCGGCTGTGTAAAACTTTGTGCGAAGAGTCGTCAAGTCTTTTTCAAGTTCCGGCATCTCCCGCCTGTTTTCGTTGCTCATTTCCCCTCCTTCACCTTCCCGCCGCAGTGCGGGCAGAAAGTAAAATCTTCGTCGTTTGGCGTACCTGCGTCTGTGTATGTCCATCCAAAGCCGCACACCGCTGACCAAACCTTTCTTGTGTTACCCGGCGGAGATATTTTCCGCCAAACACACTCACGGCTCACGGCGGCTGTGTAGCCTGCTTTGAACAGAATAGGCGTGTCTATCGGTTCAAGGTCTTTGCCCCACGCGTCACCGTAATACTCTTTCCACGCCGCTTCCATTTGCTCTTTCTGCTTTTCTGTTAGTTCAGTCATAAAACCTCACTGCGATCATTAACCCTGCGACGGCTCCGACCGCCGCTCCAAGTGCGTAAATAAATCTGTCCTTTTGTCCGCCGAATGCAACTTTTTTAACATTCCACGTCCACACATAAGAGATCAAAAACCCGACCACGAACACGCCCAGCCACTTTGCATGGGCGATCTGCCAGGTATTGACACAGACAAGCAGAACCTGGATAAAGCCTGTCCCGAAAAGTGCCGCGTTATCTTTCACTTAACCTCCTCAGCCGATTGCCCGCACAGTTCGATAAAGTCCTCCACTATTTGCTGGTATTCGACTCTCACGGCACTCCAAGCGGCACTCTCGGCGGCACTCCAAGCGGCACTCTCGGCGGCACTCCAAGCGGCATTCCCGGCGGCACTCCAAGCGGCACTCCAAGCGGCATTCGCGGCGGCACTCCAAGCGGCATTCGCGGCGGCACTCCAAGCGGCATTCGCGGCGGACTCTCGCTCTTCCTCTGTCCGGTTCGGGTTTTCGTGATAGCTGATAACCTGTTGGATCGCTTTGTAAACCTGTTTGTTTGCCTTCCGATCCACACGGGATAGGTTGCGACGCTGTATTCGGGCCATCAATTTATGGAAGATTTCCTGCCAACGAGGGGCTTTCCAGGATTTGAAATCAGCGTTCACAACGGCGGTTACAACCCCGACGTAGTTGTCTCCGATGCTTTCGGGTAGAACCCCTTCGTGACATCTATCCATTAAACGCCAGAACCATTCGGGAGCGTTCAGAGGCCCGCCGTTGGTATGGTCACTATCCTTTCTCAAACAACCGACGAAACAGCCGCGTTTGCCGTTCCAATAATCACCTTGAATTAGACGATCAGCCTCAACGTCTGCCTTTACTTGTTCTATTAAACTGTTCATTTTTCCTCCTTCGCATCCTCTATTGAAATTTTCTCGGCAGCAACAAGGGCTGCGAGGGTGATCGTTTTAGCAGAAGCTGTTGCAACGTCATAGCTCGTCGGAAATGACCTGTGTCCGAACTCGCCTAATTCGATCAGCACGAGAGCGTCAAGCATCGGCTCCATTATCGTTGATTCAGCGTCCGCCTTCTTTAACAACCGTTGAGCCGCGTTCAGGTCGGTGCAGAAATCTGGAGTGCCCTTTGGTGTATAGCACTCATCGCAAAAGATGCCCTCATCGCATTTGGAGCATTCCCAGTGGTCAGCATCACAGGACATCCATGATGGTTTTATCACCGAGCGTTTGTAGTCAGCACATTCGTGAATCCCCAAAACCTCAGCCGCCATTGCGTTAATCTGTTTGTCTGTGTATTTCACTCAACCTCCTCAGCCGCTCCCAGCGAACGCCGGATTTTGTGTCCCATAGAACGATCCCTGTATCTGCAAGCAAGTTACGAATATAATCCGCCCGTGCGAAATTGCAGTCACGTCTCGCTTGTTTGAGTTCTTCGATAAGTGCTTCGATGTCGGCGTCAAGCATATCCCGCCAGTTTTCGTTATTCATACATTCCCCTCCACAACCTCATCCTCTACTCCACAACCGCAGCCACCCCAGTCGCTTTTAGGTAAGGTCGGATCGTTAGCTAATATCCGGCCTTTCAATTTCGCGAACGTCATCGGTCTGGACTTTCCCTTACCTCGCCGATCTTTCAGGACGGCGAAATCTCCCCAGATACCGCGACTGAAAAACTCACGCCGAGTCAATTCCTCTTGCCATTCCCAGTCCGCATATTGCTGCGGATCGACCTTATAGAGACGCACAAAATGCGTGATGCCTGCTCGGACGCAGCGGCGACCGCAGTTGTTGTGCGGAAAGCCTTGCTCATACGCCTTTGGCAGTTTGCCGTATAAGGTTTTCAGTTCGGACAGCATCCGATTCTTATCCCAAACCGGAAGCCATTCACACATAGGAGCTGCCCATTCCCATTGAGGCTTGCTCGCCCGCAATGCTGCCAGACGATGGCCTTCCGTCCAGTCGAGGCCGACATACGCTATGTCGGCCTCACCGAACAGGCTGTTTCTCGGGGTCGTATTGGCTGCGAACCATTCATCTAGCGGTTCGCGTTTCAGCCGGATCGAACAAATAGGAGCGCGGTTGTTTCCGATCATCCCCTCCTTCCGAAATAACTGCCATGGCGTCATCTCCCTTGAGACCCGCGTTATCGGAAGATTGAAATAATTGGCCGTCCAGTCGTTGAAGTCATACAGGTCTTGATCTTCAATAAGCGTGTCAGCGAAGAGAAGTGTCATATCGGCTGTTCCGTATTTTTCCGCGACGCGATGAGCTGCCCAAAAAGAACAGGCTCCACCGCTAAGATTTACGACGTGTTTAACCATTCCCCTCCTTCACCTTCCCGCCGCAGTGCGGGCAGAAAGTAAAATCTTCGTCGTTTGGCGTACCTGCGTCTGTGTATGTCCATCCAAAGCCGCACACCGCTGACCAAACCTTTCTTGTGTTACCCGGCGGAGATATTTTCCGCCAAACACACTCACGGCTCACGGCGGCTGTGTAGCCTGCTACGAAGCCGTCGTCATATTCGTGGTTAAGAATCCCATACCGCCCATCATTCTTTTGAGCCGCTTCCATCTCCTCTTTCTGCTTTTCTGTTAGTTCAGCCATTCCTTTTCTCCTTAAACGCCTGCCAAGCCTCCAACAAAGTTGGGTATCCGTCTGACGTGTTGTCGTTGTCCTCGATCCAATACGGCGACGATCTGTCGAAACCTTTTTCAAAAAAAGCGTCATGAAAACCGGCGCTGCAAAGTTCCTCGTCCAATCTCTTCCATCTTTCGAGCTTAGCCAGGGCTTTCACGTAAGCCGCTTGCCAAACCTTACTTGCCTCATACGCTTCGTCTAATTCTTTCTGTAATTTTTCAAGTTTGTTCATTTGAAACCTCCGGGAACTCCCTCACCTGTAAATGCGACGGAAATTTCTCAATATCCTTTTCAACCTTGCCGTTCAGTTCGATCTGTTTGACGAACACCGGAACGCCTACGGACTTGCATTGATCTACAATGCTTTCTATCCATTCCAGTTTTGCCGGACGGCGTTTTGTGCCGGATTCCGTGCCTACTATAATCCAGACGATCTCGCGTAACGGAAGTTCGTTTCCTTGACTGTCCCACCTGCCAGTATCGTTTCTTGAGTCAAGTTGTAAGTTGATTTCACCCAACAGCGGCTCCACGCTCAAAAACCTCACAGCCGCAGGCGTGTTCAAAAGATGCGGGATGCGCTCATCCGCGGTCTTTTGATCTTCGACGGTTGTCCCTATCCACACATTTGGATAAAGGTCTTTCAGTTCAAAAGCTGATAGGCCGTGAGGCTCGGCTGCCGCATTCCAGTCATTATCTTCGTGGTCAGGGTCTAAGGCTCTCCAGAGTGTCGGCATTATGTTCTCAGGGCGTTTTGTGAGCAGAAGCCAGTCCAGAAGCGGCGTGTTTGGAATGACTTTGAGAAATAACCGCCGCCGAGCCAGTTCAACCTTGCCCCAAGCCTCATTCGGCATTGTGTCGGAACCCTCAAAAACATCCATCAGCGAACCGCAAAAAACGCGATGGCGTTCTTCGACAATTTCCGCAACGTGGTTCCATTTCAGAGGCTGCCTCCAATAGCTCTCTGCCGCGACAGGGCGAGTTCCGTTTTTGCCCCATTCACCGAGGATTTGATGATTGCGCTTGCTCATCGTTTCGGCGTAGCAATTCCGACAAGCCTCAGATACCTTTGTGCATCCTCGCCAAGGTGAAAATGTATGGTCAGTCCATTCGATTGAGCTATTTTTCATTTTCCTTCTCCTTTCGGTTCTTTCGATAATCTCGCCAATATTCGGCGCCTCGCCCCCTCTTACGATCCCTCGCTCGGCGGCATTCCAAGCCTTGCCGCAAACTGCTGATTGCTTTCCTTCAGATACCAATCTATCCAGTCAGCCGCATCGTTAAATTTCCAAACGAACTCAGCCTTGTAGCCGCTTTTGCGAAGGTTGTCTATCGCCTTTTGCTGTTCCGCCAAGTGGTCGTATTCGCGGCCGTTACGCTTCACCATGCGGCGTTTAAGAGTTCCATCTATTTTGAATGGCGTCTCAGCCTTGATTTCCAAAAACAGGCCGTAAAAGCCTCTTCTTGCCGCGAATATCACCAGATCAGGACAAGCGAAGCCATCCGCTTGTATCAACTTTGATCGGCGGGCCTGCGGTATCGTCAAACTTAAAGAAGCCCGAACATCCGACAGGAATAATATTCGCGGATGGGCCTTTCGGAGATACTCCGCGATCTGTGACTGCAATAAAAATTCCGGCTGGCTTTTCACTTGAACAATTCTCCCTGCCTATCCGCTTCTTCTAAAAACTCCTGCATTTTGTCGCAAACTCTTTTCGCCTTGCCGTTCGTCGCCCGAACGTGAATCCAGATGTATTCAATGACAGCCTCGACCTCATTTTTCGTCAGGTTTAGGGTTTTGAAATTCCTCACAGGTTCGACGATTGCCTTCCTCATCTAAATCACTTTCCCATTCACCGATAAAATCCATCTCAGGATGCAGCCAGATAGACTTACCGCATTGCGAGCAGTTAGGGTTAACGTCCTGGAGTTCCAGCTTCTTCCTTCTCAACGATCCTCTCCCAAACCCGTCTAGCCTCGTCCGGCCTTTTCCTTGTCTGATACCGTTCTCCGCATTCCTCGCAAAATATCAACGTGCCGTTCTGATAACGATAAATCGTAGCCTTGCAGTCACGTCGGCGGCATTTTGCTATTTCAGGCATCCTTTCACCGCCACTCCTTCCACACCTTAGCCGCCAGCCAGATCAAAACCGTCATCGCTATCAGTCTTTTCATCGAAATAACCTCTCCTGGCCCGCCGCCTCAAGTTCTTCTTGCGGAACTATCGGCAAGCCAAATTCGTTCACCAATGTTTCAGGCGGATGATCGAATGCAACGTGTTCATCAGCTTGACTGAGGTCGCCAAACTCATCATTACAAATCCGGCAGACGTAAATTACAGACGGCTCAGGCGGTTCACAGCACCCTCTAGCGTCCTCCTCATAGTCGTAAGGCAACTCACAAACAGGACAGATATATTGCTCAAGAATATTTTCGTTCATATCAGCCCCCCACTACCGCGATAGCCACCGCGATCATCACAACCCCAACCACCAGCCAAATGAAAGGCCCGAAGCTTATTTCCGGCGATGCACTGTCTCTGGTCGCCGCTTGAAATTTGCACGTCTCGCATAAACCGCCGTCAAGCGGACGTTGCCGTAAACCGCATCGGCAATAAAATTCGTGAATGTTAAGCTCACCCAAGTTCTGCATTTCTCTGTTTCCTCCTGGCTCGATACGCCCTTTGAACCTCGTTGTATCGTTCTCTATTTTTCTGTCGCCATTTCCTGCTACGCTCGGCGTCCGGCAACCGCTGTGGAATAAGCCTGAATGTGGCCGCTTTTAATTGCTCCGCGTTTGGGTTCGTCGCCCAGCGAAACGCACAATATAAAGACTCTTCCCGACAATCAGTTAAAGGGCATTCGCCGCAAATAAAATCTTGTTGATTTGGCTCCATACTCGATTTTTAGCGGCATCGTATCGGCGTTGATGCTGGCCTCTGTCAGTAGGCAGCCGATCTTTCGTTCGCATTGTCCCGCCTTATCGCGTTTACCGGGAATGCCTGACAGATCACATAGGCGGGTTCCCAATGGCTCCGCACGATGCCGCTTTATCACGTCAAGGACGTGAATCTTTTCCTCTTTTCTTCCGATACACCGCAGTCGGACTGCCCTGACAACGGGTTTCGTAACCAACGATCTCGATCACGCCTCGGCGTCTCAGAGACGAATAGATTGAGCCGACCGCTCTCCACTCGCGTGGCAATTCATATTCCTGTGCTTTATAGGCCATTTGCACATCCTCGCCTGTAAAATTCTTTCCCGATTCAACAAACTCCATCAGCAATGCCCGATACTGCTCTTTGAATTTTTCATCAGCCGCGTCATAGGCACGTTGCATAGCCTTACGCCTGACGGCCATTGTTGGTGTATCTGTAAAATTGAATGATGTCTGTTGCATAGCTTTTCAAAATGCCGGGCTTTCCTCGAACCGGCTCCCCCACCACCGTTCACTTTACGCTCCTAACTCAAAGCGTTCAGTCAGGCCGTTTGTCAGGTCTAAATGTATTTGCCTCAGCAAATCACAAAGAGCGGGAATGTCCTCTATTGAAACTGAGGGGGCATACTCACCACCGGAATAGGGATAAAACGAGATAGAGTTCTTATTAGCAGAGACGCGAAAGTCCCAATCCTCAATCTTTACTTCAATGTCTTTTTCAATTTCAGGTTTCATAAGTCTTTACCCTCTACAACCCTTCTTCGGGATACCTCTGACGCCATATTCTGTTTTCAAAATGCCCCGGCGACCTTTATAACGGCTGTAACCGTCGGGCGGCATCGCCGGGGGCTGCTCAAAGGAAGGCCGCCCTAAGTGTAGTTCGTTAAACTTCGCTCCGTTTTTATCAAGGAAGCCCTTGTTTGCAGAGAGGTAAGAACGCTCTGTAAAGCACCTATCCTTCGCTTCAAAGCATCAGCCTCAGCCTCTCTTATTCGACAGTCCATAAACAACGATTGAACCGCGATCAGCGTTAAAGCCTCTTTCTCCCCAACCGTCCGCTTTTCACCGTCGGCGGATATTTTAAGAAGTTCCTGCGCGTAGGCGAGGTCATAATCTGCCCTTGCCCTGGCCGCTGAAACAGCGATCTTCCCGTAATCCATCGCGGCGGTTGCTATCGCTCCTTCACAGTCCTTTAACGATGTTTCTATTTCGTTTATCTCGTGCATGGCTTTTCCTTAAAATGGAATCTCATCTTCATCGGTCACGGCGTCGGACGGCCCCGTCATTTGACCCTTGATGTAATCCGATTGCTCAGGGAGATCAGGGAAAATTCTTATGCAGTCAACGGTTTGACCGTTCTGCAATTTGGTCTGGTCGGTATAGAGTTTTATCCGCCATCCGACCCACTTCCTAAAATCCTCTGTGCCGATCAGTTGTGATATTCGTTGGGCGTTTGTGAAGTTGAGTCCAAGCACCTTTTCCTTTCCCGTAAAGGTAAGGACGATCTGCTTTTTCGTCTCACCGTTATACGTATTCTCTCTTACCTCTGCCGTATCTATCTCAACCACAGGCTTTGTTCCTTGCAGGTCTGCCGCCTTGAGCCACTTTGAATTGTTCTCGTAAATATCATTCAATCCCATATCCTTTTTTTTTCTCCCTTTTTTTTTGTTCGGCTTACTGCCGTATTGAGCGGTCTGCTCATTTCAATTAAAACTGCATATCAACAGACCGTCTTTCTATAATTTCCGTGATTCGCTCATACATATTTTCGCGTCCTGAATGCTCCACCTGTTCGTGGCATCCCACGCAAAGCAAAGCTACGGTCTCAAGCTCTTCCATCGTCGTTATGAATCGGCGTTTGTATCTGTGAGCGAAGCCTAAAGCAAATGCTCCTCTGCATACCTCGCACCTTGTTATCCCCGCCGCCTCAAACTTCTTTTTCAATTTGGGTAAGAGCGATTTCCACTTCTTTGCCCGATCTTTCGGAGTGATATAACCCCTCCTGCGATATTCGTAATAGTCCTGTATCCAAGTGTCTAAAGTTGATTTCGGCAGCATAAGTTTTAGAAGGAGCAATGCTCCGGGCAATATTCACCGAACCCCATCAGCCGCCAGCCTGCTTTTTCCAGTTCGGACTGCGTGGCTTTGTGCGTTTTAAGGCATATTGCACACTTCACATCCCAATCCCGCTCAAGATATTCCTGATGGAGATACACCGCGTCGGGGGTCAGGCTGCCCGTTGCTATTTCGGCATCAGGCCCGCCCCAATCTCTCGCACGTTCAGCCGCTTCAAGGGCGGAGCCGTCATCCAATCCGTAATATTTACCTATGCGATATTCACTCATTTTCTTGCCTCCTGATTTGGGGAAGGCGGCACTGTCTCATAAAGTAAATTGGAGTTACGCTGATAGCACAGCTTGATGCGTCCAATTCGTTGGCGGCGGACTTTTACCGCCCCGCCTTTCCCCAAAATTGTTAAAGAGCCTTCCTTACCCGTTCGATTGCTTTTGTCAGAGCTTTTTCAGTCGTCTGTTCGGGAAAACTCTCTAACAATTTCCTTTTCTTTTCGTTCGTCAGGTTGTTCCATTTTCTTTTGATCTTTGGAATGTCCCTGATGTGTTGGAGCTTTTGAATGTCGGTCATTTCTCCATCTCCGCCGCCACCGTCGGCATAAACGTTCCGATCATCCGGCTGGCCGCATATAACCCGACAGATACGCCGAGCAAAAACATCGTCACCAAACCCAACGCGATCTTTAATTTCAGCGTCCTCATATCAACCCCTCAAGATTCTTTGCCGTCAGTTGCCCGCCTAAGTTCTTTCCGCTTGGAAAGGCTTCTATCGGCGTAGTCACAAAACCGGCCTTTCGTATCACGTCAGCAACGAGAACCTTTTTCCGTTCGCCGTCTTTGACCTTGTGCAGCGATTTGACCGCCTCTTTCGATCTGGCTATTGAAAGCCCGTGATCGCGGAGCATCTTTATCGCCTGTCTTTGAGTTATTAACTTCATCGTTCTTTTTATTGGCCGCCTCGCCTTTTGCCAGTCCGAAGCGGCCTGTTGCGACGCAATGGAGACACTCGCCAGAAAAACCATTACGTCGATCTTTCAAAAACCTGTTGGCATTTCGCCTGCCGTGTTCAGCTTTTCGCTTACTTGGCTTAAAACCATCCCTTTGTTCGTGTTTGCCGCCCTTTTTGCCGTGGCTGAGTCGGCGGCCTGTCTCGATGTTCTGAATGTTACTACAACTAAGTTGTAGATGTCAAGCCGAAATAGCAACTAAGTTGTAGTAATTTTGGAAGAGATTTTTCATCGTCACGATCTAACATCGCTCTGTGTGTTTTGTCTCTAGTGACTATGCGAAAGCAAAAGCCTGCTTTTCCCATAGTCTGTCTGAAAGGTTTATTGGTTTCCCTCTGCTTCCAAATAGGCTATGAAATAGTTTGAAAAGGCTGAAAGAGTTTGCTAGTATTGAATTGCCCTACTAGGCAACTCACTAACTGGCCGTGTTTCGGAGAGATCAGGAACGCGGCCTTTTCTTTTGACCTCTCCTTGTATCAAACACATCCTATCAGGGTTTTACGTAGGGCCGCCGTCTTGCGTATTGATCGTGATTCTGAAAGCAGCTGTCCCGGTTGATTACGGCTTACAGCCCGACACTCATAGACCTCGACGTAAAGCGTTAAATCCCGGCTATTGCCGGATGCGGGATCGACTACCCGCCCGTTGCGAGGAAAGCCTGTAAAATACTGGCTCACGACCTTTGCGTAACAGCGTTAAAGACCCGATGGTAACGTCCTATTCCACCTGTTTCTTTTCCCTGCCTACGCCCTACTGCGGGCAACTCTTACCCGACCCTTAGCTAAGGCTGTCTGCTGTCATAGATAGCATTGCAGATGCCTGTGCTGACGGTGATTTTTAACGAACTCACCGCCGAGGAACGCTGCGTTTAAGCGAAATTATCCAGAAGCTCTTTTGTTTGATTTAAGCCGCTTTTGCGGCGGAGCTTTACTAAGCGACATTGCCGTCACCTGGAAAAATTCAAGGAACGTTAGCAGGACATTAGCGGGAGGGTCTGCAAAACTGTTCTCGTAATTCCAAATGTGATTAGGAGACCGTGAAACGATCTCACCCAAGCGAGACATCGTTAATCCTCTGCCTCGCCGAAGTTCTTTAAGTTTTTTTCCATCAAATTGAAGCATAACTGGAATCCGTTAAGAATTGTAACTGTATTGAAGAATAATTGCAACTAAGTTGCGATTTTGCTGTGTTACAATATAGTTGCAATGTTACAACAGGGCGGAGAATGGGTCCGACGGCATAGGAAACTCTTGAGGTTAAGCCAGCTCGAAGTGGCTCGGCTGGCGGGATGTTCGGCGTCTTATATCTCTACTATTGAAAGAAGCCAAAGACATTCTCAAACAGAAGCCTCTTTAAGGCCGGAGCCTGAAGTGCTGATCTCCATTGCCAAAGCGGTTAAAGGAGACCCGAACGATCTCTTGGAAATTTACGGCTATGCCCGGCAATCCCCGTTACTGGATGACATAGTTTTTGAAGGCGTCGGCAGCTTCAGTTTTCAAAAAGATTTGGAAGATGAGGATAGAGAGAAATATGAGATCGCCGTCAAATCGGCTCTTGCGTCAGCAAAAGCAATGATAGAGAACGAAAGAGAGAAAGAGAATACTAAGCAAATAAACCAACGATAGGCAGACCACAGAGGTTTGCGGTCTCGGATTGAAAAATGAAACATTTGCCCACGCTTTTTACGCAATATGGTATCGGAGAGCGCCCGCTAAACGAAGATGATGTGCTGAAGATATACGACGATCTGCATATTACGATACTCGAAAGCAGCGACGGTGTTTTTACCTTTACGATGCTCGGACGAACGTTCGTTGCCCTGCCTAAACGAAGGAAGGGGCTGAAACGGCTGCATTCGCTACTTCACGAACTCGGACACATCCTTCTAATGAACGGCAAGGAGCCGTCTGTGGCTTTCCAGACCTTACGGTATTGCGACCACGATAAGGCGGAAGCCGAGGCCGAGGCAATAGCTTTAATGGCTTTAATTCCTAAGAACCTTATTGAGGAATCGGCCTACGAATTTGGATTGACCCGATACGGAGACCGTCTATGGCGTGAAAGATGTCGTCTTTATTTCTTATACGACATTTAACAGGTGTGTTTAATGAAAAACTTACTTATCATCTTTGCATTGCTCATTGCGTCCTGTGCATCTGAAACGCCCAAGCCGCTCGTAAAGAAAGGCGATATGTCGATGAAAGGCGGCGCGGCAACTGTTCGTAAACCTCACCCAAAGAAAAAGGACGATCCAAAGACCACGAACAACGAGTCCAACGATCAGCCGATAGGACATTACGGAACGATGACCGTCTATGTTCATAATCAGTCCTCTCAGAACAGCTACTATCTCGACGCCGATGTTGAGGAATTTGAACTGGAACGCCTCTATTTCCCGAAAGGCGGCTGGGTCGATTTTAGAGGGTGTCTTTTGGACGAGGAATATATCGGTGAATGCGAGGACGAGAACGGCGTATTTTGGGATATAAGCGGGCAGAAAACACAACATTAACACAACATCATTTGTAATTAACCCGCTCAACCCCAATGAATATGCCACTTAGCGGCATCGCGGCAGTTGATTTGTAATCATCAGGTCGTAGGTTCAAGTCCTATCATCGGCTCCAATGTTTTCAATAACTTACGGGGATTTTCAGTAAATTTCCACAATCCGAAAAAGGCACTGTAGTGGAAATTGTAACAACCGCATGCATTATGGTATCTATTACGATTCCTTATCATATCCCGGTTTCGGCTTCCTCGCCTGCATTTTCTTGATCGCATCGAACTGATGCTGCTGTGTTGGATGGGCATATCTCGTTACCATCTTTATATCGGAATGCCCCATCAACGCCTGTAGCGTCACAAGGTCGCCGCCAGCCTCAACGAACCGGGTAGCAAAGGTGTGCCGCAGATCATAGAGCCTGAAATAGGCCACCTCGCTTCTTCTTATTGCTGCCATATGAGCGGTCTTGAGCGTGGTAATAGGCTGGTCTGTGATCTCTGAGATAAAAAGAAACTCTCCGTCCGTATCTTCCATCCTTCTTTGAAGGATCTGATAGGCTCGATCGGTAAGCGGAATCCGACGTTTAGCCGCTTTCGTTTTTCCGCGAGGTATCGATATATATCCCTGATCCAGAAAAACATCCGTGCGACGGATAAGAGCCACTTCGCCCGGTCGCATTCCGGTATCGACGATCAGGCTCGCGACATCCATTAACGGCTGGCTCGCCTCCAGTAAGTAAGCTTCCTCTTCTTCGAACGAAACAACACGGGTTTGAATGTTGTCCTCGGCGAAGAACTTGACCTCGCTTACCGGATTGAGACTTATAATGTCCCTGTCCTTTCTGATCTGGTAGTTGAAGAATATCTTCAGAAGAGCAAGTTCGCGGTTGATCGTCGCCGGCTTGAGAAAGCGCGGCGGATTTTTATTACCTTTCTTTTTTGCCTTCTTGGGAGTCGGCCTCTGCTTGCTGCGGTGCTCCTTGTATTTCTCGATCAAGGATGAGTCGATCTTGTCGATCCTTTTCTCTCGAAAGAATTCGATCAGCGGACGGCTGCATACTTCATATGATCGGACAGTGTTGGGCTTTGACCTGTGCTCGACCTTGACCCAGGACTGAAACTCTTTCATGGCCCCCTTGAATGTCGGAGCCTGCTTTTTAGCTTTCACGCCAACCTCACCCTTTGCGAGTTGGGTTCTATATGCCCGCTCTACCGTTTCCGCGTCGCGTATGTTAGTGCATTTCGTTGTTATCTGGATGCGATCGCCGTTGAAGATAAAACTCATCCACCAGGTCTTTCCACGTTTGTATAGCGCCATTCCTTTTAGGCTCCCTTCAATGTTTTCTCCGACCAATAAATGCTGAGGCATGATTTTGAGGCTCGGCGGGTTTTGATTTCAGCACTGTGATCTTTCATAAGTGCCATTCCTGCGGGTTGCTAAATGCAAAAGGCTTGCCATGTAATAGCAGCAAGTTTTTCCAACTCACCGTTGAGCCGAACCGTGCATTATTTTTGCCTTGACCTCACCGGGGATTTACGCCGACACTTCGTTGCCAGCCGCATATTTATTGGCTTTTGTTGAAGACTTGCGACTTATGTGAGGACTGTGAGAAATGACCGCGAGAAAGGGACAGCAGAGGAAAAACCCCATAGGTTCACCCGCATGAACCAGGGCAATTTTGAACCGGTGGTTTAATTTCGAACCAATTGGCTTTCTCGATTGATAGTATGATACGACTGTCTATACCCGGCGATTCTCAATAATGCCGCATTGTTTATGCAGACGGATCCCAACGGCACTTTCCCATAACCAGCTATTTTCTTATGTAAGAAATTATGCATAGTGGAGAGGTTTGCCCAAAGGCAGACCAATATTACGGTATATTGGCTTATTTTTGATTTCCATTTTTAGCCAATATCTGATAATATAGGCTGGGATTGGAAAATGGTAAATTTCTACGAAAGATCAATAAAGGAAAGATTTCAGGGCATAAGGACATTCTCTCGGGGGGAACTCTACAACTTTTACCTGGACTATGAACCCGACTTAAAAGCTTCGACTTTTGGCTGGCGGGTTTATGATCTGCGACAGAAAGGAATAATCAGGATCGTCAGCAAAGGAGTTTACACTCTATCCAGTAAACCACAGTATATGCCTAATCTGAGCGAGAAAGGCGGAAAGATAGCTCGGCTTTTTTTAAGAAAATTATCCGGTTCGGATTACTGTATATCGGAGACGGCGTGGCTGAACGAGCTATCCACCCATCAAACAAGTTTCTCCGCGATCATTCTTGAAATTGAGAAGGATCTTCTGGAATCTGCCTTTTTTTTCTTAAAAACCGAAATTAAGGACCTGTATTTGCAACCTAGCGAAAAGGAAATGAAGATATATGTTCTCGAAAAAGAAGAGCCGGTTATCATGAAGCCCTTGATCAGTCGATCCCCGATACAGAAAAAAAAGGACAAGAATCAAACAATAAATATTCCTCATCTCGAAAAGCTGCTTGTGGATATTTATTGTGAGCGACAAATTTACTTTTTCTACTCAGGTGCCGAACTCAAAAATATTTTCAATAACGCATTCGACCGGTATGCAATCAATATTTCGCGTTTACAGAACTACGCAAAACGTCGAGGTAAAGCGCCGGAGATTGAAGAATTTATCTCCCAAGAATTAGCTGCGTCCATATAAAAAGCTCCAAATGATTAAACCTGTTTGCTTTGAAAAAGAGTGGATCGAAGATCTTCGAAAACAGAAAGGGCTAGGTCGGATAAATCCGCCCCTCCTTGAGAAAATGATCCACGCCTTATACCTTCTGCAAAATCTAAAAAAGCAGGGGCTTGACTTCGTTTTCAAAGGCGGCACGAGCCTGATTTTACTACTCGAAAACGCTAACCGCTTTTCGGTTGATATCGATATTATCCTAAACAAACAATACGAGAGCCCATCAACTCGAGGCGAGATCGAAGAAGTCCTGAAAAATATTGTCGAAGCTTCACACTTTAAATCGTGGAGAATAGATGAAGAACGAAGTTATCAAGAAGGCATTCCAAAAGCTCATTACAAATTTGAGTATCAGCCGAAATACGATCCTGCCGGATATATCTTGCTGGATATCTTATTTGAGAAAACCTTTTACCCAAATCTTATTGAAGTTCCGGTTCAAGCAAAATGGATCGAGTCGGCTGAAATAATAAACGTGACCGTCCCAAGCAGCGATTCGATCACTGGTGATAAGTTGACAGCCTTCGCTCCGAATACTACCGGAATAAAATATGGAGCAGGCAAAGAACTGGAGATCATCAAGCAGCTATATGATATTGGACATCTTTTCGAAAGAGTTGATTCCCTTGAGATTCTCGCAAATAGCTTTGAAGCGTTCGTGATCGAAGAAGCAAACTATCGTGGATTGTCGATCGGTGCGTAAGAGGTTCTTAACGATATAATCGAAACCTCTAAAACGATTGCACGTCGCGACAAAAATACAGAGGAGCCTTTCAAATCCAATTTTATTGAACTGATGAACGGCACCCGTCAATTTGCGCCTTATCTGATCTCAGGGACTTTCCATCAGGATGACGCTATCACCAATAGTGCAAAGGCGGCGTATCTGGCCTCAAAACTTTTGGCAAAAGACCACTCAGCTTTGAAGAGATTTGAGGGAAAGGATATTTCCAGTCTCATCATCGAAGATCCGGATTGGAATTTCTTGAATAAGCTAAAGAAATTACCGGACAAATCAGCTTTTTACTATTGGTTTCAGACAGTAGTTCTCCTGACTAAATAGAGCCCACTCGATCTATAACCCTTTCAACGTGCCTAGGAGATCGTCCCATCCTATATTTTCCTTTAGCTGAGGATGTAGTGAAGTATTTCTTTGTGAATAGTACCGAAAGATTCTACCGGCAAGAATACCGGCAATAACTACGGTATGCGAGGTGAGGTCACGCCGAGATCCGTTCGAGCGCTGTTTTGCCCCAAAATCGAGACGAACTTCCATATAGCCGTACATTGGACTTACAATCAGCCGATATACAAAGTTGCAATCAGCCACACTATCCGTTTATCCGTAGGGTTGAGGAGAATGAACTATCCATCTTGTTGTCTTTGGCGGTCAAATAACGGTAAATACCTTTGCCACACGTTTCGCTCCAAAGAGCGCGGTTTATGAGTTGACTTGATGGCATTGGCTCATAAAAGGCTCATTATTGGCTCGTCGGACCAGTTACATAATAATCGTTGCCTCGTCTAGAGCCGTGCATCCCCAATAATTCGCTGATTTCGAGACCCGCGATACTCGCCTGCTCCTTCTTTCATCTCTCGGATAAATGGCCCGTCGATTAATAGATCGACGTGTGTGAGTACGTAGTCTATCGCAGGAAGTTTTCGATGGATGAGTTGCTCGACTGTATATCCAGAGTAGACGGCAACGTGAAGCTCGTGATTCTTAAGCCGTGAGACAAGCTCGGCAACTGACTCCGGTTGGTCGAAGGGT
>JAHBSK010000019.1 GCA_019639175.1 Acidobacteriota bacterium | reverse complement strand
AAATATTGGCAAATTCTGACAGGTGCGATAAAATCAAACATTTGCCGTGTAACAGAGGTTCTCTTCTGCATTGGCTTTATGTAAGAATGTTCGACGAGAGTTTTGATGTGATAGTGATAGGAGCGGGCCACGCCGGTTGTGAGGCGGCGTCGGCTTCGGCGCGCCTTGGCGCCCGAACGGCCCTTATCACCATCAACCTTGATCTGATCGGGCAAATGTCCTGTAATCCTGCCGTCGGAGGTATTGCGAAAGGACATGTTGTTCGCGAGATAGATGCTCTGGGCGGCATAATGGGACGCGTCATCGACAGAACCGGCATTCAGTTCCGTCTGCTCAATCGTTCTCGTGGCCCGGCAGTCCAATCGCCTCGCGCACAGGCGGACAGAGGCCTTTACCGGACAGAAATGCGGCGCGTGCTGGAGGCAATTCCCGATCTGAGCCTGCGACAAGGTGAAGTCGTTGGGTTAATTGTTGAAAATAATAGAGTTACAGGGGTTGAACTACAGGATACACGACGCTTTTCAGCAAAGGCGGTTGTTATAGCAACAGGCACATTCCTGAACGGCACCATCCACACGGGCCGGCAAACCTATTCTGCCGGCAGAGCCGGTGAACCTGCTTCCGTCCGATTGGCAGAAGTCCTTAAGACGCAAGGGTTTCCGGTAGGACGACTTAAGACCGGCACTCCGCCGAGGCTGGATGGCAGGACCATAGACTGGTCGGCTTTTGAAGAACAGCCCGCAGACGATTCTGCCGTTGCTTTTTCCTTTGCAACAGAACGCATCGAGCAGCCGCAGGTCAAGTGCTTCATTGGCTATACTGATAACCGCGTTCATCAGGCGATCAGGGACAATCTTCACCAATCTCCGCTTTATTCGGGCAAGATATCCGGCATCGGGCCGAGATACTGCCCATCCATAGAGGACAAGGTCGTTAAATTTGCGGACAAGAACCGTCACCAACTGTTCCTGGAACCTGAAGGTTACGACACCAACGAAGTTTACCTGAACGGTTTTTCTACGTCGCTTCCGTCAGCGCTTCAGCAGGAGCTTTTGCGGATGATACCCGGATTTGAGTCCGTTAATATAATTCGACCGGGGTATGCCATTGAATACGATTTCGTCGATCCTCGTGAACTGAGGCCGACGATGGAATCAACAAGATTGGGCAGATTATTCCTTGCGGGACAGATAAACGGAACGACCGGCTATGAAGAAGCCGCGTGTCAGGGACTCCTTGCCGGAATAAATGCCGCATTTGCCGTTCAGGGACGCGACCCATTTACACTTGCACGCGACGAGGCATACATCGGGGTTTTGGCTGATGACCTTATCCGACACGGCGTTGATGAGCCTTACCGACTCTTCACATCGCGGGCAGAGGCAAGGCTTTTGCTGCGGCATGACAACGCTGACCAGCGGCTTTCGCCAAAAGGAAGAGAAGTCGGCCTAGTCGGCGAACTCGATTGGGACCGCTTCAATAAAAAGCGAGATCGCCTTGCCCGCCTCAAAGGAGCGTTGGATACTACACGTTTCAAGAGATCGTCGGTAGAATACGCGGGAGTCTCGCAGCTTTTGGGAGTTGACCTGGGCGATTCGTTTACTTTATCGCATCTGGCAATGCGTCCGGGTGTTGACCGCGACCTGATCAGGAAACTGCTGCCGAAAGATCTGACCGATTCCATAACCGATACCGATCTCCACACCGCTCTGGCCGATTCGCTGTATGCCGGTTATGTTGAGAAGCAAAAGGTCGCCACGGAAAGGGTAAATCACCACGATCTTCTAAAAGTGCCGCAGAATTTTGATTTCAGCGCAGTAGGGGGGCTTGCAACGGAAATGGTAGAACGCATTGTGCGGGCGGATCCAAAGAATTTCGGCCAGGTTCGCACTATTCCGGGGTTGACACCTGTGGCGATCTCAACAGTTTTGGTCTCTTTAACGGCGGAGCAGGCAAGATCAAGAAACTCCAACTAACTTTCTTTATGTGGGACGTCCCACGTTTGAGTTAGCGATATGCCGCCTCGTGTGTTACCTTGAACTTTATCAAAACCACAGTAAATGGGAAAAATAATTGCAGTCGCCAATCAAAAAGGCGGCGTTGGTAAAACCACGACAGCAATAAACTTGTCAGCCGCGTTAGCGATGTCAGGCAAGAAAATACTGCTTGTTGACGCCGATCCGCAAGGGAATGCAACCTCCGGAGCCGGTGTGGTCAGGGCGACGGGAAGAAAGTCTCTTTATCACGCTCTGATCTCCAAGGAATCGGTCAGAGAGCTTGTTGTTCCGACTGAGATCGAAAGTTTATGGGTTCTGCCCTCGGACAAAAATCTTGCCGGGATAGAGATCGAATTTGCCGATCTTGATGATCGTGCAAATGTTCTGAAAAGCATACTTCACCCGATCAGGGACTATTTTCATTACATAATCATTGATTGCCCACCATCTCTGGGAATATTGACAGTCAATGGTTTGACAGCAGCGGATTCGTTATTGGTGCCTATTCAGTGTGAATACTTTGCTCTGGAGGGCGTTACTGAACTGTTTGAGACTCTGGCCCGGCTAAAGAGGGAACTGAATCCGAATTTGACCATCGAGGGGCTTTTGTTGACGATGTATGACGAGCGCACCAACCTTTCAACAGCTGTTGCGAAGGATCTGCGGGATTTTTACGGTCATAAGGTGCTGAAAACTGTGATCCCACGAAACGTTCGTCTGGCTGAGGCTCCCAGCTTTGGGAAACCGATATTGCTGTATGATCCGAAGTCACGCGGCGCCGAGAGTTATCAGGAACTTGCAAAGGAGATCTTAAGTCATGGCTAGAAAGCCTTTGGGAAGAGGCCTCAGCGCCTTGTTGGGAGAGGACAAGGCTCAGGAGACACTCAGTGTTGCCGTAAATGAAGTGGATATTGATCTTATTGGGCCGAACCCGGAACAGCCACGGACACGTTTTGCAGACAAGGCCCTGGATGAACTGGCACAATCGATCACGGCAAACGGCGTGGTTCAGCCGATAGTTGTTCGGCAGCATGGCGGGCGTTTTCAGATCATCGCCGGTGAGCGACGCTGGCGTGCGTCGCAGAGGGCAGGACTTCGCAGAGTTCCCGTTGTTGTCAAGGAAGTCTCGGACGACAAACTGCTGGAGCTTGCCTTGATCGAAAACATTCAAAGGCAGGAGCTTAACCCGGTCGAAGAAGCCAATGCGTATCGCAAACTTATTGATAACATTGGACTTACGCAAGAACAGATCGCCGAGCGGGTGGGTAAGGAGCGAACACTTATCACCACTTTGCTTCGTCTTTTGAAACTCCCTGAGGACATACAGGCCCTTATCGAGGAAAAAAAACTGACTGCCGGACACGGGCGGGCATTGCTTTTATGTGCCGATCCGAACATACAGCGAAAGGTCGCCAGTGAGATAATAGACGGTTCAATGTCGGTACGCGAGGCCGAACGCGCTGTCAAAAAGGCAATGAGAACCTTGCATCCCGCTGAGAATAAAGGGGTTAATAAAACCCTTGATCCCAATGTCAAAGCTGCTGAAACAAAGCTGATGAGAAGATTGAACACGCATGTCAGAATAGTTGATAGATCTGACGGCAAAGGCGGTAAGATAGAGATAGAATACTACGGCAACAGCGACCTTGACCGAATATTTCAGCTAATAATGGGTTCGTGACAGCCCGGCTAAGAGTTAAAAAGCGTGTATTTATTTATTTTCCAATCCATCGGAACGCAGGAACTGATATTAATAGGTATTTTTGCGCTTATCTTTCTGGGGCCGCGAAAACTGCCGGAATATGCCCGAAAGATAGGAAAAATGATGGCCGAATTTCGCGGAACCGCTGACGAGTTCCGTTCAACATGGGAAAAAGAGATAGATTTTGAAGAAGAATCAAAGGCCCTGACGCTTGGTTCGATAGAAGATGAGATCGAAAAGCCAGTTTCGCGGGAAACAGGCATTGATGAAAACGCCGCAATGGAAACACCGGCGATACTTCCCGTTGACGATGAGCGTTTGGAGGAACTTCGCGCCGAGGCCGACAGACAGGAAACCGCGAACAGAGAAGACGATGCTGTCGAGGAAGCCTCAGACAAACGCAACTGGTTGTGACGTTCGGCACAGCATCAAAACGCCCGACAACTTTATCCGATGAGTCGAATAAAAAATATCAAAAAGAAAGACACCGCCGCACAGATGTCCTTTCTCGACCATCTGGACGAACTTCGCCGGAGGCTTGTAAATTGTGTGATAATTGTGGTTATCGCATTCATAGCCTGCTTTGCCTTTTCTGATGACATCTATAATTTTCTGAGCGTTCCGGTGCGAAAGGCGTTGTCAGAAGCCGAAAGAAGAGAATTACCGGTCGCGGGAATAACCGGAGACGAGCGAATAACACCGCTTTCGACACTGAAGGAAGGCTCTGAAGGCCGCTTTGTTTTTGACCGTGCGACAAAGCTCGGTGCAAGCGTCGTCCAGCCGGGAACATCGGTCGCGGCGAAGGTGGAACGGGATCATAGCGGAAATCTTGGAGTTTTTACGGCCGAGCCTATCATTACGATCAATGCCGTTATACCGTCGGGTGTCAGGCTTCCGGTCGATATTGCCCCAGATGCCGTTCTGGAACAAAGCGGCGAGGAAAGGATGATCGTTACGACCGCGGTCGAACCTTTTACCTTGCTTGTCACGGTTTCGCTGTATGCCGCTATCGCGTTTTCGATGCCGTTTCTTTTATGGCAGATCTGGGCGTTCGTTTCTCCGGCTCTCTATCCGCACGAGCGTGCATATGTGACGCCGTTCATCGGGCTTTCCAGCATTTCTTTTGTTGTTGGGGTTGCGTTTGCTTATTACGTTCTTTTTCCGCCGGCGGTGAGGTATTTATTGGGATTGGGTGAGGATTTTCGCCTTCTGTTGCGCGCCAGCGATTATCTTGATCTTATAACGATAATCATGCTAGCGATGGGAATTATCTTTCAAATGCCGGCGGTCGCTTATGTTATGGCGCGGATCGGCATTGTAACACCGGGCTTGATGATTCGCGGGTGGAAGGTGGCTTTGATCGTAATTTTGATAGTTGCGGCGGTCGTTTCGCCGACCGGAGACATCCCAAATTTGCTCATTTTTGCTGCTCCGATGATAATTTTGTATATTTTGTCGATATTTATCGCGTGGTTTTTTGGCAAAAAGAGACAGACGAGCAGCGAGGCTTCTGCGTAGTTTTTAACCAAAGCAAACCTTTACACCTTTCGCCGCATCTTGAAACAATAGGTATTAGTGTCTAAAATTACAGATTGACAGATTTGATCGGCTCGACAATGCGGTTCGGCCCGATAATTAAGATCTTCCCGGAGCAAACCGGGCATCAGGAGTTGTTTATGTCCAGATCAGATATTTTGGGAAAGGCCTTGGTGGCTGTGATGGCCTTCGGTTTGGGAGCGTTGAGCATTTCAGCTCAGAAAACACCGAGCCAGGACGTTTCAGACCAGGCCAGAAAAGTCGGAAAGGAACTCAACCAGGCCTATAAAAAATGGCTGAGCGAAGATGTGAAATACATCATCACCAAGGAAGAGGAGAGAGCCTTTCGGGCGCTTCAGACCGATGAGGAACGCGAAAACTTCATCGAGTATTTTTGGCGTCGTCGCGATCCCAATCCTGACACGGAAGAAAATGAGTACCGCGATGAGTATTACGAAAGAATAGCGTATGCCAATGAGCGATTCACGTCGGGCATTCCCGGCTGGAGGACCGATCGCGGCCGCATATACATCGCCTGGGGCAAGCCCGACTCGGTGGAATCTCATCCGGCGGGCGGTTCCTATGACCGGCCTTCGTATGAGGGCGGCGGTTCGACAACTACCTATCCGTTTGAGATCTGGTTCTATCGAAATCTGGACGGCGTCGGCAGCGGCGTCGAGATCGAATTCGTCGATCCGACCGGAACGGGCGAGTATCGTATAGCTCGTAACGCCAATGAAAAAGATGCGTTGCTTTTCGTTCCCGGCGCCGGTATGACGCTCAACGAACAGCTCGGCATTGACAGCAGAGCGGATCGTATTTCCGGTGTGAACAATAACAACAACAATTACATGCGGCAGCAGGACATGCCGTTCGAGCGCCTTCGTGTGCTTACAGATCTGCAGCGTCCGCCGCAAGTGAAGTTCGGCGACCTCGAAGAATATGCCAGAAACCCAAGCGGTATCATCAGCGACAATCCGCTTCCTTTCGACCTGCGGATAGATTTCTTCCGTCAGTCCGAAGATCGGGTCATCGTAACATTCACGGTTCAGGCATCAAACAAAGGGCTGAGCTTCAAGAATGTCGGCGGACTTGAGACCGCCATGCTCAACGTATATGGCAGGGTAACAGCAGTGTCCGGCAAACGCTCCGGTATTTTTGAGGACGCGATAACGACCTATGCCACGACCGAGGAGCTTTCATCGACTCAGGACAGGAAATCTGTTTATCAGAGAGCGTTGGCTCTCACACCCGGAACATACAAGGTGGATGTAGTCGTCCGCGATGTTGAGACCGGAAACCGCGGAATAATCAATCAGGGATTCTCTGTGCCGAGATACGATGAGAAAACACTTTCTACCTCTTCACTGGTGCTGGCTTCCACACTTCGCGGCACCGATGAACGGGATATCGGTGCGATGTTCGTCATTGGCGGTGCCAAGGTCATACCGAACCTTGAGGGCACTTATAAACGAGGCCAGGACGTCGGGGTCTATTTGCAGGTTTACAATGCCGGCATTGACCAGACCACATTGCGGCCCGCCGTCGATGTTCAATACGTTCTTATGAAGGACGGAAAAGAGGTCTTAAAGCAGGGAGAGGATTGGAGCGGCCTCAGCGATTCGGGCCAGCGTTTGACCCTTGCACGTCTCCTGCCGACGGCAACGCTTGACACCGGCGATTATGAGATAAAGGTACTGACCAAAGATCTTGTCGGCGGTCAGGTAATCGAAAACAAAGGCAAGTTCAGAATAATGGACTGAGCCGATAAGCGGTAAGAAAAACGCAGATCCGGGGAACCTCCTTTTTCAAACAATAAAAGTTTGAGAAGGGAGGTTTTTTATCTTTCAATATCGTCCGATCTTATTCTTCTGTCACACGTGAAACCCGGAATATCGGCGATTCTCTTTTTTCGCTGGTGGCGTAAAGCGTGTTTCCGTCGGCGGTATAGGTTATTGCTTCGCCCTGCGCCCGCCGGCCTATGTCAAAACGAATCGCCCGCGCGTCCCATATCTCGTCAAAGTCCGCTGCGGTTTCGGGAAGCGTCAGTTCATAGGCGCCGAAATAATCACAGACCGCGACCCTTCTGCCGTCAGGCGAGATCTCTCCGCCTGTTAATAACCCGTTCGGCACCGCCGGAACCGAGATGTGGCCGACCTTGCGCGCCACCTGGTCGGCCTTTGCCTGAAAAGGCGGCAGTTTGTAAACCCCCGCAGCCGACGTGATGTTTTTGGAGACAACATAGATCTGTCCGGTCGTCGGATGGACGAGAAGCGTTTCCGCGTCCTGGCCGCCGTCCTCATAAGAAAAAGAAAAGCTTTCTGCCGGAGCCGTCGCCAGAGCGTTCCTGCGTCTCGTCTCGGCGGTCTGCTCTGTTACCGCCGGTTCCTCGACACGGTATATTTTCAGGGTACTTCGTTTTCGATAATTGTTTCCTGTATCGGCGATCAGCAAATGGCATTTTCCGTCGGTGTCCTTAAAGGCGGCAATGTCTTCCCAATCAGTGTTCTCGCTGCCGGTGACTTTCCACGTGCCGAGATTTCGTCCCTGTGGGTCTAGTGCAAATATGAACGGGCCGTCGTCAGAATCGTTGTGGGTCCAGAGGACATTTTCCTGACAACGCGATGCGGTTAAGCCGCTGCTTTCGCGCACGTCCCGTGACTTGATTGAGCCGGTCGTTTCCGGTTCGTGAAACTTTGAAACCTCATTGTCGTAAGGAACATCAGCGGGCCGGCTTGCAACGCTGGAACACGAAGTCAGCAGCGTGCAAAGAAACAGCGAGTAAATGACAAATCGGCCAAATTTGGGTATATTCAACATCGGGCTGCATCTAATGTTCTCATACTATTACGCACGAACATAGCCCCAGGTTCCCGAAGGCCTCTGCCTTGCTCGGGTTCGGCAGATCGAAACAGACCAGATGATCGTCGGTACAGAATGGTTGATTGAAGCGGAAGGATGTGATCCCGCGAAGCTGCGCGAAGAGGCAGTGCTTCGCGGGGTATTTGAGCGCGTTGCGTCCGACCTTGGCATTCATTCGCTCGGCGCCGTCTGGCACAAGTTTGACGGAGAAGGCGGCGTCACCGGCATCGTGGCTCTTACCGAATCGCATTTTGCGTGTCATACCTATCCCGAATACCGCACCGCCACATTCAATCTTTACTGCTGCCGAACGCGTCCCGAATGGAACTGGAAAGAGCATCTTATGGAAATGCTTGGAGCCGGAACGGTAACGGTGACAAAACTCGAGCGCGGAAACCGAAATGCGGATGACACAGAGCTATCCATTACGGCAGGAGGCAGCAAGTGAGCGTTCTTAGTGCCGGCTGCCCGTCCTGCGGCGCGCCCATCGAGTTCAAAAAAGGATCAACTCTTGTCGTTGTCTGCCCTTATTGCCGTTCAGCAGTCGCACGTACCGACCGCAGCCTTGAGGATCTCGGCAAGGTGGCTGAGATCGTCGATTCCAGCTCGCCTCTGAAACTCGGCCTCAAAGGCGAATACATGGGCAGCCGTTTTGAATTGACAGGCCGCGCCCAGCTCCGCCACGAATCGGGCGGTTATTGGGACGAATGGTACGCCACTTTCTCGAACGGATGGGTAGGCTGGCTGGCCGAGGCACAGGGCAGATTTTACATGACGTTCTTTCAGCCTTTGCCAAAGGAAACATCGCTGCCGTCGTTCAATGGACTGCAGCCCGGCCAGGCAATTCCCGCCATCGCGGGTCACGAATCGTTCACCGTGGTCGAAAAAGGCATCGCAACCTCGGTCGCTGCAGAAGGCGAGATTCCATACCAACTCGTTCCCAACGAACAGACGCCTTATGCCGACCTCAGCGGCAAAGGCAACGCATTTGGGACCATTGATTACAGCGTGTCGCCGCCGTGGCTGTTTGTCGGAAAGCAGGTGACGCTTGAAGAGATCGGACTCGGTTCGGCGCGTCCAGTTCAGCGCGAGGCACGGCGAACGACGGCGGCCGCGATGGGTTGTCCCAACTGCGGCGGGCCGTTATCTTTGGCCGCTCCTGATAAGGCCGAACGCGTGACCTGTCCCAATTGTTTATCTCTGCTTGATGTCAATAACGGAAACCTCAAATATCTGCGCTCGGTCTCAAGCTGCCCGACGTCGGATAAATTCGTGCTAAAGATCGGCATGGAAGGGACATTTCCCGGCGATGTAAAGTTCAAGATCATCGGCGCAATGGTTCGCAGCGTTACCATCGAAGGGATACAGTATTTTTGGCACGAGTATCTGCTCTACAATCCGATGATCGGTTTCAGATGGCTTGTTCATTCTGACAATCACTGGAATTTTGTCGAACCGGTCAATCCTGCTGATGTGTCAAACGCGGGCTATTACGTTGCCGGAAGTACGGTCAGGTACAATGGGCGCAGTTTCAAGATATTTCAGGACGCAAAGGCGACGGTTCATTACGTTACCGGCGAATTTTACTGGAAAGTGACGCAGGGTGAATCCGTCCGAGCGGTCGATTATGTTGCGGCGCCGCTAATGCTCTCACAGGAAAGAGCGGTCAATGAGGTAAACTGGTCGGTCGGTGTTTACATGACCAATGCCCAGATAGAAAAGGCATTCGGCATAAAAGGGCTTCCAAAACCGTGGTCAGTCGCTCCGAATCAGCCTTTTACGGGGAGCTTTGCATACACGTGGGGGCTTTTGCCGCTGTTCTTTTTATTGGTGATCTCGGTCGGGCTTTTGCCTTTTACGGGAGTCAGCTCTACGGTCGCGTCCCAGCATTTGAGCCTGCCGCCGATGGCCAATTCGACCCAGCCGCAGATCGCTTTCAGTCATACTTTTGAGATCAAGGCGAACCGAAATGTGAGGATCACTGCCAGCGCGCCGGTGAATAATTCGTGGGCCGATCTTGACGTCGATCTGATAAACGACCAAAGTCAGGAGGTCGAATCGGTGAACATCCCAATAGAATATTATACCGGCGTTGACAGCGACGGTTCCTGGTCAGAAGGCGGACAGACACAGGATGCAACAATGTCATCGCTGCCGCCGGGAAATTACACGTTGAGGATAGAAGGTTCCTGGCAAAACTGGCAGCAGCCGATGCCCGTTACCGTCAAGGTCGAACAGGGCGTTAACCGAGGGGTCAATTTTATCTGCGCGCTTGTCGTGCTTCTGATCGTTCCCGTTCTGGGCCTGATCCGAAAGATGTCTTTCGAGGGCAAGAAATGGAGCGAGAGCATGTTCGGAGGCTCCGATGATGATGAGTAGGCGCAGGTTCGGTTAATGGCAGGAAAGAAATAAAATGATCAAAAAGACTCTTTATATGTTATTTGGCGGAGCGGTGATCGTGCTATATACGGCCGCGGCGTGGTTCGGCTGGGAGGTGGCAAACTCCGGCAGCCAGTCGCGCCTTGGTGTTCCGTTCATCTATTCAGGATTTCGCGGAGGGAAATAAATGCTGATCTCTACTATTGCACCGGCTGTGCTTGGCCTGGTGGTAAAATTTGACGAACTTGCGGAAATACTGGTCACAACACTTGTTTTTGTCGTGATCGGGCTGATCTTCTTTACTATCGCCTATTTTATTTTGAGTCGTGTCTATGACATTCATCACGAGATAGAAGAAGATCACAACACAGCTCTCGGCATCATTATCGGAGCCATAATGATAGGCATTTCCATCATCATTGCGGCTGCCATTCACGGATAATTAGAAAGAGCATTTTTTGACGCGGTGGCACGGTGAGTTGTGTTCGCCGTGTCCCCGCGTCTGTCTTGTCTGTCAGGCGGCCAGGTTTATGAAGCGAGTGCCATTGCTATTTTTGAACGTCGTGATCATCGCCACATGCGGCTTGATCTACGAACTTCTTGCCGCTACGGTGTCGAGCTACGTTCTGGGCGATTCGGTGACACAGTTCTCTCTGGTCATCGGCATCTATCTTTCCGCAATGGGTGTCGGGTCATGGCTTTCCGGTTTTCTGGAAACGAACCTTGCCTCAAAATTTATCGAGATCGAGTTGGCGGTCGCTCTTATCGGCGGTTTTTCCGCGCCGCTGCTGTTTCTGACATTTGCCAACGTTTCCTACTTTGCCGTTATTTTATATTCAATGGTCTTTGCTATCGGCGCTCTGGTCGGGCTGGAGATACCGCTGCTTATGCGGATACTCAAGGACGAGCTTGATTTCAAGGACCTTGTCTCGCGCGTTCTGGCTCTGGATTATGTCGGAGCGCTTCTTGCGTCGCTGATGTTCCCGATCTTTCTTGTTCCAAAACTCGGGCTGAACCGAACATCGCTGCTTTTCGGTATGCTCAATGCGATAGTCGGCATTTGGGGAACATGGCTTCTGGAACCGCTGATAAAAAAGAATCTGACCTTGCTGAGGGTAAAAGGTTTTGTACTGCTTGTGCTTTTGGGGATTGCTTTTATTAAAGCCGACTCTCTTACCACTATGGCAGAGGACGCGCTCTTTCCCGACCAGATCGTTTATGCAAAAAGCTCGCCGTATCAGCGTATCGTTGTCACCAGAGGCAAGCTCGGCCATTCGCTTTTTTTGAATGGCAATCTTCAGTTCAATTCATTTGACGAATATCGCTATCACGAAGCGCTTGTTCATCCGGCGTTTGCCGCTTATCAAGGCGAACCGAAACGCGTTCTGGTGCTTGGCGGCGGCGACGGCCTGGCCGTGCGCGAGATATTGAAATATCCGTCGGTCGAAAGTGTAACGCTGGTCGATCTCGACCCGATGATGACCGGACTTTCCGAAGCCCTGCCCGCTCTGATGGAATTGAACAAAGGCTCGATGAAAGATCCGCGCGTATCGGTCATAAACGCGGACGCTTTCGTTTGGCTGGACAACAATGACATCGAGCCTTTTGATATAGCCATCGTTGATTTCCCTGACCCGAACAATTTTGCTTTGGGAAAACTTTATACGACGCGCTTTTACGGCCTTTTAAGGGCAAAGCTTCGGCCCGAAGCAGCCGTGGTCATCCAATGCACCTCGCCGCTCTACGCTCGCAATTCATACTGGTCGATCATAAAAACGCTCGAAGCAGCGGGTTTTTACGTAAAGCCTTTTCAGACCACGGTTCCGAGCTTTGGCGTTTGGGGATATGCACTTGTCAAACAGCAGCCTTTTGAAACACCGCAAAATGCCCGCGAAGGCATCGAGCTGAACTACATCAACCAAAATTCCTTCGCATCGCTTTTTGATTTTCCGTCCGATATGACCTTGCCCTCAGATGACATAGAGATAAACCGCCTTGATAACCAGGCTTTGGTTCGCTATTACGAGACCGAATGGCGGAGGTTTGAGTGAGGCTGACGCGGCGGGAACTCTTGACGACATTTCTCGGCGCGCCGTTTGCTTTTGCGGCGTGTCGGGAAAGCCGGCCCGACCGTTTTCCGGATGGTGAACTGGCCGGGCAGAATGTCGATCTCGGACATATTCTTCGCGAACACCGTACGTTCGAGGTTTCGGCTGATAAATGGCGGCAGGTAAAAGTTGTCATCGTCGGTTCCGGAGTGGCAGGACTCACTGCTGCATGGAAATTGTCAAAGCAGGGAATTGAGGATATTGTCGTCCTCGAGCTTGAAAAGGATGTTGGCGGTACGTCAAAAAGCGGTGAAGGCCGGCCGGTCGGCTATCCTTGGGGAGCGCATTATCTGCCCGTTCCTTTTCGTGAAAACACCGAATTGATCGAACTGCTGGATGAGATGCGGCTGACTGAAGGGCGTTCGGCGGAAGGTGACGTGATAATCAAAGAGCAATTTCTCTGCCGCCAGCCTGAGGAGCGTGTTTTTTATAAAGGCCGTTGGTACGAAGGTCTTTATCTACATGCGGGCGAAAGTGAAGAAGACATTCGTCAATTCAGCGAATTTCAAAAACATACAGATCATTGGGTAAATTGGCGTGATGGTAAAGGCAGACGTGCTTTTGTGGTTCCATCCGCATTGTGTTCTGACGATGCCGAAGTTGTTGCTCTGGATAAGATCTCGTTTGGCGAATGGCTGAGGCAAAAAGGCCTGACATCAGAAAGACTGCTGTGGTATTGCGATTACGCTTGCCGCGACGATTACGGTCTAAAACTCGATCAGACATCGGCTTGGGCGGGACTTTTTTATTTCTGTTCGCGCGTTCGTAAAAGCGGTGGCGAATCTCAGCCGTTCATCACATTTCCTGAAGGCAACGGACGGTTTGTTGCTCATCTTGCCGAGAGTGTTAAGGATAAAACTTTAAGATCGCAAGCAGTTGTTTCCATTGTACCAACTGAAAGCGGCGTAGATATTGTATGTTTTGACGGCGCAGAAACACTCGGCTTTCATTGTGAAAAAGCGATATACGCCTCGCCTATATTTACGGCACCGTATGTCATTCGCGGTTTTAACGAAGCCGCTCCATTTGACGCCCGGTCGTTTCACAGCAACTCGTGGTTCGTGGCAAACCTGCAGTTGAAAGACCGTCCGAAGCCGCGTTTCTCGCGCGATTTTCCGCTTGCATGGGACAATGTTTTATATGACAGTCATTCGCTTGGTTACGTGAACGCCACACACCAAAAAGGTATCGATCACGGACCGGCCATTTGGACGTACTATTATCCGATGTGTCACGAACCGGACGGCCGGACAAAACTATTCAACTACGAATGGCGCGAACTGGCAGATGTTTGCCTTACCGACCTCGCTCGAGCACATCCGGACATTCACGAACTCTGCGACCGCATAGACATAATGCGTTGGGGCCATGCGATGATCTCACCCACACCAGGCTTTATCCACGGCGAAACACGCGCAAAAGCCCTGAAACCATACCGCAACATCCACTTCGCCCACACCGACCTCAGCGGCTTCGCGCTTTTTGAAGAAGCGTTCTATCATGGACTGCGCGCAGCAAAGGAGGTAAAAGAATGAATAAGCGAATTAGCAGAGAGGAATTTTGTGAGGTCATAGAAGCTGTATGTAAAAGGCCTAAAATGTACACCCCAAAAGGTACGTTTAATGAAGTTGTTTCATTCATTGAGGGATGTGGTAGTAACGGTAACATTGATGACGGCGCGTACCACATGGTTACGACTCCTTTTCGAAAGTGGGTGGTGTATAAGTTCCGGCCCGCAGACACTCCTCCGGCTGATTGGGAAACTACCTTCCCACTTAACTGGGAAGAATTTTTGGAACATTTCTCGTCAGAAGAAGATGCCTTGCTTCAATTGCCAATCTTATATGCAGAGTATTGTCGATTTCGAGAGCCGGAGAATTAATAGTTCGGTCTGTTAGAAAAAATCCCCCGGATCGTAACCCGAGGGTGACTGAAGAGCTTTCGCCCTTTCAGTGGTGATCTGGATTATAAGACTACGCCCATCGACCGATAATTGTCAATAATAAGTTAACAGTTCGTACGCACAGACCACAGCCGCATCCCATTAATTGAAGAGATTTTCTGTTGTAACAAAGAACGACGCTGAACTGTAAAACCTCTGTCTATTATCTGAACTCGCCTGTCTACTTGTACACCACGAGAGAATTGGATGCTTTATTATGGATTGACCAGATATCTGGGTACAATATTGCCACGATAAAGGGGATTCCTCCAAAGGCCATCGATACCCAAAATAAACCACTCGCTAGTACAACCTTTAAAATATTTCTTCCCAGAGCTTGCTGTAATGAGGGCGGCCCTAAAGAATTCACATCAATTACTCGAACGCCAAATACCATTTTTCCCAGTGTTGCGCCAGAACTATATCGTTCCATGAGCGATGGATAAACAAAAATCATAGTTAGAGTTGTTACGGTTGCAAGTCCTAATCCTACCCATGAACGAATCGGAAAGAGTCTATCCGCAACTACCAAAGAAAGCATGATGCTAGCCAAAGCTACAGCTAAATCTATACCCGTAGCAAAAAGGCGTACAACTCGAGGGACAGCATTAAAATCAGAATCCAAGGTCTCATTTGTAAAATAAACCCCGCTTTCATCTTTGGCCAAAGCCTCTCCGCATTTCGCACAAGTAATGGGGTTAAACGTTACATCAATATACTTTTCACAGTATGGACAACGGATTACATCACTCATAGTCTAAGAATTGAAACTCATTGTTCTTTGTGAATAAAAGTTAGGCTAAAAAATATTTCATTATCGCCATATTATTATTAGACGTCAAGGAAATGAGAGTTTTCATATGGGTTGATTAGATTGCATAAATTATTGAGCGAAGAGGCATCCATTTTCTAAGCGGACTTGCAATGGAAATTTTAGGAGAGGAGTGATAATCCTATACCTCAAAGATATGATTGTAGTACTGTTTATTCATGGAAACGAGCCTATCTGACACACACCGGTGGCTTTTTTCGCGGAATATTGATCTGTCGGTTTTTCTCGGCAGTGCGGTGGCGGCTTTGTTGTTGCTGGCGGTCGGTTGGCAGATAGGTGTTTTGGATGAAGCGTCGCCGGAATGGACTTGGGTCACGGCGATCTTGCTGATAGATGTCGCGCATGTATGGTCAACTAGTTTTCGCGTTTATTTTGACACAGCGGAATTCAAGCGGCGGTATTGGCTTTATCTGCTTGTGCCGGTTTTTGGATATGCGGTCGGCGTGGCGCTTTACTCCGAGGGAGAACTGACGTTTTGGCGTGTGCTGGCGATAGTTGCCGTTTTTCATTTTGTGCGGCAGCAGTACGGCTGGGTCGCGCTTTATCGCAGGAAATTAAATGAGACCGAAAGCTGGACGTGGTGGATAGATGCGGCGGCGGTCTATCTGGCGACCGTCTATCCGTTGGCGTTCTGGATGACGCGGCTTCCGCGAAATTTTAACTGGTTCGTCGAGAACGATTTTATTCAACTTCCGGCGCTTGTCGAAACGGTTCTTTTTCCTATCTACGTGCTTGCGTTGTCGGCATACTTTGCAAAATCAATTTATCTCTATTTCACGCGCGGTTTTTTGAATATCGGCAAGGACATTGTTGTCGCAACGACAGCCGTTTGCTGGTATGTCGGCATTGTCTTCTTTAATTCTGACTATGCGTTTACGGTGACGAATGTCATCATTCACGGCGTGCCGTATTTTGCGCTTGTTTATATGTATGCGCGGATGCGGCGCGAAACTGCCGGGCGGGTTTACCGATCGCTGTCGAGTCATTGGATAGTTTTTCTTGCCACATTATGGGCGCTTGCCTATGTTGAAGAGCTTTTCTGGAGCCGGGGCGTATGGCATGAGAGGGAATGGCTCTTTGGCGCAAACTGGGAAGTTGATAAATGGAAAATGTGGATCGTTCCGCTATTGGCCGTGCCGCAGTTGACGCATTATATTCTGGACGGCTTTATCTGGCGGAGACGCGGAAATGACGGCATCAGATTTGGCGAATAGAGGCAGCCGCGGGGAGATTGTGCTGAAATTTTTCAAAAAACGCGATGTGAAATATGATAATTTAAGTGCTATGGAAAGATGTTCCATTTATCAGGTTCGTATTTGGCCGCTGATGGTGGTTTTCTTGCTGGTCGCCGTTTTTGGCGGAGCGTGTGAAAGCGGCGGCGGCCTGATCGGCCCAGCCGACGAAACCGCCGAGGCCGGCAAGATCATCGAAGAAGCCAACCGGGATCTGACCAAAATAAAGGTTCTTTATAAAGAAAATGAGGGCAAACGTCACGAGCTTCGGGCGGCAGTGGAGGCGAAGAATGTCGAAGATGTAAAACGTATTTCGGGCGAGGTGGTCAAGCTGATAAATGAAGGCACCAATTACGGCAACGACGCCATTAACAAGATACGCGATGCCCGCGAAATGAAGATAAATCGGGATTACGACGAATATCTGCGTCTGAAAGAAGAATCGCTGATGAAACAGCTTGAGGCCTTTACCAGCTACCACGCGGCGGCCCGAACGCTCCGTGACAATTACGACCCGAAAGACGTCAAGGCATATGACAAGGTAAAAGCTGAGTTTGACGAACTGACCGATAAATACCGGACGCTGATGGAAAAGGCTCGTGATAACAGTAGCGAGGCGAACGACCTCTATAAGGAAACACTCGCAAAAGAGCGAAATTAAAAAAATGACGCCGAACCAAACAGGAAAGGCGTCCCAAGATTTTTCAAAACTGATATTTCAGCCTAGTTTTCCCGTTCTTTTGAACTCGGTGATCTGAATTTTTCAAAAAGATCCTGCATATTCCTTTCGGTTCTAACCGGTGTTACGTTAACGGTCTGACGCGCGCCGCCGCGAACAAAGGTAACGGAAACATCGCCCTCTTTCTTGCTGTTTACGGCTCTGATCAGGTCTGTCTCAGAGGAGATGGTTTTTCCATCCGTTTCCACAATGATGTCGCCAGCCTGAAGCCCCGCTTTTGCCGCCGGAGAATCGGCGCGGACCTCATTTACCAAAACGCCTTTTTCAACGCCGAAATGTTCCGCCAGTTGTTTTGTCAGAGCCGAAACTCCAATGCCGATCTGTGCCGAACCGCCGCTTCGCCAAACGAAAACCTTACTGCCGTCCGGAAAATTGTCTAATTTGGGCAGTTCGCCGAAATCGGGAAAATCTGGCGTTTTAAATGTAAACGGCGTTCCTTTTCCTTCAAACAATGCTGACGGGAAATTGCCGCTGACAAGGCTTTTCGGGTCACGTTTTCCTATCGTGGCCGCAACCTCGTGTTCACTGCCGCCGCGGAGGACGGTGATACTTGCGGTGTGATCCGGAGCGATCTCTCCGATCAGCCGCGTCAGCTTTTTCGCGCTTGTGATCTCTTCGCCATTGACGCGAACGATAACGTCTCCGGCCTGCAAACCGGCTTTTTCCGCCGGCGAGCCTTCCATCACCTTTTCGACAGCAACGCCGCGAACAGACGAAAGCCCAAGCGAAGAAAAGTTGTCAGAGTTTACATCCTTTGTCTGTACACCGAGGTAGCCGCCTCTGGTATCAAAGTAGTCAAAAGTCATTATCCGCGGGGCCGTCGGGACAGACGGCTTATCCGTGTCGGTCTGAGCAGTGGCCGCAACGGCGGGTAATGTCATGGCCAAAGCCAATACAAAAATTTTCCTGAACATATTATTACCTCCAAGATCTCAGAAAATAACATTATTTCCGTAAATGATACGGTGGTCGTAAAATTTGGTTGCACGATGGGCGGGAAATGGTTGCCTGACCTGCTCAGCCACGTTTAAGCTTTTGCAGATTTTCGGCGGCGGCACGGAGCGTCTCGTCCTTTTTGCAGAAGCAGAATCTCACCATCTGTGAACCCATTGCCGGATCGTGATAGAACGACGAACCCGGAACGACCGCAACGCCGACCTCGCGGATGAGGTGTCTTGTAAATTCGACATCGTTGGCAAAGCCGAAATCTGAAATGTCTGCCATTACGTAATATGCGCCTTCCGGTGTGTCGCATTTGAAACCTGTGTCCTTAAGAACCGGAACCAGAATGTCGCGTTTGCGCTGATACTCCTTTTGCAGATCGACGTAATATGACGGCGGCAGGCTCAAAGCATAAGCACCGGCGTGCTGGAGCGGGTTTGCCGCGCCGACGGTCAGAAAATCGTGAACTTTGCGGATGGCCGATGTGATGTCAGGCGGCGCTATACAATAGCCCACACGCCAGCCCGTTACCGAATACGTTTTTGAGAGTGAGTTGACGACGACCGTGCGTTCACGCATTCCATCGATCGTAGCCATCGATATGTGTTCGAGCGGGTCGCCGTCCTCATCAATGTTGTAGGTGATATGTTCGTAGATCTCGTCGGTAAAGGCAAGCACGTCAAACTCTTTGCAGAGGTCGGCGATGAACTCAAGCTCTTCGCGTGTGAAGACCTTGCCGGTCGGGTTGTTCGGGTTGCAGATGATGATCGCTTTTGTGCGTTCATTAAAAGCGGCCTTTAGTTCCTCGCGGTCAAAAACGAAACCGTTATCCGTGCGATAAAGCGGAACGTGAACGGGCCTTGCATCTGACAATATCGCATCAGGAGCATAATTTTCGTAAAAAGGTTCAAAAACAATGACCTCTTCGCCGGGATCGACCGTCGCCATCATAGCCGCGATCATTCCTTCCGTGGAACCGCACGTAACGGTGATCTCGGTTTCGGGATCGATGTCCAGTCCCAAAAACCACATCGTCTTTTTGGCAATGGCATCGCGAAAATCCTTGACGCCCCACGTTATCGCGTATTGATTGTGATCGGCGGCAATGGCTTCCATCGCCTTGCGTTTGATGTCTTCGGGAGCCGCGAAATCAGGAAATCCCTGACCCAGATTTACCGCACCGTATTTCACCGCCTCTCGCGTCATCTCGCGAATGACTGATTCGGTAAAACTCGCCGCCTTGCGCGAGATGCGCTGTTTTTTGATCCTTGCTTCGGTCATACAAAAGATTTAATCACAAATGAGAAGAGATTTGTAATTCAATCGGTCATTCGAGTGTGCCACTTCCAGGCGGTTTCTATGATCGCTTCTATGTCAGATATTTTTGGCTGCCAGCCTAGAATGGCTCGTGCCTTTTCGGCGTTGGCGACGAGGCGTGACGGATCGCCGGCGCGTCGTGGCGAACGAACGGCGTTTATCTCGCGGCCGGTCACGCGGCGGGCTGCGTCTATCACCTCCTGCACCGAATAACCGCTGCCGTTGCCGAGGTTGAATGCATCGGATGTTCCGCCGTTTCGCAGATGGTTGAGCGCCAAAATGTGCGCGTCGGCCAGATCGCTGACGTGGATGTAATCGCGGATGGCGGTTCCGTCCGGCGTTGGGTAATCTGTGCCAAAAATGGAAATGTTCGGTATGCGGCCGAGTGCATTATAAAGCACCAGCGGTATAAGATGAGTCTCGGGTTCGTGGTCTTCGCCGTGCGTATCGGTCGCGCCGCTGGCGTTAAAGTAGCGCAGGGCGGCGAAGCGTAAACCGTACGCTGTGTCATACGACCGCAATATCTGTTCGACCATCAGTTTTGACCAGCCGTAAGGATTGGTCGGCTGCTGCGGATGTGCTTCATCAATAGGAACGTATTGCGGTTCGCCGTATGTCGCGCAAGTGGATGAAAAAACAAAATATTTTATGTTATGCTCCAGCAAAACATCGAGTAACCTGACGGTCTGCACAACGTTATTGGCAAAATATTTCTTTGGGTCCTCGACCGATTCACCAACATAGGCGTATGCCGAAAAGTGCATGCACGCGTCGATCTTGTGTTCGGAAAGTATCTTGCCGACAAGTTCCTTATCGCCTATATCGCCTTCATAGAACGGCACGTCCGAGTGAACGGCTTCGCGATGTCCGTAAACCAGATTGTCTATGACGACCGGCGTTTCGCCGCTCCGCAGCAACGCGTCGGTCGTGACGCTTCCGATATATCCGGCTCCGCCGGTGACGAGTACTGACATAATGAACGATATTGTTAATTGAGAAAGCCGACCGGCTATTTAGACGCCATTCCGAGCTTTGCCGTACGCGAGATCTCGGCCGTTTCCGTTTCGCGGCCGGTTTCCTTGATCTCGGCGGGGTTTTCGGCAAACCGCACTTCAGGTATGGATCGTGTGAATGCCTGACGCAGCATTTCCTCATCTCCGGCCTCGACCGCCCGGGCAAGCGAGTTCAGCATTTGAATGACCTCTTCCTGCGGATGCTCTGCTATTTTGCCGATATATATCTTGGGATGTTTTGTTTTGAGCAGCTTTTCTCCCGATATTTCCAGTTCCTCAAAAAGCTTTTCGCCGGGCCTGATACCCGTGAAAACTATGTCCACATCTTCATAGGGCGTCAAACCTGAAAGGCGTATCATATCCTCCGCAAGATCGAGTATTTTTATTGGTTCACCCATATCCAGGATGAAAATCTCGCCGCCTTCGCCCAAGGCTCCGGCTTGCAGCACAAGCTGGGACGCTTCCGGTATCGTCATAAAATACCGCGTCATGTCGCGGTGCGTTACCGTGATCGGCAGGCCTTTTCTTATCTGTTCGCGAAAGATCGGAACGACCGAACCGGCCGAACCCAGCACGTTCCCAAACCGTACAGATGTGTATCTGGTCTCAACCCGATGATTGAGCGTTTGAACAACTATCTCCGCCGCGCGTTTTGACGCTCCCATGATCGAGGTCGGGTTGACGGCCTTGTCCGTTGAGATCAGCACGAAATGCCGCGTGCCGAATTCGCCCGCAAGATCTCCGACGACACGCGTCGCAAAGACATTGTTCTTTACCGCTTCTTCCGGGTTTACTTCCATCAGCGGAACGTGCTTGTTGGCCGCCGCATGAAAGACGACTTCCGGCTGATAATCCTTGAAGATCTGCCGCATTCGCGGCTCCTCGCCCGCATCGGCCATCAGTGAAATGAAATCAAGTTCGGGAAAGGTTTCTCTCAATTCGCTGTCTATCTGAAACAGCATGAACTCCGCCCGTTCGACCATCACCAGCTTTTTGGGGTTGTATCCGGCGATCTGGCGAACGAGTTCCGAGCCGATGGAACCGCCGCCGCCCGTCACCATCACCACCTTGTCAGTAAGAAATTCGTGCAGATTGTCGTTATTCAGCTTTACGGGTTCACGGCCCAGCAGGTCCTCGATCTCAACATCGCGGAGCCTGTTTATCGATACTTGCCCTTGAGCTATATCGCCAAGGCTGGGAATTATCTGCGCCTTTACCGGGATCTCGCCACATATTTCAAGGATACGCCTGATGGTTTTGCCCTGGGCCTTGTCAATGGCTATCACGACCTCTTCGACACCCAGTTCGCTCACCAACCTTGGCAAGTCGTGTGTCGAACCCAGTATCTTGACGCCGCTGACGCTGCCGCCGTGTTTATGCTGGTCGTCATCCACAAAGCCGCGTATTTGCAGAGCGGCGTCGCGTCTGCCGATCACGTCTTTTGCCAGCGCAGCTCCCAATCGGCCCGCTCCGACAACCAATGCAGACCGCTGCCTCAATTTCCGCGTACCGGGACGAAAACTTTGCTTGTCACCAAACTCATAAATAAATCTGCGCGTGACCCTGAGCGACAACAGTCCGCCAAATGCCAGGACCGTGTCTATTACGATAACGGAGATCGGAACCTGCCAAAGATTGAAATGTGTAAAGATCAGCGCATAGCGAAAGCCGATGAGAACCGCCCCGGAAATTACGGCGGCGCGGAAAAATACGCGAACGTCCTCAATGCTGACATAACGCCACAATATGGAATACGCTCCGGTCAGGGTAAGAGCTGCAAACTGTACCAGAACGACCAGCGGCAGTTGGCTGAGGGCGGTGCTGAAATAAAATTCGCCCAACTGAACGTTTATCGCCGGCAGATACGCCAGAAAGAATGCGCACGAAAGCACCGCCATGTCCACCAGGAACTGAAGCGGCCGCCGCAGGAACCATAATCGGTCAGAAACTGACTCACGCATCTTATAATTTCTATAACAAGGGGCTGGCACACATTATACCAGTTTTTAACTCTATTACTCATATGAG
>JAHBSK010000018.1 GCA_019639175.1 Acidobacteriota bacterium | reverse complement strand
TTAGCCAGTGGTGAAAGATAAAAAAACTTCTGGCTTTAGCCAAACCATGCGAAGCCTCTTTCTTAATGGCTTCAGCCGCAATATTTACAAGGGGCAAAGGCTAAAGCCATAAGGACTTTATATCTTCCTTTTTGGCTAAAGCCTTTATTCGATGATCTTGGCCGATGTCCTACGCCTAAAGGCGTAGGCAATTTAAAAACACTTTTCGGACATTTATCTGCTTTTGAAGACAGTATCTTTTTCCAGTTTTGAACAAGACGCCGCGCGCAATTATAATTCTAACCAAGGAGAAAGATCAGCGTGCATCAACAGATAGCTTGTCCGGCCCCGAACGGTGAGATCGTACTGTCCATTGACGGGATCGATTTTTCGCAGATACCGGGACAGTCCCGGCTTTTCACACAATATCAGCACGACCCTCTGTTGCTTCAAAAGTTCTATCCGAACGCGGTTCCGTCACATGACCGGATAGCCGACCGCATATCCGAGGTTCTGGCAAATCACAAGGCCGACCGTCAGGTGCTGTGCGACACACTGGACGAAATGAACCGCAAGTTCGGCGCGTCTGAAAAGACCCTCGAACATATTCAGCTGCTCAGGGACGATGATACGGTCGCCGTGGTTTCGGGCCAGCAGGCCGGACTTTACACCGGCCCGCTTTACACGATCTACAAGGCGCTTTCCGCCGTCCGCATGGCCGAATGTCTGCGTTCACGCGGCTTCAAGGCGGTGCCGGTCTTTTGGGTCGCGACCGAAGACCACGATTTTGAGGAAGTTTCAAAAACACACATTCTGGGCCGCGACGGTGCCGATGTGCTGCTTTCAAATCAGCCCAAACGATGCTATGACGAGCTGCCCGTCGGGTATATCAAACTTGACGATTCCATCGCCGCTACCACATCGGAACTTTTCTCGGCGCTGGAAAAGACCGAGTTCACCGATGAGCTTCGCTCGATGATCGAGGATGCGTGGTCAAACGGGGCATATTTCGGCGACGCTTTCGCACGGCTTCTGACCCAGATCCTTGGCGAACACGGTGTCATCATTCTCTGTCCGCTTGATTCGCGGCTGAAATCGCTTGCTGCACCGGTTTACATCAAAGCGATAGAAAGATCGCATGAGATCGTTGACGCCCTTCGCGTCAGAAGCGAGGAGCTTGTCCACGACGGTTATGTCGCTCAGGTACATGTTGCCGAAGATTATTTTCCGCTCTTTTGGCAGGCACGCGACGGTACGCGGAACGCCCTAAAAAAAGACAGCGAAGGGGCATTTTGGACAAAGGACGGTTCGCGCCGCTTTACGCTCGAAGAACTTGCCCAGATCGCGGAAAGGGAACCGGGCAGATTCAGCCCAAGCGTCGTTTTGCGGTCGGTCGTTCAGGACTACCTTTTACCGACGGCCTGCTATTTCGGCGGCGGGGCTGAGATAGCCTATTTTGCCCAGAGCAGCGAGGTTTACCGCCTGCTCGACCGTCCTGTTACGCCGATACTTCACAGACAGAGCTTTACCGTTATCGAATCGCGTCAGCGGCGGGCGATGGAGCGTTTCGGCATCGAATTTACAGACCTTTTCGCGGGCATAGATGAACTTTTGCCGCGTCTTGTCAACGAACACCTCAACCGCGACACGGCACGCCTGATAGCCGATGTCGAAGAAAAGATAAACACCGAACTGAACCGGCTCGATCAGGAATTTTCCAAGCTCGATCCGACACTTGCCGAAAATCTTGCGACACGGCGAAGAAAGATCATCTATCACATCGGCGCTCTTCGCGGAAAGTTTCAGCGGTCGCAGTTTAGCCGTGACGAAACAGTAAACCGCCAGATAAATGGCCTTTTCGCGTCCGTGCTGCCGCAGGGACACCTGCAGGAGCGCAGCCTGAACGTGCTGTATTTTCTCAACAAATACGGCCCCGGTTTTGTTGACTGGATCTATCGCAGCATCGACCTCGGCGACAAAGGGCATCGCATCATCAGGCTTTGATATGAACAGGATACGCGTATTGTCGGACAACCTTGCCAACCAGATCGCCGCCGGCGAGGTGGTCGAACGTCCGGCGTCCGTCATAAAAGAGCTTGTCGAAAATTCGCTCGACGCCGGCGCCCGCCGGATAACGGTTGAGATCGAACTCGGCGGCAGACGCCTGATGCGCATTGCCGATGACGGCGAAGGAATGAGCCGTGACGACGCGATCCTCGCTTTTGAACGCCACGCCACGTCAAAGATCAGTGTCCCGGAAGACCTCGGCAGCATCAGCACGCTTGGCTTTCGCGGTGAGGCGTTGGCATCTATCGCCTCGGTCGCGCGTGTCGAGCTTGTCACAAAAACACCCGCGGATCAGGCGGCGACGCGTGTCGAGATAGAGGGCGGACGCCTTGTCGATGTAAAGGACGCTTCGCGTTCAGACGGCACGACGATCTCCGTCCGCGACCTGTTCTTCAATACGCCTGCCCGACGAAAATTCATGCGTTCCGAGGCGACCGAAAATTATCACATCACGTCCATCGTCACCCATTACGCTCTTTCGTATCCTGACACGGCATTTACGCTTACGAACAATGGCCGCGAGGTCATCCGTGTAACACCGGCAAAGGATCTTCGCGAGCGGGCATTTCAGCTTTTCGGCGGCGGGCTTCTGGACGGGCTGGTTCCGGTCGCGGCCGGACGCGAACACGTCGCCCGCGTCACCGGATTCGTTTCCGCTCCGCGCGAACGCCGCACCAATCGCGATTCGCAGTATTTTTTTGTAAACAAACGTTTCGTCCGCGACAAGGTCATCGCTGACGGCCTGCGCGAAGGCTATCGCTCTGTGCTGCCGCACGGGTTTTATCCGGTCGCATTCCTTTTTTTGGAGATGCAGCCCGAAGAGGTGGACGTGAACGTTCATCCGGCAAAGACCGAGGTTCGCTTTCGCCGAAACGACGCCGTAAGAGAGGTCATCGCCGAGGCCGTCCGCGTCTCGCTCACACAGGCCGGATTCAGAACGCCTGATGAGCCTGCGGAAATTCCGGATTCAGAACCAACGGCATTTTCGACGCCGTCAGCAGAAGGGAATTTTGAGGAACCCGCATTTCAGCAGCCGCCTGCGTTCGCCGTTCCGCCGCAGGCCGACTTTAGCGAATCGGCTGCGTCGCCTGCTCCTGACACGGCGATCCGCACCGAGGACGCATCCGAAGCACAGCCCGCAAACAACAATTTATTCGATTTCGGCACGAGCGAAGATACTGATGCCGCCGACATCTCCGCAGCGTTTGAACGCGATGCTCTTTCACGGCAGAACACCGAACGAACGGAGAGAAATGACCTCGCATCTCAGATCCCGATCATTTCCGGCAACACCGCCAACGATCTTCCGCCGCTTGATTCTGCCGCTCGTTATGTTACATCGCCCGATCTTGCCGCCGTCGCCGCGTCAAAGATACGTCCCGTCGCGCAGCTTCATGACAGCTACATAATCGCCGTTGATAACGAAGGGCTTCTTCTGGTTGATCAGCACGTCGCTCACGAAAGGATCCTTTTCGACAAGTTCCGCCGATCCGAGACCGAACGCCCGGTCGAATCGCAGAACCTTCTGCTTCCCGAAACGCTCGACCTGACACCGGCACAGGCCGAGGCGTTCGAGCTTGTGGCTGACGACCTCGCCGCGTTGGGGTTTGGGCTTATGCGGCTTTCGGGAAGGACCGTGGCGATAAAGTCTGTGCCAAATGACGTGCCTGCCGCCGACGCCCGAAATCTTTTTGCTGAGATACTCGACACCATCGACGTTGAGCGCCGCCGCGACCCTAGTTCCTCCATTCGCGACGACATCGCCGCAAGCCTTGCCTGCAAGGCGGCGGTCAAGGTGAACATGCCGCTGACACCGGAAAAGATGCAGTGGCTTATCGACCGCCTTCTCACAACATCATCTCCGACCACTTGCCCTCACGGCCGCCCCGTTATTCTCCGGCTGACGATGCGTGATATCGAAAAGGGATTTCACCGAACCTGATATTGCCTACTTTGTCTGGAGCAACGCGGAAATATTTGAAAAAACATAGATTTACGGGTCATTTTGACCATCTGCACGCTGCCTGTGTCAAATATTTCTTAACAGATCTCTAAATTTGCGCTTGCATTGGTGATGTAAACAGTGTATTAAATAGTTTGTCTGGACTTACAACAAACTATTGAACAGTTGGTAAGACCAATTCCACTCTCCCTAAAGACCCTGTTTCGGGCATTTATTTCGATGAAGCGAATCAATTTACAGAGGGCCAAAGCCCAGATCGCACGGCCGACGACCATACGCGACATCAATAAACGCATTGTGTTGAATTACGTCCGCGACCGGTCGCCGATCTCGCGAGCCGAGATCGCCCGCGAAACGGCGCTTCATCGTTCGACGGTGTCGGTCATTGTGGATGAGCTGCAAAACGCCGGCCTTATCGTCGAGATCGGATCGGGCGAATCGACCGGCGGCCGAAAGCCGACGCTGTTCGAGCTGAGAAAAGGAACGCCCGTTGCGATTGGCATTGACCTGACGCCGAGGACGACCACGATCGCGGCGGCAGATCTTGCCGGCACCATCCTCGAAAAAGAAACATTTTCCACATCGCCCGACGCCGATTTCATGACGCGGCAGATACTTGAAAGGGTCAGCCGTTTGAAAGACCGGCTTGATGTTTCCGGCATTGAGATCGGATTCAGCGTCCCCGGACTGGTCGATCAGAAACTTGGACGCATTTATCACGTACCATATTTTGACTGGCGCGATTGGGATATTTGCCAAAAACTTGAGGCCGCGACCGGAATGCGTGTCACGGTGGAGAACGACGCCAACGCCACGGCGCTTGCGGAATTGTGGTTCGGGCACGAAAAGATACGCAAAATAGACACTTTTGTCATGGTGCTGGTCGGCGAAGGCGTCGGTACGGGCATCATCTTTGACGGCCAGGTCTATCGCGGCGAAATGGGAGCGGGCGGCGAATTCGGCCACATGATCGCCGGTTCTGATGCTCCGGTCGAATGTTCATGCGGCAGCCGCGAGTGCTGGGAAGCATATTCGTCCGACCGTGCCACGGTCGAGCGCTACAAGGCTCGGCTAAAGGTCGATGACCTCAAGCAGAACAATATGGATGTCGGCGACATTGTCGAACTTGCGACCAACGGCGAAAAGCACGCGGTCGAGGCCGTGCGCGAAACCGCATATTATCTCGGCAACGGCATCTCGAACCTTATCGTGGGCCTCAGCCCGCAGGTGGTGGTCGTCAGCGGAAAGATGACAAAGGCGTGGGATCAGTTTTCGGACCAGCTTTACAGGATCTATGAAAGAAGCGTGCTGGCCGGACTGCCGCAAACCGAACTTATACCGTCGTCGCTGGGCGATTCGCCCACGCTTATCGGTGCTATCGGCCTCGTGCTTGCACGAAAGTTCGGTTCGGTCAGTTGAAATGAATTTTTTGTTACAGAAACGTTTTACGTTTACACTCTTGACACACTGGTCGGGATGTATTAAAACTTTGTTGGAAACTCCAACAAACCTTAGAACAGAACCGGTCTTATAGGCCGGACCAAAACCGGGGAGGTCATTTCTGACGCATTTCTATACAGGCGAATGCGGCCCAGAGCCTTTTACCAGCTTTCCCGCATTTTACGAAGCGAAGGAGAATCTTTTATGCGAAAGTCATCGGATTTCAGCTCCCTGCTAGCCACTATACTCACTTTATTCGCATTAGTGGCGATTGTTACCCAAACAGGCAGCGGACAATCACAAGCATTGAATGGTCAGATCGAGGGTGTAGTAACTGACCAGAACGGCGCCGCCGTTCCCAGCGCTACCGTCAAGGTGCGAAACACCCAAACCGGAACGGAGAGAACGGTGACTACTGATTCGAACGGTGTGTACCGTGCTCCTCTGCTTCCGCTGGGAACATATCAGGTGACGATCGAGGGCACCGGATTCAAACGGCTTGTTCGTGACGGCATCACGATCACGGCGGGTTCGATAGCCACGATCAATGCCCAGCTTGAACCGGGCGGCCTGGAAGAGACGGTCACGATCACATCGGACGCTCCCATTGCCGATCCGGGCAAAATAGACGTTGGCCGCGTGCTCAACACCCGCGAAGTTCAGGGACTGCCGCTGGTTTCACGCAACCCTTACAACTTCTCGCTGCTGCAGGCAAACGTTGTCGGCCGTCCGAATACGGAATTCGGCGTGCCGCGTGTAAGCGCCAACGGATACGCCCGCCGCACCAATTTTCAGCTTGACGGAAACGTCAACACACAGGCGAACAGCGGCGGCCTCCGCCTTGTTCCGATCTCGGAAACGTTTGTCAGCGAGGTTCAGCTTGTGACCAACGGTTTCGCAGCCGAGTTCGGCAACACGCCCGGACTGGTGATGAACAACATCACGCCGTCCGGCACTAACAGTATTCGCGGTTCGGCGGCATACCGTTTTCGCCGCACGAGCATGTCGTCACGTCCATTCAATACGCTGCCGACCGCCATCAAGGCCCCGACAAAGGTCGATAACCTGACATTTGCCGCCGGCGGCCCGATCATCAAGGACAGATGGCATATATATGGCGGTTACGAATGGGTCAACCGCGACTTCTCTGGCCGCCCACAGCAAACGGTCACAATATCTGAAGCCAACAGACAGGCACTTATTGCGGCCGGGTTGCCGTCCGGTATTTTTGTTGACTCCATTCCGGCATCGCAAAAGGTCAACTTTCTGATCTTCCGAACCGATGCCCAATTGAACAGCGCCAATCGCCTGACGGGGCGCTTTATTCGGTTCACGAACTTCTCACCGAACAATATAGGCGGCGGGCTGAACACACTGGAGCGCACCGTCGATCTTGATGACAAATCGAATTCTCTTGCCATCCAACTTGCTTCGGTCATCACGCCGAATGTGTTCAATGAGTTCCGTTATCAGCGGGCTCATCGCCATTCAACGTTCTTGCCGACCGAATACACTCCGGGCGGAGTATCGGTAACTATCACGAACGTGGCGTCTTTTGGGCCTGCGGCAAACCTCAATGCGGTCTCGCCTATCGAAACAATGAACCAGTTTCAGAACAACCTGACCTGGACCAGAGGCGACCACACCATGAAGTTCGGTGTCGGTATCAATCACATATATGATTACCGCCGCTCGAATGTAAATGCGACATACACTTTCGGTTCATTGGCGGCATATCTTGCAGCAATTGCTCCGGGAGCGACTGAGATACAGAGGCAGAGCTACACCAGCTATGCCGAAACAATGGGCGATCCGGAGTTTGAGTACGATACAACATTCTTCAGCGCTTTTGCACAGGACGACTGGAAGGCAACACGCCGTCTCAAATTGAGCTACGGACTCCGCTATGACCTTTACAATATTCCTGAAGGCATCTCAGATGCTCCATTGGCAGAATCACGTAAGTTCAAGGTTGACAAGAACAACTTTTCACCACGCCTGGGAGCTGTATATCTTCTAAGGGAAGGAGAGCTTCCGACCGTCATTCGCGGCAGCTTTGGTTTTTATTACGACACGGTTTATTTGGCTATGTATGAGGGCGCTCTGCAGGAAAACGGCGTTGGCCGCTATGCTAACCGTACGTTTACCGGCCGCGGAAATGCCGGCACGGGAACCCCTACTGCCGGAGCGCCGTCCTTCCCCGGGACGCTTGGTGCGCTTCCTCCGGGAACGGTTCTTCCGCCCCAGAGCATCACGGTCGTGTCGCCTGACTTCAGCAACATGTATGCGATGCATTTCCAGACGCAGATCGAACAGGCTCTTTCTGAGAACTACTCGATCACTGCCGGATACATTCATTCCGAAGGCCGTCAGCTTGCTGTTTACAGACAGACAAACTGTATGCCGACCGGAGCAACCCTTGCAGATGGCCGTCCGAAGTTCAGTTGTGCTGCGGGGAACAGATACAATCCGACTTTCCAGAACATCATTGAAGTGGGTTCAGGCGGAAACTCGCATTATGACGCGATGACGCTTCAGTTGTCCAAGCGTTTCTCACAGGGCTATCAGTTCAGCTTTAACTACACGCTTTCGCGTGTTCGTGACAATGCCCCGGAAAGAAACCTTCAGGGTGTCGGGGCAGCAAGCCAGACAGATCCTACCAACCGTGAGTGGGATTGGGCATACGGTGTCGCCGACCAGCGTCACACGGTTTCGTCCAGTTTTGTCGCACGGCCTAAGTTCGATGTTGATAGTAAAGCTCTTCGTTACCTGCTCAACAACAACGAATTTGGGATCTCGGCATTTGCCGGAAGCGGTGAAACGTTCCCGATAAACACCAACTTCGACCTTAACGGCGACGGTATCGGCAACGATATTCCTGTCGGCCTTGAAAGGAACGCGGGACGTGCTCCGGGATTCGTCAATGTTGACCTTCGTTATTCAAGGATCTTCCCGATAACGGAAAGGTTCAAACTGGAGTTCTTTGGTGAAGCTACGAATATTTTCAATATCAACAGCACGTTGAGCTATGGCAGCACAACGATCACCAATAGCGGAACCGCACGATTTAACCAGACTACGGGCGAGTTGCTGGTTCCTGTTAACAGCCTGTATGACGGTTTCACCAGAACCGCACAGGAGAGCCGACAACTGCAATTTGGCTTCAAGTTCAGCTTCTAGTCAGTGTTGTCTGTTAAACTCATATCGGGGCCGGAGATGGCTTTCGGCCCCGATAACACTTACGGAAGGCATATTATGGGACATCATGAGCGCGACCCTAACGAGGTCATTGTGGAAAAGCCGGATGAGTGGTGGTACAAGATCTACGCTCTTGTGATCGTCACAACGGTCGTTGTCATTCTGCTTCTCAAGCTATTCACATGGTATTTCTCTCGGTAAGGGTCTGAATTTATGCATTATCTTGACTGGCTGGTTGTCGTGGCATATCTGTCTTATGTCATTTGGGACGGCATTCGCCTTACAAAACATGCCGGTACTGCCGAAGGTTTCTTTTTGGCGAACCGCAGCCTGCCGTGGTGGGCGGTCGGGCTGTCCGTGATGGCGACGCAGATGTCCGCGATAACTCTGGTCGGAACGACCGGCCAGGCATACACGGACGGAATGCGCTTTTTGCAGTTCTATTATGGTATGCCGCTGGCAATGGTCATTCTGTGCGTCACGGTCGTTCCGTTCTTTTACAGGGCCAATGTCTTTACCGCTTACGAATATCTTGAAAAGCGTTTCGACGCCAAAACGCGCACGTTAACAAGTTTCTGTTTTCTTTTATCACGCGGACTTGGTGCCGGTGTCGTAATCGCCGCTCCCTCGGTCGTTCTTTCCATCGTTCTTGGCTGGAGCGAGGTTGCAACGATCTTTGTTATAGGCATTTCCACTACCATTTACACAATGTTTGGCGGTGTCCAGGCTGTGACATGGACAGACGTAAAACAGATGATTCTCATCTTTGGCGGACTGTTTGTTGTCGTCATTATAATATTGAGCCAGTTTCCGGCCAATGTTTCACTTTCTGACGGACTTCATCTTGCCGGAGCACTGGGCAAACTGGAAACGGTCAACACAAGTTTTGACCTGACCGAAAAATACACTATCTGGTCAGGCGTCATAGCCGCACTTTTCTTGTTCCTGTCATATTTCGGATGTGACCAGAGCCAGGTTCAGCGATTCCTGACGGCAAAATCTGTCAGCGAAGGACGCACATCGCTTCTGATGAGCGGATTTCTCAAGATCCCGATGCAGTTCGGTATCCTCGGTGTCGGTATTCTTGTTTTCATATTCTATCAGTTCGCAACACCGCCGATGATCTTCAATCCGGTCGAGGCAAAGCGTATCGAACAAAGTGTTGAATATTCTTCGGTCCAGCAGAAGTTCAATGATGCACATTCTAAAAGAGCCGATGCCGCCGTTAAATATGTCGAGAACGGTTCTGATGAGTCTCGTCGTGCATATGTCACGGCAAACTCTGCTTTTGAAGCTGCCCGTGCCGATGCGACCAACCTAGTGAAGGCTGCATCGGGAAATCAGTCGTTCAATGATGTCAACTATGTGTTTCCGAGGTTCATTTTGGACAATATGCCGATAGGCATAATCGGACTGTTCATTGCTATTGTGATAGCGGCGGCCATGTCAACGATATCGGCCGAACTGAATTCGCTTGCGACCGCGACGACGATAGATTTTTACAGGCGGCATATACGGCCTGATGCCGAATCAAAGCAGCTTGTCATCTTCGGCAGATTTGCGACGGTCGCCTGGGGGCTTTTTGCCTGTGTCGTGGCGACATATGCGACCAATCTCGGCTCGCTTATCGAGGTCGTCAATAAGTTCGGTTCATTCTTTTACGGTTCGCTCCTCGGTGTTTTCGTTCTGGCTATCGGTGTCAAACGCGCCAGGGCACGCGGAGCTTTCATCGGCTTGATCTTCGGCGTGGTTTCCGTTTGGATAGCAAGCAATTATACAAAGATCGAGTTTCTATGGTTCAACGTGGTAGGCTGCCTCGTGACTGTCGCAGCCGGATATTTGATAAGCCTCACTGTCAAAGACGATCCCGGCTATGAGGTGCCGGCCAACTAAATAACCTTAGAGAGAGATAACTATGCGATCATTTTTTGTATCAACACAGCGGACGCTTTCCGCTCTTATGATAGGAGCGGTTTTCTCGGTGTCGTTCACGGCGCTTCTTCCTGAGAGAACCAATGCACAGGTCCAGGCCGTATATGACCGGGGAGCAACCGGCCTTGGGCAAAAACTTCAGCGTCTGCAAACAACGGCAAGCGCCCTTCATACGGCCGCTCATCCTGATGATGAAGATTCCGGCCTTATTGCCTATCTGGCAAGAAATGAACATGCCCGCACGGCGTATCTTTCGCTCAATCGCGGCGACGGCGGCCAGAACGTGATAGGACAGGAACTGTTCGAATCGCTGGGCGTCATCCGTACGGAAGAACTTCTTCAGGCACGTCGGCTGGACGGCGGCGGCCAGTTCTTTACGCGCTTTATGGATTACGGCTTTTCAAAAACGCGCGCAGAGGCCGCCCGCATCTGGGGCGAGCAGAAAGTGCTTGGCGACATGGTCAGAACTATCCGTCTTTACAGGCCGATGGTCGTTATCTCCCGTTTTTCCGGCACACCGCGTGACGGACACGGACAGCATCAGCTTGCCGGTTATCTGACGCCTTTTGCCTTTAAGGCAGCAGGTGATCCAAACGCTTTTCCCGAGCATTTTCAGGAAGGCCTCCAGCCGTGGCAGCCGCTGAAACTCTATCGTTCACAAGGGTTTTCGCCCAGTCCTGAAGATAATCCGTCGCTGTTCATGAACACCGGAACTTACGATCCGCTTATCGGCCGCACCTATTTTGAGGTTGCGATGGAAGGCCGCAGCCAGCATAAATCGCAGGAAATGGGAACGCTCGAACTTCGCGGAATGCAGCGTTCCGGCGTAACGCTTCTTGAAAGCAGCGTCGGCGACACAGGCACGGAAAAGAGCGTATTTGACGGCATTGACACGTCCATCAGGGGCATTGCCGCTTTGGCAAAGGACAACACTGCATCGCTCCCGGCAAAACTTGCCGAGCTTCAGGGCATAGCCGAACAGTCGTTGAAAAATTACAATGTATATTCTGCTCCGGCCCTTGTCCCGACGCTTATAAAAGGCTATCGCGTTGCAAAAGACGCCGCCGCTTCAACGTCCAATCCGGTTTCCAAATCACTTCTCGAAGAAAAAGCAAAAGAATTCGTCCAGGCCGCTCAGTTGGCGTCGGGCGTAGTTGTCGATGCGCTCAGCACGCTTGAGACGGTCAATCCCGGTTCCGATACGCACGTCACTGTAAAAGTATTTGTTCCGGAAGGCATTTCGGCAACGGTAAAGGACACAAAATTGAATGTCCGCTCAGGCTGGAAAGCCGAGACGACCGAAGCACCGGCCGCTCCTGAGACGACACCTTTCCGCCGCCGCGAGGAAGTGTCGGCATCGACCGCTCATTTCAAGGTCACGGTCGCAGCCAATGAAAAACCGACCCAGCCGTATTGGCTTGAGAGCGAAAGGGAATCGTTCACTTTTGACTGGTCAAACGCCGCTGAGAACAAAAATCAGCCGTTCGCCGGGCCGCTTGTTACGGCAAACGTCGTCGTCAATCTGGGCGGCGAGGACGTCACCATCACACAGCCCGTTCAGTATCGCTATGCTGACGACATTCGCGGAGAACTTCGCCGCGAGCTTAACGTTGTTCCGGCGGTCACTCTCGGCGTCGAATCAGACCTTCTGGTCGCACCGATCAAGGGCGGAAAAACGCATCGTGTGGTGACGACCGTATCGAACAACACGCAGGGGGCCATCGAGGGAACGGCAAGCCTCGACCTTCCTTCGGGATGGAGAGCAACGCCGCAGAACCAGAAATTCTCATTGGCAAATCCGGGCGACAAGACGGCCTTTACCTTTGAGGTAAGCCTGCCCGCAAATCCAACGGCGGGTTCATTTAAGATAACCGCTGTCGCCAATGTCGGCGGCAAGCGTTATGCACAGTCGATGACGGAGATCGCCTATCCGCACATGCAGACGCACCGCAGATTCAACGAGGCAAAGGTCACTGCTCAGGTCCTTGATATGGAAGTTTCTCCGGTCAAGGTCGGCTATGTCATGGGCAGCGGCGACCGCGTTCCCGAAGCCATCAGACGCATGGGCCTCGATGTGACCATGCTTGAAGAAAAAGACCTTTCGACCGGTGACCTTTCACAATACGACACCATTGTCATCGGCATTCGCGCGTCACAGACGCGTCCTGATTTTGTCGCCAATAATGGCCGACTATTCGACTTTGCCAGGAACGGCGGAACTCTGGTCGTTCAGTACCAGCAGCACGAGTACGTTCAGAGAAATCTCCAGCCGTTCCCGGCAAGCATGACCGGCGTCACACGCGGAAACCAGCGTGTATCGAACCTCCGCGTTACCGATGAGACCGCAAAGGTCACCATCCTCGTCCCGTCGCATTCGGTGTTCAATTTCCCGAACAAGATAACCGATGCCGACTTTGATAACTGGGTGCAGGAAAGAAACCTTTACAGCTTCTCGACCTTTGATGACCGGTACACGGCCCTTCTTGAGGCGGCCGATCCTGATGAAGATCCGGTAAAGGGCGGAATGCTCTACGCTCCGATGGGCAAAGGAAAGTACATGTATGTTTCATACTCGTTCTTCCGTCAGCTTCCGGTCGGCGTTCCCGGAGCATACCGTTTGTTCGCAAATATTCTAAGCATGCCCAAAGCGGAGAAATAATGAAAGCTGCAAGTAGTACAATGAGTGAAAAATTTCCGGCACAGGCATATAAAGACAACGTTCTGGAGGACTGCTTTGCTGATGCGAAGCAGTCATTCCTGGACGCTTATCACAAGGTCGATCTGGCCCACGCGATCATGCTCGAAGAACAGGGCATCATCACCCGCGAGGAGCTAAGATCATTGTTAAAGGCATTGAACAAACTCGATTTTGACGCGATCAATGCCCGTGAATACGACGGCACATTCGAGGATCTTTTCTATCTGCTCCAGCAGGAAATAGCAAAGAACACCGATGCTGATACCGCCGGCAAACTCCACACGGCACGCAGCCGCAACGATATAGATGTCACCATTTACAGGCTTCGTCTGCGTCCGCTGATGCATAATTTGCTCGGCTCTGCAATTGATCTGCGAAAGGTTCTTCTCGATCTGGCGTCAGAGCATCACGAAACGGTGATGCCCGCATACACGCACACACAGCCGGCACAGCCGACCACGCTGGCGCATTTCCTGTTGGCAATGGCAGAGAACGTTGGGCGTGACATCCGCCGCCTGCGCGCCGCGTATGCGAACATGGACACCTGTCCGCTCGGCGCCGGAGCGATCACGACCACCGGTTTCCCGATCAGCCGTCACCGCGTTGCCGAATTGCTCGGTTTCAACGGCCCGACGGTCAATTCTTATGGTTCGATAGCTTCGGTCGATTATTTTACCGAGGCTCTTGGCTCGACCGCCGCTTTGCTTGTAAATCTTGGCAAATTCGCACAGGAATTCATGCTGATGGGCATGATCGAATTCAACGCGATCCGTCTGCCTGACGGATACGTTCAGGGTTCGTCCATCATGCCGCAAAAGCGAAATCCGGTCGCTCTGGAACACGTCCGCGCCATCGGCAGCAAGGCGTTGGGACAGACGATGGGCGTTTTCACGGCGGTTCACAACACGCCGTTCGGCGACATCAATGACGTTGAGGATGACCTTCAGCCGCTGATATACAGCGCTGTCCGCGACGCCAATCGCGCGGTTGCTCTTCTCGCGGCGGCATTGCGTTCCGCAACGTTCAACACCGAACATCTTGCGAAACGCGCGGGCGAAAATTTCATTGCCGTGACCGAACTGGCAGATACCATTGTCCGCAGAGAATCGCTTCCTTTCAGCATCTCTCACAAGATCGTCGGCAAGAGTGTCAAAGCCGCTCTCGAAGCCGGAACGGACATTACCTACGAGATACTTCAGACATCGGCTCAGGACGTGCTCGGCCACGAGCTTTCTCTGACCGAGGAAGAGGCATTGGCGGCGGTGTCGCCCGAAAATTTCGTCAACGTCCGCACCGTCTTTGGCGGAACCGCCCCAAGCGAAACGCGTCGTGCGCTTCAGGTCGAAAGCGAACTGCAAAAGATAGATGAAGAATGGCTTGGAAAGATAAAAGCTGGCCACGCTGCTTCTGACGCGGCTCTCCGTGACCTGGCGGCACAGTTGATGGGCTGAATATCCCGCGGCCTGCGGCCGTGGAAACTACGAACAAGGGGAAGGAACAACAAATTGACGAAACGGCCCTCACCGCCGTTTTGTCAAAAATAAAAGAGGCTCTTTTCACAACGAAAAGGCCTCTTTTGAAGTTTAAATTGCCACTGGCTTTTGCCGGTGGATGGCGGTTCAAGAAGTTTGCGACTTCAGTCGAAACATCGAGAATTATTTTTCCTTAATGGCTTTAGCCGCAATGTTTACAAGGGGAAAAGGCTAAAGCCGTAAGGAATTTCCATCATCCTTTTTTTTGGCTAAAGCCTTTTTCTTATATTGGCTGTCATCCCCTACCTAAAGGTAGGGGCAATTGAAAAACACTTTTCAGACATGCCCTTTTTTATTTTACCAAACAGATCGGTTATTAGCCGACCTTATTCGGCTGCGGCGTTATCCGCAGATAGGGTTTCACTTCATTCCAGCCGGCAGGGAATTTTTCCTTTGCCTGTTCGTTCGTCACCGCCGGAACGATGATGCAGTCGTCGCCGTCGTTCCAGTTCACGGGCGTTGCCACGCTGTAATTTGCCGTCAGTTGCAGCGAGTCGATAACGCGCAGTATCTCATCAAAATTTCTGCCCGTGCTTGCCGGATACGTCAGCGTCAGTTTTACCTTTTTATCCGGCCCGATCACAAATACCGACCGCACGGTGAACGTGTCGCTCGCGTTCGGGTGGATCATGTCGTAAAGGTCTGAAACTTTTCGGTCCGCGTCCGCGATCATCGGAAAATTGACCGCCGCCCCCTGCGTTTCCTCGATGTCCTTTGACCAGCCGCTGTGCGAATCGAGCGGATCGACGCTCAGCCCGATTATCTTAACGTTCCGCTTTTCAAATTCCGGTTTCAGCTTTGCCGCCATGCCCAGTTCTGTTGTGCAGACCGGCGTGTAATCTTTCGGATGCGAAAAAAGCACACCCCAACTGTCACCCAGCCATTCGTGAAAATTCACGGTTCCTTCGGTCGTCTCCGCCGAAAAATCCGGCGCATCATCTCCTAATCTTATTGCCATGTTACTACCTCCAGCTTTGTGTTTGTCCTATTTTTTAAGATTGTATCACACGCCCGATAAGAAGGCGGAAACACGACCGGCAGCGAGTGTGTTCTCCTAATGTTTAAATATGAAAAGGTGGAAAGGTGAAAAGTGTAAATGTGAAAAAAGAAATCGCCATTATCACATACCTTTTCTCCCTATCTCTCCTTTTCCTCGTCTCCCTGTCTCTTTTCTCCTGGGCTATGCCCTCATCCACTGCGGTCTGGCTGTGCCAGACCGTGATGTTCCCCCTAAAATAATAAAGGAGGCTATGCCTCCGAAAGAAAAGAGGCACAGCCTCATAGGAGATTTTTTAGAGTGGCCTGCACAGTTTGGCACAGCCAAACCGCAGTGCGAAAAGGCATAGCCATCAGGCGAAGACTCTCTAAGCACTTGGCCGGGCGGTTATGTATCATGCACGGCGTCGGTCGCGGCGGCTTCGGTGTCCGCGGGTTTCAGCCGTACCAGATGGATGCGTTTTTGATCGGCGCGGAGTATTTCGACATCAATGCCGCGAATGGAAAGTTTCTCGCCTTTTTTGGGAACGCGGCCCGATTCGCTGATTATCATTCCCGCGACGGTGTTGTATTCCTCGTCATCAAGTTCGATATCCAACAGCCGCTCCAGTTTATAGATCTCCGTTGCGCCCAGCACGTCAAAATATCCGTCCTCGCCTTCGACGATCTCGATTATCTCGTCCTCGCTGATGTCTTCGTCCTCGATCTCGCCGACTATCTCCTCAACGATGTCCTCGATGGTGACAATGCCCGCGACGCCGCCGTATTCGTCAATGACTATCGCCATCTGGCTGCGGTTCACCTGCATGCTTTTCAGGAGTTCGGATGCGGTCTTGGTTTCGGGAACAAAGACCACGGGGCGGAGAAAGTTCTGAATACTGTCGTCTTCCTTGCCGTTCGCCCACGCGGTCAGCAGGTCGCGAACGTATATCAGGCCCTCTATATTGTCTATGCTGTCGCGATAGACCGGCAGACGCGAATATTTTTCCTCAATGATCAGATCGCGGGCCGATCTGACCGTTGAACCGACCGGCAGGGCCACTATCTCGGTTCGCGGCGTCATTATCTCGCCGGCGCGCGTCTCGCTGAACTCCAGCATCGATTCGATCAGTTCGCGATCCTCTTCCTCGATGATGCCTTCGGCCTCGCCGACCTCCATCAGTGCCTGAATGTCATCGGTGTTGTCGCTGTCATCGCCCGCATCCGGCGTGGCTGAGGTGTCGAGACGCTGCTGCTCTTTGCCGCCGCGTGCCGACGATGAGAAAGGCGATAAAATGGCCGACGCCACCCGATACAGCGGCTTTGCCATCGGCAGCATCCAGAGCAATATATTCTCCGGTTTGTTCCTCGTTATCAGCCGGGGAACGATCTGCCTGAAAAATACGGTTGCGGCAAGGCTGATCGCCAGCGATGCGATGACGACCATCTTTCTGCTTTCCAAATAGCGGATGGCGGCTATCGTCACCAGCACCGAAAAAGAGATCATCAAAACTTGTATGGCAGAGGAAAGGGCAAAGCGAAAACGCGAGCGGTTATCCAGTATCTCACGCAGAAATTCGGCCGCCGCCGGACGTTTTGAATCGTCCGATTCGGTCGAAAGACGCCGCAGGGACAGATCGGAGAGCTGTGCGAACGCCATATCGATGGTCGCCAAAAAAAGGAGTGCGGCTAATATCAACAGGCCGACGGCTAGGTCTATTTCCATAGGCTGATAAATCGAAATGTTATCCGCGCAACGCCGTAAATGCAACCTCAAACACGCTTCAAAAGCCGCGCGGCGTCCCTTTCCAGAAACCACGTGACGGTTCCGCCCGTTGGCCGGACAAGGCTCGCGGGCAGCGGATCGTCATTTCCCGTGCCTTCGACAATGCGTTTTACGGCCTCGGCCTTATCGGCTCCGGCAACAAGGAACATCACGTTCTTCGCATTATTTATAACCGGAAACGTGATCGTGAAACGCCGTTCGCCAAGCTGCGGAACATAGTTTGCGGCCGCGATACGTTCGCTTTCAGAGAGAGCCTTCGTGTCCGGGAAAAGCGACGCCGTATGGCCGTCCGCGCCTATGCCAAGCATTATAAGATCGAAACGCGGAACCTTTCCCGACCCGAGCCCAAAAGCTGTTTTCAGGGAACGTTCAAATCTTTCAGCTATCTGTTCGGGCTTGCCGTTGGCCGTTTCCCATTTGACAATGTTATCGTCCGAAACATCTAAAGGAAGCAGCAGCGAGCGGCTCACCATTCTGAAATTGCTGCGTTCGTCATCCGGCGGCACATCGCGTTCATCCCCAATGGCAACAAGCATTTTCCGCCAGTTTATACGTTCGCGATATTCGTCACCCGCAAGCAGTTCATACAACACTTTTGGCGTGGAACCGCCGGCGGCCGCAACCGACGCTTCGCCGTTTTCCGCCAATGCTTTGGCAATGACCTCGGTAAAATGCTCCGCTGCGGCAGCGGCCATTTCCGCCCTGTCGGAAAATATGCGTACGTCAGCCATTTATTTCTGTTTATCAGGAACGTGCGGCGTGTTTTTCCATTGCCTGCCGTTGCGACTCAAAAGCTCGTCCGCCTCGGGCGGCCCCCAGCTTCCGGCGGCGTAATTAGGAAAATCACGCGGCGGTATCGCCGACCAGACATCCAATATCGGCGAAACGATCGACCAGCTTGCCTCGACCATGTCCGCACGCTGAAAGAGCGTAGAATCGCCGATCATGCAATCGAACAGCAGGCGTTCATAGCCCGTCGCCGCCTGTTCGCCGAAATGGTCAAGGTAATTAAAGTCCATATCGACCGGCCCGACGCGGACTATCGGCCCCGGGATCTTTGCTCCGAAATGCAGCGTAATGCCTTCGTCCGGCTGGATGTGTATCTCTATGCGGTTGGTCGTCAGGCGTTCGACCGGCGTGTTCTCAAACAGTGTGAAGGGAGCCTTTTTGAATTGAACAATGATGCTTGAATGACGCTCAGGCATTCGTTTTCCCGTGCGTATATAAAAAGGCACATCGGCCCATCGCCAGTTGTCTATCGAGAGTTTCAAGGCGGCGTATGTTTCCGTTTGCGACTCCCGCTTTACATTCGATTCGGAGCGATAAGCAGCGGCTTTTTTGCCGTCTATCTCGCCCTCGCCGTATTGGCCGCGAACCGCCGAATGCAGCGTTTCCTCAGGCGTGAAGCATTTTATCGCACGCAGTATCTTTGCCTGTTCGTTGTGGACCGATTCGGCGTCGAACGAAACGGGCGGCTCCATCGCCGTCAGCGTCACAAGCTGAAAGATGTGATTCGGGATCATATCCCGCAGTGCGCCGGCGGTGTCATAATAATCGCCGCGTTGTTCTACGCCAAGCTGTTCGGCAACAGTTATCTGGACATGATCGACAAAATTGCGGTTCCATATCGGCTCAAAAACGCTGTTGCCAAAGCGGAACACGAGCAGGTTCTGAACCGTTTCCTTACCGAGGTAATGATCTATACGGTATATCTGCCGCTCTTTTAACAGTTTCAGCAGATCGGCGTTCAGCTTTTTCGCAGATTCCAGATCGTGGCCGAAAGGTTTTTCAAAAATGAACCGCCGCCAGTTGCCGTTCTCTTCCTTGCCGAGTCCGTTCTTTACTATCTTTTGCGTGACGTTCGCAAAAAGGCTCGGCGGTATCGCCATATAAAAAAAGAAATTGTCAGGTATATCGTGCTGTGTCCGAACCTCCGCCGCCATTTCCTTTATGTCTTTAAAGAGCTTTTTGTCGTCGTCAAAATCGCCGCCGGTGTAATATGTCCTTTCACGGAACCACAGCATCAGGTCGTCGTCAGATTTTCCGGGCAGAAATTCGGCAAGGTTCTCCTGCATCTGACGGCAAAAATCCTCGCTCTCCATCTCCTGCCGCCCGACGCCGATGATCGCAAAGTTGTCAGGGATATGCCCCTCTTTCGCAAGATTGTAAATAGCAGGGAACAGCTTGCGTTTCGTCAGATCACCCGTCGCCCCAAAGATGACCATCACACACGGCTCAGCGGTTTTTTGTGTTTTAGACATTAAAGACAATTTTGCCACAGAGTTCACCGAGAAAACAGGTCATCAAATTTTATACGTTTCTCTGTGGACTCTGTGGCTAACTTATTCCAAGTTTATCACGTAGCTCAAGCTCGCGTGCGTTCATCTCGCCGTCGTCCGTTTCATGATCGTAACCGCAAAGGTGCAAAACGCCGTGGAGCATAAGCTGTTTTATCTCAGCCTCAAGCGTCAGGCCGTTTTCCTCCGCCTGCCTCGCTGCCTGCTCGATGGAAATAACAACATCGCCTAGAAATATCGCTTCGCTCATTGCAGGCAGGATGCCTGCGTTCCACTCATCCGGCACATGCGGAAACGACAGCACATCCGTCGTCGCGTCCTTCCCGCGAAAGAATTTGTTCAATTCCCGCATCCGCCTGTCCGAAACGAACGCCACCGAAAACTCACCGCCTTCTGTTTCCTCTATGGCCGAACACAATGCCTCCGCAAACGGCAAAAACGCCTTTGCATCTATCTTGATCTTGCGTTGAAGATTTACGATCATTGCGCCGGTAGTTCTTTCTGGGTAAATGCTAGCTGAGATCTCCCAAACCTCATAAATTCCATCTCTTGTTCTTTATAGGTAAATCCACTTTTCCTCACAGCCCAGGCGTTTCCTTCAAAGAAAATAAAGATCGATTCGGGGGTCTCTTCGATCTTCTTTATACGATCCCATTTTATAAATGAAGTGAAACTTTGGGTCGAATACCGCACACCGTCAATAGACAATTCTATTGTAACGAGGTCTTTTTCATGGTCGGGAATGACACTGTTAAAGAAACTTTTAAAGTGGTCGGTGTTAGCTCTTGGTATCAGAAATATGACTGCTGCCAGATTCAGGGTAAACACGGCAATCGCAGCCGCAGGATATTCGTTTGCCAAAAGAAATACAGGGAAGGCGATGCCGTTTATAAAAAGAAATGCCCAATATGCCCAAAGCGACAAAGGCTTATTCGGCACAGTTTCCGATACCCTTAAAGAAATATACACGAGGTCATCGATCGACGGATAGAATTCGACTTTGTGGTGATTGAAATCTGTGGAGTTCATGTTTGTCAGGTATTATTCAAGCCCCAGATCATCGCCGTAAAAATGACGAACAAGCACACGGGCAAGTTCAGCCGCACCTTTTTCGGTGTGGTGTTCGCTCATATATAGAGCATCCAATGCGATTTGGCGGTCTTTTCTTAGAGCTAGGGCAAATTCTTTCCAATCTTCAGGCTTGCCGCGATCAAAAAGCGAGTCGATCGCCATACGCGTCCATTCTTTGTTTTTAAGATTGCGGTGTTTCATCTCAGGCCGGTTGGATGTCAACATACCGCACAGCCGAGTGGATAGACGGCATGGGAAGGCCTTCTTCTTTCAAGCCTTCAAGATGAAATTCGATCGCTTCTTCGATAAGTTCCAAGACTTCGTCTTCCGTTTCCGCGACAGCGATACAACCCGGCAGATCAGGAACATACGCTCCATATCCGGTGTCGCCTTTCTCAACGATAACAAGGTATTTCATATCTTTATTTTAATCCTGCCTGCTTAAAAATGCTATTTAAAGTTCCAGGAGGAATATCCATACTTTCCTTGCCGGAGATCGTAACTGTACCGGGCTTTTCAGGATGTTTGAATTGTCGGTGACTTCCTTTTATACGAGCCAGTCGCCAGCCTTCTTTTTCAAGCATCTTTATGATTTCTTTTACTTTCATTCTGTGGGCTGCTCATTAGAATGACTTTCATAAGCCTGCACGATCATCTGCACCAGCTTGTGCCGGACGACGTCTTTTTCGTTAAAGTAGCAAAATTCTATGGCGTCGATGCCGCTCAGAACTTCTTCGGCTTCCTTCAGGCCGGAGCGTTGGCCGCGCGGCAGGTCGATCTGGGTCTTGTCGCCGGTGACGACGGCCTTTGAGCCAAAGCCGATGCGTGTCAGGAACATCTTCATCTGTTCGCTGGTGGTGTTCTGTGCTTCGTCCAAAATGATAAAAGCATCGGCGAGCGTGCGACCGCGCATAAAAGCAAGCGGAGCTATCTCGATGATGCGTTTTTCCAGCATCTTAGTCACCTTTTCGCTATCGACCAGATCGAACAGCGCGTCATACAGCGGCCTCAGATACGGATCGACCTTGTCCTGCAGATCGCCGGGCAAAAAACCGAGCCGCTCGCCTGCTTCGACCGCAGGCCGCGTCAAAATTATGCGGCTGACCTGTTTTTTATACAGTGCGTCAACGGCCATCGCCACCGCCAGAAAGCTCTTGCCCGTTCCCGCCACGCCGATGCCGAAAACGAGGTCGTTCGCCGCCATCGCATCCAGATATTTCCGCTGATTGGCGGTTTTCGGCGCGACCATCTTCTTGCCCGAAGGGTTAAAACGGTTTCGTTGAAAATGGTCTTTCAGGCTGTAGGCGCGGTCTTCGGCAATCTGCTTAAAGGCGTCTTTCAGTTCCTTGTCCGTAAAAGAATTCCCCTCGGCAAAAAGCTCGCCAAATTCCAGCAGTATCTTTTCGACCGTGGCAATATCGCGCGGATCGCCGTCTATCAGCAGCTCGTTGCCGCGGGCGCCGATATTGACGTCCAAAAGCGATTCAAGGTATTTGATGTTTTGGTCCTGCACGCCGAAAAGCGTATTCAGGCCCTGTGTCGGAAGTTCAAGTTTTCGCAGACTGCTCAAATTCTCTTTTAATACCTCTCGTGTGTATAAGCAGGTTTATCCGGGCCGCTGCATAGGCCGGCGGCGGCTCTTTTTGTATAAGCCTGAGATTACTGAAACCTCGCCCTGGTGTCAATTATTTTTATGAGTTCTTTGAAAAACCATTTTAGATTTCTTCAGTTTAATTTTAAAATAGAAGAATGGAAACAGAGCAAATGACATTGATGGACGCGATAGTGAGGAACAGTCGGCGGAAGAAGGCGAGTCGGGCTGTGAGGACGCCGGGGGAGATCGAGAAGTTGGTGGATTGGGATGAGTTGGTGAAGGTGGTGGAGGTTTTGGACAAGACGAAAGGC
>JAHBSK010000017.1 GCA_019639175.1 Acidobacteriota bacterium | reverse complement strand
AAAGCCAGTGGCAATTTAGGCCGAACTAAAAAGAGGCTGCCATTTCTGACAGCCTCTAAAATAATAAGAGAAAATGTGTATCTGCTATTGTTTGGCGACGGTCTCGGCTTCTTCGGCGGCGGCCATGTCGGCAATGCGGTCGATCCTGTAAACACCGGATGAATGGGAAGCGGCCCAGATGCGATGCGGGTTTGCGGGGTCAAAGACCATTGCCCAGACGCGGCGGCTGGGAACCTTAAGCCCCTTGGTATCGACGCGTTTCCATTGTTCACCGGCATCATCAGAATAGAAGATGCCGCCGTCCGTTTCCAGAGAACTGGAAACGAAGATCTTATCGGTATTGTCAGGGTCGATAAGGATGCTGGTGTATTTGCCCAAAGGCAGGTTGCCGCCGCGACGGGTCCATTTTCGCCCGCCGTCACGCGTCAGATAGAACGACTGTATCGTGCCGACATAGATATAATTTGGCCGAACGGGGTCGCCCTGTATGGACGTGACCGGAATATTGTCCGGCGTGGCCCCGACCTTTTCCCATGTCGCTCCGTCATCGCGGGTGACGACGACACCGGAAGTGGCAGTTCCGGCCCAGATGGTCGCGGGAACGAGCGGCGATGTGTAAACCGAAAAGATATTCTCATTCAGACCCTGTCCGAAAGTGAGCTTTTCCCAGCCTTTGCTGATGTCATAGGTCCTGTACAGGCCGCCGTCGGTGCCGGCAATGATGCCGTTACGGTCATCTTCGGTAAAGCGAAGAACCTTTACGCTGTTGGTCAGGGCCGGGATCAGCTTTGGCTCCTGAGCAGCCTTTGCCGCAGCGGCCGCGGCCGCCCGGCGCTGTGCTGCGGTCATACGCCTGGCCGGTATCTTTGCCGGCGCTTTCGGGGCCTTTAAAAGCGTCCATGATTCACCGCGATCCAGCGAGCGATAGATGCCCTGATTGGTGCCGAGGAACATCCGCGTCGGTTCTATGCGGTCCTGAAGGATCGCGTATGCCGCTATGCTGTTGGCCGTCAGGCCCTTTGCCGCAGACCATGACCTGCCGCCGTCTTTGCTGATGAAAAGAAAGCCGCCGCTTGAGGCCGTGTTGTGCGTGGTGGCGTAAAGACGGCCTTCCTGAGCAACGTCAGCCGTGATGGAATAGGTCAGGCGGCTGGTGAAATTGTCGTTGGTCTGTTTGAACGTCGCTCCGCCGTCCTCTGACACCATGACGCCGTTGACGTTGGTGGCGATGAAGATGCGGTTGGGCATATCGGGATGCACCGTGATGGAATTGACCTCAAGATTTTTCTGGCTGGTCATTTTCCACGACGTTCCGCCGTTTGACGACATCCAGAAGCCTTCGGTCGTGCCGGCAAAAACGGTTCCGGGTTTGGACGGATGCTGAAGTATGTCGCGGGTGCGGCGCGATGTGGACGGAATGCCCTGTATCTTGCGCCATTTTTCGCCGCCGTTCAGCGATTCGTAAATGCCGCTGCAGGCGGACGCGATAATGTGGTCGCGGTTCTTTTCGTTGACGGTGATGGCGAAAATGTCGGAATCGTCGATCATGCCGTCCTTGATAAGCCGCCAGCTTTTGCCGCTGTCAGTGGATTTATAAGGGCGATGCTGGGTTCCGGCATAGATGGTGCTGGTATTGCGTGGGTCGATGGCAAGCGAATTGACATTGATCGGCATACTGCCGGATTCGATCTTTTGCCAGGTTTCGCCGGAATCGTCAGAACGCCACACGCCCTTTGTCGTGCCGACGAAGATCTGATCGGGAGCAAATTCGGACTGTGTCATCGCGTGGATCGCCTCGCTGCGAAGTTCGGCGGATTTTTTCCAGGTCTTTCCGCCATCGGACGATTTGAAAAATCCGCCCGCACGGGTTCCGCGATGGCCGGACGCATAGATGATGTTAGAGTCGCGGCTGTCAACGAACAGGTCGTCGATGATAAGCTGCGGTTCCTCAAGGTTGACCAGAAGGCGCCATGAATGGCCCGCGTCGGTTGAGACGTGTATCTGGCCGTCCAATGTGCTGATGTACAGCTTGTCCTTGTCACGCGGATCGACCGCTATCGTACGGACGTCGCCGCCCTCAGGCCCGACAACGGTCCATTCCGAAAAATTGGCGGCGTCACGAAAAACCTCGCCGTCATCGGCAAAAACCGGAAACCACGCTGCCGACAACGACAACACGGCCATAAGAAAGCCCGAGAGAGCAAACCGAAGAAAACTGGTCGTTCCACTGTGCATATTGTCACCTTTTATTTCCGGCGCTTTGCGTGAGCCGGCCGGAACGCCGCGATATGCGGCCTTAAACTAGGATGAATCGGATAAGAAAAGAGTTTACAACTTTTAACTGCCGTCAGACCAATGACGGCCGAATCATATCCTGCAATATTACACTATATGAAAAGCTAAAGCAAAACTTTAAGTTAATGCTTAAAGCCGCATAAGTAATTGCTGTTGGCTGTGGGCGGTTGGCAGTAAGCGGTTATATTTAGTGGAAAGCCCTATACCAAACGCAGGTTTTGGTAGTTGAGTCCGGGCCAAACAAATAAAAAGAGGCCGCCTTTTCAGACGACCTCTTTTCGTTTCTATGTTCACATCATAGGATGTGAAGCGAATGGTTATTACGGATTCGGATTCTCAGCTCCCGGCGGCACACGATAAAGCTTGGTGCTGATGCCGGTTCCGAGGTCGCCGCCGCGGACCATTGTGATCCTGCTGCGGTCGAGACGCCTCAGTGTGATGTGGCTCTGGATAAGCCGTTCACGCGCCTGTATCTCGCGAGCCGTGCCGTAGTTGATGATGTAACCCTGATTTGTCGGGTTGTTCTGCAGTTCGATGAAGAACTGGTCGAGACGTGCTCTGACATCATCATTGGCAAGTCTGCCGAATTCGTCGATCAGTACCGGATCCGGATGCGGAGCGACCGGGCCGTTGTCCGAAGCCTCTGTCTGACAGCCGCAGCCTTCTTCAAATCCGCCCAACTGAACGGTGGCTGTGATCGTGGTGTCAGCATCCGCTGCAGACGTTCTGACCGAGATGCTCGGTGTACCCTGACCGGATTCAATGGTTCCGCCGCTGACGGTCCAGTTGTATGTCACTTCCGGTCCGCCAACAACGTTAGCGGTGAAGGACATTGACTCACCCGGCTGTGTCACACCCGCCGGTCCCGTAACGGAAACGGAGCTTGGGCATTCACAAACCCTTTCACAAACACACTCTGCAATGGTGATGGTCTCGGTCTTTGGCTGTCCGCAGAAACCGCAGCCGTCATCGACAGCAGCCGTGATGGTGTAGGTTCCCGGCTGGAGTCCGGCAACGTCCCATTCAACATTGGCACCGGAGCCGACTATGCGTCCGCCAGAAACGGTGTAGTTGTATGTAAGAACGTCACCTTCCGGATCGAACGCCGAGGTCGAAACGTTGATGGTGGTGTTGTCATTGCAGGTTTCGCCTTCTTTCGGACGATAACCGTCAGCACAACCGCCTTTGATCTCAGTGTCGCTCAGGCTGATCGCCGTTACATTACCAGGAATGTTGATAACATCAGTCAGACGCGGGTTGCGGCGTCCGGCAAACAACTGAACGATGTAGCCATGGCCGTTATCCGATGTAAGGAAGCCCGCAGGCGTTCCGCGCATCGCTGTTGAGTACGGTGTCGAGATACACTGTTCTCCGCCGGCCACGATCTGGCCTTCACCGCCCTCACCATCGCCAAAACAGGTAACAACATTGGCAATAGCGTTGACGTTGTCATCATCAGTGAAATAATCGGTTCCCTGCTGATTGAGGTGATAGCGATACGCCAGACCGATACCAAAGTAGCGGGTCGGGAATATCCTGGCACCGGCGATGATGTCCATCGGGTGGTTCTCAAACGCATTTATCGTTCTGCCGCCGACATAGCGGGTCGAGCGGAACTCTACGATCGGCTGGAAATACTTGTTGACAGGAAAGTCAACGCCGACAGAGGCAAGAAATTCATCCGGCCTGTCAAGCAAAGTGTATTTGCTGCCGCCGATCTCAGCCTTGATGCTGCCGTTCCAGTGATAACCGGCGTTTGCCGAAACGTTCATCCAGCGGGCAACACGTGCCGAGGCGAACAGGCCCACAAGAATGTCGCCATTCTGCATGAAACCGGTGCTTGCTCCGGGGCTGGCGCCGCGTTGCAGCATGTTGAAATCACCTGCATTGCCGGCATCTTCCTGATAGAAGCGATAGCCGCCGCTGATACCAAATCCGACCGGATTGTTCACGTTGGTCCAACGCCATTTGCCGCCTATCGTGTAGGTGTTGAATGAAGAAGATCCCCATGTCCTGTTGATCAGCGGAGCATCCGGCAGATAGCTCGGAGCCTGTGTAAATGAGGTCGGATAAACGGTTCCATCCGTAAGCGTGGCCGTTTGAAGCACAACGCCGGGCAGAATGCCGCCGTAAACCGATCCGATGCCCGGGAACATGTCAGCAGCGCCGTTGCCGCCGCGCGGCGGGCCAAGCATTGCGGTCGTTCCTGCCGGGTATCCGAACAGATCGCCTATCGGGAACGGATAGCCGTAGTCACCGGCCGAGCCGCCCGTATAGGGAAACTGCACCATCGGAGCGCCTGCCGGCCTGAAGATCGGGATGCCCGAGAACGGGCCTGCCGTCGGGCCTTGCGGGGCTAAAACAATGGCCGCCGGGGTCACGCCGTTAATGGTCGTGTTCGGAAGGTAAAAGCTGGAAAGATTCCTGGGCGAATTTACCTTTATTCCGCGATATGCATCGGTCGTGAAAGCCAACTCAAAATAGTTGCTCAAACCGATGTGAAAACTTACCGGAAGCTCAGTAATGTCCACATTGCCCGGATCGCGGTCAAAATTGCTCAACGCGGCGCTTAGTGTCCATTCCCCTTTTCTTAGTGTTTCGCCGTCCAGTACCGTAAAAAGGCCTGTCAAGCCGCCAACCGGCCCACCGGTCCCCACAGTGGGGGCGACGTTCCTGTCGTCCTTGTCTGAGCGCCTGCTTTTGTCCGTCGAGCTTGTAGCCGATTGGGCTGTCGCCGATAATACAAGAGCAAAGAGCGTCAGAGTCACAATAAATACTCTATAAGCGAGTTTCATCATATTCCTCCGCCGAAAAAAAATCATCAATTTCAATTTGCAGCCTTAAAATACCGTTTTACAATATTTTACCAAGCCACATAAGTATTACATACGCAGGCATCGTATCCAAACGCCTGACGCCAAAAAATCACCTGTAGTGCAGCAAGTCTAATTCAATTCTCAGGTTTCTCCGTAGAAGGAATTGAAAGAACGAGACCCAAACCCCGAACTTTCGACAGACCCTTCCTACATATTGACCTTATTACAAGTCTGCCTGAAAATCAAGCATTTTTAACTAATTACGAAAAATAATCAAGCGTAAATGCCACGCATTCTGGTGTCATACGCGACACGGTCGATCGCCAGCATGTAGGCAGCGGTACGGGTGTCAACGTCATGCTTTTCCGCATAATGGCAAAGCTCATTGAAGCTGGCGACCATTTTTTCCTCGAGCCGTTCGTTGACTATGTCCTCAGACCAGAAGTATCCCATGCGATCCTGGACCCATTCAAAATACGAGACGGTCACGCCGCCCGCGTTCGCAAGAATGTCGGGTATAACGAAAACCCCTTTGTCGTGCAATATCTGGTCGGCTTTTGGCGTTGTCGGGCCGTTTGCCCCTTCGGCCAGTATCTTGCAGTTCAGGCGGTCGGCGTTCTCCGAGGTGATCTGATTCTCGGTGGCACAGGGCGTCAGCACATCGCAATTAAGTTCAAGGAGTTCCTTATTGCCGACAGCGTCGGCCTCGGCAAAACCTTCAAACGTCCTGTTACGGGCCAGATAATCAAGAGCTTCCGGTATGTCAATGCCGTTCGGATTGTAAATTCCGCTGGCGACCTCAGAGATCGCCACGACCTTATAGCCCGCCTGATGCATCAAAAGGGCGCCGATGCCGCCGACGTTGCCTGCTCCCTGCACGACCACTGAAGTCTGTTCGGGTGTCAGGTTATAGCGTTTGATCGCTTCATTGACCGTGAACATAACACCGCGGCCGGTTGCCTCGCGGCGTCCGAGTGAACCGCCAAGGGCGACCGGCTTTCCGGTGACGACCGCCGTCACCGTGTGGCGTGCGTGCATTGAGAAAGTGTCCATTATCCAGGCCATCGTCTGCTCGTTGGTGTTCATGTCCGGCGCCGGCACGTCCTTGTCCGGCCCGATGAAATCGATCAGTTCCGCCGTGTAGCGCCGTGTCAGGCGTTCGAGTTCGCCGATGGACATCTGAAGCGGATTGCAGATAATTCCGCCCTTGCCGCCGCCGAAAGGCACGTTCACCACGGCGCACTTCCAGGTCATCCAGGCGGAAAGCGCCTTTACCTCGTCCAGCGACACGTCCGGTGCGTATCTTATGCCGCCTTTTGCCGGGCCGCGGGCAAAATTGTGCTGAACGCGAAAACCTTCAAAGACCTGTATGTGGCCCGTATCCATTCTTACGGGAATGTAAACTTTTATCTCGCGGCTGGGTACGCGCATGACCGCGTAAAGATCCGGGTCCAGCCCCATAAGTTGTGCCGCCCGGTCAAAACGCTCGCTCATTGCCTCAAAGGGATTTTTCTCATCGCTTCCCTTGAAGCGCCGCATCTCATCAGCCATAGGATTTGCCATTGCCTATATCATCTCCCAAACCATTCGATTATTTTAAAGAGTGTCTTGAAAAACAGACATACGTCGGAATAAGTGAAAAGTGATAGGTGAAAAGTAAAAAGGTTTTCCTGCATTTTCACTTGTAACTTCTCACTTCTCACTTATTTCGAAGAAAGATATCCGGTTTTTCAAAGCTATCTTAAAGTCAGACACAGCAGCCGTGTCCGAACAAAATATACGACCAACATAGCGAAAGGCCGCCGCATCAGACATTAAAAAGGCCGGGCCGATGGCCCAAGACCGTCTATCCGGCCCAACAGGTGTCGATCAATGCTTTTTGTGCTGTGACGGAGCGGGCAGGCCGTTCCGTTCCGCCTGTTTAAGCTCAAAATCTTAACTTAGCCGTTGGGCTAAATCAACCGATTGAAACGAATAAAGCCGCGTTCCGGCCAAAACACGAAAAATATGGGAATTTCCTTTATAAAATGTTACAATCGCCGTGTTCAAAGAACTCAGGAGTGTTCAGGTTGAAGTATCTGTCGTCAGGACGCAATAGAACGCGGCCGCTGCTGTTGATCACGGCTGCCGTGATGATGTTTTTATACCCTTTTGCCGTTTTGGCGCAGGAGGGTGACGACAGTCCTGACCCGATAGCCATTTTCAATGAGGCGCAGGACCACCATGAAAAAGGCGAACTGGACGAGGCAATACGGCTGTACAAAAAGGCCATTGAACTGGCCCCCGAGTTTCCCGAAGCCGAATTTCAACTGGGCAACGCCTGGCTTTCGCTGAAAAAATACGACGAGGCCGAAGCTGCTTTTCGCAGGGCGGTCGAACATCGCGAGGACTGGACGCTGGCAATGTCCGCACTTGGTTCCCTGCTGGTTCAAAAAGGAAATTACGAGGAAGCCGAACCGCTGCTTGTCAGATCGCTCGAACTGGAACCGCTGAATTTTCCTGCGTGGGCCGGCATAACTGATCTCAGGCTGCGAACCGGAGCACCGGAGCAAACGCTGCGGAAACTCCTGACGGACGTAACGGCACTGACGGCAAAGGCAAAACCGACATCGGCGATATGGGCCGCTCGCGGAGCGCTGGAACATCGGCTTGGCGATGCTAAGGCCGCAACGGAAAGCGTCGGCAGGGCGTTGGCGATAGACGGCAGGAACGAAACGGCGATAGCTCTCGGAGCCGAGATAGCCCTGAGCGGAAACGATCCCGAACGCGCTGACGGCTTCATCGAACGCCTGAAAGCCGCTGAGGGAGATTCCGCCGCCGTAAAAATGCTCAGGGCGCGTTCCTATATATTAAGGAATAACGCGGATGAGGCGATGGCCGTTCTTGAGAGCATTTCGCCGGCAACACGCGATTCGGAAGAACTGCTCGCAAAACTGCGGGCCGCGACCAATGACGATCCGGCGGCTTTGGAAAAGGAACTCGACCCCGCGTCGCCCGATCCGGCGATACTAGGACGGCTCTGCGGGCTTTATCGCCGGAGCGACCCGCAAAAGGCTCTGGAATATTGCCGCCGCGCGGCTGAGGCAGAACCGGACAACATCGCTCACGCCATCGGCTTTGGTTCGGCGCTGATACAGGCAAAGCGTTATGGGGACGCGGCGGGGCTTTTCAAAAAGCTGGTTCCGCACGCTCCGGAAAACGCGACCGCGAGGGCAAACCTTGCATCGGCGCTGTTCTATTCCAAACAGTATGCCGAAGCGAAAAATGAATTCAGGTGGCTGTTAGACCGTCAGCCCGATCTGACCGCGGCATACTATTTTATAGGCGTTTGTCATGACCAGCTTGGAGAATTCATGGACGCCATGGCAAATTATCAGGAATTTCTGAGGCGGGCAGACCCCGAAAAGAACAAGGAAGATATCGACCGCCTGACGCTGCGGCTGCCCGCCCTGGAAAGACAAATAAAACGCACCGGAGGAAAGAAACGTTGATCAGGAGGTTAAGATGATGGGAATAAAAAGAAACTTTACGACGCCGGCAAATATCCGCTCTTTCTTTTCAATAACCAAATATCTGGCGGTCGTACTGTGTACCGTTTCCGCCTCCGTGATCGCATATTCTCAGCCGACGAGCGCCCAGACCACCGACGAGATCCCAACCGCGCCGCCGCCGCGAAAGCTGATGTCAAAGGAAGAACAAAAACAACTGGACGGCGAATCGGGTGTCAGAAAGCGGACCCAGATCGCCCTTTCGATGATGGACAGCAGGCTGAAACAGGCAGAGGCCGCCAACGCCGATGAATCCCTGACCGAAATGTTCGATCAGCTCGGTGCCTTTCATGCCCTGATGGATAACTCGCTTGCCTTTTTGGAGAGATCGGACACGAACCGTTCAAAAGTTCTGAATAATCTGAAGCGTTTTGAGATCGGGATACGACGGTTCGCCCCGAGGCTTGAGCTTTTACGGCGAGAGGCGCCGCCATCGCATGAATATTATCTGCGCTCGCTTTTAAAGCAGCTGCGGGACGCTCGTTCCAGGGCCATAGAGCCAATGTTCTCGGAAACCATCGTGCGGGATAACCGCCCTTAAAATTCGCAAATGAAAACCACTTTTTTTTCACGCATCGGCAGCCTCGCATTCAGATGCGCCGCGTCTGGGATATGCCTTCTGTGCCTTGCCTCCGTCAGCGACGGCCAGCGCCGCGATTACCTTATCGACGAAGAGATAGAGATCGTCCGTGAGAATCAGGACATCGACGTCAGGATAGACGTGCTTGTAAAGATGATCGACCGGCGGTTCACGGCTATCGGCAGCGACACCGGCGGATGGAAGATCAAGGACAAGGAATCTCCTGTTTGGGGGACGCTTCCCGAACTGTCCCGCGCCGATACGCTGTGGGACATCCGCCAGATAATGACAAAGGCGATGGAGGACATTGACACCATTGCCGAACGCGACAGCGACGCCCTGATGCAGAACCGCACCTCGGGAAAACTTTTTCCAAAAGCGGTCAAATCGCTGGAAAAAGCCGCCAAAAGATACCTGCCGAAACTAAGGGAACTTTCGGCGGCGATCACTGATGACCGCGAACGCGGCCCGGTCGAAACCCTGATCGAAATGTGCGAAGACATAATCCAGGCCGCTTCGACGATACCGGAACCGAAGAAATAGAGACGAGAGGCTGGAGACAAGAGACAAGAGAGAGGAGACTGGAGCAAGAGACAGAGCCTCAAGCCCCATTGTTTGCCGTCTGCTGTCTCCTGTCTCCTGTCTGCCGTCTGCTGTCTCCTGTCTGCCGTCTCCTGTCTGCCGTCTGCTGTCTCCTGTCTCCTGTCTGCCGTCTGCCGTCTTCCAACCGCTCGCATTGCGGAAATCATATCGGTGATTTACGATAAATAACTTATGTCATCAGAAGAACTGAAGAAAACTCCGCTGAACGACGTTCATCGCGCATCGGGCGGCAAGATGGTCGATTTCGGCGGATGGGACATGCCCGTCCAGTACGGTGCAGGCGTCATCGAGGAGCACATGGCAACGCGGACGCGTGCAGGCCTGTTTGACGTGTCGCATATGGGCGAGATATGGGTCGAAGGCCCGGACGCAATACCGTTCGTAAATCGGCTGACAACGAACAACGTCACAAAATTGAACGACGGGCAGGCACATTATTCCTGCCTGACAAATGAAAAAGGCGGCGTGGTGGACGATCTGCTCGTCTATCGCTTCGGCCCGGAAAAGTTATTGCTTGTCGTCAACGCCGGAACCACCGAGAAAGATTGGAAATGGATAGCGAGTCACGCAAGGCGTGCTGAACACTATCCATCATTCATAGAGGCCGAAACTGGGACTTTTACGTTGCGAAATGACAGTTCCAAATATTGCCAGATCGCCATTCAGGGGCCGAAGGCGACCGAGATCCTTCAACGGCTGACGGACACAGACCTTTCCTCTATAAAGTATTACTGGTTCACGACCGGACAGGTCGATGGCGTTGACGGCATAATTTCACGAACCGGTTATACAGGTGAGGACGGTTTTGAATTTTACGCACCCGCCGGTAAAGCGGAACAGCTTTGGAACAAAATGCTCGAGACCGGCAAGGAAGAAGGCATTATTCCCTGCGGGCTTGCCGCAAGGAACACGCTGCGGCTCGAAGCCGGGATGTCGCTTTACGGACACGAACTTTCTGATGACATCACGCCTTTGGAAGCCGGCCTCGGCTGGATAACCAAACTGGACAAGGGCGATTTTACAGGCCGCGAAGCATTGCTTGCCCAAAAAGAAGCTGGTGTCACCAGAAAGATCGCCGGTTTTGAGATGACCGAACCCGGCATCGCCCGCGACGAATACGACGTTTATGTCAACGGCGAAAAATGCGGCATCGTCACAAGCGGCAGTCCCGCTCCGTTCCTGAAAACAAGGATCGGCTATGCAATGCTGCCTGTTGAGTTTGCAAATCCCGGACAGGAAATTAAAATCGATATCAGAGGCAAGCACATTGCGGCAAAGGTGGTTCCGACACCTTTTTATAAACGGGAGAAGTAGCGAGGTCATTATGGAGGCAATAGAATTTCAGGCCACGATCGGAAGCGACGGAACCATCGCTATCCCTGAAAACCTGGCAAAAAAAGTTCGTCGCGGAAAGGTACGCGTGATCGTCATCGAAGACGATCGCAGAATGCCCGACCGTGAAGAGGCAGGTGACAGAGACCGGAGTCAGAATTATATTAAATTTTTAATGGCAAACCCGATCAAGGTTGACAGTTCAATACCACTTTTAACGAGGGATGAGATCCATGACCGGAGAATCTAGCATTTTTCTCGATTCAAATATATGGATCTACGCTCTCTCCACGGAAGACGATGAAAAGGCCCGGAATGCACGCCAGTTGATCGAGGAGTTTGGCAGCAGAATTTCCTTTACGACCCAGATCGTAAATGAGGTTTGCATAAACCTTAAGCGAAAGTCGTCAATGTCCGAACAGGACATCCGAACACTGGTCGAATCGTTTTATTTGAACTATCAGGCCATTGAGATAAAAGAAACTATTCTGGTCTTCGCGTCGGAATTGCGTGAACGTCATGCGTTCTCATTTTGGGACAGCATTGTAGCTGCCAGCGCTTTAGCGGGCGGGGCCGAGATACTATATTCAGAAGATATGCAGGATGGATTCATCCTTGATAACAAACTTAGAATTATTGATCCTTTCAAAGTCTAACTAAACTTATGTCAAACATTCCTGAAAACCTAAAATACAGCAAAGACCACGAGTGGGTCTCGGTCGAAGGCGATGTCGCAACCATCGGCATCACGGATTATGCACAGTCGTCGCTTGGCGATGTGGTGTATGTCGATTTTCCTCGCGTCGGCGATACCTTTGACGCACACGGCTCGTTCGGTTCGGTCGAATCGGTCAAGGCCGTGTCGGAGGTCTTTCTTCCGGTTGGCGGCGAGGTCGTCGAAGTGAACGAAGGGCTGAACGACACACCGGAAAAGGTCAATTCCGACCCGTATGGCGACGGCTGGTTCGTGAAGGTGAAAATGTCGAACGGCGGTGACGCCGACAGCCTTCTTTCCGGCGAGGAATACGAGGATTACCTCTCAAACCAATAGTTTTTGCATGATAACGCGGGTCAGCGGAGATTCGTCTCGTGGCGACGGAACCGCGCCCGCTTTTTGTTCATAATTTCAAGATATGCGCTATATACCCAATTCGCCCGAAGAGCAGCGGGAAATGCTCGAAGAGATCGGCGTCGGTTCATTGAAGGAGCTTTTTCGCTCGATACCGCAGGACGTTCAGCTTGACCGCGAACTAGGCGTGACCGAACCGCTTTCGGAACCGGAGGTCATCGCCGCCTTTGAGGAAATGGCGGCAAAGAATACCGCCGTTACAAAGCCTTCATTTTTGGGCGCGGGCGTTTATTCTCATTTTTCGCCGACCATAGTCGATCATCTACTCCAGCGTTCGGAGTTTTTCACGTCGTACACGCCGTATCAGCCCGAGATCTCGCAAGGCACGCTGCAATACATCTTTGAATTTCAGACGCTGATCTGCCAACTGACCGGAATGGAGGTCGCGAACGCTTCGATGTACGACGGTTCGACCGCAATGGCCGAAGCGTATCTGATGGCACAGCGCGTCACGCGGCGGAACAAGATCGTAGTCGCGACAAGCGTCCATCCCGAATACCGCGAGGTTGCCCGCACCTATACACAGCACGGCGAAGCTGAGATAGTCGAAGTTCCATTTGATGAAGCGACGGGACGCCTGGCAGATCTCTCGGCACTTGATGACAAGACCGCCGCTCTGGTCGTGCAGTCGCCGAATTTCTTTGGCTGTGTCGAAGACCTGAAGGCATTGGCCGAGGCCGCACATGCCGTCGGTGCATTGTTCGTTGTGGTCGTGACCGAAGCGATCTCGTTCGGGCTGCTCAAGTCGCCGGGCGAATGCGGGGCCGACATCGTAGTCGGCGAAGGGCAGTCTTTCGGCATACCGATGGGCTTTGGCGGGCCTCATGTCGGCTTGTTCGCAACACAGGAAAAATACGTGAGGCAAATGCCCGGACGCCTTTGCGGCGTGGCTTATGACAAGAACGGTAATCGCGGTTTTGTGCTGACGCTCTCGACCCGCGAGCAGCACATCCGCCGCGAAAAAGCGACATCGAATATCTGCACAAATCAGGGCCTGATCGCCCTCGCCGCGACCATCTATATGGAAACTATGGGCAAAAAAGGCCTGCAGGAAGTTGCCGAACAGAACGCCCAAAAAGCCGCCTACGCCAAAAAAGCCATCGCGGCTATCGAAGGCTTCTCGATTCCCTTTTCGGCGCAGACATTCAACGAATTCGTCGTCCGCGGCCCCAAACCCGCAACCGAAATTCTCGAATCCGCCCGCCAAAAAGGCATCATCGCCGGCATTGCTTTATCCAAATATTACGGCGGCCACGACAACGATTTTCTCGTATGCGTAACCGAAACGAATACCAGAGAGCAGATCGACACACTCACGGCATATTTGGCTTGACTGTAATGATAAACTTTATATGGGGTAAATTATGGCAAGTGTAACTCTTGAAATGACGCAAAAGGAATACGACAAATTCAAAACTTTTCTCACAGAAGCGGTTGCTGAAATGAAGGCTACGCGATTGACCATGCGGGAACAGCAGAAGGAGATCGATCGTTCCAAGGCTGAATCAAAGAAGATCGGAGAAAGAACTCAGAAAATTCTTGATGAACTGAACATGGCTTTACTTAACAAAAGCTAGATTATGTGGAAGCAACTTTTTGATTTCATCCGCGAGGCACTTGTCCTTCAACGAGAAACCCAGCAAAACAAAACAGATATAAAAGATGCCCGCGATGAGGTTCGCACCCTAAGACATCAGGTTGAAAACTTAACCCTTTTGACGCAGCAGCTCATGTTCGACATTCAGAGAATCGACGAAAGAGAACAAAGCGAACGCCGCGAGATAGCCCTCAAACTCGAAAACGAACTGCTGAAATTAGAGCGAAGATTGCCGCGCGACAAGAAATAACTATTCAAGATGTCGCAGCAAGGGATCGGCTATTCTGGAAAGCATCATCGCCGGCCACGATAATGATTTTCTTGTCTGTGTGACGGAGACCGCCTCAAAGGCAAATATCGACAGACTGGTCGGATCTTTGTAATAATATTTGAGAGCAACGCTTATCAAAATATATGGCACACAACGCAAAAATTCGAATCGAGATGCCCGTCGGCCCTGAAAAGATCCAGTTGCCCAAGGCGGTCGATAAAAGGCTGCAAACGCTTTTGGATAAACAGGCCAGCGGCGGAAAGCTGACCGTACAAGAACGCAAAGAAGCAGAAGGACTCGTCGAACTCGCCGAACTCCTGTCTCTCATGCGTGTCCCAACGCACCGGTTGTAGCGGTAACGCTTGCCCGTATGAAACACTGTGCGAGAATTCACAACGATTCGATTTGGTTAGTTCTGAAACCAGATCTGCCACTCCGAGTTAGACCTTAACAGCCTGAATGACCAGCTTCTACACAAAAACAAATGAACATACACGAGCTAAGGAAAGCACAAGTTCGATTTGAAAATCGGATGGAAGAACTAATTGAATCCCGGAAAGCGCTCCACAGACTTCGTGATAAGTTCACCGAGTATTTTACTCTCGAGCGAATTAAAACGATGGATATTGACGAGTATGTCGCTGGTGTTGCTTTACCGACAACTGGTTATAACTTCTGCTACACATTAGAGCGCGATTTAGACGGCTTAGGAAGAATATCTGGTTCACCTGCCCCGAAATTTGGCGTTTACTACGGCAAGCGGGGAGAGAATTCAACGAACGATTATCAATTTGTAAAAAAGTTCGGTTCCACATATCAAGAGGCATTTGAAGGTGTCAGACGATCCCTTTTAGAGTTAATTGCGGCGGGTGAGGCTGAGAATATTCAGGCACTAATCGACAATCTAATCTCTCCAATGGTTAAAGGGAAAATACTTTGCACCTATTTCCCCAAGAGATATTTGAACGTTTTTTCTCCCGACCACTTAGATTATTTTCTCATCCAACTTGATTTGGACAATGAGGAAATAATTGGAAAAGATCCAATTATAAAACGAGAAGCACTCATTGAATTCAAGAAACGGGATCTCATAATGAAACATTGGCCAGTCGATTTGTTCGCCCACTTTCTTTACACAGAATATCCCGGCAGACCCCCAAAACAAAAAGATCATCCAACCCCAGAATTGGACGAATTGAATGATTATAGAACGCCAAATGTTCCGGCAATTCCGAAAGCAGACTTTATTGAATTAGATATTTTACCACCGAATCTAACACTCGATACTAAGGGTACATCGACACCTAAAAAGCTCGACTTCGGAAAGGAAGCTCGAACACTTAAATTACTTGGTGACAGAGGCGAGAAAATTGTGATGGATTTAGAAATAAAAAGTCTCACAGAAGCCGGCAGAAGCGATTTAGCAAAAAAAGTTGAAAGAGTTTCTTTAGAATCCGATTCCTTTGGTTACGATATACTTTCCTTTGAAACTGATGGGACCGAAAAGTACATTGAAGTAAAGGCAACCCGCACAAGCGTTGGCTCAGCAAATTTCTTCTTAACAGCAAACGAACTAAGACAAGCCAAGCAATCAAGAAACTATTACATCTATATGGTTTATGATGTCGATTCAGCAACTCCAAAGGTTTGGAAAATTCATAACCCTTTCAACCCGGAAAGCGACACTACGGTCATGATTCCAACGAATTATAGAATATCAATCAATGCTACGATTACCTCCCAACCTAAAAGCGAAGAATGAACGTCATCTGGTGGACAATGGAAAGTCCGCTTGCGGACGCTGTGTTAATAGCCCACCGATTTATCGGTGGGAATAGATGTGACACCACGAAGTAAGTCCCGAAGGGACGGCTGACAGCTCGGATCAATCGAATAAATATTTCGGGTCGTATTCGATAAAATGCTTGTCGAGAAACGCGACAAATTCGCCTTTGAAATCTCTGCCTTTGTGATGTTCGGCCTGGTTTTTGATGTATTCGACGGTGCGGTCAACATCGCTGATGCAGATGGAAAAAGCTCCGTAACCTTCCTGCCATGCAAACGCGGCCAGTTCGGGAAATTCGTCGTGGATCCATTTTGACGAACCGCCTTTTATCAACTGCATCGCGTGTGCGATATCGAGCGTTTTTGATAGAGAGCTCAATAAATGGACTTGGTCTTCGATGCCGCCTGCCGCTATCAGCCTGAATTTGTTCTTGCGTGCGATGCCTCCCATATATGCAAAAAGCCGCACTTGCAGTTCGGGCAAAATAAAGCGTTTTCTTTCTTTGGTGCTGAAAATACAATGTAACAAGATGCTTGTGTATGAGTGTGCCATTGAAAGCTCCTTTTTCAGAAATTGTGCTAGTATTCTATAAGCAAATTACCAGAAAGCAGTTCTATCTGAAAACAATTGACGATCTTCGGATCACCAGCCGTCCCTACGGGACTTTTCGTTCTGTTGCGAGGTTTCCCGCCGATAAATCGGCGGGCTATTTACAGAACGTCCGCAGACGGACGCAGACAAATCACGGGCGTAAACCAAATTGCCTAACGTGATCCTGCTGTGATCATTTTTAATTGGTTTCTTGCAGCAAAAATTACAGTTATGAACATTGATCGTCGAAAATTTCTTTCTTCTGCCGGGAAAGGTTTGGGGTTGATGGCATTGACATCGGCGGCGGTTGGGTCGCTGTTAGAGGATGTAAGGGCGGCGGTGCGGCATGTCGAGCATCTGACGCCGTTGCAGGCAGCGACTGACGAGGATTTTTGGGCGGCGATACAGCGTTCGTTTTCGGTGACGCGGGGCATCGTCAATCTGAACAACGGCGGCGTCAGCCCAAGTCCGAAGATCGTGACCGAAGCGTTCGTTCGCTATACGTGGCAGCAGGAAGACGCGACCGCCTACACAATGTGGCGGATACTGGAGCCGCAATCGGAGACGATCCGCGAAGGCCTTGCGGAGATGTTCGGATGTAGTGCAGAAGAGATCGCCATCACGCGAAACGCCAGCGAATCGCTGGAAATACTCCTCTTCGGAATGGACCTAAAACGCGGCGATGTCGTCCTGGCAAACACGCAGGAATATCCGCGAATGCTGACAACTATCGGCCAACGCGAGGTGCGCGAGGGCTTAAAGATTGACCTGATAAAGATCCCGATAGCTCCGAAAAATACCGATGAGATCGTCGCGATCTATGAAAAGGCGATAAAGCCCGAGACCAAGGTCATTTTGCTTTCGCATGAGATAAATCTGACCGGGCAAATAATGCCTGTGAAAAAGATCATCGACCTTGCCCGCTCAAAAAATATCGAAGTGATAGTTGACGGCGCACATTCTTTTGAACAATTTGCTTTCAAACGCGACGACATCGGCTGTGATTATTTCGGCACATCGCTGCACAAATGGACATACGCCCCGAAAGGCACCGGAATGCTCTACGTCAAAAAAGACAAGATCGGAAAGATCTGGGCACTGATGGCGTCACAAGGCAAACTCGATAACGACATCCGCAAATTTGAAGAGATCGGGACGCATTCCGCCGCGATGCGGCTTGCCATCGGCGAGGCGATATTATTCAACCGCGCCATCGGCATCAAGCGAAAAGAAGAACGCCTGAGATACCTTTCGCGTTACTGGATGAACCGACTGAAGGAAATGCCAAAGGTCGGTTTCAACACATCGTTCGACCCGGCGCAATCGTGCGCCATAGGCAATTTCAAGATCGAGGGCATCGACCCCGTCGCGCTCGGCGATCACCTGATGGCAAAGCACAAGATATTCACCACGCCGATAGTCCACCCGGAGTTCACAGGCATCCGCATAACGCCAAATGTTTACACAACGCTGTGGGAACTGGACAGATTTTGTGACGCGGTGGAAAGCGTCGCGAAAAATGGTTTGCCGAAAACGGGATAGGCGGTTCGGCCAGATAAACCGTGAATAATGACATTTTTTTTCATTTTATTGAACAATTTGCCTGCCGGATACGTTACGAATTGTTTTTAGAGAAACGAATCGTTTTCAGAGGAAGGTAATAAAATGGAAAATATAACAGCATTGCCGCATCGGTCGGAACGTTTATTTTTGACCGACGGCGGACTTGAAACAACTTTGATATTTCTGGAAGGCTTTGACCTTCCATGCTTTGCTTCATTTGATCTGTTAAAAAATGACGCCGGATATGAGGCACTGAAAAAGTATTATTCGGGATATTTGAAAATGGCACGCGACCACAATATGGGCTTCATTTTGGAAAGCCCGACTTGGCGAGCCGGCAAGGACTGGATGGAACCGACGGGCTATCCGCTGTCAGCAGTGTCGGATATAAATCGAAAAGCCATTGGCATGATGAGAGAACTCCGCGATGAATTTGCGAACGGCAGCGAGCAAATATTGATAAGCGGCTGTGTCGGCCCAAGAGGTGACGGTTACCGCCCCGAAACGATGATGACGGCCGAAGAAGCGAAAGGCTATCATTCGGAACAGATAGCGATTTTTGCGTCGGAAGGCGTTGATATGATCTCTGCCATTACGATGACGCATACGGGCGAAGCCATCGGCATTGCACAAGCGGCGGCTGATGCCGGCATCCCGTCCGTCATCTCGTTCACGGTCGAAACCGACGGAAAGCTGCCGTCGGGCATGAGCCTCGGCGACGCGATAAGCGAGACCGATGCAAGCACATCAACTCCGCCGGCATACTATATGATAAATTGCGCCCACCCGACGCATTTTGCCGATGAACTGGCGGCGGCACAGGACACGATATGGGCCGAACGGATACGCGGCATCAGGGCAAACGCCTCGCGAAAAAGCCATGCGGAACTGGATGAATCGACCGATCTGGACAGAGGCGATATGAAGGATTTTGGCGACGGACACGCACGGCTTAAAGAACTGCTTCCGCACCTGAACGTTTTTGGCGGCTGCTGCGGCACGGACGAAGAACACGTCCTGACATTGGCCGCGCAAATGACGGCGCCGCATTTCGCATGACGGCTTAAATTCGGTTTGCCGAGATCATAACTTTGTGTCTTAGTGTCTTTGCGGCATTAAGAGCAGCCGCGAAGACGCTAAGAACAAATGACCGACACTTTCAAAAAACAGTTCGAGGTCGGATGGCGGGACATAGACCTGAACGGCCACATGGCAAATTTTGTTTACCTGACCTACGCCGTCAGCACGCGCTTCGCGTTCTTTGCCGCGTGCGGATTTTCGCCGGGTGAATTTCAACAGATCGGGTTTGGCCCGGTCATAAAAAGCGATCTGACCGAATATTTTCGCGAACTGAAAATGCTGGAAGAATTTTCCGTGACAATGGAAAACGGCGGCTTCAGCGAGGACGGTTCGCGGTTCCGTGTGGTCAATAATTTCTATAAAAAAGACGGAACACACGGCGCCCGCGTCACCAGCATCGGCGGCTGGCTCTCGCTGAATGAAAGAAAGCTGATCGCACCGCCGGATGCCCTTAAAGATGCGTGGCTTAACCTGGCAAAAACCGATGATTTTGAAGAGCTGAGGTCGAGTATAAAGCGGTGATTTGTGCTATTATTTGTTCATGAGCCATACGATAAAAATAAGCGATGAAACATACGAGTACATAACAAATGAAGCCGCAAAAAACGGCGTCGAGCCGGATGTATGGGTTGAAAAAGCCATTAGCTCAAATTCATCAAAGGCAAAAATACTATTGTTCTCTGACAAAAAAGTCTCCGAGAGAGCGAGAAAGAATGCCTGGAAGAAGTTTATAGGAGCTATTGACAGTTCTAAAACTGATAATTTGGATAAATCGATCCCCCTTGATAAGCGGATCAAATCGGTTTTTGGCGACGCAGTAGATAAAAAAAGGAAAAAAGCCGGACTTAATGCCCCACGCTAAAATGATCCTGATAGACACAAGGCTTGTTTTACTACATTGGAAAAGGATACTTGAATGCTCGGTCTAAATAAAGAAGAATATTCAATACAACCTAGAAAGTGGCCTATACTGCCAGTGCTGCTTGGATTCTTTACAATTTTATTGAGCCTTTTCGTCTTATGGTATTTATCAATCCCATCCTTCGGTCAGCCAATTGACCTTCCTGGATCTGTAATTTCTGAAATTCAAAAAGAATTCAGACGTACAGAAAAACGGGATCTCGCGGAGGTTAATGCATATTATTGTTCCAAACCATTTGATTTCGAAACGCGATATGTAGCAGAGGTAAGGTTGGAATATAGTTATACTGGAGATTTTGAAACGTCTTTTATACGGAACTTGAGGACTTATTGGAAAGTGGGTATCACCAACAGGAGTGAAGGAATCACGATAGTTAAACTGCCATCATTCGAAAAGGACGGAAAGAACTTTCCGATGCCGCCATGTAATCTTATGGGAGATGCATTTTAAAGTAGAAACTCCACATAATAGACCCCCCAAGAATTATGAAAAGATTAATATGTGGAATAGGTTTGCTGGTTCTTCTAGTTACTGGGTTATTTGCTCAGTCTCCGAAACCGACTGCCTATCGTGATGAGAAGTTCCCATTTTCGATTACATACGACGCGAACGAATGGGAAGTTATACCATCTAGCTACGCAGACGGTCGATTCCGGATAGCCAGCAAGCCACTGATGGGGCTCACTGAATTCAACATTCATGTAAAACCCCCTCCGATGCCGCTCACGGACACTGAATTCATCGATTTATTTAATAAAGGAAAGGAAGATTTCTTAAAGGCATTCATAAATGCGAATATACCTGGAACTAAAGTCCTTGATTCAGGTATAACATATATTGCAAGCAGAAAAGCTGTGTACATAAAGCATTCGTATGTAATGCGTAATCTGGATGATGAAATAGAACTAACAACTTATCAAGTTCAGTTTGTTTATGACGGTTATCTCTACTTAGTTAATTACAGATCCCCCTCTGAATTGTTTGACTATTTATTTTCGGACTATCGTGATTTAACATCAGCTTTCGTACTGAGACCAATCCCGCCAAAGCCTAACGGTTCCATTGTTTATCGTGATGAAACATTTTCGTTTTCAATTGCATACGATTCAAATGAGTGGGATTTTACCCCTCTAAACGATAAGCAACTTCGTTTTCAGATACAAAATAAAGGAGCGGAGAGTTTGTATAGATTAAGAATCTTTGTAAAACCGCCGCCAATACCGACTACCGAAGATGGCCTAATTAATGCGTATATGTCGGACAAGGAAGCGTTTGAGAAAGGTTTCTCTGGTTCGGTTCCGGGTACTAAGATTCTAGGATCTGGAACAACTATTATTGGCGGGAAAAAGGCGGTCTATGTAAAGCATGTACTCCGCGATTCTATCGAAGGCGTATATTTCACTACTTACAATGCATCGTTTATTCATGGAGGACAACAGTATATCCTTATTCTTCGTGCTAGGACCAAATTATTTGATGATGTGTTCAATAAGTTCACAAACGTAACATCAGAACTTACACTTTCCCATTCATCAAAATAATTCAGAATAAGGGCACCGCATAATGTGTCTTGCTTATTACGGAATTGGAGCCATACTAAACTGAGTAAATATCATGGGACTTTTCGATGACGGGAAGGGCGAGACGGATTCGCGAGTAAATGATCAAGAGGAGTTAGCTTACGAAAAAGAAAAGGTTGCAAACAAGACCGTCGTAATTGGCTCGCTAGTGGTGAGTTTTCTGGTTGGATTTGTGGTTGCCGAAACTGAACCTATGAATCTACTCAATCCATTCTTACAAAAATTATCATCCGCCTTAGGAGCAGTATTCGGAACTGTATTGTTTGCCGGAATCTCGTCGGCCATTGCAGCGAAGTTCACTACTAAATGGCGATATTTATGGATTGCGATCACATCTGTCCTTATAATTTCTCAGATCGTGGTTTATTTCTACGAACAGAAATACCTCGATTGAATTATAGAAGTTAGATTTTGTGATTTTGCCTGTTGAAGTTAAGCGTATAGCATTGCAAATCGTAAGGTAAGGGGTATTTATGGCTATAAAAAAAGTAACACAGCATCCTTCGCAAAATGAGGCGTTGATATTTGAGCGGTCGCAGACCGGACGCATTGGTTATCGGCTGCCGAAGCTGGACGTAGAGGCGGCAGATATTGACGACATTGTGCCGGCCGAACTGCGGCGTGACGACGATCTGGAAGGCGTGCCGGAGGTTTCGGAGGTGGACGTGATCCGCCATTTTACGCGGATGTCCACGTGGAATTACTCCATCGACCTCGGCGTCTATCCGCTCGGTTCATGTACGATGAAGTACAATTCGCGGCTAAACGAAAAAGTGGCTCGCATCGGCGGTTTTGCCGGTTTGCATCCGCTGGCGCCGGAGGAAGAATCGCAGGGAGCTCTTGAGCTGATCTATCGTTTGCAGCAAGATCTGGCTGAGATCACCGGGCTGCCGGGCGTAAGTTTACAGCCTGCCGCCGGAGCGCAGGGCGAGATGACGGGCGTTATGCTTATCCGCGCGTTTCTGGATAAACGCGACGGCGAGGCCGCGAAAGACCGCCGCGTGATGCTCATTCCTGATTCCGCACATGGAACAAATCCGGCATCGGCTGCGCTGGCAGGATTTTCGGTAAAAACGATCCGCTCGACGCCGGAAGGCCTGACCGACATGGATCATCTTCGCGAACTTTGCCAGGTCGGTGATGTCGCCGGTGTGATGTTCACCAACCCGAACACGGTCGGCATTTTTGAGAAAAACATCAAGGAGATCTGCGAGGTCATCCACACGGCGGGCGGGCTTGTTTATATGGACGGAGCGAACATGAACGCTCTGGTCGGCGTCGCCCGGCCCGGCGATATGGGCGTGGATGTAATTCACCTAAATCTGCACAAGACGTTCTCGACGCCGCACGGCGGCGGCGGACCGGGCTGCGGGCCGTGTCTGTGTTCGGCGGAGCTTGCCGAATTTCTGCCGGTTCCGCGTGTGGTCAAGGATTCGCACGCTCCTTCACAGTCGCGTTTCCGCCTTGATTATGACGCTCCTGATTCCATCGGCCGCGTGAAGGCGTTTTTCGGCAATTTCGGGATGATGGTCAGGGCGTTGTCATACATCTATACACATGGCAATACGGGCCTGAAGGAAGCGACCGAGACCGCCGTTCTGAACGCACGTTACCTGTCGCACAAACTGGAAGGCGCGTACGACAAACCCTATGAGGCCGACCCGATGCACGAGGTCATCTTCTCGCATAAGAACCAGTCAAAACGCGGCATTGTGACGCTGGACATCGCAAAACGCCTGATAGATTACGGCTTTCATCCGATGACGGTTTACTTCCCACTCGTTGTAGAAGGCGCGATGCTGATAGAACCGACAGAATCCGTCGGACGCGCCGATCTGGACGCGTTTGTCGATGCGATGCTGTCTATCGACCGCGAGATCGACGAAGATCATGAACTTGTCCACAACGCGCCGCATTCGACCCGCATCGGCCGCCTCGACGAAGCAGCCGCCGCCCGAAAACCGGTGCTGCGCTGGAAACCGGATATGGAAGTTTCGGCAAGATCGGCGTAATATAATACAGATGGAGCGTGTTGTAAATTTACATATAGAAAAACTGCTGGAAGGCGTCTATCTTGCGACATCCGACAATATTCAGGGCCTGGTGGCCCAGGGCCGGACAATTGCGGAAACGATCGAGATCGCGCGTGATGTAGCCAAAAAGCTGATCGAATCTCAGGAAGGAAAATTCACGGAACTTCCGGCTTTTTCAGACAGTTTTGATTATCCCTTGGTTATTGGAGTTTAAATGGGCCGGCTTTCGGGTTTTCGATATCGCGACATTGTCCGCATCCTGAAAAAAATTAGGGTTCGAATTCCATCGTCAGGCCGCCGGAAGCCACGAGATATGGTTCAGTCCTGAAACCGAACGATACACCACGATCCCCAACCATTCCGGCGACATGCCGGAAGGCACTCTGCGGGCAATATTAAAACAGGCAGCTATTGAACCTGAAGAGTTTCTGCGGTTAAAGTAGTTTTTCACATTACCGACCGCCCTGACGAAGCAGCCGCCGCACGAAAACCCGTTCTCCGCTGGAAACCGGATATGGAAGTTTCGGCAAAATCGGCGTAATATGTAGCCTATGATAACTATCGAAGGCATTTTTGACGGCAAAACATTCATTCCGTTGGAAAAGATTCCGGTTGATAAATACTATCGCGTCAACATCACTTTTGTTGAAGAGATAGACGAAACGGAAGAACTCAGACAACTTGCATCTCAGATGGATTCTTTTGAATTCTGGAATGACGAGCGCGAAGATATTTATCAGGATTATCTTGCCCCGGAACCAACTTATGAAGACAGGTGATATTGTCCTGACCCCCTTTCCGTTTACTGATCTCACACAGCGAAAAGTCAGGCCGGCAGTTGTCGTTTGCGAGACGGCCGATAAGTATCGCGACGTAGTTTTGTGCGCGATAAGCTCGGTCGTTCCACCGCAACCAAGCAGAAATGAGCATGTCATTAAAGCGGACGCCCAAAACGGACTGCGTAAAGAATCGGTCGTAAAAGTCGATAGGATAGTGACTGCAAAAATCGGGGACGTAATTACGCAAATTGGAGCAATGAGCCAGAACGACCTTGTACGATTAAAAAGTATTTTCCAGAAACTTATCGAAAATGATATGCAGTGAAATTCCATGACCTTCTCCGATCTCGTTAAAGCACCGCTAAATACCTCAGCATAGAAACCGGATATGGAAGCAAATGCACGTTCCGCGTAGGTCTGTAGCCCGACCCGTCAGATCTGAAAACCGCGATCTTCTCTTTGAGATTTCGCGGTTTTCGTTTATATTGGCGGCGAGATCAAGAAAGAGCAGGAGAATTTGTGATGATAAAGAAGATCCTTATTGGGTTGGTGCTGGTCGTTGTTGGGTTGGTCGGGTTGGTTGCCGTCGTGTCGCTGGTATCGCCGACGGATTTTGCGGTCGAGCGCGAGGTCGTGGTCAACAAACCAAAGGACGAGGTGTTTGCCTATGCCAAATTGCTGAAAAACCAGAACGATTGGGGGCCGTGGTTCAAACAAGATCCGGCGATGATGCAGGAATATACCGGCACGGACGGCACGCCCGGTTTTACCTCAAAATGGGTAAGCCAAGAGGTCGGCTCCGGCGAACAGGAGATAAAACGCATCGTCGAGGGCGAACGGATCGAGACCGAGCTTCGCTTTACTGCACCGTTCGAGTCAAAAGCTGACTGCTATATCACGACCGAGGCCGTCGGCGAAAACCAGACAAAAGTAAAGTGGGGTTTTAAAAGCTCGATGCCGCGCCCGATGAACTTACTGACGCTGGTAATGGATATGGATGCTGCCATCGGCAAGGATTTTGAGGACGGCCTCGCCTCACTTAAATCAATTCTGGAAACAAAATGACCCGGCAATAGCCTGTAAACCCCTCTCCTTTGTAAGGAGGGGAGTTTTTATTTATACTCTTCCGCAATGCGGGGATAAGGTACAAGCAAGTTTATGAGTCGTTGGATGCAGTGGATCACCGGAGCACTCGTGCCTATATTTATCGTGGGGTCTTACGTTGCGAGTTGGATGAGCAACGTGGCCTGTGACCGTTTCGCTGAAAAGCATGCTCAACCAGACCTGTCTCTTGATGATTGTTTCACCGGCGAAGTTGTTTTACTCAATCTGTTGTCGATATTTCTTAGCGTCACGTGGGTCGTTCCGCTCGCTGTTTGCATAGGCCTGTTCTTTTGGCGGCGATCCCGTTCGCCGGATGACAACTCACTGACAATGCGGATGTAGTTCAGGCCCCAAACTTACTGCGGTGGCCCTGGCATAACAACCGACTGATGCTCTTCGGGAATGTGAAGAAGGTCGTAGATGAGATATTGACGGCGATGAGAGGATAAACTGCGAGGGACAGAAGAGACGAAAAGGACAAAAGGGTAAATCGTGTTTATGAAAATCCCTAAATTGACATACACTGTTCTCACTTTAGTCCCTGTTGTCCCTTATGTCCTTTGATTTATTATGTCCGTGAACAAACCCATATCCGACGGTTTCATTCCGTCGCATGGCGGTTACAGGAAATTGCTCGCATACCAACGCGCTGAGATCGTGTATGACGCTACGGTCAAGTTTTGTGCTGATCTGCTTGATAGGCGTGACAGAACGGTCGATCAGATGGTGCAGGCTGCCAGGTCTGGCAAACAGAATATCGCGGAAGGCAGCCAGGCATCCGGCACATCGAAAGAGTTTGAGATAAAACTTACCAGCGTCGCCCGTGCGAGCCTTGAAGAACTGCTGATAGACTATCAGGATCTCTTACGAACACGCGGTTTGCAGGAATGGCCAAAAGATCATCGTTACGTGAAAAGGCTTCAGGAACTGTTGCGAGAACCGAATTCAAACTACGAAACTTTCCGAAAAGCTGTCGAAAACGACGATATCGAAATAAGAGCGCATGCGATTATCGGTTTGATAAAAGTAACGAATTTTTTACTCGATAAACAGATCGGCCGCCTCGAAACGGATTTTCTTGAAAAAGGCGGCCTCAGGGAAAATATGTTCAGAGCGAGAGTTGAGCGACGAGAACAGCAAAGAAAGGGACTTAAGTGACTGAAGAGACAAAAAGCAAGATAAAACCATGATCTACACTTTCGTCTCCGCGTCCAGGCGGTCTTTCAGGAACATTTTTATCAGTGATTGGTATGGCACGTCGCGTTTGTTTGCGGCTACCTTCAGGTTGTCGAGCATCCAGACGGGCAGACGCAGGCTGATGGTTTTTGTAGTCGGTTTCAGGTTTGGAAAAACCGCGACCTCAGCTTTGTCCCAGTCGAAATATTCGGTTGAATCGTGCGTGCCCCAGAACTCACGTTCTTCATCTTCGTTTTTGAATTTAGGAATCTCTTTTAATTTTTTCTTCATACTTTCTTTCCTCACGCTGTGTCATATCTCGGGCGGAAATAACCCTGATCTGTTTTCTGCGGATAGTAAAGATCACCGTCAGACGTCTTTCAGCGTCTGTTACACCGCGAGCAGCATATCTATCCTCGATGTCGGAATGAGACAAGTCCCTTCCGATAAGAATAGGCTCGTTCGAGAAAACCTGCTCACCTTCTGCGTCTGTGACACGATGACGATGCCAGTTTTTGTTGGAGTTCCCTTCGTCCCAGTCAAACCCTTCAATATCATCAAGTATAGATGCCACATTTGTATATTACGATAATATACATTTTTCAGCAATAGATTTTTGCCAAACCGTCTTTTTCGGCATGCGGTCGATCAGTTTATGGAAAGGTCTTGCACCTTGCAAACCCGCGGGCCGGTTATGACAGAAAGAGAACCACTCCGTCATCAGCCAAAAAAACGGCTGATGCCACCCTTCCTTTGTAAGGAGGGGAGTTTTTTAGACAGGCTCTTCATTTTCCGACGGGTCAACGGAGATATGCGTTTCCAGCAAGCCTAGGCCGGACGGATCGAGGAGCCATTTTTCCGCTTCGTCGATGTCGGCAAAAAGCGCGTAGTAGGCTCCGCGGTTCGTGCCTATGCGGATGGCGAATTCCATATCTTCTCTGACCTCTGAATGAGGATTGACGAATGCGATCCGCTTTTCCGCCATCATGTCCAAAAAGTAGTTGGTGACATCAAAAAGCGCTGTGTCAGGAAGCATGACTGGAATATCCCGAAGGATCATGACACACTCGGTCTGCGTGGCGGAAACCCGTTCCGCTATCTGCCCGAGGTAGTTTCGGGCCGCCTCTTCGTTCATCAGCGCAGCCTTTACCTCAGCAAAGAGATAACCGGGACGCTGTTCGAACATGAGGCTGAATGGCTCGGGAGGCACAGCCATGATAACCCCAGAATTTATCACTGTTCCGTTTTTCCTGCAAGATTTGCCGCAAGGGTGTGTCCTCGCTTTGTTTGTGCGATGACGCGGCCTGCCACCGCAAAAAGGCCCGATCAGGGTTGGTGATCACGGGAGCGGTCGGCGATTCC
>JAHBSK010000016.1 GCA_019639175.1 Acidobacteriota bacterium | reverse complement strand
ATGCCGCGCCGCATAATTTTGTTCGGTCAACTTAGATTTTTCAAAGCCCTCTACTTATAACTTTTCACTTATTTCGGAGTAAGTTAAAGGTTATAAGTGAAAACTCGTCGCGGGTACGCGTCTCCTTGAGATCGCGGTTTCAGGCCACTTACCAAACCGTGATCTCCACGAACTATTGAGGCGGTTCCCGTTCTTGTCACAGATCTTCTTTTTCGATCTGCCCGATCTTTTCCACACGGCGTTCGTGGCGGCCGCCTTCAAAATCGGCATTGAACCACGCACGGACTATGTCGGGAATTGTGCCTTGCGGCGTTGTGCGTGACCCGATGGCAAGCACATTGGCGTTATTGTGTTCGCGGGCAAGCCGGGCGGTCTCGGCGTTCCACGCCACGGCGGCCCTTACGCCTCTGACCTTGTTCGCGGCTATCGCCATTCCGGTCCCAGAACCGCAGACCAGCAAGCCCTGATCGTATTTGCCGTCAGAGACGGCCTCCGCTACCTTTCTGGCATAGTCTGGGTAATCGACCGATTCCGAGGAAGTCGTTCCGAAATCATCATACTCCACACCGAGTTCATTCAGCGTTGACAGAACATCATCCTTTGCGTCAAAACCGGCGTGGTCAAAACCAATGGCTATTTTTTTGTTCATTAGAATTTCTTTATAGCATTATTGAGTTATCTTGTTCAAAGCAAATATTTGCTTCTTTTACCCGGTGAAAAATACTCAGGATATTCAAATGAACTTTTCGTTAATTTTAGACTTGACAAGCTATCTTTAAAAGGTTTATAAAATACAATCGTTCGTTTTTTATTATGCCGAAGCTCAGTGAAAGCGCCATTCGTGAACGAAAGGGGAATATTGAGGATGCGGCACGCGAACTCTTTATCAGACAGGGTTTCCACGCAACGTCAATGCGTGATATTGCAAAGAGAGCAGGTGTTTCGCTTGGGAATCTTTACAATTACTACGCGACCAAGGACGCGATCTTTGAATCAATTATCGAAAAATATCAGAGCTATATAGATGAACAGCTCAGAAGCATGTTCGAGGCCATAGACGAGCCTCTCGAACCTGAAAGCCTTCGTCATCTGGGTGAAATTGCAGGCGAGCTTGTAAATAACCATTCGGATTTTTGGCTGCTGATGTATATCGACGTTCTGGAATTTCAGAACCGGCATTTCAGCTATATGTTCGACGGACTTTCGGACAGGTTCAGAAAGATGTTCGGTGAAAAGTTCAGGAAGGCAGAAGAGAGCGGGTCTCTGCGGACCGGAGTTGATGCTGCGGCAGTATTTACCGCCGCATACATGCAGTTCTTCAATTATTATCTGGTAGAGAAACTGTTCGGCGGCAACCGGCACATGGGGCTTAGCCATGAGCAGGCGCTGAATAGTCTGACAAAGATCTTCGCTTACGGAGTGTTAAGCGAAGAAAATCTGTCCAATTTCAAAAAACGAGCCCATAAATTGGGCTAGATCGGCACATAAGAGTGCCGATCTGACATTTTGGGAAAATAAAAAACGGACGTTCATTTTTATTTCAGGGAGACATCAGAACTATGGTTCGACATATTAAGATCCTATCGCCAATTCTCTTGACGTTCATATTTTGCATCAGCATCTATGGGCAAGGTACGACCGGTCAGATATCAGGCGTCGTGACCGACCCGAACGGAGCAGTGATTCCCGGAGCGACGGTCAAAGTGACAAATGCAGCTACAAATCAAACGCGTGAGGCCGTTACCACGAGAGAAGGTTCTTATACGGTTCAGATGCTGCCGCCGGGAGAATATACGGTCGAGGTCGAAGCTCAGGGATTTGCCCGATACACCGTCCGTGTTCTTGTAAATATCACCCAGACGACCACAGTGAATCCGCGGCTTGAGGTCGGGCTTGATGCCGGCGGAGTGACCATTGAGGCCGAAGCTCCCGTGGTTCAATCAGAAACCTCACAGCAAGGGCGTGTGGTCACGGGAGAGACGCTAAGGCAGCTTCCTCTGCCGACACGAAACTTTCAGCAGTTGCTGACGCTTTCTCCCGGAGCGCAGACCGGAGTTTCCAATACGACCGAGCTGGGCCGCGGTGACGCGGTCATAAGCGTAAACGGCCAGCGTACGACGAGCAACAGCGTCCGTATAAACGGGATCGACGCAAACTCGATCGGCACTAACTCGACACCGAACATAGCCGTGCCGGCGACAGACAGCCTTCAGGAATTCATCGTGCAGACCTCACTTTACGATGCCTCTAACGGCAGGAACGCCGGCGGTAACGTCGAAGCCGTGACCCGCAGCGGAGGCAATGACCTTCACGGAAATGTGTATTATTTTCTGCGGAGAACGGGGCTGAATGCCAACGACCCTTTCGTAAAAGCTGCCGGGCTGGAGCGGCCGGTGCTGGACAGGAATCAATTCGGCGGAACGCTCGGCGGCCCGATAGTCAGGGACAGAGCGTTCTTCTTTTTCTCTTATCAGGGAACACGCGAAACGAACGGTGCCTCGCTGGCAAACAGCCTTACGTTTCCGGTGATCCCAAACGGCCTGACAGACAGCAACAGAACGGCAGCCGGCCTTGCTGCGGCGTTTGGCGTGCCTGCGGCGGCCATAACCCCGACGGCGTTGGCATTGCTCAATCAGACACGGTCTGACGGTTCTTTTATTATTCCGTCGTCGTCATCGGCAGCGTATAACGGTTCCGGCGCCTCTGTTCCGCAATCGGGCGAATCGACCTTTAGGGAAAATCAGTTCAATTTCAACGGAGACATTAATTTTTCGGACAAGCACAATCTGTCCGCAAAATTCTTTATCGCTGATAATCCTACATCTCAGGCCAATTACAATTTTGCGGGCATAGGCAACGGCAATACGCAGTTGCGTGGTTTTGGTGCTGACCTTCAGATCAAGCAGAAATTGTATTCGATAACGGACAACTATGTGATAAATCCAAATTGGGTAAATCAGTTCAAATTCGGTTTCAGCCGCATACGCGTTACAAGTATGCCGGAAGAACCTTTCAGCGCATCGGAAATTGGCATTACCAATCCTCTGGCTCATTTGTTTGCCGGCGCTCCGACGCTGTCATTTCTCGGGGCTGACAGTTCTTTCTTTGTCGGTTCGTCACCGCTGGCAGACCAATCCTCGCGCATCAATGCTTATACGATCGGTGATACGGTCTCCTGGACAAAAGGGAATCATCGCATTCGTTTTGGCGGCGAATATCGCTTTTCACAGGTTAAATTTTATTTCAATGCGTTCTCACGCGGGCAGATAAATTATACTGACGGCGGCGGCTTAACCGCCTTTCAGAATTTTCTGACCGGTTACGGCCTGACGAACACGGCTTTTGGCATATCGATCAATGCTTCCGGTGTATTTGACCGTTACTACAAAGTTCAGGACACCTCTTTCTTTATTCAGGACGACTGGAAGGTCAGTGACCGGCTTACCTTGAACCTCGGCCTCCGTTACGATATCTACGGATTGCCGTACGAAGATCAGGGAAGACTTGTCAACCTGATCGTCGATGACATTCAGATGGGTGCACCGCCGAACGGGATCGTTCAGGCAAGCGGCGGCGGACTTGCAGGCGTGCCGGAAGTTGAAAAGACGCTCGTTCCTGTCGATAAGAACAATTTTGCCCCGCGTATAGGTTTTGCATACGACATCATGGGCGATCAAAAGGCAGTGATACGCGGCGGATACGGGATGTATTACGACCGCATCTCAACACGATATGCCAATACGCAGTTGTTCAACTTCCCATACCTTGCTCTTGGCGTTGGCCTTGTGAACAACCTGCTGGCACCTTTCGGGTTGGGTTTCAGAAGCCAGGCGGATCCTTTTGTTCATTTGCCGGACCCGTCGGCTTTTCCGACCGCAGCGTCAATTCCTTCGCCTCTTTCTGCCGGAGTGCCGCTGACAGGCGTGCCGATCTCAGGCGTATGGGTCGATCCTGAACTCAGAACTCCGATCGTTCATCAGTTCAATGTCGGCCTGCAATTTCAGATGCCGAAAGGATTTGTCGGCGAGGTCGGTTACGTCGGCAATCGCGGAAGAAAGCTTCTTCACGTGATCACATTGAACCAGCCGATCTATGATCAGGCAGCCGGAACAACGACCTTTCCCTTAGGCAGTTCGACCGTCTTTTCCGCAAACAAAAATCTGACAGGCGGAAATCAGCAGATACAGACCACCTCTGAATCCAACTATGATTCGCTGCAGATGTCTCTGTCAAAGAGGTTCACCACAGGCGCTCAGTTCCTGGCCTCATACACGTATGGAGATTCTTTCGATTACTATTCCGGCGGTGGCGGAGGCGGTGTCAATGAGTTGACCAATATGCCGGGCGATCAGTGGAACTGGCATCTGAACGGCGGCCCTTCGGACTTTAACCGAAAACACCGGTTCGTTCTGAGCGGTGTGTATGATCTGCCGAAATTCGTTGATAATGACAACGGAGCAAAGTGGCTCGTAAATGATTGGCAGGTAGCGGGCATCGCAGTGTTTCAATCCGGGCTTCCGTTCTCGATCGTTGACACGAACGGAACAACGATCATCTCAAGAGGCAACTTTGCATCGGGCATGAATGAAGGAAGCGGGCTTTACACATCAGGCAGTGCCTCAAACAGAACAAGCGGCTATTTCAATACCGCAGCTTTTGTCACATCCCGTTTTGGCACGGCAACATTTGATCAGAATTCTCCGTTTGGAAATACGCCGAGGAACTTTCTGTTCGGGCCGGGACAGAAGAATGTCGATGTTTCATTCATCAAGCTTCTTCCGTTCACCGAAAAAGTTCGCGGAGAATTCAGGGCTGAGTTCTTTAATGTGTTCAACTGGGTAAACTACGCCAATCCGGGCAGCACCTTTGGGACGGCGACCTTCGGCAGGATCACATCCGCAGCCGCCGGCCCGCGTGTCATCCAGTTCGCATTCAAACTTGGTTTCTAAATGATCGCTGAGGGTATCTGAAAAGTCGTTTTCTGTGTCTTCATTCTGTGCATTCTGTGGTAAAGATCCTGTAAATACAGGAGATACCACAGAATGCACAGACAAAAAACCGAAATACACAGAGCTGATCCGGCCTTTCAGACTTTACCTCTTTTACCTTTTTTCGCTGAGACAAAATGCCGATTATCGATCTTCTCTTTACCAGATTATTCTATGAGACAAATGGTGAAGGCGATGCAGTGGTGCTGATCCCCGGATTTGCTTCGGGAGCATGGAGTTGGTCATGGCAGGCAAAATATCTTGCCAAGGATCTTTCCGTCGTGACGTTCGATCCGCGCGGTATCTCAAGGTCAGTGGCCGAAGCCGGGGTCAAGGTGACGATACCACAGCTTGCAGAAGATATTTCTGTTCTTTTAGATGCTCTGGAGATAGCTTCGGCAAATATACTGGGCATTTCGTTCGGCGGATTTGTTGCCCAGGAATTTGCGGTGCGATTTCCGGAAAGAGTCGATAGATTGGTTTTGGCATCAACCAGTTTTGGCGGGCCAAATCACATAATGCCATCGGCTGAGGTTCTGGAACCGTTTTCAGCCGCGGATGGTTTGAATTCATCCGAAAAGATACGAAGGCATCTGCAGTCAGCTTTTATGCCGGAATTTATCAAAGAAAAGCCGGAAGAGGTCGATTTGTTTTGCCGACTTAGAGAGGAGAATCATGTGCCGGAAGCCATTTATAACCAGCAGTTGGCAGCAGCCTATGAATTTAATATCGAGGACGCCGTCGGTTCGATAACCGCACGGACGCTCGTCGTTACCGGAGCTAGGGACACGGTCGTCCCAAAACAAAATTCGATCAATCTGGCGTCAAATATTCCAAATTCCAGGCTTGAGATCATAGAAGAAGCGGGACACATGGTCTTTATAGAAAAGGCCGGAGAGTTTAACAAATTGGTCGTGGATTTTCTGACAGAAGAATGAATAACGCAAAAATAATAGGTACAGGTGTGTATGTGCCTGAGAGAGTAGTAACCAATGATGAGATCAGTGCGATCCTCGGTGAAGATATCACCGAGTTCGTAACGCAGAATCTGGGCATATATGAACGTCACATTGCCGGTGAAAATGAAAGCTCGGCCGATCTGGCAGAAAAGGCTGCCGTTGCCGCATTGAATGATGCAGGCATTTCGGCGGCTGACCTTGATCTGATCATCGTCGCGACCGACACGGGCGAGTATATCTCGCCTTCGACATCGGTCGTTCTGCAAAATCGCATCGGAGCGAAAAACGCCGGAACCTTTGACACGAATGCGGCATGCGCCGGTTTTGCAACCGCGATGGACATTGCATCTAAATACATTCGTGCTGATGATAACTATAAGAACATCTTGGTCGTCGGCGTCTATGCAATGTCAAAATTCCTTGATTGGCATGAAAAGAAGACCGCCACGATCTTTGCCGACGGAGCAGGTGCTGTCTTGCTTCAGGCTACGACGGAAGATACCGGCCTGCGGTCATCAAAGCTCGAAGCCTATGGTGAATATTTCGACAGTTTGGGCATTTTGGCGGGCGGATCGAAAATGCCGATCACGCACGAGGTGATAGACGAGGGCTATTACAACAAAGTGCGGTTTGCGAAAAAGGTTCCGCCTGAGGTCAATATTGACGGCTGGCAAAAGATCGTGAAAACCGTGGTGGACAGGTCAGGATTGACGCTGGATGACATATCATTGTTTCTTTGGACGCAGGTAAATCTTTCGACGATAAAGGTCGTGATGGAAGCAATGGACATCGAATGGGAACGCACCCATACCATTATGGGAAAATGGGGCTATACCGGTTCTGCCTGTATCCCGATGGTACTTCATGATGCAATACAGGAAGGGAAACTGAAACGCGGGGACAACATGGTCATTTGCACCTCAGGCGGCGGCGTCAACATGGCTGCTCTCGTCTTTAGATACTGATAATATGTGTTCGTAAAAGGATCGGGAAAACAGATCAAAGTTTTATCCATGCAGTACGAGAATGTTTACAGCTTATTCCGTTCACAGTGTGCCAAATACGGCGATACGCCTGTGTTCTATACCAAAAGCGATAACGTATGGCATTCGCGAACATGGAAAGAATTTGGAACGGCGGTGCATGAGCTGGCTTCGGCGTTCATTGAAAAGGGCCTGACAAGAGGAGCAAGCGTTGCCATACTTGCAGGCAACATTCCCGAATGGGCGATAGCGGACATTGCCGCAATAGCTGCAGGCGGTGTTGGCGTAGGTATCTACCCGACCAGTTCGGCTGAACAATGTAAATACATCATCGATCATTCAGATGCCGAATTTGTCATTGTCGATACAGAAGCTCAACTCGAAAAGCTGGCCGGGCTTGAACTTAAAAAGGTCAAAGAGATAATTCTCGTTCAGGGTACTTCGCCGGGTGACAACCGTGTCACAAGATTCAAAGATGCTCTTGATCTGGGCCGCGAAAAACTCGCCGCGAATCTGCCGATCATCGAAGCCTTAGCACAAGGCATTAAGTTGGATGACATCGCCATAATGGTCTATACGTCCGGAACGACCGGCGACCCGAAAGGTGCTATGCTCTCGCACCGGTATATTCTCAACAGCGTCGAATCGCTCAGACAATCCATCCCGATATTCGATTTTGACGTTGCTTTTTCATATCTGCCGGGCTGTCACGTCGCTGAGCGCATTTCCGGTATCTACAACCGTCTTTACAACGGCACACCCGCATATTTTGTCGATGACCTTTCGCGGCTGTACGAATATATGCTTGAGGTTCGCCCGACCGTCTTTGCCTCGCTGCCGCGTTTTTTTGAAAAGATACACGCATCGCTGATGTCCGACAGTGAAGCGTCGGCGGACAGGTTCGATCCTCAGAAAGTGAAAGACGCATTTGGCGGACGCATCCGCCTGCTGACGTCGGGCGGAGCACCTTTGCCAAACGAGATCGCGCGGTTCTTTGCCGACGCTGATGTTCCGATATTGCAGGCATACGGCCTTACCGAAAATATCTGCGTAGCCTTTAACACGGTCGAACATCTTAAGTTCGGTACGGTCGGACGCCCGATGCCGATGTGTGATGTACGCATTGCCGAAGACGGCGAGATACAGGTAAAAAGCCCGATGATGTTTTCGGGCTACTACAAACAGCCTGATAAAACCGCTGAGATGTTCACTGAGGACGGCTGGCTGAAAACCGGCGACCTGGGCGAACAGGATGCTGACGGATTTCTTAAGATAACCGGAAGAAAAAAAGAGATCATCGTCCTTTCATCAGGCAAGAATATCGCTCCTGCGCTGATAGAAAATCTGGTCAAAGAAGATTATCTGATCAGCAACTGCTTTGTTTATGGAGACGGACGAAGTTACTGCGTGGCATTGATCACGCTAAATCAGGCAGAGGCCGGTTTTAAAGGAGACTATGCGGAAATGGCTGATTCGCCGGAGTTGCTTGATCGGGTTGCCCAAACCGTTGAGAGAGCAAACTCCAGGGTCTCACGCAGCGAGCAGATAAAACGCTGGAAGATACTCGATAGAGACCTTTCTGCGCTTTATGATGAGGTCACGCCAACCGCAAAACTAAAGAGAGCAGAGGTGACCAAAAATTTCAAGGATGTTTTGGAGAATCTTTATGAAAATTGATCTAAAAGGACTTCTTTTTGTTATCGCGCTGTTTGCCGTATCCATAACGGCGCAGGCCCCGCAAGAAAAATTCGCAACAGTTTTTGGTGCAAAGGTAAGGTATGTCGAGGCTGGCGATGCAGCCAAACCGACGGTCATTCTGATCCACGGACTCGGCGGAAGTACCGACGCGGGCTGGCCGCTGACGATACCTGCTCTTTCCGCTGAATATCACGTGATCGGCATAGACCTGATCGGTTTTGGAAAATCGGACAAGCCGATGATCAATTACCGCATTGATTTTTATGTCGATATGCTCGACAAATTTATGTCCGAGGCCAGGATAGAAAAGGCTTCTCTTATCGGCAATTCGATGGGCGGCTGGATAGCGGTGAATTTTGCCGCAAAATATCCTGCACGTGCCGAGAAACTGGTACTCGTAGCTTCAGGCGGATATGCTCCGCCTCCCGGTTTCGATTTTGGCACACTTGCTCTGAACATGAATCCGTCCACGCGGGAAGGAATAAAGGCCGGGATGAAGGCTTTGCTTTATAATTCCGCTCCGTTCATGAGCGATGCCGCGGCGGATAACCTTCTGGCCGCACGGATCGCCGCCGGTGACGGCTACGCGATACAAATGCTCATCAAAAATGCCGAATTTGCAAATGAGTATTTCGACGAACGTGTAAAGACGATCAAGAACCCGACGCTGATCGCATGGGGAAAACAGGACGGCATCTCGCCGCTGGTTTTGGCGGAAAGATTGAATAAGGACATTGCCGGGTCTGAACTCGCCGTCTTCGATCAGGCAGGCCATTTTCCGCAGGTTGAAAAAGCCGCAGAGTTTAACAAGAGAGTGCTGGAGTTCCTGGCCAAATAAAGATCTATGACGTTAAAAATTGGTGACACATTCACACGGTCACGCGAAGTGACGGACGCGCTTGTGCGGGCATTTGCCGAGGTTTCGGGCGATCATAATCCGATACATCTGGACGAAGAACACGCCAAGTCGACACGTTTTGGCAAACGCATCGCTCACGGAATGCTCAGCGGAGCTTTCATTTCGGCGATTCTCGGCAATGAGTTTGCGGACGGAACGATAATTTACCTTTCGCAGTCGCTGAAATTCACTGCACCGGTCTTTATCGGTGATACTGTCACCACGACCGCGACCGTGACGAATATAAGAGAAGATAAACCCATCGTCACTGTCGAGACCGTCTGCACCAATCAGAACGGTGAGCAGGTCGTAAAAGGCGAAGCTGCTGTAATGCTGCTTGATTCCTGACATCTATTTTGCAGAGTGGTTGTTAAGGATCGGGCATATATCGCCCTGTCCATGAAAGTTCAAGATCAAAGGCAAAGCAGATCGATATGGTCGAAACAAACGAAAGAACGCCTTTTTATTCATGGTATGCCCTGGCGCTGCTGATGGTCATCTACATCCTGAATTTTCTGGATAGGACGATCATCTTCATTCTGTTTCCTTTGATCAAAAAGGAGATGGTCTTTTCGGACACGCAGCTTGTTCTTTTAGGGACGACGTCGTTCGTCATCTTTTACACACTGCTCGGCATTCCGTTCGGCCGGATGGCTGACAAAGGTTCCCGGTCAAAGATCATTGCCGCAGGTGTCATTGTTTGGAGCATAGCCTCAGGGATGACGGCTTTTGCGAATGATTTTTGGACCATATTTCTTTGCCGTGTGATGGTAGGCGTTGGCGAGGCAACGCTTGGCCCGGCCGCAATATCGCTTCTTGCCGATTATTTTCCGCCTGCAAAAAGGGCGACCGTGACCAGCATCTATTCAATGGGAATTGCCATCGGAGCAGGGCTGGCGGCTTTGCTCGGAGGGACGCTGAGCCAATTCGGCTGGCGAACTGCTTTTATCATCGTCGGTTTTCCGGGTGTCATTTTTGGCGTGCTTGCCTGGATGTTAAAAGAGCCGCGGCGATCAATGCCGGCGGATGACACGGAATATTCGGGTACGGATTGGCGGCATCTGCTGACCAACAAAGCATTTGTATTGATCTGCCTGGGATATGCTCTGTTCGGCCTGGCGACAAATGCCATTTCCATTTTCGGAGCTATTTTTGTTACCCGCGTACATTCCATCGATATACCGACATATGGCTGGTGGGCCGGAGTCATTACATTGCTTGCCGGCATACCTGCGACGCTGTTTTTCGGGGCGATAGCCGACAAGCTCGCTGCACGCGGATATGGCAGGACGATGTTCGGGATACTGTTGTGTCTGATCTCCATTCCTGCATGGCTAGTCGCCCTTTATTCGAATAATTTCTATTTCATCATACCTGCGGGAGCCGTTCTTCTCGCCGCCGGATTAGGATGGGTCGGAGCAGCTGCGGCTGATGTAACCGTCATTGCCGGGCCGAAGCTGAGAGGATTGGCAATCGCCATCTTCTTTTTTGCGGTCAACGTCATGGCCTATATCATAGGAGCAAACATCATCGGGATACTGAGCGACCGGCTGGGTACGACGGAGGTTCCGGCAATGATGCGGACAGCATTATTGGTATGTCCGGCTGCGTGTGCATTGGGGGCAATATGTCTCTTTGCCGCAAACAGGATACTTGGCCGCCGCACCTGAAACATTCGGTCAGAAATTCCATATATTCCTGCTCTCAGATCGTTATTCTGAACAAAATGTTTGTTTGAATGGCACTAAACGCTTATAATCGCGGTTGACCTTACTATCATCAGCGATGACCTCTCTTGTCGGAAAATTGGTGTTAATGCTGGCGCTTGCGTCAGGTTTTGTACTGTCCGCCGCGGCCCAGGATCATCTTCCCGAACTTGTCCGCCGCATCAAACCGTCAGCCGTGGCTATCGAAACCTTTGACGCGCGCGGAGAAACTGTTTCCCGAGGCAGCGGATTCTTTATCGGCCGAGATCGGGTGATAACCAACCGTCACGTCATCGAACGCTCGACCCGAGCAGAAGCCCATTTGGTTGACGGCAGAAAGTTTATCGTCAAAGGCGTGCTGGCAGTTGACGGCGAAGGCGACCTTGCTCTTTTACAGGTCGATGTTCCTGCCGGTGCGATCGTTCCGCTTCCCATCGTCAGAAATGTGCCGCAGGAGGGCGAATCTATCGTCGTCGTCGGAAATCCTTACGGTTTGGAAGGCAGTGTTTCCAACGGAATAGTTTCCGCAGTTCGCGACATTCCGGGTTACGGAACCATCATTCAGATAACGGCCCCGATATCGTCAGGTTCCTCCGGTTCGCCTGTGGTGAACATGTACGGACAGGTCATCGGCGTCGCCACGCTTCAGGCGGCAGAAGGCCAAAGTCTTAATTTTGCCGTTCCCGCTGACCGCATTCTGCAAATGAAGGTAGGAAAGCTCCAGAGCTTTACCAACCTCTCAACAGAAACGCAAAAGAATAACCGTGCCGCCGCCGAACGCTTTTATTCACAAGGTGTAGCACAGCTTTCGCGCGATGATTTCGCCCGCGCGCTGAACTATTTTGAACAGGCAACACAGATGGAACCGGCGTATGCAGAAGCATGGTATCAGGCCGGATATTGTTACGGCGTTCTGGGGCGTCATGCCGAGGCGTTAAAGGCATCGCAGCAGGCCGCAAAGCTGCGGCCCGACTGGTCGGCAAGCTTTGTCAACATCGGCGTATCAAGCTATGCGCTCGGCCAGTATAAAGAAGCGGTCACCGCATATCAGCAGGCGATCCGCCTCAACGACGACGCTCCCGAAACGCAGTACGGCCTCGGGCTAAGTTTGGAGCGGCTGGATCGCACCGACGAGGCGATACTTGCTTTCAGACGGACAATGGCGGCAAAACCCGATCATGTCGGGGCGATGGAAAAGCTCGGCGACGCATATTTGAAACAAAAGAAATGGGAACCGGCAACCGAGATATTTGAACAGCTCAAGGCATACAAACCCGAAGCAAAGATCTTCAATTCGCTCGGCGAGGCCTATCTGGAGCTTGAAAAATTTGACGAAAGCTTTGCCGCGTTCAATAACGCAGTCGGGTTTGACCCCAATTTCGACCGCGCAAGATTCAACCTAGGCCGGGCATACATAAAACAAGGCGACCTCGTCATGGCACGCGCCCAATACGACCTCTTGAAAAACTCCAGTTCAGAATGGGCCGACCGCCTGCTGGTTTTGCTGAATCCCTAAGATCAATTCTCAACTGGCGGATCGTCAGGGCCGCCGGGATTGCCGTTATGGTCGGCGCCTCTGATAACGCCGGTCTGGCTGGTGTAGAATGAGAGCCTGCCTGTTGTCCCGTATTCGGCCGGAACCGCCCAAACAGAGAACGACGGCGGCTGTTCGGGTGAGCGGTGAATGACACTGAGCGTTATTACATAACCGCGAAGCATTCCTGATGCGGTTTGTTCATTTATAAGGCCTGCATTTCTCAGGTCATTCAGCGAACCAAAGTTTCCTGAAGGATCGGTGCTTTGAAAGGTCGCCTGTGCGCCTTGTATCTGCCGCAAGTTCTCTTTGATACAGCGTTCGTTGTCCGAATTTCCCCAGATCACACATGGGTCAATTTCCGGAGTCGAATTATCGGCATGGTTTCCACCGAGGTCGGCGGCGCGGAGCGTTCCGCTCGAATCGGCAAAATATGACCTGATGCCCGTCTTTCTGTATTTTGCAGGTGTGGCGTTTATCGTAAACGCTGCCGCCTGCTCACCGTTTGCCGGTGTGACATCGACCGTAAACAAATACCCGTATTTGCGTCCCGAAGCCAATGCCGCGTCTATAAGGCCTTGTTCATGCAGCTCAGCAAGTGTCCCGAATCTTCCGTCATTGGTGATAGCCTGATATGTTGCTTGGGCGCCGATCATCTGCTGCATCGCCGCAGGCAAAAAGCGTTCGTTATAATTTCGGGCGTTGATGTCCTGCGCCGATGACGCCTGGCACAAAAACAAGATCGCCAATGAAAGACCTATCGTACGGAAAATTGCGGGAAGCATAATATTGACCTCTCAAAAAAATCGGGTGTCCTGATGAAGAAATGGCGGGCCTGACGCCGCCGCGTGCTAAACACAGTTTAACCCTTACGGTTTATCAGAGGCAACGATTTTTTTGACAGCAAAGAGTGATCCAGGAAACCAGACCCAATGTTTGGTGAAAAGTGACATTTTTGATTGCAAAATGTCACTTTTCACCGTGATTGTCTAAGGCATATGGAGAGCTATATTCGTTTGACGAAGTTCAGCGTGGGGGGGATCACCGAACCGATTCTTTCAATTTCCCTTTATAAGTTATAAAATTCTCATACTCATGGAACTGACGGTCGCCATAACCGGAGCATCCGGCACCATTTATGCGCACAGGACGCTGCAGCTTTTGGCGGAGAGCGGCGTGGTCGAGACGATAAACCTGATAATGTCCGGCTCGGCGGTGACGGTGGCTCAGGTTGAAATGGGCATTAACCTGAAAGACGCGGCGGTTCACGAGATAAACGACTGGCTGGACCTTGACCCGGAATCGCGTCTGATACGCCTGTGGCGGCTGGACAATCTGGCGGCAAAACCTTCGTCGGGGTCGAACAAACAGGACGGAATGATAATAGTGCCGTGTTCTATGGGAACGCTCGGAGCGATAGCTTCCGGTGCGGGGACAAATCTCATTCACCGCGCCGCCGATGTTTGCCTCAAAGAACGGCGAAAACTCGTCATCGTGCCGCGCGAATCGCCATATAATTCCATACATCTTGAGAATATGCTACGGCTTTCAAATGCCGGAGCAATCATTCTTCCCGCAAGTCCGGGCTTCTATCACCGTCCTGATACAATAGGCGAGCTTGTCGATCATCTGTGTTTCCGCATTTTGGATCAGTTCGACATTCCTCATTCGCGCCGTTCGCAATGGACGGGCGACGAGGTTACTTAAGCAGCCTGCTGTATTTTTTTTGAGGAGCGATTCTCTTATGAAGAAAATATTATTCCTGTGTGTGGTATTACTGTTCGCCTCATCCGTTTTTGCTCAGGAACGTTATGTAAAACCTGTTGACGATGCGGCAAAGGATGCGTCGTTTCTTGCGTTTCGTAAAAGGCTGATAGCGGCGGTCGATAAAAAAGACGCAAAGTTCATCTATTCCATCCTTGATCCTAAAATAGAACTCAGCTATGGCGGCGACGCAGGCATTGCTGACTTTAAGAGGATCTGGGAGCCGGAAAAGAAAACCTCAAAATTTTGGGTTGAGTTTTCACGTGTCATCAAGAACGGCGGAGCATTTTACGAGGCCGGCGGCAGAAAACTCGGCGGATTTGCCGCACCTTATACATACTCCAATTTTCCTGATTCGCCCGACCTCGATCTGTTCGAACACAGCGTTATCTTTGGAAATAACGTAAATCTTCGCGAAGGGCCGTCTATGGACGCCAAGGTGCTTGGGCAACTGTCATACAACATCGTCACGCTGACCGGCAATAAATTAAAGCCCGGCGATGAAGAAGCAGATTGGTATCAGGTAAAAACGTTCGGCGGCAAAGCGGGCTGGATAAAGGCCGAATACGTCCGCAGCCCGATAGATCTTCGTGCCGGATTTGAAAAGAAACGCGGCCAGTGGAAAATGGTGTTCTTTATCGCCGGTGACTGAGGGGCAATAGGGTCCCGGCATTTTCGTAAAGGCTTTCTAAGACCTATAGGGACGTATAGGACATATAGGTCATATGGGCCGTATTCGTCCTATTTTCTCGAAGAAAAGCATTTTTGATGACAAACACCACCGAACGATTTTCAAACCGTGTTGAAGATTATGTGAAATATCGTCCCGGATATCCGCCGGAGGTTTTGCGTCTTTTTCGGGATGAGATGTCGCTTACGCCGGAGAGCGTCGTTGCCGACATCGGCAGCGGCACAGGCATATCGGCGCGGATGTTCCTTGAGAACGGCAACACCGTTTACGCGGTTGAACCCAATGACGCGATGCGTGCTGCGGCGGAGGAATTTCTTGCCGGTTTTGACAAGTTTCACAGCGTCAGCGGAACCGCCGAAAATACCATGTTGCCGGACGGCATCGCCGACATCGTCATTGCGGCGCAGGCATTTCACTGGTTCAGGTCAGAGGAAACAAGGCGGGAATTCAAACGCATCCTGAAAAAAGGCGGTTTTGCGGCCCTGATATGGAATGAGCGACAGACCGATACGACCGAGTTTTTGCGTGAATATGAGGAGCTGATCTTAAAATATGGCAGTGATTACAGGGAAGTTCGCCACGAAAGAGTGACTGACGGCCTCATTCGCGAGTTTTTTCAGCACGACTTTAACACGGCGGTTTTCAGCAACGGGCAAAGCCTGGACCTTGACGGACTGAAAGGCCGCACGCTGTCGTCCTCTTATATGCCGAACCGTTCTGACCCGCTTTTTCAGCCTATGATCGCTGACCTGTCCGCGCTGTTTGCTAAACACGAGGAAAAGGGTAGAATTGAAGTTTTGTATGACACGAAAGTTTTTTACTGTGCGCTCTGAGGTTTAGGAGGGCGCTTTTAACTATGAGTTCATCACCGGAAAGTTCCACACAACCAAGAGTTATCACCGTTGCGCATTCGCCCGATTCGGACGATGCCTTTATGTTTTACGGCCTTGCCACGAATAAGCTGGAGACCGAGGGATTGAAATTTGAGCACACGCTCAAGGACATCCAGACGCTTAACGAAGACGCAAAGAACGGCGTCTATGACGTGACGGCAATTTCGTTTCATGCCTATGCGTATGTTTCGGACAAATACGCGTTGCTCCCGCACGGAGCGAGCATCGGCGACAAATACGGCCCGATCGTCGTTACAAAAGACCCGCGCAAGCCCGAAGAGATCGGCTCGATGAAAATAGCCGTTCCGGGCGAATTGACGAGCGCATATCTCGCTCTTCGGCTCTACAACCGCGATTTTGAACACGTCGTGGTCCCGTTTGACGAAATAATCGATTTTGTGAAAAAAGGCGGTGCCGACGCGGGGCTTCTTATCCACGAGGGGCAGCTTTTTTATAAACAGGTTGGCCTGGACAAGGTTCTCGACCTCGGCGAATGGTGGCACGAACGCACCGGCCTGCCGCTGCCGATGGGCGGAAACGCCATCCGCCGCGATCTCGGCCCTGATCTGATGAAACAGGTCTCAAAACATCTTCACCGCAGCATAATGTACTCGATGGAAAACCGCGAGAACGCTCTGGCGTACGCGATGCAGTTTGCCCGCGACATGGCTCCCGAAATGGCGGACCGTTTTGTCGCAATGTGGGTCAACGACCTGACGCTCGATTACGGAGAACGCGGCCGCGAAGGCGTCCGACGCCTCTTGCGCGAAGGCGTCGAGGCAGGCATCATCCCGCACGAGGTCGATATTGAATTCGTCGGATGAACCCGGTAAGACAAAGAGTCTGCGAAGCAGACGGCAATAGTAGTAGCTACAGGTAAAGCGAAGCGGAACCTGTAGAAAAATGAAAAGACATTCGCCGAGCGTGTGAAACACGCGGCATATCGGTTCATTTCGCCTGTTTCACAGGCTCCGAGAAATTTAATCCTGACTACAGGTTCCGCTCTGCTCCACCTGTAGCTATCGATATATCGTCTGCTTCGCAGACTCGATACCTCAACTGGTTTCGTGAATTATTTCATAGAACTCTACTTATTATTTTCTGCCCAGATCTGAACCAGATGGACGAGCGTTTCCGTTGATTTTTCAAGGCCCTTTCTTGAATTCCACTCCAGTTTGCCGTGAAAATTATGTCCGCCGGTAAAAAGATTCGGCGTCGGCAAACCGCGAGCGGTAAGACGCGAACCGTCGGTTCCGCCGCGTATCGGGCGAAGCTCGGCGGTGATGCCGGCGCGTTTAGCGGCCTCGATGGCGTAGTCGGTCAACTGCGGATAGTCCTTTAATATCTCTTTCATATTCAGATAGCCGAGTTCGCTGGAATATTCGATCTTTACGTCCTGATATTTTGACTGAACGCGGGCGATCACGCGTTTGACCGCAGCTTCCTGATCGGCAAGGCCGCTGATGTCAAAGTTGCGGAGCAGTATCTTTATGGTCGAAACCTCTTCGTTCATCGCTGCCGAATACGGGTGAATGAAACCTTCGCGTTTTTCGGTCGTTTCCGGACGGTTTGGTGTCATGCTCGGAAATTCGGCAAGAAAATCGCCGGCGGCATACATCGAATTTATCAGGATGCCTTTTGCGTAACCGGGATGCGTCGAACGTCCCGTAAAGGTAACGGTCGCGGTCCGGGCCGACCACGTTTCATTGGAAATATCGCCAAGCTCGCCGCCATCGACCGTGTAGGCAAACTTTGCTCCCCAGCCTTCGATGTCAAACTCGTCCATCGGCCCGCCGACCTCTTCGTCAGGCGTAAACGCAATGGCGATGTTGCCGTGTTTGATCGACGGATTCTGCTTCAAAATGTCGATCATCGTCATGATCTCGGCAATGCCCGATTTATCATCGCTTCCAAGATGCGTCGTCCCGTCAGCCGTGATGATGTCGTCGCCGATCATGTTTTTCAATGCCGGATTTTGCTCGACGGTGATCACCTGTGTCTTATCATTCGGCAGAACGATGTCGCCGCCCTGATAATTTTTATGGATGATCGCGTTCACATTCGCACCGCTGACCGCAGGCGACGTGTCCATGTGAGCAATAAAACCTATCGTCGGAACCTTCGAGTTATCAGCCAAGTTTCCCGGAACCATCCCGTAAACGATGCCTTCTCCACTGATCCGCACATCCCGCACACCAAGCGCAGTTAATTCTCTTTCCAACAACCGCGCCAGCACAAGCTGCTTCTCAGTGCTGGGATATTTTCCCGCATCCTCAGCCGACTGCGTATCGATCTTCACATACCGCAAAAACCGATCCATCGCCGATTCCGTCGGCGGGTTGGTCTGCGCCGATATGGTCATGACGGTAAGTATAAAAAAGACAACAAAAAGATAAATTGTTTTCATAAGCCTGTTGTGCTGAATGCTTTAAACCACCGGTCTATTGTTTATCAGTTTTGGCTGCTTCGATATTGTTAATTTCCTGTATTTCGAACTGATATTTACTCCATGCATAATGGCCAAAACCTCTGATTTCTTTTTCAGCGGCTCCTTGCAGGATCCCTGTGATTTCAGCAGTAAGATTATGCTCTTTTCGTCGGTTCATTTCAGTAGTAAATATATCAAGGATTTCGTCCATAATATCGTCTAAAACTCCGAGTGCAATAAACGTTCTTTTCGAATTGCATTCTGAGTACAGTACAAACTCCATAGTGACCCGGTACTCAATAACCGCCTTAGTTTTTACCAACTTGTCAAGATAACGATCTTTATCGGCCATCAGGTCGCAAAACTCGACAAAAGGAATTTTTGTATCTGCATTATCGGAGATGTCCTGACCACTGGCTTGCTGACAAAACACTGCGATAAACAAAACACAGACAAGGAACACGGCAGATATGGGTTTTGAATTTGTCATATTCATATTTTCTCATATTTTCACGCAAACATTCTTTTCTTCTGTAAAGAATCTCAGAGCCTCGAAGCCGCCTTCCCGGCCTATTCCACTGTCTTTCACGCCGCCGAATGGTGTTCGCAGGTCTCTTAAAAGCCAGCAATTTACCCAGACGATGCCGCTTTCCAGTTTTGATGAGATGCGGTGCGCGCGGGAAAGGTTTTCGGTCCAGACCGTCGCCGAAAGGCCATAGCGGACGCTGTTTGCGTAGCCCAAAACCTCTTCTTCGCTATCGAACGGCATGACCGTAACGACGGGGCCAAATATCTCTTCCTGATTCGTCCGGCAATCGAACGGCAAGCCTTCGATGACCGTCGGCTCAATGAACCAGCCGGTCAAATGCGGAGTGCGGAATGCGGAATGCGGAATTGCTGATTGATCGTTGATCGTTGATCGTTGTTCGTTGTGTGGAAGTTTATCCTCTATTCCTTCACTCCCTTTCTCCCCTACTTCTTCTCCGTGTCTCTGCGTCTCTCCCACCATCCCGTCAGCCGAGGCGGCTGCCACCCCTCCTCTGGCAGGAGGGGAGCTAGGGTAGCCGCCGGTCAATACGATCCCGCCTTCGGTTTTGGCGAGTTCGATGTAGGACATTATCTTGTCGAAATGCTGTTTGGAAACAATGGCTCCGACATCGGTTTTCGGGTCACGCGGATCGCCGACTTTTAATGCCGAAACGCGCGAGACAAAATCTGTCTTAAATCTTTCATATATCGGCCTTTCAACAAATATCCGCGAACCGCAAAGGCATATCTCGCCCTGATTTGAGAAAGACGATCGGACGGTCGTCGCAAGCATCTCTTCATAGTTGCAGTCGGCAAAGATGATGTTCGGATTTTTGCCGCCGAGTTCCAGCGAGAGTTTTTTGAACATCGGTGCGGCGGTGCGGGCTATCTCTTCGCCGGTCTTTGTGCCGCCTGTGAATGAGATCGCTTTGATGTCAGGATGGGAGACAATGGCTGAGCCGACCTTTGGCCCCGTGCCGTGAACGATGTTCAGAACACCGGGCGGCAAAGCCGCTTCGATGCAGAGTTTTGACAGCAGATATGCCGTCATCGGCGTGACCTCGCTCGGTTTTGCCACGACCGTGCAGCCCGCAGCTATCGCCGGAGCTATCTTCCACGTAAACAGATAAAGCGGCAAATTCCATGGGCTTATACAGCCTACCACGCCTATCGGCTGACGCAGGGTGTAATTAACGGCGCGTCCGCCGCCGGGCAAAAGCGTATCGTGCGATTCATTCGCCGTGTGCATCGCGGCTGTGGCGTAAAAACGAAAATTCGCCGCAGCACGCGGAATGTCCAGCGAGCGTGCAAGCGATACGGGCTTGCCATTGTCCTTTGATTCGGCGGCGGCAAGTTCGTCCAGATCGCGTTCGATCAGCCCGACAAGGCGCATCAGGATCGCAAACCGTTCTTCCGGCGGCGTCGCCGCCCACGCCGGAAACGCCGCTTTCGCCGCCTCTGTTGCCGCCTGGACATCAAGCTCGTCCGAATCCGGTATCAGCGAATACGTTTCTCCGGTCGCCGGTTCGGCATTTTCCAGATAGCCGCCCGAAGCAGGCACCGTCAGCTTACCGTTGATGTAATTTTCTATATGGATCATTGATATTTCTGCCTTTTCCGCGATCGCAAATGATTTTTCGTCAACCGTATTGCTTTTATGCAAAACAATGGGCATATCTTCTTCTATAAATTGGAAAGTTAGGATATATTATCAGAATCACCCGGTTAATGACCGTTTTAAGTGCGGTTTTTCGCTTGAATATACGGAGAGTGCTTTTTGTCCGGAGTTTGGACGGTCAAAGATATCTTCGTAAAAAACCTTTTGCCTTCAAAATCTTATGACACGTCCATGCCCTAAATGTAATCAGATGAATCCGCCAAACGCGGCATTCTGTTTGAATTGTGCCTCGCCTTTGGCTGAGGCTCCGCCGTTCATCGGCCAACAGCAGGCTCAGCAGCAGCCGTGGCCCGGACAAAATGTCGGTGTCAATGCTCCGTTGGCGTCCACGCCTGCGGGCGGTACCGGACAAAAAGCAATGATCGCCATGATATTGGCGATAGTCGCTTTCCTTTGCTGCGGCCCGTTTACCGGAGTTCCCGCGGCGGTCGTCGGCTGGATGGCCCTTGATGCGATAAAAAATGGCCGCGAATCCGCTGACAGCAAATGGATGGCAATGGTCGGCCTGTGGGGCGGCATTGCCGCCACATTGATCCACGGCGTGGGCTATGTTTTCTGGGTGCTGTTGTCGGCAATGTCCGCTTCCAGCCCATACGGTTATTAGAGAGAAGCCGGAAAGATGTCAGGTTCCGAATCAACTAGATCACGCTGTACCAACGGCCACGAACAGCCGGTCAACGGTTCGCGGTTCTGCATTTATTGCGGCGTCGCGGTCGTTGCCGTGAACACTGCCGCAGCCGAGCCGCAGCCGCCGCCGGGTTTTCAGCGGCCACAGCAGCAGAATATTCCGCCCGCGCAAAACCAGCCGCCGCCGCACCAGCAGCAGATGCATCAGCCTGTTCCGCAGAACTATGTCGGAGCGCCGCAGGCCGCCTATGTCCAGCAGCCTTCGTGCAGGACGTGCGGAGGAAACGGCGTCGGGCTGCCTGATGCGAGAGTGATGTGCTCCGAATGCCGCTGGCTCAGGCCGCTCGTTTCGGGCTATCAGGTCGATTCATCAGCCTTTGCATGGGCCGCCGACGCAAAAGCGATGGCCGTGCTAAAGGCGATGACGCCGCTCAATGCCGCTGCCAAGGCCGTTTCTGAAAAGGTTGGCCGCCGCTGGATAGAGGTCACGTTCAACGGCGTTCGGTTGGGTGAAAAGCAGCTTCCGCATGTTTTCGGCCAGGCTGTCCGGGCGGCAAGGATACTTGGGATGCAGCACATGCCCGACGTTTATCTTTCTGGTGAACGGCCGTGGGACATGCTGACCTTTGGCACTGAGCGTGATTCATTCGTCGTGGTCGGTTCGGCGATGGCAGGCAATTTTCAGGGCGTCGATATGCTCTTTCTCTTGGCTCGCGAACTCGGCCACTGCAAGGCGGGCCACGCGTTGTGGAAAACGGTCATAAGATTTTTTCTCGGCGAACAAGGCCCGCAGCGTGGATTTATGGCGGGCGGCATTTTTAACGCGCTGATGAGTCCGACAGCGCTGATCGGCGGAGCGATCGAGATGCCGCTGCTGGCGTGGGCGCGCCAAGCCGAGATAACCGCTGACCGCGCCGGGCTGCTGACCGTCGGCAGCGAGGACATTGCCCGACGCGTGCTGTTATCGTGGACGCTGAAATCATCGCTGATGTTTCGCCAGATGAACATTGACGCCTGGCTGGAGCAGCAGGCCGTCGATGACGGCGATATTCTGAGGCTCTCTGAACTGACCGTAACGTCCACGCCCTACATCGGCCCGAGGCTAAAGCTGCTCACGCAATATGCAAAAAGCCCCGAGCTGCAAAATTATCTGCGGATCATCGGCGACACTATCCGCAAAGCGTCGCCGCCAAAACCGGCCGGCGACCAGAAAGATCAGGACATTGTGAGGATAAAATGTTCGGGCTGCGGCACCGCGATGCGCATTCCAAAACATGTTTTGGCCGGAAAGACGGAACTGCCCGTAAGATGCCCCGATGCAAAATGCGGAACGGTTACGCGTCTAAAGAAAAACACCCGGCCTGCGCCCGATGCGAAAAAATTACAGGAGAATATGAACTATGGCGATTGACGACACGACAACCATCATTGAGACGGCTCCGGACGGTTCCGAGACCACTTTTGACATTACCGCCGAAAGGGCAGATGAAGGGACGCTTGCCGAGGAGATCGTCGAGGCGCTTTTTGACGAAGGCATCGATGCCGAAGTAAAGACCGAGGGCGATCTGGATGGCGACGGCGTCACCGACGCGGTCGGGCTTGATACCGATGGCGACGGACAGGTTGACATGGTCGCCGGTGACATGGACGGTGACGGAAAGGTCGATGCCGTTGCGGTTGACACCGACGGTGACGGACAACTGGATGCCATCGTTTCTGATACTGACGGTGACGGCGTGGCGGATACGGTTGCCATGGATACCGATGGCGACGGACAGCTTGATGTCATCGGGGTTGACACGGACGGCGACGGCGAGATAGATGCCATCGGTGAAGATACCGACGGCGACGGAACCATCGACACCGTTTACGAAGATCAGGATGGTGACGGCGAGTTTGAGGCAGTTTTACAAGATGAGACAGGAACCGAAGAGGCCGCCGACAGCTATGCGTTTCAGGAAGAAGCGTCGGAAGGCTATCCGACCGCAGAGGAGATCTCAACGAATTCGGTGGAATTTACCGTCGGCGCCGACGGGTTTCCGATAACGGACGACACGGCGGGAGAATATTCAGAGGAATATGTTGCCGACGCTTCTTATGACGCGGCATCGGATCCGACATTTGGCGGAACGGACGCCGGATATTCTACGGCCGATGCGTCAGATACCGCCGCTGAAGCCGAACAGCAGGCACATGCCGACGCAGCCCGCGAGGCTCAGGCACAGGCGGACGAGTACGTGGCACAAGGCGACTATGCCGCCGCAGCCGAAGCTCGCGGTGTTGCGGAAGAGGCCGCCTGGCAGGCGGGCGATCAGAGCATGCTGGGAGCTTCGGATGTGCAGGATATGGAGCAGGCCGCATATAAGCAGGAAGTTGCGGAAGAATATCGCGCCCAGCAGGCAGAACATATCGCCGAAGGAAATTACGAAGCGGCCCGTGAAGACGCTCTGAATGCCGGATATGCAACTGCCGACGCCGATTATCGAGCCGGCGGAGCAGATCATACAGGCCAGGCAGATCAGGACGCGTATAATCTGGGCAATGCGGTTGACAGCGAAAAGAACGCGGAATATTTTGCCGACAACGCCGAGTGGTATGCCGAACAGGGCAATTTTGACGCGGCGGAGAGCAGTGCCGCACACGCCGATGAATATCAGGCCGCTGCGGACAACTACGCCGACCAGGCCGATCCGACCTCGGTCGGTTACGACGTTGATCCTTTTTCAGAGGTGGAAACCGGCGGGTCGTATGACGCCGCAACCGCCTATGACGCCGGCGGATACGACATGGGCGGCGTTGATACGGGTTTTGACGCCGGTGTTGACACCACGCCGGTCAGCTACGACGCCGGGCTTGACGACACGACGGTTTAGTGCGATGACGGATCGAACATTATGACAGATCCCTATGTGTTCTATGTTCCTATGTGGTTGACATCATTTTTTAAAACCACACAGATACATAGAACACATAGTTTTTTCAAATAACTTTATCAGCCATTCTCTCTTTACTTCACTTCTTTTCCGTATTTACGCAGTATCTCTTTTGCCTTATCAATAGGAAGTGCCTCGACGGTGCGGCCGTTGCCGGTGACGGTCGTTGCTTTGAGCAGGGAATTGATGATCGCTTCCTCGGTGGCTTCGATGACGGCCTGAAAGAGCGGTGACATCGCATCGTTGCCAAGCACTTTTATTTCGCGGACGTTTTGCGAAGCGTCGATGCGGTTTGCCGTGGAAAACGCGATGGCATAATCGCCGCTGCCGTTGGTCATCGAAGAACCGGTGCGGCCAAGCCCGACCATAGACCGCGACGCCAGCCGCATCAACTGTCGATGATCGACCGGCGCGTCAGTTGCAATTACAATAATAATTGACCCATCAGCCATGTCAGAACCGCCTGCGTTAATGGGCAGTTTTATATCAGCTTCTGGTTCTTCAGCGGCTTTGCCGCTTCGATGTGCGGAAAGGCTCTGCCTTTCCGAGGTTGTCCCCAAAAGATCAGGCGGCTGTGCCGCCGTGTTGGACGAAACCGCATTTTTCAGATAATACTGCCCCAACTCTTCACCGACCGGCACACCGTTTATCATCAGAACGCCGCCGAAATTTGACTGCACAAGCACACCGAGCGTGTATCCGCCCAGCGACGCGGGCAGCTTCCTCGAAGCCGTCCCGATGCCGCCTTTCCATCCGAAAGCAACTGTGCCGGTTCCGGCCCCGACCGAACCTTCCTCGACCGGGCCGCGCATTGCGGTTTTCAATGCATTGAAAACATCTTCGCGTGTGATATGCCGTCCGCGAATGTCATTTAAGCCGCCATCGTTGGTTTCACCGATCAGCGGATTTATCGATCTCACGTTCTCATTTCCGGGCAAAGCGAGCATGTAATCCATCAGAAAATCTGCGACACGCGGCACGCTGAGGGTCGAGGTCAGCAGTATCGGCGTTTCTATCTCGCCAAGCTCGTTCACCTGCGTCGAACCGGCCAGCTTGCCAAAACCGTTCCCGACAAACACCGCTCCCGGAACCTTCTCACGAAAGAGATTTCCATTATGCGGCAAGATGGCAGTAACGCCTGTCCGCACATTATCGCCGCGAATGATCGTCGTTTGCCCGACACCCACACCGGCGACATCGGTGATCGCGTTGTTTTGCCCCGTCGGCAAAATGCCGATCTTTATGTTCAGATCTCTTGCCCGAGGGCGCGTATTTTCAGATGCAGATTGCATAAAGGCCGAGGTTGAGAGAAACAGAAACGTTACGAGTAAAGAAATAGTACGCATAATAACCACCAAAGTGAATAGATCAGCGACAGGATCGATCATCCTCAACCAGTCCCGGCTGGGACATTGCAAACATCGGCATTGCAGTCGTCCCTGCGGGACTCTCGCAAACGTCTATTTTCTTTACCCACCGATAAATCGGTGGGCTATTTTCGACAAGTCCCTTCGGGACAAAAAGCTGCGTTTTACCACAGGCTCTAAACCCGGAAGCAATTTAAAATCGTCCATTCGTTTGGCAGTATCCGGCCTACACTTTTGCATAAGTTAATCCGGTTTGGCCCTGATATTTTCCGCCTCGGTCGCTGTAGCTGACGGCGCAGTCCTCGTCCGATTCAAAAAACAGTATCTGCCCGATGCCTTCGTTGACATAAACGCGGAGCGGCAGGTTGGCGAGGTTCGCGATCTCGACAACGAGGCGGCCCGTCCAGCCAGCTTCGAGCGGCGTCGTGTTCACAAGCAGCCCGGCACGCGCATAAGTCGATTTGCCAAGCGCGACGCCGGTGACGTTTCGCGGCATCTTAAAGGTTTCCACCGTCACACCAAGGCCGTAATGATGCGGCGGCAAAAGGTAAAACTTTGCACCGTCGTCGGAGGTGTGCATCTGCGGTTCTATCAGCGAGAACTGTTCGTCAAAACGCTTCGGGTCTATCTCTTTTGCGTGGACGGACGAGAATATCCGAAAGCCGTCATCCGCCAGCCGCATGTCGTAGCCATAGCTCGACGCCCCGGCCGAAATTATCCTGTTTCCGTTCACCTCGCGCACCAGTTCCGGCAAAAAGGGCGAGATCATTTCCTGTTCTTCGGCCATCCGCCGAAGCCAAATATCTGATTTAATGGTCATAAAAAAGTGGTAACGCTCAATACGTTACCACTTCTCGGAAATTAAGGAAAATCTTGATGAGTATTACGAACCGCTATTTGTTTGCCGGATGAACATTTCGCCGTCGCCGACCGTGAATTTCAGCGGTATCGTTCCTGTTCCGGATTTGGCGGCGATGACGGTTTCGGTGAATTTGTCGTGCCGTGTGCGCGGTTTGAGTTCGTCAAAGCTGTTCTCGATCTTGCCGGTTCTGAGTATTGAGGCGTCAAAGTTAGAGTTCAGGCCGTTCGGCAAGAACAGGTTCAGCGTGCCTGTCGCAACCTGCACATCGGCGAAGCGGCCCCGCCAGCTTCTTGTCGGAATGGTTATATCGACATTGCCCTTGCCAATGACCGCCGTAATGCCGCCGCCGACCAGATCGATCTTTGCGTTCGTGTCCAGATAATTTATTTTCATCACGCCTTCGACACCTGAAATGGTCAGGTCGCCGATGCCGCCGTTTATGTCAAGGTCAGTGTAGCCCGGTACCTTGACGACATAATTTATCCTGAACGGTTTGCCGATCAGATGCTTTGGAAATTTTTTGTCGATCTTTCGCATCGCCTTTCGGTCATTTGCCCCTACGGATGTTATGCCGATGCGTCCCATCGACTCCTGAAGGACAAACCCGGTCACGCGCGAAAGTATCGCAATGTCGGCTTCGGTCGCGCCTTCGACCTCGATCTCGGCGGAGATCTCGACCTCGCGGTTCGACCAGCCTTCCACCGTTATCGAACCGTGCGGAGCGCCCGTTATCGCGAGCGTTCCGCCAACGCCAAAATCGAACCTGTCCGTTTTGTATGTCGTGCGTTTTATTGTGGACGGAGCGGTTTGTGCAAAAGCGGCTGTCGTCAAAACAATAACGCTGAAAAGGACGGAGAATATCTTAAAGGTTTTCATTTTTTTTGTGTTTTCGAGCGAAAAAAGAAGAAAAGAAAAGCTAAACCGAGCGGCCACAATCATCTTACGCCTTTTGCGGGCATATTGGCAACGATTTTTTATATTGTCGCGGCGGGTCGTCTTTTAGCGGGGTATGAACGCGATGCTTCCGCGTTGGTTGGTGACGGTCATCGTGGCGGCGCTTCCGTTGCCAAAACTGCCGACGACACGCCGCCCGTCGCCGGTGTAGGTCATATTTGCATTTGCAAAGGAACCGAGCGAGATGCGGCGGGTTGAGGGAGCCGTCGCCACCAGCCTGAACGATGATGTGAACGGAATGCGGAGATTGATGTTCCCGCGAACCGACGTAAAGCGGTAATTTCCGTCTGGCTTCAGTTCTCCGTCAAAGAAAATATCGCCAATGCCGTTCTGTACCGACACAGCAGGAGAGATGATGTTGGTCAGCGTTATATCGCCTTCGCTGGTAATGTGCGCCCTGACCAATGCTCCGCGAATGTCAGATACGATCAGGTTGCCCATCAGCGTTTCTATGTCCACGCTGGAGGTGAACGGAACACGGATAGTGAAATTGACGTTGCCAACATCGCTGCGGCCCTGATTGTCCTTCACCAGATTGATGTAGATCGTTCCGCTGACGACCTTTGGCTCGATTGTCGCCGCCGGAGCTTCAAGATATGCAGAAACGTTGACCTCATCCTTATTCCAGCCTTCGACCGTGACCGTGCCTGAACGGTTCGTCAGTTGGAGCCGTACATTGCTGCTTGCGGGAAAGGTGCGCGAAAAACGCCGCTGAGCATCCGCGTGAACGGGAAATGCCAACAGAGGCGTCACAACGGTGATCACCGCAGCGAGGAAAGCCAGCGTGCGGCCGAACTTACCGCCCGGGAGCAATGTGAGGTTGCGGATCATGAGTAGTAAAACTGAAAAAAAACTTATAGCTCGGAGAACTGCCTGAGAAGATTCATCTTGTCATTAAGCGCGGAATCCAGCATTTCAACAGTGACCTCGTCTTCCGGGTCCTTTTCCAACATCGAAGTATAATCTTTTACCGCCTGGTCTATCTCCACCAGATTGCGGTCAAATGCCATTTGCATCCGCTCGTCCCACTGTGAGCGTCTGTCCCGCACTCTTTTGTCCCAATAATCGATCACTGCCTGCTGTTCCTGTATGCGGCGGTCAAGCGCTTCCTGCGGCGTTTCGGAAAGCCCGATCCTGCTCAGGAACTTTTCAAATGTCGTCTGTGATGCCGTCGAGCGGAGCGAATATTCATCGGCGGAAGAAGGCTGCATATAATTCCTTATTGCCACCACCGTCAGAAGCGAGCTTATCAAAGCTATTCCCAGAACAAGCGAACTGACCTGCGAAAAGGACATGTGCAGACGCCTGCCGAACCAGCCCTGTTCGGGAAGTTCCGGCGTCTCTTCTTCCTTTTTGACCTCGGTTTCAAGGATATTGTTTATTCGGCACCACATCGCTCTGGAATTTGGCGGGACGGTGCCGTCCACATCTATGCCGCGGCAGTTCTCAAGGATGCCGGCAAATTCCTCAAAAAGGCCGGCGCAGCCGTCACACGCTATCAGGTGTTCGCGGATGGCGGCTGACGATGCTTCGTCGAGTTCACCATCTATGAACGGGCTGATCTTTTCCTGACAATGTGCGCAATCCATGATACCGAATAATTATCGATCCTTTATTTCCGGCGGTTTTATCCGCGTTCCTTCAGTCTCCAGATAATAGATTGTTTGAAAGGGTGAAACGTTGCCCCTCGGGGCCGGTTTTTATCAGTTTTAGCGACAATAAATAAACACGAACAAGAACGATGCCTCATTCGTGTCCGGTCCGGTTCGGTGAAAGCCTAACCGGAGCCTTTTGCCAACAGGCCACGCAGTTTCAAGCGCGCCTTATGAAGCTGTGATTTTGACGTTCCGACCGATATTCCGAGCCGCCGTGCCACCTCTTCGTGCTCAAATCCTTCGATGTCGTGAAGGACGAAAACCTTCTTATATCCTGCCGGAAGCCCTGCGATCGCCGCTTTTAAGGCGATGCGGTCGATCACCTGCATTCTGCCCGGATCGGCCGATCCGACAACAGCCTGTTCAGGCATATCACCGTCCTCAGAGGTTTTTTCGCTTTTTACGCTGCGGCGGCGAAAATGCATCAGCACCTGATTTACCGTCATCCGGTGAAGCCAGGTCGGAAAGGCGGAATCTCCGCGAAAGCTGCCTATTTTACGGAAAAGCTGAATGAAAACTTCCTGTGTCAGGTCTTCGGCCTCGGTCTGATTGGCGGTCATCCTCAGGCAAAGGCTGTATGTGCGGCGGTGATAGCGTTGATAGATGACCTCAAATGCGGCCAGGCTCCCGGCAGCAGCAAGGCGGCACAGATCAATATCAGGTGTTTCGCTGCTTATGGCCGATTCGGCGGCCGCAATTTCGGCCGGTCGGATCGTCGCCGTCTCTACGCCCTCAAAACCAAAGACTATTTCTTGTTCGATCGTTGCGGAATTAGATTCCATATCCTCTCCTCCGACCTTACGGCACTGTCGCCTTTTTATGCTTATTCGTTCTCGAAAATTGGACTCGTGACTCCCGCTTTGATGCCCGCATCCGCATGGCGGTTGCCCCCAGTTCATAAATTCTAGTCCTAAAATGCAAAAAGGTAAAGGAAATCCGACCGCAC
>JAHBSK010000015.1 GCA_019639175.1 Acidobacteriota bacterium | reverse complement strand
GTTTCAGTAGGCTTTAATCTCAACAAGACATTTTGTAATTTTCAACAAAGCACTTTTAACTGACGTGATCCAATAAAGCAAAAAAAGGACACCGTCACCGATGTCCCTTCATCAAACTGGCTCCGCAGGTAAGACTCGAACTTACAACCCTTCGGTTAACAGCCGAATGCTCTGCCATTGAGCTACTGCGGAATATGGCTCGCCATGTTTGGCTACACAGGGCGAACCTTTAAATTAGGAATTTCGCGGACAGATGTCAAGTTAGCGGCGGCAGTTGACGGTCTTTGACACAGAGACTGCAGAGACCTCACAGACTCACGAGACCTCACACACTCACGAGACCTCACACACTCACGAGACCTCACACACTCACGAGACCTCACACACTCACGAGACCTCACACACTCACGAGACCTTACACTCTCACGAGACCTCACACACTCACGAGACCTCACACACTCACGAGACCTCACACACTCACGAGACCTCACAGACTCACGAGACCTCACAGACTCACGAGACCTCACAGACTCACGAGACCTCACAGACTCACGAGACCTCACAGACTCACGAGACCTCACACACTCATCTGTTCGGCCTACTACCACCTGACATTTCAAATATACAAGAGTTGTTTTGGAATCGATCTCGTTTTGAATTTTGTGTTTGCTTTGTGATCTAGCGACACAAAGGCCGCGTTGCGTGAAGACCGTGTCGAACTTTTCAAAGGCGGCCTTTATTTTTCTTGTAGATCCTTCGACAGCGTTATACGAAGCACCTCAGCCACGCTCCATGCCTGTGCGGGGCAGCCTCGCGGCGTGTGCGGAGGTTCGGCGTCGAATATCTCGGAAATTTGCCCTATGCCGGCTTGTTTCAGATGCTCTTTGAAACCTGTCAGGAGATGACCGATACGTTTTTCAATGTCTTCGCTGTTTCCAACGTCTTCGCTGTCGGTGTGGACACGGCGATACGCATCGACAAACGGCCCGATCAGCCAGCCCCAGACGGTTCCCTGATGATATGCCGAGTCGCGGTCGAACGGCGAGCCTTTATAGAACGGGATGTACTGCGGGTCTTTTGGCGATAAGGAACGCAGGCCGACAGGCGTGAGAAGTTCTTTCTCTGCCTTTTCAAGAACGGTCTGCCAATGCTTTTCTTCCAATATCGGATAGTGGAGCGATATAGCCAAAAGCTGATTTGGCCGAACAGACGCATCGCGATGGCCGTTCTCGACCACGTCAAAGAGACATTGTTCGGCTTCATTCCAAAACACGCCGTTAAAGCTGAGTTTGGCGAGGTCTGCCATTGCAGAAAATCGCGGCCTGTCCTCATCGTGTCCGAACAGGCCGGCAAGGTCTGCCATCGTCCGCAGGGCGTTGTACCAGAGCGCCTGTATCTCGACCGGTTTGCCGGTTCGCGGTGTTATCACCTTATCGCCGATCTTGGCGTCCATCCAGGTCAGTTGTTCGCCCGGCCCGCCGGCATAGAGCAGGCCGTCCGTATCAACGTGAATGTTATGCCTTGTCCCGCGAACGTGCCAGGCGATGATGTCCGCCAGCTTTTCATAAACCTCGTCGCGGACGAACGCTTCATCGCCGGATGCCTTGGCATAGGCCCGAACTGCCTCGATATACCACAGCGTCGCATCGACCGTGTTGTAATCCGCCGTGTCGCCTTCATCGGGAAAGCGGTTCGGGATCATTCCCTGCGAAATATGGCGGGCGTATTCGGCCAGTATTTGCCGGGCGACATCCAGGCGGCCTGTGGCAATGGTCAAACCCGGTAATGATATCATCGTGTCGCGTCCCCAGTCGGAGAACCACGGATAGCCCGCGATGATCGTGTTCCCTTTGCCGCGTTTTACGATGAACTGATCCGCCGCTGCGACAAGCTGTCCGGTAAACGGGCTATCGGAACCGGCCCGTTTTTGCAGGGCCTTTCTGCGTCTTAGCTCTTCCTTTTCATAGATCTCAGCGTAATCGGCGGCTGTGTCAGCATCGGTCGAGGCGATAACGACCGCCGGTTCCGAAAGCCCGAATGACAAGGCCACAGGCTGATACAGGTCTTCATGGAAATCAAAACCGCGTTCCCGCTCTATATCTAACTCGATATTGAAATACCAATGTCCTGTTTCCGTGGCGGCGTCGGCGTTGTGAGCGAGGAAAAGCTCGGGCATATCCGCATAAGGACAGATTGACATGCGGCCATCGGACAAATTTACCGTTGTGTCAAAATTCGGATCGCGCCTTTGCAGATGATGATAATCGGTGAACGAGACCAGCGGGCGCAGTTCCAAGCGGGCATCAGCGTCGGGCGTTTCCAACTGCCAGCGGCACACGGCCGAGTTTATGCCGTGAACCATAAAAACGCTCTTCACCAGCCGCAGGCCGTTCACCTCGTAGGTCCATTTGGGAAAAGGGTCGAGTTGAAATGCCTTGAGAAATTCGTACCCTTGCGGATGTATCTTTTCGGGATAACGGTTTGCCGAGAGTTCAAAAGCGTCAGAGCCGATCCACAGCGTTTCTTCAAATTTTGAGAGCATCGTTATCCGGCCCAGAGGAGGTTTTGCGGCGGCGGTCAGCAGGCCGTGATAACGCCGCGTCAGGGCGCCCGCAACCGTTCCGGACGCAAATCCGCCAATGCCGTTCGTTTCCAGCCATTCAAAGGAAAATGCCTTTTCCTGCTGATTGAAAGTTTTTTCACCAAGTCGCAACATCTTTAAATTCGTGTTCGTCGTTTACCTTTTATGCCGCCGCGTCGTGTTTGCCTGTCACCTTTTCATAGAGCTTTTCCGTTGCATCCAGCATTGCCTCAAGCGAATAAAGCCCTGCGGCGGTCTCTGAGCCGCTGATGCCCATTTTTTTACGCATGTCCGCATCCGCCAGAACCTCTGCCACGGCATCCGCAAGGCTGACGGGATCGTTTATCGTCACAAGGCGCCCGCATTCCTGCAAAAGCTGTTTAGCTCCCTCGGTCTCGGTCGCCACGACCGCCTTGCCGCGTGCCATCGCTTCAAGGATGGCAAGGCCGAAACTTTCAGAATGTGACGGGGAAACGAAAACGTCCGTCGCCGCAAAGAACGGAGCCGTGTCATCCAGCCAGTCCAGCCACAGAAACCGGTCTTCCAGGCCAAAGACCGACACGAGCCGCCTTAGCTCACGGCGAAAGCTCTTTTCCAGCGTATTATCAACCCCGACAACGACAAACCGGCAATTTGGCACCTTTTTGGCGATCTCGTTCGCGGCCATGACAAAATCACGCTGGCCTTTCAGTTCTTTCAGTTCGCCGAGCGTCGTCACCAGCGGAACGTCATCAGGAAGTCCGTGAAATTCGCGAAAACGAGCGCCCGCATCGGCGTCGTTTTCGGCGGCCATTCGCCTTATATCGATGCCGTTGGGTATAACGGCGATCCTGTCACGGGGAAAAACGCTCCGAAGCGCGGTGCCTACCGCGTCAGAGACGCCTATCGCGGCCGCGACATTCTTGAGGGCAAATCTGTTAAAGGGTTTTAGCGGAAAGAGCACATGCCGCGTCAGGACAAATCTGGCCTCTTTCGCCTTCATGCAGGCAATGCTTGTGGGAATATAATCACGGGCGACATGTGCGTGCAGGATGTCGATCTTATTCTCGCGGGCGAACTCCGCCATGCGGATCGCGCTCAGAACACCAAATGAGTTTCGTATCGAAACAGAAAGAATATTTGCGGCGGGCAGGAAATCCAGCCGGTTCTGCCAGTCACAGGTCGGGCGTATCGCCGCAAACACCTCGTGGCCGCGTTCCTGCAGGCCGCGGCAAAGATCGACCACGTGGCGTTCGCCGCCGCCAAAATTTCGTGCCGATGATATTTGCAGGATGCGCATTGGATCTATCAGTTTATATTAAATCCTCGATATTGATTCCGCCAGTAACACAAGACCATCCTGTAAAAGGACGTTTCCCGACCGCGGGCGGCCATCATCGCCCTGAAACGGGGAAAAACATAAATATCTATGTAAATAATTGTAAATATCTTGAACTTTCCCAGTAAATTATGCATCTAAAGAGTTTGTGAAAAAAAGTGCAAGCTGTCTGCACAGGGTAAAAAATGAGGCAAAAAGACAAGTTTGACGGGGGTAAAAAATAAACTTGACTTTTTTGTAAAAATGCCTTAGATTACCCAGTCCTCCATAAAAAATGGGGATCGTTCTATACAGAACAGTGGGTTTATAGAAAAAGGGGGAGTTTTTATATATGGCACACATAGATTATTCAACATCATCAGTAAAGATGCCGCCGAACCATCGCATTTTGGCGAATATGCCGGTAAAGGCAAGTTGGGTTGACGGTATCAGCGGCAAGACCATAAGTGTTGTCGGAACCACCGAAAACGTCGGAGAGAACAGCACATTGGTCAATTTGGACGTGCTTCCGCCTGTCGGCAGCGAGGTAAAGCTTCGCCTTATGGAGGACGAGAAGACCGTGATAGAGGTACCGACCCGCGTAATTCGGGTTGAACGTGACCCAAGCAAACCGCTTGCGGCGCTGACCATTCTTGCCAATTTCAAGAAATGGAAGAATACGGCACTTGAGGCCGCGGAGCGTTGGGTTACCCGCCATTGGCAGCTGAATTATGAAGAGGAATGGGTTAACTAACCTTGTTTCCTTTAATTAATATATTTTTTGGCGGATGCACGGCACACTTGCCGTCTCCGCCTTTTGTTTTAGCAGGCAGGCATTGCTTTTCACCCGGCTGAAAAGCCAACGTAAGGCCCGTATTTGGCATCTTTTAAGACAATGCAAAGGTTTCTGATCCTCATAGCCATTTTAGCTTTTGTGTGCTTTCCGGCGGCGGCGCAGGAAAAGCCGCTGACACAGCCGGAGTATGTAAAGCTCCTTTACGCAGCCGAAAATAACGCGGCACTGACGGACGAGCTGATAACGGCCGTTCGGAGACGCGGAATAGATTTTTCGGTAACGTCGGGCATACTTTCGCTGACGCGGACAAAATCGAAGAACAATGCCGATCTCCGCAGAGCTTTGGAAGAGGCGAACAGGCGCCGTGACGCAGGCCCGTCCGCAAGCAGATTTTCGCAGGCCGAAGCTGACGAACTTCTGAAAAGAACGCGTGAGAACTCGCTTGCGGCCGTGGCGGAAATGCCGGATTTTGTCGTTAAGCAGCTTATTCAGAGATCAGCGGCCTACGCCGGCACAAACAATTTTCGCCCGCAGGACAGGCTGGTCGTGGCGGTCAGCTATCGGGCTTCGGGCCAGGAGGAATACAAGGTCCTTTCGGTAAACGGGCTTGTTCAGCCAAACCCCGAGGTGAGACGTTCGTACTCTGAGGTTGGCGGCGCCAGTTCGACGGGAGAGTTCGTCACGATTCTTTCTACGGTATTCAAACCGGAGAACGACACCGTGTTCACCATGGTCGATACGGACACGATCCGCGAACGTCGGGCGCTGATGTTCGATTACGAGATAACCAGGGATAAAGCGAGACAGGTCTTGTCAGTCGGCGGGTTGGCGACCGATTCGGCCATCAGCGGAATGAAGGGCCGTTTATGGGTGGATATCGAAACGGGCCGTGTTCTGAGAATAGAAAGCGAGGCGACAGAGATACCGAAAGGCTTTGCGATGTCATCAGCGCGGAGAACTGTCGATTATGACTGGACGATGATAGGTGAGGAGCGGTACCTGCTTCCGGTCCTGTCCGATGTCAGAATGGTTCAGCGATATCGCGACCAGATGTATGAATCGCGCAACGTGATAAGGTTCCGGGAATATCAGAAGTTTGGCACCGAGGTCATCATCGGCGATGACGAGGACGTGATCGTAAGCGACCAGTAGCGGAACTTATGCCGTTACCGTCACCCGCATGAAAAATATGCGATAGCAGCCGGAACGATCAGCCAAAGCAGGCCCTTTATCGTAAAGAACATAAAGCCCCAAAAGCCGAGGCGTTTGACCCAGGCAAGGGTTTTTGATCTTGGTTGCTCCGTGATCTCTTTGTTCATAATATCAAGATACTCCGCCGGGACAGCGGCTCTCAAGCGCCTCGGCGATTAGAAAGGCTTATGAAACAAAAAAACATCTTGTTCAAACTTGCCTTCCTGTTCGTTTGTCTTATTCTGGGAACACAGGCGTTCGCTCAGAGCGGCCCGCCTAAAGAGGAAAATAAACGCGAGGCTGATTTGATCGAGTTAATAAAGCTGGACGACACTCTCAAACTGGATGTCCGTTACGCGACCGAAAACAATTTTGTCGGGAAAAAGGTCTATCCTGAGGCGCGTGTCTTTTTGCAGAGGCCGGCGGCGGAGGCCGTTGTCAGGGTAAATAAAAAGCTCCGGGAACAGGGGCTTGGCCTGGTGATCTTTGACGGTTACAGGCCGTGGTCGATAACCAAACTGTTCTGGGATGTCACGCCCGAGGACAAGCGGAAATTCGTGGCGAACCCTGAGCGCGGTTCAAAGCACAATCGCGGCTGTGCGGTTGACCTCAGCATCTTTGACCTGAAAACGGGCAAGCTGCTGCCGATGCCTTCCGATTATGACGAATTTACCGAACGTGCCTCGCCCGATTACACCGGCGGAACCGAGGAAGAGACGAAAAACCGCAACCTGCTGCGCCGTCTGATGGAGGCCGAAGGCTTTACCGTCAACCAAAACGAATGGTGGCACTTTGACCTCAACGACTGGGAAAGCTACGCCATCTACGACATATCATTTTCCGAGATCAAAGAGTAAAAAAAGGGAGGTCTGAAAAGTCCGCTTAGCTCTGTGTCTTTCGGATTTTTGTCTGTGTATTCTGTGGTATTTCTTGTATTTTTTAAGTTTTTGAACACAGAACTCACAGAATGGGGACACGGAAAATGACCTTTCAGACATCCCTTTTTGTTATCTGGCCTGCCTAATTCGAATCTCTGGCCGCTGCCGGGTCCGCCGCTGCTTCCTCTTTTGCCTTTACGGCTTCGATCTCAAGTACGATCTCGACCTCGTTGGAGATGCCGGGCGCTCCGGCTGGAACGTTGCTGCCATAGTTCACACCGTAATCAAAACGTTTGATAGTGGTGTCGGCGGAGACTCCCATCGTCATGCCTTTTCGCTGATTACCGGGCAGAAATCCCTCGATATCAAACTCGAACGAGATGCTCTTTGTAACACCGCGAAGCGTGAAATTGCCGGTTATGTAAAGATCGTCGCCGCGTTTTTCGACCTTTGTGCTTTTGAAAGTGATCTCAGGGAATTTTTCGGCGTCAAAGAAATCGGCTCTTCTCAGGTGGGCGTCGCGTCCGGCAACGCCGGTGTCAACACTTTCGGTCTTTGCCGTAAAATTTACGGATGATTTTGTCACGTCCTCGGCGTTGTAATTTATCTCGCCGGTGAAATCGCGGAAAAAGCCCGGAACCTTTATCAGGCCCATGTGTTTTACCTTAAAGCCGATAAAGGTGTGAGCCTTGTCAAAAGTGTAAACACCCGATTCGCCTTTTTGCACGGCTCCGGCGGTTTCAGAGAATCTTTCCTCAAGCGTGGGTTTAACGGCGGTCGTGGTGCTGCCGGCAAACAGCGCAACGACCAAAAAAGCCAATCCTACAAAAACAGTTGTGCGTTTCATATAACAAATTCCTCCAATAAAAGAATAAAGACACGCCGCCGTTGTCAGACGGCCTTACCGCAAGATAAACATCAGAGGATGCCCGCGTTCAAAAAACGCAAGAGACCCCTCGCAAGTTTTCCAAATAAGAGATCACCCTTTTACGTGAGGCAAGGGCGTTTTGCTCCGATGTTTGATACTATACCGCAGTATGACACCGCCGGGAAAAGATGAATATGCTGAATTTTACCATGGGTACGTCGCGGCCATGTCGGGAAAGGACGTTCTTAAGACAATGTCCGAACAGCCGGAAGAGCTACGGCGACTTTTGTCAGGTGTGAGTGACGAAACCGCAAACCGCGGTTACGCCGAGGGAAAATGGAGCATAAAGGAACTGTTGGGGCATATTATTGACACTGAGCGTGTCTTTGTTTATAGGCTTTTGCGATTTTGCCGCGGGGACGAAACGCCGCTCTCCGGTTTTGACCAGGACCCGTACGTCGCCGCCGGCCGTGCGAATGAACGAAGCCTTGAGAGCCTGATCGAAGAATTTGAACATCTCCGCCGGGCGAATATGTTCCTGATCGGGAACCTTGCAGAAGCAGATCTTGCCCGTTCCGGCACGGCAAGCGGCAATAGCATCACCGTCAGAGCGCTGGTCTGTATCACCGGCGGCCACACACAGCATCACATGAATATTCTGAAAGAACGCTATCTCTAATGCCGGCCTTTTGAAAAGCCAAGTTTGCCACTGTGAATTTTGATGTGATCGTAATAGGAGCCGGAGCAGCCGGAATGTTCTGTGCCGCCGAGGCCGGAAAACGCGGGCGGCGAACCCTTTTGCTCGAACACAACGCGCAGCCCGGACGCAAGATCATCATTTCCGGCGGCGGCCGGTGCAATTTCACCAACATCCACACGACCCACGAAAATTTTGTTTCCGCCAATCCTCATTTTTGCAAATCGGCCCTCGCGGGCTATACGCCTGACGATTTTATCGAACTGGTGCGGTCATGCCGGATAGAATATTTTGAAAAGAAACTGGGGCAGCTTTTCTGCCGTGAACGCTCTCATCAGATTGTGGAAATGCTGATGGCCGAATGCCGCAAAGCAAAGGTCGTGGTAAAGACAAATTGTTCCGTAAGCAATGTCGAAAAGGACGACAAATTCACGATTGACACATCATTGGGAAGTTTCAAATGCGAAAGCCTTGTTGTCGCGACCGGCGGCCTTTCGTTTCCAAAGATCGGGGCGACCGACCTTGGCTATCGGATCGCGAAACAGTTCGGGCTGAAGATGGTCGGCACGCGCCCGTCGCTTGTGCCGCTGGTGTTTGAATCCGGTCCGGCGGATGCCATAAAGCTCGCGGGCATCGCTGTGGACTCAGAAGTGTCCGCCTGCAAAAGAACATTCAGGGAAAACATCCTGTTCACGCATCGCGGTCTTTCCGGCCCGGCAATTTTACAGGCTTCAAATTACTGGCATCAGGGCGAGGATATTAGTATAGATATGCTGCCGGGAATGGATCTGGTGGATGCGTTGAACCAAAGCAGACATGAAAAGATAACGCTTGCCGGATGGCTTGGGCATCGCCTGCCGAACCGGCTGGTTCAGCATTTGGTCGCGAACGGCCTGCCGAACAAACCTATCGAGATGCTAACCCCAAAAGAAATCTCCGACGTTGCGGCAAAGATAAATGAATGGCGCGTGAGGTTTCAAAAGACCGAAGGCTGGGACAAGGCCGAGGTCACGCTGGGCGGCGTTTCGACCGAGGAGCTTTCGTCAAAAACTATGGAAGCGAAAAGAGTTCCCGGACTTTATTTTATCGGAGAGGTCGTGGACGTCACCGGCTGGCTCGGCGGATACAATTTTCAATGGGCGTGGGCTTCGGCACACGCGGCGGGCAAGGCCGTGTGACGTTCGTCCGCTCTTCTTTTATTGCCCAAAGATATTTTTGAAATTCTGCATCTGTTCGGCTGTGCCAAAAAGGTCAAGTGTGGCTTTGGCGGGCAGCGTTGTGCCGGGTGTCGGGTTCGTAATCGTTTCTGACGGAGTTTCTATCGCCAGCACGATAAGGCCGGTTCTTGCGCCTATTCCGCTTTCGATCAGGGTCTTTCCTGCCAGGCTTGCCGGTACTTTGACATTAAAAAATTCAACATCTTCGCCAAGTATCATCGGCTGGCGTCGCTGGACGATGGACATCACCGATTCAGCGCCGAGCGGTGCATAGCTGAGGACAAAATCGGCTCCGGCCCTGTGAATGGCCTCAAGGTTGCGGTCGTGTGTAATGCGGCTGATAATGCGGACCTCGGGATTAAGGCGGCGGCAATAGATCGACAGATAGATATTTACCGCGTCGTCATTTGTGGTCAGCAGCACAAGCGATGATTCCATCAAACCGGCCCGCAGCAGCGTGTCGCGTTCGGCGGCATCGCCGACCGTCAGGCGGTCAAGAACGCTGTCAACCTCGGCACAGCGGCCAAGTTCGCGCTCGACCATGAAAACGGTCAGGCCCTTGCTCTTTAGAGTTTTTGCCGCGGCCCTGCCGACCTTTCCGCCGCCGAGGATAAGCACCGATTCCGAAGCAGGTTTGCCGGTGTCGAGTTCCGTTTCGAGCGCCGCGATCTGATCTTTTGTTCCGACCGCCAGCGGCACGTCAAAATCGTCCAACACATGATCGGGATCGGCCTGAACCAGACGGCCGCGACGCCATACGCCGATGATGTTCACACCCGTGTTCTCTCTTATTCCGGTTTCGCGTATCTTTTTCCGTTCAAATTTTGTGTTGTCGATGGTAAATTCTACGACCTGACGCGAGCCAAATTCGCCAACGACGTGAGCGCGCTGATCGCCGACACTGATGCGGTTTGCAAGGTGTTCGCCCAGCTGCTGTTTTAGCGGAAGAACGTGCGTTGCGCCGCTCAGTTCAAGAATGTCTATTGAATCCTCATCCGCGACAACAGCGGCAATGGTTACATCAGGCGCTGCTTCGCGCACGGTCAGCGTGATGTTGGTGTTGGTCGTGTCCTCAAGATTGGCAAAAACGAGGCGGGCGTGACGAACCCGCATCTTTTCGTATGTGGTTCGGCTATCGACCTTGCCGTGAATGACGGACACTCCCGCCAATGAATACTCAGTTGCTTTTGCGGGGTCTCCCTCAATGACGAAATAAGGAACCTCACTCTGTTTCAGGCGTTTTATCAGGCTCGGTGCAATGGTGTCATAGCTGCATATAATGACATGGCCGGTCGCATCGGGCGGAACTTCCTTGGGGCTTTGTGTGTGAAGCTGGGCCTCAAGCCACGGTGCATAAAAATATCTGATAAAGGCAAACGGCAGCATTATCAGCAGCAGTATCACGCCGGAGAGCATGACGATTATGCTGAAGCCGCGGCCGATGTCGGATTCAAAGGTAATGTCGCCGAACCCGAGTGTTGACATCACCGTCAGCGTCCAGTAAAAGCCTGTGAGCCAACTGTATTCGCGGCCTTCCACATAGGACATCACCACATGGAACAGGACCGAATAAAGAATGATGACGCCGATAAGGAACAGTACATACTTTGCCAGAGCATACATATTGCGCCGGCTTTGCTGTTGGTTAAGAAAATAGCTTACTTGGCTGACGAGGAATTTCATCTGCTTTTAATGATACGCCTGAAACGTCTATCAGACCATTGCTTTACTTTGCTTTAGGGTCGCGAAAATCACGAATATCCATTCCAAACTGCTCTTTGACGTGTTCTTCCTGTGCCTTATTGACCTGCCGCAGGTGAAGCAGACGCCGCTCGGTCTTCTTGATATGTGTTTTGGCGCGTTCGGACATTTGGCTGAGCATATCACGGCCTTCGTCAGCCTCGGCGGCGGATCTTTTGAAAAGCTCGAACAATTCGGATGATTCTGCGGCGGTCTTTTCGTCTCTTAGTTCTGCAAATCGACGCGTGACCTGATATATCTGCCGTATTGCACGCACCAGATCGTCGCCGATGGAATCGCCTTTGATAACGTCCGGGCTGACGCGGTATTCGGCGACCAGCCTGTTAAGCCTGCCCTGATCGCCTGAGGCATAGGCGTCATTGAGTTCCGCCATCAATATATGCGCGCGTTCCTTGTCCTTTTCGTTGAGGGCAAGGTCGGGATGGATCACACGGGCAATTGAATGATACGCCTTTCTGGCCTCGACCGTCGGTTCCCATTTTTCCAGGGCCTTTTCCTCGGCCGCTTTTGCACGTGCTGCGGATTCTTCGGCAAGGCGGCGAAGTTCCTCGACACGTTTCTTGATCTCCTCATCGTCGGGGACAAGTTTTAGCTCCTCTTCGGCGATCTGTGCATCTATTTCGTCCTGTTCGGCGTAGAGCCGTCCGACCTCCATTGTGTATCGCGCCTCAAAGCGTTCAAGCTCCGACCGCAGATCCATCATTTCCTCCTCGCGGTCGGCCAGACGGTCCTTGAGCCGTTCCAGCACACGGAGCTTTTTGTCCAGTTCGATCTGTTCAGGAGGAGTTTGATCCATAAGCTGTTAATTTTACTTGACGAAACGCTGACGGCAAACCATAGGCGGCATCATCTGTTATTATTCGGATATGAAGTTGACGGTTCTGGGTTCAGGAACGAACGTGCCGCATCCAAAGCGAAGCGCTTCCGGCTACTGGCTGGAAACCGCCGCCGGCACGATATTGCTTGATTGCGGCCCGGCGGCACCGCTGCGTATGGCGCAGGAAGGGCTAAATTGGGCAGAGCTTGACGCGATATGGATATCGCATTTTCATCTGGATCATTGCGGCGGGCTGGCACCGTTTTTAGCAGGGACAAAATATGCCGCCGAAACACGCCGACGCACAAAACCGCTGATGATATTCGGGCCGAACGGCATTACGGAACTTGTCGAAAGATTTGACGCGGTTTACGGTTACGGGCTGCGAGATCAGCGGTTTCCTGTCCGCATTTTGGAGACAACGGGCCTTGAGCCTTTTCAGATACTTCCCGGCGTATCTGCCGTCACTGCAAAAACGCCGCATACGCCCGAAAGCCACGCCATTCACATCCGCGAGGCTGACGACACGACGCTTGTGTTCACCGCCGACACGGGTTTTCACGAACCGCTGGCCGCTTTTGCCCGGCACGTTGACCTTTTCATTCTGGAAAGCGCATTCTTAAAAAATAATCCCGGAAAAAAGCACATGGAACTGGCCGAGGCGATGTTTCTGATTCGCAAAGCCGAACCGATACGCGCAATGCTGACGCATTTTTATCCCGAATGGGACGAGGTGAATTTTGCGGAAGAGGTTTCCCGATTCGATCCGCGATGTGAGGTTATCGAGGCCGCCGATGGCTTTAGTATTACGGTAGGTGTTTGAAAAAAAGAACTAAGAATGGAAGTTCCATTCTTAGTTCTTTTAGAGATAAATAGTGTAGGATCAGTTTCCGGCCTGACGCTTTGCTAGGTTCATAAGTTCTTCCGGCATCCATTTTTCGAGGACCTTATCCTCTGCCTCGGTAATGCTTTTACCGCGATTGCGCCACTCTTTTGCAGGGTCGTCCTCGCGGCCTGATTCTTTCGGATAGTTCTCTACCTGTTCGAGGCTGATGAGTACTCCGTCGATCACTTCGTTCCAGTCTTCGTTCTGAATGCCGCGCAGCGTTATCGGCAATCCGGCGGTCCAATCTTCTTCCGGTGTGATGTTGTCATACTCCGGTATCGTCAGATATGCTGACGACGGGAAGGCTTTGCCGCTGTATTCACCAAGAAGCTGCGACCGCAGCGAGTCATAAGACGCTCCGGCGTTCTTTTCCCGGATCTCAAGCGCGCGGCGGAAAATGTCAGTAACGGTAGGTTGATCGCTCATAATATCCTTCTGCAAAAACTGGCACTATCAATTAAAATAGCCCATTCCGGGTGATTCGTAAACCGCTCGTCAGATATTAGCAGACTCTATCGGAAAGCCTTCGATTAAGAAAATTTCCCGTTCATTCTCAGGTTTACCGGCAACCGGATGCTTGTATTCCTGAATCTGAGATTATAGGCTTGTTCTGTGAGGGATTTATGAGGTCAATTTCAGCTTTTTTCATTATTCTTGTTTTCGCAGTTCTTGCGTTTGCCCAGAACGAGCAGGCGCCCGTAACGGAAAAGCGGTTTGATTATAAGGATTGGAGCTATAAGAACGTCAATGGCGAAGGTGAGGTCAATCTTCGCAAATTTGCAGCCGATAAAAAACTTGTGATGGTCGTCTATTGGGCGCCGTGGTGTCCTAACTGGCGTCACGATGTGGCTTTTGTCCAGCAGCTTCACGAAAAATACGAAAAAGACGGTTTGGCGGTGATCGGCGTCGCCGAATATGACCCTGTCGATTCGATGAAAAGGCATATAGACTTTTACAAACTGACCTTTCCGAATGTTTACGAATCGCAGCAGCGCACCGACCGGGACAAGAGCGTTCACTATTCACAAAGGCGTGAGGCCGGTGACACCAGACGCTGGGGCACGCCGTGGTATGTCTTTCTGGAGCCGGAAAAGCTTGAGCAAAAAGGCAAGACGCTTGCGGCAAACGTAAATGTGGTCAACGGAGAGCTTATCAAGGACGAAGCTGAAACATTCATTCGCGAAAAGCTGGGCCTGGACAAAAAGGCCGACAACGAACAGGCAAAGACGAACGGCGTGATCGAAGCCTGTGACCCGCAAACCGGACGGCTCGCACTGCAAAAACCCGCTGATTGAACTTGTTCTTTTAATTTATCTTAATGCGACCAGCGTGTCTGAAAGTTTTTCCACAACTAAAAGCAAAGGCTTGCCTGCGTCCATAAACCGGCCTGACAATGCCAGATCCTCTGACTGTCCGCTCAGGTCGGTGATGCCCTGTATGACCGTCAGGTGTTTTTTGAGCGGGTCCTTTGTCCTGAATTCCACCTCAAGCGTAGCAAGTCCCGCCCGCAGATTTCGTATCGCCTGGATGACCTCGCGTTTGTTGGTTTCGTTGGCTTGTTTGGCCGCACGATTTGCACGCGTGTCTTTATCAAGGTCCTCAATGCCCTTGGCGACGCTGCCAAGGATAAAGATGAACTTTGTGACGTTCTTTACCTGAATGGAGACCTTCTCGGCGCCGGCTTTCATATCAGCGGCCTGCGCCGCGGGTGTCGAAACCGTGTTGCTGGTCACAACCCTCGGAGCAGCAGGCCGTCTTGTGGTCGTACGGCGTTGTGCGTCGGCCTCGACCGCGAAAAAACCTAAAATTGCCAGTACGAACAAAAGTTGTGTGATCTTCATATCGTTTTGTTTCCTGTTCAAATCCTTTGGAAAATCTTATCATATTTGTAGATGCAAAAAAGGGAGCTAGAGGTTCGACGCCTTGGGCGCATCGGTTACGCCGAGGCTTTGGAGCTGCAAAAACAGCTTGAAACCGGCGTGATACGGGAGCGCCGGACGGAATATCTGCTTCTGCTCGAACATCCGCATACTTTTACCATCGGCCGCCGTGCAAAACAGGACGGCGTGCTGGCTACCGCCGAGATATTAAGGACACAGGGCATTGAGGTTCACGAAACCGACCGCGGAGGAAAGGTCACATATCACGGCATCGGCCAGATAGTCGGTTATCCGATAATCAGCCTGTCGCCTGACCGCGAGGACGTTCACAAATACGTCCGTGACCTGGAGGAAGTGATAATACGCGCGATGGCGGATTTTGACATTGCGGCGTTCCGCATTGAGGGCTTGACCGGTGTGCATACGGCGGACGGAAAGATCGCGGCGATCGGCGTTCACATAAAACGCTGGGTCACAACGCATGGTTTTGCACTCAACGTCAATACCGACCTCAGCTACTACAACTGGATAATCGCCTGTGAGGGTGAACCGGTTACATCAATGGAAAAGATACTTGGCCGGGAGCTTGACCTGAAAGAGGTTGAGGATCGGCTTGAGGCGCATTTTCGTGCCGCTTTTGATCTTGAGAATGTCGGGGAGCGGGCAAATGCCGAAACCCTGACGGTTTCCGCCATGTCATAGAGCAGCGGCGGTTCATTTGATACGGAGGATTATGAGATATACATACGCATTGATCTTGATGGCAGCAGCGGCATTTCTGGCGGCTTGCGGAGAGCAGCCCGCCGGAAATACGTCAAACACGGCGAACGCCACTAACACCAACACATCCGCACCGGCACAGGAACTGACCACTGCCGAAGCACCGCAGCATATCAAGGATATGATGACGACGCGAGGCGAGCAGGACAAGGCCGCGCCGACGCTGAAGATCGTTGCACCGGCGGAAGGCGCGACGGTGGAAAGCTCGACCGTAAAGGTAAAGCTTGACCTTTCAGGAGATCTGAAAGGCTACAAGCCGCATATGGATCACGAGACCAAAATGGGCAATCACATCCACGTCATTTTGGACAATCAGCCCTACGAGGCATATTACAATCTGGACAGCGAATTTGAATTAAGAAATGTGACCGACGGCGAACACACGCTCCGCGTTTTTGCGTCGCGGCCGTGGCACGAAAGCTATAAGAACGACGGTTCATTCCAGATGGTGAGGTTTACCGTCAAGAACGGGGGTGCGGACGTTTCAAAGCCCGCGACGACAGCCAACGGACAGCAGATGTCCAACGCGGGCGGAAACGCGAATGTAAATGAGCGTGCCAATACAAACGCCGCGCCGACACCCGAGGGCAAGGCAATGGCCGACTCAAAGGCGGGCGATGTTGACGCCAAGAAACCGCTTCTTACATACAGCCGTCCAAAAGGCGAATACAAGGGCCGCGACACGGACCCGATAATGATCGATTTCTGGCTGGCGAACGCAAAACTGACCGGCGACGGCGGCGAATACCGCGTGCGTTACAGCGTCAACGGAGGCGAGGCGAAGTTTATCGAAAAATGGGAACCGCTCTGGCTGAAAGGCTGGACCGCAGGCAAACACACCGTCAAACTCGAACTCGTCGATAAAGACGGCAACGTCGTGGACAACGGTGGTTATAATTCGACCAGCAGAGAGATCAGCGTGGTCAAAGAATAAATGTCCAACCGGATGTGAGTCCTGAGAATTTACTTTCGATAGGCCTCGATCTCTGATATTCTGGTCATTGATACAATCTGATCAGCCGAAGGACGGCCTTTGGTGAAGGTTCATGCGGGACGGCCCGAGCTATGATATGGCTCCGGCCGTTTTGCTTTTTAGGGGAGATAAAGATATGAACTGGATATATTTGGTGATCGCGGGGTTGTTCGAGATAGCGTGGGCGATAGGTTTGAAATACACAGATGGCTGGTCAAAACTCTGGCCAAGCGTTGCCACGGTCGCTTTGATGATCGTGAGCTTTTACTTTTTGTCACAGGCGGTGAAAACGCTGCCGATAGGAACGGCTTATGCCGTATGGACAGGCATCGGGACGGTCGGTGCGGCTGTGGTCGGGATGGTCTTGTTCGATGAGCCGAGAGATCTGATACGCTTTGGCTGTATTCTGCTGATAGTCGGCGGCATCGCCGGACTGAAACTAACGGCGGCGGAATAGAGTCCTGAGTCCTGAGTCTGGAGTCTGGAGCAGGAAAGACGAACCACCCCGTCAGCCGAAGCGGCTGCCACCCCGCCTTACCCAAGGCGGGGTGCTTTGCGGAACCTGCCCACTCTTTGCATTTGGGTATAAATTCCCTTAACCTCAAGTATTCAAAAAAAATATCGGAGATTTTTATTTTATGCGACGCGATATAACTTCGTGGTACAGCCACAATCTGAATATGGACATGCCGCTGGTGGCATACGGACACGCGGGCTATCCGCTTTTGATGTTCCCGACGGCGGCGGCGGATTATCTTGAATACGAGCGTTTTTATCTGGTCGATTCTATCAAGGACTTTATCGAAGCGGGACTTATCAGGGCATATTCTATAAATTCTGTAAATAAATACAGCCTGCTCAATCGCGAATCGCATCCGGGCTGGAAAGTCGAGATGCTGTCACGATATGACCGCTACATAACGGACGAGGTACTGCCGCTGATCCGCAATGAATGCGGCGACGATGCCAAACCGCTGACGACCGGAGCTTCGCTTGGTGCGTTCCTTGCCGCCAACACGTATTTCAAACATTCCGACAATTTTCGCGGGACGATAGCGATGAGCGGCAGCTATGACATCTACAATTATCTGGACAAGGGTTATTACGATGACAACGTCTATTTCAATAACCCGATGATGTATCTGAAAAATCTGAATGACGACTATCACCTGCCGCGTTTGCAGCATGCTGATTCGATCGTCATCGTGACCGGACAGGGCAACTATGAGGCGCCCGACCGCAGCCGCGAACTTTCAGGCGTTCTTCACTCAAAAGGAATTCCGCACCTGCTGGAAACGTGGGGATATGACGTTTCGCACGACTGGCCGTGGTGGAGAAAGATGCTGCCGTATTATCTGGGAAGATTTTGTCAGGGGTAAAAATGAACGGATGTCTGAAAAGACTGATCTGTGTATTTCGGTTTTAAGTCTGTGTACTCTGTGGTATTTTCTGTATTTTCAGGAGCTTTACCACAGAATGCACAGAATCAAGACACAGAAACTGACCTTTCAGACATCCTTGTTTTTTAGGGTTCACGCATCGCCTTTTTTGCCTTTACGCGGTGTTCCCTGCGGCGGTGTCGGCTGTTGGGTCGGCCTCGGTGTCGGTTGCTGGGTCGGCTTTGGCGTCGGCGGCGGATCGGCAACGGGCTTTTTGTCTCCGGCCGGTGTTCCACCGCTGTCGGGTGTTCCAACGCTTGTGTCGCCTCCGGTTGTCTTGTTCGGGTCTTCGGTGGTTTCCCCTTGCGATTCGGTCGCACCGGTCTTTACCGCAAGCTGATCTGCACGTGCGAGTTTTTCAAGCTCTTCACGCTTGTTCCTTTCCATCAGGCTTCTTATCTCACGCGGCATGGGCGGCGTTCTCGGGAAGCTTTCGCGCTCCTTGTCCTTCATAAAAGGATTCATGAACGCATTGAAGATCGGCAGAGCGGTTCCGCCGCCGGTCATTCCGCGCCCGAGCGATTCCTTGCGGAGCGGATTTCCCATCCAGACGCCGGTGACGTAGGTCGGCGTGTAGCCGATGAACCAGACGTCGGTGTGTTTGTTCACGGTTCCGGTCTTGCCCGCCAGCGGATGTCCGGCGGCGCTTGCGCCTGATGCCGTGCCGCCGCCCGAAGTAACTCCGCGCATCATATCAACCATTGTCAGGGCGACGTATTCGCTTGTTACCTTTGAACTGGAACCGTCAAATTCCTCAAGCAGTGTGCCGTCGCGGCTGTAAACTTTTTTGATGAGGTGCGGCTGAACGCGGACCCCCTTGTTCGGGAATGCCGAATAGGCCGCGACCATCTCGAGCAGCGATACCTCGCTGGCGCCGAGAGCCGACGGCAGGCTCGGTGCCATCGGGTTGGTGATGCCGAATCGCCGAACCATCTGCGCTCCTGCCTGAATGCCGACCTGGTCAAGAAGATGAACGGCGGCCAGGTTATACGATTTTGCCAGAGCGACCTTCATCGGGACGTTCGCGTGGCTCGGCGATCCGTCATAGTTTGACGGCTGCCATCCGCCGCGTTTTATCGGCGCTCCGCTGACGAGCATGTCCGGCGTCATGCCGTCCTCGACCGCCGCCGTGTAAACAAAAGGTTTGTAGCACGAACCGGTCTGACGCAGCCCCTGCGTGGCGTTGTTAAAGCGATTTGTGTGGAAATCATATCCGCCGACCATTGCGACGACCTCGCCGGTCTTGGCGTTTATCGTCACGATGGAAGCCTGTATCTCCGGCACCTGCGCAAGCTCGACCTCAAGCTTTTGGTTCGCGTTATCCACGTTCTTTATCAGGAACTCGGCCAGATAACCCGGTTTCAGTTCATCCTTGGGGCGTTTGCCGCTGCGTCCCATGTTCCTTGAACCGACAACGGCGTTATAGCGCCCAAAGCGAACGCCGACCTCATCAGAAGCGGGATTTGCCTTGACGACAAGGCCCTTGATATATTCGCCTTCTTCGTATTCGTCACCGTACCAGTCAGCGTGTTTATAGGACGAAAGGGTCTTGGAAATTTCCTTTTCGTCGGTCAGAGGAAGGCCGTCCGGGTCGAGAAGAATATTCTGATAATCGGAGCGCCACTTACGCCCTTTATCAAACGACCGGAGACGTTCTCTGATGACCTTTGTGGCTATTTTTTGAGCTTCGACATTGATGGTCGTATAGACCTTCAGGCCGCCCTGGGCGACGCGGGTCGTGTATCTGTTCTCAAGATATTTTCTGATGTCCTCGACCGGATAATCCCATGCGGTCGATTTTGGCAGTGACTGATAATAGGCCGTGTCGGCCAGCTTGATCGGCCTAGCCTTGGCGGCGTTTATTTCTGCCTGCGAATATTTGTTCGGAAAATACTTCGCCATCTGATCCAAAACGATGTTTCGGCGAGTCAGGGCCTTTTGCATATTCCGCGTCGGCGAATATTCCGGCGATTTTGGTATTGCGGCAAGAAGGGCCGCTTCTTCAAGGTTAAGCTCCTTAAGAGATTTGCCGAAATACGTCCTTGCTCCCGCTTCAAAGCCATAAGCTCCGGCGCCGAGAAAGACGTAGTTCATATACATTTCCAGTATCTGGCGTTTTGTATAGAACCGCTCTACCTGGAGAGCGACCATCCATTCGTTGACCTTTCGGGTATAGGTCTGGTCCTTGTAAAGAAAAAGGTTTTTGGCAAGCTGCTGTGTTATGGTCGAACCGCCCTCGACCCTGTTTCCGGTAAACGTTTTGAAGATCGCGCCGGCAGTGCGGTAAAAGTCGATGCCGATGTGGTTGTAGTATCTGAAATCCTCAATGGCGATAAGCGCGTCCTCGACGTTCTGCGGAATATCCTGTTCCTTTATCGGGATGCGTTTCTCGATGGCAAATTCGGCAAGCACCGTTTCGCCGTCATCAGCATAGATCGTCGTCACCTGCGGCGGGCGATATGTTGCCAGCGCCGAAACCTCGACGGAATATCGCGAATTATTCAGATAATATGATGCCAGCACACCGGTGATCGCCCCGGCGGACAGGGCCAAAAGCAAAGCCGCCAGCAGCCACGTTGTCCTTGCCAGCAAACCGCCTCCGCCGCTGACAGCACCAACCTCTTTTTCGACAATTTTTCTTTCTCTAGCCATAAAACCTCTTTTGACGAGAGCGTCCTAGTTAACAAATCTGCGCATTTTTATGCTGACCACAAATCCTATCGCTATAAAGGTGGAGAGCAAATTGGACAGCCCCGCACTCATCAGCGGCAGCGGGACACCGATCACAGGCAAAAACCCTAGCGTCATACCGACGTTCATAAATATCTGAAACGCCAGCGCCGTCGCTATAGCCATTATAACAAGCATTCCCGCGCGCTCGTTAGCCTCTCTTGCACCGATTATCAATCTGGATATAAGCAGCGCATAAGCCAGAAGCAGTGACACACAGCCGATAAAGCCTGTGTTTTCCGCAGTTACGGCAAAAATGAAGTCCGTTTGCGGTTCGGGCAGAAATTTAAGAACGCTTTGCGATGTTTCGGTATTTCCCTTTATGCCGGAAAGCCCGCCCTTTCCGACCGTTATCATAGATTGGATCGTGTGATAGCCGTAACCGCGCGGATCGACGCTTTCGGGGTCGATTATCGCCATTATGCGGTCCTGCTGGTAGCGTTTTATCACGCCGGCCTTGACGCCCACGATATACGCTGTCGGAATCATTACGGCGGCAAGTACGAGGCCGCCGATCACGTATCTGACCTTGATGGCGGAAAGGAAGAACACGGCCCCAAGGATCGGGAAATAGGTGATCGCCTGTCCGGCGTCGGGTTCGAGCATGATAAGGACGACCGGGCCGGCAAGTATCGCCACACCGATCAGAACTTCCCTGAACTGAAGCGTGCCGCCCTTTCTGGCACCGAAATATTTGGCAAGCATCAGAATGGTCGGTATCTTTGCCACTTCGGACGGCTGAAACTGCAGTCCGAAAATACGAAGCCACGCCTTTTGTCCGTTTACCTCCACACCCAGCGGCGTCAAAACAAGAAAAAGCAGGAACAGCCCAATGCCGTAAAAGATAGGGGCGGCGTCAATGATCCGGCGGTAATCTGAAATGGCGACCACCGTAAAGGCGGCGAGAGCGATGCCGATGCCGACGATCTGTTTTGACCAGATGGTGTCGTTCGGGGTCGCGTTATAGATCTGCCATACGCCAAAACAGGCGATAGCGACGGCCAGCACCGATGTGAGCCAGTCAAAATCCCGCAGATCTCGTTTTTCGATTATCGCAACCATTACTATCTTCTCGCGACCTCATCCTGCTCGTCGGCAAGCGGTTCGCGCTTTGCCAAATAGGTTTCGTAAACACCCTTTACTGCCGGCCCGGCGTGTGTTCCGCCAAAACCGACGTTTTCAATAAGTCCAACTACTGCGATCTCAGGTTCATAGGCCGGAGCAAAACTCACCATCCAGGCATGATCTTTTGACCCGACCGCTGCCTGAGCAGTGCCGGTTTTTGCTGCTACGTCAAATCCCGGGATGTTAACGATGCGTGCTGTTCCACCGCTGACAGCGGACCACATACCGGTCGCGATCATCTTTTGCTCTTCAGGTTTCAGCGGAAGTATTTTGGGTTCCGGACGCTGAAAACCGAATCCGGGACGTTCCTCAAAATGCTCGGTTGCGTTTATTTTCTTGAATTCTTTCAGGAAATGCGGGACATACATCTTGCCATGTTCACCTATGGCCGCGACGGTTCTAAGCAGTGATATTGGTGTTACAACGACCGTATCCTGTCCTATGGATGCCATGACGGTTCGAATATCGCTCCACCTGCCTTCGTTCTTTTCGACTATAGGCTTCCAGCTTTTGGGTGTTTGGCTGACCCTCTCATTGGGCAGGTCAATGCCTGTTATCTTGTCGTATTCATAGGTCTCGATCATTTCGATCATCTTCTCGATCGACATTTTCAATCCGAGCCTATAATAATATCCGTTGCAGGAACGCGCGATAGCAGGGACCAGGCTGGGATGTCCGTGATGTCCCATACATTTGGTGAATCGGTTCCCGATCTGAATGCCTCCGCCGCAGGCAAAGGAATTACTTGCTGTCGTCATTGCACCGCTCTGAAATCCTCCGGCGGACATCGGTATCTTCCACGTGGAACCCGGCGGATAACGTCCCTGTATGGCGCGATTGTAAAGAGGCCTGCCTTCATCCTGCCAATAGGCGGCGATCTGTTTGCGGCCCTCGCGTGTTTTGCTGCCCTGGACAAAGACGTTCGGGTCAAAAGACGGCCACGAGGCAAGGGCAAGCATTTCTCCGTTTCGTGTGTCCATTGAGGCGATGACGCCGCGTTTCGATGCCGAATTAGCAAGCTGCTGCTCGGCTGCCATTTGAATATCAAGGTCGATCGTTGTAATAAGGTCCTGTCCGGCCTGCGGCGGGACGACCTCTATCTCACGCTGGATGCGGCCGCGGCTATCGACAATGACCTTTCTGAATCCGGGACGTCCGCGAAGGAATTCATCGTAATATTCTTCTAGGCCGCCTTTGCCGATGATGTCGCCGGCCTTCATTCCTGCCCAGCGTTCTGATTCGAGCTGTTTCGGGCTGATCTCGCCGACGTAGCCGAGGATATGCGCCATGGCCGTGCCGTGCGGATAAAATCTCTGCGGCTGAAGCTCGATGCGGAGTTCGGGATATTCCAACTGATGGGCCTCGACCCATGAGATGTCCTGCATCGAGGCGTTGTCCTTGAGGACAAGCGTTTCAAAATCGTTCTGTTTCTTTATCTGTTTCAGGCGGTCGGCAACCACATCCGGCTCCAGGTTCAGGCCGTATGCGTATTCATCAATCCGTTCGTCCGCTTCGATGTCCAACTGCTTCATCGGCTCGTTGGAAATAACGACGTTAAAGGTCGGGCGCGAATCAACAAGGATCTTTCCGTGACGGTCAAAAATAGCACCGCGCGGAGCCGGTATCGGGATAAGGCGAATTCGCTGATTCTCGGCCCGCTTTTCATAGTATTCACCGTTGACGATCTGGAGGTAATAGAGGCGGACACCGAGGATCGAGAGCAGGATAAAGGCAACGACATGTATCGTCGCTATCCTTCCGCCAAGATTTTGCGCCTGTTCCTGGAGTTTCATGACCGTTGATTATTACTTGCCGAGTTTTATCGGGTTACGCCGCCGCATCTGACGGCGAGATGCCGAGGAATCCTTTCTTCTGCTGCGCGGCCTGTCAGACGATAATTGTTCCAAAAGAATATATACCAATGTGCCGGTGATGGTCGTTCCGATAAGGGTGTAGGCGATGATCACAAATACCTCGCCCGCGGGTTCCTGTCCCAGCAGGCGATGGACGCCGTAATACACCAGATCGTCTATAAAACACGCTCCCGCTATGATGGGAATGCGAAGCAAAAGGTTGTCAAGATAGACCCTGCGAGCTATCTCAGACACCACATAGGCTATCAGCGTTTTTGAGAAGCCGTTGGCTCCCAAAAGGCCGCCGCTAAGGGCATCGACCGCAAGGCCCGCGATGGTCCCGAAAAGAATTGCGCGAATGGCGTTTCGCTGAAGCGCCGCATAGACGACAATGATCAGCGGAAAATCTATATAGGCAAACGGTTCGGCAACATTGCGCAGCGTCCATTGAAGAAGGACGGCGATTATCAATGCCACTGTTACCTTTACCTGTTCCATACGCTAATTCTAAGTTCCGAGTTTCGAGTTCAAAGTTTTGAGTTACTTTGTCAGCTTTTGCTCAAATTCCTGTTTTGCCGGCGGTTCGTAGAGCAATATCGCGACCTCCTGCATCGATCCCAATCTTGCGCTCGGCCGAACGAGTATCTGGTGCGGTGTCGTTGCCGAACCGGAGCGGACCTCGACCACCTCGCCTACCCGCAAACCCTGCGGATAGATGCCGTCCTGTCCGGTCGTGTAAACGATCTGACCTTCTTTTACCTCGACGCTGCCGGCGACGTAGCGAAGCTCCAGCAGGTCGCGTTCGCTGGTTCCGCTGATGACGCCGAGCGAATTTGACTCGCCGACCTCACCGACGATGGCTCCGAGGCCCGATTTGTCGCGCGTTATCAGGTCGATCTGTGAAGTAAGCGGCCCGACTGCCGTGACCCGGCCGACAATGCCGCCGTCAGAAACGACAGGCATGTTCAGCTTGATGCCGTCCAGGCTTCCGCGATCGACTATCGCAGAATCGAACCAGACAGAAGGGTCGCGGCCAATGACCCGCGCGGGGAGAATGCTGTATTTGCTTTCTTCTCTCAGTCCGAGCAGGCTGCGCAGCCTTTCATTTTCTGTTGCCAGGTCCTGTGTTCCTTTTAGCTCGACCTCCAGTTCCTGAATGCGTTGTTTAAGCTGGCTGTTCTCATCCTGTGCACCGCGCAGCGTTGATATGGATGTGAAATAATTTTGGATAGATGTCGAAATAGTCGTGATCGGAGACTGGACGAAATCCGCAGCGGTCTGTGTCCATACGCGAATGACCCGCTGGCCGCCGTCCACGCGGGCGTCAAATGCCATCAAAATGAAGTTGAACAGCAACAGCGCGACCATCAGCCACGGCGTCATTCTCCAAACTTCTTCTTGACTTCGCTCAGCCATTTTTTATATCTGCGGTGTGGATAACGGGAGACGCGGTTGCGCGGCATCAGTTTCCCCGTGCTGCCGCGCCCGCGTTTCTGGTTGCCGATCTCTAACTGCCCGTCATCAGCGAATTGTCCCACTTGACGCGTTTGAGAAGTTCAAAATCAGAGAGCATCTTGCCGGTTCCCAAAACAACCGATGAGAGCGGATCGTCAGCAATAACAACGGGCAGGCCGGTTTCGATAGTGAGCCGTTTGTCCAGATTTTTGAGCAATGCGCCGCCGCCGGTCAGAACGATGCCGCGTTCGACGATGTCAGCGGAAAGTTCGGGAGGCGTCCTTTCAAGCGCGACGCGAACGGCGTTGATGATGGTCGAGACCGCGTCCGAAAGGGCCTCGCGAACCTCTTCGTCCGTCATGGTGATGGTCTTCGGGATGCCTTCGATAAGGTTGCGGCCGCGAACTTCCATCGAGAGCGGTTCGTCAAGCGGGAACGCGCTGCCAAGAGCGATCTTGATGGCCTCGGCGGTGCGTTCGCCGATGAGCAGGTTGTATTTGCGTTTGATGTATTGCGTGATGGATTCGTCCATCTCGTTGCCCGCCACGCGGACGGCACGCGAATAGACGATGCCCGAAAGCGAGATGACGGCGATGTCGGTAGTTCCGCCGCCGATATCGACAACCATGTTGCCGTGCGGTTCCGTGATGGGCAATCCGGCGCCGATGGCAGCGGCCATCGCCTCTTCTACCAGATAAACTTCGGATGCCTTGGCTCGATATGCCGAATCCTCAACGGCGCGGCGTTCGACCTGTGTGATCTCTGACGGAATGCCGATGACAACACGCGGACGCACCCATGTTTTGCCGTTATGCGCCTTGCGGATAAAATGCTGGAGCATCTTTTCCGTCACCTCAAAATTGGCTATCACGCCGTCCTTCATCGGGCGGATGGCGACAATGTTGCCCGGTGTGCGGCCAAGCATCTCTTTGGCGTCGCGGCCCACGGCCTCGACCTGATTCGTGACCTTGTTGATCGCGACAATGGAAGGTTCGCTGACGACGATCCCGCGGCCTTTTGCATAGACCAGCGTGTTGGCCGTGCCGAGGTCGATCGCCAGATCGCTGGAAAATAAACTGAATAATGATTTTAATGCCATTTTATATAAATTTTAGGGATACATCCCCTTTAACGATACAAGTATTGTTTGAAAGCAGCGGCGCCAGCTCAAAAACACCGAAAAAGGCAAGCTTTTAGAAGTGACCGAACCCCAAACGTCCAACCTATTAGCATACACTCTTTTACAAATTATTTTCCACAGCAAAAAGGGGTTTTATCAGACTTTTTTGACATTTATCTCAAACTTTTGCCGAGACGGGTGCATTTGACCGCGAAAAGCCGTATCATGCCGATGCTCTCCTATGGTAAAAACCGGCGGGAAATTGCCTGCCGGCATGACATAGGCTATTGCCGGATCGGACTTTGTGATAAATTGGTGAGCGCAAAAACGATCCATCTGCTGCGGCGAAAACCGGGCATGATGGCCGCGCTAAAACGAACGTCACTGTCAGGGAACATGAAAGCGGCATGGCAAAAACAGAGTTGCAGACAAGAGAGACCGGGGCAAGCGTAGAGGCATTTTTGAATTCGGTCGAAAACGACACCCGACGCAATGACGCCTTTACCGTACTCGAAATGTTCAAACGCGTTTCAGGCGAAGAGCCGAAAATGTGGGGGCCTGCCATCGTCGGATTTGGCAACTGCAAATACAAATATCCGGACGGCCGCGAGATAGACTGGATGGTGACGGCATTTTCTCCGCGGAAACAGAATATGACGCTGTATGTCATCTGCAATTCCCCCAAACAGCCGGAATTGCTGGCAAAGCTAGGCAAACACAAAACCAGCAAAGCCTGTCTCTACATCAATAAACTCGCCGATGTGGACCTCAAAATACTGGAAAAGATCGTCGCGGATTCATATAAATACGTAAAGAAGAATAGTTCTACCTGCTGATATAACTGTATTTTTAACGCGTGAGGCTTTAACGTATAATCGAATCTACACTAAAGCCGGAGCTTAAAATTTTGCAGCACGAACTCATTCTCATACTCGATTTCGGATCACAGTACACACAGTTGATAGCGCGGCGGGTGCGTGAGCAGGGCGTTTATTGCGAGATACATCCGTTTCATCTGAGTGCGGATGAGATCGCGGCAAAGCGGCCAAAGGGCGTGATACTTTCGGGCGGGCCTTCGAGCGTGACGGACGAGGACGCACCGCGCGTTGCGTCGGATTTTTACGAAAAGATAAATGTACCGATTCTCGGCATTTGCTATGGAATGCAGCTTGCGGCGATAGACCTCGGCGGCAGGAGTTCACCGGCAGCACGGCGCGAATACGGCCACGCTCAGCTAAAGGTTTTAAGCGGCGCGACACGGCTTTTTGAAGGGCTGCCGTTCGAGCTTGATGTCTGGATGAGCCACGGTGATCATGTGACCGAACTGCCGCCCGGATTTCACCAAACGGCGACGACCGGCGATGTCGTGACGGCGATGGAATCCGACGAGCGTGGCATATACTGCGTGCAGTTTCACCCTGAGGTCTCGCACACGCCGCTTGGCAAAGAGGTCCTGCGAAATTTTCTTTTCAACATCTGCGGATGCACGGGCGATTGGACACCTGCACAATTCATCAAAGAAGAGATAGCGAAGATACGCGAGACGGTCGGCGAAACCGGCAATGTCATTTGTGGGTTGAGCGGCGGTGTCGATTCGACCGTCGCGGCCGTTTTGGTGCATGAGGCCATCGGCGACAGGCAGACGTGCATTTTCGTCAATAACGGCCTGCTTCGCTACAACGAATTTGAAGACACGTTAAAAGTTTATAATGAGAATCTTAGCCTGAACGTGATCGGTGTTGACGCCTCACAGGAATTTTATAGTGTCCTTTCGGGCGTTACCGATCCTGAAAAGAAACGCAAGGCGATCGGCGGAAAGTTCATAGATGTTTTTGAGGCCGAGGCGAAAAAGGTCGGCGACGCGAAATGGCTGGTGCAGGGAACGCTTTATCCGGACGTGATCGAATCGGTCTCTCTTCGCGGAGCATCGGTAACGATAAAATCTCATCATAACGTCGGCGGCCTGCCCGAAAAGATGGACCTCAAGCTGATCGAGCCGCTTCGTGAACTGTTCAAGGACGAGGTTCGCCTGATCGGCAAAGACCTCGGAATTCCTGACGAGATATTGCAGCGGCATCCGTTTCCCGGCCCCGGCCTCGGCGTCCGCATCCTGGGCGACATCACGCCCGAAAAGGTGGAATTGCTGCAAAAGGCCGACCGAATATTTATCGAGGAACTTCACAATTTTGACCTGTACAAAGAGGTCTGGCAGGCGTTCGCCGTTTTGCTTCCCATCCAATCTGTCGGCGTGATGGGCGATTTCCGCACATATGAAAAAACCGTCGCCCTGCGCGCCGTCACATCCACAGACGGCATGACCGCCGATTGGGCGCGGCTCTCACACGAAATGCTCGCAAAGGCATCTTCACGCATCACCGGCGAGGTCCGCGGCATCAACCGCGTCGTTTACGACATCACATCAAAACCGCCCGGAACGATAGAGTGGGAATAAATGTCGCTAAAGGTGTGGTTAAATTGTGATAAAATAGAGGATATGGTGATGGAGACAATTGAGGTCAAAAACAGAAAAGAAAGAATTGTGAAAAGCAGGCTGACCACCATTGCCGAGCAGGGTGAGCGTAAATTCGACATCGAATTTTGGCAGGAACTGACGGATGAGCAGCGTATGAAGGCTGTTTGGGATATGACCGTTTTTAATTGGGAATTAAAAGGAAAAAACCCAGATGAACTCAGACTTCAGAGATCTATTGCAAATTTTCGCCGCTTATAAAGTAAGGTATCTGATCATTGGCGGATACGCGGTTTCCAAGCATTCTGAACCGCGTTACACAAAAGATCTGGATATCTGGATAGATAACTCAATTGAAAACGCTGAGTTAGTATATTCGGCACTGAAGGCATTCGGCGCCCCGATGTCGGATGTTACGGTCAATGATCTCACCACGCCATCAATGGTCTATCAGATAGGTATTGAACCTACAAGGGTCGATATCATCATGGGTCTGGCTGAGATGGATTTTGATAACTGTTGGAAGAGACGAGAATCAGTAAGTATTGGCGAAATACCGATGAACTTCATCTCATTATCTGATCTTATCGAAACCAAAGACCTTGCCGGTCGTCCGCAAGATATTATTGATGCTGACAATCTTCGTCGGCAACTCAACGAACAGAATTAACCTTTTCAAAACCTTTGTTTCTTTCTTAAAAGATAAACCGTTAGAAAGCGCCGGGAACGATAGAGTGGGAATAGGGAACTTTCTCGCCGAAACGGTGTCTAAAGACTTATGAGGAAAGGTGTTCTTTTGATCGCATTAGTGATTTCGGGAAGTCTTTCCGTATCTGTTTTTGCTCAGAAACCGAATAAAGAGGAGCTTGCGAAGTTACTGACCTCTGTTGCTGATGATGAACGTGCGGTGGTTGCGTGTGAAAGGCAAATTCGGGAGCAACAGATCAAAGAATTTGGCAAACCACTGCCTCGGATATCAGGACATTGCTTTTCCGGGTGTCCTATTTCTGTTACTAAACCACATTATCCAGAGATCGCCAAACGGAACAGAATTTCTGGAGACGTTGTTGTAAGAGCGATTGTCGATGAAGAAGGAAACGTTGTTTTCGCAAAGGTTATCAAAGGCAGAGGGATTTTTAGAGCATCAGCGCTTGCCGCCGCTTATCACTCCCGTTACCAGCCTAAAGTGACCTGTGGAGACCGCAAAATTAAATTTTGGTGGCAGATCCGATACCACTTTTCTTATGATATGTAGTTTTGACACAACTACTCCTATTAGCTCACGTCGTCAATTAAGATACTTCAAAAACCGGACTAATAAGGCAATCGGTAAAGCTGGATTTGCTGATCGTGCGGTTGAACAATTTTGCCAACAGGCTTAGTATGAGAAAGCTTTTTCTATCTGAATAGCTTTCTCATGCAATTATGACCAATTTCAGTTGGCTTTATGACGGCAGCATCATCGGGCTTTATCTGCTGGTGACGATGATCGCGGGTGTTTACGTTCGCAAGTTTGTCGGCAAGGTGGATGATTTTCTCGTGGCGGGCCGCGAGATGAATGTCTATCTCGGCATCGCCAGCCTGGCGGCGACGGAGTTTGGCATCGTTACGTGTATGTACACGGCCGAGGCGGGCTATCGCTACGGTTTTGCGGGCGCGACGCCGGGCATTGCAATGGCGCTGTCGATGCTCTTTATCGGCTACACCGGATTTTGCATCAAACCGCTCCGCGATTCGGGCGTTATCACCATTCCGCAGCTTATCGAAAGGCAGTTCGGGCCGCGTGTGCGTTGGGCGGCCGGTGTGGTCATCGTGCTCGGCGGCCTTTTGAACATGGGCGTTTTTCTGCGCGTCGGCGGCCAGTTCCTGATAAAGATAACCGGCTTTTCCGAAACCAGTTTCAACGTGCTTGGCTTTCAGGTCGGCAATTTGGAATTGATGATGACCATTCTGCTGGTCGGCGTTGCGACATACACCATTTTGGGCGGAATGCTGTCGGTGCTTATCACGGATTTTCTGCAATTTATCGTAATGAGTGCCGGGCTGATCGTCGTCACGCTCCTGATACTGGTCTATATCGGCTGGGACTCGCTGGTGATGACGGTCGAGAGCAATTACGGTGCGGGCGGCTTTAATCCGTTCGTCAACCCAAACCTCGGATGGCAGTATGTCCTCTTTCAGATATTTCTCAATTTTGCGGCGGTGCTGACGTGGCAAACGACGGTTGCCCGCGTCCTGGCGGCAAAAGATTCCAAAACGGGGCAAAAGATATACACCCGCACGGCGTTCTTTTTCGTCTGCCGGTTTCTTATTCCCGGTATCTGGGGCATCGCCGCTCTTTATTCACTTGGACAGGTGACGAACTCGCTCGAAGCAATGCCGACGTTCCTTTCAACGTTTGTCCCGGTCGGCATCATGGGCCTGTGCATAGCGGCGATGCTGGCGGCGGATATGTCAACGGATTCCAGCTATATGCTGACGTGGGGCAGCGTCATTTACAACGACATAATGGCGCCGTTCCGCAAGACGCAATGGCCGGAGAAAAAAGGAATTCTGGTCAATCGGTTCATCATTGCCCTGATCGGCATCTTTCTGCTCTTCTATGGGCTTTGGTATCCGCTGGAGGGCGACGTTTGGACGTATCTCGGCATTACGGGAACGATCTATCTGGCAAGCATATCGGTGCTGCTGATCGCCTGCTGCTATTGGAAAAGGGCAAACAGTTGGGGAGCGTTCGCCTCGATAATTTTTTCCGCCCTTATACCTGCGGCGTTTCTTATTCTTGAAAAAACTCCCGCAACCGCCGAAACGGCCAAAGCCATCGGGCCGTATTATTCCGGCATCGCAGCTTATGTTTTCTCTGCAGTCGGTATGGTCGTATTCTCTTTGCTAAAACCAAAAGGAGGCGAGGCACAATGAAATATTTCTGGCTGTTTTTAACTATTGCGGCAGTGGCCTGGTATTCGCTGGTTACGGCTTATGTTGCTTTTAAAGGCGTTGCGGATATAAAAGAGATGCTCGGAAATCTCAAAAAACAAAAGGCAGATCGGACTGAAACGGGCGAGTGAGGAAAAACTCTGACGCTTTTTCGTGTTGCGGAAAATGTTTCAGGTATGTTTCACGCCAGCTTCTTAAAAAGCTTCCAGCGTCATTGACCGAGGCCACCGCATACACGCTGCCGCCAAATCCTGCGCCGAACGCCGATGCTGCGACGGCGCCGAGTTCGCGGGCCGAACGCTGGAGGAAGATCGTCTCATCTATCTGATTACCGAGCAGCCTTTCGGCGTTTTGCTGTGAAAGGTTGATCAGTTCACCGACTTCATTCATCTTTCCTTCACCGAGCAGTTCGCTCACTTTTGGGATAATGTGAAAATTTTCAACATAAAATTGCTCTATGCGGTCGAGGAGTTGCTGCGTGGGAAACTCAAAAGTGCCTTCCGTTATCTGTTGCCTGACGTTTTCGATACCGATGTTTTCGATGATCCGCGCCAGCGTTTCGCTCTTTGCTATCGTGCCTGTTACTGCTGACACCATCATCGACAGGCTGTTGTAGAGGCCAAGTGCGGCACCGGTCTTTTCGGCAGCGACTCCGCTAGAGGCGACGACAAAACACATATCGGCCGGAAAATCGAATCTGATTTCTTCTCGAAGTGGTGAGAACGCAATGCGGTGCAGAAAGTTTTTACGCGACAGTGTGATCGCGGCGTGATCCTGGCTGCCGCCAAATGTGCCGACACCTGCCGAACCTTTCAGATCATTAAAGGTCTGGCCGTTCTCGATGCAGCCGAGATATTCGGCAAGCTGAAAAGCATCTGAGATGTTGTTCTTGAAAGAGGGTGTTTGATGAAGATCGTTTACTTCGGCGATGGCGGCAAAGACCATTATCATCAGCGCGCTCGAACTGGAAAGGCCGCTTGCCCGCGGCAGGTCGCTGTGAAATGCGATGGTCACGCCGCGTTGAAATTCGGCAAAATTATCCGAAACACGTTTTACGACCTCGACGGCGTATTTTGACCAGTGATGCGGAGCCGTTTTCGGGTCGGAAAGATCAAGCGTAACGGTCTCGTCGGTGTCGCGATTTATCAGGACAAGTGTTTTGTCATTACGCGGCTCTGTGTCAGCATGAAATCCGCGGTCTATCGCGCAAACTATGCTTCTGCCGCCGCAATAATCGGTGTGCTTGCCAAGAAATTCGATGCGGCCGGGAATGAACATATGCTTGAGAGCTTTGAAAAACCTAAGTTGACCGAACAAAATTATGCGGTGCGGCACTTGAGCTTTGGCATAGCCAAGTCGTTTACGGCGTGGTATTTGCCGGCACAAGAGATCGTGCAGCCCGTTTACGGGCTTTGTTACAGGCAATGATCGTAAGGGCGTGAACGCCCTCGGTGCAAAATTCCGTAACCTGACCACGCCATAA
>JAHBSK010000014.1 GCA_019639175.1 Acidobacteriota bacterium | reverse complement strand
TTTTTTTAGTACGCACTTTTTGTTTTAATATTTCCGACATTTTATTGGTTTTTCCGCCACTTATTTGGTGCGATTTCCTTTAATTGATCCGGTAATTGATCTGGCGTTTTCATTATTTCGTCGTTTAGGCGCAGTTCGGCAGCCGAGCGTTGCGTTTTATCAGGAACGAGGTTCGGAGCACGTTATAAACGATGCACGACATGTCGAACCGCAGGGCGTTTCGCAGCTTATTCTTTGCCGCCATTGTGCTGACTTTCAGTTTCTTTTTCATGAATGCGAACGGGTGTTCGACCGCCGCCCTGACCTTTGATCTTTGTCGATTTCGTTTTTGCTGTCTGTTTGATAATTTTCGCCCTCTTCGTCCTTTGTCCAAAACTCCGTAGTAGATCCCAAGTTCGCGGGCCGCACGCTTTTCAGCATCTTTCGGATACGCCTTGTCTCCCCAGACGCTTTTTTCGTCGCCGCTGATGAGATTCTCGAACTCGCTCCGGTCGTGTTCGTTTGCCGGCGTAAACGCCCGTTTGCGGATGATCTTGCTCTCGACATCAACGCCGATATGTCCCTTATATCCAAAATGCTTCTTCCCGTTTTTCTTTGTGCTTCGAGCCTCTGTATCTATCCGGCTGCTAGGCTCTTTCTCCAGTTCACCCCGTTTCTTACCGCTCAACGGGCGATTCCCGCTCGGCAATATCACCGCGTCCACCATTGTTCCTTTCTTCAATATCAGTCCTCGTCTTTCGATTTGCCCGTCAATGCTCGCAAATATCTTGTCCATCAATCCATGCTTCACGAGTGCCTCTTTGAAATGCCAAACGGTCGTGAAGTCAGGTATCTCTTCATCGTATCCCGGCCCCACAAACTGCTGAAACGACAGACGGTCTATCAACGAATCTTCCAATTCCTCGTCGCTCAAATTGAAGGTGCTCTGCAAAAACAGCATCTTCAGTTTCTTCTTAAAACTGATCGGCGGCCTTCCTCCCTTTCCGCTTTTCGTCTTGTCCAAAACCTCCACCACCTTCACCAACTCATCCCAATCCACCAACTTCTCGATCTCCCCCGGCGTCCTCACAGCCCGACTCGCCTTCTTCCGCCGACTGTTCCTCACTATCGCGTCCATCAATGTCATTTGCTCTGTTTCCATTCTTCTATTTTAAAATTAAACTGAAGAAATCTAAAACGGTTTTTCAAAGAACTCTATAAGTCATTTTCAACCTACCGTACGGAACGAAATAAGAACCTCGGATGTAAGGGCGTAGGAAGACTAATCTATCTGAAAGTTTATGATAAGGTGAGTTTTGTTAGTCGGCTCAAAAAGGAGCAGGAAGTTCGATCCTTCGATTTTGTTCTGGACTTCGATCCTGAATTGATAACGAAGGTTTCTGACGTTGTAGAAGAGAACGAAACAAGAATTTCACTATCAGGTCTAACCGTTCAGTATTTGAATCCAAAGAAACATCTTGATCGCCGAATTTTCTTAGATTGCGGAGAAATTAGGGATAAGGTTTTAGTCCAAATTATTCCCACTCTTTACTTCTACAAGAAGAAAGGAATTGACATAACAATTAACTTTGAGGATCTGACGGGATCGACACCGCCCGCGACAATCACTAGCGCGGATGTTCCCGAATTCGCGGAACGGACTTTTCAAATCAAGGACGGAAATCAAACCGTCTACGACTTTGCCCTCAACTATGCCGTCAAGGCCGAAGATGGACGGCTGGAAACTTATTACTGCGCGGATCATAGAACCGTCTGTTCATTCGCCGATAAGGATTTAAAGATTTCTCTACCTTACGGATATTCGGGTTATTTCTTGCTTAATTCGGACTACTTGCACGAGCGTGTTAAGAACGACCGTGATGACTTTGAAATATTTCCGATTAAGACCGACCTGTGGTCCACAATTTCTTGGGACACAATTAACAATCACCTGAAAAGTGAAATTTCGGAGATAGTCAAAGCGGGTATTCCAGAAACCGAAAGAATTAATAAGGAAAAACTTAAAGAAATAGAGCTACAACGCCCCTACCTCATAAATTACATCGAAGGCGCGGATATAGAAATTGCTGGATACCTTGATGCCAAGCAGATTATCGAGAAAGCTAAGAAGCGTTTCGACAACGCCAAGGAGCATCTACTTGCGGGAGCAGGTAAAGCTGAATACACGGATAAGGAACTTAAAGATGCAATCGAAATAACTCAAAACGAATTAGTATCTTACGTCAACGATCGAGCCATTGTTTTAGAAAGATTACGAGCTTTACTGGAGAAAAAGGAGCGCGTTGAAGAGGTAATTCATAACCTTTTCATGACAAAGAAGTCCGATGATAATTTCTATTACATCGGCAAGAATAATCTCTGGCTTATAGATGATCGCTTTACTACTTACACCTACGCAGCTAGTGATAAAAGAATCGCGGAAGTGCTAGAGGCTGTAGGGGAGACTTCGGACGGTGTGGATATTCCTAACGATAGGCCAGACCTGGCACTTTTCTTCTCGCATGATCCAACGAAGCCTAAAAGCCTGAAGTCAGTTGTTATCGAGATTAAACCGTTTGATTTTCCGTCAAAGCCTGACCGCGAGAAATTCCATGGAGTTACACAGCTTTTGGACTATCTGAAGGCTTTTAAGATGAAGGAAAATGTTGAGGAGATTGTAGGATTTGTCGTTACGGATATTGACGATGCCTTGGCCACTCGTTTGAGAGATGACGCCTATGTTCCCCTTTATTCTCACGACGCTCCGATCTATCATCGCTTCTATGAAAAGCCAGGCATTTCGATATATGTCTTAGGAGCGAAAACCCTCATAGCCGACGCGGAAGCTCGGAACAAAATCTTCCTAGACATTATTCGGCGACAAAGTCGATTGCACGAAATAATCAACTCCACTTCGGCAACAGTTAGTTAATAATCTGGTTAGTTTGCCACATGTTGACCACTGTCGGGCATTTGGTTGAAGCCGAATCAAATCGAGTCGTGATGAATTCGCAGGGACTGTCTGAGAATATCGTTATTGTCCCGCTTCATTTCAATCCGCCAACTAATAAACAAAACACCTACTCATCTCCATACTCTCTGTATACTTGCAGCGTGATTTGCATAGGAAGGATGTTCTTTGTACGAAGTCCCTTAAATCGCGGATCGACGAGAATATTGTGGATCGCATCTCGTGCGGCCCGATCAAGGTTTGACCCCTCGCCATGCTTAACAATAAAGGCTTTGTGTGCCGGTTTCATATGCTCCACTTTTGCCGTTGCGGTTACTTTGATCAGATTCATAAATTTCACAAAACAGCCAGCCGCACTTTTTAACAGCTTTTCTCTCCTGCAAATTGATCCGAAGCTTTCTGCCTCATCCTCTATCAATCACCTTTGGCTATTTTCGTGCCACAAAATAAAGCCCGATTCTAAAAGAGATTTTTTCAAATGGCGGTTAATAATTGCTCCAATGGTGCGTCCATTAACCGGTTTCAGTAAATCTATTGGCTATTCAATAGATTCTCATCCTCCGGTATAGAACTTGCCATACCCAAAAAAGGGATTCAGAAATGCCGTATGAACGGAGTATCTAAAACCGTTTTCAAGCGACTTCCGATAGAATTCGGCAAGTCCCCAGATAGGTTTCTCCGGAAACACGAAGTTTTGTTGATTTTATAAGGAGGTAAAATGTCACAGTTGGAAATCATCCAGGTAACTAAGGAAGATCTCGAAAGATTGATAGGTGAGGTAATAAGAAAGGAACTAAGCCTATTCGAGCCGCTCCTTGAAACACTGGTCTTTCGCCAGAAAGATGTTGCTCCTTTGGCAAAAGTATCTTCCAGTACTGTGGCAAATAAAATTGCTCGCGGAATTGTCCCTTATCTTTCACAAGACGGAAGTCGCAAGAATTACGTAACTCTAAAAACAGTCACTAACCTACGTCCGCGTACAAAAAGATCCCGCAAATAATTAGATCAAATAGTCCCTACAATAGTCCCTAAACAAAAATGGCGCCCTCACAGGTGCCATTTTCCTTAGTAAAAGTGGTGATCCGGCCTGGACTCGAACCAGGGACCCAATGGTTAAAAGCCATTTGCTCTACCGACTGAGCTACCGGACCTTATTTGACATGGGGGCTTCGTGAAAAAGGGAGCGAACAAGCCCGAATTGAAGATTTTACAAATTAGACTGTTGTATGGCAAGTTCCATTCTGATATTTGCGCGTGAGTATAGCGAATTGGGGTCGAGGGCCGTTTCTCTGAACCCGAACTTTCTATACAGGTTGATCGCGGCAAAGAGTTTTCGGTTGGATTCCAGAACGATGTAGGACATCCCCTCACGCCGGGCGTGGGCGATGCATTCCCTTATCAGGCGAGAACCGATGTTGTAGCCCTGATAGTCGGGCGAGACCGCCATTTTCGCAAGCTCTACTACGTCATAGTTCAGGCGGATAAGAGCGACGGTTCCGACGACGGCCCCGTCAATAAGGGCAAAGAATATCTGCCCGCCGGAATCGATGACCGACCCTCTCGGGTTATCGAGCTGTTCCCTGTCATGTTCCTCAATGCCGAAATATTTTTCTATCCATTCGTAGTTCAGCCTTGCGAACGCCTCGGCGTATTCGTCCCGAAATTCCGTTATTTTGACCTGATCGAATTTCCTCAGCTCGTCAAGCGTTCTGCCGCCGAATCCCTTCGCTTCGAGACGTTCCTCCAGAATATCCAGCGCGGTCAGTACGTCTGTATCCGCAAGCATCCGCTTGAATCCCGCCGTGCCGGCTTCCCATACCGTCTCAAACTCAGGAAGCTTTGATACGGCTTTTTCCGATAAGGAAAGAATGCGTTTGCGGGTGTCATCAGGCGGACGCGTTTCCGCCAGATAACCGGCTGCGGACATCTTATTGGCCATCGTTATCACTGAAGGATGCGAAAACCCTATTGCGTCCGCGATCTCTGTCACAGTCAGCGGGCCACGCTGCTGCAGCAATTTGAAAACAACGAACCAATTTGGCTCGATGTCCATTCCCAGTTCGCGATACATCCGCTTGCCGTCGTGCAGTAATGCGTCGCTTATCCGCTTTAATCTGGTCGTGGCGGCTATCGACCCGAGTTCCCGCAAAAAATCATCATTCTTCATAAAATTCACCGTAATATGTAGAGGGCTACATAATTAAGCAAACTTTTATCCGTAGTCAACTACATATAAAGGTAAATATCGGGTAAATATTCCTCCCTTAGTATAGCGACGGCTATGAAGTGAACCAGCTTTCCATCACGGATTCTTTAAGGATTATGGTTTGATCGCGTTCCGGACCGGTGGAAATAAGCCCGATCTCGACACCTATCCTGTCCGAGAGGAACTGAACATATTTTTTTGCATTGTCGGGCAGGTCTTCAAAATTTGTGATGCCGAGCGTATCGGTTTTCCAGCCGGGCAGCGTTTCGTAAACCGGTTTGATCTGTCTGAGGTCGTGAGAAACAGCGGGAAATGTGTCGATGCGTTTGCCGTCAATTTCGTAGCCGATGCATACCTTTAATTCGTCGAGGGCATCGAGAACGTCCAGTTTGGTCAGCGCGACAGAATCAAAGCCGTTAAGTTCGGCAGCATAACGCGTTCCGACGGCGTCAAACCATCCGCAGCGGCGCGGACGCTTCGTTACAGAACCGTATTCGTTGCCGCGTTCGCGAATCAGATTTGCAACATCTTCCTCACCTTCCAGCATCTCGGTCGGGAACGGCCCTTCGCCGACGCGTGTCGCATATGTCCTGACAATACCAAGAACACCTGTTATGTGATGCGGCGGAATTCCCGCTCCGACCGAAGCTCCTCCGGCAGTCGGATTTGATGATGTTACGTACGGATACGTGCCGTGATCGACATCCAGCAAGGTCGCCTGTGCGCCTTCGAGCAGGATCTTTTTATTGGCCTTGCGAGCCTCTGCCAAAAAGTGCGAGGTCTCGCAAACATAGGGCCGCAGGCGTTCGACCAGAGGCGTCATTTCTTCCAATATCTCATCAGCCCTCAGCGGCTGCTGACCGAAAAGTACGATTATGCGGTTGGCTTCTTCAAGGTTTCTTTCGACACGCAGCTTCAATACATCGGGTGACATTGCATCCGCCACGCGGATGCCGCGACGGCCTGCTTTATCCTCATACGCCGGCCCGATGCCGCGCAGCGTTGTGCCGATCTTCTCGTTGCCGAGACGTTCTTCCGATGTGTGGTCCAATGCTCGATGATACGGCATGATCAGATGGGCGCGGCTTGATACCTTGAGCCGTTCCGGCGAGACATCGACGCCCTTTTCACGGATCTGATCGATCTCTTCAAAAAATGCCTTGGGGTCGATGACCATTCCGTTGCCCAGAACGCAGGTTTTGTCCTGATGGATTATTCCCGACGGCATCAGCCGCAGAACGAATGCCTTGTCGCCTACATAAACACTGTGTCCGGCGTTGTGGCCGCCCTGATAGCGTGAAACAATGTCGAAACGATCCGCCAGCAGATCGACGACCTTTCCCTTTCCCTCATCGCCCCACTGGGCGCCTATTATTACGATTATCATAAGATCACACGTCCAAAAAATCGTTTACCGGAACAACTAGAAGCCCATCCATGTACGGCTTGAATCGCTCAAAATCGCGCACGTTATTTGTGACCACATAGCAATTATTCAGAACAGCGGTACGAGCGATCAAGGCGTCGTTTTGCTGTTGTTGTGCAGACGTGGTTTTACTTATAACTCCCTTCGATCTGGATTTCGAGCCAAGTAAAAGATTTCTGATCAGTTTTGAACATTCAAACCAATCGTCAGCGGCAGGTGTAAGCAGTCGTTTCCGCGTAATCGCCGACTTTCTCCAAGATGTATATAGCTGCAAAGTAGATCTGTCAACAGAGGCTGCGGTAAGTTCATATAAAACAACGGAGGACAAATACATTTGTCTCAAGACTTGGGATGGAATGATTCTTTCAATAAATACGTTTGAATCCAGCAATGGATGTTTATCCGTTTGATTTTTTCTCAGTCCCATGTACTTTCCTGACATGAGCCAAAACAGCCTGGCTTAACTCAATAAATTCCTTATCTGCTTTACTTAGCCGTTTAGGCATCTTATAATCCGATGCTCTTGGCAATCTGATATCGCCATTCTGCGAAGCTCCGTTTTTAGATGTTTTTGGCTTTGTTGAAATTACTGCTTTCATAGTTTCATACTATCACGTTCAGGCTTTAGTGTTAAACAAAAACGAAACTATGATAAGGCCCATTGATATAATTGAACGTATTTCCGGGCGGCGTTTTCCCATGAATGGTCTTCACGCATTCCGTTTTGTTGGATAACGCTCCAGGCTTCCTTGTCCGAATACGCGAACAGGGCCTCGTAGATCCTTTCCAGAAAGCGGTCTGCACGATATGGGCCGAATTTGAACCCATTGCCCGAAGAGGAAACTGCATCCCAATTTTGCACCGTATCTTGCAGCCCGCCGACAGCGCGGACGATGGGAATAGTGCCGTATCGCAGGCTGTACATCTGATTGAGGCCGCACGGCTCGAATTTTGACGGCATCATGAACATATCCGCTCCGGCCTCGATAAAATGGGCAAGCGGTTCATTATAACCGCGATAAATGCCTACCTGCTGCGGAGCATAATTGCGCAGTGCCTGCCAAAATTCCTCATATTTCTTTTCGCCGGAACCAAGCGAGATGATATACGCTCCGGCTGCAATGATGTCGCCCGCGACCTGCATCATCAGGTCAATGCCCTTCTGTGCGGTCAGGCGCGTGATGTTTGCAAAGATCGGCCTTTCAAGATCGACCGGCAACGAAAAATGCTCCAACAGAGCTTTTTTACACTCAGCTTTGCCGGAAAGGTCGCTCAGGTTGAAATTTACCGGAATGTCCTTGTCCGTTTCGGGGTTCCAAACGTCGTAATCGACGCCGTTCGTTATGCCGATCAGCCTGTCAGAACGCTGTCGCGTAAGCCATTCCAAGCCGTAGCCGTATTCGGCTGTTTGTATCTCTTTGGCATAGGTCGGCGACACGGTGGAAAGAATGTCCGAAACAGCAAGTCCGGCCTTCATCGCCGAGGCGTGGCCGTCCAGGGCAAAAGCGTTTTGCTGAAATGCATCGCCAAACCCGAATTTCCATAGATCATCCATCCCAAAACCGCCCTGATAAGCCATGTTGTGAATGGAAAAAACGGTGCGTGTATTTTGCCAATACGGATCCCAGCGTCTGGCAGATGCAATTTCGACGGCGGCAAATCCGCAATGCCAATCATTCAGATGAACTATATCAGGAGCCGCTCCGATGCGTTTTAACAAAACCAAAGCTGCATGGTTAAAAAAAGCGAAGCGTTCGTGGTCTTCCCGATAGCCGTATATGGAATCTCTGTGAAAATATGAAGGGGCGTCAATGAGAAATGTGGGCGAGCCGTTGGCCTCGCTGTAAAACGCCTTCGCAGGGTAAATGCCTCCGCGCCAATCGACATTCAGGTCATGGATGGCCGTGTCCCAAAGGTGTTCGCCTTTTGTCTGCCAATAGCACGGAGTTATAAGGACAGAGTCAATGCCGACAGCCTTCAGAGCCTTCGGCAAAGCGCCCGCCACATCACCAAGGCCTCCGGTCTTTGAGTAAGGAACTGCTTCGGCAGATATGACAGCTACGCGCATAGAAAAAGGTCGGCAGAAGGCGGCTGGCAGATAGAGGTCTGAGCGGCTCTGCTCACAAAATATCTGTTAGTTAACATTGGCAGAACCGTATTTACGACCTTTCACTGTCAACCACCTGCTGCCAACTGCTTACGTCTGCATCGAGGCAAGAAATTCAGCGTTCGTCTTTGTCTTGCCGAGGCGTTCAAGGACAACCTCCATCTGTTCGACAGGCGACAGCGGGTTCAGAACCCGGCGCATGACCCAGATGCGGTTGAGGTCTTCCTTGCCAAGCAGGAGTTCTTCCTTTCGGGTGCCTGACCGCTGAAGGTCGATGGACGGGAAAAGCCTCTTGTCGGACAAGCGTCGGTCAAGGTGAATTTCCGAGTTGCCGGTTCCCTTGAACTCCTCAAAGATAACGTCATCCATGCGCGAACCCGTGTCGATCAGCGCCGTGGCGATGATGGTCAGGCTGCCGCCTTCCTCAATGTTGCGGGCCGCACCGAAAAATCTCTTGGGACGCTGCAACGCGTTGGAATCGATACCGCCGGAAAGTATCTTTCCTGACGGCGGAACGACCGAGTTATGAGCGCGGGCGAGACGCGTTATCGAATCAAGCAAAATAACGACATCGCGTTTATGTTCGACCAGACGCTTTGCCTTTTCGATGACCATGTCCGCGACCTGAACGTGGCGTGTCGGCGGTTCGTCAAATGTTGACGAGATGACCTCGCCCTTGACCGAACGCTGCATATCCGTGACCTCTTCGGGCCTTTCGTCGATGAGCAGAACGATCAGCGTAACCTCAGGATGATTTTCGGTTATCGAGTTCGCAATGGTCTGGAGCAGGACGGTCTTACCGGTTCGCGGCGGGGCGACTATCAGGGCTCGCTGTCCTTTACCGATAGGCGTGACCAGATCGATGACGCGGGCAGAGATGTTATCCGGCCCGACCTCCATTTTCAACTGTTCATCGGGATAAAGCGGCGTCAGGTTGTCAAAGAATATCTTTTCGCGAGACTGTTCCGGAGCTTCAAAGTTGATCGCCTCGACCTTGATGAGGGCGAAATACCGTTCGCCTTCCTTTGGCGGGCGTATCTGGCCTGAAACCGTGTCGCCGGTGCGAAGGTCGAACTTCCTGATCTGCGAAGGGCTGACATAAATATCATCAGGGCCGGGCAGATAGTTGTATTCCGGTGCCCGGAGAAAACCGAAACCGTCGGGCAATGTCTCGAGGACGCCTTCGGAAAATATCAGGCCGCTTTTTTCGGTCTGTGCCGCCAGAACCTTGAAAATAAGCTCCTGCTTGCGGAGTCCAGATGCTCCCTCAATGCCCATCTCTTTCGCGACATGGGTCAGTTCGCTGATCGACATGTCCTTGAGGTCGGTCAAGTTCAGCAATTCCGCCGCCTGATTTCCGTTATTTGGCGCAGGAGCCGTATTTTCGGGCATTTGTTCTTCCCCGTTCACGGGGCTTGTCGGATCCTGGACAGAGTTGTCGGCTTTCGCCGGCCTGCCCCTGCGGGATGTAGTGGTTTTGGTAGCCATTGTATAGGTAGTGTTTGGAATTCACGCCAACCGAAACAGGCGTGGTAAGGTCAAAATAAGATATGGACGTATCCCTTCAAACGCAAATTGAAAAATTAAACTCGGAGCAAATCGTATGGATTAGTATGTAGTAATGCAAAGAAATGAGCGAAACGCTCTTCCGCAACCCTCTCGAGCTTTAAGGATATTTAATTTATTACTACATTCTAATAAAGAAAGCAAACAAAATCTCATATTTTTTTTAGCGAAGACAATATTCTCGACCATAGCTCATCACGGCCTTTTCCCTTTACTGACGAATAAGGTATCACCTCGCTTCCGGGCATAGCGGATCTTATCGCTTTAAGATTTGCGGCCAGGTCGCGGGCTGAAAGCTTGTCGGTCTTTGTGGCAACCACTGCAAATTCCCTGTCATTGTGCTTCAGCCATTCGTAAAGCATCAGATCGGGCGGTTTGGGCGGAAATCGCGAATCGACCAACTGAATGGAAAGCACGAGGTTTTCCCTTTTGGACAGATAATCCTCTGCCATTTTCCCCCAATCTGCACGCATGGTTTTTGAGACCTTTGCGAAACCGTAACCCGGCAGATCGACAAAATAGAAGCTTTCGTTGATAAGAAAAAAATTGATGCTCTGAGTGCGGCCCGGCGTGTTAGATGTCCTTGCCAGGCCTTTTCTTAAAAGAAGCGAATTCAGCAGCGAAGATTTTCCGACATTTGAGCGGCCGAGAAACGCGATCTCCGGCAGGCCGTCATCGGCCCAGTCTTCCATGCGGAACGCGCTTTTTATAAATTCGGCGGAGGTTATCTTCATCTGTAAGCGGCTCTACTCGACCGCCGTTGAGATGTTCTGCGAAACCGGCGGAGCATCCCACAACAGGGCCTCGACGATCGGCGTTTCGATCTGGCCTGTCTCAAGCGCGACCGTCAGCACCTCGTCAATGGTATCGACGGTGTGAATGGTCAGATCGTCACGAACCTCATCAGGGATATCGGCAAGGTCTTTTTCATTTTCCTTTGACAAAATAAGCGTTTTCAGGCCAAAGCGGTGTGCCGCCAAAAGCTTTTCCTTAACGCCGCCTATCGGAAGCACCTTGCCGCGGAGCGTTATTTCTCCGGTCATGGCAACGTCGTGGCGTGCGGTGCGCCGCGTCAGAGCAGAAACCATTGCAGTCGCGATGGTGATGCCCGCGCTTGGGCCGTCCTTCGGGATCGCTCCTTCCGGGACGTGGATGTGCAGATCTTTTTCGCGAAAATCACGCGGGTCGATGCCAAGAACCGCCGCTCTGGAGCGAACACACGTCAACGCGGCCCTTGCTGATTCCTGCATTACCTCGCCGAGTTTTCCGGTCAGTGTCACATCGCCTTTGCCGTCAACCAGCGTCGCTTCAACCTGCAGAACGTCGCCGCCGACTTCCGTCCAGGCCAGCCCATTTACAAGTCCGACCTCGCTCTTTCTGGCAATGTCCTGTTTGCGGAACCGCAGCGTTCCCAAAAGCTCTCTTGTCTTTTCGGCATCAATTACGACACGAAAATCGTCCTTTGATTCGGCAACGACATATTTCCTTGCTATCTTTCTCAGGCAAGAACCAAGTTCGCGTTCCAGATTTCTGACACCGGCCTCGCGGGTGTAATGCCGGATAGTTTCCAGAATGCCGTCATCGGTGAACTTGACCATGTTTGTGTCGATGCCGGTGCTTTCGCACTGTTTCGGTATCAGGTGACGCTTTGCTATTTCAACCTTTTCACGCTCCGTGTAGCCCGAAAGATTCAGTATCTCAAGCCTGTCCTGAAGCGCCGGCGGAATTGTGTGAAGCACGTTCGCCGTCGCTATAAAGAATACATTTGAGAGGTCGTATTCGACATCAAGGTAATGATCGCGGAATGTATTGTTCTGTTCGGGGTCAAGAACCTCCAGCAATGCCGCGCTCGGATCGCCGCGAAAATCGCGTCCAAGTTTATCGACCTCGTCAAGAAGGATGACAGGGTTTACAGTGCCTGCACGTTTCATCAACTGGACGATCTGACCGGGCAACGCTCCGATATATGTTCTTCGATGGCCGCGTATCTCGGCTTCGTCATGAACACCGCCGAGCGCCAGCCGCATGAATTTTCTGCCGGTCGCCTTTGCGATAGATTTTCCAAGTGATGTTTTACCGACACCGGGAGCGCCCACGAAACAAAGTATCGTCCCTTTCGGGTTTTTCACCAGTTGGCGAACCGCCAGAAATTCCAATATGCGTTCCTTTATCTTTTCAAGGCCGTAATGGTCTTCGTTGAGGATGAGTTCGGCTTCCTGAATGTCCTCGATCTCCTCTGAACGTTCCGTCCAAGGAACATTTATCAGCCAGTCCAGATAAGTGCGTGAGACCGTGCTTTCAGCCGACATCGGCGGCATCGCCTCGAGCCGGGAAAGTTCCTGAAGGGCTTTTTCACGAGCCTCGTCGTGCATTCCCGAATCTTCTATCTTCGCTTTCAGTTCTTCAAGCTCGGCCTTGTCGTCTTTACGCCCAAGCTCTTTGTGGATCGCCTTGATCTGTTCGTTCAGATAGTATTCCCGCTGATGCTTGTCCATCTGCTTTTTGGTGCGGGCGTGTATCGTGCGGTCAAGCTGGCGTTTTTCGATCTCCTGTTCCAGTATCTCGATCAGTTTTTGCAGCCTTTCCGAAACGGAGAAGGTTTCGAGCAGCGATTGTTTTTCCTCAACGCCGATACGCAGATGCGACGCCATCGAATCCGCTATCTGTGCGGCGGAGATGCCGCGAAGACTGGCGTGCAGGGCATCAGTGTATGCATCGGGCGAAACACGCAGGAACTGTTCGACCAGCGTGTGTATCTTTTGCAGAAAACCGTCGGTTCGATAGCCTGATTCGTCAACCGATTCGACCTTTCTTACATACGCAAAGAACATCCCCTCAGAATCCTGTTCGACACGCACGGACTGGCCGCGCTCGCGTCCTTCGACGACGACCTTTATCTGGCCGTTGTCCTGACGCTGTGCCTGCAATATCCTGCCAAGGGTTCCAACGGTAAATATCTGTTCCGTACTCGGTTCATCGACCGTGGCGTCGTGCTGCGTCGCCAAAAATATATCGCGCCCGCCCGCCATTGCTTCTTCAAGCGCTCTGACGCTGCTTGGGCGTCCGATCTTGAAAGCAACCTTTGTGTAAGGAAAGATAACGACATCGCGGATAGGCACCATCGGGTAGCGCCGAATGTCCGAAGGCATCTGATCTGAAAATTCCTGCATAATTAAACTTGGTGGCCGCCGGAGAGCGAGTAATAATGTCCCGGTTTTATTGAATATATCTATTTACTCAAAATTAACGGTGAAATGCAATTACTACGGCTTCCCTCCCGGCCGAACAGTTTTGTTGTAAGAGAGTGAAAGTTCGATTAAGGGCAGGTTTCTATTTTTTTCTCACATCCTTACAGACAACAAATTCAGATCTCGCAAAAAAATTACAGCGGCGCGCAAAGAAAAAGCTGTCGGAAAAACTTACGTCGAAGCTGGCAGGTAAAAATTTACCCATCGCATCGTACTCGGTTCTTTTGTCTATCTCTGCATAATGGCCTCAGGTTCGCCGCGATTAATTATCTTAATGCATAACCGGCCGAAGTTTTATGAGGATGCCAAAGAGTTCCGAAAGCTTTTCAGACAGCCTGTCTTTCTTTTGGGGGAAAACAGCTTGTGTGTGGGGCAGGAAACTAAGCCGGGTCGTACAACTTCGCCTTGTCGCCGACGGCAAAACCGACCGTGCGGCCGCGGTTGTTCAGGAAATGAACCTTGCGCAGGCCTTTTTCGCTTGCAAAGGCGGCGGCCTTTTTAAGGACGCTCATCCTTTCGTCATCGGACATCTTTTCCCAATCGGCTTTCACGATACCATAAAAGGTCTCATCCGTGGATCTGGCTCCGACCAGATGCTCGGCCATCACCGTTCCCTCCAATGTTATATTGTTTGCCTGCGGTGCTGCGGCCGATTGTGCCGTTGATGAATCGGCCCAGAAATATCCGCCGACGCTGAGGGCGACAATAAGGACGGTGGCGGCAAGAAGCCATTTGTTGACGCCAAAAAGCTGGAACGAAAGCCACGAACGTTTTTCCTGTACCTGAAAACTTTTCAGCACCGGAGCCGAGTCATTATTGCCGATGCCTTCTTCCGGCTCTTCTTCCGCCGGCTCAAAGATGTCGGCCATCATGAACGTCCGGCCAATGGTGTCTGAAACAAGCCGGTCAAGGTCTTCACCGTATTTTTGGTGCAGACGCTCCAGGTTCACACGGTTGCGAACCTCTTCTGCCAGAGCGGAAAAGCGGTTGCCGAGTTTCAGATTTGTATCTATTGCGGCAGCCAGGACATCCTGAAAATAGAACAACTCGCCAATGTCGGCTTTCAGTTGACGAAGCCTTGTGAAGACGTTCGAGCCAAGCAGTGCGTCAAAACCTGTATGCGTTCCTATCTCTTCTCCAATAGCAGTGAATTGAGACACAGCGGCAGAGATCTCCTCGCCATTCTCCTGTATCGAATACAGATTTATGCTTGACCAGTTGTCATAAAGGGTCTTGATATGGCCGTGCATTTCGTTATAGGCGAAAAGCAGGCTGCGATCACCATCTTCATTTTCCCGTGAGAAAAGACGGGTCATCACAAAATCGAACTTTCCCCGAATCTCTTCTGTAAAAGGCGAGTTGCGATAGAACCGTGCAAGGGAGATGAGGGCCTGTGAACTGAGTGCGGGTCTTGAATTTTCACAGAACCGTCGGATATTGGCAACGGAGATTTCCCTGTCCCTGTCGGACAATTCGCCGTACCATTTCTGCGTTTCCTGCAGCAGTTCATACTCCGCCTCGGAACATTCGGCTGACTGCGGATCATCGGCCGCCTGAAGGAATTTATGAAGAGCTTTTTTCGCTTCAAGATCATCGAAAGGAACCGGCACAAGACGCATGAATTCGCGTTCGACTCCGGACAGAACATGCTCGACCATCTGCATGCTCGAAACTTCTTCCATTGCCCGCTTTCTCAGAAAGTCGCGAGTGTTCTTAGCGGCCTTTATCTCCGGGACATCGACGGGGGCGACATCAGCTTTCTGTGCCGGACTCTCCGTGCTAGCCGCATCAGCCGCCTGCGCCATTACGGCGACGTTGGCAGGCATATCACGATACTCGTCCAGAACGGGCGGTGATGAGCGAAAGAGATCGTCGGTGGGCATGCCGTCAGTCAATTCTATGACGGTGTGTTCGAGCAGGTTCTCTTCTTTTAATTCCTCTATCAGGTCTTCGAAAACGTTCATTATAACACCTTCTACCACAACGGCATTTCTGCATCACACGGGAGAAAGGGAAACTTTAATTACCCAGATCTTCTCTTATGAACGGCAGCACCTGACGTATGCGGCCGGTCTGATTCAGTTCATACGCAACAACCTCCTCGCCGCTCATATTCCGGGTAGCGAGTATGGTGAATTCAGTTTGAAGCTCCTCATCCGTAGGGGCAGAAGGCATTTCGTAAACAAACTCCCCCTTCACAACTCTGTCCGCAACAGTTGTCCCGAACGGTGTCACCTCAACGGTGTTTATTTCCGGAAGGCGTCCAAAACGACGGTTTTGCGTATAATAGCTGACCTGACTGGAGCCGATCGTCCGCAGCGTTGCTATCGTCGCGCCGTTCTCGGTTGTGCGCTGTGCCTTTCTTAAGGCAGGCACCGCCAATGCGGCCAGGACACCGATGATGACCACGACCAGAAGCAGTTCGATGAGTGAAAAGCCATTTTCATTATTTGTTCGCATATGAACCTCTTTTTACGGGATATTTAACATGAGTGACACTTTTTGACACCACTTTTTGACATTGGCGAACCATTGTCGTCCCGTTGTATGCTATAAGCCTTTGGTTTTCAATATGTTACAGCCTTGTTATAAACAACGGCTGACCGTTGTTGGTGTATTAGAGCAAAGCTCGTGCCATGCCTCAGCAAGGTCGTTTTGCAAATACGAACGGCAGCTTAGGACTATTTTCAACTTGCCTCTTTTCATTTCCTTTGATTTTTATTACACTTTGAACTTTTGCGGCGCGTTTTTCGCGATCATTATTTGACGGGGTTAATGAGAATTGAGCGCAGTTATTGACCAGACCGCCGAAATGTACGGCATCGACAATTGGGGAGCAGGCTATTTTGGCGTCAACCGAAAAGGCAACCTTGTGGTTCGTTCTCCGGAAAACGAGAATCTTACCGCCGATGTCCGTGAGGTTATAGAAGACCTTCGCAAACGCGGGATAAACACGCCGGTGCTGCTTCGGTTTCCTCAGCTTCTGGTTGGACAGATCAGAAAACTGCAAACCGCTTTCAAACGTTCAATAAAGGAATACGGATACGAGGGCGACCACCTTTGCGTCTATCCGATGAAGGTCAATCAGAACCGGGCCGTTATCGAAGAATATCTGCGCGAAGGCTCGCGCTATAATTTCGGCCTCGAAGCAGGCTCAAAAGCGGAGCTTTACGCGGCTCTCGCCCTGGAACAGGCAAAGGACAGCCTGCTCGTGCTAAATGGCTTTAAAGATCGTGATTTCGTTGAGCTTGCCTTTGCCGGAGCCGCCGCCGGAAAGAACGTTGTCATCGTTATCGAAAAGATGAGCGAACTCGGCCATGCCATCAGCTTTGCCGAGAAGATCTCCACCGAAAACCCAAAGACAAAGCTCCCGATGCTCGGCGTCAGGGTCAAACTTTACTCAAAAGGCTCCGGAAAATGGGAAAAATCGGGCGGTGAGGCGGCAAAATTCGGCCTTACGACAACTGAGATACTTGAAGTGATACGCCAGCTTCAGGACGCCGGGCGCATCGATATGCTCCAGTTGCTCCATTTTCACATCGGATCGCAGCTTACCGACATCAAACGCATCAAGAATGCGATGAAAGAGGCGGCGCGGACATATTCAAAGATCCGGCAAATGGAGATCGACATCAAATATCTGGATGTCGGCGGCGGCATGGCGGTAGATTATGATGGCTCGCGAACGTCCTTTGAATCGTCGGCAAATTATAACGCTCAGGAATTTGCAAATGACGTCATTTACGTAATAAAGACGGTCTGCGATGACGAGAACGTTCCGCATCCGACAATAATTCAGGAATCAGGACGTTATCTGTCAGCCTATCACGCAATGCTGATAACGAACGTTCATGAAGAGATCGAAACGGTCGTTGAGGACATAGATCCGCTGTCGATAGATGAAGATGACCCTCAGGTCGTTAAGGAGCTGTACGACCTTCGCGAAACGATAACCGCGAAAAATCACCGCGAATATTATCACGATGCTCTGGAACATCGCGAAGAGTTGTTCACAATGTTCAACCTAGGGCTTATATCGCTGGAAGACAAAGGCAAGGGCGAGGTCCTTTTCTGGGATGTCTGTGAAAAAGCAGACCAATACGCTCAGCAGAAAAAATATGTGTCCGAGGAATTCGATGACCTGCGGCGTCTGATGTGCGCAAAATATCTGGCGAACTTCTCAGTATTCCGGTCAATGCCGGATAATTGGGCGTTGGAACAATTATTTCCAATAATTCCAATACATAAACTCAACAAAAAGCCTTCTGAATATGCTACTCTATGTGATATTACGTGTGATTCAGACGGCATTGTTGATAAATTCGTCGATCTCCACGATATAAAACCGGTCCTCGAGCTTCACGCATTGACGCCAAATGAGCCGTATTACCTTGCAATGATGCTGGTCGGAGCCTATCAGGAAGTAATGGGAAATAATCATAATCTTTTTGGAGTTCCGCACGAGGCGCACATATATATAGGAGAGGACGGCCATATCATCAAAAAGGTGATAGCCGGCGATACGCTGGCAGAAGCCGTCAGCACGGTTCGTTTTGACGCCGTACAGCTTCATGACCAGTTCAGGCGAACGGTCATGAAAAAGATAAAGGACGGCTCCCTCTCAAGCAGCGAGGGCAATGACCTGATCGAATTTTACGAGAAACAGGCGGACGGTTATACATATTTGTCCCCGAATAACGGACAATAGGAGGCCGTTTTGTTCTCATTGCCCGGTTTTCCTCACGGGCCGGGAAGATAAGACGCAGTATTTAATTTAGATATTACTCAGTTCTATGGTAGCTCAAAAAAAATCCAAATCGTCAAAATTTTTGACAGTTCCGACACGCCCCGTTCCGATAGACCGTGACCGGTCTGTCGCGGGTCTCCTTGAAAAGATGGAAGGCGCCGGCTTTGGCGCCAAACAGTTGGCCGAAGCTCATCGAATATGGCTTGACATGCTTGATGACAATACGACCATTTTTGCCTGCGGTTCCGGCAACCTTGTTCCGTCGGGAATGCGCCGTCTGTTGGCGTATGTGATTAAGAACCGCTTCGTTGATGTTCTGGTCATGTCCGGCACGGTGTTGTTTCACGACATACACGAAACGCTCGGCAGAAACCATTACCAGGCTCATCCGAGCATGGGCGATGATGAACTTGACGCGGCGGATGTCCTCCGCATCGGCGACACGCTGGCTAATCGTGAAGAATATCAGGAAGCGGACGAATGGATCGGCAGCGTCATCAATCAGTTGGAGACCAGCCGTGCCTATTCGGTTCGCGAATTCATGCATCTGACCGGCCGCGAACTGGCTGAAATTGCACACGAAGACGGCATTCTGACAGCCGCTTTCAAAGCACGCATTCCCGTATATTGCCCTGATATACTCAATTCCGAACTTGCGGTCGGCATTGCCAGGGCAAAATTCGACAAAAAGCTGCACCTGACGTTCGACACGACGCAGGACACGCTGGAGATGATGCAGATAGCGCAGAAAACACGCAATTCCGGCATTATCACGCTTGGCAGCCAGACCAGCCAGTCAATGCTCAACGTGAACGAACTGGCCTCTTACATCACGCGTTCAAAACCGCGCGGACACAAATATGCCATCTCGATAACGACCGATTCCGTGCCGCTGGCAACAAGAACGCCTTCGTTCGCGGGAAATCACACCGAGATCTTTGGCAAATTGCTTCGCGGTGCCACGACGGCCTTTGTCCCGAGCGATCCGTCCATTGCCCTGCCGATGATAATAACGGCCCTCTCACAGACCGCCGCCAAATTCATGAAAGGCCGCAAACGCCCTAACTTCGCATTTGCCGGCAAGGATATGAACATCGACGTTTCGTAGTTCCTTTTTGCAGACCACGCAATAAAAGCCGTCCGTTCTGAGCAGAACCGGACGGTTTTTTTGCCTGAAACTCGCCGCTGATGCGGCTCCGGGATCGTTCCTTGTGTTCTGCTGACTTGAAAATTTGAGAGCGCAAGGCAAAACTATGCTTATGAGCGAATCAGCGGAACTTCCTATGAATTTCGGCGGGCTTGACGAAGAAGAGTATTCTTTATTCGACCCCGCATCGGTACTTGTGCATCCTGTCTCCTACGAAGGAACCGTTTCATACGGAACCGGAACCGGAGCGGGAGCGATGGCAATAGTCGATGCCTCGCGCAACATGGAACTTTACGACGAGGACACCGACGCCGAGGTCTATAAGATCGGCATCCACACGCTTGAGGAGTTTTCTCCGCGTCCGACGCCGGAACGGATGATGAACGATCTGTACGAGCGTTCAAAGGAACTGGTGGAAACGGGCAAATTTGTCTGCACGCTTGGCGGCGAGCATTCCATCTCAGGGCCGGTCATTCGCGCTCATGCCGAAAAATATCACGACCTCAGCATTTTGCAGATAGACGCTCATGCCGACCTTCGCGATTCCTACGACGGCACGCCGCATTCGCACGCATCGGTGATGTGCCGCATGGTGAAGGACCTCCGTATTCCAGCCGTCCAGGTCGGCATCCGATCCATCTCGGCGGAAGAGATAAGGCTGATCGAATCGGGCATTCCGACAAAGATATTTTGGGCGCGCGAAATTGTCGGACGCACCGACTGGATCGATGACGCGGTCGCCGCCCTTAGCGACAATGTTTACCTGACCATTGATATCGACGGTCTTGACCCAAGCCTGGTTCCTACCACCGGAACGCCCGAACCCGGCGGACTGGGATGGTATGAGACATTGGAACTGATAAAAAAACTGGCGGCGTCAAAAAAGGTCGTCGGAATGGACCTTGTTGAATATTCCTACGACCCGTCGTTTACTGCTCCGGCTTTTTTATGTGCAAAACTTGTGTATAAAACGCTGGGACAGGTGTTTCGCACTTACACACCGAAAGTGTCAGGCGCAGCACATCAGAATATTTGAACCACCGATGTGTAAAAATGCGCATCCAAAGTATTTCTGAACTGTTGGCATCCTCTTCTCGTTTATTTCTTTATAGTGTTTAATGTCAGAGGAATGTCAGGTAAAATTCTGACCCGGAACTTTATGGAGTTAAAAAAATAATGTCACCAAGGATCATTTTTGCGACCGCTCTTATTACTTCGTCGATTTTTGTCTCAGGCTGCCGGAACGGGCTTTTTGGGAGTGAGGACGTTCCCGTCGTCCAGCCCGAAACTCCGGCCCCGGCAACCCCGATGGTCGTTGACGGGATGCGTACATCGTATGCCGACATAGTTGAAAGATCATCGCCGGCAGTGGTGCAGATAGCTGTAGAGGTAAGGTCTTCATCGCGGGCATCGCGGCCTGAGTTTGATTCGCCGCTTGATGAGTTCTTCCGTCAGTTCCCGGCCCCTCGCAGCAACGAACAGCCGAGGGTTCAGCGCGGATTCGGCTCCGGCGTCATAGTCAGCGCCGACGGTTCGATAATCACGAATGCCCACGTCGTTGACGGTGCTGAGAAGATAACCGTCACGAGCGCCGACAACAAGGATTTCACCGCAAAGCTGGTCGGAATAGACAAACCGAGCGATCTGGCCGTGCTGAAGATAGAGGCCCAAAACCTGCCGTTCCTGTCGCTTGGCAATTCCGACACGGTGCGTGTTGGGGACATTGTGCTAGCGATCGGAAACCCGCTCGGCATCGGGCAATCGGTCACGGCCGGGATAATCTCGGCAAAGGGCCGCCAGACCGGCCTGAGCTATGGCGGCAATTATTCATTCGAGGATTTTCTGCAAACCGACGCACCGATAAACAGAGGCAATTCCGGCGGAGCGCTGATCAATCTTCAGGGCGAACTTATCGGCATAAATTCTCAGATATTGTCATCCGGCAGCAGCGGCGGCAACATCGGTATCGCCTTTTCGATACCGTCGAACATGGCAAAGAACATCCTTGAACAGATACTGAACACCGGCCGTGTTCGCCGGGGATTTTTGGGAATTCAGATGCAGAACCTGACAGGCGACCTGGCCGAAAGCCTGGATTTGCCGGAAGCCTCTGGTGTGATCGTCAACAATGTGTCGCCTGGCCGAGCCGCTGAAAAGGCAGGCGTCAAACGCGGCGATGTCATAACGGCGGTAAACGGTGAAAAGATAGTGGACGGCAACACGCTCCGCAACAAGATCGCCGGAACCGTTCCGGGAACCGAGGTCAAGCTTACGGTCAGTCGCGGCGGAGAAGCTCAGGAGATCGCTGTGACGCTTGATGAATACGACCTGGAGGGATCGGCAGCGTCGGATCGCGAAGACGAAGGCAAAGAACCGCAAAAGGAACCTTCAAGCGGCAGATTGGGTGTTAGCGTTGTTCCGCTGACCCCGCAAATGGCAAAACAGTATGGTTCCGGCACAGAAACGCAGGGCGTTGTGGTAATGGAGGTCAATTCTGACAGCGTTGCCGCCGAAGCAGGCATCCTCAAAGGCGATATCCTGATGGAGGTGAACCGCAAGCCTGTATCATCAGGCGATGAAGTGGAAACCGCATTGCAGGCAGCGGCCGGAAAACCGGTTCTGCTGCTGATCTCAAGAAAAGGGAATACGCTTTTTTTGACCGCCAGGCTGAAATAAAGATCACTCAAAATTTACTCACCCTTTTAGGCAATACTGTCTGAAAGGGTGATGCTGTTTATCACTGGCTCCTGTGGAAGTTCTGCCGCATATCCGCATTTACAGGCGAGCCTCTTTTGTCTGGAAAGGCTTTCTGTGCTAAAACACTCTCATGTGGAACAAAGTGTACCTCGCCCTTTTGGGACTCTCCGTGATAGCGGTCGGCTTTTTTGTTTACTATTCGTGGACGTGGCTGCAAAGCATCGGCGACCCGAGGGCCGCCATTGCCGGATTTGAGTTTCATTCCGGCATCAGTTCGACATTGTTGTGGATAGCTACCCTCATATTGCTGATAGCGGCAAATTTCTCTTTTGCTAAAACCGGCAAGCCGTGGGCTTTGTGGATCACATTTGTGTTCTTTTCGGCCTTTGTGCTCATCAAATTCTTTTGGCTGAGCCTGTCCGAAAACACGTTTCGTACTGATAATGATCTTGCAAGCGGCGGTTCCCTGATCGGCCCGATCTTTGCCGTGCTTCTATGCGCCGGCTTTGGCATCCTCATCTTTGCAAACCACCTCCTGGCCGTCCGCATCCATGACCGCATCTACCCAAAACCGGAACCCGACATGCCGCCACCTCACGAAAATATAAAAGAATCCGCCGAGGACGAGCAGGAATAAGAAACTATAATTACCAATAGCTTTTTGGATCTACCAGTCGCCGGGGTGTTCGTGTTCGACCTTGATGCCGGCTTGTTCAAGGCGGTCTTTTACTTCGAGGGCGTGATCGGGGTCGCGGACCTCAAGGATGGTCTCGATGCCGACGCTGCCTAAAGGCGCGAGCCAGATGGCGCGTTGATGATAGACCTCGATCACGTTCGCGCGGCATTCGGCGATGATGTCCAGCATTCTGGCAAGCGAACCGGGACGGTCCGGAACCAGCACTTTGAAAATAACGTAACGGCCGCGGCGCACCAAAACCTGTTCGATGACGCGGGCGAGAACGTTGCCGTCGATGTTGCCGCCGCAAAGAACGGCGCAGACGGTATCATCAGGCTTTACATCGACCTTGCCGGCGAGTAATGCCGCAACACCCGCTGCACCGGCACCTTCCACCACAAGGCGGTCATTTTGCGCACAATGAAAGATGCCTTCTGCGATCTCTTCTTCGGTGACAGTGACAAAATCATCCACAAAATCCTTCATCAGGGCGAGAGTGCGTTCGGCGGGGCGTTTGATGGCGATGCCGTCGGCGATGGTCGGTTTGTAGGTGATGTCAACAGGCTTTCCGGCTTCTATCGAGGCTTTTACAGGAGCAACATTTGCCGCCTGAACTCCCGTCACCTTCACACCCGGAATAAGATGTTTTGCCGCAATGGCGATGCCTGAGATAATACCGCCGCCGCCGATGGGAACAACGATATGTGTGACCTGCGGCAGGTCTTCGGCGATCTCAAACCCGATGGTTCCCTGCCCTGCAATGACAAGATCGTCGTCAAATGCGTGAACATAAACATAACCGTGTTCGGCCTGGAGCTTTCGCGAATGATCGACCGCTTCGTCAAATGTCATTCCCGCCAGGACAACGTCCGCACCGTGCGATCTTGTGGCCGCGATCTTTGTCAACGGGGCCGTTTCAGGCAAAACAATGGTCGCCTTTGCACCGTTCAATTTGGCAGCAAGGGCAACGCCCTGTGCGTGATTTCCGGCGGACGCGGCGATGACGCCGACGTTCTTTTCTTCGTCAGAAAGCTGTGAAATACGGTTGAACGCCCCGCGTAATTTAAACGAGCCGCCGCGCTGAAGCGATTCGGCCTTGAGAAATGCCTCACAACCCAACCGGTCGGAAAGGATGCGGTCCGGAACAAGCGGAGTTCTGTTGACAATGCCCTTGACGCGTTCGCGGGCATTTTCTATATCGGAAATGGTTACGCTCATAACGGAAGAATTATAATCCAATAAATGAATTAAAGCATCGTGCGGAGACGGGTTGGGGAATAAAGGAAACGCCCGCTCAGTTTTGTTGCTGGTAAATGATCTGAAGAAGATCTGAGGTAAGTATCAAGAGAGGTATAAATGATATGACTACTATATACCTGACCGAGCGTTCCTTTGGTTATAAAATCCCCGTGGAAGACAGTCTTACGTCCGCCGCAAGAGGAAAGTTCCATGCCTTTCATAAACAAACGCGAAATTTTTGATCTTTTTATATCACCCTAACCGCAAAAAAGTCCTATAATAAGATTTTCACGCTTGTTATGGGTTCTTGCGAGCTTTTTAATGGCAGCAGCTAACTAAAGTTCACGATTTACGCTATAATTCAAACAAAACCACGTTGGCCGGAGGAAAAGAATGGGAGAGATCTTAGGAGGATTGGGGTTTATTTTCTTGCTGTTCATGGGTATTGCGCTCCTGACAGTTGCATGGAAAACGGTAAAGATAGTGCCGCAATCCAGCGTATTGCTTATCGAAAGGCTCGGACGATTTCACCGCGTAGCACAGAGCGGATTGAATATAATCGTTCCTTTCTTTGAAGCCCCGCGGGCTGTCAACTGGACAAATGTTCGTCCCGGACTGACGTTCATAGATCTGCGCGAACAGTATATTGACCTGCCGCCGCAGCCTGTGATCACACGCGATAACGTTACCATCAACGTGGACTCGGTCGTTTACTGGCAGATCACAGATCCGACAAAAGCAGTTTACGAGGTCGCCGACCTTATCGGCGGTATCGTTCAACTGACCATTACGGGAATGCGCGCGGTCATGGGCGAAATGGACCTCGACCACACGCTTTCTTCGCGGGATCAGATCAATGCAAAGCTTCGGCTTATTCTCGATGAAGCCACTGACAAATGGGGCGTAAAGGTCACGCGCGTTGACGTAAAGAACATCAATCCGCCTGAGGATGTCCGCATCACGATGGAAAAACAGATGACGGCGGAACGTAACCGTCGTGCGTTGATACTTCAGGCCGAGGGTGACAAACAGGCCGCGATAACACGCGCTGAAGGTGAAAAACAGGCCGCCGTTACACGTTCCGAGGGCAACAAACAGTCTGCCATCCTTGACGCTGAAGGCGCAGCTCAGGCGCGACTTGTTGCAGCCAACGCCGAAGCACAGGCAATTGCCAACATCACAAAGATACTTGGCGGGCCGGAGGCGACGGCTCAATACCTGATAACGCAAAAATACATCGAGTCTTTGCGTGATATGGCGCGGACACAGAACAGCAAAGTTGTATTTATGCCGGTTGAAACCTCTTCGCTGATGTCCAGTGTGGGTGCTCTGAAAGAAATGTTCTCGGAAACATCCGATAAGAACGATCCGCAGCCGCCGCAGCAAAGACCGCGCCATCCGCGCGAACTGAACCAGTAAAAGGGGGAAACAATGAATATCATAAAAATAACAGGCGGAGTTTTGGTATTAGGCCTCTGTGCGGTCGTGGGTTTAGCGTACGCATACGGATTCATCCTTGATCCGTCACCGGCAACGCCGCCGAGGGAAAATTCAATGTACGAATTTACAATGAAGGACATTGACGGCAAGGACATAAAGTTGGAGGCATACAAGGGCAAAGTGGTGATGATCGTAAACACCGCCAGCCGCTGCGGCAACACTCCGCAATATGAAGGCCTGCAGAAGATATACGATAAATATAAGGACAAAGGCTTTGTAGTGCTTGGTTTTCCGGCCAATAATTTTATGGGCCAGGAACCGGGATCTGATGAAGAGATCAAGGAATTTTGCACGCTGAACTATAACGTCACATTCCCGATGTTCTCAAAGATCTCCGTCAAAGGAGCCGATCAGCACCCGTTCTATTCATTCCTGACACACAAGGAAACGAACCCGGGTTTTGACGGCGACATCACATGGAATTTTGAAAAATTCCTGGCTGATAAAGACGGAAAGATCATCGCTCGTTTTACTCCAAAGACCAAACCCGAAGACGAAAAGGTCGTCGAGGCAATAGAAAAGGCTCTGGCGGCGGAATAGTTCTTTTCAGGCAATATCTCAGGCGGCATATCTGTCATTCATCGGACAGGTGGCCGCCTTTTGTTCTTTATCCTCAGTTTTTTGCTATCATTCACAGATAATGCGAAAGGTTTTAATATTTCTGTTTCTGCTTGGCTCTCTAGTTCTGATCCTGATCGGCGGTTTTGTCTTTTGGGGCTACGGTTCGCTGACCGCGCCGCATTCTCATGAACAGGCCGAAAATTATATAACCATCGAACGCGGCACAAGCCCGTCCGCGGTTGTCGATCTTTTGCATGAGAAAGGCGTGATCGCCAACGGGACGCCTGTGAAGATATACCTTAGAACCATCGGCGACGCGTCAAAGATACAGGCGGGCGAATATAGGTTTCCTTCACCGATAACACCGCTGGACGCGCTGAAACTGTTGGAAAAGGGCGAGGACAGAACAGTTCGCTTTGTCATTCCCGAAGGCTTCACGCGTTTTGACATAGCGAAACGCATTGCGGCAAATTTCCCGCAGGAACCGCCGGTCACGGAAGATCAAATATTGCTTTTGCTGAACGACACCTCGCTGATAAAGGACATCGCCCCGGAAGCACGCAATCTGGAAGGCTATCTTTACCCCAGCACATATCATTTTCCGCCGGAAACAAAACCGGAGCAGATAATAAAAACAACGGTCGAGCAATTCAAAAAAATATGGAAACCGGAATGGGCCGCCCGCGCAAAAGAACTGGGACGAACTCCGCTTGAGATCGTCACCATTGCGTCACTGATAGAGACCGAATCTCCGGTCGAAAGCGAACGTCCGATAGTTTCATCGGTGATCTATAACCGGATCGAAAAGAAGATTCCGCTCGGCATAGACCAGACCGTAGTTTACGTCGCAAAGATGCAGAACCGCTGGGACGGAACTATCCACAAAAGCGACATCGACGCCGATTCGCCTTACAACACCCGCAAATACGGCGGCATTCCGCCCGGCCCGATCGCATCCGTTTCCGTCAGCTCGATAGAGGCCGCTCTCAACCCGGCAAAAACAGATTATATTTTCTACGTCCTCGATGTAGGCAAAAATGACGGCTCACACCACTTCTACGCCTCCGCCGCCGAATTTGAAAAAGGCAAAGCCGTCTATCAACGCTGGCTAGAAGAACAAAGAAAGCTGAAACGCGAAGCCGAAGCAAACAAGGAATGAAGTCAACAAAAGACTTTCATTAAACAGGTTGGGTTATTGGTAAGGTGGTAAACAACAGATGGTTTCAAATCAATACAAATTACTGCTTTCCCCGCTTTTCCTTGCAGGCTTGTTTCTGCTGATCCTGAACGATCTTGTATTAAAGGCTCAGTTCGGCAATTTCATCACGGGAAAGCTGTCGGATTTTGCCGGACTATTTATCTTTCCCTTTTTCATCGCAGTTTTTCTCCCGTCCTATCGGCGCTCCATATATATTTTTACCGCTCTTCTGTTCGTATTCTGGAAATCTCCATTTTCTCAGCCGCTGATCGATCTTGTTAACTCGCTACAACTCTTGAGATTTGGTCGCACGATAGATTACAGCGACCTCATGGCACTGGTGATGCTGCCCGCATCGTTCAAGTATTTCGAGCATATAGATAAACAAGGTTCTATTAACTTAAATGGCCTAAAACAGACCGCAGCTGTCTTTGTGATATTTGTATCGGTCTTCGCCTTTACCGCTACATCTTATGAAGAAAGCAGAAATGTTCGAATCGACAAAACATATTCATTTGAGACATCCAAAGATGAATTTGAGCAGCGTATCCGAAGTCTTAAAACTGTCAAAAACATTCAGATAAAAAAGCAGGAAGACACACTTCCACAAGAAACGAATCCGAACTTACAGCACAATTCGGCGGCCTATGACTTTAGATTCTATATAAACGAGCCATATTGCGAATCTCAAGACATCGGCCTAAGTGGGGTTTTGATAGAAGATCAAGGAAAAATAACGCTCGACTACCTCTCATTCAGTTATTGGTGCAAGGACGCTCCTTCGAATGAGAGTCAAACATCTTTGCAAAAGATCTTCGAAAAGCAGGTGATAGATCAACTTTGATCTTATGGAATTTGTAGGACAGCATTTACCAATAAGCCGGGAACCATAACGTATAAACGGTGTCTAAGAATATATGGAAGCATTTAATATAATTCCCCGAAAAGAACGATATGCTTTGCTCCTGTTCAGTGTCCTTGTTTTTGCGCTCGTCGCCTCAGTGATATCGTGGCAAGCCATTGCCTCGTATAATAAGTCGGTGGAACAAGCCCAAAACGATCTTCACCGCGAAGCAGGAGGGCAAGTGATCAGCTTCGCTGCTTGTGGAGGGCCAAGCTATACTGTTGCCGGTTTGAATCTCATCACATTTTTTATATTTCTTTCATTTATCAGGCCGAGACGATATATTGTTTCGTCAGTTCTTATTCTGTTCTACGCCGCACTATTTTGCTATGGAATCTTCGCTCGTCTAAATGGCGAAGGGGCGCTTGGAAGCAAAGATTTTTTTACTGACAAATGGTATGAACTGTATATGAAAACCTATCACATGGACTATTTGATGGCGCTGATGATCACTATATTTTTAGTGTGGCAATTTACGATCATCTGGCGTATCATACGTTCGCGAAAAGCAGATCCTGTATTGCCTTAGACTACGCAGACTAGGCCTGTAACTACATTTGTGGTTACATTCGTGATTACACTTATGGTAAAATTTGTTTGGGACGAAAATAAAAGATTAGCCAATATCAGACGTCACGGCTTGGATTTTATTGAGATTCCATCATTATTTGAAAGTTATGTTTTTACCATCGAAGATGACCGATTTGATTATGGTGAAACCAGATACTTCTCTCTTGGACTTTTAAGCGGACGAGTAATTGCAGTCTCATATACTGAGTCCAATGAAGAGATTCGCATCATATCGGCACGAAGGGCTAACAAAAATGAACAGAAAAAATACTACAACGAAATCGCAGACTGACTGGGAACGGCTTGATGCCATGACCGATGATGATATTGATTATTCGGACATTCCCCCTATAACTGATGAAATGTGGGCAAGAGGTGTTCTTAGAAAAGGCCTGAAGCCTGTCCCGAAAAAACAGCAGCTCACGTTGCGTGTAGATCAGGATGTGGTTGATTTTTTTAAGGAACAGGGACGTGGCTATCAGACAAAGATAAATCAACTGCTTCGGGCGTATATGGAGGCTCATCACCGCTCATAATTGTCATTGATCTTATGGATGAAAGAAGGACATCAATTCTAAAGGCGTTTGGTTTGTTCGTCGTCGTGCTTGCTCTTTTGAGCGTGGTAACGGATTCGATTGCCAGATACAATGAAAATGTCCGTGAAGAACAAGAGAAAATTCTGCGTGAAGAACAAAACAAACTTATCAGGGAGTCGGGAGAGATCACATTTGGAGTTTATGGTGATTACGGAGATGACCGGCCCTGGATGAGATTAACCGTCGTCCTTTTGTCGTTTTTAAGTTTTCTTGTTTTGTGGAAATCATCCAGATTGCTGTTTTCGACAATTCTTACAGGACTTTCTTTTTTGATCTATATACTCTGGGCTTTCAGGGCTGCGAATTCATTCATTCTCGACTGGAATTTATACAGTAACCATCCTGTTGGAGTATTACTACTGTCGGCAGCAGATACCATCGATTATGCGGTGTTTACTGCGGTCACGGTGTTGTTCTTTTGGCAGGCTTTCGCACTCTGTTGTTCGTATTTCTTCGGTGCGCCGAATGTTAAAAGATTTCCATAGATGATCGGCAATGACGTAAGATAAAATTGTCTCTTGCTTTTGTATGTCTGATATAAAGCATCATTTCATAACTGTATTGGCATTTCTGGCGTTTGCATTTTCTATTGTCAGCTATTCTTCGTACGCAGATAGAGCCGACCTTGAACGTGAGGCCTATTATGCCGAGCAAGCAGATGATGAGTCTCAAGGCAAGATAACTTTTTCCGGTCCATATTGCTTTCCCGATCGGCATCCAGACCTCCTTCTTGCTGTCATTGGCCTTTCCGGACTAAGTTTTGGAGCCAGTATTTTTCTTCGTCATCCTGCATGGATCGCCCTGTTTGCGGCCGGCGCATTTGCGGTGTTTCCATATTGGTATTTCGAAACGCAGCGAACCATTGCCATGGCGGAGTCTGCTGAAGTAGCCGGTCTGGACAGTTTTTTATATAGAGCGGGTACGGTTGATATATTTGTTCTCATACTGCTTTCCATTGTCTTCATTTCCAGACTTTACGGCTTGCTGGGTTACATATTAGATTCATATCGAAGATCCCACAGTTTGCAATAAATGATAAAACTCCTTGCACTAGACCTTGACGGAACGGTATTAAATTCAAAGGGTGAGGTCTCGGACGAAAATCGATTTGCGATACGAGCCGCCGAGGAAAAGGGCGTTCTTGTCACCATTGCAACGGGGCGAAGATTTCGCGATGCCTTCCACATCGGGCGTGAGCTTGGGCTGAATGCTCCGCTTATCACCCATAACGGAGCTTTGATCAAATATGCCGATTCCCTGGAAACGGTCGAGGCTTCCCTGCTTGAAACTGATACGGCCCGTGAGGTCGTCCGTGTCGGCAAAAAATACAATGGCGATGCTTTGGTCAGCGCCGACCCAACCGGCAAAGGAACGCTTTTTTACGATCGCATATCTGACGACAATATTCCGCTGCAACGCTATATTCGCTGGGCCGAGGCAATGCACGGAGAAGAGGCTCACGACGCCGTCCATCACGTTCACTCTCTGGAAGACGCCGTCCGCGATCACAGCATCATTCATATTTCATTTTCCGGCGGATGCAGATCGATGTCGGAAATGGAAAATGTCCTGAGATCGGAATTGGGTTCGGAAGTCACTTTTCTGCCCACCATTTATCCCAAACTGGATTTCACCCTGCTCGACATTCTGCCTTTTCCGGCGTCCAAAGGACACGGAGTTTCACATTTGGCGGGGCTTAGCGGTATCTCGTCCGAAGAGGTCATGGTCATCGGCGATAATTTCAACGATCTTGAAATGCTGCTTTATTCCGGCACGCCGGTCGTAATGGGAAATGCGTCCGAAGAACTTATGAAACACGGCGATTTTCACCGAACCGTCGAAAACGACGCAAACGGCGTTGCCCGCGCCATCGAGCGTTTTATTTTGAATATCTAGCCACCGTAAATTTGCCCCTCTTTCGCCATTATTGTCTTTTCGTGGTAAGTTATTTATTTGTAATAAATACTCAGGAGAGCTACATGAGCAATAGAATCGCAGTTATTGAAACAAATAAAGGAACGATCAAATTTGAACTTTTAGAACAGGACGCGCCGAAAACGACCGAGAATTTTCGCATCCACGCAGGCAACGGATATTACGACGGTGTCATATTTCATCGCGTTATTCCAAATTTTATGATCCAGGGCGGCGACCCGCTTGGCGAAGGCTATGGCGGCGAATCGGCATGGGGCGGCAAGTTTGAGGACGAGATCGACCGTACATCAGACCTCTACGCCGGCACCTACGAAAAAGGCACTGTCGCAATGGCAAACTCGGGGCCGAACACTAACGGTTCGCAGTTCTTTATCATGCACGTTGATTATCCTTTGCCGCCGAGCTATACAAAATTCGGCAAGGTTCTGGAAGGCCAGGATGTCGTTGATGCCATCGCGACGGTTCCGCGAAATCCGAATGACAAACCGCTGGAACAGGTCGTAATGAACAAGGTCTATATCGAGGAACCCGCAAGCTAGTGAAAGCCGTCGTTCAACGAGTGAAGCGCGCGAGCGTTACCGTCGAAGGCGAGGCCGTCGGAGCTATCGGCAAAGGGCTTCTTGTCCTGTTAGGTGTTGCCGAAGCCGACACCGCCGGTGAGGCTGACAAACTGGCAGAAAAGATATTAAATATCCGCCTGATGGATGACGAACAGGGCCGGATGAACCTTTCGGTCATGGACGTTACAGCCGAAATACTTGTTGTCTCGCAATTCACGCTGCTGGCCGATGTAAGAAAAGGCAGAAGGCCTTCTTACATCGGTGCGGCCGCTCCGGAAAAAGCCAACGAACTCTACGAATATTTTGTTGATAGAGTAAGAGCATCGCTCAGCAGGGTTGAGACCGGCAGATTTCGGGCAATGATGGATGTGGAACTGGTGAACGACGGCCCTGTCACAATAATTTTAGACACCAATGAATTTTAGGGATCAATCTATGAGATCGATATATTTTGTTTTGATAATTGCTTTAATCACAACACTTGCCGCCTGCGGAGGTTCAACATCTTCTACAAACAATTCAGCAGCACCAGTTGTAAAAGAAGGCGTCACGCCTGTTGCTGATAACGAGATCGCCGTTATAGAGATGGAAAACTCATCGGCGTTTGGCACAATGACGATCGAGTTGTACTCCAACATCGCACCGCAGGCTGTTGCCCGTTTCAAGGAACTTGCCAAAGAAGGATTTTACGACGGTGTCACGTTTCATAGGGTGAATGACACTGTCATTCAGGGCGGGGATCCGAACTCAAAGGATGACGATCCGACAAACGACGGTCAGGGCAGATCAAATAAACCGAACGTGCCTGCGGAGTTTTCCGACATTGAATACGCTTCGGGTATTGTCGGAGCCGCCCGCAGCACCGACCCTAACTCGGCAAACTCTCAATTTTTTATCACGCTAAAACGCGAACCGCAATTTGACCGCCGCTACACTGTTTTTGGAAAAGTGATAGACGGAATGAACAATGCCCGCATCATCTCCGGCGTCAAACCAAAAGAAGGTGAACGTCCGGTCGAAGATGTCAGGATCAAGACAATAAGGATTGAAACACGGAAATAATTTCGTGGTATAATTCAGTTTCTGCTCGCGTAGCTCAGTGGATAGAGCGCTTCCCTCCGGAGGAAGAGGCCGTAGGTTCGACTCCTACCGCGAGTGCCAGTTAACTTGTTCAGGTTCAGTAAGTTAAAAAACATACATGAATGTTAAAACAGCAAATTTTGCCAGTTGGACTAAAAGTTGGACTTAAGAAATTAGAAGCACGAGATCGAAAAAAAAAAAGGGATCGAGAAAATTATGGCTAAAAACCCGATCCTTTTTCTTTATCAAGCCCCGGCTGTGCTGGAGAAAACGTATGCGGCACACAGCCGGGCGTTTTCCAAAACAGCCGCATAACTTGAACATAAGCCGTAACCGGCAAGCGAAACTTTAAGTCACAACCTTGCAGAACGCCTTCGGTGCGAACACGGCCAATGCAAGGCGTTGTTCGGCACGAAGAGTCAGCAGATTTTGTATGAAATCATCCTGATCCGTGTTCGTTAAACTAAAGATCAAAGGCGACCGCTCAAATACCGTTGCTGTCGTGAAATCACCCACAACCGGCAAATTATTCGCGGCATGTTCGCTTGCTATCAATGGAACATCAAAAAATGTTCCGCGAAATTCTACCGGAGTGGCCGCCGTTAATGCCGCGAAATCATCAGGCGAAACGACGATAGCAGTCGGATAAAATCCGGCTTTGAGAACCTTTGCAATGGCTTTCGAGATGGCGACGGTAAGTGAGTCTGCTCCCTTGCTTTGCGTTTGAATGTTCGCGTTACCGAGAAGTCCTTGCATTAACGGATTAACGCCGTTGCCGTTAAGTAACTGGTTATCAATCTCTGAAAGCAACTGCCGCGTTAATTCTGAGTTCATCCATTCGGCGAAGCCGTCGTAATCTTCCACGGTCTCGTCTGTCATTTTAGTCCAGACCGCCGCTTTACGAACCGGAACCAGTGACGGATTGAGATCGGCCGCAGCTTCCGGCTTGTCGTCACCGTCCGCGGTCATTCCGCTGATACTGCCAAATGAAACTTGAGCCGGAACCAGAATTAAATCGCCAAGCTTTGCCCTCTCGCGGCTAAAAAGATCAAAAACCCAGCGGTTCGATCTCGGCGTTGGCCATGCTGATGCGATCTGCTGTGGATCGCTGCCGATCTTGCTCACAGCAAGAGCCGAACGGGTAATGCGAATTTCTGCCGTATTCTGACCTTTTTTAGAACCGTGTCCCGATAACGATTGCCCGGTCTTAAACCGATTGCATAGAACTTTGAAGGCTATCGACCCGGCCGCAAGCTCTTGCTCGCCCGAATAATTCCCTTTATGGATGCTTGTCATAATCCGATCTTAACAAAAGCCTGGCAGCCTTTTTTTTCCGACCCGCAGGAAACTGATGAAGCAAGATTGGCGCGACCCTATCAGGACGGAATCATCAGCAAAATGCGCGGCCTGCCGTTTGTCGGTTCCTCGATGGTCTGGATAGAGCCGGAATGAATGCCGCCTTCGACAATTCGGCGGCATTCATCTCTAGAGAAATCCAGCCGCTCGATAAGCTCTGTTTTTGTGCAAGGCCCGGCCCGCTCCAAAGTTTTTAGCGTGAGATCGAGTTTTTCCGCATCGGTCATCTTGTATTCTCTGCGAAGGATTTCCGCGAAATAATAAAGCCTCGCACGTTCCTTGCTGCCGACCGGATACTGCGTCCCGAAAAACTCGATCTCGTCTGCGTCATCCAAAATTTGTATTGTTTCGCGGCTCATAAACAATTAGCTAGCTAACTTTGATGAAATTAAAAAAAATTATAATAACTAGCGATAGCCGGAGCCTCGCAGCTACCCTCGATTTTCGGAAACCGCAGGAAGGAACCTAAAAGTGACAAAACGATCCTAATTCGTTAATTCCGTCCTCGCGGCAATGCTGAATGCTTGCGTTCAAAGCCTGCTGTTCCGAGATCAGCCAGTCCGCCAAGTCAAGGCCGTCAACTCTCTGTTCCGGCGTTGCGATAAATTCCAGCACGTCAGAGACCGCAATATTTAATCCGTGCTTCCGCGCTTCCTCGGCCTTCGCCGTCCATTTCTCAAAGCCCCCAAGATCAGGGTAGAGGATGATCTTCCTGTCAGTCCCGATCCTTTGGAGTTTGGAAATGTTCAAAAATTCCAACGATCCGGCGGCAGCCCAAACCATATCGGGGAACACGCCTTTGCAGATCGACGCGATGACTGCCGTCTTTTCCGCCTCGACAACGGCAACCGGCCATGCCGGAAATTTCCTCAAAAGATGTTCGCCGAAGAAAACTTGGCCGAGTTCAAAGTTTTCAGGCAGCGATCCGTCCTTTTTCAGCAGGGAATGAAGCCAGGGATCTTCCATTCTGTCCTTTCGGCGTTTACCTGTTTCAGAGTTATACCTGAGAACCTTTGCGGTTCTCACGCGGCCCTGCCGATCTATTTGAGGAAATACCGTGCGGCCATCCGGCATTGTTCCGACGGCGTAAAGGCTTAAAGCCTCCCAAACCTCGGCGTGATCGTCAGGAAATAGCGTCAGTAGGAACTTCACAAAGGCGTTGCGTTCATAGCCGTTTAAGGCTGCCATCAGATGCTTGGGATCAAGGTAATCAACCTTTTTCGGTTGCATCGCAGAAAATCTTTGCGTTCCGGCGGCCTGTGAGGCGTTTTTTCGGCCTTGTCCGAACCGTGATACCTGTCGTTTTTCAGCGTTTCCGGCGGCGGAAAGGCCCCAGCGTTCGCGTTCATCCGGGTTGTTTCGGAAGTGTTCGGCCCAGGTTAATTGATAACTGCATGAATTAACCCTCTCGCAGCGGCCAACCGTTTCAGAAAGATATTCACCTGTTCCAGAATGAACTACGCGCACGAATCGCTTCTGGCCGCATTGCGGACAGATATGTTTCTTCGATCCTTTCTCTAATGTGAATAGATAGTCTGTCATCTCTTATCTCAAGAAAACTAAATTTGTTTCTGGACAGTAATTTTAGTAATTTTAGTAATTCACGATCTTGTAAGTCCTTTATTTTCAACAAAGCTGTTTTTGGAAAAATTACTAAAATTACTAAAATTACCCTTCCAAAACATTTTTAGTTTTGCGTCACCGCTCCAGCCAAACGACAACTTTGTTATCGGTGCCACGGTTAACCGGGTAACCCAACCCCTCCAACCTTTTTCGGAAATTCAATTTCTTTACGGGAAAAGCACCGTCGGCTTTACAGAAATCCCGATAATCCAAATAAAGCGTTTTCAGCAACTGATGCTGGTAGGAACTCGGCGAATACCCTTCTTCCTGGACGAACATAAACACCGTGTCTGACTCTTGCTGATAAGTTCTAACGGTTTCGCGGATAGCCTCACACGAAGAAAAATCACCTTGAACCAAGAGACGGCTTAAACCTTCCAACGCCCAGTTAAATATCCCGGCAGCTTCGGCGGTAAACAGTTCTTTTGCTAAATTCGGGTTCCGGCGGTCGGCGGAGATCGTTACATTAAATGGAATAATAAGAAATCGCCGGAAATACGCCTCCGAAAACTCAACATCCCTCGGAAGGGTATTGCAGTTGAACATCAGCCTTGCATATCGCGTCAGTTGAACCGGCTGTCCATACGGCAGCCGCGCTTCAATGGGTTCGTTACTTGTGAGAATTTTAAATTTCGCAATGCTCATCTTGTCAGAAATATCGGAACTGTAATTCAAGAGCTTGTGCGCGATCATTGCGCGATAGTAACCGCTCTGCTCGCTGATACTTTCCAGCGAGTAATTTGAAACGTTCTCCGATCCTAGAAGCTGATTTATCGCGTCAAAAACCACAGACTTGCCGTTTGCGCCGCCGCCGTAAAGGAATAGCGTTTTTTCTAGCTTCAAATCGCGGGCAAAAACATAGCCGATGTATTCTGCTAAGACGTTTTGCAACGCCGTATCCGGCAGCACCTCGTCAAGAAAGGCTTGCCAACGCGGGAATGTCGCGGCGGGATCGTAGTTGAATTGAAGCTGATATGTCAAGAAATCTTCCCGACGGAACGGCTGCATATAAAAAGCCCCGTCGTTGCCGACAACAAATGTGCCATTAAGTAAACTAATCTTAATGCCCGCGCCAATCGGCGGTTCCGGCAAATAACTGTCGGACACGAACTGCCTGTAAGTTTTGTTTTTAAACTCAAAGTCGGCAGCCACAAGCTCATTAACACCCAGTTTAACGACCGCCCGCCCTAAGAAATATTCCAGATCTTCGCGGCCAACCCTTTGCCAGAACTGTCCATTGTAGGCGTAAATAAAGTCCCCTTTTTGGCATAGGCCGCAATCTAATTCTTTCGCAACCCGCGTGATCTCGCGTATGGATAAGACTCTTAGAGTTTTCTCCGCAACCCGATCCTGACCTTCCAGCCCGGCGGCTTTGCGGAAGTCGAACGGCTGCAAAGCCTCCAGAATATCCGTCAGAACATGTGCATGTTCACGGCTTCCACCGGAAACAAAACCTTCGACTTCGGCTTGAATTTGTGCTAAAACACCGTTCGGCGTCACCGTCATATTCCGCCTCCCAGCCGCCGCCGATTTAAAACCGCCGTTAAGGCTATTAAGGTTTTGGCACAAAAGCCGCAAACTCGAAAACCGTCGATCCGAAGATCATCAGCTTTAAGCCAGCCGCGACAAAATGAACATCTCCGCTTGCGATCCGTGATCCGACACTCCATTAACAAATCGGCAATGCCGCACCGATGGCTTGTCGATGCAATCGGCCCGGCTAAAAGCTGCGACGGCCTCTTGTTTTTTGTTGATTTTTTTCGTAAACTGTAACTGTTCTTGTCACAGTTCAATTCTGTTCCGGCCTGTCGAAATTCCTCAACTTCGGCGGGCCTTGTATTTCTAGCTCGCATCGCTTTCCATTCCCCCCTCTTTCTCCGAGTCTGCTAACTTTGCGGCACCGCGACGCCGCTTACCTCTTCTCTTCGGCTCCGCCAGGAACCACGCCTCTAAGTCCTCCGGCCGATAGCAAACGAACGCTCCGAGCCTCACGAACGGCAGTCCATTCCTTCGCGCCCGCAGCAGCGTGTATCGGCTCATTGGCCATTGCTCCAGCACGTCGATTTCGCGAATATATTCAGTCAATTTCGTCATTTTTTTTACCTCGGCAGCGTCCTATTCCGTAATTTCCTCCGCTTAAAAAAGGCATCGACCTCGTCGAGGTCGTATCTGACCTGGCCGCCAATAAAGAAATGCGGCACGGCCCCTTCCTTGCGGTTCCTTAGCCTCCAAAGTGTTGTTATCGAGATGCCGAAAATTCGGCAAAATTCGGCATTGTTGATGATCTGTTTTTTCGTTTGTAATTGCATAATTTTAAATACAAAAAAGGCCGGACGGATTTGATCTCAGGGATGTGTGTTTGATAAACACAGTTATCCCCTGAAATTAAATCCGTCCGGCCTTTGGTTTGTAACCGTCACCATTAGGGCGGTTCTTTCATCAATGCCCTTATACGTTTCAGTCGGGGAACTCGAACACGGCACCCCGCTTCCATCACAAATATGGTCGGTGTTTTTGACTGGGTCTTCACGGGTGAGTGAGTGGTTACACTCTGCTTATGCGGTCAATTCGCAGCCGAGAGTCTTTAAAACTCTTGAAATCTTAGCCGTCAAAAACTTATTTCAAATATCCTGAGAAATCTTATACGAAATCCAATGTCTTGTCAATACGTTTTGCAATGTT
>JAHBSK010000013.1 GCA_019639175.1 Acidobacteriota bacterium | reverse complement strand
TGATCTCGGAAACCGTACATCTATGACGGATGGGCTTGGGACAGTGACATACGCTTTCAACTCTCTTTCCCAGTTGACTTCTGAATTAAGGAATTTCAATGACACATTGGCCTCGGCACCGGAAACCAATAATGGATTCAAGATAGAATACACATATCATCTTGGCGGACAACTAAAGAGTCTGAAGGAGCCTTTCGGAGTTACCATCAACTACGATCTGGACAAAACCGGACGTCTTACAAGCGTAGCACCATCCACAACTTTTGGCGGTACGACCGCATTTGTGACCAATGCGCAATACCGTGCGTGGGGAGGTCTGAAGCATTTGGAATACGGCAACGGCGTCGAAATGAACACTACGTTCAATGATAAGCTTTTGCCTGAGACATACCAGCTTGCAACATCGACCGTTGATGTTATGGACAAGACATACCAGTATTATGCGGACGGAAGATTAAAGCACACTGATGATGCCCTTAACTGGAAGTTTGACCGTCTGAACACGTATGACCATCAGGGCAGACTTTATCAGGGCAAATCAAGCACCGAGGCAAACGGGACCACAATACCGGACGGATGGAACCAGACACAGAACCTTCCTTATCGCCAGCAATATACATATGACGCCTTTGGCAATATGACCCAGCGATACAATAAGCAGTGGGGAGGGGATGCAAACCTGCAAATATTATATACGTATTCAAACAACAGGATCACGAGCTCAAGCAACGGGTACGGGACTTGGAACAACTGGCAGCACGATGCTGACGGGCGGGTCACGCAAAGCCCATGGCCGGACGGCCCTGCTGAAATGAAATATGACGCCGCAGGGAGACTTATTTTTAAACGCGATGTATTCACATACAACGAACATGAGGACAGGCTTACCAGATATTACAACGGGGACGCACGCGAGCAGAAGCGGTTTACCGAACGATGCCGAGAGACAGAGCCTATGACCGAGGAATGCGTCTGGGATCAGGAAAGTATTTTTTATTACATTCGTTCGACAGTGATGGGTGGGGAAGTGGTTGCTGAGGCGTTTTCAGACGGCTCAAAAGGCAGGAGAATGGTGATCGCGGGTGGAGAGGTGATAGCATATCTGACCTATCGGTGGACAAACACATGGCCGAACAATCAAAAGGTTGACGCGGTGCATTACGAGCATGTCGATGCGAACGGGGTAAGCCAGCGGGTGACGCGGCAGGCTCCGGAACACATCTTCGGAGTGCCGATCTCGGATCCCAACTACATCGATCAGCGGCAGGCGGAGTTCGATCCGGCCGGAGGAAATGTTGGAACGGTGACAAGCTACAATCCGGTTTACGGCGGCGTCAACGGTGATTTTCCTCCAATAGAAATTGAATCAGATCTCTTCATCAACGGCCTGCGCTCGCCTTGTGAACTTGACGGCATAACGGTCAGCTGCGCACAACTTGAAAGACAGGCTAACTCAGGAGGGGTGCAGGTTGATATATTGTCAAATCAATGGGGCCAGCTGATCCGTGATCTTTATGACCTTATCCCACACGGGAACGGTATCTTCACCCTTGGATCGCCTGGCCCGAGAGAATACGCCAAAGGTGTCCCAAGCTGGCTCGACAGGATGTATGGGTTTTCTACACAAGGGCAGACTCGGCAAACACCTCGGATATTTAAAGTTGATGATGATGAGCTAAAGAAATCTCTTTCATATTGTATTGCTCATATATTTAAGAAAGGTAAAGGATGGGAAGCCACCAACGTAAGGGAGATGACGGCAAAGCAAAATGGCTCAATCACATTTACGAAAGGAAAACATTCATTTACAGTTGAGACTGGTAACAACTTCACTTCCGCTCAACTAACCAGAATAGCATTTAATCTCGCCTCCTCTACTCCCTTGGGAAATCAACGAGCTTACGGGATCACGTTTTATGTTGGCAGTCCTAAAGTAGAAACCCATTTTGGTATTACAGTTCGAACAGATCCGACAACGACAAATTATGTTGGGCGAGATCTACTGGCATTTTCTCGTGAATTTGATAGCAAGCCTTCTATTCAAACATTTGGATTTGTCCTAACCACTCAAATACACGAACTCGGGCATTCACTAATGGCGCGTTTTTTTGGGAGAACAGACTATAAAAATTCAGATGGACATGGTGACCCAAAACCATGGGAACAATGGCGTAGGGAGATAGGATGGCAGTTTGAGAAATGCGTAACTGACAAATACATATCTTTGACCGAAGATTGAGTTCACGAGTAGATATTTTAAATTGGCTAATGTGAGGGAGGGGAGTTATGAAATCATGTATTACATCGGCATTACTTGTTTTTGGTTTGCTTACAAATGCCTGTAATCAAGGTGCAATAACCCTAAGTACTGGCTCGAATACCTCTAACATAGAGCAGTCTACTCTTGCTGTTTCTTTTGGGGAAAAGACTTTTGACGGATGGAGTATGAAAATGAGGAAGCTCGGAGACGAATCGTTAACCGATGTTTTCTTTGTAAATCAGAAAAATGGTTGGTTGGTCGGAGTTTCTGCAAAGGATTACTCTCTTGGCCGCAAGTATGATGTGACCGCATCAACTTTGTATAAAACAGTTGATGGCGGTGACAATTGGAGTCGCATTGAGTTGGAACCTGAGAAGAAATCCTACTTCAGTAAAGTTTTCTTTACCGATGAAAACACGGGTTGGTTGGTGGTGCAGAAACAAACGGTGCCAGGCCGTAGTGAAGGTATTTCCATGCTTCATACCGAAGATGGTGGCAATACATGGGATCAGATATATGAGATAGACGGCATTTTCGTTACTGGATTTGTTATCGACTTAGAAGGAAAAGGCTGGATAGTTGGATCGATGGAACAAGCGGAAGGAAGAACAGGTATTGCGTTATTTACGCAGGACAAAGGACATACCTGGACCAATGTTTATCCCAATGCCATAAATACTTCTCATAGGCAGATGGATGTTGCTGTCAGTGATCTTATTCGTATTGAAGCGGAGAAAGCTTTTTTGCTGTTTGAAAACGGTAGTATCGTTTCAGTCCAGTCTGATGGGAAAAAATGGGTTTCTCATTATCTCAATGGAAAGGGGCAGCATGCTACTGTCCTCAAGTTTGTGAGTCAGGATGACGATGTCCAATTGATGACCTCAATTTTATCGAACAGCGGTATGTTTACCTCTGTCGAAAGAAGGGCTGATAATATTTCTAAACATGAAAGCAAGATTGACGGATTATTGGCTTATGACATTGTTTGGGATGGCAATCTGGTATTGTTGAGCGGCGGCTCTTCGTCAATTGTATCCATGGACGACTACACAACCGAATTAAGTCAAAGCGCCAAAGTAATTTATTCGTTAGACAAAGGACGAACTTGGTCTCTGGCGTTTGAACTGCCCATTGCCAAACGACTTGTCGATGCTCGTATCCCTAACCAATCACCCGCAGTTAACAATATTCTTGATAACATCACCGATTCTGACAGATCAGTTTATTTTCGCAAGATAGTAAAGGTCGATAGATCAAAATATTTAGCGGTTGGCGACGCCGGATTTGTTGTTACACTTACGGCTCCCGAATCAAATTAGGGTTAGGGCCTTAGTCAAAATCAAAGGTGAAATGTTTGAATGACTCTAATCCGTCTCGTACTGTTAGGGGGGGCTGGTTCACATATTACATCTGATCAAATGTATGCGGCTGACGGAGAATACGGTAGTTTTGGCATATCACCCCGTCTTCCTTCGTAATGGATGTAGACGCTATCAAGACCGATATGTCAAATACGAATATAAGGTCAAATTACTACAGGTATTTGGCTATTCTATTTATATTCTAATCGTAAAAGTCCCCGTTCAACTCCCATTGACACTCTAAATTCCGCCAAATTAAACCCTCACTTATCGAGCCAACTTTCTTTCATTGATCGTTCCGTCCGCCGCCTGTCGGCGTCGCAGAACGACTTTCTCTGTCAAGTAAAAGCCTTGTTAAATTAGCTTCCCTGGTATTAGCCGCAAAAACAAAAGCTGCCGGCAACCTTTGAATCGACAGCCTCATACGGCGTTCGTTTCACATCAAGATCGAAGGAGAGAGAAAGATGAAAGTATTGGTCTGCGGCAGCAGAACGATAAACGATCCGGCGGTTGTATCACAGGCGATCGAACAGAGCGGGATCCGTCCAACGAGTATTATTTCAGGCGGTGCGAGAGGCGTTGACAGGCTGGCGGGGGAGTATGCGGCGTCGCACGGCATTGAGTTTACGGAGTATCTCGCCGATTGGGACAGATTCGGGAAACGAGCGGGGTTTCTTCGCAATTACGTAATGGTTGGAGAGGCAGATGCGGTGATCGCAGTCTGGGACGGCAAAAGCTCCGGTACGAAACATGCGATCGATACCGCGATATCCTCCGGAAAACAGGTTTTTGTTTATCAGCACCGAAGTAGTGGAGCAGAAGTCGCAGCAGCATCCGCGACCGGCACGTCGATCTTTCGGAACTGAAACAAAATAGGAGCGGCGGATAGATCACGGCTCGAAAGCCCCTGTGGGATAGACTCTCGCAGCGAGTTTCGGGCCGTAACGCCCTTTTTCGGCGAATTACAGACTTAAGAATAAATAGGAGAACAAAAAATGGGAGCAAACATATCGCTTATTGGTAATCTCGGCAGGGAGCCGGAGACCGAGATCACGGACAACGGCACGTTTATGGCGAAATTCTCGATCGCCTCTAATACCTTCAGGAACACATCGAATGGACGGGTCGAAAAAGTTGACTGGTTCCGCGTGACGGCTTTCGGCAAGCAGGCTGAGACCATCGCACGTTACGTTCGCAAAGGACATCGGCTCTATGTGCAGGGACGGCTTACGTTCAATCCGTGGCTCGACAGGAGTGAAACCCCGCAGGCAGGTGCTGAGGTCACTTTGCAGGAGTTTCAGTTCCTGACCGAAAAACGCGACGATGACGGCGGTGAGGACGCGGCAGCAGTTGTCCCGCAGCAAATGGACATGCCAGCCGAGATCCGGCAGGCTGCCGCATATTGATACAGATCCATGCCTGCCTAACCCACCCATCCAATATCGGACCACCGCTTTCATATCTGCCGTCGAAAGCAGGGCGGTGGTCCGCCCATTCCCTTGAGTAGAAGATACTTAAGCTAAGTTCTCCTAAGGCTGTGTTATGATCGCTTCTTCCTGTATAATGCGACTTACAAATCGGACAGGACCTTATATTGTTCGGTGAGCTAAAGACGAAAAAGGACGGTTAATCGCCGTCTCTTCTATTTTCTTATTGGAGGCGGGAGCAGGGTATGCACGCAGTACAACTCAATATCGACTCCGCAGAGATTTACACCTGCAAGTTCTCGTTAGATGGAGCACGGGCACTTGTAGGCCTGCAACGCAATCCCGTAGGGCTTTGGGATCTGACGACGGGTGATCTTGTAAGGGCCTTTGAGCATACGGGAAAGGTCTGGGCTCTGGCGTGGAGCGAGGATCAGAAGACCATGCTGTCCCTCGATGGAAAAATGCGGCTTTGGGATGTAGAGACTGGCGAATGCCTTCGGGAGTTCGACGGACGGCACGAACGGTGTTTGGCCTGGAGGTCCGCGCAAAAGCGGTCATTGACCGCCTCCAACAATATTCTGCAATTGACGGATCTCGAATCGGGACAACGCCTGTTCGAAATGAACGGACACAGTGACGGCATCTATTGCGCCGCCTTCGACGAGACCGGGGAGCGGGCATTGTCGGGTTCCCGAGATGGCACGGTGCGGATTTGGGATCTGAAAACTGGTAGCTGCATTCGAGTTCTGGAAGCTCATACATATCATGTTCATGGTGTGGCGTGGGCCGCCGATGAGAAACATGCGGTCTCCTGTTCGCGCGAGATTCGTCTTTGGGATATTGAAAACGGCGAGTGCGTCCGCGTTTTCAATGGCCACACCGATACTATTCGAACTGTGCAGTGGAGCCGGGATCAGCGGCAACTACTTTCGGCCGCGCACGACGGCACCGTCCGATTATGGGATGTCAAAACGGGCGAATGTTTGCATGTGTTCGAAAGACATCCCGTTGGTTTGGTTTCCGCGACATTTAACGACGATCAACAAGAGGTACTCTCCTGCGACTGGAGCGGCGGTATATGGGTGAGGGATTTAGGCAGGTTTGATAGCGACAACTATTAAACCAAGTCTCGGAACGCACCTTCGCTGCACTAGGAAAAAAAATACGCACAACGGTTGGCAGGATTCGACTCCGAGTTGTGACGTTGAAGCTTTAATCGTGTTGCCCCTGTTGAATACCATACGAGAATCCACAATGCCTGGCGGCTGCATATGACCTCAGCCTTCTTATATAAACCTTTTCACCATAGCCCTGCCGTCGTCATGTCTTGAGACTAGAAAACTTGCGGCTGTCGCCCTGGTAAAAGAGACTTAAGGAACAGAGTGCCATGAAGTATCGAATCGAACGGATGCAGTTCATCACCCGCGAATATGTCCGGGCGAACCGCGACAAACTGTTCCTTTTTGGCGATAACCTTGAACAGCGAGGTTTCGGCGGCCAGGCCGCCGCAATGCGGGGCGAACCGAACGCCCTCGGTATCCCGACAAAAAAGAATCCGAGCTACAAGGCCGGAGCCTTCTTTTCGGATGACGAGTTTGAACAGAACAAGACTGTGATAGACGCTGCTTTTGCTGAAGTGATTAAGGCTGTCACGGATTCAATTCATGTAATCGTCGTTCCCTCGGACGGCTTAGGAACCGGACGAGCGAAGCTCGACAAACAGGCTCCGCGGACCTTTGCCTACCTTCAGAAACGATTAGCCGAGCTTGCCTCCGAATAGAAACGTCCTCACATAAATCTAATATTGCCCCCGCCGTTACTTGAAAGGGATTTTCAAGCCTGAATGGAAGTGTTTTTTCTATTCAGGGCTTTGAAAGCGCCGCCCTTAATATCATGCGTTTTCTCCGGTTCACTCTCTCTATCCGGAAATAGGAAGTTATGGCAGAAAAATTGAACATTGAACAACTCAGGAGATTCGCCCCGCGGAATCCGATACTTGCATTCTCACCGCTCAATACAGGTTCCCCGATGCGGGACTGGTGTACGCATCTCGCGAATAACCAGCTTCGTCGAATGGAGCTTGAGGAGTTTGCGATCCTCGGGGACGTAGTTGTCAGAATAGCGGATGAACTCGAACCGGAGCCGATAGATCGAGTGCGGATAATGTCTCTCGAATACGCGGTTCGGGTACTCGGCAGCGAGGAGGACGGACGTGAGTTTGTCCGATGCGTCAAAGCCATCGCAAGCGCCGATGCGGGCCAGTTCGAGTATGAGCAGATAGCTGCGTATTACTACCGTGAGATCAGGGAACGCGGAGCCGGCGAAGTGCTCATGGAAATGGGACTTCTCGGCATGCAGCTTGAGGCTGTAACGGCGACGAACTCGGATCGCGAGATCTCATTTGAGGAGTTTAACCGATCCGAACCAAAGCTCACAGTTGCCGATCAGCGCCGGGTCAAAGAGGCGGCCATGAATCGAGAACCGCTCCCGCCACGATGTCCGAACTTTGATGACGAAATGAAGGCGGTTCTGGGACGTGTCGGACGCCAAAAGGTGAGCCGGATGATATACGACGATCTCGCCGCCTTCTATCTTGAGGACGGTGAAAAGTCCGTCGAGGAACTGGATCGCGACTTTCTCACATTCGACAACCTTGAGCAGTATGACGAGAACGGTATTGTCGGTCTCACGATGAACGGTGGCCAGCGTTCCGTGGTCGTGTTCGATCTCGATTGCGAGGTCGATGCGTCGTGTTTGCCGCCTGAAGCCAGACACCTGGCATCCGATATCGGAAGGCTTTTTGTCGGCCACGCAATGGGCGGCAACACTGTTCAAAACGGACGCCGAATGATAGCCGAGGCGTGGGCGGAGCGGACGCAAACGGCATTACCCGTTTCCAGTTGGAACGAGCCGTCTAAGCAGCCGTTCTCGGATCACGAATTCGAGGAATGGCTTTCGCTCTCACTTGACCGGATATACGACGGTAAAGTGGTTCGCTCGGCCAGAAGGTTGTTTATGTTCAGCAAGGGGCCGGCGGTCGAACTTGTACTGGATCAGGAGGTCAATCCCGACTTCGAGGAAATGCAGTACGCGGCTGCGGTTCTACGGCTTTTGTGGCGTCGGCAGTATTCGGATTTTCATTTGCGGAGTCTTAGGCGTGAGGCGTATCAGCAGTTGTATCTCGCGATCCGGAGTACATCGGATACGGCGGATGTGGCCGAACTCAAGAAGCAGGCGTATGCGGCTTTCAAAGAGGTGAACAAGCTCTCGTTGAAGGAGTTTACGGCGCTGAACACTGTCGCCAAGTCCCAGGAAGTGCGTCTTCGTGACCGGTTTTCCGAAGCGGCAAGGCAATGGCTTAGGAAGATCGAAAAGGCGACAGCGGGAGGGCTTCGATATCTCAAGTTCTCGCTCTACAACGACCCGGAAGCGAAGGCTCTTACGCGTCAGGAGAAACAGCGTCTTTGGGACGCGGTCCGAACCCGTGAAACAGAGCTTAAAACACAGAGCGAAACCGGTTATGCACGGCAGCAGCAGAATGTCTTGCCGCAGCAACGCCGGTACGTTCAAGTCGTCGTTTAGGCCCTGAAATTGAATAGCAAAACCGGGAAAGAAGGAGCGGCGGTCAGGCATGTAGCGGGAATGCGATATTTTTCGTGCTTTTCCGTGAAAATGTCCGGCTGTCGCTTCCCGGACTGAGTAAAAACTAACAAAAGGAGCAAGAATTAATCATGTCAGCAAATGTCTCTATTTTAGGAAATGCAGGACGCGACGCGAGCCTGCGTCATTCGGAAAACGGCACGCTGATCGCGAGTTTTCCGATCGCATCAAACTCTTTCAAGAACAGCAAGGAAGGGCGTGTTGAGGTCACTCACTGGTACGATATTACCGCTTTCGGAAAGACGGCCGAAACGCTTGCCGAATACATCAAGAAAGGCACGTCCATCCTGGTTCACGGCAGGCTTTCGTTCAAGCCGTGGACGACCGAAAGAGGAGAGGCCCGATCCGGCGCCGAAGTAACGCTTCTCTCATTCGAGTTCGTCGGAGGAAACCGGTCGAGCGAACAGCAAACAGGAGAGAACGGAACCGAAAAGCCGGAGTCCGCCGCACCTGATTATACAGGTCCGGTGAACGCGGGATCGCAGACTCCTGAACCGGCAAACGTGTCGGCGAATGTGCCGGCAGATGAGCCGTATGTAGATCAGTTCTAAAGCTGATCCCGGTTTCAGTTTTTAGGCATCGGGGACAATCCCGGTGCCTTTTTATATGTTTCCGTATAGGAGGTAGATTCATGAACACGTTAAAGCTTGTAGAAGATAACGGCTGCTTCGAAGCCGCCGAGAGTTATACACCGCTAGTAACCGTCTATGCGGACGCCTCCTGCCTTTGCAACGGATCCCCGGATGCTTCCGCAGGATGCGGCTCCGTTATTGTTGACCGCAATCGAAAGCAGGTAAAACTTGTTGCGAAGTATTTGCCGGATGCTGTCACTAATCAGCAGGCGGAGATACTGGCTTGTGTAAAGGCCCTTGAAGAACTTCGCCGTCCGTGTAGAGTCGAGATATTCTCCGATTCAATGTACGTGATCGACACGATGAACGGCCGAAACCGGATGAAAACAAACCGCCCTTTCTGGGGCTGCCTGGTCGAAGCAAGTCTGGGCCATCACATCACCTGGAAATGGGTCAAGGGTCACGATGGGCTGGTGTTTCAGGAGGCCGCCGACCGGCTCGCACGGGCGGCATCGACGGTCAAAACCGATCTCCTGTCGGATGATCTGGACTTTCTTGCCGAACATCTTTCGGAGGAGAGCGATCAGCTGAATATCCGTTCGTTCGAGATCGAGCTTGATAAAATTGTGAGCCGCTACGATTCGTCTGGAGGCTCGACGCTTCCGGTTCCCGGATTCGATGGAACAGCGGTTTATCCTTCGGCGTTTTCTGCTTGAGCAGATCACCGGTTAGGGCTTTTTCTTTAGCCAGAATCTGAAAGCAGTGTCGCGTTCGAATAGCAAATTTAATGCGTATTCGACCACATCATCGTTTGTGATCTTCGTGTCCATTCGAGCGGCGGCGAACTGAAGGTATTGTTTCAATTTCTCATCCGTCGAATCGAGTATTTTCGCACTGATTCGGAGATGGTTGATGCGGTTTATCTGGAGCATCGGCTGCTTCATTGATTGATTAGTTTCCGGTGTTGTAGTCATAGGTCTTTGATCGACTCCTTTAGTTTGTATTTTCATATCCGTGAAGGAGTCAATCAACTGGCGTGCCAGTCCATAATTTATGGAAATGAGGTGAAAACCGGGGAGCATTTTGGTGAGTAAATAAACCGTGGAACGCGGGCTGGTTCAAAAATGCGGCGGAGCTTGTCGTACCCGTACGACAGGATAGACCCGGATTTCGGGTTCGTAATCCTCGCAAATGATTGTTTTACAGGCACTTAACGTCCGTACACAAGGTATACAAGTCGGTGTACGAACCGGCAGGGTCGATTCCGGCCTGCGTTTTGCTATGTCTCGCATCAAGCGGTTCGTGTACAAAAGGCATCGTCCCTTTAACTAATACCAACGGACCTGACGCCAAATATGAGAAAACGTGAACGAGACAGCATCATTGAAAAGCTGGAAGATTTTCCCGATGAGAAACCCGGCCGGTCTATTACCATCAGACCATTTCATTCCGACGAAGAGAAGATCAACGAATTAGTTAGAGAAACAGCAGAAGAAAGATCGGTTCTGATCCGCAAGATGATCCGCTTTGCTTTGTCCGACAAATATGAGAATTTCAGCGCGAATCCGTGTCGGGATCGGCTCGATCTCTTGGTTGAAGCGAGCCGTCAAAAAGATAGCGGGTCCGAACGTATCTCGGAGATGCTGGAACGGATAAAGGATCTCGAAGATGCCCAGAAGGCCGACGACGAGAAAGCGGCTGTATTCCTGCGCGAGATCTACTCGCTGTCCGGCCTCTCGGTACTGGTGCTGAATATCATTCTAACGAGACTGATCGAGCTTACCTCGCCAAGAGAAACGGAGAAGGAGAAGATCTCCCATGCAGCGAACGGAACCGTAAAGAACCTGATCGCTCAAACGATCCTCGATCTCGACAAATGCTGTTCCTTTCACGGCATCGACTCGGGACCGCAGCTTCTCGATGAACTCTACTTCGCAACAAGGATACACGGCCTTGTCTCGGCGAACCCCGAAGAGAAGATCTTCGAGCCTAAACCCTTATGAAGATAGTCGCGAGTGTGCAGTCGAAAAGAGGGAGTTCGCGCGGCCTTGTCCATTACATTGCTCACAGTAAGCTGGATCTTGAGAGAGAGCCGCAAAACTCCAGAGAGATATTTAACGCTTTCAGCGACAATCTTTCAGCAAAAAGCGCGAACAACTCGATGATAGTCGGCGTTGCGAAGAGCGTTCCGTCGAATGACGAACTGCACCATCTCGTCCTCTCATTTCGGAACGAGGACTACCGGAAGCTGGGAGCAGATGAAATCCAACAGCAAAAGGCTCTAAAGGACATCACACGCGCCGCCATGAGAAGTCTTGAAACCGCCGCAAACGCCGAACGGCTTTTGTGGGCCGCCGCCGTACATCGCAACACTGAAAATCCGCATGTTCATATCGCAATTCAGAAGCAATATCTCTCAAAAGAAATAAAGAGAAATATCCTGACAAAGATACCGCGAGAAGCCCTTCCTCACTCCGAGATTCGCGATGGTGAAAAGGTCATTGTTCCGGGAGTTCTGATCGAGGCTGCCACCGAGAAAATGGAGGCGATTATTGACCGCGAAAGAACCCGAAACAGAGTGCGAGATCGATCCGGGAGGGACGCGATCTCAAACGAGCATTCCGGGCGGGGAGCGGAGACCGTACAGGTCAAGAAATCTGAGCCGCACATGGCTGCTGATCGGCACGCTCTCGCAAAAGGAATCCTTGCTGAATCTGAACTTCTCCAAATCGACAAAAGGATCGATTCCTTGCTCGATCACGGTGACGAAATGCGGTTTACGGTGAACGATCCGGTAAGTGGTAAAAGAAAGCGGCTTTCGCTTCGGGAGATCCAGATACAAAAGGCCCCAAACAAAACGGATCAGCCGACTCCGGCGGAACTACAGATCAAGACCATTCTTCACAAGATGCTGTTAAAGGAGGAGGCCGCAAAGGCTCAGCTTGAGAACGATGTTTCCGATGTGATCCGGGAAGCGAAACAAATACGCGGTGATTATCGGAAAAGTGGCCGTCAGCTTCCGGTTCCGTCGCTGACAAAAGATGAACTCGACAAGCTTCAGGAACAATGCCTCGAAGCATCGGATATACGAAGATTCTCGTATCTTGAGCGAACAAGAACCCAGTTGGTCAGGTCCGGCGAAATAGAAGCGAGAAGCAGGGGCGATGTTCGGTCAATTTTGGCGCAAAAGAACATCTCAGAGCTCCAATGTTTGTCGCACCGGAAAATGTATCAGGAACAAATCGAGAGAGGCTATTATCTTCGATTCAATGTTGGTGAAAAATACGCATCGCTGGCCGATCTGGATCGTGAGCAAAAGGAACCGGAAAATCCGGTATTTTCCTTCCTTAGAAAAGTAAAGAGGGCGGCGGTACGTTTCACCAATAAAGGGATAGCTTCAACAAGGGCTGATGAAACGGGCAATATCCGCAATGAGATAGTCGAAAAACTGGAAGAACAGCTTGCAAGCATTAAGAAAACCGGAAAGGTTGAACAGAACAAGGCGAAGATACTGGAAAAGGTCCTCAACGCCGCTTCTGACAAACTGCAAGATGCTCCTGCCTATTCACCGAAACAGATCGCCGAGATTGAAAAGTTGTCGGTTCGGCTTAAATTAAAGGATGAGTACGAAAGGAATTGGAAAGATCAGTGTTCAATGATCGAATCGGCCGAAAGCGACTGTACGGCCAGTCAGAAGATATTGAAAGCCGATCCGACTGTCAATTTCGCTGGATATAAACAACAGATCATTGCCGGACGGGCGCTTGCGAGAGAGATCGTGGCGACGGTCGAGTTCGACAGAGCAAAAGAGGACCTGAAGGTTTTCCAGGAATCAAAGAGATTTCAGAAGTTCGCGGTAGCCGACAAAAACTCGGGGAGTGTTTCGTATTTGAGCGTCCACGATGTCGATCTGCCCAGGCGAGGTTCATTGCTTGATCGTGCTCTGGAAGAACTTTTAGAGGGACGCGAACACAAGGCACTTCGTCGAACTGTTTCAGCCTTGGTCAATGACAAGGAACAAATGCTTAAAGAAGACGTGACGGCCGCAAAAGAGATCATGATATCCGCTTCTCGCAATGCGTCGGAGTTCAGGGAGTTCTCATACCTCGGCTTAAAAGGCGAAACAAGCTGTCAGCCGATCTTTACTTCAGCAGAGATAGGGATGCTGGAGTCACGTTACTCGAAAACCGGCGATCCGAAAGAAGCCGAACGTCTGCAAACGGTTCTTGATTCAGCAGCGGATAGATCGGTTCATTCAGTTTCCGATATGTTACGGGACTTTGAAGCTCCGAAACACGCCCCTTCAGAGGTTAAGGAGATCGTTATTCCACTACACGGTAGGTCAAAAGACAAGCAGGAGGAAAGAGAGACGGGTCTGGTTTCCGTTCCTCGCCATACGGATCGTTCAACCGAGGGACACTCACGCTAGGCGGCATTTGCTCGCAAGCAGGAGAGGCACGCTGTTTGCTCATAGACCTCATTGCGACGGAACACGACATAGGGGACGTGAATGAGGAAATGAATCCAGACCTTAGCAACCGGGTAATTGCCCGCATCAACGGCGAAATACGGGATGTTCCAAGTCGGTCACTCGATCTCGGAAATATTCGCACGCCGGAACTTGGCTTACTTTCGCCCCAGCGGAGCGAGATCGCACCAAGAGGCGAGGGACGTGATGCGGCTCTTATCGCCTATTCGGAGAGGCTCCGAAACAGCTACAAGGCTAATGAAGGAGGCCTACGTGACGGAATGCTCAAACTCGGCGAAGCCTTTCGTGACGGACAGACGATAAACATCTCTTGTTTCTGCCGTGCAGGTGAAGCGTGCCACGCAGACGTTGTAAAGATCGCCATTGAGAAAGTGGGTAATGCAATAAAGGCCAGGGAAGCGAATGCGGATAGAACACAACCGCCCGTCAATGAGCATATGACCACTATCACCCCTAACCCGCGTACCGAGAGAGCAATAGGCGAGATGCTTTCCGTCAGCCGATCGGAAATGCTGCTTGCGAAGCTCGAAGATACCGAAGGCAGAAACAGAAGCGAACATGCTTCCCATCTGAATGGTCATTCGCAGTTCATAAGGGACCTCTATGAGCGAGGAGCGACTGTCCGGGACGGAGTTCTGATCTCGCCAAAGGAGAATCTTTCGTCAGCGCAGCCTCTTGCCATAGCAACCAATGAATATGCCGTCAAGAGACTTACAATGCTGTTGGGAGAATCACGAGCGAAAGAGTTAGCACCACAGATCGTTGCATACGGAGCCGGGATCGCCGGTTCATCCGCTGACCGTGACACGAAGATCAAAGTGTTCAACTGGATCTACGGAGCGCTCGAAGGCCGGAATTCGCTTCTGACAACAGAGGAAAGGACGCTCGGAAACGAATCGAAGGAAGAAAGAGTCGAAAGAACGCTGAAAGAGATCGCCGGACTCGCGGAGGAAATGGGCAGATTGGAGCCATCTGACAAACTCGTTCAAACTAATGAGGAGAATGAACGGACGCCCGCTGAGACCCATGACAGACAGGACGACGAATTGTCACTTGAAAAAGTGTATGAAGATGCCATTTCTCCCGATCCCGAAGCTACATCTCAGGATATTCAGGAAGTTGGACTCGGCCTGCAGGAATTCGAGCGGATCGAGTTGAGCGACACCACGCTTTCGCGACTGGCCTCTGAAATGTCAAAGCAGGAACTCGACAGATGGACCGAAGTCCGTCTGCCGGCTCTCGATGAGGCTCTTGAGACCGGAATGCCGGTCGATTCGATACTGAAGATATTTCAGAACAATGTGTATCACGCAACAAAGGACGGCCCGGCAGAGAAGCAGGCCGCGATCGACGATCTCAGATTTGCCTCCGCCTATATTGAGCATCAGCTAAAACAACCCGAGTCCAGGCTGCGGCATTTCAACGCCCGTTACCGCGAGTACGCGGGAATACTCGAACAAGCAACGACACGGGAGGAGGTGATCGACGCCGCATCACGGATTCGCCTAGAAAACGCCAAGATCGGCTTTCAATGGAAAGAACTCCCCGACGCAGAGAAAGCGAAAACATCGCCCCCTCTGACGTCCAAAGAGATGCGGTTCCTTTTTACTGAAAGCTCTCCGCGTCACTACACGTCGGAGATGACGGCCGCGAAGCTTTCCTATATGAGTGTCGGAGACGACGCCAGGACAAAGACGGATTCCTTGATGCGCGGTGAGATATCGCCAAGCGTTGAGGCCGCCCAGTTGATCGACAGCCTTGAATCCCGATTACGTAGAAGGCATTTGAAGGATTCGCTGTCTGCCACGAAACATTTTCTTCAAAGCCTGAAGACGCCGAATGAGGAGCTCCGCTACAAGAACACGTTTGACCACAGCGACCTTTATCGAAAACTTCCTGCGGCCGAGCGGGATTTCGTTTACCAGCGAGCGGTGCTTCAGAAGGAAGGACTGGAGTCAAAGCTTTTCGACCACGACCTTCGCCGTGAAAAAGCGGTTCAGGATCCGGTACAGAAACCCGACATTAAGAGCTTCAGCGAATTTCGCGAGGAGTTAAAATCGGAGATCCTTAAGCTTGTAAGAACCGGTACCAAACTGGATCATCAGGAACTCGCGGAACGCACAGCGTTAATACTCGACACGAGCCTCGCAAGGATCGGATTTACAGGCAAAGCGGATCGGGCGACAGTGACAGCGCTGAGCCGAGAACTTTCAGACGGGATAGAGAAAGCCGCGTCATATATTTCGATGAATCACGGTTCTAAATTGTGTGAGAATATTAGTCTAACCCGATGAACTCTCGAAGAGGTGTTGTGATTCGGAGAATCCGGTTTACAAGTATTTATGGAACAATATTAATGTGACGATTCAAAAATGTGAGTAATATAATCCAACTCGGACAGAATCGGCGGGTTCAATTTAGCAGTTTGATACACAATCGATTCAAAAGCATGGGATCTAGAGCGGTTCTGTTGTCAATGTACGGCCTAGTCACGTTTAGAGAACCACTTACTATGCAGACTTTCTGCCTGCGCAGCCGTTTGTAAAGTGAGGATGCGGAACATCCTGTTTACCATACATGCGATCTTTCGATCTTTAAACGCTCTACGTATTTCCACGACATGCAGCCTCTGATTTAAACCATTTATTAGTGTAATAAGAGCGAGAAGTCAGCAACACAATACTTCCTGACAAATGCGTGGAAGTTTTTGCTTGACATTTGTTCACTTTCAGAGTATTTTCGTGCCGTTCACTTGCGGTCAACAAAAATATCTTACTGATCTTCCATGTCTGGGATCATCAAGGAAATGTCGCATATGCCGAATGTCAATTTTTCTCTCCGTTTGACGGGCCGTCTATTCCGCTCCAAAGTTCGATCTCAAGTCAAGATTTTACTTGGGACTGATATGACTCAACCCATACTACATAATGGCCTTAAACAACCCTTATATATGAGAGTTTTCAGTGGACTTATGGTCATCTGCCTGCTGACGATGACGGTGTTGGCGGTGCCGGAAACCCCCAGGTTCATTGTGGTTTCGGTCGGCGAGATCGGGCAAGATATTAGGTATGAATACCTTTCGCGTAATTTTCCAAATAAGTTCACGGCGGCAATATTTGGTTTGTCGGAACGCCTTTCTCAATTTTTAAATAACAAGCAGAGCAGCCAGATCCAACGCATCGAAATTCTACCTGGTGATGACTTAACAATTCGGCAAGGAGAACCGGTCAATTTTTCGGCAATAGCATATTCGACGGATGGGATTCCGGTCAGCGGCGTGAACTTCAATTGGACCATAAGGGACACCGGCAGAGACGGTGTGGAACGTCCTTTACTACACGGGGACTTTCAACCTATGCAAGTTGGGAGATTTGTGATAACTGCAAAGGTTGACGGTTTTCAGGCCGAGGCTGATGTGACGGTGGAAGAGAATAGGCCGCTGATGACTATGAGGGGGATCCAGAGAGCCATTGAAAGGGGACACTCTGAATATGTGGATCGCCTGAGGCGTGAAGGTCTTTTTTCATCAAGTTTGATCTCATCGAGGGCCGACTATGGTGATCCGGGTAGGGATGTGGGACTTGGTAAATCTGATGACGCTGGTTTTGAAACTCACGTATCAGAAAGTCTCAGAGGGCCAAATGCGGGCAGTGCGGATTCCTCTACTTCTGCAAGTCGGTCTGTAATGATGCGTCCGCCCGACGAAGATGGGTGGGACAATGGCAACTGGTGGTTGGCGGACGATCCTGAGAATCAAACCGGCAATCCGCCTGGAACCTCACCGGAACTTGGAGCCGGCAATGGTAATTTTCAACTTTCTGCACCGGTGGTCGCTTTGCCAGGTCGAGGTATCGACCTAGCCCTATCTCTTAATTATAATTCACGTGTCTGGAGCAAGTCTGGAAATCAGATGATCTTTGACGCGGAACGCGGATTCCCCGCGCCGGGATGGAATCTTGGTTTTGGGAAGATGATGTTCATGGGAACCAGTGGCGGCTGTATGATGATCGACGCTGATGGTACTCAGCACGGTTATACCGGTACGATCTCAAATTACTCCAGCGGCAGCTACAGTTCTACGAATTTTACCGGACATTCGGTTGATGGCACTTTTATCGATTACCATTGCGCTGTGACCACCTACAGCGGCGTTACTTCAATGTATGGAACAGCGCGACTTCCAAATGGAACAAAGATCTCTTATTATTCACCATCCGCAAATGGGAAGCAGGCATTTCCAACTAATATCAGCGATGCGAACGGGAATTTCATTAGCATAACCTATAGGAACGGAAAAGGTCCATCCATCCAAACCATCACAGATACCCTTGGCCGGGTTGTAACCTTCAATTATGATTCACTCGATCGCCTGATCTCGGTTGATGTGCCGAAGTTGAATAATGCAGGAACCAGAACGGCGGTTCGCATTCATTATAAGCAGCTTAGCCTGAATCCGGGTTGGGCTTCGGGCATTACAACTGATACGAACAACTGGTCTCCATACGTTATTGACGCGATCTATTATCCCGGAACGAGTACGGGTTATTGGTTCAATGAGACCGACTCTTATTCCTCGTACGGCATGATCGCAAAGGTCATCGAGCAAAGAGGGATGAGCTGGACCGGTACGGCGGGCAATCAGGGAACAGTTACGGCCGGGACCATGTCGAAGCAGGCGGTTTACAATTATACCCTGACGCCGGACTCTTCTTTGACCGATGCCCCAACCTATACAACTCTGACTGAAAGCTGGGCAGGAATGGACACGGGGCCGGCAGTTACCGGCTATAGTGTCAGCATGAACTCCTCTCCCAGAACGATCACTGTAACTCAACCGAACGGCCTGAAGAGCAAGCAGTATATGTACAAACAGCCCGGGCAGTGGAACGATGGACTGATCTACCAGGACGAGACACTGGATAGTTCAAATAATCAGCTAAGCAAGTCGGTCGTAACCTGGGCGCAGGGTGCTTACGATTCGCCTCGTCCGACGCAGACACTTGTCACGGACGAAAACCTGCAAACCCTGAAGACCACATTTACTTATGGCAGCAATTACAATCAGGTCACGTCGCAAAAGCAATACGACTACGATGGAACAACTCTATTAAGGGAATCCCGCAGTACATACGAGAACAACACAGCTTATACAAGCCGGCATATTTTCAACCTAGTCAAAAGCAGTGAGGTATATGACGGAGCGGGAAACCGTCTTTCCAAAACCGATTTTGAATACGACAACAATGCAGTGGTCAACGGTACGTCGAATCATAATCTGAAAGCGACACCGGATGTGATAAAGCATTACAGCACGTACGATCCATTTACGACGGAGACTCAACAAGTTCCATCGTACTGTTTGATGTGGGATCCTGCAGTGTCTAGTCCATCCTGCGACTATGAAGGGCAAGAAGTCTGGACTTGGTCATCGGGCGGCTACTATGCGCTATGTATGTGTACGGATTGGGTGTACGATGATGTCAGCGTTTATGACCCTAATACCGTCTTTAGAGGCAATCTTACAAAAACCACCGTATATGCTGACGCCTCGCTTCCGACACCTTCAGGAGCCATTTCCCATACGAAGGAGTATGATGTGACCGGCAATTTGGTGGCGGAATCGGCATCCTGCTGTGAACTGACGACCTATGACTATACGGTTGCGACCCAGTATGCTTATCCGACGACGTTCGTTCGCGGATCCTCCAATCCGAGTTCGCCTTTGAAAAACACCTCTACTGCCGTTTACGATTATTATACGGGACTTATCAAGGAATCGACCGACCCAAACGGCCTTACGAGTACGACCACCTATGACGCGGAAACCCTGCGTCCCACTCAGACGACAGGATCGACCGGAGCATATACGACTATCACTTATGACGAATCGGCAATGACGATCGTTGAAGAGGTATTTGAGGTGCCGATCGGCGGGCCGGTGACTGCTGGAAAATCAAAAAAATACTTGAACGGGATCGGACAGGTCGTGCGTCAGGACGAAATAGGGCCGGGCAGCGTCACCGACATAACCGAGGTGAAATACAACGAACTCGGGCAGGTCTGGAAACAGTCCAATCCGTATCGTTCGGGAGACACGATATATTGGTCAGAGAAGTTTTACGATATTCAGGGCCGCGTAACAAAAGTAGTTGAACCTGACGGGAGCGAAACAAAGGCATTCTATAACGAGACCACACGGCCGGATTCAGCCTCGAACCTTCCAGGCAGCGTGATGAGAGTAATGGATGCATGGGGCCGTGAGCGTTGGGCGAGGTATGACGCGCTTGGAAGTCTGGTCGAGCTGGTTGAGCCAAATCCGACCGGCAACGGTTCGGTCGATGCGACAGGCAGCCTTGCAACGACGTATTTGTATGACCCGTTGGGACGGCTGATAGAAACTGAGCAGGGGGCGCAGACCAGAAAATTCAAATACGATTCACTGGGACGTTTGACAAGGCAAAAACTGGCGGAGCATACGGCCACGCTGAATGACAGCGGAGTGTTCGTCGGGATCGGGCACGCGAATGCCAAATGGGGCGAGGCGTTTGTATATGACGACCGCTCAAACCTGATCCAGAAGACCGATCCTCGCGGCGTGAGGACAGATCTCTCATACGAACTTTCCGGCGGTGGCCTTGACCCGCTGAACCGGATACAGTCAAGAAGCTATGACATTTCAGGCCCGCTTCAATCAGGGCTGACAGTGTATCAGGCTCCCGGCGTGACGTATGAGTATATGACCACCGGCGACCAGACCCGGATAAAGAAGATCCGCACTGCCGGGATGCTGACGGAAGATTTCTCATACGACGGCGAGGCACGGGTCAGCGAGTATAAACAGACATTGGACTACCGGACAGGTTATCCGATGACAATAAACTATCTGTACGACACTCTCGACCGCGTGACTGAGGTTCACTACCCGGAACAATACGGTTTGACTGGAAATCCGAGAAAGATCGTTGCACACAGCTATGACACAGCGAGCCGTTTGACACAAATGACATACGGCGGGGCGATACAGGCCTCTGACATGGTCTTCAACGCATCCGGTCAGACAACCGAGATCAAGATAGGAGCGGCTGGAACCAATCAGGTAACTGAGGAATACACATTCGACCCGCAGACGGGCTTGCTGACAAACCAGACGGCCACAAAGAACGGGACGACGACCTTGCTTGATCTTTCTTACGAATACAACCGTTTGGGCAGTATCGGCAGTCTAAACGGAAAGACAGGCCACCTGACAAAGATCATTGACAATTTGAATAATGCAAAGAACCGCGAGTATGAGTTTGACGCATTGGGAAGGCTGACAAAGGCAAAGGGCGGGATCGCGGCCGGAGCAGGCGGCGGTTGGGCTGACTGGACGCAGACCTACACATATGACCGGTACGGGAACAGAACAAATGTCTCCTCCACGGGTAGTGATGCCGGCGGAGGGCGGATAGAGCAGGACGGCATAACCAGTTTGTCATTTGATACGACGAACAACCGGATAACGACGGCGGGATATGAATATGACGCGGCGGGCAATCAGATACGGGCTTTGGCCCCTGACGGGAACTGGCTTAAATACGAATACGACGCCGCGAACCGCTTGCGAATAGTAATGGACGACAGCGGCAATCCAATGCAGAGGTTCTCATACGGTTCAACCAACGCCAGAGCGATGGCTCTTGACTATCAGACGAACCGGTGGACGATATATGCCGCCGCGGGCGGAACGACGCTTGCCGAATATACGGAATACACGCTGGATCATCCGACATGGACAAAAAGCTATACATATCTCGGCGACAGCCAGCTTGCGACCGTGACGCCTGACGGCAGCGGCGGCGAGTATGTGGAGTTCAACCATCCTGACAGGCTAGGGACAAAGCTCCAGACCAATCAGGCATTGGGAACAAGCTATGAGCAGAACACACTTCCGTTCGGCACGGCTCTTAACAACGAGTCAACTTTAACCAATAACAATAAACGCTTTACGAGCTACGACCGCAGTTCAAAGACCGGACTGGACTATGCAATAAACCGGACATACGACAGCAAACAGGGACGATTTTCTCAGGTCGATCCAATCGGCATGTCCGCTGCCTCTCTGGCCGCACCACAGACCCTGAACATGTACACCTACTGTGGCAATGACCCTATAAACTACACCGATCCGTTGGGGCTGTTCTTTGGAAGCTTCTTTCGATGGCTGGGTCGAGTAATAATGAGTCTATTCAGGTCAGGGGTTGCCAGAAGGATCGCAGTTCGCTTTGTGGTGTCTTATGTTACATCTGGTTTTAGTCTTAGTGTAGCTATTAGAAGTATTGCTCCAGAAATATTAACACAGTTGGGTTTAAGTCCTAATCCGTTACTGACCCCTTCGTGGAATCCAAGTCTTCCCTATCCGATATCGTTTGGCGTGGGATCTTTGAGTCGATATATTATTTATGACTTTTTGTCTTCGGCCAGAAAACTTATGAGATGTCCTCCCAGTTTGAGCCAATTACTCAGTAACCCTCAGTTGGCAAAAATCCTCAAAGATCTACTGGAGAATAAGTCCGGTCATCGAACGGACAAGCCTCTTGAAAATGGAGGATGGATATATCAGTACACAAGTGGTAAATCAAAGGGTAAGTTTTTCTTTCAGCCTGTGGAGGAAGCACGGCGAGGACCGGCAGCTATAAACCTTAACGGCCCGCCCTCCATTAGAGACGCTCGTGTAATTGCAAAAGTTCATACTCATCCTTATAGGAGTGTGATCCAAGACAATGCAAATCGTGAAGAAGGAGCTGGAAGAAAAGTAAATCTTCCGGAAGGATATACAACTAGTCCTCATTTCCCTTCAATTTCCACCGGACCAAGTGAAGGAGACTATATTAATGCTGTAAATGAACAGATGCCTAGCATAGTGGTATATGAGGCGGTAGAGTTTGGAAAGGGAACAAAAGCTTTTATTTGGAGGCGCGGTGTAGGACCGGCCCGAATAGACAATGTAGGTTGTAAATAGCCAATCACCAATGGAATACATATATGAGTTTTAGATCGAATTGTTGGAGATTTTTGTTGATTGCTGTTATAACCATGAACATTGTGGCGGCCTCATGCTCTGCCCCCAATAATGAAGATCCCTGTATCACAAACGGAAATACAGAAATCGTCGGTGGGGGTAAAATATCGGGAGATGTAGCTACAATGATCGCAAAAGCGAGAATAGCTCCTGAAGTTGATCTTAAAATGCTTGACAGTACCGCTACAGAAGAACCGGAAAGGTGGGTGATACAGTTTTCGCTGAAACCTGAGTTCAAAGAATGGACAGGCGGGCAAGCTGTCGTCCTGGTCGATAAGAAAAACGGTGAAGTAATCAGTTCCTATATTGGGAAATAGGATGAACGATTAGCCTGAACGGAAAGACAGGCCATCTGACCAAGATCATTGACAATTTGAATAATGCAAAGAACAGGGAGTATGAGTTCGATGCGTTGGGAAGGCTGACAAAGGCAAAAGGCGGGATCGCTGCCGGAGCAGGCGGCGGTTCGGCAGACTGGAACCAGACTTACACGTATGACCGTTACGGGAACAGGACAAACATAACAGCCACGGGAACGGCGGCAGACAGTTCGCCGATACCGATTGACGACTCTACGCTATGACAATACATCAAACCGTTTAAGTATTTTGCGTTAGTCCAAATATGTTTCCACAGATAGTTCGCTCATTCTATTCTACTGTTTAGCCAGTCCAAGCGTTGTCAACAGTCGTTCTGACGGCCGTAAGTTGATATTTCCGATCTGGTCTATGCTTAATGCGGCACCTTTCCATTTTCTAAAGGTTTTAGAGGTTGACTCCAGAAAGATGGTAGCGGCATCGTCTCGCACCCGTCCTACAGGAATTGCCCAAAGCGTGAAATGATGATGATCTATCCGCGTATATAGATAGTAGTAGTTGCGATGCGTTATGCCTCGCTTATCCTCTGAATAATGTCGCTTTTCTTTTCTTTCCCAAACTACGCTTTCCATTTCTTTGAGGTCCTTTGGAAAACCGCCACGCTTTTTGTGGAATGAAAGAAGGTCCCGCATCATCACATCGACGGCTTCGACCGGAAGCTCCGCTTTCATCTGTCTGTCCGATGCCCACAGAGAGTAAATATAGACCCCGACAACCAGCAGGACGGACATCGGGAGCAGAACAAACGATATTTTTAAGGTCTTGAGCATTGAATCTTAAGCCTCCCCGCGGACGAGTCGTAAGTGACGCTGCTCGTATCGTTTCGCCAGCATGAGACGCACGGAGCCCGGAAGGTCGTTAAGAATGTCCCTGTATGAAGCATCCGAACCTGATTCTTCGGATGGTGTATTCGGGTTGGTATTCATCTTTGTCCTGAGGGCCGCTACCAGTTTCTCGTCGGTATAGACCTTTTCCACATACTCCGAAACCAAATTAGCGGCATCCGGCTGTTCAGGAAGCGGTTTTGAGACCGTCTTCACCGGATTTGAAAGAAGAAATGCCGAGTCGATGTCGCCAAGATGTACCTCCTTCGGCGAGCCTTTTCGTTTAGCTGCGTAATGGTTCTTGAGGACGGCCAGAGGTGGATATGCGGCCCGGATCGGCGGTGCGGTATCGCTTATTATCAACACCTCGGAATGCCGCGCTATCTGCCGTATCTCCGATGCGTGCATCAGTGAGCGTTTCTGTTCGGCATATCGCGTATTGTCGCTTTTCCTGCCCGGGAAGTCCTGAAACGTCTTTGAGAGAATTGTCGTGTCGCCAAGCTGCTTGGTGGCGTATTCAGCAGTCACATCATCGAGACCCGGCAGAAAGATCTTCGTCATCACGGTGCCGAGGATCGCGTTGGCCCGATCTCTTCCGTATTGATCGTACATCTGCGGAAGGTCTTGATACCCCAGCCCCAAACCGACGCCGCGACCCCGACCGATGCCGGAAATGCGTTTTACTTCGGAGACGTTGAGTTGATATGCTTCGTCGATCAGGACGAAGCACGGATGTTCAGGCTCGTTCAGGCCATCCAGCCGCATTTCCATTACTGCCTGTCCGAGGAAGGTTGCAATGAACTCTTTGTAAATATCCGCCGCTCCTTCTGAGACAACAAGATAAATGGCCGTTCCCGGTTTGCGGAGATCGGAGAAATCAATATCTCGGCAACCGGATTCGATTTCTTCCGCTGTCGGCGGCATTGTTACCATCCGGGCGGGTGCGAGGGTAAATGGCCTCAGCTTGTTGTAGAGGCCGATCAGTATCGAGCCGCGCGTTTGAACCGGAGCCTGCCGGAATGCAAGGTACGCCTGTTTCGCATATTGGCTCGGCGAGTTCTCCATTGCTTGTGCGAAAGCGTCGTTGCGGTCTTCTCCGAATGAAAGAAGAAAATCTGCCGCAAATGCGGGTATTGCCTTTTCCTTATAGACTTCGGCAATATGCAGCAGGATCGCCGTCAATGCGATCTGCTCCGCGTCACCCCAGAACGGATCGGCGTTGGTCTTGCGGCGGCTTTCGATACCGATCATCATTCCCGCGACCTGACAGGCAAAAGCCGGATCGTTCCGGCATTTCGGGATGAAGTTCCACCGATCGCTTTTTGTTGGGTCGTTGAGGTCGAGCCGAAAGAGACGTTTGGCCGACCGACCGGTTTGAGCGAATAACTCACCCTTCGGGTCGTAAACCAGGCACGATGACTTAGCAAGTATCGCCCTGATCATTGAAATAAAGAACGTCTTCGATTTTCCGGAACCGGTCGGGCCGAACATCACAAAATGCCGGAGCCATTGGCTCGGCGGAAGGAACACATCCCGGCCGCCGAATGCTTTTGCAATGGGAAGTGAATTGGCAGGGAGTGGAAGACCGCGAACACGGTTCATCAGGCCGCAGCGAACAAGGTCCGAAGCCCGCGCCCACCGGGCCGACCCGTGAGCGGTGCTCATACGCCTGATACGGTAATCCCAGAGAACCGAATATGCGTCGGCAAACCCGCCGCCAAGACAGCACAAGGCCATTGCCCAGACCGCCAGGTTGATGAGGCCGTGATCCCCGAAAAGCCAGCCGGCGAAAAGGCAGAGACCGGCACCGATAAGCCCGAGAAAGACGGAGAATGCACTTCTGCCTATATCCGCCGCCCAATGCCAGAAAGCGTTATATGAAGGCAAATACTGCTCGTTCGCCTTTCGCGGGATACCGTAGGCCGCGTCATATCTTTCTATCCTTTCACGAGAAAACATATCTACATTAATGACCTTGTTTCTGACCTTGATCGCGGGACTTGAGCCAATCGTTTTGCTCGCGGAGTTCACCCACTATCGATTCATTTAACGGTAATGCCTCGCCACGCCAATGCCTGATCTTCCAGCCTGCACCTGTGATCTGTTCTGTGGTGCTGAACGGCCCGGGTATTTGAGCGGAACTCGCTGACTCAAAGTACATAACCGCGTTCGATTCGCCGGCCGGGAGCGGGAATCTAAATAAGAGTCCTGAACTCGTCGCCTGATGTTTAGGGAGAGATAATATCTCGAAAGAGAGCGGCTCATTTCGATAGCTGAATCGCAATTCACTCAAATAGGATCGAAGTGATCCGTTTTCGACGTCGATCCCGGGCGGTATCAGTTTTCGAGTGATCATTTCCCGAATGACATCCCGATGAGTTAAAGGTGCGTTTCCCGTGGCTGCCTGCTTTGCAAAGACGGATAACGAAACAGAAAGTCCCAAAGCACCGGCTTCCCGAAGACGTAATGCCGTCTCATATGCCGCCCCTGAAAGCGGCTCCTGATATAGATCTTGCGATCCGGATTCGCCATTGAAGGTTTTCGCAACGCCATTATCTACGAAACGCAGTTGGGCGTGCCGCGTATCGGACGGTGCAGTTATCCTCACGACCATATAACCACCGACCAGAAGAACCATAAATAGGATTGTCGCCGACCGCGACGGATCAAATAGCTTCCACAATCGTTCGAGTCTGTCATTCGTCGGAGGATCCTGTGGTTCCTTTGACCTTTCTTTGTTCTTCCTTTTAAGCATCATCCACTTATTTGTCCGACCAACTGCGGCCAGCGATTTACCCATTCCTTGTCCCTGTCCGCAAGCCAGGCGTCTATCACCGGATGAAAGGCACTTGTCATCGCCAGCAGATAATCAAGCTGGAGGCTCAGAAGTTCGCGAGCCTCTCCGGTCTTTACGAAATAGCAAAAAAACCTTGACAGCGAATTGTGGTCGAGCGATTCAACGGCATTTCTTACAAATGCTGCCGCCACGTCTATTGATTCACGTATGCTCGGATGATCTTCCATTCCGGCGATCCCGCGAACGGCGTCAAGCAGCTTTATCGCGAGAGCTAGCTGCGCGGATAAAGCTTTTGGATTCCGCGCCGAAAGAATTTCCAATTCCTTTTCAAGAGTGGGATTGGCGAACCGGCTGTAAATATGCCGTGAGATAAACGGGCCGCCCAGCTTATGACGAAGATCATTCGAGGTAGTTATCACTATCGGACGTGATTCCCAATCGGCAACACCTATACAGCCGCCTTCATATCGCGGTATGTAGATCAATCCCCGTTCAAGCGGCATTAACAAAGAGTCCTCAATATTTGACCCGAACTTGTCGCTTTCATCCAGTAGCAGCACTGGAGGCGGATCGGTCGGCGTCGTGTGAGCCGCCTTTGCCGCAAGATCATATGCCAGGCCAACCTCGCCGAGTATCAGGAACTGTCTTTGCCATTTCATCTTTCGCGCCTTTTCGAGAAATTCGGATTGCTCATCCACGGGAAGCCCTTTTGCGATCGCAAGATTCTCGCGCATCCACACTTCCTGCTCTTCACGATCCCAGTCATAAAGGATCTCTTCTTGTTTAAGACCCTGGCGTCCCGCGACCGCGCACATCGTCAGATTGCATGCCGAGGCAAGGGCCTCGGGAAATGCGGTCTTTCCGCTCCCGCGTGTTCCCGAGATCAACCACGCTCTACCGGACTTAAGACTTTCGCAGAAATCCCCGAATACCTGTTCTTCCGGAACATAACCCGTGGCGCATAGCAACTCGTAAAGCTCGCGTTCGCGGCCCTCGCCCGCAAGGAGTCGCGGATCGACCTGCGGACGCGCGGGATCGTCAGGGATCATTCCTTTGTCGCCTCCTGTGTTGGTCTGTTTGCTGTAGCAGTAGGAGCGTTCTCGGGCAAGCCGGTCACAAGGACATAACCGCTGGAGCCGGCCGCAACCTCAAGGAAAGTGTTCTCGCGATCATTTTTGAGGATCGCATCCGACAGATCCCCGGACATAGATTCGGTTCCGCGACGGATCGGCTCAGAAAGGATGACGGTACTGCCCGACCGGATCGCTCCGACAGAACCGAGTACCGAACCTGCCGTCTCTTTTAGACCTCGAAAAAACCTAGCCCATTGAGACGTAAGGTTCCGTCGTTTCCCCTCTATTCCTGAGCCGCCGTCACTGCCGAGAAGCTCGCCGCTGAACCGGATGAGATCGCCTGAAACGGGATCGATCAGACCCACTATGTTGACGAAAGCTCTTACCGACTCACCGCCGCGGACGTTTCCGATAACGAGCGTTCCGGCAGGATACGAATATCCTTTTCCTTCGACTGAACGCATCAACTCCATTCTTACGAAACCTCCGGAATTTCGCAGTGTATAGATGGATCCGACAAGACGAACTGGCAATAAGGTGCCGAAAGGTATTTGAGCAGGTGAAACCGGGCCGGGTATTTCGGCCTTAGCAGCGTCAAGCACTTCCGGTTTAGAGATCACATCTTCTTTCGCTGATTTTTTCGATATGCCGAAAAACAGCGACTGGCCGCGAGCGCCGTCCGAATTGTTCACGCTCGACAGGTTTCGAGTTTCGCTTTCGGGACCGGCAGATTGTGAATGATTGGACGGGGCACCCTTGTTCGGCGAGGTTTCCGATGCCGGCGGCAGCGAATATGAAGTTTGTTCGCCGATCGGGATGTTCCTGTCTTGGTCATAGCCGGTCGTTGGAGAAACGTTGCCCGTGTCCGCCTCAAGGTATGGATCTCCGGTTATCTCAATACCGTTTTCATCAGGGCGCAGATCGTCCGGCTGCAATGCATTTACGGAAGCCGTTGGCGGCAGAGCGACCATGCTAAGGGCCATCCTTAGCTTTTCATCCTCGGTCACAGGTGACGTTTGAGCTTCCTGATTGGCCGACCGGTTTACCGCCTTAGTTTGCGGTTTTGAAAACCATCCCATTCCGAAGAACCAGGCGATACCGACAACCATCAGGCAAAGGAAGACAGCGAACGCGGCGAACGTCCTGACCACCTGCCAACGCCGTGTATTTGGTTTGGCGGCTTGTTCCTCATCATCGAGACCCTCTTCCTCAGCCACATCTTCGAGTTCGTCCGAAGAATCTTCAAGCAGCAGTTTTTCGCGGACATCATCATCATCCTCGACCCCGGGCAAGGCAGTAGGAATTTCAGTTGGATCATGTGTTACTTTTTCCATTTTCTTTACTCCTTTACTTTCGGATCGCCCAGGTATGAAGTGATCGGTGCGTCCGCCGCCTCCCGATGGGCGACCAGGACGCGGACATTCTGGTTCGTGCCGAGGATCGGGGCTTTATAAACAAGCGCGTAATAGACGGTCGAACCGGGCTGAACAAGTCCTTCCAGGGTTGTCGATTCAATGTATTGAACATCAAGCCGCGTCGTTTGAATACTGTTTCCGCTTGCGTCGGTTGTTTGTATCTGAAGTTCGGGCGAGCCGGGAACAAGTCTCAGGTTCGCTGCCGTGCCGTTTCGTATGGCGACAACGACAAGCCTGCTTTCAGGGTCGAGCTCGGTAATACGGGAGACGGCGAGTTCAAGGCCGTGCTGCGGCTTTGACCAGGGGCCAAGATTCTTTTTTGGGTCTCGTATGGATTCGGCGAGTCTTTTGTTAGCAATGGGGGGTATTTCATCGTCTGTTTTCCGCTTATCCGATCCCTTATTGCGGACATTTTTTCCGTTTCCGAGATCTGTGTAAGCCGAGCTTATTGGATGATCTCTTTCAGGCGGCTTCTGACCTGATACCGGCTCAGGGATAGGTGCGGTTCCGACGAGCTTCGAGACTGCCCGTGAGTTGAGCGGGGCCGCTGGAGCGTTTTCGCCGCCGAGGTCATATGCAAGACCTGCCGTGCGCCGCGCTGCGATCACGGCTTCACGGTCATAGGTGATCACGCATCTGTGGGCGTTCTTTCTCAGGTCGGTGACGGGCACGAACTCAAGTATCAACACAAGTCCGGATCGCATTTGGAGGCTTATCGCGGAAGCCGTATTGCCGTCTTTGACTGGCAGAAACGATTCGCCGGGATAGACAGTTATCGACCGGTCGGTTTCCTTCGTAGGTGATTGAAAGACCGAGGCAAGCTTCGGATTGCCCTCGTGGATGTAATAGATACCGTCAGAAGCGGGAAACTCGACTATCGAGACTGCGTTCTGGGCGAGTCCCAAGCGGATCACCATCGGCTGCTTGGGATTGACCGTCACGCTGGCCTCGCCCGACAGATAATCGGGTTCGGCCAGATTGACGATCTTGACCGGCGCCTCCTGCGGAGACAGGACAGGTTTCGCAGGAACTTCCGCGGCCGGTCTGGAGGAACTTTTTGGTTTGATCTTTCCGGCAGTTTTTGGTTTTCCGGTATTAGGCCGTGACTGGGCGGTTATTTCCGACCAACCAAAGGAAATGATCGCCGGAAGCAGCATGGCGAATGTGAGTTTTGATAGTTGAATATTCATATGATTTTTAGGTGTATATTTCAGTTGAATTATTGCTGATCTTGACCGGGCGGTGATCCGGCTGCGGTCTCGTGTTCGGCATCGTCCGCAATGAGCGAAATCGGGGACACGGATTTGCCGCTCACAGGCTCGACGCGAAAGCGGAGGATGGTGAAGCCGGTGCGCAGATTGTTATCGTTCCTGACAGGTGACGATGGACTGTCCTTTAGAAGGAACTTGGCTTTAAGCTGTACGGATTCTTCTACGTTTTGGCCGGCTACCTTGCGGCGTATCCTTCTCACTCCGATCGCCCTGAGTACATAAGGGTCGTTCTCGTCTATGGTGAGATCCTGAAGCTCCCACGATGAATTGACGCTCTCCGATTTCTCAGCCGCCAGAACGCCGTTCTGTTTAAGACGAGTTGCCATTGCGATCGAGAGGTCGGGGTCGAGCATCCGCAGAAGTTTGTTCACCTGGCTTTCGCGTGTTGACTGCTCCACTTCATAAAGAGAGGTGAGAAACTCCTGAACCAGATACCTTTTGTCCGTGGCTGTCGGTGTGTCCGGTGAGATGCTGACCGTCTCCGTTGATCCGTAATCTCGATTGTTAAGTTCGATAACGCGGCCGGAAGACTTATCAACGACGATACGATCCGCTTTTCTCAAGGACAGGTAAGCATTGATGCCGACGCTGAGTGCGAGAACTATCAGGAGTATCCATACCGCCTTGAACAAAGACGAGATCGTAACCACGTCATCGGGATCGCGGGTCAGGTAGAGAGTTCTTTCAACGGCAGCGGCGGCCGCAGAAGTTTCGTTTGTTACTTGATCTTCTTTCTTTTCTTTCATCATTTTATATGCGGTCCTGTCCGCTCGTGTTTGAGCGTATTCGCAAACCGGGTGCCAAAGGCGATATCGCTGTTTTTCAAAGGGGTCTGACAATTCATCTCGGTTTTTTGGAACAAAACCGAACCGCTGGTGCGGGAGGACGCGCAGAAATGAACCAATCGGCGACCTCACGGCGGGATGCCGGCAAAAGTCGACCTGGCTTTTTGTGTAGTGAGTCCCCGGACTTCAGAAGAAATGATGATCGGCCCGCCCTCATGGATCGGCTGTTTGATGGTCTGTCCACTGCTCTCGACCAGAAAACGATTGCCGCTACGGGGATCATAAAGAACGGTGGTCGCAGGGTTCCCGGAAGTATCCTCTTGTTTTGGTGACTCGTGCCCTGAAGCAAAGCTCTCCATTGGAGCATCAGGGGTTAGCCTTTTCCTGGCTCCCGGAAATTTGCCCTGAGCTTCAAGCCAGCGATAGATCCTCATGCCCTGTGAGACGTAGGTGATCGTCTCTTTATATGGCGGGATCCCGCTAGGTGTTCGCCGTCCGGAAGAATTTATCAGCCTGCCTTGTGAGCGAACCGTCCTTCCGTTCAAATAAGCGAGAACTGTTCCTTCACCGGAGTTATAGGCGGCAAGGACAGACTCGATCCTCCGATCAAATAACCCGTCCAGATACCTCACATACCGGGCCGCTGCATAGATTGACGCATTGGGTTCATACGGGTCGGTGAGTCCAAACCGGGACGCCGTTGGCGGAATGAATTGCATCATCCCCTGTGCATTTTTTGGACTCGTGAGCCACGGCCGGAAACGGGTCTCGTTATAAGCGATCGTCCAGAGGATCAGCGGATCGACGCCTTCCTTCCTTGCAGCCTCGGCTATCGTTTGCTCAAACAAAGTCGCTCGTGAGAGGACATCCATTCTCGAAAGCGCCGTTCTTGTGAATGCGGGGCGTGATTGAGAAATGAGTTCTGAAGGAACTGCCAGAGACGCAAACAAGAAAAGGACAGCGGCAATGAAGGTTTGTTTTCGCATGACGCGAGTCGTTCGCAATCAACGTGCCATCAGTCTCTCACGCGACGCGGCACGAGCCTTGCAGAGCGAGCAAAACCATTGACGCTTCCGGAAGTTCTGTCGAAGCGTCAGGAAATAATTTTAGCGAGGACGTTAATGAAGAAACTGATCAAAACGATAAGAACGGCCTTCATCGGGTTAGCCCCGGTCGCCGTGATGCTCTTACTTTCAACCGCACTCTTTGCGCAGGGGCCGATATTCACCGGCGATGCGAGCAATCTATCAAATATCATCCGCGAGGCTCTTAAGCTGATGGCGATCATACTTTTCTGCCTAGGAGCGGTCGGCGTAGCCTGGGCGATCTACAACAAGATGACGGGCAAAGAATGGGGGAACCAGGCTTTCGGTTCGCTTCTGGCCTTTGCATTCGGAACCATTGTCGCCGTCTTCTGGCAGCTTGCACAGGGACGTGCGGTTGGCATCGATACAAACTTTTAAGGAGGAATATGAGAAGACGGGCTACAAGGCCAAATGTGTTTCGGGGACTAAAGAGATTCGGGGTTTACTCGACCGACTGGAAATATATTCTGATACCGACCGGAGCGGCATATCTGACGCCGTTTGTCTTCGGACTTTGGTTCGGTTATGTGCCGCTTGGCTTTCCGCTTGGTTTATTTACGTTCCTGATACTGCTCGGAACTTTCAACTATCTCCGCCTGAGCAAACCCGAATACTGGCTTTCTCAAAAATTCGATGCGATAGCGGACCGATCAACACCCTTCCGCTCTCCGCTTAATTCGGAACTGGAGACAACGGACTGGATCCGCGATTACAAAGAACAGATCGCGATCAAGGAAAAATAAATGGATACAGCAAACCTTTCATTCGCACATATTACGATCACACTTTTCGGCAGCCTTATGTTTGCCGGGATCGGTCTTGTTATCGGGCTTCGGGTGTTTCCGCATTTTCGTTTTCACAGAAACGAGATCAGGAAAACGAGGCCAGTTGCGAGAACGCCGGACTCATCCGAGATTCCCGGCGAAGTCGGACGCCTTTTACCGATTGATATCCTCGGACTTGAGGGCAACGTGATCCGTTATCGCGATGGCAGTTTCGGGAAGGCATACAGCTTTGAACCGGCCAATACTTTGTATGACGACGGCCGTCTGACCGAGCAGCGCATCGAGGACCTCAAGACTATCCTCAAGTTCGACAAGCCCGCGAATACAGTTATTCAGTTCCGTTTTCAAAACAATGTCGATGACGGAAGTGTACTAAAGGATCATCTTCGCACGCGCAATAAAGAGCAAAGCGATCCGGTAGCCTGTGTCCTTCAGGCAACGAATGTGTCTCTTTATGAGGAAGTGATCCGCTCTGGAAATGTAATGCGGCAGACGGCAAGTGTTTGGATACGCGTTCCGGTTAGAGATAAAACAGACGGCAGTCTTTTAGGATCTGCATTTCCTTCGATCATTCGGGCATTTCGGGAGTATGGCATCCTCAAATTCCTCAAGCAGCCGATACTAAAAGCAAGAAATGTGCTCAGCGAGGGAGTCATAAAACGCGGCCTAAAAGCCGAGACGGAATGCCGGGCGAAAGAGCTGCGCGTGTTTCAGGCATTCGAGGCGAACTTCCCGAAATCACTGAATCTTCGCGAGATGAGTGAGGGAGAGTTATTTGCAAGCCTGTTCACAAGCCATCGGCGCGATCACTCATCTGTTCCGATCATTCCTGATACTAAACGGATCGATATTAGGAGATACCTTTCCAGCACTCGTATTGAGTCAGGTAATGAGCAATTCGTCCGGCACAACGGCACTCCGGTAAGTCTTGTAAGTCTCAAAAGCCTTCCGAACGGTTTTGTCACGGCGGATGTTATGAGGTATCTAACCGCCACAAGAAACTTGTGCTTCCCACATGAGATCGTCGTCGATCTGATGACCACCGAAAAGCAGGCCGCGAAGAAAGACCTCCAAAAACGGATCGACCGCATCGAGGGGAGCCGCAACACCTGGCTCGGTTTCAGGAATCTCAAGAAGGACGCCGTAGTGATCAAAAGTGATCTCGAAGACCTTCTCGAACAGGTAGAAGCGGACAACGAGGAGATATGCCGCCTTCGAATGAACGTCATCGTCTTTGCCGACCGGTCAAAAGGATTAAAAGAAGCTCGCCGCCAGCTTGAAGTTCTTGATGACCGCTGCGACGCCGTTATTTCCGCGATACGAAAGAAGATCGGGGCGGATGCGGTTCGTGAGGACGCCGTGCGACAGCGGGCGATCTATCCGCGAATGCTTGCGGGGGAGCTTTCAGCGAAGCGGACCGGTCAGGAGTTGACTGAAACGGCTGACTCAGTGATTGCCTTCGTCCCGACCGAGACAAGTTGGAGAGGAAGCAAACGTCCGCACAGCATCTTCGCAACACCAAACGGCCAGATGTTCGGTCTTGATCTCTATGATCGTTCATTGATCAAATCACCTACGGTCATCGTGACCGCAGCATCCGGTGAGGGAAAGTCCTTTCTCGCGTCGATGCTGATCACCGATATTCGCGCTCATCGCGGGAATGTAAAGGTTAGGGTCATGGACTACCGCCACTCGTTCAAGCCTATTTGCAAACTTTTCGGCGGCCGCCATATCGAATTTACCGAGAAGGCCACCAAACCGATCAATATCTGGAATTATCCGGGCATTGAGAACAGTGTACCGCCGACGAAAAGGCAGCTTGCAATGGTCCTGACCGACATCCTGATCCTCAGCAAAACGCCGAAAACGGATGCCATTACGAGCGCTGTCGCATCGACCGTTATAGATGAGGTCTATAAGATGGCACTTTCCAGAAACGGTTACGGCCGTCCGAAGTTCCAGCCGACCCTCGGACATTTCCTTGACATCCTCAAAAGCTATCACTGGAACGCGGGTGAGGAGCGGCAGGCCAACGAGCTTTACCTGAAACTCAATATCCACCGAAAGGACCCGTGGCTTAACGCACCAACACATCCCGAATATGACGAGCCTTCAATGTTCGATGTTTTCGAGCTATCGGGGATAAGCAGTCTCGACGAGAAGATCCGCGAGAGCGTGGGATTCCGAATAAGCGCCCAGATAATGCAGGAGATAGGAGAAGAGAACGTCCAGAACCAAAAAACGCCGATCTTGTTTTTATGCGACGAGATGCGGGAGATCAACCGGCACTTTCCGGCCATCCAGGAACTTATTGCCGAAGCAACCGTTACGGGCCGAAAGGAGGGTCTGACGACGATTTTATTTTCTCAGGCATACGAACATTTCACGGGAACTCCTGAACAGCCGAACATCACCGGCATCGATCTCGTCAAGAACTCGGGTGTGAAGATGGTCGGGAAGCAGATCGGCGGAATCGAGCGGCTTGCCGATGATTGCGAACTAGCACCGGAGACCATCTCTGCGATACGTGGGATTCGGAACCAGTACGGTCGCTATACACAGTGGGTATTCGTTATCGGCAGCGGGGCGGACAAGATCGTCCAGATGGCCGAAATACATCTGTCGCCAGTAATGCTCTGGGCTAATACGAATGACACAAACGAGGCGAACGCCCGAAGGCTTGTGGAGAACCTACGTCCCGATCTTCCGCTTGAAATAATAGTTACATGGCTCGCCGCAAAGTATCCGAGCGGTCTTACCGCTGTCGGCCTGACATCCCTGACAGACGCCGATCTGAACGAACTAACAGGAGGAAATGTTTAATGACCAGAGATAGCAGGATCTTTTTAAGACAAATTCTTCTCGGAGCGATTTTTTCATCGCTGCTTATCGGGCTGGATGTAAAGCCGGTTCAGGCTCAGTGGACAGTATTCGACCCATCGCAATACGCCCTTCAAATCGCCAAGAGAGTTGAAGAAGCCGCCCGCTGGGTCGAGACGATCAACCATTATATCCGGACATATGAGCAGGCCGTTCGACAATACGAAAAGATGGTTGAGAGCGTCACGAATTTACGCGGCATTCTCGATAAGGTCGATGAGCAGGTGATGCGGCACAAGCAGCTGATAACGACCTACGCAACACTTGGTCGTTTGATCCGGGGAACTTTCGAGTTAAAGAAGCGGATCGAGGCGACAATCACGAGCCAGATCCATTCCGTAGTAAACATCGCCCGAAGATTGAAGAACGGGATCTTTGACATGGAGGCTAATAAACGGGATCTGGACGATTTCCTTCGTCATTCGATCGGCCGGAGTGCGGACGCTCATATGGCGAACCTCGAACGCCTCGCAAAGCTTGACTCCGAACTTGAAAGGATGCTTTTTGACCGGCAGAACATGCTTCTCGATCTTGCCAAACTTTATGAGGAACGAGAAAGAATCGCGGATGCGACACGAGCGATCTCGGCCAACCCCGACGCCAACCAGGACGGAGTGCAGTCCCTGATCGACCAGATGCTTGCCGTCAATCTTCGCATCACCACCGTCGAAGGACAGCTTCGAGAACTCGAAGCAAAGATCCAGGCGAAGTTCATCGCTTACGGCCTCAAGATCGAGCAGATGACCGAGTTTGGCAAGGAGATCCGCCGGACCACCGAGATGATGACGAGCATAACTCAGGCTTCGGATTCCTTTCTTCGCGAACTCGAACGATACGAGGTCTGGGACGAAGACGTTTATCAAAGTCCGCTTCCTTAGCAAATAGATAGAGCGAATAGCTTTTACCGGGATAAAAGAAAAGTCATGAAACTCCAAAACATATTGAGCGGCAAAGCTGCCGCACTCACGCTCCTCTTAACGCCCTTCCTTTTGGCCTGCCTCTTTACGACGACGGCCGTCGGACAACGGCCGTCTCGTCCCACTCGCCCGCCAAGCGTTCAGGGACAGACACCGATAGGAACAATCAACGGACAGCCTGTTACGGCTAACGATCTGATTCTAGGCATTAATCATGATTCTCCTTTCATGCCGCCGCTCGACGGAAGCCCCGCGCCTGCGTTGCAGCAGTTCGAGGATCAGTATCCCGCTAATCCGACCGCAACACCTTCAGGTCCAGTGCTTCCGCCGAAACCGGCGGCACCAAGCTTCAGCGAGCAGATCACGAACCTGATGAGGACGGGGCAGGAATGGCTCTTCCGGTCCGTGCTTGACACGATCATCAGACCGCTGATGCCGATACTGACGTTCCTAGCGTGGATCATCGCCAGTTTCGTGCTGATCCTAGCATTCATAAGAAGGTTTCACGACAATCGCGGTATCGGGCCTGAGCAGCTTGTTGCATGGGGAGTGCGGACCATAGTCTTTATGGTCATCATCGGGGCGAGTCCGTTCATCATTGATGCCATTACAGTTACCGGAAAGTTCTTTGCCCGGCCAATACGGGGCTATAACCGTCAGCTTGTTACAGAGTTCGACGAGAAAATGAAGCAGTATGTGAAGAACAATTTCGCGGTGGAAGATCCCAATGAACTGCTTGCCGAAAGGCTACCAAACGGCGAACCCGGTCTTGTCGGGATCATCACCGACAAGGAATCGAGCGTGAGCGACATTTCCGCTCAAATGAACATTCTCGGCTGGGACATGCCGAGGCTATTCACGATAATGGTCGTTGCCAGCAACATCCTAAAGTTCGGCGGGCTTTTTCTCGCTGTCGCCGGATTGTTCATCCTTATCGGACTAAAGCTTGCTGCTCCGGTGATGTCGGCGTTCGGCTTTGACGAGAAGTTCGCGAATCAGATCTTTTACCCGTTCTGCTGGGGTGTTGCGACGTTTGCTCTGGCGTTTCCGATAGTCAAGGAAGTCACTCTGTACGTCTGCTACGGGATCGGATTGCTGGCCCTTTCGATCTATAACGGCGAAGCCGTCTTTTCACTCGATCCGACAACCGCGACGATCATTACAAATAGCAACTACGATCCGGCTTCAAGTGCTTTGATCGTTACAGCCCTATTCTTCGTTTCCAGCCTGTGTTTCATTCTTGTTCCTTGGCTGAGCTATCGAGTGCTTCGCGGACAGGTATATGAAGGCGTATCGCAGGTGTCGATGGGCTGGATGCTATCGACGCTCGGCACAGCCCTTGAAACTTACGGTGTTGTAGCGGGGGCTGCATTGCACCGTCAGGCAGAAAATACGCAGATACAGGGCATCTATAACGCAGAACAGGCCGCCGCGAAAAAGGCTCTCGAAGCGGCGAACCAATCTACCGATGCTAGGCTGGTTTCATCCGTCGCGGGAGTTGAAGGCGGACTTGTCACAAATCTGGGTCAGATCCGTGCGAATCAGGTGACACAGACGCTGATGGCCGAGGCGAACAAGACATTTGGTATCGCAAGCAGTTCTGCGGCGACGCAAAGGGAGATAACCGGAATGCGGGCGGAGGCTCAAGGAGCACAGGACAGTCGGATCTTCGATGCCGCTAAGGAAACGAACCTCCGAAGCCAGGGAATGCTTCAGAACTTCGGGATGATGAAATACGATTTCATTCCCGGCGGCTCGTCCATTGCCGGTACGACAGTACCGATTCGCAAGGGTGTGGAGCTATATGACTGGTCGAATGACCAGCATGTTATGCAGGAAGCGAATAGGCGGATGAACTCCACAACGCTTGATAATGCTGCTTCACAAAACACAAACACGCAGGTCGTTGCCGATCAGAAGATAGAGGCATCCAATACGTACCAGGGCGACATAAACAGGGCCTACGAGACACAGGCGTCCCAGAATATCGCCGCGATAGATCGCGGAAGCGGTATCGCCGCATCAAGCAGCCGCCAGGGAGCCGGCATTCAGCTTTCGGGGATTCGTCGTTCGGCGGATATGGAAAAAGTCGCGAATCAACTAAATTTCGAGGGACGCACAGAGGCAGCGGCGATCAATCAGACTGCGGCAACCGAAGCGGCACGTCTTCGGATGGTCTCGACTGTTGTGACCGGGTTCTTCAGGGATATGGATCGGCGGCTGGAGGAGATGAAGCCTAAATATTGAAGGCACCTACGAAGTGGAATCCACTTTAGTTTCCAATCTTGTAAATTCAGTGCTTCACTTTGTCAATCAGTCCGAGGGTGGAAACATCAATGGATTCGTTCAATTTCAGCCCCACTGTAGATTGAACCTATTTGGTACGATAGATTAGGGGCAACCCCACCATATTCGTTAAAGTATGGTGGGAGCAATATTGTACTGCCTGGTCAATTTTTACAATCAGCAGCGGTAAGCTTTTTTTCTTTCTCGTCAAAAGCTGAAGGAACAGGACTTCCTTCAAAGAGTTTGCGGACCTTTTCAGCCTTCTCAACAACAAATCCAAACGAATACTCACTCGCGTGACTATCTTTGGGCGAGGTAGCAGAGAAACGCCCGTGAAATGTGACAGCCAGGGTTCGTCCTTCGTTACTTGTACTTTTTATTCCTAAAAGTTGTTTATTTCGTCTGCTGACAGAGTTTTCAAAGGTATCTCCGAAGCTTACCCAGATACGATTTTTATCTCTGCTCCAGCATCTTGAACAAAATATCTCGGACCATTCAAAACCATACCTATATGCGGCCGAAACTCGGATTGTCTTACCATCATATAGTTCTGGTTGGTGAATCAAATCACAAATATGTACATCCACAATCTCTGAATTTGATGATTGTGAAAAGACATTGGGTGCCAAACACAACACAAGTACAAAAAACAGCATCTTACGAGTAACGCAATCTTTCTTATGGATCCTGATCCCAGTATTTGCAATCATTGCCCCATCCTCCGTTGCCTTAACAATCTATCCTCACTATATGTAGTTCCCTGGTCGTCTTCTGTGTATCCATAATGACGTTGAATGTAATTATTTATTCCACGAGATCGTTTTTCTTCACGTTCGGCGGCCTTCCATCCTCGGTTCCAAATGCGATACTTGTCTCCCGGAGCAAGTGAAGAGGATTTAGAGTACATCGAAAGCCCTTGAGCCTGGGCGACATAAGAACTCACAAAATAAGCTCTCCTTTCTCTATCGAAATGAGTTCGGTCAAGTGATCCGGTTGGAGTGCCTTCAGACCAGTATTCTCTTGCGTCTGCCACATGTCGCCCTTCATGAGCAATTTCTCTCACAAGGTTCTTGCCTTTGGAATTTTCCCGAAATGTAGCAATAACAAGGCCCGCTTCCTGATCAAGCCTCGCACTGGCCCCTCTGCTGGCTCCAATAGCTATGCGTACATTATTCCCATCATTTTCGGTGCCATACGAATTAACCGATTCGCTGACAGTAGCTTGGTGAGATTCATTATCAAAAAGAGCAGAATTGCTTGCAAGGGTTCGTGCCTCGGCAAGGTGCTCCCTAAATCGGATTCTGAATTTAAGCTGCTTCCTCGCCAGCTTTCTTTCTTTTTTTGCTAACGAACTATCCGATCCTCTTGCAAGGAGCTCTTCGTCTGACAAGTCACCGCCAGCCGTTTCGTCCCATTCGTACAAACCCAACGAGTCTGTATAACGCAATGGGTTTCCAAGCACGTAAATAAAACGATTCCACGTTTGCGGGGATTCAAGTCGTCCCGATGATTGAAGAGGATCAGGAACCGTAAATCGACCGAGGTTTTTTTCGTACATTCTAGCCTGAGCGAAATCCAGATCTGTTTCGAAATCTCGCTCATAAGTAGTGAATTTCCGTCTGACATCATCAGGAAGATACCCAAGTTCAGAGAGGCGTTCGGCCGTGGCTATTTCTTCACCAAAAGGATGAAAGTCCCTGCGCGAAATAATTTCACCATTTTCGTCGGTGAGAATTCGTGGACTTGCCAAAAAATCGGCGGTTGAGTAGCTGACCTTGGGAGTCGTTGGTTGCGTCGTAGAGTATTCCGCGGTGAGTTGGCCGTTCCCATTATAAACAAAGATCGTTACCTCCCCTGTCGATGGAACAACCTTCTTTACCCTGCGGCCATCACCATCGTAGGAGTATTCACCAATTGTTGCTATCGGGTTGCCACTGCCGTCGATCGTTTCGACCTTGACCTGTTTATTCTCGGCGTCATAGGTAAACTTTCGGCTTCGAGCGTCTCTCGTCGTGTTTCCCGAAGAGTCATACAAATAATCATTTATGCTGTCACCATCCTGATCCGCCTTTAGACGATTGTTGGCTGTTAGTATTTCAGGATTGAAAACCTTTGCATCCGCAGAGCAAACCGTGAAATTCGGTGATGAACCACAGTTTTTTACTAAAGTCGTTGTTTGAGCCTCATCGAAGTTCCGATTTCCATACCGATCATAAGTAAAAACCTGTGTCCAAGAAGGTGCCGACGAGCCACCATGGGGCGTTACGTTCTCTGTCGCATCCGTTATCCTGTTCAGGCTG
>JAHBSK010000012.1 GCA_019639175.1 Acidobacteriota bacterium | reverse complement strand
TGTTGGTGTCGAACCGCCATCTATGCTGCCGACCAGTTTGAACGGGAATGCCATCGGAAGGTCAGGCACCACGTCAGGCTGTGGGGTTGTTGACGGCTCTCCGATATCGATGACATCGCCCCATGTCGAGGTGGTGCCGATGAACTGCCGTGCGTTCGACCCTTCGACATTTCTGGCACCGGGTATCGTGACCAATGGCACGAAATTGCCGCTGGCCCCTGCATCGAACTGGAAGTCCACCCAGTAGGTACCAGCCGGCAGTACCAGAGCCGGACTTACGTTCATGTCCACTCTCCAGATTCGACGGGTGGTTCCCGGAGTTGACGGATTAACACCGCCGTTTCCGCCAAGGGAATTGCCTATACGGTACAAGCCCGCGTCAGTCGAAGCCGCCATGCGGTTCGTCGTGGTGTCGCCAAAGATGACAGCACTGCCTTCATCTCCGGGACGTCCGTCCCATATCCTCAGGTTGGCCGCCAAGAACGGGTTAACAGCGGAACCGGTCTGATAGCCGTATTCCACAACCTGTTCGATGGTCCAAACCTGTCCTTCCGGCACGGTGAAATCGTCAGCGCAGCGATTATTCGTCGTTGTGCCGATCAATTGGCATCCTGTGCCGAGTATCGTGTTGGAGTCATTGTTCGAGTCGCGCTGCAGCTCGCTCCACTCATAGTTAGCCGGAGCGTTTACTCCGCTGCCTGACACCGGACCGGTGGACAATCCGCCATTATCATAGATAAAGTCGGTTGTCGGCGTCGGAGTTGGCGACGGTGTCGGCGTCGGGCTTGGCCCGGGGCCGCCTTCGACACCGGGGTTGATGCCGAACCAAAACGCTCCTACCGCCTGCGCGGTGGTGCCCGTCGTTGCAACATAGGTCGTGTCACGGAAACTCGTCACAACCAGCGTGTACGTGGTCCCCGCCGTCAGGCTGGCTGTCAGGCGTGAACTGGGCTGTGCCCCCTGGAAACCGGTCGCCGTTGCCGTCACTCCGTTCGCCGTGTACGGCCCCGGCAGTACCGTCAGCGTTCCGGTGAAATCGTCGTTGAACGCCACCGTACCCGCCGCCGGAGATTCCGGATCGAACGTCGTATAGAGCCTCAGGAACGTATCCAGCGCGTCCGACGGCGTTCCCGTCGTGTTAACGCTTGACACCTCGAACGTGTGCGTGCCTGACGTCGTCGCCGTGAAATGAACAGTATCGTAATACTGGACGCCCGAACCGCTCGTCGAACCGTTCGGGTTCGCAAACGTCGGACTGCTCGACGTCAACTCTCCCGATCCGTAATACGCAGGCACCGGTGTCGGTGTCGGTGTAGGAGTCGGCGTCGGACTCGGCGTTGGTGTCGGACTCGGCGTTGGGCCTCCAGGACATACTTCGGTGTATGTCACCGTGTCTATTCCGATATAGCTCGAATTAGCACCCAGCGGGCCGCCGCTCTCTACAAAGTAACGGAACGCAAGGCGTCCGGAGGTCGCTGTCGGGACTCCCGTAACGGTCACAGTGAACTGTGTCCATACTTCGGGATATCCGCCCTCGCCCGTCTGATACGTCGGGTTGATGTCCAACAGCAGAGCCGTGAAATCGGCCGCTGTCGTACTCGCTCCGTTCGTGCTCATTCGCACCTGCAGACGATCGGCAAACAGACTGCCTGTCGGGACACGCGTAAAGAACGTCAATGTTGCTCCGTCGTGCAGCGACACCTCCGGCGTCATCAGCCAGTTGTCGATCGTGTTGTTGCCCGACACATTGTTGAAGTTCGCTCCAATGTACGAGTTGTCTGCCCCGCTTTGGGACGTGAATACCCCAGGATTGCCCTGGAACCATCCTGTCGTTCCCACTGGTGTGCTCAGGTTCTGCCTGGACCATCCGGCCGCCTCAAGCGTCGTGATATCGTCGAATGCCTGATTCAGCACATTCGGCGTACACGAGGGTGTTGGGGTCGGACTTGGCGTAGGTGTCGGACTCGGCGTAGGTGTGGGACTCGGTGTCGGCGTCGGGCTGGGGCCAGGGCCGATGTTACAGGTATAGCTGTCAACGAATCCGCCGCCGGTCAGAGCTACATCATCGATCCAGATGCCGGTGGATGCCACGGAAACGTCGGAAGCCATTCGCCAGCGAAGAAAGATATTCTCACCATCCAGCGAAGCGGGCAGATTGACCACCGTATCGACAAATGCTCCGGCATTTCCAGACCACGCACGACGGCCGCCGATCGGGCTTTGGAAGCTTGTGCTTATTGTCGAATTATAGCCGCCGCTGACAAACGGGCAACTCGCACCCGGGCAGATCGTCGCACAACTCGGGCAAACATCGACCCATTCCTCGCCGTCTGTCGAATATTCAAGCACGGCACCATCAAAATTGGATTCGGTCTGGTATCTGTTCTTGAAAGCAAGTTGTGCAGTTGACGATGTAATTTGAGCAGCAACCTGAAGTGTTGAATCGCTCAATGATGATATATCAGCAGCAAATGCCGCATTTGGGGCAGAATTCGACTGAGTGGTTGCGGTAGTCCAATTGTTGGCTGTTCCGCTTAACATAACACTCTCCCATCCGGCCGGCAATGCGGGTGAAGTCACACCGTCAAAATTCTGGGATGAACCGCCGACTCCCGGCACACCAAGACGGAATGATCGCGATGTCGAGGTCGTTGCAACATCACTGCTTAGACCTATCTCAACCTCGTGCATGCTTCCGCACACAGATTCACCCGGAACTGTGTATGGAATTTCGTGAGTCACAACAGAGCCATGGGGTATAGTTCCATAGCTGACCGGTGATCCGCCGGCCACAGTAACCTGAACATTAGCTACTTCCCCGCCCGTATTATTGGCAACCGAGATAGTAAGCATCAGATCCTCGCCGGATTCGGGATAACCGTCTCCGTCGCCGGGAGCATCGCTTACTATGAACGGATCCGCAAGTTGGACATTGGGCAGATCAAAGCCGTCGGTCACGGATGCGGGGCTGACTGACTGGATGCTGGCGCTGTAGCCCATGCCGCGGGCGGCGAAACCTGCCCACATATCGGCAACGTCCAATTCGGCCTCAGGAGCGAGGGAACTTGCCTCCGCCGCTGCTATGATGGCGTCACGCCCTGTAAGAAATGTCGGAGTGATAGGAGAAAGCTTCATGCCGTCAGTAACGAGCTGCAGCATCTTACGGTTGCCAACTTCCCATCCAAGACGCTGGACCAACTTGGCACGCACTTCCCAAAGGGCCGTGCTCCATATCTCACCACCATTATGGACCTGATCGCAGGTCGCACTGCCAACCGGCCCGCGGGCGTAGGCAAAATTTGTGTTGGTAAACCGCGAACCACAGCCCGCGTTCAAGTCGCTGAACCTGTATGCGTTGTGCGGCATGTTATTGGCACCGCCGGTCGAGGTTATGATCGACCTCGGGTATCGGCGAATACCGTAATAATAGTTTCCGGTAAAGCCGCCGGTTATGAGGTATGTCGCATAACCGCCCACGGAATAGACGCCATCGATCGGGTCATCCGGCTCTGAAAGCATTGCCAGGGCATAAAAATCTGACCAGCCTTCGCCCATTCCACCGGCCATATTGGAGTTCAGCCCTCCCGCATTGCCGTGAAGGCGGTTTGAAAGCCCGTGAGTAACCTCATGGATAATGACCTCGGCATCTGCCGTACCGTCATAGTCCGGTGTTGGGCCGGTCCACAGAAACATCTGCATACGGCCACGGCCGCCATCAGCGGGTGTGCCGAAATTAGCATTATTGGTGCTGGCACTGTCCTGGCCCTCAGCCGAAACGCGGTCATTCTGAGCACCCTGTCCGGTAAAGTTAACGTGCTGAAAATTCCTTGCAGCTTCGGTAAAACCAAGGCTATACATTTCGGCCTGATAACGGTTCATCACATAGAACATCTGGATGACCGCACCGCGCTGTGCCTGTGCATCAAGCGGATCGTCGCCAGGGGCAGGGTTGCCCGGAGGCGGATTCCATGTGGAGGTGAAAACGCGGCATCCGGCTCCGGGACACGCGGTGTCACCCATCTGAATGGCGTCAACGCCATTTGTTCCATCGCGGTCAATGCCGGCCTCAACAAAATTGCCATCGGTGCCGTTGGCACCATCATTTATCCATCCGTTCTGGACGAATGTATATGGCCCTTCATTGCCTATCAGAGTAATATTCTGACGCGTAAGAAGAGAACCTTGCGTTCCGCTTGCCGGGTCTGTCGGTCCGGGTGAAAGCGGAGCAGGGCTGTCAGCAACGTCGATCATCGACGCGGCATTGCGATAGACCTGGAAAGTTGCCGACTGTGTCTGATGGTCGGTGATGTTCTTTCGCCAGAGCATAGCTCCGTCACGGCCGTCCACTATCACATAATAAGTGTCGCCGGGCTGCCAGATAAGAACACGCCATGCGGGAACCGCGATCCCCGGCTCGGTCGGGAAATACATCCTCTCGGCTGTCGTGGCCCAATCGCCGGAACCGAAAACGACCTTGTTTGCCGAAGAAAGCGAGTCATTTCGCCTCACATCGACGCCGCCGAGATCAACATTGGTATGTTTTGCGGCACTGACGACCGCACGATACGGGTCGCCAAAATCGGCTGTTGCCGCAAGAGAATTGTAATCGAGGGCGGGTGCGAGGTTATTGATGACCCGCACGATCTCTCCCTGTCTGGTAAAGCCTGCTTTTACTTCGCCCTGAAAAACGGGGACGCCTCCGATCTCCTGTTCCAAATGAACAAAAGAGAGATTCCCGTCGGGATTTGTATAGTCCGCTGCCACTTTCAGCCTGCTGACCTGATCGCTGCTGACGCCAACGAGCGAACTGTTCTCACGGAGAAAGTTTCGCAATGTGCCGACGCGGTCGCCGTTGCCCGGCGCTGTCAGAAAGGCACGTCCCTTTTTGACATCCGGGCTTATGATCTCAGCGTTCCGCAAATTTTCGCTGTATTCAACCTTAAGCGTCGGAACCTTCTGCCGCAGGGCATCTTCCCCGCGAACAAAACCGTCCCTTATGTCCGCGACATTAGCCGCGTCCTTTCCGGCTGACTCACGGATCCTGAGCAGACCGGAGTGTCCTTCCTTTCCGGCACCTGATCTTACGTCGTAATTATCAAGGCCGCCCTCGTGGGTGGGAACAGTGGTGCGGGCATCGCCGCCCTGACTGCTCACTTCCCAATTAAACTGTGTGGGTATCAGCGTAAGGACCACAAGAAGTCCGAGAACGCACAATACAGCGATAAGACTCCTCCGAGTCCCTCTGAGCGAAGTGTTTTCCATTTAAAGCCCTCCTTAAAAGCTGTGCAATATTGCGAATAGCCCATCACCGGAGATGGACAGAATAAAACAAGCCCCAAAAAAACCAGGACAGGATCAACAAAGATGAGAAATAAAGTAACGTTGCCTTGCAACAGACTGCAAAAACAAAGAGTGAACGTTTTTCTGGCCGGACATTTCAGTGGGAAGCATGACCGCCCCTGGATAGCCGACTGTGAAATATGTCCTAAGGTTATACCAGAATCCTGGTGTCACGTCAATTTATGATGACATAAACGGAGGACATTAATGAAAAGAGCAAAAAAACGGACGGAACCGTCAAAGACCCGCCCGTTGATGCCGATGATTCCCGGATCGGATCATCTTGGCAGATACGCCGCAGGAGCAGGGCGATCATCGCCAAATCCGAACGGATGAGCGGAGTGGCCGCCGGTCGAGCGGTTTATCCACCACGTCCCGTTTCTAAAGATCGCCGGATCGGACTTGCCGTCACCGTCGTAATCACCCGGAACCGGAAGATCGCCGTTCATACCGAACTGGACATAGCTTACACCGCCGTCGCCGCTTCTGAAGATGTACCAGACGCCGTTGCTCGGGCGAAAGACCGCGACATCATCCGCTCCGTCGCCGTCATAATCTGCATTGACAGGCTTGTCGGTACCAAACCCGAACGTGACCACGATATTGGTGTTCGTCGAACTTTTCAGTATCCACCAGTTGCCGTTGCGGAAAATGGCGATGTCCGCCTTTCCGTCGCCATCGTAATCGCCCGGAACCGGAAGATCGGCAGCGGCCCCGAATGTAACGGATGTCTGTCCGCCGGTGCTTCTCCAGATATACCATCTGCCGTTAGACGGCCTGTAGGTCGCAAAGTCCGTCCTTCCGTCTCCGTCATAGTCGGCGGGAACCGGAATGTCGCCAGGCTCGCCAAATTGCACGGTTCCGAAATCTTCGGTCGAGCGAAGAAGATACCAAACGCCCGTCGAAGGCCGATAGACCGCGACGTCCGTTTTGCCGTCACCGTCATAGTCGCCGGGAACAATGATGTCGCTGGCCAGCCCGAACAGCACGCCCGCCAGTCCCTCAGTGGAACGCTCGAGATACCAGAGGCTGGTTGACGGTCGAAAGATAGAAATGTCCGTTTTTCCGTCGCCGTCAAAATCCGCTCTTGCACGGCTGATGCCGGGCTGCGGTTCGTAGGGACAGGAATAGGAACCGGTCACCTTGATGGTGTCCACGTCCCAGCCGCGAACGACCGTGTTGTTGTCAGAGCCGGTTCGCCACCTCAGCCGAATGTTCTGTCCGTTCGCCGATGAGGGCAGTTGGACACGAGTTTCGATAAAGCCGCCTGAATTCCCTTCCCAACCGTCCCGGTTCGAAAGCGGGTTATTCGTTCCGGCTCTGATAAGGCCTGTGTATCCATTTGACTGGAACTTACCGCCCGCCGCGAGAATATCCTGAAACGGCCCGTCACCGATACTGATCTCAAGAACCGCTCCGTCCCATCCGTCCTCGGTGGCAAACCAGTGATGAAAACTGAGTTGAGCCGCAGGAGCGCTGATGGGAATAGACGGCGATGTCAGATCAGATCCGCCGCCTACCGTGGAAGGTTCAAGGGCAAACATCGCATTCGGGGCGGTGTGGGAACGGGCGGAAGATACTACAAAATTAGGGCCGCCCGCAACAGATGTAGCAGTCCAGCCGTCAGGAATAGAAGAGCTGTCGTCAAAATCCTCTTCCAGAGTTGTCTGAGGAACGCCGATGAACAAAGTCCGTGTAAATGTCACAGGCCCAAGACTGCTGTTGACGTTCAGCGTTATTTCCAACGCTCCGCCGCACGGAACGGTGTCCGGCACGGTGAAATCAACTTCATGCCCTGCGCCGGAATCGTGCGGGATCGTGCCATAGTCAGCCGAGCCGCCATTCTCAATACTCAGCGTGACTCCTGTTGCGTCCCAGCCGGTGCGATTGCCCAGCGCTATGAGCAGTTTGACGTTTTCCCCCGGCTCAGCGTAACCATTGTTGTTGCCGGCGGTGTCAATAACGGATATCGGGGTCGTCTGGGTCAGATTCGGCAAGTCGAATGATTCGGTCACACGCGTGGTTCCCGTTCCGCCGACGCTGTATCCGCCGCGATGCTGCACGCTTGCCCCGGCTCCCATTCCTCGAATAGCGAATCCTGTCCAAACGTCCCTGACATCTTCGGCGGTGCCTCCGGCAATTGCGGCTATGAGTATCGAATCACGAGCCTCGATGAAAGACGGCTCGAAGGGATTTATTTTCATTCCGTCAGTAACATACTGAAGAATGCGGCGATTACCGACCTCCCAGCCGAGCCTTTGAACAAACTTTGCTCGCACTTCCCACAAAGCGGTGCTCCAAACCTCGCCCGCGGCGTGTACCTGATCTGCTGTGGTCGAAACATGCGGGCCGGTCATTACCGGAAAGGCACCGTCGGACAAACTCATCTGGGTTTGATCGATGTCGGCAAAGGTCAGCGGATTGTGCGGACGGTTATTCGGGCCGCCGGTCGAGGACATTATCGCCTTAGGAAAGCGGCGAATGCCGTAATAATAGTTCCTTGTGCCGATAGCGTTAAAACCCTGAAGCAAAGCATATCCGCCGGTCGAATAAACACCGTCGATCGGATCGCTCGGTTCAGAGAGCAGAGCGTGAGCATAGAAATCCGACCATCCTTCGCCCATGCCGCGCGACATGTCATCGCCAAGGCCGAGAGCGTTTCCGTGCAGGCGGTTCGATGTGCCGTGTGTCACCTCATGGAGCATGATGTCCATATCGGCCGTGCCGTCACGCTGCGGCGTCGGCGGTGTAAAAACGAACATCTGCATACGTCCGCGAACGCCATCCATGCCTGTACCGAAATTTGCGTTGTTCGTTGAAGAACTGTCCTGCCCTTCGGCTGATATTCTGTCTCCCTGAACTCCGCCTCTGCCAAAATTGTTGTGCTGAAAATTCCTTGCCGCCTCAGTAAACCCAAGCCTGTACAGTTCGTCATGATAGCGGTTCATCGCATAGAACATCTGAATGACGGCACCGCGTCTGGATTCGGCGTGTGAAGGAGCATCGCCCGGAGCCGGGTTTCCCGGAGGCGGATTCCATGCGGAAGAAAATACCCTGTTCGGATCGCCGACGGCCTGGGTCCCGGCGTCAATGCCGTCAGGAGATGTAAGGTCCAATCCTGCCTCTACATTATTGCCGTCAGTAGTATTGTTGTCGTTGGTGATCCATCCGTTATTGTTGAATGAATACAATCCTTCATTACCGACAAGAGTTATGTTCGTCCGTGTAAGCAGCGAGCCTTGCGTGCCGGTGTTCGGATCGACCGGCCCCGGCGTCAATGGTGCGGGACTTTCGGCAAGGTTGATCATTGCATTGGGGTTTGCATAAACATTATATGTCGCGAGCTGTGACTGATGCTCGGTTATGTTCTTTCGCCAGAGCATCATGCCTGAGTTTGCGTCAACGACAACATAATATGCATCGACCGGCTGCCATATCAGGACTAGCCACGCCGGAACCGCCACACCAGGCTCGGTCGGAAAATAGACCTTTTGCGCGGTCGTTGCCCTGTCGCCTTCCCCAAATACAGCCTTGCTGTCGTCTGATACGGCATTGTCCATTCTCGGCAGCAGGCCGGGATCGGCGTTTATGTGCTGATAGGCAGCGTTGACCGCCTGCGTCGGGTCGCCAAAATCCTTTGACAGCAAGCCCGCATCAAGGCCGGGAGCAATGTTGTTTATGACACGGATGATCTGTCCTTGCCGGTTAAAACCTGCTTTGACCCCGCCGCGAAATACCATTATTCCGTCGATCTCCTGCTCCATCTCGACAAATGCCAGTTCACCTTCGGGATTGGAATAATCGGAAAACTCTTTCAACTGCCCCATCTGCCCGCCGGAAAGACCGACCAGGGCACTGTTCTCGTTCAAAAAGCGGCGCAGAATGTCCGTGCGCCTCATTGGCGAAGCATCTGTCAGAAATGCTTTTCCATGTTTGACCGACGGAGTGATCAGTTCGGGGGTTCTGAGATGACGGTTATAGACAACTTCAAGCTGCGGAACCTTTTCTTTAAGCTGTGTTTCGGCAGCAGCCATTGTGTCGCGCATGTCGGCAACGGCTGCGGCATCGACACCGCTCCGAAGCCTTAGGCTCATCAGTTTTTCATACGACGGCTTGTCAGACCGAATATCAAAATTAGGCAGGCCGTGGGAATGACCGCTGTTATCCTGAACTGGACTTTTTGCGGATCGTTCATCACCGGCCCCGACAGAGACCCATGCGGGAATGACCGCCAGAGCAGCAACAAGAACAAGAGAGAGAAGTGTGAACAAGCCTTTTTGGGCAGCACGGGCTTTATGGGGGTATTTCATATTAAACTGTTTCCTTAACGACATCAATTTATGGGCGAACGATCATTTCCGCATGGAAAAGCTCCTCCGGGCCGGCGGGCAGTCGACACGAAGAGGTTTATCGGACAAACTCACACGCTCAGTGTCATTCAAACGCTTTCGACACGAACGGGCAATAAAACTACAATGTTATCCTGCACCTTTTACGAACCGTCGACAAATATTATGATCGGCCAATGGACGTGGGTGGCAATCTGTTCGAATGAACAAGCCTAAGTTAAGCAAGTCTCAATATGTTTTACTAAAAGGCGTTTGGAGTGTCAACAAATAATACCTTTGCATGAGTGAAGACCTTATCAGCAGCGTTTTTGGGCCGTCGGGGCTAATTTCTCGAAATCACGAGAATTATGAGCACAGGCAGGAACAGATCAAAATGGCCGAAGAGATCGGGCGGGCATTTGCCGACCGCAAGCACCTGATCGTCGAGGCAGGCACCGGAACGGGCAAAACGATGGCATATCTGGTTCCGGCGATAGCTGCGTCATTGAGCCAGAAAAAGCGCATCGTCATTTCGACCGGGACAAAGAATTTGCAGGAACAACTGATGGAAAAGGACATACCTTTCCTGAAAAAGATACTGCCCGCAAAATTTTCGGCCTCGTATATGAAAGGACGGTCAAACTATGCCTGTATCTATCGTGTCCACAAGGCGGAGCATCAGCCGATTCTTGACGGCCTTGACCAGATGGATCATTTCCGAAAGATCAGCCGATGGATGCCCGAGACCGACACAGGCGACCGCCGCGAACTGGCCGATCTGCCTGAGAACATATCGTTCTGGAACCGCATAAACGCACGCGGCGAGGTCTGCATCGGGCAAAAATGTCCCGACTTCGATCCGTGCTTTATTACGCGAATGCGAAACCGCGCCGACAGCGCCGACATTGTCGTGGTCAATCATCACCTTTTCTTTGCCGACCTGAGCGTTCGCGGCAACCAGTTCGGCAAGGTGATACCTGATTATGGTGCGGTCATATTTGATGAGGCTCACCTGATAGAAGACATCGCGGCGGACTATTTCGGCTTTGAGGTGTCGAATTTTCAGCTTGACGAGCTTGCCCGCGACACCGACAGCCTGCCGATCCATGACCCGCTTAGCACGCGTGACCTTACAAAGGTTGCGGCGAGGATCATGGGGCTTTCAGAGCAGTTCTGGCTCAGATTTTCACAGGCAAGGAACGAGGGGCGATATCCGCTGGTCAGGGACGTTTTCTACAACCGGACATCGAGCGGGACTTCACAGGCGACGCCGCTTGGCGAGGCTTATGCGGCGCTTGATAACGCTCTTGGGACACTGGAAACCGTGCTGGAAAAATTTGCGAACGAGATGGCCGAGGCAGAAAGCCTTTTGCGGAGGACGCGGCAGGCGCGGTTCGATATGGAGTTCATCGTTTCACAGACCGAAACGAATTTTGTTTACTGGCTGGAACGGCGCGGAAAAGGCGTGTATATGCACGCGTCGCCCGTTGATGTTTCAGAACTGCTGCGAGAAAAACTCTTTGACAAGGTGGAAAGCTGCATTTTGACCTCGGCGACGCTTTCTGCTGCCGGTTCATTTAATTTTGTCCGCGAACGGCTGGGCCTGGATGCCGCGAACACAAGGAGCTTTACCGCTCGTTCGTCGTTCGATTACGAAAAACAGGCGGTGCTTTATCTGCCCAAAGCGATGCCCGATCCGCGTTCCGCAGAGTTCTCACAGATGGCAGCGGGCGAGATCGTAAAACTGCTCCACGTGACCGAAGGCCGCGCGTTCGTGCTTTGCACAAGCAATTTTTCAATGAACACGCTTTACGAACTGGTTTCATCGCGTGTGAATTACCCATGCTTCGTTCAAGGCTCTACATCAAAAGCCGCTCTGATAGAACGCTTTCGTGAAACGCCGCACGCCGTTCTTTTTGCCACTTCGAGCTTTTGGCAGGGTGTGGACGTTCAGGGCGAGCAGCTTTCGTGCGTGATAATAGACAAACTTCCCTTTGCCGTTCCGAGCGATCCGCTTGTCGCCGCCCGCAGCAAATTCATCGACGACAACGGCGGACGCTCATTCATGGATTACAGCGTCCCGCAAGCGGTCATCACGCTCAAACAAGGCATCGGCCGCCTCATCCGCAGCCGCAGCGACCGAGGCGTCATCGCCATACTCGACCCGCGCATCCGCACAAAACCCTACGGCCGCACATTCCTGGAAAGCCTGCCGAGGATGCGGATAACGAGCGATCTTGCGGATGTGGAGCAGATCCTGAGCAATGCCTCAAAAGCATGATTATCAGCCAATAAAGAGTCTGCGGAACAGACGGCAATAGTAATAGCTACAGGTGCAGCGAAGCGAAACCTGTAGAAAACGAAAAATCATTCGGCAAGCGTGTGGAACACGCGGCATATTGATTCATTTCGCCTGTTTCACAGGCTTAGCGTATTGGTTGACTTTTACTACAGGTTCCGCTCTGCTCCCCCTGTAGCTACCGATATATCGTCTGCTCCCCAGACTGAGCCGCTAAACTGTTCCTGACAATTTCTTCAAAGAATCCTAAGTGCCTTCGTGTTATAATGTGGTGTCTGGAGGTTTAGAAAATGGCAGCCGTTCTGGTTCAGGAATTATTGGAAAAAGTGAATGCTCTTTCGGAAACCGATCGAGCGGAGTTTCTGCGCCGTTTGAATGAGCCTGTCCGCAAGGAAGCAAAACCAAACGGTTCAAAATCGAACGGACAGAAGCAGGAAAAGAAGAAAGACTTTGTCCTCCATCCAAATACTGTTTGGGTAAAGGAAAACTCACATCTTTATCCGGGACAATATGTTGTTCTCAAGGACGGTAAGCTGATAGCAACGGGACGCACGATCAGAGACGCCCATTTTGCCGCAAAAGCAAAAGGAGTAAAAGACACGAAAGGTTATTTGTTCCATTATATTCTCGCTGAGGGCGAGGAGGCATATTGCGGCGGATGGTTATGACATTCGATATTTCTTTTGACAGATCGGTGGCCTACGATCCGGGACTTCCGGGAATTTCCATGACCGTGGAATTAAAGCTGGGAAGTGTGGTAGTTCAGGCTCCCGCTAAGATCGATACAGTATCTTCGCATTGTATCTTTACGCGGTATGTTGCTCAGGAGTTGGGTATCGAGGTTGAGACGGGACAACCATTACTGGTAAGCACCGTTACGGGAAATTTCCTGACATTCGGACACACTTTAACACTGGCTACAGAGGGTTTTGAGTTCGACTCAACAATATATTTCATGTCTGAGGAAGGTATTGGACGCAATATTCTTGGGCGCTTGGGTTGGCTTGACCGGATGGTCATTGGAATAAATGACTACTACGGCATACTGTATCTGAAACAGCACGAAAGCGAATGAGAGGAACTCCGGTTACGGTCGGCACTATTCTGATAAATGTGGTGTTTTCGACAAAACACCAGCTTCCTCTTATCACGCCTGAAATAGAGCCTTTTCTTTACGATAAAATATCAAAAATACTATACGACGAATGTTATTCGCCGGCTTTGGCCATAGGCGGCGACGTCGAACATGTGCATATTTTTTATGTGAATGCCCGCGACCGCACTCCCGACCACATCATTGATCGTGTAAAAGAGCATAGCGCCAAGTTCATCCGCAAATGGTGTCCGGAATTTGAATGGCAGGAAAGCTATGCTGCGGTAACAGTCAGCCGTTCAGAGGACGAGATCGTAAAAGATATTATTCACCGTCAAAAAGAGATACATAAAACACTTTACTACAAGGACGAATTCCGCAGGTTTCTTGACGACCACAACATCGAATACGACGAGGAAGATCTTTGGGAATAGGCTCTTTCACGGCCGCTTCCGCTTGTTGATCGTTCCAATAGTTTCTCCTCATATTGCGGCAAATCCTTCACCCTGTCATATAATAGGGAACATAGATGTTTCTGAAATGGCTAAATTCTCAAAGGATCGCGGCGTCTCTGTTTAACCGCAAACCGGTGACGGTCTTGCTGCTGATCGTACTTTTTTGTGCCGGAGCAGCGGCACAGGCCGATCCGGCGGCAAATACCAACTCGAACACCGCTCCGTCGCCATTGCCCACGCCGACGCCGATCCCTGTGGCTTCGGTGCTGTCAGAGGCTGAGGCGGCGACGGCCCGGCTAAAAAATATACGGGCGTCGCTGGAAGACACATCGGCGGTCGCTCCCATAGACAACGGGCTGCCCGCTCTGCGTCAGGACATCGACACACGCGAGGCGGAAGCGAGGCGGATATTGTCAGAAAATCCGTCCTTTGACGACCTCAGATCGGTGGAACAGGATTGGGAACCCATTTCTCAGACATTGGCCAGATGGACCCGGACGTTGCGCGACCGCTCATCGGCCAGAGAAAAGGAGTTTGCCGAACTGTCACAAATGGCTGACACGTGGAGCAAAACGCTTGCTTCACTCAAGGGAACATCTCCGCCGAACCAAACGGAAAACCTCGTGTCCATTGATTCGGTGCCTGATGAGGTGCTGAAAAAGATCAATGAGGTCATTGCAGATATAAAAGCCACCATCCAGCAGGCCGAGGAAAACCAGAAGCGGCTGCTTTCCCTCCAATCACGCGTGACGAGCCTCGAATCGCGTGTGAACGCATCGCTTGCCGATACTTCGTCTGAGCGCGGACGTGTGTTTTCAGGCATCTTTCTTAGGGATAACCGTCCGATATGGTCGGTTCTGGATACTTCGTCCGTGACCGGCGACAATAAGGAAGCCGGTGCCTCATTCTCCACGCAAACCTCTGAATTAAGAACCTATGCAGCAGCCCGGACCGACCGTTTTTTGATACACGGCCTGCTTTTTTTGGTTGTCACTGGATTGCTGTTTTGGGCCAGGAGCTTTATCCGCCCTCATGTAAAGGCCGAGCCGAAACTTGAGACCGCGGCACAGATCTTTGCAAAACCGGTCGTCACCGCTCTGGTCATTTCTATATTTATGTCCGCGTGGCTCTATCCGCAGGCCCCGACGCTGCTGCGTTCGCTGATCGGGCTTGCCGGGATTGTTCCGGCCGTCATCCTCTTGCGGCAACTGGTCAGCTCTTCCTTCCATCTGCTGCTGAACGCGATGGTCATATTCTTCTTTATTGATAGGATACGCGACGTGTTTCCAGAACATTCGGTGGTGGGACGGCTTCTATTTCTGGCGGAGATGGCCGCCGCCGTTCTGTTCCTCTTCTGGGTGCTGAGAAGCAGAAGTTTTGCGGCGAGCGTCGAGGCAGGCCACAGCCGCACCGTCGATTCGCTGAAAAAGGCAATACCGTTCATCATCGGCGTTTTCGGATTCGCCTTTTTTGCTCAGCTTGTCGGTTATGTCAATCTGGCAAACCTTGTCGGCAACGGCGTTTTGGCAAGTTCATACGCGGCGTTGGTCATTTATGCCTCGGTTCGCATCTTTCAGGGAATGGCGATCTTTGCCCTCAGAATGCGGCCGCTGTCGCTTATTCCTGTCGTCAGGAACAATCGCCCGGCCATCAGGGAAACGGTCTTTCGCTTTATCCGCTGGCTCGCCGTCGCGATATGGATACTGATCGTGCTGAATCTTTTCGCGGTGCGGCAATACATCTTTGAGCAGATCATCGCCCTGACATCTTGGTCGGTTTCCATCGGTTCCGTCGATCTCTCGATAGGGGACGTTTTGATCTTTATCATTACGCTGTGGATAGCTGTAATGATCTCGCGGTTTTTGCAGTTTGTCCTTAGGGAAGAGCTGTATCCGCGATGGTCGGTCGGAACGGGCGCGTCATACGCCATCTCGACAACGCTGCATTACGCGGTCATCGTCATCGGTTTTCTCATCGCGGTCGGCGCGCTTGGTGTTGATTTTACAAAATTTGCCATCGTTGCCGGGGCCATCGGCGTCGGCATAGGGTTTGGACTGCAGACAATAATCAACAATTTTGTTTCGGGCCTGATCCTTTTGTTTGAACGGCCGGTCAAGGTCGGCGACACGATACAGATAAATGAACACACCGGATCATTAAAGGAGATCGGACTTCGCGCAAGCGTTTTGCGAAAGGTTGACGGTTCGGACGTGATCGTGCCGAACAGCATGCTGGTTTCTGAAGAGGTGGTGAACTGGAGCCTGTCCGACACCAGGCGGCGAATAGACATTCAGGTCGGTGTGGCTTACGGGAACGATCCGAAACAGGTCATGGATATTCTTTACAATATCGCCTCGACAAAAGACGATATTCTCGCCGAGCCGGCGCCAAATGTGCTTTTCTCAAATCTGGGTGAAAGCAGCATTGATTTTGAACTGAGGGTTTGGGTCGAGGATCCTGACAAGGTTGTCAGCCTGCGAAGCGAAATGGTCACGGATATATACGATTCATTGAACGAGGCAGGAATCGAGCTGCCGTTCCCGCAACGGGATATTCATCTGCGCTCGATAGACGAGACAACATTACGCGGCCTCAGGTCCGAGAAATGATCTTGCGGCATTTGCCGTGATATATTGCATAGAATATGTCTTCTTTTTTTGAAGTGATGATAGAGCGTGATTTCTCCTCGGCCCACCAACTGCGTGGCTATAAGGGAAAGTGCGAGAATCTGCACGGCCACAATTACAAGGTGGAAATTTACGCCCGCGGCGAGGAGTTGAACAACATCGGGCTGCTGATCGATTTCGGCGACCTGAAAAAAGCGGCGGACGAGATAGTGAAATACCTCGACCACCGCAACCTGAATGAACTGCCGCCTTTTGACGATGAGCTAAACCCTTCGGCGGAAAATATCGCCCGCTACTTCGTTGAATATCTCAACAGCCGCGTTGGCGACGACAGGGTCAAGGTTTACAAGGTCCGCTGCTACGAAACGCCGACAAGCGTGGCGACGTATCAGATAGATCAGGCGTAGTTCACCTCTTTGAACCGTAGGGAAAACATGTCCGACATCGGAGATAAATCTGTGACCATAATGAGATATGCATTGATCGCCTTCCTCTGCTCGGCCTTTTCCGTTATGGCCTTTGGCCAAACACCATCCCGAACAATAGCCGTTACCATCGATGATCTGCCCGTGGTCTCGACCCGAGGCGACCTGAAGAACCGGCAAACAATAACGAAAAACCTGCTTGGGCATATTAAAAAAGCAAAGGTTCCGGCAATAGGTTTTGTAAATGAGAATAAGCTCTATAAGGACGGTGAACGGAACGAGGCTCAGATAGCGTTGTTGAAAATGTGGCTGGATGCCGGGCTAGAGCTTGGGAATCACACTTTTTCGCACCGCAGCCTGAACACTATCGAGCTTAAGGATTATCAGGAAGACCTGCTAAAAGGCGAGACAATAACCAATGGGCTTCTTGCCGAACAAGGCAAAAAAATGAGGTACTTTCGCCATCCATACTTACAGACCGGTATGACGATGGAGATAAAATCCGACTTTGATAAGTTTTTGTCGCACCACGGCTACACGATAGCTCCTGTCTCTCATGACAACGCCGATTATATCTTTTCGCGGGCATACGACCTTGCGTTTGATAAAGGCGATAAAAAGCTGATGAAGCAGATAGGCGATGCATACGTTCCCTATATGGAAGCGAAGCTGGAATATTGGGAACGCCAATCCGTCAAACTCTTTGGCAGAGAGGTCAGCCAGACGCTGCTTATCCATGCAAACTTTATCAACTCAGATTACTTTGATGACCTCGCAAAAATGTTCAGGGAACGCGGCTATAGATTTGTTGATCTGGAAACCGCATTGAAAGACGACGCCTATCGCACTCCCGACCGCTTTTTAGGCCGCGGCGGCATCTCTTGGCTTCACCGCTGGGCACTGGAAAGAGGAAAGGGAAATATTTTACCGGACGAACCGAAGGTTCCCGAGTTCGTTCTAAAGGCTTCGGGTTTTGAATCGGAGTAGAAGGCGACTCAAAGGGGAGAAGTGAAAGAGTCAAAGAGTGAAGTTGAAAAAAAGTTAAAAGGGCATTGGTGAAGAAACTTTTTCACCTTTGCCCTTTTTCACTTTATTACTTTAATGGTCGGGGCGAGAGGATTTGAACCTCCGACCTCACCGTCCCGAACGGTGCGCTCTACCAGGCTGAGCCACGCCCCGACATCAACGCAGGACAACCCGCGCGAAAAGTTAGTTTAAGCAACTCCCGCAACACTGTCAACCAACTTGTCTATAAAACAAGTCTGATCAAAACAAAACCGCCAATGAGCAAAACAAGAAAAACGACCGTAAGTATCTCGAAATACTTATCTATGAATTTCTTGATCGTTGCCCCAAAGAAATAAAAGAGAGAAGCTACAAGAAAGAACCTTGCGCCGCGGCCGATGATCGAAGCAATAACAAGTGTCCAAACGGAAACTTCAAATGCACCTGCTGCAATCGTGAATACCTTGTAGGGAACCGGCGTAAAACCGGCAGCGACGATCGCCCAGAAAGCGTGTTCGTGATATAGTCCCTGAACGGTCTCATAATGCCCCATTGCCCCGTAAAAGGTCAGTATGGGTATGCCGAGCGTCTCATAAAATACCATTCCTATAAAATATCCGAACACGCCGCCCAGAACGGACCCGACCGTACAGAACAATGCGTACCGAAATGCCTTAGACGGTGTGATGACCGCCATCGCTATCAACAGCACATCCGGCGGTATTGGGAAAAAGGAAGATTCGACAAAAGCGATGGCAAACAAAGCCCACTCGGCATAGGGTTTCTCAGCATAGCTTTCCACCCATTCCTTCATTCGACGTAAATATTCAAATATCTTTTTCAAGATGTTAAATTTCTCCAAAATAAACAGAATCGATCCAAATCTCACCCGACGAATAACGATCCTTATTTGTCCCTTGTATCATCCCATCCGTGCTGGCCTATTAAAGGGACGAACGAACACGGCCCGCAATCTTCATGTTTGAAGCCTTTCTCTTCCCTTGTGACCCTGACGAGCCTCTGCGAAGTGCGGTCATTGCCGACAGGCAGGACCAGACGTCCGCCGGCCTCAAGCTGATCAAGAAGCGGTTCCGGCACATCCGGGCCGCCGGCAGCGACAAGTATCGCATCAAAAGGAGCATATATCTGCCAGCCTTCCGTGCCGTCGGATGCCTTGTAAGAGATATTTCGATATCCCATACCCATCAGTCGTTGTTTGGCTTCGGCAGCTAAGCTTTCTATACGTTCAACGGTATAAATTTTCCGCGCAAGCAGTGCAAGAATCGCCGTTTGATAGCCTGTTCCGGTACCGATCTCGAGAACGCGCTCGCGCCCTTTCAATTCCAGAAGTTCCGTCATGCGGGCAACGATGAACGGCTGTGATATGGTCTGGCCGCCCGCTATCGGCAGAGCGTTGTCCTTGTATGCCTGTGAACGAAGCGCGTCAGGCACGAACAGGTGACGGGCCACGGCATTCATTGCCGCAAGAACACGCTCATCGCGGATGCCGTAATGATCGCGCAGGTGCGCGGCCATTCTGCCGCGAGGTATCTCAAAACCGTCGGGCCGGTTTCGTATTGGAGCCGTTCCGTTCAATTCGTTTCCCAGCCTCGGAGTTCGTCAAGCACAAGATAATTGGTCAGGTCGGCACGCATCGGCGTCACAGAGACATACCCTTCATGCGTTGCCTCAAAATCGGTCCCGCCTTCCGCCTTGAACCCGTTTCGCTCCTCGCCAATCCAATAATACAGCTTTCCGCGCGGATCGATATGTTCGCTTATGACGGGACGGGCGGATTTTACGCCCTGCCGCGTGACCTTAACGCCTTTGGGTTCGCCGGGTGCGACATTTACGTTCAGCAATGTGCCGCTCGGCAGCCCTTCGGTGTATGCCTTCATCGTGACCTCGCGGGCAATGCGGGCCGAATGCGAAAAGTCATAACCGCTGCCGTCCTCGCCGATCAGGCTGAAAGCCACGCCGGGAACACCAAGTATCGTTGCTTCCATTGCTCCGGCAACCGTGCCGGAATAGCTCGCGTCATCGCCGAGGTTGGCACCGTGATTGATGCCCGAAGCGCAAATATCCGGCCTGATGTCCGGCGCGAGTATCTGATTGAGGGCAAGCGTGACGCAATCGGTCGGCGTTCCGTCAACGGTCCAGTGGCGTTCGTCTATCTGGCGGATGCGGAGCGGACGGGCAAGCGTCAGGCTGTGTGACGCGCCGCTCATCTCTGATTCGGGAGCGACTACATAGACATCGCCGATCAGTTTCAGCGACGCTTCGAGCGCGGCGATGCCTTCGGAATGAATGCCGTCATCATTGGTTATCAGGATGACTGGTTTGTCTGACCTTCTTTTACGAAACATTTATAAATAAAACAAAAGAGCGAAAAAGTGAAAGCCTGTCAGCATTGTTCACTTTTTCGCTCCAATACATCTATCAACCGTTTATCGGCCCTGACCGCTGCCCATCGGGCGTGAGGACGAGTTTGCCGACGTGTTGTTCATCGGACGCTGTTGGCGAAACCGGCGCCTGTTACGCTTGCGTGCGTTAGCCGATTTGAGCTTTGCCTTCTGTCCCGGCGGAATGAAGTGAGCATGCTTTTTCAGATCTTTGATGATCTCTTCGCTGATAACCTTGCGCTTAAAGCGTCTGAGTGCGCTCTCTATCGATTCATTGTTGTTTACTGTAATATAAGCCATTTTTTGTCTCACCTCCTCTCGGCCAAGGATGGGCGTCCGGCAAGGACACCTGTTGCCCAAAAGGACAAACAATTATTTAACCCTGTATCGCAGAAAAAAGCAACCGCGACCGAGCATTTCATTTGGGCAGCGGCGCCGAGAGCAGATGGCCTTTATAAGCAAAAAGAACGCGTCCGCCCGAACGGTCAACCCACATTTCCATGCTGTTGAACCGAATGCCCCTGATGGCAGTGACGGGTTTGAAGCCGAATATTTTGGAATCATATATACCAATGACGGTCTGGTCATTTTTGGCATCGGGCATTGCCGCCCAAAATTCGTGTGCCTGTTCGGCCTGCTGCAGCGGCCTGAAAGCCTGTTGAGCCAGCGGGCCGACGTCGCCGGGCGGCTGTCTTATCTCGCCGGTGTTCGGGGTCAGAAGAAGGTATCTGCTTTCCCGGCTTCCGTCCGCGGCCCCGATGACCTCGCGCTCAATGCGGCCGCCCGCGTCAGGCATATAGGTAAAACTTGTTTCCCTCAACAGAAAACGGTCGATCGCGGGTATGTAGCATACGGCCTCATAGCTTTCATAAGAATTCTCATCAGCGGCTATCGGATATTCGCGCCCGTTTGCCATGTCGATACGAACGAGCATCAGGCCCTCGCCTTCCTCAAATTTGTTCACAACGACCCATCTGCCATTGGCGGAAATGACCGGGCCGTGATATGAACCTTCCTTGAGACGGGTCAACTGTCCCTGGGCTATGCGGTAAAGCCCTTCTTCATCCGCCCTGATCTCTGTCGCGCCGAATTTTCCGCGCCACGCTCTCATTCCGGGAAAAACGGGAAAGACATCGACAGGCTGCGGAAACTGTACGGCGGCGGGCGGAGCGGAGGGTTGGAGCCTTCCTTCGGCAAGGCTGTGCCACGAAAAACTTTCCGCGACAACACGATGATATTCCGCCCCAGACCGTTTGCGGGCCGCCATCATTTCTTCCTCATTTACATCTTCGACATCATCTTCATCCATATCATAACCATAATCATGATAGAATCGGTTGAAGTTGTTCTCGGCCTCGCTGACCTTTTCCCTGTCATAGACCAGTGCCTTGACCTCGCTGCCGTCGCTCCAGGCCGAGATGACGCGTTGCTCATCGCCGCCATAAAGCACCTGCAGGCCCGGAACCGATGTGCTTGCGGTATATCGGAGCCGCATCGGATGTGCGGCCATGTCGTCAAATATACGGTCCAGTTCGCTAAAAAATTCGGGAAACCGGCGGGCCTCGGCAAAAACGCGGCGTCCGCCCGCTTTGCCCACCATGACCAGATCTCTGGTGTCACAGCCGGAATACGGCCCGCACGACAGGAAAGGCGGTAATTGGTCAACGTTGTGATCGCGAAGATGTGTCCTCAGTTCGTCAAACTCCGGCTCTGACAATTCCCTTTCCTTGAATCGGGCATCGTCATCCTGAACGCTGAACAGCACCTTGTCCGCGAATATCCGTATCAGATAGTTTCGGTAGGAATAGATGCCCAGAAGCTCGGAATTTTCAAGAACTTCCTTGCTGAGTTTTTCATCGGTCGGACGCCATTCCCGCTTAGCGTATTCCGAATATTCCGAAATTTCTCCGTAAATGTACTCGTTTCCGCGCGGCCCCGCAGACCACAATGCCCCGACACTTTCAAAGATCTCGGTCATGGGGCTTACCACATACGTGGATCCCTGTTCACCGGGGAAAAAATATTTTGCTCCGAGTATTTTTGCCTTGCCCGGAGCGCGTGAAAGAATGATCTGACGCGCGGCGGGCGAATCCTCGCTTTCAAGATACAATTCGGCGGCAGTAGCGAGGCGTTTGTCATTACCGTCCAAACCCGCCGCTGCCATTCGGACATCGAGCGGTATCCTGAGCAGCCTGGAGCAGGCAAGCGCAGCCGCAGCCTCTTCGCCGCCCCTGCCAACTGCCTCAGCAACAGCCGCCGGGTCTTCTACAAGGCATCCGTAAAGTCCGCGGGCCGACGGAACACCCGACCGAAGTTCAAAGATGCCCGCCGCCTGCTGCTCTGCCAACGCCTGCCGCTGTGAAAGAAGTTTCAGAACCGCCGCTATGTCCGCACGGCCGTTCTTTACATCACGCAGCATCAAGGCAAAAACGGCGGGCGAATTCCATCGGTTGATGAGTCCTCTGAGGACACCGGCGACCTGCGGCTCCTTGCTGTCCAGTACCTCGATCCTGTTTATCACTCCCTGCACGAGCAGTTCGCCCGGTTCTTCGATCTGGGCAACGGCCTGACCGAGCATCTCGCGAGGGTCGCCCATGCCGGAGGCCCTGTTTGCGGCATAGTTTGCAGCGTTTGCAGTGTAATTTGCAGAACGGCTCATTAACCGTTCCCCAAAACGACGCCGCATCTCAGGAGAAATGCTGTTCGGGTCGGTGATGCTGTTAAGATCAATGCCAAGTTCGGCAGCGATCTCCGCCACCTGCCGTCTCATTTCCTCTTCGGCAACGAAACTTGCCCTAGCGGAGTGTTCAAGGGCATCGACCTGTTCCGCTATGCTGTATCCGCCGGAAGCAAGCAAGGCCGCGACGACCATCGAACGCTGATATCCGTCCACCTGCGGCAGAACCGCCCGCAACGCCGGAGCCGCACGTCCGTCAGCCTGTTTTGCCAACGCTCTGATGGCGCTGTAACGGTGCGGATAATAATCCTCTCTGCCCCCGCTCCGCACGGCGGCATTCGTATTGACCGTGTCTCTTGCTATATACGATTCATTTACGACGACATTTGCAGCGGTGTTTGCATGAGATGAGTCAGATATTTCAACGCCGTCGATCCGAATTCCGTCTATCGGAATGCCAGAACGCTGCCGCTCCTTTTCATTCATTATCAAGATCAGTCCCGGAACGGCGTCAGGCATTTTCATTGATGACAAAGCCTCGACGATACGGCCGCGGCTTGCACCGCCCAGTTCCTTTGCCCAGTCAGGATCGGAGAGCCACGGCAGAAGAGCTTTGACGATCTTTTCGTCCTTTTCTCTGGCAAGCAGCACCAGCAGGTTGCGGGCGGCGGCATTGCGGATCGTCTTGTTATCGCCTCCGGCCAGTTCGATCATCCTGTCCTTGAACCGCGACACGGGCGAACGGTTTATAATGGTCGTCAGGCCGGTGAACGAACTGCCGTTGACCTGAAGGTCTTCCAATGTCTCGTCCGCCAAAAGCGAAAGATACCAGTCGTCCATGCCGCTCCATTCCTTTTCCGCATTGAGCGCGTCAAAAGCCAGGTCGCGCATTGCGTTCGTCGCATTTTTGTCCTCGACGATCTCCATCAGTTCCCCGCGATAGCGGTCGATGTCGCCGGGCGAACCGGAATCATTCGCCCTGCGATACAGCGCCCACAGTGCGGCAATGCGGGAAACGGGCTGTGAACGGTCTGAATAAAGGCGGTTGATGATGGGCGAGCCGCGGTCCCAATCGTACCGGGCAAGAGCTATCAGATCTTCATGATTCCTTACGTATTCACCCTGATCGGCAACCTGACGCGAACGTCTTTCCAGTTCATCGGCAAAATACGGGCTGTTGTACAGCAGCCAGGCTTTTACGATCTGTTGTACGTCGGCGTTCTGCTCATCGTCACCGAGTTTTGCATACATATCCCTGACGAAACGCGTACCCGCAGCGTCACCGCGAAAAAGGTTGAAAAATTTCCCGATGTCACTTGGATTCTTTTCGATCTCTGCCCTTATCCTGTTCCTTACATGATCGGACGGCACAGGGCCGTAATAAAGATCGGCGGCGGTCCGTCCCATTCTTTCCCAATAATCGAGCAGATCGCCGATCGGGGCATTGTCAGGCGGAGGCTTGTCCGGATCAAAGAATTCGGGCGACCTGTCGCTGCCGCGCACCGGCGAATCAGGATGTATCGGCGGCGGAGCGGGCAATGCGAGCAGGGCATCGACCACGTTTTGTTTGGCAAAAAGGTCGCGCTGTGCGGAACTTACAGGAATAAGCGTCCACAGCCCAATGACCAGAAGTGCGGAGCAGAGAGCCGCCGCCGTGAGCATTCTTTTCATCTTTGTTACCTCTGCGGTCTTTTGAAGTGATACCCGAATTTGACCAAAAAGGCAAGATTTTTGTTGACCCGGAGTGGTTTTAGCACGCATGTATGGCAATACAAAACTGACAGCCGAACGCTCTTCCTAAAACTTCAACAAAGGGGGCTTTGCCCACAGCCGACCGAGCGGCAAATTGCCGGATGCCATTGACGAGTTCTCTCCTGAAGAAGATCGTCAAAGATACTGCCCCGGACCCATCTTGCAAAAAGATCACACAGAACGAAATTCAAATATGACGAAGTTCAAAAAAAATTGTAAATTGTAAATTCCAAATTTTAAATTTAAGATCTCAGATCCCGGACAAAACTGTCCCTGAAACGTGACACGTTGAACGTATTGAGAATATCTATGTGCCCTATGTTTCTATGTTGTTAATGCCGATTTTTAAAACACATAGAAAGATAGAACACATAGTCTTTCAAGTATATTTGCATCTGTCTGTTTTAAGTCTTGCCATATAGACAGCCAAAAACCGATCTAGGCGGCTTTTTTGCGTGAAAGATATTTGGTCATGGAAATGCGCGTGCCGTCATCAACCTGTTCGATACGAACTTCATCCATCAACTGCCGCATCAGCTTCAATCCCCAGCCGCGTCGGCCTTCATTGGAAGGCGGTTCGGGGTTGCGGTTGTCTATCAGGCGAATGCCGCGATTGGACACCGTGATGGTTATGTAGTCAGGCCCGACAACAAATTTCTGATGGATGCGGCGGTCAAGGCTGTGGCTGTGTTCGGCGGCGTTTATACATGCCTCGACCAGAGCGGTCTTGATCTGATTGATCTCTTTTGTGCCGAAATCATGGCGTTTTGCTATGTCCTCAAGGGCGTGGGCGGCGACCATCTCGGAATCTTCGCCCATTGGTATCACTATTTCGTATTCCTCAAGCGAGGTGTCGGGTGTTTCCGTCTGAACAAGCCTTTTACGCAGGAACTCGACCTGGCGGCGGCTGGATGAGAGGCACGAACGCTCACGGAGAATGCTCATTGCGGCCTCGTCAAAGCCTTCGGGAGCAACGAGCCAAAGTTTGAACCGCTCAAAACCGCACATCTCGGCTGCCATTTCCAGACGGTCGCACCAAAATTCGGCAAGCTCGGCGTTGGCTTCGAGTTTTGATTCGATCTCGGCGGCGATCCACGCGACAGGCTCTTCCGAGCCTGCTGCACCCGTCTCGAACCCGACGGCAACGGCTGACCGCTCGCTTTCGGTTATCAGTCCGATGGCATTGTAGAACGCGTCTGTGTGCGCGGAAAAAACTATTCGCGGCAGCGTCAGCAGATCCTCGTCCGCACGCAGATTCTGTTCGGCCTCGCGCGGAGCAAGCCCTTTGTATTGAATGCGATACGCCTCGTAATCGAAAAGGGCCGCCGGGACCGACCTGTTCTCGAACTGCGAAAGAAGATCTTTGAGGCCAATGGCCGACGCCCGGCGATATTCGCGTTCCATCACCTTTGGAGCATTGACCAAAAAATCGGACAGGAATGATCCAAAAACGGCCGCGCGCCTTTTTCCCTCGGCCTCAAGGCTGTTCCGCACCGTCAGATAATCCGCCAGACAGGAATCCCGTTCAATGACATCGACACGCCGCGAACCCGAACGCACTATCTCCTCGACATTCAAACGGCCAAGCAGCGCATCGGCTTCGCTTGCTGCCAAGCCGAGCTTTTTCTGCCATATATCAAATGACAATGGCGAACCCGCTCCGTCCATGGAATCGAGCAGCAGGCGGATGACGCCTTTTTCGATCGCCGGGCCGCCGCAGGCGAGGCGGAATATCCGGTCATAAATTTCTGCTATAGTTCCGCCGAACACCGATGCCGAAAACACATTCCCAAGGTCGTGATAGCTTTCCAGCGGCATCGCGGCTGCGGCAGCTTCGTCTGTCAGCCCTCTGATAAATACAAGGTCGCCTTTTGTGACCAGATACATCAGGTCGCGAACAGATTCCGATATGCGAACATGCCGTGATGCGGCGAACGTTTCGATAACTGACAGCGTTTCCTCTTTTGAAAGGCTTGCCAGATGAAGCGTTTCTGCCGCTTCGCCCGTGAATGCCCTTGAGCGGCGATATGCGGCCATGCAGAACGGGAAACGGCCGCCGCGGGCGATCTCCCTGAAAGCGTTTGTCACAAGATGGCCGTTCGGCATGACATCGGCCAGATGAAGATCATCAAAAAGCACGTAAGACCTGATCCCGACGGCGCTCGCGGCAAGCGGAAGAGTAAGGCATCGCTGGACAAAAAGCTCCTGATCGTACGGAGCCTCGGCAAGCCATTTTGCCTGAGACTCAAAGAACTCCAGATCTGCGGGATTTACCAGGTCGATAAGCTCAGGCAGCGTCAAAGCAGAAAACAAAATGCTGCTGTCCGACCTGCGATGAGCGACCGTCTGGGTCAGAAATTCATAGGCGAACCGCCGCGCCGCCTCAGCCGCCGTTTCACCTGACCGCATGGAAAAATACACAGGCGCAGAGCCATCATCGGCAAAAAGCCGGTCATAGGCCTGACGCAAAAGCTCGGTCGCACCGGTTCGCGGAGCGTATCTCAGCAATATCCCGGCAGAACCTTCACCGCGCGCGTCCGCGAGAATGCGGCCAAGCTCCTCCGTTCTGCCGACGAAGCTTTCCGCGTCCCGGCCTGAAAGGATGCGTTTGTGTTTGTTTTCCCCCAACATGTAATGGTCGTAACGGTCAGTGGATCTTTTCCTTAAAAGATCTTCCCAGATCCTCGTAATTCTGCACGATGTTTCGGCCAAGCCCCTTCGCCTCGTAAAGCGCCATGTCCGCCGCTGTTATCCAATCCTTTGGCTCCGCAAATTCGTTCGAGTACGCCGCCAGCCCGATGCTTATGGTCACGCGCCTTTTGGGAAACTCGGTCCGTTCTATGCGTTGGCGGAGACGTTCGGCGATCGCCTTCCCTTCTTCGACGCCGGTTTGCGGCAAAAGAACGGCAAATTCCTCGCCGCCGTAACGTGCCGCAACGTCGGCGGCGCGGAGCGTGTCCTTTAGAACGCTTGCGACCAGCACAAGTGCTGTGTCACCGGCCGGATGCCCGTAAGTATCGTTATACTGCTTGAAATTGTCAACGTCTATCATCAAAAGGCATACCGGAAAGCGGTGACGGCTTGCGCTGTTCATTTCCTCGACCAGACGTTCTTCTATGTATCCGCGATTCATCAGGCCCGTCAGAGAATCGGTGATAGAGCGTTTTTCCAACTCGCCGGCCCGTATTTTCAGCGCCTTTCGGTCAAGCGCGACCGCCAACTGCGGAGCAATTGCCTTTAGCAGTTCGACATCGCCTTCGCCGAACGCAGGTCCGCCAACCCTGTCGGTAAAATTCAGCACCGCCAGATTGCGGTCGCCGATGGAGATGGGAAAGCTAAGGAACGAACCCGTCCGGTAACGGCGTTCATCAGGCGCACGGCCATAACGTGAGAGGCCGATGTCCGTCACGACCAGCGGCTCACCGCCGTCAAAAGCTTTTTTTGCTATCCTCGCTCCGACATCCTCAACACGCGTGATGTCTATCGGCGCTCCGATAAATGCCCTGGCCGACAGCGTTCCCGTGTCCTCATCTTTTACAAGTATCGACGCCCTTTCGGCTCCGAGCAATCCGGCGGAAACCCTTGTTATCTGGTTCCAGAAATCGGCAGAATCTATTCTTTGCAGGCTTTCGTTGAATTCCTTTAGGTTTCGGGCAAGCGAATCGCGGGCGGACACGATCTCTCTCAGGCGAAGTATCTCCATTTTTGGCCCGACGGCCCTGACGAACCGCGTTATCGCGGCGCGGTCAAGTTCGGCCTCGCCCGTGCCGTGAATACCGACGGCGGCCTTTATCTCGCCGCCAATGACGACCGGAAAAAAGAGCAGCGGACCGGAAACGCCCTGTTTGCCGGCGGAGCTTTTCGGGTTCAGTTCAAGGACGTGTTCGGCATCGCTTTCGGCAATGTTCCGAAGCCCGCGAAGATCGGCGCGAACCTGTTTTTCCGCCAGTTCGCCCGTGCCTGAAACGCTAGCGAACACACCGTCACGCGATTCGAGCCATGTGGCTGATGCCGCGCCGTAAAATCGTGACAGATGTGCCAGAATTGCCGTCGCTGCCTCTTGATGATCCATCCGCATCAACTGTCCCATCAGCGAGCGCATGGCAGATATCTCTTCCGGCCTTCTTTTCAACTGCTGCTCGGACGGCGCCGGAACAGACGGCCTGTTTGCGGCCTCTCGGTTAAATTTATCTATCAGTTCGGTGATCGTCCCGGCATCCGGCTGTTCGGAGGCCATATCCCGCACCGACGGCCCTTTGACCTCATCCGTTGTTCCGGCGGCTTTTTCTTCTGCCGGTTCCGGCGATGCTTCCTTGTCCTTTGGAGCAAAGCGCTCAAGTTTTGCCACTGCCTTTTTTATCGGATCTGAAGAACCGGAAAAAAGGACGTTGCCGAAAAATTCGGTCGGCGGAAACACGCTCCATTCTCCCGAAATGGCCTTTTCGGTCGCTTCGCGATAGCGGCTGGAACGGACAAACGTCCTGCCGACAATGGCAACGAACCGGCTGCCTCGGTCTTCAACAGGAACCGCGTGACACGTCAGGCCCGCGTGACATTCATACACCACCGGATCGTCTGAAGACTCTGTTCTTTCAAACGCACGGCCGCAATATTCGGCACAATCGGCGCTTGTCCGGGGCGAGGAGTAAAGCAGAGAGCAAATGGAATTGTTATTGGCAGTAAAGACCTCCTGGCCCTCTTTATCCAAAACAACGACGGCTACTCCGTTCTCTTCCGCAACGGTATCCAAAAATCTGGGTTTTGTGGGCTTGGGCAGTTTCATTTTTGCAAACACGTTACCTGCGCCTGTGCCGTGGAATATGCAGGGGAACATATTCGGGGCGAACGCATTTTTGGCATAGTTGCTTTATATATCTAATCATCGGCCAGTTTCATAAAAAAGTCCAAACCTCCGCTGTCCGTCCCGACGGCTTCGCCGAAGAGCGGAAAAAGGCATTTTCCGGGCGTTTCAGAATGTGTCCGAAACCGCGACAGTTTTGCTTGCGGATGTCCGATAAGTTTGCAATGCCAATTTGTGTCAAAGCCCTGAAATGCCCGTATTTACAGGCTGAAATGCATTGGCACGGCTCTTGATGGCAGATAAGGGCAGAAAACGGCCCGCCCGTGCTAAAAGCGGAGAGCCAACGGAGGACACAGTATTATGATGAACAACATGAACGAATTTGGAATGCCGATAGCAACGCCCCAGCCGCCCGACTACGCGCCGGAACTCATCCGCGATCCGCTGAATCAGAATGAAGAACTGATCAGTTCGCTGAACGGCCTGATAGAAACCTGCCGCGACGGCCAGGAAGGCTTTAAACAAGCCGCAGAAGGGATAAAGAGCGCGGATATAAAGAAAGAGTTTTATCAGTATTCACAACAGCGGGCGGATTTTGTCGGTGACTTGCAAGACATTGTGCGAACGCTGGGCGGCGATCCGGAAAATGCCGGAAGCCTTTCGGCATCGCTCCACCGCGGCTGGATGAACCTGAAAGCGGCGATAACCGGCGATGACGAAGCAGCCATCTACAACGAATGCGAACGCAGCGAGGACGTGGCAAAAGCCGAATACCAGACCGTGCTGGAGCAGGAACTTCCGGCCTATATCCAGCAAACGGTACAGTCACAGTATTCCGCGATACTGGCGACCCACGACCGCGTAAAGGCACTTCGCGACAACACCGCCGCGCGTGAAAGTTCGTCAACCGCCCGATCAGGCTTTTAGACCGTGGCTATTATGATGCCAATGCGGCCGTGCAGGATGATCTCTCATCGTCTGCACGGCCGTTTTATCATCCTTTTTTTCCTGTCTCATTCCAGGCCGACGGCTCCGAGGCCCGCTTCGGCGTTTGCGATGATGTTCGGATGCTCAGGCGAGATGCGGATGCATGCTGCGCTGTGAGCGGGTTTTATCTGAACCAACTGCGGAACGTTGCGGCGGCATTCGTCGATGGCGTATTGGCACCGCGTATGGAAGTGGCATCCGGCGGGCGGATCGATCGGCGACGGAACATCGCCCTGAAGAATGATGCGGTCGCGTTTTGCCTCGACCTCAGGATCGGGAACGGGAACGGCGGATATCAGCGCCTGGGTGTAGGGCATCAGCGGGCTGTCATAGATGTCCTTGCCCGGAGCAAGTTCGACGATCTTGCCCAGATACATAACCGCCACACGGTCGGACAGATGGCGGACGGCTCGAAGGTCATGAGAGATGAAAAGATATGTCAGGTTCTTTTCGGCCTGCAATTTTTCCATCAGGTTCATTATCTGAGCCTGTATGGAAACGTCGAGCGCGGAAATAGGCTCATCGGCGACGATGAACTCCGGATCGACCGCCAGCGCGCGGGCAATGCCGATGCGCTGACGCTGGCCGCCTGAAAATTCGTGCGGATAGCGTTTCACGAACCGTCGGCTCATGCCGACCGTTTCCATCAGTTCCTGCACTATCTGATCGACGTTGCGGCCATTTGCCAGGCCGAACGTCCTGATCGGCTCTCCGATGATCTGGCCGACGTTCATTCGCGGATTGAGCGACGCATACGGGTCCTGAAAGATCATCTGCAGATCCTTTCGCTGATCGCGCATTTCTGATTGCGGCAGGTGTGCGAGGTCTTTGCCGTTATAGAAAACCTTGCCGCCGGTCGGTTCCGTCAGCCTCAGTATCGCTTTGCCGAGCGTCGATTTGCCGCAGCCCGATTCGCCGACCAGGCCGAGCGTCTCGCCTTTTTTTATATCCAGAGAAACGCCGTCAACCGCTTTGACATGCTTTGCTTGCGAAAATAGCCCGCCGCCGACGCGGTAATGGACCTGAAGGTTTTCGAGTTTTATGAGGTCGTTGTTTGTCATGATCAAATGGGACCGATAGGACCAATGGGACACATGCGTCCTATAAATATTTTTCCGGGAGCGACGTCAGTTCCCGTCATACACCTCTTTTGCAAAATGGCAGAGCGAATGATGATTCTCGTTTATCTCAACGAACGGCGGATATTCGCTGCGGCAAATGTCCTCGGCGCGGTCGCAGCGTTCGGCGAACGGGCAGCCCGGCGGCAGATGAGCCACATCGGGCGGCAAACCCGGAATTTGATAAAGCGGTTCGCCCTGTTCGTGTGCCGGGTCGGGCACACTTTTCAGCAACCCTTTTGTATATGGATTTGCCGGCCGCTCGAAAAGCTCTTTTGTCGGAGCCTGTTCAAATACCTTTCCGGCGTACATCACGATGATCTTGTCGGTCATGCCGGCAACAACGCCGAGGTCGTGCGTGATGAGAATAACGCTTGTCCCCATCCGCTCTCTGAGGTCTTTTATCAGCTCAAGTATCTGTGCCTGAATGGTCACGTCCAGAGCGGTCGTCGGCTCGTCGGCAATGAGCAGTTCGGGATCGCAACTGAGCGCCATTGCTATCATCACACGCTGGCGCATGCCGCCGGAAAATTCGTGCGGATAGCCGTCAACACGGCTCTTTGCGTCAGGTATGCCGACCGTTTCCAGCATTTTTATGGCGTGTTCATACGCCTGCTGTTTCGTATGGCCGAGGTGAAGCTGTGTCACCTCCATCAACTGTGTCGAAATTTTCAGGAACGGATTGAGCGAGGTCATCGGGTCCTGAAAGATCATCGCTATGCGTTTGCCGCGTATCTTTCGCACCTCGTCGATGGAAAGCGCGCGGACATCCGTGCCGTCAAAGATGATGTCGCCGCCGACTATCTTTCCGGGCGGTTCGGGTATCAGCCGCATCACGGAAAGATTCGTCACCGATTTGCCCGAACCTGATTCGCCGACTATGCCCAGCGTCTCGCCTTTGGCAAGCGTGAACGTGATGCCGTCAACCGCCTTGACCACGCCGTCCTCGGTCTGGAAATAGGTTTTCAGGTCATTGACCGAAAGTATTGTGCCGTTGTTGTTCATATTTGGAACGCCGCCGTCCCGGTGGCGATATTTGCCGGCGCGGACGCCGGCGTTACCATTAAAACTTCCGCGTTTGCGGGTCTAACGCGTCTCTTAACCCGTCGCCTAAAAAGTTCAGCGAGAACAATGTCAGGGCCATTGTCACGCCGGGGAAAATAAGCTGCCATGGGAAAACGGCGATGTTCTGGATGCCGTCCGACGCGAGGCTGCCCCACGATGCGTACGGCGCCTGGACGCCTATGCCGAGGAACGAAAGGAACGCCTCTGTCAGCATCACGCTCGGTACCGTGAGCGTTGCATAAACGATGACTGGGCCGAGCGCGTTCGGAACAAGGTGGCGAAAGATTATCGCCGGTGTCGAAACTCCGGTCGCCTTGGCCGCTAACACGAACTCCTGATTTTTAAGGCTCAATATCTGGCCGCGAACGACGCGGGCCATCGTCAGCCACGAAACAAGGCCGAGAGCAAAGAACAAAAGGAATATCTGGTTAAGCCCCTGATTTCCGGCACCGCCAAATTTCGAAGAAAGCCACTGTATCCATTCCGGTGTGTTCGGGCCGCCAAAAACGGAAAGCAGAACGATGACGACGAGGATGTAAGGAATAGCGTAAATGATGTCAACGATCCTCATCATTATATTGTCAACACGGCCGCCCATGTAACCGGCAATAGCGCCCCACGACACGCCGACGATCAGCGAAACAAGCGTCGAGATAATGCCGACCATCAGCGAAATGCGTCCGCCCTGAAGCACGCGGGCAAGCATGTCGCGGCCAAGCTCGTCAGTTCCCATCGGATGTGCCATCGACGGCGGGAAAGACGCCACAAGCTCGCCTTCACCGATGTCCGTCGGCACATAATCGGCCGTGTATCCGGTCGTCATTCTGATGATCGCCGGCCCAATGGTCACCGCAATGACCATCAAGACGATAACGACCAGGCCGAAAACGGCCAGCTTGTTCTTCAAAAGCCGTTTCCACGCATCCTTCCAAAGCGAAGTTCCCTTTAATGTCTCGTTATTGCTCATTTTTTGTCCGCGATGTTTTTGATATTACGCTTCGGCAAGCAATGATGCCTGCCGCTCCGGTCAGCCTTTAATCGTATCTGATCCTCGGGTCTAAAAATCCGTAAGAGATATCGACCAGCAGATTAAACACCATTACAAGTATCGACAAAAAGGCGACGATGCCGAGGATCAGCGGCTCGTCACGATTCAGCACCGACTGGATAAAGATATTGCCGAGGCCGGGAATGGCAAAGACCTTTTCGACCACGACCGTTCCCGCCAGCAGCGACGCCAATGCCGGGCCGGTAAATGAAACGACCGGAATGATGCCGCCGCGAAGGCCGTGTTTGAGCAAAACGGTCTTTTCGTCCAGACCCTTTGCACGCGCCGTGCGGATATAATCAGACCGCATCACCTCAAGCATACCGGCACGAGTCAGGCGAGCGAGATATGCGATATAGATCGCCGACAGCGTTATCACCGGCAAGATAAGACTTGATATTCCGCCCCAACGAGCCGGCGGCAGCCAGAAAAGCCACAGTGCGAAAACGAGCACAAGCAGCGGCCCAAGCACAAAGTTAGGCACGGAAAGGCCTAGCATAGAAACGGCCATCGACCCGTAATCGAACGGTGAATTTTGCTTTAACGCCGCAATGATGCCGGTAGTTAATCCGACGAGCAAGGCGAGCAGATATGCCAGGATGCCGATAGTTGCCGAATAAGGGAAATGGCGCCTGATTATCTCGTTCACCGGCTGGCCGCGATACTTCAGCGAGTTGCCAAAATCGCCGCGGACTATATTCCACATCATCTTTCCGTATTGCACATACCATGGCCGGTCAAGCCCGTATTTTTCACGGATGTTGCGTTCGACGGCCTCTGGCAAGGCACGTTCGCTGATGTAAAAGTTGCCGGGCGCAATGCGTATCAGTCCCCATGTGACCGTTACCACAAGCAAAGCCATGGGAATTATCAGCAGTAATCGTCTTAATATAAAACTAAGCATTTATCTCCTGTATCATTTTGCAGCCGCCAATGTTGCTGCCTTGCTCGCATTTTCACGATCTACCTGTGTCTGCATCAGGCGGGCGATCTGTTCATCTACCTTTTGATCCGTCTGCTCCATGATGTTCTCAACATCCTTGTCCCATTTGGCAGGATCGCGTTCGATATAGACAAATTTCCATGCATGAACGGTTCCGGCGTTCGGATACAATCCCTTCACATACGGTTTCTTTATCCAGTTCGTAGCGTTGGTGGCAAGCGGAATAACGACCTGTTCCCTCATCATCAGATATTCCGCCTCAGCCAGCATTTCATAACGCCTTACCGCGTCGTGCTGACGGTTGGCGTCATCCAGCAATTTGTCATACCGGCGATCGTGCCATCCGGTGGAACTGTCATTCTTTTCGGAGTAAAACAACGCAAGGAACGTAAAGGGATCCATATAATCCGCAACCCATCCGCGTCGGGCAAATCCGCTGTAATCAAGTGCCTTGGTCGTTGGGAGAAAAGTTTGCCATTCCATGTTGTTGAGCGGAACGGTAATGCCGAGATTCTGTTTCCATTGTGCCTGCAAAAACTCTGCTACGGATTTGTTGCTTTCAGAGGTGTTATAGACCACGTTCACGCCTTCTACGGGAAACGTCGGGCAAACCCACACGCCTCCGCGCTGTTCCACCGGATATCCGGCCTCTTCAAGCAGCTTACGCGCCCTTTCAGGATCGAATATGCGTTTTTCCCATTCTTCGGGAGTTATGCCGTCCCTTTTCAAAAACTCGCTATAGACCTTTGTGCGGGCCTCCTCATAGCGGGGAAAGATGCCTTCGGGGGTGAAATCCGCCAGCGGCACCAGCGTTTTGCGAAAGCGGGCAAGTGCCTCGCGGTCAATGGCAAGTGCAAACGCCCTGCGCACTTTTATATCGTCCATCGGCTTTTTACGGATATGTATCGCGTAATACTGGATAGCAGCCTCCGGCAAATTTAGATATTCATCCTTGTATTGTTTTATATTATCTATCCAGCCCGCCGGAACGGTGTGGTTGTAGGTGGCATCGACCGAACCTGCTTTGTAAAGATTCTGCATGGTCGTCTGGTCTTCCAGCGGATAGATATCCAGGCGTTCGAGGTGAACGTTTGCAGCGTCCCAATAGGTCGGATCTTTTACAAGATTCAGTTCGTCATAAGGCCTGTGAGCGGCCAGCCTGAACGCTCCGCTGGTGACTATATTTTCCGGCCTTGTCCATTGTTCGCCGTATTTTTCGACCGTATCCTTGTGAACAACACGGAAATATTGATGCGCCAGCAGGCCGATGAAATACGGTGCAGGCTGGAGCAGTTTCACGCGGAACGTGTGATCGTCAATTACCTCGTAGCCAACATCATCGGCAGTTACCTGAACAAACTCTTTTCCATCGACCAATGCCTTTAGTTTCGGGTCTTTTTCAAGAAGTTCGGCGCGTTCCTTTTCGCCGCCGGGCAGCGTAAGGCGAAGCGGTTCGTCCAACTGCCTGTGCTTTGGCGTATCGCCTCCAAAAGTATCGGGAGCGGCCGACTGTTCCGGGGCTTTTTCATCAGGATCCACCTCATACTGATGAATGAAACTGCCGTCGGGCCTCTTTACAAAGACCGAGCCGGAATTATACGGCTGGGCATATTTTATGTAGTAGGCGAGATAGGCATTTTCGGCGGCAAGTTCAGGAGCCAGGGCACGTTTGAATGAATAATCAAAATCCTTTGCCGTGATAGGCACGCCGTTGGAAAAGGTCGCGTTCTTTCTGAGGTGGAAAATATATTCTGTTCCGTCTTCGCTCGCTTCCCAGCTTTCGGCAATGGCGGGCATGGCTTCCATGCTCTTTGGGTGATATTCGACCAATCCGTCAAAAAGCGCCATTATTACGCGGGCTTCGGGCTGGCCGGTCGGAACGGCAGGATCGAGCGATTGCGGTTCAGAGCCTGAAACGTAACGCAGATGATCTTCGGCAGGTGCTGTGGTCCTTCCATAATACTTTCCTGACCCTGTCGTTGTGCAGTTGTTAGTAAAAACAACCGCTGTCAGGCACAACCATGCCGCAAAAAACGTCTTTATCCCAGAAGACCTCATAATTCCACCTCCGATCTCTTGAATACGTATGTCCTGTTTATACGTTCTCCGCCTCTCTCACATCATCCGCCGAATGGAGGAACAACCACCATACAGACAATGGCGGCAAAGCGTTATCTGTCTGAACCCGGATCGGAAACCATTCAAACCCCGTGCGTTCCGATAAATGCGAACTTTCTTAAAATAAAAGGAGAGAAAAACGTAAAACAATAAGTTGGTCAATAACTTAACACGATTTATGTATATCGGGCAAGGCATTTCGTCGCGCCGTCTAATGGATACGGGCTATCGGTCACGGCGTGGCCGCAGGCTGTGACGAACGCCACTCGGCGTCTATCGCGACCCGATGCAGCAACGGATGATCGAGGCTGTTGGAATCAAATCCCGTCACAAACGGTTTTACGAGCGCGTAAGACAAAGGAAAATAGAGCGGTATCGCCGTCAGCTCAAAAATGGCGTCGCCTTCGTCAGCAATAGGGCCGACCGGGCCGAGAAAGGGCTGTTCAATAGTGTTGGCACTGTTGGCATTTGGCCCGCCGTCAGGCGTCGTTTCGACATCGGCCTCATTTCCCGGCTCAGGCGGCAGCGGCGTGTAAGCAGAACCGAAGATCGACCGCAGCCCGATCATTTCATCTGGCGTGCGGAGAACGACACCGCGCCGGATCATCTCAAAATCCCTGTTTTTGCGTAGAGTTTCTATCTCCGACGATTCTTTGATCTGAATATCCGTTTCGATGTTCAGGTTCCGTTTCCACATACCTGCCACGGAGCGGGCAATGCGTATCTGCGTGTCATTGCGATTGACCGTCAGCCTGATGACGGGAAATCCCCGGCCTTCCTCGTAACCGGCGGCCTCCATCAGGTCTTTCGCCCTTTCCCTGTCCTGTGTAATGCCCGCATTGGACGGCGACCCGAAAGGAAGAAACGTCATGGCGGGCTGTGTCGTTCCTTCAAGTTCGCCCTCGGTCAGCCGCTCTCTTTCTATCGCCAGTGCGAGGGCCTCGCGGACGCGGCGGTCACGAAAAACGGGCAGATCGTAATTGATCTCATAAAAATTTATTGCCGCAAATGTGGTTCGGCGAAAATCGGCGTAAGGCGTGAGAAGTTTTAGAGCAAGCGGTGAAAATTCGGTGTTCGTTACCGCATCGACCTCGCCCTTGCGGTACGCTTCGAGGGCCTTGTCGCCCGATTCCGTCGGGACGAAAACAACGCGTTCCAGCCTGACCTCTTCCCGGTTCCAATAGTGATCGGAGCGTTCTATCGTCAGGCCTTCCGGCTTTACATCCGCGATGCTGAACGCGCCGTTGACCACCGTTTCAGAAGAAACGCTGCTGCCGCTCAGCCCTTTGCCGCCATCGAAAACCGGACGAAACACCGAATGGGCCACAAGCCTTGCAAAGTCCTTGTCCGGTTCGATCAGCTTTACGACAAGCGTCCGTTCATCGGGAGCTTCGACGCCAAACTTTCGGTCGTTCTCATTTTGCAAAGGCGGTTCCGATTCGGAAGGCGTCTCAGCGGATGGGCTGAGCGGATGTTCCGCCGAGAGAGCGTTCATTGCGGGCAGCGTTGCCCTGCCGCTTTCGGCTGTATGTGTTTCATTGTCTCCGGTTTTGGCTCCGGCGATGTTCGCCATCAGTTCACGATGAGGAGCCTCTTTGCCCAGTGACAAAACACGACGCCACGAGCGGGCAAAATCCTCGGCGACAAGCGGCGAACCGTTCGACCATTTCGCGTCGGAACGAATGCGGAACGTCCAAACCCGCAGATCGTTAGAAACCGTCCAGCTTTCGGCTACGGCGGGCATTTCTTCAAGCGAACGCGGGTCGAGTTCGGTCAGGCCTTCATAAATTGCCCTGACAATGTCCGTTTCGGGTGCCGCCGCGGCACGAGCCGGATCGAGCGTTTTGGGGCTTCGCCCGTTGCTCCAGCGAAACTCCTGTTTTTGCGGTGGCGGAGTGTTGGCAAAATACTCCTTGGCGGGCGGCTGGCGAACCTCGCTGCACGAGGCGCCGAACAGCACGGCGGCAGCCATAAGCCCCAAGCCCAAAAAAGAAATTTTCGGATGTGCGAAAAATCGCCTCATGAGAACGTTAGAGATATTAGTTCTGTTGGCATTTTAGCTTTGCCAGCTTTTTTTAATTGCCTCCGGCTAAGGAGGGCGTGTCAAAGCTCAAAATTATGGAAATAGATCCCATAGGGATCTGTGAAAATAGCCCACCGATTAATCGGTGGGAAAGCATCGATCATTTCCAACCAGTCCCGGCAGGGACGGCTGGAACGTTGCAAACATCGACATTGCAGTCGTCCCTGCGGGACTCGCAAATATTTATCTTCTTTACCCACCGATAAATCGGCGGGCTATTATCGACAAGTCCCTTCGGGACATAGTGCCGCGTTTTGACTCAGATTCTAAAGCCGGCGGCAATGTATGAATCAAATATCAACAGAATCTGGAAACAAACCGGCTACCCGGCAACGAGCCTGACATAAACTTCCCTGACGCGGCGCCGTGTGTCGTCAAAGCCTTCGGAAGTGTCAATAAGGTGATCGGCAAATCTCTTTTTTTCGGCCTGCGGCATCTGGGCGGCGATGCGTGTCCTGGCGGCGGCCTCGTCAAGCCCGTCGCGCCGCATCAGCCTTTCAAGCTGGATATCATCTTCACACCAAACGACGATCAGCCGGTCAAATCTCTTATAGCCGCCCGATTCTATCATCAAAGCAGCATCGACGATCACAATGCCGTCCGGGTTATCGGCCTCGCGTTCCGCTATCCATTTATTCTGCTCCTCTATTACTAAAGGATGCACGATGGAATTGAGCAGTTGCCGTTTGTCGGGATCGTTGAACACGATGGCACCGAGTTTTTTGCGGTCAAGCGATCCGTCAGGAAGCAATATGTCTTCGCCAAACTCTTTTATTATTTGGGAAAGTCCCGGCGTGCCGGGAGCCACGACATCGCGCGCCGTCTGGTCGGCGTCAAGCACATGGCAGCCAAGTTCGCGAAACACTTCGCAAACATAGGTTTTGCCGACGGCGATCGAGCCTGTTAAACCGACCTTGAGCATAAGAAATAAAACGCCTCTACTTCGTGCGGGCCTTTGCAGGATGCGGGCAAGGATGCCCGCGTTCCATTAATGCCTCAACTTCGTGCGGGCTTCTGCAACACCGGTCATTTTTGCAGGTGCCGTTTTTCCAGTTTGGCGACGTTGTATTCGGCAACTTCGCTGAGCGTAAGCCCAAGTTCATCGGCGCAGGCTGAGATGTACCATAGCACATCGCCAAGCTCGTCCTTGAGCTTTGCTCGGGTCTCGTCCGTTATGACGCCGCCGTGATCGCGTTGGATCTTTTTGACGATGTTCGCCACCTCGCCCGCTTCGCCTGCAAGCCCGAGCGTCGGGTATTCCAGATTTTTAAGCCGTCCGGGATAAAGAGCCGTTCGGCTCGCCGCTGTTTGATATTCTTCAAAGTTCATATTTTGTTTGAGCCACAGAGTTCACATTATTTTTTAGCCACAGAGCACACAGAGAAATAGAATTGGAAGTCTCGCTCACTTAGTCAGCATCCGACATATGATTCAGAGCTATAAGGCCTTAAAGAAAATCCCTCTGTGTTCTCTGTGGCTAAATGCCACGCCGCATTTTCGCGGCCTCGACCGTGTTTTTCATCAGCATCGCCACCGTTAAAAGCCCGACGCCGCCGGGAACCGGTGTAAACGCTCCGGCCTTTTCCATCGCTTCTTTCGGATTTACGTCACCGACCAGCGTAAAGCCGCGTTTTTCTATCGCTGCCAGCCTTTTCGGCAGGTCTTCTTCGGAAAATAACTCAGGCGCTAGGCTGACATCGGAAACATTATTGATGCCGACGTCGATGACCACCGCGTCTTCGCGGATATGCTCGCCGCGAATGAATCCTGCACGCCCTATCGCCGCAACCAGAATGTCAGCCTGCCGCGTTATCGAAGGCAGATCGACAGTTCGCGAATGACAGATGGTGACGGTCGCGTTTTCCTGAAGCAGCAGCATCGCCATCGGTTTGCCGACGATATTGCTTCGCCCGACGATGACGGCGTGCTTGCCGGCGATGTCGATGCCGGAGCGTTTCAATATCTCTATCACACCGGCAGGTGTGCACGGCACAAGCGCTTTTTGTCCCTGCGAAAGCCGCCCGACATTCATCGGATGAAAACCGTCAACGTCCTTTTCCGGCAGGATCGCCTCAAGTATCTCGCGCTCGTCAATGTGCTTTGGCAAAGGAAGCTGGACAAGTATGCCGTCAATGTCATCGCGGGAATTAAGGCTGCTGACGACGCCTAAAAGTTCCTGCTGCGTCACGTCGTCGGCAAAATGAAGATGCTCCGAATACATCCCAAGTTCCTCGGTCGTTCTCACCTTGCTGCCGACGTAAACCGCCGAAGCCGGATCTTCGCCGACACGGACAACTGCCAGGCCGGGCCGAAAGCCGATCTTGCCGACCTCGGCCGCGACATCATCTTTTATCGCCTGAGCGATCTCTTTGCCTGAAAGGATCTTTGCTGACATAGGTTTTACAGAAACTAAGATTTTACAGGAATATCCCGCCCATTGTCAGTTTGAAGAAGCATATTAGAACAGCTTACGCAAAAAAGACGTACCCGCAGCGTCTATTCGGAGAAACTGTAACTTGAACTGTCTTTTAATGAGCATCACGAAAGCATCTATAGCTTTCGCACTGGTATTTACGGCATTCGGCATGGTGAACACAGCTAACGCCGCGATAAACGGCGGCGCGGCCGATGTGTCATTTTACAGGCCCGATACGGGCGTGTGGTATTCGCGCTCGTTCAAGGAACCGGGAGCTTTTCGCGCCGTCCGCATCGGTTCGGCGGCGGACGTTCCCGTTCCGGGCGATTATGACGGCGACGGATATGTGGACGAGGCAGTGTGGCAGCCCGCCGAAGGCATCTGGCTCATCAACCGCAGTTCTGACGGAAAACAGGTCTCGATAACCTCTTTGAAAGCAGGCAAAGATGCTGTTCCGGTTCCGGGCGATTACGACGGTGACGGAACGACCGACATCGCCGTGTGGGAACCTGCAACAGGTGAATGGAAGATAATGCTTTCATCAAATACCGCAATAAACGCGCGGCCTATGGTGATAAATTTTGGCCGAAAAGGCGATGTTCCGGTTCAGGAAGATTACGACGGCGACGGAAAGGCCGACCTCGCCGTTTTTCGCCCGTCAGAGAACAGATGGCACATTCGTGAAAGCGGTTCAGGCAAAACGGTCACGGAAGTTTTCGGTTTTGCCGGACAGGATCTGTTAGTGCCGGGCGATTATACGGGCGACGGCAAAGCAGACATCGCCGTTTTCCGCAACGGCAACTGGCTGCTGATAAACAGCTCCACCAAAAAGCAGGAACGGTTCGATTTCGGATTTGTTGACAGCATTCCCGCTCCCGCCGATTACGACGGCGACGGAACGCTTGATTTTGCCGTTTATCGACGCGGAATGTGGTACATACAGGGTTCAAAAGGCCCGGAGTTCATAGGTTTTGAATTTGGCGGAACAGACGACATCCCCATCGGGTCGCTGCGTGCCAAACCAAGTTTCGTTGCTGTGTGATATTCCCCCAACTCCGCCTTGTGCGCTCAAGAGAAGTTTTTTCCGGAACTTCTCTTTTTTTTGTGTTTTGGAATATGATTTGGATATGCGAAGCGTTTCGGCATTCATTTTTCTTTCGTTCCTTTTCGCTGCAAGCGTTCTTGCCGAAACCGCGAGTGAGCATTTCACGCGAATCAGAGATCTCCAAAAGGAACGCAACCTCCTTGCTGCCGTTAATGAACTAAAACTTTTCAGAACAAAATATCCCGAAGAATCTGCCGTAAATGATCTGGACTATCTTTTGGCACGCCTGCTGGAAGACACACGCGAACACGCAGAGGCAATGACACTGTATGCCGAAGTTCATTCCCGACGGTCGCTGCTTGGCGATCATGCCCTGTGGCGAATGTCGCAGATCGCGCGTCACACGGGAAATTTCTTTTTGGAGCGAATGTATCTTTCCGAACTTGCGGCTTTTTATCCCGATTCGATCCTCATTTCTGCTGCGGACAGGCGTTCGATAAACAGCTATTTTGACAGCGGAGATCACAGCGCGGTGATAGCGGCGAACGAACGCCCGGCGGCTGTGTCGTCCCTCGCCAAAACTTCTTATGTGTATAAAGGCCAACGCCGTGACAGGCTTTTGCTCGGCTATGCCGAGATGTATAACGGAAACGCATCGGCAGCCAGGGCAATATTTGAACAGATCATTGAACAGACCCGCGATCAGCAGCAGCCCGACGGTCTGGCTCTTGAGGCGGTCAGAGGACTCGATGCAATGGACAGGACAGTCTCGCTTTCCGATGTAGAACATAAAAGGCGGGCGTGGATATATCAGTTCAACAGGGATTTCAATTCGGCACGGTTCCATTACCGCTCGATAGTGAATGACCATCCTTCGTCAGAGGCCGCGCCCGAAGCGGTGTTTCAGATCGGCAGAGGCTATTTTCAGGAGAACGCTTACAGCGAGGCGGTGCTATGGTTCGAGCGGCTGATAGAGCAATATCCCGAAAATGAGCTTGTAAAACCGGGCCTGCTCCAGCTTGCCGGAGCTTACTCGCGAAGCGGTCGGTCTCGCGAAGGCGTCTCACGCTATCATACCTACATTGACCGGTATCCGAACGATGAGCAGCTTGACCGCGCCTATATGAACCCGATAGACACGCTTCGCGATTACAATTCTGACAGCGAAGCACTTCGGCGTTCGGCTTTGGCTCAGGATGTGTTTCGCGGAAGAACGGGCGAAGCTCAGGCGCTTTTCAGCGAGGCACGGATATATCTCTCGCTGGAAAAATGGGATCAGGCACTGGATTCATTAACACGGCTGAATACCCTTTCCGACCTTGGCGGGGCACGTGTTCCGGGCGGAACCACGCGAGACGAGGTGACGTTTCTGACCGGCCTGTGTCTGGAGATGATGCAGCGGTTTGCAGAGGCCGTTGACGTATATCTTTCGATACCGGATGGCCGCGATTCGTATTACGGAATGTATGCCACAAAACGTCTTCGCGGCATTGCGTCGGGCGAACGCAGCGGATCGGCGGCGGCTGAGAAAAAGCTTTTACTTAACAAGGCAAAAGAAAGCAGCGACCCTGACCTGAGCAGGCAGGCGATACAGTCGCTGCTGCGGTTAACTGATAGTGAAGAGGATCGCCAGCTTTTGCTTGACGAACTTCAGAAGACATATAAAGAGGTCAGACAATATTCTTACTTATCTGAAAACGCCCTGTCGCCTTTAACAGAACTTGCGATGCCCAGAAACACGCAAAGACGTCAAAGCCCAAACCCGCATGCGGCAAAAGCACAGGCTCTTTTCAGATCGGGGCTGGCAGATGAGGCTGCGATTGAATACGAAGCGACCGGTTCCGCCGACAAACGTTTTCTGGCTGAGATATATACAATGGGCGACCGTGCATATCGCGGCATTGAATATGCCGAACCGCTGTGGCAAAACATTCCTCCTGATATGCAAATAGAACTGCTGCCGGCTGACGCGGTCAGGCTGTTGTACCCGACGCCTTTTCGCGACAAGCTGGTCGCTCACGGAGCCGCCGCCAATGTTGATCCAAGGTTTTTGTTGGCGATAATGCGGCAGGAATCGCGGTTTAGGCCGGACGCCGTTTCCAACGCCGCCGCGAGCGGGCTGATGCAGTTCATAGCGCCGACAGCCGTTAGGATGGCGCGTGAGGCGGGCATGAACGACTTTCGCGACCACGACCTTTTCGATCCGGGAACGGCCATTCTGTTCGGGGCGACATATACCGGACAGATGTTCCGGCTTTTCATCAATCAGCCCGACGCCGTCGCCGCCGGCTACAACGGAGGCGAAGAAAATATGCAGCGTTGGATGAAGCGCTCACGCTCCGACCAGCCCGAAAGGTTCGTCGCCGAAATACAATATGCCCAAACAAAAGATTACGTCCAAAAAGTAATGTCCGCCTACCGCGTTTACACCACGTTCTATGATGAGCAACTCCAACTAAAGCCCGAACTCGCACCTGAATTTGCAAGCAAAGATGAGGGGCGATAAATTGGCTAAATAACCCACCCGCCATCCCCCTCCTCCACCCAGTTGTGAGTTGCGACGATTCTCTTATCTGCTAAACTACAATAGGAGCAGACGGTATAACCGTCGCGGTTGTGAGTTGCGACGATTCTCTTATCTGCTAAACTAAAAGGCGAGGGAGTCTCCCTGACCATATAGTTGTGAGTTGCGACGATTCTCTTATCTGCTAAACTGCAGGGTCAAGTGGTGTTTCATATTTAGTGGTTGTGAGTTGCGACGATTCTCTTATCTGCTAAACTTACTGAGACGATGACGATGCGGCCTGTATCGTTGTGAGTTGCGACGATTCTCTTATCTGCTAAACTCGTGATACGGCAAACACAGCTGTTGAACCTGTTGTGAGTTGCGACGATTCTCTTATCTGCTAAACTACCTGATCCGTCTACTCATACGAACATTTCGGTTGTGAGTTGCGACGATTCTCTTATCTGCTAAACTAACAAACGTCGAACATTACGCGAACGATCAGTTGTGAGTTGCGACGATTCTCTTATCTGCTAAACTACGTGGTATCTAAACGCTTTGGAACTTCACGTTGTGAGTTGCGACGATTCTCTTATCTGCTAAACTTACCAAAGTACATCTATCAACCGTATATGGGTTGTGAGTTGCGACGATTCTCTTATCTGCTAAACTAGGTCGGCTGTAAATGGCTGGCTAAATTGGGGAAACCGCTCCACGATCTCAGAAAAAACTGAGTTGTTGGGGCGGTTCTTCGCTTTTGACGGGCTTTTTACCATAAAATGTTTTCATTCTGGCGTACTGTTTTTCCGTAACTCTAATTATACGAACATTTCCCTTTGGCGGCAACGCCCATGTCACACGTTTTTCGTGAACCTGGGCATTCTCATCCGAAGGACAATGTCGTCCGTAAACCGAGAACTGGAGCATCATAAACCCGTCCTTTATGAGCATTTTTCTAAACTGAGCATATCTGCGCCTGTCCGCCACGGTTTCCGTGGGCAGATCGAACATTACAACCATCCACACTGTGTCAAGACCTCCAAAAAAATTCATAGTTCCGGTATGAGCGGCTTTTGCGATTCGCCCATCATTATCTGTTTTACGGATGCCGCATAATAGCCCAGAGCAACAAGGAGCGGCAGTTTTCGTCCGTCATATTTACAATCATCGCCGAGAAGATTTAACAGTTCCTGTTTTGTTCGCCGATCAAGAGTGCAATTTTCAGGTTCGTTTCCTGTTGCCGATCCGTTCAGCAGGCGGTGTACACGAACGTCAACGAAAGGACGAAGCGGTTCCATCAGATCGTCAGCGAGCGGAAACGGATTGTATTGATTTTTATGATTTATCCCAAAGCCCGGATGCAGGCCCGTACCTACGATGGCTCGTGTCGTCGCCGCTCTTACGATGGCATAGCCGTAATTGAGAAGCACATTGCTGTCCATTGCTTCCCTGTCCCGCTTGAAGCCATCACCCAACAGTTTTTTCCAATACTGCTTTGCGGCAAATGCCTCAAGATTGCCTGCATCACCACTCTTAACGCGGCGGGAAACTTCCCTCAGAGAAGTTCCGTCTTTGCCGCATATTTCCAGTGCCTGCGCCTGATTTGCGATCTTTGAGCTGACCACGGCGGCCCACAGACGCTTTTTGACCGGCAGCGATACGGCCACTTGTTCATTGAGTATCTTGGTCTGTATCGTATGTGACGAAAATGGAATTGTAATAGATGCGGGAAGATGTTTTGAGTCGGTAAAGACAACCGCCACGTTCTTTTCCGAAAGCAGCCTCATGGCCGAAGATGTTATGGTCATGCGGTAGCTGTCAATGATAAGCATTCCGAGATCTTCGACAGGAACTGTGCCTATCGTCTCGCCGTCCTTATCTATCAACAACTGATCAAGTTTTGTATGAACGTGACACCCGTCAGTGGAAATTTCAACGGTTCGCTTTATCATAGCTTTCAAACCAGACAAGCGAACCGCCAAAATGTTTTGAGTCCTGCTTTAGCAGGCCATCTTGCCGCCTAAAGGCGGGACTCCGTACATCTAATCACTTGCCTGTGTAAGACGCCCAATCGGATCAACCTGAAGTTTGCGAGTGATCCTTTTTAACTTTGCAGAATTCGTAATCTGTACCACACCCTCATATTCTTTTCTTGCATCCATTAATGGTCGAAGCCAAATATACCAGCCAGGGTCACCGGACATCTTCTGTAATCTGTAAACTTTCAATTCACCGTCACCTCCAAGAAATTCAATATAATCATTTCTACACAGGGAAAAGAGTTTCTGCCACTCAACCCCAAGTTCTTTAGGTTTCAAGTTTCTTTGAGCGGCAGTAAAACGAGAGACAACAATAGCTTTCCTCTCGCCGTCAGTGTCCTCAAAGATATCTACGTGGTGGTTTCCATCCAAAGCATAATATTTATATTCTTCACCTTTCTTATTTTTAACTCCCGCATAAGTTCCCTCGGACATCTCTTCGGTTATACGCACTGATTGGATTATCGTTTTGCCGTCTTTGTGCAGTAAAGGCGGAGTATCTTTAGCAAAAGCCTTCTTTAACTTACCTTCGTACTCCCCGATGCGCTGATTTACAAGTTTCTTAACTTCAATGTCAGCGATTTTATCAATCATAGAATCAGTTATGTCAATAAGTGGCTTGCGTCTGACAAATTTGACTTTTCCGTTTATTACTCTTTTTCCAAAAGCGGTATCCTTAAACAAAGATCCGCGAATTCTGTGTGTCGGGGCATGAGAGACAATTAGCGATTCCATTTGGTTTTTCACATCATCAAGAAAACCAGCCCATGGCGTTTCAATACCTTTTAATTCAGAACGATGAAATTCTTCGTTCCGGGCAGCAAGTCGTGAAATACGTTGAAACAGAGCCCGGTTCGTTAATGCAATTACTATGGCATCAATTGCATGGTGACGATGGTCCCATCGATTTTTGTGTTCGATATCTCCGTCTGACAAAATTGCATTGATTCCCCATACGTATCTAAGTTTTGCTGTTGAACCGCCTGCCACGACTTGAACATATTTATTTTCATCTGTATGGTTCGGATATAGTTGACGCAGGTATCCTCGTGCTTCGCGGCAAATATATCGTGTGTCTGATAGCATCCGGCCTATCATTTCATCAGTTTTCACTTCTTTCTGTTCGAAACGTCTTTGTTTCGCAAAGGGAAGATTCGATATGCGTTCACCGAGTTCAAACCATTTTTGCTCGTCCGCTCCGAATATCTCAAAAGGGGTCTTATTCAGTTTTTCCTCACGGTTAAACTTGGCCTGGCAAATAGTCAAGTTCATATACGAATCATCAAAACTTCGGCTATAAGGAATAATATGTTCTTTGTCCCACATGTCACCTCTCAATGTTTCTGGAGGAATTGGGGAACCAGTGTATGGACATATCCAATTTGCCTCTTTAGCCAATCGATATTTAAGTTTATCTATTCCTGAAACACTATCCGGGTCAATATTATGCAGTTGACTATAAAATTCGACCGCCTCTTTATTTGCGTCCTCATTTTTCTTTCTTTGTGCATCTGCCCGTTTCTTCTGCTTTTTTGTCAATTTCAGATCGCGCGCCATTTCAAGTCTTATCTGATTCGGTTTTCCATATTTGCGAATAATCGCATTTATTACTTTGCGCATTTCGTTCAGTGCTTTTTTAACTATCGGATTTCTCAAATCAGATGGTGGCGGTGGAAGTTGATCATAGTCACCTGACGGAGCCGTTCCACGATGGTCGCCATATACTGCGGTAGCGGCCTTGTCATAGGTCATTCCTTCCATCATTTTAGGCAAAATTTTGCGGATTGCCTTTAATGAACATCTCGAATAGCCCGGTTCAAGTTCGATCTTAATGAGTTTCTCGATTTCCCTGTCGGTAAATTTCCAATGTTCTCGGAGTCTCTTTTCGAGTACGGAGTCATCTTCAATCCGTATGTACTCTTCTGTGAGTTTTTCTTGATCCTCCGATGAAAAATTCTCCCATTTAGAGCCGATTGCCTTGCCGAATTTGTACGCTGTCGTATTTCCCTTTATCTTTTTCTCCAAGTTGATACGCACATCGTCACCGATTTTCAATATCTTTCTAAGATCAGATTCGCTAAACTCTTGCTTCTTCAGCTTTTCAAGTGCGTTAGCCAATCGCAGTTTTTCATCTGGTGTCAATTCGAGCCAATCAAGGGTTCTTCTATCCTGCAGTTTTAGATAGTTTATATCCTGCCAATAGCGCAGCCGCTGGGCATCTTGCCTAGCCATGTCACAACGTTTCTTTCCGTTCTCGAATCTGCATTTGCCGATTAAACCACGTTGGGAACTTATTGGTCGTTGATAAAATGCAGCATGTGAAATATCTGCATACAAGTACTGATTGAGGATTTCTGGATAATAGGCAGATTGTGTTGTCCAGATTTGGTCGAATTCATCCTCGACCATTTTACGCGCTGTGTAGTGCTTTCGCTTTTTTTCCTTTGAGTTCAGTAGAGAACCAAGAGTAATGAATTCGCTGCTACGCATTTCTTCACGGATTTGGTCAATACTGATGTTAACGATACCATCCTCCTTCGGCTTGCCTGATTTTCGGTTCGATTTAAAGCCACGACGTTTAATTAGGTGAAAAAGAGAACGTCCAATTTCGTAGGGTTCAAGTTTTTCGGTAACTGCACGTCCACGTAACATATATGGGTCGCCAAGTTGATCAAAATCTGCTTCTATTTGATCACGCATGGAAGGAAGTAAGCCGTTTGCTTCAAGTAAAGCTCTTACTTTTTGACGTCGTTGACGTTTACGACGAAGCATTCTTCGGGAGCCTCTAGCGTCACGCCTACTCCGATTCTTCGGTTCGTTTTTTGCACCTTCGGTAGTTGCCGGAAAAATACGGACTCCGGTTGCAACGATTTCTATGTGAATCGCCTCATTGTTTTCGGAAAGTATTTTGAGTAATGCCCAGCCAACTGATGTGATTCCAAGGTCAAGGCCGAGAATTAAATTTGATTCTGCCATAAGATTTAACTCCTAACTTGATTTTAGATTTTTGGAAATATAAAATCACTTCGTTTAGTAGATAAGAGAATACGCCGCTTCTTATAACAAGCTAGTTGTAAAAAGCTAGACGTAGGAAATCCGAAAGGAACCTTAGCCCTCGCGAAAGCCAGGGCTTTTATTGTGGTGTGAGTTCCTACAATTTTTTCGATAATTGCTGGGGAAGATGCGGACGCCTATTGCAATGATCTCGGCGTTAAGTATCAGGCCGTCTTCGTCACGCAGTATCTTCCCATTTTCATCACATCCAAATCTTATCAAGGCCCATCCGATAGAAGTCACGCCAAGGTCAAGGCCAAGAATATTTTTAAAGCACACTAGGAGAACCTCCGGGAGTTTGAATTTTCCACTTGAAAAACAGGGTGCGATTAATATAACATATCTGAGTTTAGTAGATAAGAGAATACGTTGCTTCTTATAACAAGAAGTTATTTCGTAGGATAACCGTTTTACGGTAAACCCCGCCCGCGAGGAAACTCCCGGGCATTTTTATTTGCTGATCTTTATCTCATCTCCTTACAAAAATAATCAAGAAAATGGTCGCTGAAAATATCAAGATCAGTCCGTGCAATTCTGTCTTCTCTGCACAATATTTCTTTGCGGGGTTAATTGTATTCGGGCAAGTTGCAGGCTTGTGGGGTTGGCGGAGGATGGGGGTTTTGGTAAGTTGAAGATAGTTGTTTAGGTATTCTTATGCGTTATTTGCTCTTTATATTGTCTTGTGTTCTGTTCATCTCGTCGTGCGGGCAGCCGGCGGGGGATCATCATCCTCAGTCAGACGGTGCGGGGCTGAAGCGGTATGACCTGCGGGGAAAGGTCATATCGGTTGACCGGGCTGCAAAAAAGGCTGAGGTCGATCATGAGGAAATTCCCGGTTTTATGCCGAGGATGACGATGAGCTTTCCCGTAAAAGAAGACTGGGTTTGGGACGATCTGAAACCGGGTGTTGAGATACATGCCACGCTGGTTGTTGATAACACCGCCGATGAACCGTATTGGCTTGAGAAAGTGGCGATAGTCGCCGCACCAAATCCTGACGATCCGGCACCGCCGCCCGCCGTTCCCGACGTGACCGGAAAGGACGTTCCGCCGATCAGCTTCACAAATCAGGACGGCAAAAAAATAAAGCTCACCGATTTTAAGGGAAAGGCGTTGGCGATAACGTTCATCTATCGCGAATGCCCTTTGCCGGACGCCTGTATCAAGATGTCGCGGCAATTCAGCGACGTTGCGATGAAGCTCGCCGAGGACGCGGAGCTTAAAGACAAGGTCAGGCTTTTGAGCATTTCGTTCGACCCCGAACGCGATTCGCCCGCAAAGCTCCGCGAATACGGCATCGGCTATCTGGGCAATCCAGACGAACCTGATTTCACCATCTGGCAGCTCGCCGTCGGCGGGGAAAAAGAAACCCGCGAGGTCGCCGATTTCTTTAACCTGAAATACTCCGTCAATGAACAGAACAAGGCAGAGATAAATCACAACCTTGTCACCGCCGTTATCGGCCCGACCGGAAAGGTCTATAAAATGATGCCCGGCAACAGATGGGCAGCCGATGATCTGCTGCAAACCCTGAAACTGTCGCTGCCTGAGGTGAATTAGTCTTTATGTTCCTCTGATCTGTCTGTCAATAGGCCTGATAAACAACGCTGCCGTTTACCATTGTCAACAGAACATCACGCGCGCTTGAAGAAAAAACAAGAGCGGCTTCGACATCAGTTACGGGCTGCTGTGCGGGGTCGTCAAGCGAGATGACTGTCATGTCGGCAAGTTTTCCGGCTTCGAGCGTGCCGATCTTGTCTTCAAGGTCAAGGGCTTCGGCTCCGCCGAGCGTGGCGGCACGAAGAACGTCACTCGCGGTGATAAATCGCTGGCTGTCGTGCCGGTTTCGGGCGGCAAAAGCGGCCAATGCCGCTTCGCCTAAAATATCGCAGATATTGTTGCTGGCGACCGAATCGCTGCCGAGGCCGACGGCGATCCCCGCATCAAGAAATTTCTCAAACGGCGCCCAGCCGTGTCCGAGCTTTGCATTTGAACGCGGGCAATGAGCTATCCTTGCTCCGCTGGCGGCGATGCGTTCTATATCGCTTTCAGAAACCCTAACGCAATGTGCCAAAAGCGGCTTTGCGGACAACACGCCCATACGATCAAGATATTCCACCGGCGAACACAAAGGGCTTTGCCATTCCACATCATATTTTTCATAGACCTCGGTGAAAAATCCGGTGCCTTTTTCCAGAAGCTCGATCTCGTTGGCCGATTCCGCCGCGTGAATTGTCAGCGGCAGACGGTTGATGATCGCAAACTGCGCTATCAGCTCAAACAAACGCGAACCGACAGTGTAGGGCGAATGCGGCGACAGCCCGACGCTGACAAGATCGGTCGCGTCAGCCAAAAGATCTTCAAATTTTGCCGTGAGAAGTAAAAAATCATCATCGGCTGTCCGGTTATCCGGTGAAAAATCCGTCTCCTGAAACAGGATGCCGCGAAGCCCTGCTTCTTTCAACGCATTCAGGCCCGCGCGCCCGTATCGCCCGATGTCGCCGAAACATGTGACACCAGCAGCAGCCCCTTCGCGGGCGCCTGCCAACGCCGCAGCTTCGATCTGTTTGTCGCTCATCTCCGACCGCAGGGCGTTGAGCTTTAACAGCCACAAACGAAAATCGGGTTCGACGCTGTCCAACGCACCTCGCATTCCGGTTATTTCCAGATGCGAGTGGCAGTTGACGAAACCCGGCAGGACAGCGGCGTTTCCCATGTCGTGCGTTTCGGCACTCGGAAATTTGACAGCAAGATCGTCAAAAGCGCCGACAGCTTTTATCTTGTCGCCTTCGATAAGGACCGCGCCGTTCTGTATCGGCTCGGCAGAAACAGGCAGGACAAATTTGGCGGTGAACAGTTTCATCATACGGAAGATCGACCGGGCGGTTTGATCGCTTTAATTAAGATCGGCGATGCTGAGTTAAAGATGTAAAAAACAGCCTTCAGCTATCAGCCGACAGCTTTCAGCTTATATTTAGTTTGTATTTAATCCAAAGGGAGCGTTATTTGCCGGTGCCATTTGCGCGGTAGCGCGTGAGAATTGAAGAAACGTACGCCTTTGTCGATGAAATTCCGATGCGGTCGATAAATTCGGCTTCGGACATTGTCGATGCATCCGCATCCTTTGTCCATTCCTCGACGCGGCTTGGGCCGGCATTATACGCGGCAAGTGTCATCGCCGTTTCGGCGAGGCGTCCGCGATAGCGTTCGCGGAGCTTTTCGTAATACCAGCATCCGATCTGTATGTTTCGCGTCGGATCGCTGAGCAGGCCAACGACATCTTCGTTCGATTGGCGTTCAAATTCGCTCAAGCCGGTTTCCTTTGCCCATTCGCGGGCAACAAGCGGCGTTACCTGCATTAAACCGACCTCGTCGGCGTCGCCTATCGCACCGGAACGAAACCACGTCTCTTCGTAAATAAGACTCCAGACCAGCTTTTCGTCAATGCGGTAGATGCGCGCCTGCTGTGAGATAACATCGTCAAAACGATGCTCCCAATAATCACGGAAAAAATAGCTGCCGGAGGCACCGACAACCGCCGCTATCAGCAGACAAGAGACGATATACCTGTACATTGTTGACGGGTGGCCGAAACGCAGCCGCACTCACGGCCTGCTTTGGTGTGCTTTATTAGAACAATTCCCGAAAAATTTGGCAACCGGACGACGTTGCAGAAGCCGCACGAAGTAAGGGCATCGCTCCGACGGGCGCATATAGCTGCATCGCACCGGCCGCACTTCCTTCCCGCTCTGCAAAGGAATGCAGGCTCTTCGGCCAACCGCATTGTAGTTGCCGATACGTATCACTTGCCTTTCTTCGTTCGCCCGCCTTCGCTGCTCTCATCCGGTTTGATGTCATAACCCTTGCCGGGTTCGGTCCAGCGGCCCGAACGCACCATCTCCGCAAACAGGTCAACGTCATAATCGGCCTCTCGCGCCATCTCTTGCCGGATGGCGATAAGGACCTCAAGAAATTTTGAACGACGGTACATTGAGCTTTTTAAAAGTAGGGGTCTCTTTCGGGCAATGAAGCAAAATATCGACTATTGCCTGTATTCACTCAGAAACAGCTTTCCTTCCTGCTCTATAAGGCCGAGCTTTACGCGGTCAAGCCAGCCGGTGCGGCCCAGAACATTGCGGTCAAAGTAATCCGATTCGGCAAAATACACTGTCGATACGGTTTCAATACCTAGAAAACTTAACGTCACCTCGTGGCCAAATGCCCGAAATGAACCGGTGGCGGTTCCTATCATTATGGAAATTCCGGTTTCGATCTCCAAACCAAGTGATTCGCCGAAGTGCCTTTCGAAGATACAGTGATCTGCTCCGGTATCTACTTTGGCCAAAAGTTCTTCGGTCTCGGTTCCATACATGATGACAACAGGTATTGAGATGCCTGTTTCAAAAAGGCTGTAGTAGTATGATTCGTCAAACTCAATTGATTCGCTCATTACCAACCGCCGAAAGGGAGTTCATTTGCTTTCACTCTTGTAATGAAAGGTGTCTTGATGCCCTTTTCCTTAGCTTCCCGATAAACTGCTTTTCCATCAGTTCCGTGAGAGATCAGCCGGTCGCCGTATAAACAAACAAACTGCCCGTCGTACTGCTCCTTGTGCTCATGGACCCACTTTTGGGCTTTCCTGAAACGCTCGATCATCGCTGCTTGCTCTTGAGGAGTTGATCCGTCATGCCATGAAAGTCGGCCTTCGGCATTTGCTTTTTCACGACGCCTCAGCCTTTCGCGTTCTTCATTTGTAAGTTCTTCGGTTGTTCGGATCATAACATCACCTCAGTCACTATTTTACCATTTTTTTGTCAGGCCAAGACGCTTTTCAGTTTCTCCATCGCACCTTCGAGGATCGTGTCTTCTCTTGCAATGCATATGCGGACGTGGGCGTCCCATGTGTCGCTGTCGGCAAAGGCGGAGCCGGGTGTCATGCCGACGCCTGCGTCGCGCATCAGCATTTCGTTAAAAGCGATGGCGTCGTCAAAGCGTTCGGGGATCCGCGCCCAGATATAGAACGCGGAGCCGGAATTGTAGATGTCGAAGCCAAGCTCTTTCAGGCCTTCGCTAAAGGCGATGCGTTTGGTGTCAAATTTATCGCGGAGGCGTGTGTAATAATCGTCGTCCGCCATCAGCACTTTTGCCAATGCCGCCTGCAGAGGCGTCACGGGGCAAACATAGATGACGTTCGCGGCGTTGTTTATCGGTGCGATGAGTTCGCCTTTGCCGTATGCATAACCGAGCCGCCAGCCGGAGATGTTCCAAGATTTTGAGAACGAATTGACGGTGATCGTCCGTTCGAGCATATCGGGCAGCGAGGCGATGGGCGTATGCGGATTTTCGCCGGTGACGTAATGCTCGTAAACCTCGTCCGAAATGACGAGCAGATCGAGTTCCTTTGCGACATCGGCGATGGCTTCGAGTTCCGTTTGTGAAAGTACCTTGCCGCTTGGATTCGCGGGCGAACAGACGATGATCGCACGAAGCGGAAACTCCGCACGGTCCTTCAATTCCTTACAGCGGGCGAGCAGAGCGTCTTTTTCAAACGTCAAATTCTCGTCAAGCTCAAAAGCCTCGGTCTTGCCGCCAAATTCTTCCAGGATGCGGCGATGATAAGGATAATACGGCTCAAAGACCAACGCCGACCTTCCGCGAAGATACGCCTGCGTTATGCCGATCAAGGCTCCCGTGCCTCCGTTCGTTATCATCAGTTCAAAAGGCCGCGCGTCAACGTCCAGAGCGATGCCGTTGTATTTTGCGATCTTTTCGGCGACCGCTTTTCGCAGGTTCGCATCGCCCTCGCTGCCGCCGTAATGGTTCTGGCTCGCCGCAATTATCGCCGCCGCCTCAGCCGCCAACCGCGCATCTATCGGCAGTTCAGACTGTCCCTGCACCAAATTGCCCGACGGCGGAACCAGCCGCGTTATCGCACGAATATCCGGTCTTATTTTTGCTTGTTTTGGCTCTGACATAAATTACAAAATACCAGTTTTTTGCCGATATCCCTAATTTCTGAAAGCTGTCAGACTTGATCCTAAACTCCACTCAGAGCATATTGCCCGACTTTCGACAGGGCATTGACAATGCGTGTGGCCCTATCGCCCCACTGCGACCGGCGGGCGTTCGCACCTTTGCAAAAGTGTAGCGTCGGAATTGCCTGCGGAACCTCCAAGACTCCGGAAAAAGTGATGCCCGACAAGTTCCCTGAAGGCGATATAGAGAAATATTTCACAATGTCGGCCATAGCCCGATGTTCTGAATTCTCGGATGGGCGCAAAAATGCTAAAATATAAAATGAACCAGACTTTTCGGCCATCTTGCCCCAAATTGGAGATCACATCTATGAGCATCGTTTCTGAATCGGCTATCGGCAATTTTTCCAAAGAAAATGGCGTCGGCAACGGGGCCGGAACGGTTCACGCGCGCGAATACGCCCCGCTCGGCATCAATGCTCAAAAGGTTGTCGCGAAACGCTACTCGCTAAAGGACGGGAACGGCGAACCGACTGAAACATGGCCTGACATTGTCCGCCGCGTCGTCGGCCACGTGTCAGCGGCAGAGGCCGATCCGACAAAGCAAAGATCGTTCTATGACGAGATGACGACAGTCATGCTCGCACGCGAGTTCGTCCCCAATACTCCCTGTCTGGTCAACGCCGGCAAGTCGAAGGGCCAGCTTGCGGCATGTTTCGTGCTTAATGTTCCCGATTCCATCGAGGGCATTATGGAACATGCTCAAAACGTGGCCATCATCCATCAAACGGGCGGAGGAACCGGTATGACCTATGAGTTTCTACGGCCTGCGGGAGCAATGGTAGATTCGACGCGGGGCGTGGCATCAGGGCCGGTCAGTTTTATGAACATCGTCAATCAGACGACCGAGGTCGTAAAACAGGGCGGTGTCAGGCGCGGCGCCAACATGGGCATTTTAAGCATTAAGCATCCCGACATATTGCGTTTTATCCATGCCAAGAACGATCAGACAAGCCTTACGAATTTCAACATTTCTGTGACCGTGACCGACCGGTTCCTGGATGCGGTCGATAGCGGAGCCTGGTTTCAGACCGAATTTAACGGCAAGCCATGGACACAGCCTGTTTTCGACGCCGTAACGGACGCCGATTACGTTGTGTATCGGCGAACCGACGGAACGACCCTAACATTCGCCGACAAGCTCGAATTTGAAAAAGCCGACCTGAGCGGCTGTACCATTGAAGAACCGCCGGCGGCGGGCATGGTCTATGCACCGGATATTTGGAACCGCATCATCGCATCGGCACACAAATACGCCGAGCCGGGCATCATCTTTATCGACGAAGTGAACCGCCATAATCACCTGATGGCTTCGATGGGGCCGATCTACGCCTGCAATCCCTGCGGCGAACAGCAGCTTCATTTCAATAACTCCTGCAATCTGGGTTCGATAGACACGGCGAAATTTTTTGCTGCGGCCGCTGATGGCGGCTCCATTGATTGGGATCGGTTGGCGGGCATTACACATTTGTGTACGCGGTTTCTGGACAATGTGGTCGATGCCGGTCATTTTCCTTTACCGGAGATAGACGATGTCGTCAAACGCACACGTCCGGTCGGCCTCGGCATCATGGGCTTTGCCGATCTGTGCCTGAAAATGGGCGTGACCTATGGCAGCGATGAGTCGATAGCCCTGATAAAAAAGGTCATGGGCTTTATTCGCCGCGAAGCATGGCTGGCATCGCTGAAACTAGGCAGCGAAAAAGGCGTTTTTCCCGAATTTGAGGCAAACCGCGAAGCCTATTCGCGCTTTATTTATGATGATCTCGGAATCTCGCGCGAGATTCCGCTTACGCCTCGAAATTATGAAGTAACGACCATCGCTCCGACCGGCACCATCTCGCTCGTGGCAGAGACGTCGTCCGGCATCGAACCTAACTTTTCGTGGGCGTATGTCCGTCGGGACACGCTCGGCACGCGAACGTATGTTCACCCGCTGGCCGCCGAAGCGCTTGGCGTCAGTGTCGATCTGACAAGCGAAGAGTCCATAAAGGCCGCCGCCGAACACGTTGTCGAACATGAAGATGATCTGCCGCCGCATTTTGTCGCGGCCATGAAGATCAGTTCGATAGAACATGTAAAGGTGCTGGCCGCCGCTCAGCAGCATGTGGACAATGCCATCTCAAAGACCTGCAACGGAGCCAGGAACGATACCGTCGAATCGGTCGATGAGTTGTACCGCCTCGCCCGCAGCCTGGGCTGCAAAGCCGTCAGCTATTACCGCGACGGCAGCCGCGAGGGACAGGTGTTGAACACGATGAAAAGCGACCGGAAGAAACAGGGAACCGGAGACGCGGAGACGAAAACATCATCGCCGCATCTCCCGATCACCGCGTCGGAAAGACTGTCGCGGCCGCGTGAATTGCAAGGCTCGACATGGCGGATCCCGTTCGAGGGGCAGAACCTCTATGTGACGGTCAATCATGACGGCGAACGGATACTTGAGGTTTTTGTTGCCGGGCCGGTCAGCGCCGGCGTGGGGCTGCTGGCGTCAAAGATGCTGCGCGGCGGATTTGATGCAAAGGAAGTGGCCCGAAGCCTGAACAAGGTAACCTCAACGCACGCAGTGTGGTTCAACAAACGCCTGCTGACCTCGCCCGAACAGGCGATTGCCGAATGCCTGCAGCTGATCGACCGCCGTCTCAACGGCCAGCCGGAATCGCTCCGTGTCACAAGCAATTCGTCAGCCAAAGAATACGCCGTAATGTCGCAAATGATAGGCGAATGTCCCGAATGCGGCGGCCAGCTTGAATATGCCTCCGGCTGTGACACCTGCCGTGACTGCGGCTACTCAAAATGTAAATGAACGCCGTAACAAGACGTATTATCACTCATCGCACAAATGTCCCGCGATCTATTTGTCCAATGAGTTGTTCTTTTGTCACTGGCATGCTTCGTCATTGTAACGAAATCCGCTCTTTTTTCATCTCAGATTGAGCGTTAGGAAAATTATGCACAAGTTTCTGTTTCTTCTTTGCGACTTTAAGGCTATCTGATAAATTTTGCCACTAAGACGCGAGAACACTAAGTTACGCAAAGTTTTTTCTTGGTTGTTCTTTGTGTCTTTGCGGCTTCGCGGCGGTTTTATTTTTGACCACAGAGCATACATCTTCTATCCGCAAATCTAGGCATATTCAACACCGGGTTTGAAGTCTTCGGGGTAGTGGATGACCTCGATGACCTGGCCGGAGAGGCCTTTTGTGTAGAATGACGAGGTGCCGTCGCGATGGGGTTTGATGGGTTTGTTTTCGCGGGCGGCGGCGGCTTCGAGCTGTTCGCGGGTATCGACGCGGATGCCGAGGTGCGGCGGATGTTTTGAATCGGGCGGCAAAAGAGCGATGCCGAAACCGCGCGGGTCGCGCACCATTGCCCAATCATGGTATCGGGTTTCAAGCCGAAAACCCATGTTCAAATATGTGTCGATGGCCGCTTGCAGATCGTCGCATTTCACGCCCAGATGATCGACCGTTCCGCTGAATCTGATGTCTGACATGATACTTAACCTCTGTATGTCTATTTTATCCCAAATAACCTGATCGGGACATAGTGGGAACACTTTCTTTTTGTTTGCGGTTTCTTTGCGGCCGTTGCGACTTTGCGTGAGTAAAATAATTTCACGCTAAGCCGCAAAGCACACCAAGAAAAACTGAGAAAGATGAGTTTCCGCTTGATCCCGGTTTCTCAAATAGACGGAAACCTGTATGAACGGAATGCGAACGATTCAGGTGAATTTTGCAAAAAAGGGTTGGCCGCTGCCTGCGCTTATAGATACTGTTGTGTTAGATTGCAGAAATGAAGATCGTGTCGCTTTTGCCTTCGGCAACGGAAATAGTTTGTGCGCTTGGGCTTGCGGATTCGCTGGTCGGTGTGACGCATGAATGTGATTTCCCTGCCGGAATGGACGCAAAGCCTGTCGTAACTGCCAGCCGCATCTCGCACGAGACGATGTCGAGCCGGGAGATAGATCACGCCGTCCGCTCACAGCTTGACGGCCACGGTACGATATATGATCTCGATACCGACCTGCTTGCCGAGCTAAAACCCGACCTGATAATCACTCAGGAATTGTGCGACGTGTGCGCCGTCAATTACAAAACGGTCAATCAGGCGGTGCGGACATACACGGCTGATTCACAGGTCATCTCGCTGGAGCCGAACACGATGGAGGACATCTTTGACACGATACTGACCATCGGCGGCCTGACAGATACCGCAGAAAAAGCTGACGAGGTGGTATCGAACCTGGCAAACAGAGCGGGTGATGTTTGGCATCATATGGAATTCATTGAGCGAACACCGCGTGTGATGATGCTTGAGTGGCTCGATCCGCCGTTCGCTCCGGGACATTGGGTTCCCGAACAGGTCGAGACCGCCGGCGGAACATGCCTGCTTGGGTTTGCAGGCGAACGTTCGGTAACAACGACATACGACACCATTGCCGATGCCGACCCCGAAGTGCTTGTGCTGATACCGTGCGGATATTACGTTGCGGACACGCTGCGGCAGCTTGAACAAACCGTTTTTCCGGCTCGTTGGCGTGATATGACCGCCGTCAGAAATGATAATATCTGGGCAATGGATGCCAACAGTTATTTTTCGCGGCCCGGCCCGCGCATCGTTGACGGCATCGAAAAACTGGCAAAGGTGATCCATCCTGACCGCTGCGGCACACCGACAGACGCGGACGCCGTCAGAGTTCACCGCAGCCTTTTAAGATTTGAAAGCTGAAACGCGTGTTTATTAATGAAACTTTTTTCCTTACTTTTTATTCTCGTCCTCTCGGCTGTTGCCGGAAATGCCCAAACACCGGAACGCCTGGCGACGGCAAAGGGCCTGAGCTTTACCACCGCCGAGCTATCGCCGCAGGGACAGGCGGCATTTGCCGCGATACCAAAGCAGATCGCCGAAATACGCTCTGCTCTGCTGTCCGAATATCTCGCCGATCTTTTGTTTGAAACCGAGGCAAAGGCTAGGAACATCACCGTCGAAGATCTTCGTGCCGAAACACTGAAAAAGGTTGCCGATCCTTCGGAAAATGAGATACAGCGGATCTATGACATGAATCGCGACGCTCTCGGCAACCATCCGCTCGACGAGGTAAGGCAGACGATAGTAGATTTTCTTCGCCGCGAACCGGAGCAAAAGGCAATGCAGGAACTTGTCACCGCCCTGCAGAAAAAGCATCAGCTTACAAAAACAGGCGACGTCAATGCTGCAAACATATCCGCAACGAGCGTGATAGCACGGCTTGGAACAAGGACGATAACGAACGCGGATTTTGAAAAAGCGGTGCGGCTTAGAATGGATGACGCCTCGGCTCATGTTTATGACGACTTTCAGTTTTTGCTTGAGGACGAACTGCTGTCATCGCTGATAAATGTTGAGGCAAAAGAGCGAAATACGGATGCCAGCGGCATCATCGCCGCCGAGATAACGAATAAGATGCGTGAGTTTTCCGATGAAGAACGCATCGACCTCGAGGACAAACTTCGCCGGACGCTTTTCAAAAAATACGATGTCAGGTTTGTTTACAAACGTCCCGCTCCGATAAAATTCGACATTTCGGCTGCGGGCCGTCCTGTATTCGGCAACGAGAACGCAAAGGTCACTGTCGTTATGTTCAGCGACTTTCAGTGTCCTGCCTGCGCCCGGACACATCCTGTGCTGAAACGCGTTTTGAAGGAATACGGCGATAACGTAAAGCTTGTCGTGCGCGATTTTCCGCTTGAGAATATTCATGAAAATGCCCTGTCAGCCGCACGTGCGGCGAACGCGGCGGCAAAACAGGGCAAGTATTGGGAATTTGTCGAACTGCTTTACGGCAATCAGGATGCGTTGGATGCCGCCTCGCTAAAACGTTATGCGGAACAGCTTGGGCTGGACATCAAACGCTTTGAAACGGATGCGCTTCCGCAGGCTCGCGACGCGGAAATAAGAAAAGATCAGGCGGACGGCAGATCGTACGGCGTCGCCGGAACGCCGACCATTTTCGTCAACGGCGTAAAGGTGCATCGGCTTTCGGCACCGGCTTTTCGCGACGCGATAGAGGCCGCTTTGCTACAATAGTTCATCGTTATGCGTAATATTTTATTGATACTTTCGGTTTTCTTTGCGTTCGGCTGCGGAAACGAGCCGACACCGGCAAACAACGCAGCGGTAAAACCCGCACCGACAGCGGCAAAGCCACCGCCATTTTCAAAGCTCCCGGTATATACCTATGAGGTCGTGAACACCTATTCGCACGACCCGACGGCTTTCACACAGGGCCTTATATTTTATGGCGGGATGTTGTATGAAAGCACGGGCAATTACGGACGTTCCACGCTTCGCAAAACTGACCTGAAGACCGGCAAGGTCATTCTTAAACGCGACCTCGGCGAAGATTTTTTTGGCGAAGGCATCACAATTTTTAAGGGAAAGATCTACCAACTGACATGGCGTGAGGATGTTGTGTTCGTTTACGATCTGGCAACGATGGAGCCGGTCAAAGAGTTCAGATACAGCGGTGAGGCATGGGGACTTGCAAACAACGACACTCACCTGATATTGAGCGACGGAACGCATTTGCTAAGGTTCATCGACCCGGAAACGTTCAAGGTCGTCAGAACCGTTCCGGTTTCTTATGATGATAACAAACCGCTCTATCTGCTGAACGAGCTTGAATGGGTGAACGGCGAAGTTTGGGCAAATATCTGGCACTCCGAGCAAAAACAGACCGGCCCGACGCCGCAGGGAATGGTGCCGAACATCGGCCAGCCGAATCACATCGCCCGCATCGATCCCGAAACCGGCAAGGTCGTCGGCTGGATAGACCTGAGCGGCATATCGCCCGACGATCAGCCGAAAAAGGACGATCCGTATGACCCACGAGCCGAAAACACGCTCAACGGCATAGCCTATGATGCCGAGAACGACCGCGTTTTTGTGACCGGCAAACAGTGGCGAAAGCTGTTTGAGATAAAGATAAAACCGAAGGAATAAATGAGCGAATCCCACGAGCATTTCATGCGGCGTGCCATAGAGCTTGCGCGCGAAGGTATGAACGAAGGCAGCGGCGGGCCTTTTGGCTCCGTGGTCGTGCTGGACGGCAAGATCATCGGCGAAGGCAATAACCGCGTTACATCAACGAACGATCCGACCGCCCATGCTGAGGTCGTTGCCATCCGCAATGCGTGTAAAACGATAGGCAGCTTTGACCTGACCGGAGCCGTTGTTTATGCCTCGTGCGAGCCGTGTCCGATGTGTCTGGCGGCGATCTACTGGTCGCGTGCCGAACGGATATACATCGCCGGCGACCGTCACGATGCGGCAAGGGCCGGATTTGACGACGCATATATCTATGATGAGCTTTCCGTCAAAGCGGAAATTCGCCGCGTTCCGACAGAACAGTTTTTGAGAGATGAGAGCGTCGCGGTCTTTGACGAATGGATCGCAAAAGCGGATAAGGTGAAATACTAAAGGCGTGTCGAATTATTATTTTCTGATCATCGTCGCCGTGATCCTCGGCATCATCCTGCCGATACAGGTTGCGGTCAACGCAAAACTCGGCGACGCGGTCGCAAACCCGATGCTGGCGGCGTTCGCCTCGTTCTTTGTCGGCACGGTGTCGCTGCTCGCCTACATTCTTATCACCGGCATTCCGCTTTCAAAGCTGGCCGGAGCAAAGGACGCATCGCCCATCGCGTGGACCGGCGGCGTCATCGGGGCAATATATGTTGCCGGGTCGATAATACTGCTGCCAAAACTTGGCGTCGCCCTGACCATAAGCCTCATCGTCGCCGGACAGATGCTGATGAGCGTAGTCATTGACCATTTTGGCCTGTTCGGCCTGCCCGTAAAAGAAACAAGCCTGCCGCGCGTCGCCGGAATGCTTTTGATCGTGATCGGGGTTGTTTTGATAAGAAAATATTAGGCTGTCTTGATATTTGGTTTTATCAATTGCCACTGGCTTCAGAGCCTGTGGCAAAACTCTGGGTTAATGTTTTTATTAAGCCGCGATTGAACAGCATGTCGGGATGTCATTCAAAGGTTTTGCCGGCTTTGGTGCTTTGCATATATTTTTGTTCTCAGTTTAGCCAAATTCTTTGTTGACCGCGATAAATTGTTTGTTTTTTGCCTGTTACAGCCCGGTAAATGCGGTTTTGCTGGTTTTTTCAGGCATATGCGTTTTGTGTCAACCGGTTTTGTCCGTTGAGTTTTTCGATCATCGCAGGGATTCCGAAGATCGACATCACCCGCTTGATATTGTAGGTCAAAACGGTCAGTCTTATCTCCGTCCCGACTCCTTTGATCCCCTTCATCAGCAGCCGCTCGTGCCCCATTCCCACCTTTATCGTCCCGAACGGATGCTCGACAATTGCCTTTCGCTTCTTTATTATTTCGGGCTTTTCCGCCATCCTTTCACGCAGCCGGTCGACCACTTCCTGGTGCACCCAGCGTTTTACAGTTCTGCCGTACTTGCTCGTCGTGCATTGTGCCCGCAGCGGGCAGCCGGAACACGCCTTTGTCGTATATCTGTAGTACTCCTTACTGTTGGCACGTCCATTTTTTACCGGTTTCCCTGTCCTCTTCATCTGTGCTCCGGCGGGACATGCATACACGTCTTTTTCCTTGTTGTACTCGAACTGCGTCAATGGAAATATCCCCTTTGATTCGGCAGCCTTTGATTCCGGTATTGATACATATGTCTCTATGTCCTCTTCTTCGCACGCCTTTATCTCATCGCCGTCAAAATATCCGCCGTCCGCCGTTACCTTCAATTCCCCGACCCCCAATATCTCCTTCGCCCGCATTGCCATCTTTGCCAGCAATCCCTGATCGCTGACATCGTTCGTCACCTCAACATCCAGTATCAGATCGTGCTTGCTGTCAACCGATGTCTGGATGTTGTAACTGACATCCGATCCCTTCGAGGTTTTCATCATCCTGCTTTCGGGATCAGTCAGCGACACCCTGTTCTCTCCGCTTTCCGCCAGGCCTTCCCGTGCCTCTTCGTGCTTTTTCAGATGCTCCTCAAGCCCTCTGATCTTTTCCTTTATCTCCTCTGCCGTTAATTTTCTTTCTTCTCCTTCGTCAGCATTGTCCGCCTCTTCAAGCTCCGCCAGATACTTGTCAACTTCCGCCTTCTCCCGCTCTATCAGCTTTGTAAGCTGTTCCTGCGTCAACGCTCTCGACTTGCTGTTCACCGCCTTGAACTTGCTTCCGTCTATCGCTACCAGGTCCTTGCCGAACAATCCCGCCTCTTCGCACCATACCCGAAACTTCACCAATGCATTGTTTATCCCCTCGCTGTTGTCTTTGCGAAACCGGCTCAGTGTCTTGAAATCCGGCTGCAGCAGCCCGCTCAGCCACATCAACTCCACATTCCGCCCGCACTCCCGCTCCAGCCGCCTCGATGACCGAACCCCGTTCAAATGCCCCCATATATACACCGCCAGCATCATTCTCGGATCGTATCCAGGACGTCCCGTCTCCGCCGGTTCCCCTCTCACAAATCCCATCTCCCTGATCGGCAGATTCTCCACAAACGCCCCTATCACACGCACCGGATTCTCCCCTCTCACATACTCATCCAACGTCGCCGGAAACATCATCCCCTGCCCTCGCTCCACTCCCCCGATATATCCCATTTGCCTCTCTCCCTCCCCTCATTTCTTTTACGTCTCCTTCTTTGATAAAGTTTTTAAATAGTTTTGACACAGGCTCTTCAGCCAGTGGTCGGAAATAGTGCTAATAAAGGCTTTAGCCGAACTTAGGAAATTTTCATTCCTTATGGCTTTAGCTCTTTTGAGCTAAAGCTCAAGGAAAATCATCTGTCAGAAATTCGGCTAAAGCCTGTGTTTTTTGCATTTCCAACCTCCAGCTAAAGCAGGAGGCAATTTGAAAGGGCAAATCCACAAAGTTCACCAGAACCCGATATGTGTTGATCTTTTGCAGTTAAGAGTTGCGGGCAAGAAATTCGTTGATGATCTCCATCATTTTACGGTGAGTGTCCTCGATGGAGCCGTTGGCGTCGATGACCTTGAACCGTTCCGGTTCTCTTTCGGCAATGCCCAGATAGGCCTTTCTGACCTCGGCGTAAAACTCGGCGGTTTCGGTGTCCATGCGGTTTTTTGTGCCGCCCTGGCCGTCGCGGGTGTTCATTCTCTCTATCGCTCTTTCGACCGTAACATCAAAGAAAAGCGTCAGGTCGGGTTTCAGGCCGCCTGTGGCGAGTTCGATGACCGAACTTACCGTTTCCGGTTCAAATCCCCGCCCGGCGCCCTGATAGGCAAATGTGGCGTCGGCGTAGCGGTCGGAAATGACCGTTCGCCCTTCGGCAAGTGCGGGTTTTATCAGGAGTTCGACGTGCTGGGCGCGGTCGGCGGCAAAAAGGAGCAGTTCAGCTATCGGGGCGACGGTTTCCTCCGTCTCAAGAAAAGCCTCGCGAAGGCGGCGGCCAAGCGGCGTTCCGCCGGGTTCCCGTGTAACCACAATGTCAGTGCCGCGGGCGCGCAGGTCGCCCGTCAGCATCCTCAACTGAGTCGATTTGCCGCTGCCGTCTATACCTTCAAAGGTTATGAATTGTCCTTGTGAGCCTATACGACCGTTTCCTGCCTGCGCTCCTGCGAAATTGACGAAATGGAATGTTTGAAAACCAGATAGTCCTTGCCGCCGACGTCCAGGAGCAGTGAAAACTTGTCAAAACTCTTTATCCGCCCCGTAAGCGTGGCACCGTGAAGTAAATTTATCTCAACGGTTATCCGCTCACGGCGCGCCGAGTTTAAGAAAGCATCCTGAATGTTCTGAGCGGCCGGTTTTTCCATATCGTCCTTCTTTCTTCGCAGTTAAAAGTAGGTGAATACCAACGAGTATATCAGGTTTTTATCAAGTCTCAATTATTATTACCAAAAAATGACCTGAAATGATACATTTTACACAATTTTCTTTGATCATGGAAAAAGTATCATGTTCTAGGGATCGGCGGCGAACCTCTGTGATAACAAACGCCTATTCGCCCCGTTTTTCAAAAAAGCCGTCACTAGCCGTCCGATATCAGGGGTAAAAGCCGCTTCCAAACCTCTTCACTGTCGCCGAACCCGTCCAGCCAGACAGCGTCATTTTCCTTGCGAAACCACGTAAACTGACGCTTTGCGTAATTTCTGACATCCTGTTTAGAACGCTCAACCGCATCTTCCAGGCTCCGTTCACCACGTAAGAATTCGCATACGCGCCGATAGGCGTGAGCGCCGAGAGCATTGCTAAATTCTTTTACGCCGGACGCGAGAAGATGTTCAATTTCTTTTACAAGGCCGGAGACAAAGTGGCCTTCGGTGCGGAGGTTTATCTTTTCGTAAAGCCGGTCACGCGGCGGATTCAGCACAAAAAGGCGGATGCGAGAGGCAAACTCGGGCGGCTCTTCGCGGTCAGCCAGCACTTCGGAAATGCGGCGGCCCGTCTGAAACAGATGCTCAAGCGCCCGCATCACGCGGACGTGATCGTTTTGCTCGAACATTTCGGCGGCATCAGGATCAAGCCGCGTCAGCATTTTATGCAGATGCCCGCTTCCTTTTTTTTGCCGTATCGAGCGAAAGCGTTCGCGCAGTGCGGTGTCGGTCTTTGGGCTTTTGAAAAGCGGCTGCCGCAGCGTCCTGAGATAAAATCCGGTTCCGCCGACGAGTATCGGCACATTGCCGCGAGCCTCTATCTCACCGATCTTTTCTGCCGCATCGCGTGCCCAATCGGCGGCGGTGTAGTCGATGTTCGGATCGACATAATCTATCAGGTGATGCGGAACGCCCTGCTTCTCTTCCTCGGTCGGCTTTGCGGTGGCGATCTGAATGCCCCGATATATCTGCACCGAATCGCAATTTATGACCTCGCCGCCGACGTGTTTTGCCAGACGAACGCCGAGCGCGGTCTTGCCCGAGGCCGTCGGTCCCATAATGGCGTAGATCGGCCTTTTTCTTTCTTCGGCCTGCATTTTATTCCGGCTGTTTGATGGCACTTTTGTTAAATCACGCTTAGCGAATATTATCTATCTTAACCAACGCCGTTGAGATTTGACGACAGAGAACAGGAGATCAAATGAATAAGATACTCGTTTTGCCGGTGATCCTGGTATTTACTATGACGCTTTTGGCCCAACAGGAGAAAAATTACATCCGTTATGTTAACCCGCTGATCGGGACGCAGAAAATGGGGCACACGTATCCCGGAGCGACGGTGCCTTTTGGCGCGGTGCAGCTTTCGCCGGACACTGACCAGCAGCCGCATAACGTCAACGGCGTCTATAACAAGGAAACGTATAAATATTGCGCGGGTTATCAATATGACGACACATCCATCGTCGGTTTTTCGCATACGCATTTCAGCGGAACGGGACACAGCGACCTTGGCGATTTTCTGATAATGCCGACCACCGGTGAATTGCAGCTTGAACCGGGCAGCAAAGACGATCCATCGACCGGATTTCGTTCACGATTTTCGCACGACAACGAAACAGCCGAGGCCGGTTATTACAAGGTCTTACTGGAAGATCACAACATCCTGGCGGAAATGACCGCGACAAGCCGCGTCGGGGTGCATCGTTATACATTCGGAAGGCCACCTACTGACGCAGGCGGTTCTGACAAGATCGAGGCGCATATCATCCTTGACCTGATGCACGGCATTTACAATTACGAGGGCAAGAACGTATGGACGTTTGTTCGCGTCGAGGGCGACCGCCGCGTTGTCGGCTATCGCCAGACCAACGGTTGGGCAAGGACGCGAACCGTCTATTTTGCGATGGAATTTTCCAAGCCGTTCAAAAATTTCGGCATCAAGAATTTCGGCAAGGTCGATTACCGAGGCTTTTGGCGAAAGTTCAATGAGGAAGATAATTTTCCCGAAGGTGCGGGCAAACAATTAAGGGCATATTTTGATTTTGATACAAAAGCAGGCGAGCAGATAGAGGTAAAATTTGCCCTATCGCCCGTTTCGACGAACGGCGCTTTGCAGGATCTGGCGGCGGAGACCGGCGGTAAGAATTTCGACGAGGTAAAAAAGGAAGCTCAGGCCGTTTGGAACAAGGAGCTTGGCCGCATCGACGCCGAGATGCTGAGCGATGACGACAAGGTGAATTTTTACACCGCGCTTTATCACACGTTCCTTTCGCCGACGGAATATATGGACGTTGATGGCAGATACAAAGGCATCGATCAGAATGTTCATAACGCTTTGAGTCCCGGCTTCAGCCGGTCTCCAGGTTCAGACAAGCCGGCTAAAGCCGGTACTCAGAACTTCACCAACTACACCACCTTCTCGCTTTGGGACACATACCGCGCGCTGCATCCTTTCTTTAATATCGTCCAGCCGAAACGCAACAACGATATGATCCGCTCGATGCAGGCTCATTACGATCAGAGCGTGCACAAGATGCTGCCCGTTTGGTCGCATTACGCCAATGAGAACTGGTGCATGATCGGCTATCACAGCGTGTCGGTCATTGCTGACGCCATCGTCACCGGAAATCTCACCGGACGGGAAGCGATGAAGGCGCTCGAAGCCTCTGCCCAAACCGCACGGACGAAATATTATGACGGACTCGAATATTACATGCAGCTTGGTTATGTGCCTGAGGATAAAAATTCGTCGTCCGTTTCAAAAACGCTGGAATATGCATACGACGATTGGGCGATAGCACAGGCGGCAAAAAAGCTCGGAAATACGGCCATTTATGATGAATTCATCAAGCGTTCGGAAAACTGGCGAAACGTTTATGACCGCGAGACGGGCTTCATGCGGCCAAAGATGAGCGACGGAACATTTCGCAAGGAGTTCGATCCGCTATCGACGCACGGACAGGGTTTTATCGAGGGGAACGCGTGGAATTACAGCCTTTACGTTCCGCACAACCCCGAAGCGATGATCGAGATGATGGGCGGAAAGGATAGATTCTCGGAGCATCTGGACGAGCTTTTCACAATGCATCTGCCCGACGAATTTTTCGCCGAGACCGAGGACATCACCCGCGAAGGCATCATTGGAAATTACGTCCACGGCAATGAACCTTCGCACCACGTCGCCTATCTCTACAACTGGACGAACGATCCGTGGAAAACGCAGGAACGCGTTCGGATGATAATAAAAGATCAATACAAACCGACACCGGACGGGCTTGGCGGCAATGACGATTGCGGCCAGATGTCCGCGTGGTATCTGTTCTCTGCACTAGGGTTTTATCCGGTCGCACCGGGCAGCGATCAGTATGCGCTTGGCAGCCCGCTGGTAAAAAAGGCCGTCGTGAACCTTGAGAACGGAAAGAAATTCACCGTCGAGGCTGTCAACCAAAGCGACGAGAACGTCTATGTAAGCTCCGTCACGCTCAACGGCAAACCGCTGAACCGGCATTACTTAACTCATTCGGAAATAACCAGCGGCGGGCATATGGTTTTTCGGATGAGTCCTAAACCGAATAGATAATAACGAAAGTCTCTGGTTGTTTGGGTTCTTGTTAAAACTGGTGATCAGATATTATGGCTAAGAACAAGATAATAAAGGTAGAAGGCAGAAAAATAACGGTGATCCTTGATAAGGGGCAGGAGTATATCTCACTAACTGATATGCTGAAAGCAAAAGACGGAGATTTCTTTATCTCTGATTGGCTGCGAAATCGGAACACTGTTGAATATCTTGGGATCTGGGAGAGCGTTTACAATCCGGATTTTAATTATGGCGAATTCGCCATAATTAAAGGTCAGGCAGGCCTGAACAGCTACAAACTTAGCGTCAAAGAGTGGGTTGAGAAAACGAATGCTATCGGACTAAAGGCGACGGCAGGCAGGTATGGCGGAACTTACGCACACCCCGATATTGCTTTTGAATTTGGAATGTGGATCAGTCCGCAGTTCAAAATTTACCTGATAAAAGAATTCCAGCGCCTGAAAAGCGAGGAAAACGACCGGCTGAAATTAGAATGGAATTTACAGCGGACATTGGCGAAAGTAAATTACCGGATACATACAGACGCGATAAAGAAAAACCTGATACCGAAAGAAATTACCAGGCAACAGGCAAATTTTGTTTATGCGAACGAGGCAGATCTGTTGAATGTTGCCCTGTTTGGGGTTACAGCCAAAGAATGGAGAGACGGCACGCCAGACCAAAAAGGAAATATAAGAGATCATGCGACCTTAGAGCAGCTGGTCGTTTTGAGCAATATGGAAAGTATTAACGCATTGCTTATTCAGCAAGGGCTATTACAAAACGAACGACTGATCCAACTCAATAAAGTTGCCATAACTCAAATGAGATCGCTGATCGAAGGCAACACGATCAAGAAACTGAAGTAAAGCGTGGAAATTACTACGAACAGCTACTGATGGGTTAGGAGAATGCCGGATCAGATATTGACCGATACAGGTGATGAAAGACAGGTTCGTTGCAGAAGCCCGCACGCAGTAAGGGCATTCTTGACAGAAGATGCTGTCTGAAAAGCGGTTTTTCCTAAAGTCTCCGCAGGAGACAAACAATATAGCATAGGGTGCAGCGAATGAAATGAGCGAAACCCTATGTTTGGAAAGAATTCCATCCGTCGCTGTAAGCGACGAACGATCAACGATCTATGTTGGTCTCCTTCAGAGACGGGCCGATGCAACAAAGCCGAGTTTGGTATTACTGAGCAATTCCGTTACGCCCTTGCTTACGCGCGAGCTTCCGCATACTCTCCGCCGTTGGTCTTAGAAGATAAATTTCGCTGCTGTCACAACCATAATGGCCGCAAGCAATATCAATGCCCCGATGATCTGCTGTTTTGTAAACCTCATTTTGCTTCAAAAAGCTCTGCCGGGTTTAGTTTGAACTGGAGCATATTTGCGGTTGGGCGGCCGCCGTCGCCGCCTTTTCGCTGCATTGAGATGCGGCCTATTTTCAGATTTCCGGCGCGCGTTATCTCGACATTTCCTTCGGCAAAGAACGCGATCGTTTCGTCGATGCTTTTTATGACCCAACGTTCGCCCTTGCCGGAACGCTGTGCGACCATGAACAGGTCGGCGGAACCGCGTCCCGTGCCTTTTATCAACGAGGTGACGACCTTCTTTTTGTTCGTCTCAAAGAACGTGACGATGCGTTCCCGCACATCCGGTTCAAATTCGTTCAGGAACATCCGCCTTTTATCGCGTGACGTTTTGAACGGCGGTTTTTCGCCAACGTAATACTTCATTGCCTCGGCGATGTCATCGGGCATTTTCCACATTTTGGCGTAATCCGCCAGCCAGCGTTTGTCTATCTGATTGAATCCGCGTTCGCTGCTGACGAGTTTTATCGAAATGCCGTACCGTTTTTCCCCACCGTCTGTCGCTATCAGCAGAACAACATCGCTCTTATCGCCATGAGGTTTCTCCGTTTTTATAGAACGAACGCTTGCAGGATCGTACCCGATGGCTCTGAGCCATTCGCGAGCATGAGCGTCGTTTTGCCAATTCTCGAACTTTGCGGCGATCTCAGCTTCATTTTTGAAGCCCGCACGCGCCGTCTGCGAACCCAATTCCCTTGCGGTTCGGGCCGTCTGTGCCGACGCAAACTGGCCCGATGCCGCCAACAGCACAAGGCAGATGACGGACAAAAGGACATTGCGTTTAAAGATGTGCTGCATCGCTCTACTGGACTACCTTTCCGGTATTGTTTATGAATTCCGCGATGCCGTTTAACAGCATCTGAACGGCGACGGTTATAAGGATCATGCCCATCAGGCGTTCGATGGCAACAAGGCCTTTTTCGCCTAGAAATCTGGAAAAATAACCGGAAAAATATATTATCACCGCCGAAACGAACCACGCCAGAAAAACTGCCAGAAGCCATTCGGGCCAGCGCCCAGGCTCGCGACTCATTAGCAGCAACGCCGTGGACATTGCCGACGGCCCGACGACGTAAGGTATCGCCAGCGGAACAATAAAAGGTTCGCCCTCAACATCTTCCTGAAGCGAATTGTCGCGACGCGGAAAGATCATCTTCAGGGCGATTATCATCAGGATTATGCCGCCCGCCGTGGTCAATGCGGTCTCGGACAAATGCAGCAGTTTCAGCAAATACTGCCCCGCGAACAGAAATATCACCAAAACCGCAAAAGCTATCAGCAGTTCGCGAACAACGACGAACTTTTGCCGCTTTTCATCCACCTTTTTTAGCGTGGTCATAAAAAGCGGAATGTTGCCAAGCGGATCCATGACCAGAAAAAGCAGCAATGCGGCAGAAAGGGTGTTCATACGGTTGATGATATTACACCATTTTTGCCAATGACGGCATTTCCCGCGTCGCAATTAACAAAAATTTTGCTGCAAGCCGTTCGTCAGAGAAGCGTTCTAAGACCGGAAGAGATTTTTTTCATTTTAAATTCAAAATTCCGAACAAGAGGAAGTGATTTATGAGATACATGGTTTTAGGTTCCGTTTTTACGTCAATAGCGCTGCTGGTCAGCTGCACCGTGTCAGGTTACAGCGACCCGTCAGTTCTCGAACCGGGAATAGGAACCGTTCAGCAAAGCGGGAAGCATCTGCGGGCATTTGGCTCAGAAAAAGAGCTGGAGGAGTTTTTTGAAAAGCTGAATACAAGACGCGATGAACGTCAAAAAAGCCTCAGCGCCAACAACAATGTTCCATCGGCATCGCCTGCGTCGGACACTGCCGGCAAAAGCGCGGCCGAATCGGAATCCGTCACCAACACACAGCACGCCGGAGTTGACGAAGGAGGGATCGTCAAGGTTCACGGCGACAATCTGGTCATTTTGCGGCGCGGAAAGCTTTTCACTGTCGCGATCGGCGGCAATGATCTGAGGCCGATTTCGTCGCTTAACGCCTTTGGCCCGGACATCGACCCGAGCGGCACGTGGTATGACGAAATGCTCGTTTCCGGCGACACGATAGCCGTCATCGGTTACAGCTATGCACGCGGCGGAACAGAGGTCGGCCTGTTCACCATCGACCGGGCGGGAAATCTTGCCTACGGCTCGACCTATCACCTGCGGTCAAACGATTATTACTCTTCGCGAAACTACGCCAGCCGCCTCATCGGCAATAAGCTGATCTTCTATTCGCCGATGTATCTGAACTACTACGGCGGCGACCCGAAGGAAACGCTGCCCGCCGTCCGCAAATGGCGCAAGGGCGCGACACACGACGATTTTGAACGGATAACACCGGCGTCGCGTGTTTATATGGGAGCTCGTGATATGGAAAAAATGCCTTATTCGGCGCTCCACACCGTCACGGTCTGCGATCTTGGCCGGGGCAATATGGAATGTCAGGCGACGGCCCTGATCGGCCCCGCCGGAAATGTTTTTTATGTGTCGCCGTCATCCGTTTATGTATGGACGGCAAACTATTACACGGAACAGGGCGGTTCGACGCTTTATAAAATGCCGCTGGACGGTTCGGCCCCGTCCGCACTGCAAACAAAAGGCAGTCCGGTCGATCAGTTCTCATTTCTGGAAAGCAATGACGGACACCTGAACGTGCTTGTGCGGGCAAACGGTTCTGGCAACTGGATGTGGAACGCCGAAAGAAGCAGCGGCGAAGCGGCACTGATGCGCATTTCGGTCAACAGTTTTTCTGACGGCAGCGACACTGTTGCCGAAGAGAACTATCGTGTGCTGCCTAAACCGAGAGGTTATTCATTCCAGAACCGCTTTGTCGGCAGCTACCTGCTCTACGGAACCGGAGCCGGCTGGCAGCGTGACGAACGCTCAGCCGCCTCTGAGCTTTTTGCCGTAAAATGGAACGGTGACGGCGATGTCGAACGCCTTCAGCTTCCGCACGGCGTTGACCGCATAGAAGCTCTGGGAACTGACGCGGTCGTCGTCGGTTCGGGCGGAAACGATCTCTATTTTTCGGCGGTCAGCCTGCGAAACAGGCCCGAACTTCGCGGAAGATACGTTTATGAGAACGGTTCGCAGGGCGAGCTTCGCAGCCACGGCTTTTTCTATAAACCCGACGGAAATAATTCCGGCATTTTGGGCCTGCCGGTTCGCGGCGGCAGCGAGTCACGCTATGCCCATCTGAAACGCGACTCGGCATCGATACTGTTCCTGCGGAACAATTTCCTGAATTTTTCGGAGATCGGTGAACTCGATTCGCAGACCTCCGGTGTCATCAATGACGGATGCCAGGCGTCATGCGTGGATTGGTACGGCAACGCAAGGCCGCTTTTCATAAAGGGCAGAACATTTGCCCTGCTCGGTTACGAGATAGTTGAAGGAACTATGAGAAACGGAACGCTCACGGAAACACGGCGGATAAATTACGCTCCGTCACGGTCCGCCCGCAATGCCGAATAACGCGAAACCCTAACTGATCCTTTGATGTAAAGAACGAACTTCCGTATCATTGCCGAATGCGGAAGTTCGTTTTGCTGTTAGGATATCCTGCGTTAGACGTAGCTCTCTGAAACACAAACAATTTAAGCAGCTTTCGGCATGTGACAGTCTCTGAATTGATAGGGCGTACAAAATAAGAGCGGTGCTGTCCGCGCAATGATACAATCATTAGTAATGAGGCCAGGAGAAGATATCATCATCAGAGGAATAAAAGACCTTGTCGAGGGAAAGGAAACCATCGACTCGCTGTTGGTCTCAATAGGAGCACCGCGTTTGCGGCGAGCAGGATTCAGCCTGCCCGAAGGAGAATTCACTTCACCTGAACATCGGCTTTACAAAAAACTGCATGAACTCGATCCGGCCGGCGCTCATTCGCAATATAACGCTCTGATAAGACGGCTTGTGAGTTTTGAACGAAGTGTCGAATGCGAGACCGAACGAACCGCGAAAAGATAGAGGAGTTCATGAACTCGCTTGGCCGTAAGGCTCGCCACCCTGTACGAGTTTATTTTACAGGCGGGACGACCGCCGTATTATTTGGCTGGCGTGACACAACGATCGACATAGATCTTCGTTTTGAGCCTGATCTTGATGAATTGTATCGTGAACTCCCCCTGCTAAAAGAGAAGATCGGGATCAATATTGAACTTGCCAGCCCTTCGGACTTCATACCTGCTCTTCCCGGTTGGGAGGACCGCTCCAAATATATTGACCGCAAAGGCAAGGTCGATTTTTATCATTACGATCCTTATAGTCAAGCTCTTTCAAAAATAGAACGCGGCCACACCCAGGACATTAAAGATGTTGAATCAATGTTCAAAAGCAGGCTTATTGAGAAGGAGAAACTGGCCGCACTTTTCAGGGAGATAGAACCAATGCTTTATCGCTATCCGGCTATCGACCCGGCCTCATTCGCCCGGGCTGTCAGCAGGGTTATAAAAGGATGATTCCGATCTTAGCCGGGCTGCCTCAGTAAGCCTTCACAACATCGGCTCCGGTGTAGTAATGCCGGATGATGTCGTCGTATTTCACGCCCATTTTTCCGAGGCCGTAGGCTCCGTATTGGCACATGCCGACGCCGTGGCCCCAGCCGCGTCCGGTGAATGTATAGCTGACGACGCGGTCGCCGGAATAGCGTTTGTTGATGACAAAAAGCTGTTCGCGAAGCCGCAGGGCAGAGCGTATCTTTCCGCCCTTTAATGTTTTCACGCCGTTTGAGCCGATGATCTCGATCTCTGTCGCACGCCGCGAATAGCCTTTCTGTTTTATGTTCACGTCATAGAGCGTGCCGATGCCGCGAACGTAACGCGAAAGCCGCGATTGGACGGCGGAGGCGGCCAGCGTCTGTGTCCAGTTTGTGAACGGCGACATATTTTCGGCGACGGTCGGCTGCGTGGTCGGTTCTATTTCCAGATACGAAATCGCTCCGGCAGCATCGGTAAAATACCTCACATTTTCGCCGCCAACGAGTGCCGCTTCCCTGACCTGATACATTTCGCCGCCAAATTGCCTGAATAGAAAAACGTCCGGGCGAATGCTGATCTGCCGATCAGTTCTGCCTGCACGGAGAACAAGTTTTCCGTCAACCGAAGGCCGTGCAGTTCCGGTCTGCGGCTGCGGTGTCCATTTCTGCTTTTCGTATATTTGCCGGATCAGACGGATCATCATTCCGCGTGAGAACGGCCTGTTCGGCTGGAGCGTCAGGTCGGGCCGCAGTGTGAAATAACCGTCACGCATCAGCATTGCTATCTGAGCCCGGCGGTTGATCGGTATCTGATCAGCGTCGTCAAAGGAAAGATGGTAGTTGATGTCAGAGTCAGAGAGCAGCGCGTCGGGAGCATCCGGCTGATGCAAAAAGCTGCTCAGTATCGCCGCAAGTTCGACCGGTTTTGCGCTGTCGGACGAAACAGCGGGCAAGGGTTTGTTGAATCTTATCGCCAGTTGGCTGATCCAGTTGGAAAGTTCCGCCGAAGTTGGAGCATCCTCGAACCAGTCATCGGACATCTGATCCGCCGTCAGCAGATAACCGTTCGCCGCCAGCATCGACATCAGTCTGACGTTCGCCAGATTGCCTTCGTCGCGAAGCCTGGCCGGACGACGAGAGGTCTTTATCATAAAAGGATCGAAATGAGCGCGGCCCTCAAGCGAACATTCTACGCCGCGAAGGTATGGCTCGGCATGATCGAAAATGTTCTCGGAATTTTCGGTGCGTCCGCCACAGGTTGACGTAAAATACGCCATTATCGGTTTGCCGTTATGGGTGGCGATCATGCCCGCCGTTTCGCGGACGGCCCGCGTTCCCATTGCGGTTTCTATCGAAACGCCCTTGTAAACCTGTGACCAGACATCGGGTTTTACATCAAAACCCTGTGCGGCAAAACCGTCGCGGTTTGCTACGGCATAAGTCCTTGCGGCAACAGCCTGAGCCTTTTGGGCTTCGAGGTTTGGGAGCGAAAGCTCTGCCGGGACAACGCCAAGCAGGTAATCCTCAAGCGGCACGACATTTACGACCGTAAGCGAACCGCGCGAATTAACAAAAACCTCCATCTTTCCGCGATACGCCTTTCCGTTCAGACGAACCGGTGTTGCTCGCTCATTGAAAGAACCGAACGAGACGGTTTTCAGCGATGTATATTTTGATTCGGCACTGGAGCCGTTGACGATAAGTTCACGCAGGCCGGGAACAATAGCGTCCGCGCCGCTGACAGGCTGCGTCGATGTTGTTGTTTGAATCAGGCTTCTGACCTGAGATTTCCCTGCGGTGCGCACCTGCTGTGACAGGGCGAGTGCATCGGGATTGTGAACGGTCTTTTGCTCGATGGTGACGGAAACATCCGAAAAGCCGCGTTCCGCCAGTGCCGCCTTGAACTGGTCTGCTTCTTCTTTTGACTCTTTCGGAGCGCCGATCCAGACCTTCCAAACATTGGCGGAACCATCAAGGCTGACTATCGCCGATTCTCCTGTTTCCTCGCGGACCTGTTCAGCAATGGCGGCGGCGTTCTCCGCCGTGTCTATGCCGCGTATCTCAAATATATATTGATCTATCACCGAAGGCCGATATGCCCTGGCCGTGACCGTTACGCGATTCGCCGCCAGAAACTTTGCCGGGTCGTCCGGCGCATAAGCCACAAGCTGCGTATCAGATGTGGTGATATTCACCGAAGAAGCGTTCGTTATCAGGCCAACACGAACAACGGGTTCACTTCCCAATGGCAGGAATCCCGACGCATTTCCCACTTTGGCCAAGGTAAATATCAGAAATAATATTGGAAAAAAGAGTAGAGGTCGGTTCATTGCTAATTGCTATACTACATTACTGACTTGCGGAAACAGACACTCGAAAAACGGTTACGCCGCGATAGCTTCAAGTAATCGGCCCTCAATGATATGCCCAAGTGCCACTTCCTCGAACCAGTTGGCCGGATACAGATAATCCTCACCGCTCTCATCGATTATCCTTAAATATTCTTCCGGATCATTATCCAAAGGTGACGTCACTCCGTAGATCTTGTGCAGTTCCAAAGAGGCTTCGTAACCTTCGTTTATCATACAGATAACAAATCGGATCACTTTCATAACATTAGTCCAGGAGCCTTTTTATTTTCAGTTCGCGCTTCCCAACCCCGTGGCATTCGTACCAATGAAGCTCAGCGAATCGGATCGAACCATCCAATAACTCTACCTGAGCCGTCCCTTTCAACTTACGCCAATCGCGTCCGCCATGCTGACGGCGAAGTCGTTCGAGATCACGGATCGCAAATCTGCGGGCGATCACCTCGATATTCTCGATAGGGCGAAAATATCGCTTAAAATAAATCATAGTTCAATACGATGATCCATTCAATCATTTTTCAAGCGTGTTGAAGACGAACGGGAACGTCGCCCACGATTGTCCGCGATGCTGCGGCCTGAAGGCGAATAGGACGACGCTGCCTTTGCCGTGTGATGCCTCGGCGATGGCGGTCTTGCCGTTTATATGCTTTTCGCCGAGCATCCAGCCGGACATCAGGGCGTTTGTCCGGGCGTACCACGCTATCGTTCTGACGTTCATTGCGTCCTGAGCGACCTCGAACGCGGAGCTGTTGGTGAAATACGCGGGCGTTTCCGGCAAGGTGTTTCGCGCCAGCGGATGTCTGGTATCGACAGTCAGTTTGACTATCGAACCGGGGTTGTAGAAATCGTTTCGGCGAACACCCGTGAGAGCGTTCTTTATCGGCAGCCCGAGCGTTTTTATGACGAAGCCGCACGAAGCGTCAAAACACACCAGACGGCCGCCTTCCTCAACGAACTTTTTCAGGTTAGCTGTGCCTTCTTCGCCGATGCCGCCCGCAAATTCCTCGGGATAACGCTCCGCCGACAGGCCGCGAACCAAACCGTTCTCGCCGATTGAAGGAAGCACTACGACATCGTAATTCAAATTGCCCGAACGCACATCGCGGTCAGTGACAGAGGTGTATTTTATCTGGTGGGTATCAAAAACATATCGCGTCCAGCCTTCATCCATTGAACCGGCCGAGCCTTTATATAGCCCGACGCGTCCCGGAGATCTGAGCGGATTGCGAACCTTGGCAAACGCACCGGCGGGCGAGAGATTCATCACGGCCCGAGCCTGATCGACATCCTTCAGCGGTTTTAACGTATCGCGAAATTTATCAAGATCGCGCGTGTCCCAGACCGCGTCGGCCTGAATGCCCATTTGCAGCGGCAGCGTCCAGCCCGCAACGTCATACGGACGGTCAGGCTCGCCGTTCGCATTGATGCGGTCGGGATAGACCTGCTGTTCGAAGAGGCTGAGGATATTGTTTCGCTGGGGCTGATCGACAAAGATCAAAAAGCTGCCCAACGGCATTTCGTGATATTCGTCAATTTCCCTGTCGTGTTTGAACCAAAGCTCGCTGGTCATCTCATAGACCTCGATGCCCTGCCACATCAGTATGTCCAAAAACCGAGCAATGGTTTCAGTGTTCGGCTGGCCTGCGGTCAGGACATAAGCCTGCGGTTCGTTGGGGTCGCGTTCGAGTCCCGCTTTGTTAAGGTTATAAAAATTGCGGAGATAGCGCGTACGATATTTTGCCGCCAGCCCTAGTGCCGAACGGCTGGCGATCATCTCAATATTTGCAATATCCGCCGGACGCCACGTGCCGCCTTCCCACGGATCGGGCAGGTTTATCGCCCGCCCAAGCGGCGAGTTTAGCCCGCGTGCCGGGCCGGTTGCTTTAAGCCTTTCATTCGGTATCTCGACAGGCGTCATCAGATTGGCACTTGCCGCCTCTGACAAAATTCCTATGGAATTGTGGTAATAAGGCGCGGTGCGAAATCCGCCGTGCCACCACATATCAAATGTCGTGTTCGTCGCTACGCCTTTTACACCCGCGGCCTGCAGGTCGGCGGCCATTTTATAACCTACCAGTCCGACATCGCGAACAACGGACGGCGGAATACGCGGATACGGCGGATCGAAGAACGGCGGTATGATGAAACGCGCACCGTTCGCACCCATCTGATGAACGTCATAGACGATCTGCGGAAACCATTCCTGCCAATAGAGCTTTGTTATCGCTCTGGATTCCGCCAGATTGAGCATGAACCAGTCGCGGTTGTTGTCGTGTCCGGCGTAGTGATGATAAAGCTCCGGCGGCGATGTTCCCTCGCTCTTTGTCCCGAGCGTTTTGCGGTACCAATCAGCAACTATGTCTATGCCGTCAGGGTTTGATGACGGAATAAGGAGCAGGATCGTGTTGTTGAGTATCTCCAGCGTGTCATCGTCATTTGCGGTGGCCAGTTCATAGGCAAGGTTCATCGACATCTGCGACGCAACTATCTCTGTCGAATGTATCGAACACGAAATGGACACAATCGACTTGCCGTTCTTTATCAATTCATCTGCATTTTCGCCGGCAGTTATCTTTCTTGGGTCGCCGAGCTTTTGCGAGATCGTGCGGTATTTGTCCAGTTCGCGGATGTTCGCTTCTGATGAGATAAAGACGACGATCATCGGTTTGCCGAGCGTCGTTTTGCCAAATTCCTCTACCTTTACACGTCCGCTTGCGGCGTCGAGCTTGCTGAAATAATCACGTATCTGCGTCCAGTCTGCTATCGTCCGGTCATCGGTCGGATGAAAGCCCAGCACCGACTTTGGCGTCGGAGCCTGAGCGGTTGCGGAAAATGCCAGAAACGCGACAATGAGAGCGGCGACGGACGACCGAAAAGCCAAGCGGTGCCAAAGCGTTCGCGGCTGTTGTCTCATTTGGTTTAATTCCTTATCATTCGTAAATTGACGCGCGGAAAGATCATGTCTCATATTTCTCGGAAACCACCTGTAAAAGCTGTGCTGGAAAATAAAAAACTGGTATTTGCTGTTCCTGAGTCTAACAAATCGCGGCTCGCGGGCAAACTCCGCTACTGGTGGTGCTGGACGCTGGCCGGAACACTGCTTTTGGTCGTCGGCATTCCGGTGTTGATCTTTCTCGGCATCATCAACCGCAAAATGTGGCTTTATCCCGTTGCCCGCTGGGGAGCGGCACAATGGCTGAAAGCGTGCGGGGCGACGATCAGCGTCAGCGGCAAGGAACACCTCGACCCTGACGAACAATACGTCTTTATCTCAAATCACCGCTCGTATCTGGACACCGCAACGCTCTTTTTTTACACGGGACACAAGATCGGGCTGGTCGCGAAAAAAGAACTTCTGAAGGTTCCGGTTTTGGGCCAGGGAATGCATTATGTGAACATCTTCGCGATCGACCGTTCAAACCCTGACCGCGCGAAACGGTCAATGGAAAAGGCGAGGAAGGTAATGGAAAGCGGAAGCTCCTTCGGAGTGTTTGCCGAGGGCACAAGGGCGATGCCCGGCGAGCTTTTGCCTTTCAAAAAAGGCGCGTTCCACCTTGCCCTGCAAACCGGAGCGCGTATAGTTCCCGTGGCGATAAAGAACACGGACATGATGATGGGCAAGCGGACAGGCCTGGCATATCCGGGAACGATAGAGATGACGCTGCTGCCGCCTGTCAGCACAGACGGAAAGGAAATTGCGGAACTTATCACAGAGGTTCGCGGAGCGATAGCCGAAGAACTCGGATACGTTCAGTCCGCCGAAACCGACGACCATGTCAAAGCCTGACAAGACAACTTATGCCGACGCCTTGCGGGGAAAGGCGGCTGATCTGTTCTCGTGGAAGAACCGCGGGCTGCTGCTGGACGTCACCGTGTTTTTGGTGAACATATTTTTAATGTGGCTGCTGACGCCGTTGTTCGTGCTGATGCTGAGGCGTTCATCCGAAGAAGATCCGCTGGCGATCACCGCTCTTTGCATAGTGCTTTTCGCCGCATTCTTTTTGCCTCCGGCCGCCGCCATTTTGAAACGCCAAAGATTTCACCTGAGAAGAAAAAAGAGGCAGGAAGATTCTGATATTATCACGGACACTCCGCTCGGATGTCTTGCAAATCCGATATTCTACTTCTGTCTCCAGGCCGTCATCATATCAGTGATAAATGCGATCATCGTTCCATACATATCGGGAACGGACGATGATGACTCAGGGGTTTTCCTGGTCTCGCTGTTTACTCTGCTGGCGCTGGCAATAGTGAACACTGTCTTTGTTTACCGCTATTTCACGCCGCCGCGACGGGAACCGCGAACAGCATTTCTGCTAAGCCGCAACGCCGAACTGCTGGGTGACGCATGTATCTTTGCGAACATGCTTTTCTATCAATTGATATGGAACCTGATGACGGCGGCTGACATCTTTCCTCCGGTTTCGGGCTTCTACGACCTTCTCGGACGGCTTTTCTTTTTGAGTTTTGCGGCGTTTCTGATCTATTTTCCGCCGCGCATTTTTTATCTTGCCGAAGATGCCCATAAACCGCGTACGTGGCTGACGATGTTCCTTGCAAACACGCCTGTTATATTTCGCGTTATGTTCGGAACGGATACCGGAGCTTTCTTTTAGAGTCCGCAGGCGGAAACACGAGCAGTAGCGAGTGTGTTCTTTCTGCTCACTCACTGGAAATATGATCCTTTCTTACCTCCTTCCTACCGGTCGGGTTTCCGCCTTTTGGCTATGCCATTTTGCACTGCGGTCGGTGCTATGCCCGACCGATACTTGGCCTATAAGATTTCTCTTAGAGGCTGTGCCTCTTTTCTTTCAAAGGCACAGCCTCTTTATATTTAGGGGAAGGCTCACGGTCTGGCACAGCCAGACCGCAGTGCTTGAGGGCATAGCCTGAGGAAAAGAGATAGGGAGATGGGGAGAAAGAGAGATAAAGCTCCAGACTCTAAACTCCAGACTGAAAAAGACACCCTTCCTACCGGTCGGGTTTCCGCCTTTGGCCGGAAACTTTTCCGCGCGTCATAGCGGGGTGCCGCGAATTTTACGGTTTTTCCGGCATTGGCGAAGGTTTTGGCTGAGGTTCGGGATCGCTGATCACTTCCTCGTCGTCGCCTATTATCACGGTCGAGCGGCCAAGCCTGTAATCGGAATAGGTCACTTTCATCCGCATTTTTACCGAATAACCGCTGCCGAAAACAAGCTCGTCATCGGCGTAGGCATAGGCCGGAAACCAATATTTGCCGTCTATGTTCTCGCGCCACGTTTCGACGATCGGGTATTTGTTGTTCTTGTCTTCGGGCAGTGCCTTGCCTTTTGATTTGACGATCATCAGGTCGCGATCATCCACCCAGATGCGGCCCGAAAAAACACGCTGCTTGCTCTTTTTCGGGTTTGGGATCACCTTTGGCTGGACCTCAAAAACATGGAGCATGAGGTCGTCGATCTTTTCCTTGCCCAGATATGTGAAGTTATATTGATCTATCACCTGCGGCTCAAGCGCGAACGGATTGACGCCGCCGAGGTCTTCGATATCTTCGGGCGTGATGTTAATTTCCCTGATCGTCGGCACCGGAAAATACGTGATCCGCTCGAACCTTTCACCGGCACCGGTAAACGTCATGAACGAATCGCGGCGGTAAACACCTGTGACCTGTCCGCCCATGCCGATGGTCTGAATGGTCGCACTGCGGTTAAAAACATAGCTGGTCAGGGCGTCGCGAAACTCTTTTTCGTGCGAAGTGAACGCGGCAATGATCTTGTCCGTCTCCGCTTTGGACAAGTTCTGCGGCGTCAGGCCGGACGCCTGCTGTCCAAAACCCGCGACCGCAAACATCATCAACGCTGCCGCCGTCAACCCGATCCTTTTAATATACATACGCATTTTTCCGGTCATATCTTTGATAAGATGCCTGTTATTTCCCCAAAAGATGCTTATGGACTCCCACGGGTTCAAAAAACCGATCAAATACAGGAAAATGACCGAAGAAAGTGGTGGAGATGAGGGGGATCGAACCCCTGACCTCGGCATTGCGAACGCCGCGCTCTCCCAGCTGAGCTACATCCCCCAAAAACAGTTTAGAGTCTTGAGTCTTGAGTCTTGAGTCTTGAGTCTTGAGTCTCAAGTCCCGATCCGGCCGCGAGTCAGGACTTGCAAATTTCCGAACCGCTCTACGGACATTGGATGTTGTTTCAAAAAACCTTTGCATTCCTGCAAAGCTCTATTCGTGTCTATTGGACGCCTGCGGGCAGCAGCGAACCTTTTGGGTCGGCGGCATAGGCAAAACCGTCCTCTATCTTGCCGATCATGGCGTGAAACAATATCTCTCCGTCAGAAACCACGACGATGGAATCGCCGGGGCTGACCTGTTTGTCATCGACCGGAAATTTGATCGCTGTCGCGTTGCCGTTCTGGTTATCGACCACGTCAAACTCAAATGTCGCCGCGTCAAAACTGAGTGTCTGTGAAAATGAAACTTCCATAGATCTATTATAACTTATCACCTGTCACTTATCACTTATTCCGAAGCAAGTTAAAGGTGAGAAGTGAAAAATCACAGGTTGAGATCCAAAGATATTGCGTCATGATCGGACAGCGGCGTGCCGGTTTCGTCCTTAAGATCGCCGATGGTTTTGGCCGCATTGGGGCCAGCCGGCGTGATGCCTTTGCCGGCGAACCAGTCCAGACGGCCCGAAACGCTGCCGCCGACGCGGTTTGCTGCCCAGAAGATGAACGGAAAACACCATTCGGGAACCCAATCGCGAAGATTCGTGTTTTTTTCGATGCTTTCGACGTGGTAATGCAGCGTGCCTGTGCCGACGTTGTTCAGCGAGCGGAAATCGTAGCCGCGTTTTTCGAGCATGTCGAAAAGCGGGCGTTCGAAAAAGCGTTCGGGATGCGGAAGGTGGTTTTTCGCGACGTTCTTTGGCCCCATAAAAACGCGCCGCCAATAGCCCATTATCGCTCGCGTCGAGCTTTGCGAATTGAACGTCGTCGTGTTCCAGTCGCCGCCGATAAGCGTCGGCATTTCGGGCAGCGTCGCCAAATGATCGAGGATGATCTGCATCTGCAATTTGCGATGCGCCCGCGAACAATGCGCGTCCAGATGAACCGTCACGGCGCGAAACGTTCCGGCAGGATGTTCGATGTCGGCTACCAAGGCACGCAGCCAGCCGAGGCGTTTTTCCTTGCCCCACATCTTGTCCTTGCCGTTTGGCAAAGGCACGGCGTGAATATTCCGCATCGGCCATCTGGAGAACATCGCCAGCCCGTGGATCGACGCCGTGTTCTCGCCATCGACCTCAGATTCGACGCCGCTGCCTTTTTGCAGGGCGATGTAAACCGGAGCAAATGCGTAATTCAGCCCCAACTCGCGGGCGATCTCCTGCGCGACAAAACGGTTGCCGCTCCGCGCCATGCCGTGGTCAAGCTCCGTCAGCAGCAGAACATCCTTGTCCCGCAAACCATCATGCTCCTTTAACGCCTTTACAATGCCGTCAAAAACACACCCGCGCTCGATGTTCCACGCCAACGCGGAGACCGATTGCGGAATGCGGAACGCGGAATGCGGATTACTGATTGCGGAATGCGGATTACTGATTGCGAAATGCGTATTGCGGATTGCAGATTGCGGATTGCAGATTGCGGATTGCGGATTACTGATTGCGGATTGCGGATTTTTCTCCCCTACTCCTCCACTCCCTTTCTCCCTTACTTCTTCTCCGTGTCTCCCGTCTCCTGTCTCATGTCTCTTGGCTCCCGTCTCTCGTTCTTCCGCGACCACAGCATTCAATATCCGCTCGGCCTCATCGCGTATTTCAGCGTGTACGGCTGAAGATTCCAACTCCGCCGTTGACGCAAACGTCAAAAGCCGCTCAAAATACGGCGCCAGCCCGTGTTCAAGAAACTCCGGCCGCTCAATACCTTTTGAAACTCTCGGTTCCATAAAAGGATTCAGGATAGCTAAATAAGAGGGATGAAAACAAATCTAAAACTGTTATTGCATCACGTTAAGGAACTTTTTGACAGTTTCTGCATCTAATATATATTGCTGTTGTACTGTTCATTCATTTAGGATAAGACAAATTTTGTGAAAAAGTCTGCATTGCTCATCGTTGCACTTCTACTCTCGGCCTATGTTCTTCCCGGCCAGGAGACCCCTTTTCAGTTTACCCACCGCGGCAGTATCCTAAGGATGAAATTCAGCCCAACAGGTTCAATGCTCTTGTCATATTCATCGGGCAATCAAGATATGGCTCTCTGGGATGTCCGCGCCGGAAGGCTGTTGTGGAAACGTACCATTTCCTTTATTCAAAAGGCTGATGAATATTACACGCTGAACAGTCTGGCATGGAGTCCTGACGAGAAACTTGTCGCAACCGGCAGCGCCAACGGCACTGTGCAGTTGTGGGATGCAAAGACCGGCAAATTCCTTTGGCGATCCGAAGTGCATCGGGAAGATATTACTGCAATTAAATTCAGCCCGGATGGTAAGATGATCGCCACTACCGCTCTGTCTGACAAAAACGCCCCAGTAAAACTTATTCAGGTTTCGGACGGAAAAACTATAAAGACATTTGAGGGAAATCCTTGTGCGGGTATAGCTATTGTTTTTGACGAAAAAGCCGAAAAGTTAAAGATCGGAAATCTTGATGGCAATATCACCGAATGGGATCTGCTCTCTGCGAAACAGACAGGTGAATCTGCAACGCCCTGCCGAGAAATGCAGACCTATGACTGGGAAACGTCTTATAGCAGTGATCTGACGACATCAATCCAGCGAACAAGTGAGTCCGAGATTCTGATCAAAGACAACAAGACCAGTAATAAGACCAGAACAGCAAAAGTAAACGGCTATAAAATTGGTTCGAGAATAAGCGGGGATGGTAAAAAAGCGGTCATTCGTGAAAGTGCAGGGTTTCGCTTTTATGACCTTGAAACAGGCGAAAGCCGTCCTGTTAACAAGGAGTTTTCGGTCGCAACCGCATTTGATTTGAGTGATGACGGCAAATTGTTGGCCCAAGAAGGCAAACCGTTGGACACGTCTATAATTGTGACTGACATTGAAAGCGGCCGATCCTGGCTTCTTGACGCTCACCCAAGCAGCATTAACGCAATTTCTTATAGTCCGGACAATAAGATCCTGGCAGTTGCCGGAAATGACCGAAATATATACTTTTTTGACCCGAATGACCGAACGCATCTCAGAACACTCTCAGGACACGATGACAGGGTCACTGCTATTGCATTCAGCCCGGATGGTAAAAAACTGCTCTCCGGTGACGGAGACAGCGTTCTCAAATTATGGGACACAACATCGGGTAAACTTTTGAATACCGTCAAGGCAGGCGATAGAAGTGATGATATTGAAAGGATCGAATTTGCGAACGACAGCGGACTTTTTCTGACTTTGATAAATGGCTCCCTACATATTTGGGATATATCTGTATTAAAGACTAAGATCGAGATACAAACAGTTGAAGGTTATGAATCGCGATTAGGAAATATGACCACCAGCTATTCGAGTGTCCCCGTTAATTCCGCTGCATTTAGCATTGATGGGAGCAAGTTGGTAACGGGACATTCTGACGGAACAATACGTCTCTGGAATCCTGATACAGGCAAGGAATTGAATAAATTCAAGATAGGTAAAGGGGTTTCTGATGTATTTCCAACTCCGGACGGCAAAAAGATCGCTGTCATTATTCATAGTGATGACAATGAAAAGACCATCGAACTGATCGACATTAAAACAGGTGAAAAGCTTGGCACTTCAAAAAATATAGGCATTACATATCTTGATAAAGCAGCAATGAGCATGGACGGGCGTTTTATAGCCGTTGTCGGAAATATAGGCACTACTGAAATCTGGGATTTGGATGACCTGAGTCTTGTTCACAAACTTGAATATGAATACTCCGGTGACGATTCGGTTGCCTTTAGCCCTGATTCCAAAACATTTTTTATCGGAGGAGAAAATCAGAATCTGTCATTATACGACACCGCATCCGGGAAAAGGCTGTGGCAACTGATACCTTCTTTTCAGCCCGGAGAACAGGAAGTAAGGATTGCGGCTGAAAGGAAGGATCGCGTTGCTGCGATCACAGAATTAAAAAACGAGCGTGAAAAACAGGCCGCTATATACATAGAAAAATACAGTAAGAAGGTCTATATCACATTCGAGCATTATGGCGACATGTCCGATCCCGGCGAAAAAAGAATGATGGAATCGGACGAGCTAAATGAAAGTAAGGTCAAAAAGACCACAGAAGATGCAAATGCCATTTGGCTTCGGCTGCATAATGATTCATCTTTGCCGATAAACATCCCGACACAGAGCATGTATTTTCCAGATCCGGCCTGTTTCCATCTTTTTCCTGATGGGCAAAAAATGCTTGGATTGTGTGACAACCGCGAGATCTCGATCTGGCATGGAGTAAAGGATAAAGATAATGAATGGATTCCTTATGGGTTTGATTTTGGCTCATCAGCAATGTTGCTGCCAAACAAATCCGTCCTTTTTCCTATTCCATTACAAATCTTGAAAGACGGTAATTCAATAGTATTCAATTTCACATTTCAAAACATCAAGGCCAGCGAAAATGACAGAGAATGGGATTATGGTGAGGAAATTGAGCTGCGGTTCAACGAGCAAAACCTGCCCAAGTCGTCAGCGAGACCATAGACCTGCAATTTGATCGCCATTGGCGAGGGCGAGGAGTTGACAGATATATAATTCTCCAACAGCTAATGTTCGGTCATAAGCAGCTACGCCGCTTTGCGAATCTCGGAATTTACATAATTACTCATTCGCAAGGTATTCGCGTGCCTTTGCTTTTGCAAGCCGTATCAGGTGTTCGATCTGCATATAGTGGTCAAGCTCCGACCGTTCATCGGGAGTGATCTCGCCATTTTTTTCACGAAAAAGCAGGTCAGAAACCCGTTCCTGCGATTCATCTGACGGACGGAAATCAACTACGTTCCTGGGTGTGGTTCCCGCCGCAATAAAATCAACCACTTCCTGATAAGCCGTTAACGTATCCATAACAAATGAATTCCTGAGCCACATATTAGCATATAACCATTAAAAGCTAATATGATCTAATCATCATACCTTTCCTTTACCGGGGCGACGGCGAGGAAGTCTTCGGAGATGCGGCGGGAGTATATGTCCTGCAGTTCCTGAACGCGGTCGCGGACGGGCGAATGGAATATCAGGCCGACGTGTTTTGGTTTGTTTACGCGATAGACGATCTCGCTGTCTGTGTAATGAGACGTGTCGGGGTGTTCCTCTTTTGAAAGGGCGAGGGCGATGCCGGAGTATTCCCTTCTCAGCTTTGGCAGCTTGTAGGGAGCTTCTTCAGTGGCGGTCTCCAGCTTTGCCCATTCGCGCCAGAGGTTGAAATTGCAGGCGTGTTCCAGCACGTTCGCGATATAGGCTCCGCCGACGCGGCAGGCGACCTCCAACAGATAAAATTCACCGTTTGCCTTGCTTTGCAAAAATTCGGCGTGTGTCACGCCCTGTTCATAATTGAACGCCATCAAAAGCATTCGATTGAGCTTTTCAAGTTCCGTCTTTTCCTCACAATCGTGATCGACTATCGACGACGTAAAAACACCACCGTAATGCGAAACATCAAACGGAGGCGTACCGTATTGGCTGACACCGCAGGCAAGCACCTTGCCGTCATTAACGACCGAATCAACGTGAAAGACCGAACCTTCGATAAACTCTTCGATCAGAAAATTTGAAGGATGATCGCGCCACGTGTTGCGCGAATCCAGCAGGCGAACAGCCTCCCAAACCTGTTCTTTTGTGTCGCATTTTTTGATGCCGAACGCCGAAACCTCAAACCGCGGCTTTACTATCCACGGCGCCGAAGAGCGTTCCAGATAATCATTGATGTCCGCTTCGTTGAAAATGCCGGTGTATAGCGGACACGGAATGCCCGCCGCGTGGGCAATGTTCCGCATCGAAAGTTTGTCGCGAAACCGCAGCGTATGCGAACTGGTCATGCCGCCAAGCTGTAAATGTTCGCGGGTGCGGGCGGCCGTGACGACGTCAAATTCATCCAGGCCGACGACGCGGTCTATCCTTAGCGAACCGGCTATGTTCGTCACTGCGCGGGCATATTCTTCCGGCATGGCGTTGTCCTCAACGGTCCTCACCTCGTTGACGGCGGTCCACAGCCACGGCTCGTCAAGCAGCTTTTTGCGCGTGACCAGCGTGACGTGCCAACCGGCATTCTGGGCCTCGTCCAAAAACTCGTTACCCTTATGCTCGCTTGCAATGCATACAATGTGCTTTTTCATATAGCGGATAGTGGTCAGTTGTCATTCGTCAGTAGTCATTTGTCATTGGCCTTTGATTTTTGACCTTTGATCTTTGACCTTTGATCTTTGGTCCGTCAGTCATTTGTCAGATCTCACAGTTGAAAAATCTGAAATCTGAAATCTGGAATCTGGAATCTGGAATCTGGAATCTGGAATTTGAAATTAACAACTCAGTCCTTCCTAAAATAACTGTCAACGCTCCAGTCGCCGCTGCCGGCCAGTAAAAATCCCAGTCCGATGAATAAATAAAGAAATGCCTTCTCCTGTGCCGCGAACGGATCGGCCGCGTGGACGCCGACAAGGGCAACGATCATCGTGACAGCAATGAAAAAGCTGGATATGCGTGTCAAAAACCCGATGGCAAGCAATATGCCGCCGCCAAATTCGGATAACGCCGCTGCCCACGCAAACAAGGCCGGAGCAGGAAAGCCCATTTGTCCCGCCCGTTCGATCAAACCCTCGCCCGGCGGCAGCTTTGACGCGCCGTGGCCAAACGCCATTGCCACACCCGAAAATATTCGCAAAAGCGTGATACCGGCGTTGCCCGCAAAAGACATTCCGGCCTCGCCTCCAAACAGGATCTTATTCAACATTGCTATATATAATCCCCTTGTATTTTATTTTGTCGTAAAAGAATGGCACAATTCACACATAAAGACAAAGCCGACGGCAGCCGTAAATATGCAATATTTTACATAGGCCCCGGCCATCATCTTGAAAGAAGAAAATGGGTGAATTAGACATAGCGAATCTGGTCAGCAATCTGATCGTGTATCTGGTCGTTTTGCTGCTGGCCATATCGGCACACGAGGCCGGCCATGCGTGGATGTCGTATAGATACGGCGATGACACGGCGTATATGCTTGGCCGTGTCACGCTGAACCCTGTAAAGCATACCGACCCGATAGGAACTCTGCTGATACCGATCATTACATTTGTCGCGGCCTTTTCGGCCGGTGTAATGCTGCCGCTGATCGGCTGGGGAAAGCCGACACCAGTAAACCCAAATAAATGGACCAAATATAAAGAAGCCAATGTTATGGTCTCGATAGCAGGCATCGGGGCGAACCTGATATTGGCGACGATGGGATTCATTGTCTTTAAGGTATTGTTGGAAACCGAGATCATAAATGCCGGGAACATTGCCGACGGCATGGTAAAGGTTTTGGCAATGTTCCTGCAATCAATGATATTCCTCAATGTCTCGCTGGCGGTTTTTAATCTGCTCCCGTTTCCGCCGCTGGACGGCAGCAAGGTTCTGGCAACTTTCCTGCCAAAGAGCTTTGAACCCATCTTGGATATGCTGGAAACCTACGGTTTTCTGATCCTTATCCTGCTGGTCTATATGGGCGTGATCGGCATTATTATCTATCCGTTCTATATGCTGGTCAGCTATCTGCTTTTTACTCCTTGGTTCTGATAAGAAGAGAAGCCATGATGGCTGATTCGAGTTCATAAACTGACTTATGCCGGTCGTCTTTTTCCACAATGGAGTTAAATTCTTCTTTTTCTCGAATGAGGGCGACCCGAGAGAGCCTTTGCACATCCATGTCAGAAAGGACAGGAGCCTTGCAAAGTTTTGGCTATATCCTGCTGTGCAATTAGCGGATTCATACGGCTTTTCCGCCAGAGAACTTAACAAAATCGCCAAAATTATTGATAATAGAAGGTCTGAGATCGAGGAGGCGTGGAATGAGCACTTTGAATCTTGAAGCACTCGCGGCGGCGGTTTCATTTGATGCTGACAACATGTGGGTCGAGTTGACCGACGGACGGCAGCTCGGAATACCGTTGGCATATTTTCCGCGTCTTGCCGGAGCCTCGGCCGCACAGCGAAAGAATTACATTATCAGCGGCGGCGGCGTGGGATTGCATTGGGATGAACTCGATGAGGATATTTCCGTTCCCGCCCTGCTGGCAGGAAGGGTCGATCAAACCAAAAGATCTACTAAAATAAAAAAGGCCGCCTAGTTTTGTCGTACACCTTGCTGTCCGCTTATCATAAGGCAGTCAGATGTATATGAGAAAACGAATCTTCAGCGGTGCTCAGCCCACCGGACAACTTCACATTGGCAACTATCTCGGTGCAATAAAGAACTGGGTCGAATTGCAGGACGACTATGAGTGTTTTTACTGCATCGTCAATATGCACGCCATAACTTTGCCGCAGGATCCGAAAACGCTGCGGCAAAAAACGCTCGATCTGGCGCGCATATATCTCGCCGCAGGTGTCGATCCTGAACGCTCGACCATCTTTATTCAGTCAGATGTTTCGGCTCATGCTGAATTGGCGTGGGTCTTGTCATGTCAGGCACGAATGGGCGAGCTTGAGCGAATGACGCAGTTCAAGGACAAGGGCAAAGGCAATGCGGAACGTGCCGGTGTCGGCCTTTTCACATATCCGATCCTGATGGCGTCGGACATTTTGCTTTATCAGACCGATCTTGTGCCGGTCGGCAAGGATCAGAAGCAGCATCTTGAACTGACACGTGACCTGGCCGAGCGTTTTAACCGTGATTTCGGCGAGACGTTCGTCATTCCCGAACCGTTTATCCCAAAGGTCGGCGCCAGCATAGCATCGCTTGCCGATCCGGCGAAAAAGATGTCCAAGTCGGACGAGAACGCCAACGGAGCGATCTTTTTGCTGGACGACGCCGACACGATCGCCAAGAAAATAAAACGAGCCGTCACCGACAGCGGCACCGAGATAAAATTTGATGAAACGCGTCCCGCCATCAACAACCTGCTGACCATCTATCAACTGATGACCGGCAAAACACAAGCCGAGTGCGAGGCGAATTTTGAGGGCAAAGGCTACGGCGCTTTGAAAGGCGAACTTGCCGATGCGGTCATCGAATTTCTGCGGCCTTTTCAGGAACGCGTAAAACAATATGACGACGCGGCGTTGGGTGCGATCCTCGAAAAAGGAGCCGAAGCTGCCCGCGAAATAGCCTCGGCGACGCTTGACGGCGTTTACAAAAAAATGGGGATCAGTTAATGCCCGGCCTCAATACGTCATCTGTGCAGATATGCGGCTGGTGATTTCTAGTGTATTTTCCGCGTTTCGCGTTATAATATTTCCATTATGGTTACAATCACATTCCCGGATCGTGAGATGGAGAAAAAGGCAATAGGCATATTGCTAAGAAATTTTTCCGGACGCATTCTAAAAAACGGCGAGCATATCGTGCCGGAACAAGCTCTCGAAGCACTTGCGTTAAAGGGCATCAAATTCACTGTTAAGGGACAATCGACCTATGAACAGCTTACGACGGTTCGAGATATTGATTCCGTTGCAGTTTAATGACGGAACTGAGGTCTCAGATGACCTTATTTCTGACGCACTTCTTGAAATAGTCGGTGAATTTGGAGCGCTCAGTTATTACCCCAACTCGGTGCAAGGCAGATGGACGAACGAGGACACTGTTTATATCGATAGGAACTCAAAGATCGTGATCGACATCCAGAACACTCCCGAAAACATCCAATGGATGCGCGATTACAAAGCACGCTGGAAAGAAAAACTCGACCAACTCGATCTGTGGCTGATAAGTTATGAGATAGATGTTTTTTAAGTTGCCGGACAACGACAGCATTCATTGAACGTATATGAGACCCTTATTTTTATCGATCATTTGTTTTCTGCTGACATCCTCTCTTACCGCAGGCGAACTGATGTTCCATTGATCGGGCGGATGCCGTCGCAAAAGAGACCCTTGCAAAAGTATATTCAAACATCGGACAGGGCTAACGTAATGGGCGCTCTTCAGTTGATTTTGGTCTGTCTATGGATTCGCTGACGCAGATAGTTCTTGGGGCCGCGGTCGGCGAGGCCGCGTTGGGCAAAAAGGCCGGGAACAAAGCGATGCTTTACGGAGCGATCGCCGGAACCATTCCTGACCTGGATATTTTGTCTTCGTTATTCTTTGATCCGTTGACCGTGATCGAGATACATCGCGGTTTTACCCATTCGATACTTTTCGCCGTTTTATTTTCACCCGTGTTCGGGTATTTGGTCTCGAAACTCGAACGTCGCGGCCCGGCGACTTTCAAAGACTGGTCGTGGCTCTTTTTTTGGGCATTGTTCACACATCCGCTGCTCGACGCACTGACAACCTGGGGCACGAAATTATTCTGGCCGATAAAGTATCCCGTCGCGGTCGAGAGCATTTTTGTCATCGATCCGCTTTACACGGTGCCGTTCCTGATATTTGTCATATTGGCGATGTTTTTCAAACGTGATGACAAAAAACGCCGTATTTTCAACACACTCGGCCTGGTGATAAGCACAAGCTATCTAATGCTGGCTTTCGGCGTAAAATGTTACGCGACGCAGCAAGTCATGGCCGCACTTGATGAACAGCATATAACTTACTCTGCCCTGAAGGTGAAACCCGCTCCGCTGAACATCATTCTATGGACCACCAACGTCATGGCCGATGAAGTGGTCTATCTCGGCGACTATTCCCTGTTCGATTCTCAGCCGGTCAAATTTCATCCCGTCGCCAAAAACCACCATCTGCTCGGCGATCTGAGTAAGGACGAAAATGTAAAACGGCTGATAAATATAACCGAAAACTGGTATATCGTTACATCCGTGGACGGTAAGCTCTACATCAACGATCTGCGGTTCGGAACGCTGAATTTTGATTACGATGACCCGCAATTCTCATTCAGCTACGAACTTGTCGAACAGGACGGCAAAATAACGATCTCCGAAAATCGCAAAACACCGCGCGAAGCTAGCCAAATTCTCAACTATCTATGGACACGCATCCGCGGTAACTAGGTTGATTACGGCTAGTTTACGTTTGTGCTAAGATTACCCCACGATGCTATATCTGATCAGCGATCTTCATTTTGGCGGCGACGGCAGCTTGCAAATTTGCGACTATACCGATGAGATCGTTGGTTTTTTGCAAAAACTTGAGAACGAACCGCCCGAAACTGAGCTTCTATTGGTTGGAGACACGTTTGGGCTTTGGGAACTTACGACCGTAACCGGCACCGAGAAATTGGACGAGATAATCCGCTATCACAAAAAGATCTTTGACCAATTCAAACGTACCGGTGAACACATTAAGATCACAATTATGGTCGGCAACCATGATTACGACCTTGCGTGCGAACCCGCATATTTCGACAAACTGTTGGCTTACAACATCAAACTGGACACGGCGGTTTCGCTAACACGAACGATCAACGGTCGAACGATCTGGATCGAACACGGCCAGCAGGTTGACGAATATAATGCTTCACCTGCATATGGTGATCCGTTTGCGTTGCCGATCGGTTTTCATATAACGCAACAAGCTGTCGCCGGTGCAAGCAAATATTCGGTCTTTGGTACTTCCGATTGGCTAAAAGACGTTCGCTCGGTCGATATCCGCCAGTTGCCTGATTGGTTGATCTCAAATTACTTTTATCGTGAGATGAACTTTCTCATCAGGCTTTTGCTTTTGCCGTTTTTAGTGCTGTTGACCGTAACGCTCCTAGCGTTTGTGGGGCAGGCGTTAAAGTTTGCCGGCGTTTTTGACGTTAATATTATCCTCAATAATTTTCTCTTTAATTATCTTGGCGTAATCGGCGACGCAATACAGATCGTGTTGGGCATCAGCATGATTTTTTGGTTTTTCATTTTTGTGGTCGGCATTCCGGTATTTTTGATCTTTCGCGATGTCCGACGTGTGCTAGAGAGAATGCAAATACTACCACGAACGGAGGAGACTCCTATCTACGCCCCAACCGAAGGATATGACGAACATGCAATGTCGATCTTTGAGCAACACAAAGATGTTAGCGTCTATGTCTATGGCCATACCCACGCGGCCTCATTAACAAATATAAACGGAAAACTCATCATTAACACCGGCACATGGTTAAAGATGCTTCGTCGTATTCCAGTAATTCTCGGCCATTTGCCGGCCGTTTATTATCCTATGTTCCGGCTCAACTATTTTATTATCAAAGCCGAAAATGAAAAGCTATGTGTCGAGTACCAGGTGATCCCAAAGAAGCCTGTCTCAGAATTGACCTTGCTGCAGCGTATTTTTGTTATCGGACGACAGCCTGAGATATTGGATCACATCCCGCCAAAAACTTATATTTAACTTAGACACGACTAAAGAAAAGATATATGTGATTGCCGCATTGATTTGCTATAATTTGGAAATACCAACTTTCTCGGAGAGCGATCGCTCATTCGGCACTTCGTCAGGCTTTTTTGTCCTGAGTTTTTCAGTTGACACGCAAGGAGTAGAATAATGGACGCTGTAAAAAAATCTTTCGACATTCCTAAATTCAAAGAACAATACGAAAATTACATTGGCGGCGAGTGGGTCGCACCCAAAAGCGGCGAATATTTTGACTGCATCTCGCCGGTTGACGGCCAATCGTTTACCAAGGTCGCCCGCTCGAACGAAGACGATGTTAATGCCGCAGTCGATGCCGCACATGTCGCATTTGAGACATGGGGCAAGACCTCAGCGACCGAACGCAGCAACATCCTGCTGAAGATAGCAGACCGCATGGAGCAGAATCTTGAACTGCTCGCACGTGCGGAAACATGGGACAACGGCAAGGCGATCCGCGAAACGATGACGGCTGATATTCCGTTGGCCATTGACCATTTTCGTTATTTTGCAAGCGTTATTCGTGCGGAAGAAGGCGCGGCCAGCGAGTTGGACGCAAACACGGTCTCGATCATCATCAAGGAACCGCTCGGCGTCGTCGGCCAGATCATTCCGTGGAACTTCCCTATTCTGATGGCAACGTGGAAGCTGGCCCCAGCTTTGGCAGCGGGAAACTGCGTCGTTCTGAAACCGGCCGAGCAAACGCCTGCGTCGATCATGATCTGGGCGGAACTTGTCGGCGATCTGCTGCCAAAAGGCGTTCTCAATATCATCAACGGCTTTGGCATCGAGGCAGGCAAGCCGCTGGCAACATCAGACCGCATCGCCAAGATCGCTTTCACCGGCGAAACGACAACAGGCCGTTTGATAATGCAATACGCTTCGCAAAACATCATTCCGGTCACGCTGGAACTCGGCGGCAAATCACCTAACATCTTCTTTAAGAGCGTGATGGACGCCGACGATGATTTCTTTGACAAATGTCTGGAAGGAGCAACGCTCTTTGCTCTGAATCAGGGCGAGGTCTGCACGTGTCCGTCACGCGTTCTGGTTCAGGAAGACATTGCCGACGCATTCATCGAACGCTTTGTCGAACGCACAAAACAGATCAAGATGGGCCATCCGCTCGATCCATCAACCATGATGGGCGCACAGGCAAGTAAAGATCAGTACGAAAAGATCCTCAATTACCTTCAGATCGGCCGCGACGAAGGAGCCGAGGTGCTTGTCGGCGGCAATGCTTACAAGAACCTCGATCTCGAGGACGGTTACTACATAGAACCGACCATCTTTAAAGGCAATAACAAGATGCGTATCTTTCAGGAAGAGATCTTTGGCCCGGTCACATGCCTCACCACTTTTAAGGACGAAGCCGAAGCCATCGAGATCGCCAATGACACGCTCTACGGCCTCGGAGCAGGCGTTTGGACGCGTGATGCACATGAACTTTACCGCGTGCCGCGAGCGATCGAGGCAGGCCGCGTCTGGGTAAACAATTATCACAATTATCCGGCACACGCTCCGTTCGGCGGTTACAAAAAATCAGGCATCGGCCGTGAAAACCACCTCATGATGCTCGACCACTACCGCCAGACAAAGAACATGCTTGTGTCTTATGACAAAAAAGCGATGGGCTTTTTCTAGTATCAAATGTTGGAGAACCCTCCGATTAAGAAGGTTATGAAACCCGGACGATTCGAAGGGTTCTCAATATATGAGTTTTCCCCCAAAAAGCAATGTACGATTATTCATTTTGGTCCCCCGTTTACTTAGCTCTAACGGCCGCATACTTTCTCGTCGCCTCGGTTGTCACTTTTGACATACGGTTGAACCAAGCTAAGCAGATAGAAGATATTGACTACGGAACCCTCCCAGCTTGGGTAACGCTGTTCTATTATTTCCAATGGCTATTGTGGATTACTCTGGCGATTCTGAACTGGAAATGGGCATTGGTCATTTTTATCATTAAGTTTGTCCTCAAGATATTACCGGTGCTTGAGACTATTGGGAACTTCTTAATGTTCCCGTTCAGCAAGGATCGAAATACTGCTAATAGAATGGAAGAAGTTGCTGCTGAGAAACATCTTTCCGACTTGTCTCCAGAAGCGCGGACTGCTGTTCGAAAAATGTTTAGGGAGAAATTTGGGATCGAGGATGATAGAAAGTAGGAGTTGATGAATCGGCAACATGTTTTGTCGGTATGCTAAGATATTTCTTAGGCAGGTTGTTATGAATTCGAATGAAAGAATCATCATTGACCCAAATATTTTGAACGGCAAGCCGTCGATTCGCGGAACCAGGATCTCTGTTCAGACGGTGCTGGAGTTTCTTAGCGCGGGCGATTCGATAGACGAAGTGCTTGAGAATTATCCTTCGCTGACCAGAGAAGACGTTTACGCTTGTCTTGGTTTTGCCTCAAATCTTCTGGATCGTAATTTTGTAATTCAGCCCTCATGAGCCGTTTTCTGATCGATGAGAATCTGCCATTAAAGGTCAATGTGTGGCGAGGTTCGGGATTTGAGTTTGTTACGTCCTCGTTTCAGTCCGAGTCCGATGATTGGATCTGGAATTACGCAAGAGCGAACGATCTGACTATTGTCACTAAAGATTCTGACTTTTCTTATCGAATATTGACGTCAGTTCCGCCTCCGAAAGTAATTCATCTGAGGCTTGGAAACGTAAGGCTTCGCGAGTTCGCAGAAATTATGGATCGGCGATGGGAATCGATCATTTTGTTATCTGAAACTCATAAACTGGTCAATGTCCTGCCCGACCGTCTGGAAGGAGTAGAATAAATTTTCCATATAACTTACATGACCCGACGAGTAAAGATCACACCTGAAGCGACTGAGGTCGTCGAGCGGCTTCGCGAAAAGAATGGCGAGCTTATGTTTCATCAGAGCGGCGGGTGCTGTGACGGGTCGTCGCCGATGTGTTATCCGAAAGGCGAATTCATGGTCGGCAGCAGCGACGTTTGGCTGGGCGAGATCGCCGGTTGCGATTTCTATATGGCAAAGGATCAGTTTGAATACTGGCAGCACACCGAATTGACGATAGATGTCGTAGAAGGCCGCGGGGCAAGCTTTTCGTTAGAAATACCGCTCGGGCTGAGGTTTATTACAAAATCACGTGTTTTCTCGCTTGAAGAAGAAGAGAACCTGATAGAAACACATTTTGGCGACATAGCTGAGGCCGTCGCCTGAAGATCAGCCCGCGAATTTCACGAATAAACGCGGATGGGATATTATTTTCTTTCGCGTTTTTAGTGTATTTCGCGGGCAAAATTTCTTATGAATATCACCGTTTACGAAAAACCGACGTGTACGACGTGCCGCAATCTGAACAAGCTTTTTGAGGAAAAAGGCATTGACTGGAAAAAGGTCAATTATTTTATCGAGCCTTTTACGGAAACGAAGCTGTCGGCATTGCTGAAAAAGGCGGGAATGAAGCCTTTTGATGTGCTGCGGCGTGCCGAGCCTGACTTTAAGCTTGCCGGAATTGATAAAGATTCGTCTGACAAAGACGTTATCGCCGCAATGGTCAAATTCCCCTCTATCATTCAACGCCCGATAGTCGAGGTCGGCGACAAAGCCGTTCTCGCCCGTCCGATAGAAAAGGCTTTGGAAATACTTTGAGAAAATACCGCACGGCCTAATCCCTCTCCTTACAAAGGAGAGGCGGCAGACCCTGCTTTTCAAGGGGCTGACGGGCTGGTTCTCTTTCGCAAGAGCCGATAGGTTTTGTCGCCGGTTCGATCCGGCAATATGTGCCTGGCTGAGCAATGCCCTTACTTCGTGCGGGCTTCTGCAAAAACTCGGTCGCTATCGCTCCCGGTTCTGACTTAGCTGAAATGTTCCGTCAGGCTTTTTTCATAACTTCGTCGTATTCGCCGCTTTCTACCCATTTCAGAATTTCAGAAACGCGCCAGATCGGGAACGGATGCGACAGGCCGGCGTTGATGATGTCCGCCCAGAATTTATCAAGACGGCTGACATCATAATTCTTCTGAAATTCGCGGGCCTGTTCGAGGAAAAGATCGTAATTTATCTTTGAGGCAAATGTGCCGCCGGCCAGTTTCATCATTGTGCGGCCGACGACGTGCGGATCCTGAACGACCAGCAACGCCGCACGGTCACACGAAAGCTCTGCCCGACGCATCCACGCAAGCAAGGCGCCGCGCATTGTCGCCGTAAGCAGTTCTTTTAATATCGCCGCTATCGGCAGCGACGCCAGCGGTATCGTGGCAATGGCGAGGATAAGCTGTGCGGCCGTCAGATACAGCACGTGTTCGGAATGAATATGTCCGACCTCGTGAGCAATAACGGCAAGCGTCTCTTCTTCATTAAGACGTTCGAGCAATGCCGAGTGAAGAACGATTATCGGCTTTTCCACGCCGCCCGTGAAGGCATTGACTATCGGGTTTTGCTGAATATAAAGGTCAGGCGCCGCAACACCAAGCGTCGAACACGCGATCATCAATTTGGCATAAAGATCGGGGCATTGCTTGGGCGTGACCTTTACGGCGCTTGCCATGAACGTGACGCGGATAGCCGATTCGCCCGTCACCTCAAGCAATTTTTTCAGGGCCGTGTCTATTCCCGGAATCGCCCGCAATGCCGCAAGTGCTTTGCTGTCAGCCGGATGGATATATTCGTGTTTTGAAAGGTCAGCCCATTTTTTATGCGGTTCGTTGGAAAGCGGCAGCTTGCATTTGCCGCAGTTTGCCGAATTGTTCTTGTAATTTTCCTTAACCGCGTTCTTTTGGCCGCAATAGCGGCAGCGGACAGAATGTTTTGTCGCTATTGCCTCTGAACCGCTTTCTTCGTCCTTCTTTTTTGCCATATATCAAAGTTTAGTTCAGATGCCCTTGTTTATTCAAACTGTTGGCTAAAAGGCTTTACGAATTTTCGCAAGATATGTTTAATGCAGATTCCGCATTAGAGGATCCCAAAGCCCAAAATGCAGCAGATCGGGCGGATCCATTTGGGTTTCTAACAGTTAATAGTTGGTCAGTTTTTAGTTGTCAGTTGAAAAAAACTAACAACTGTAAACTGCGTGACTATTAATTGTTAGGTCGGTTCAGGCTTTCGCCGTGGTGTTTGTAATGCGGAACCCGGGGTTTAAGATCGCTCATTAAAACCGATGCTCTTTGGCAAGATCACGCTGTAATGCAGGCGAAAAATAAACCCGCATCAGACGATAGCGGATATTTTTCTGTGTTTGTTCCTGGCGTGCTTTGCGGCTTTTCGACTTTGCGGCGGTTCTATTTGGGATCTTGTCACTAAGACCCGAAGACACCAAGCTACGCAAATAGGCCGCAAATGAGAAATAGAAAAAGTTGTGTATCATATAACCAACACTAAATTTTGGATAAAAGGATGAATCAACAAATCATGCAAAAGAATATGATCTATACGACCACCGATACCATTCCGGGCCGCGAGATAACTGAGATACTCGGCGTCGTTTCCGGCAACATCGTTCAGACGAAGCACGTCGGCAAGGATATCCTGGCAGGATTCAAATCCATCGTCGGCGGCGAGATACACGGCTATACCGAAATGCTTACCGAAGCCCGGCAAAAGGCGATCAGCCGGTTGGTACAGGAAGCCCGCGAATTGAATGCCGATGCCGTCGTCGCAATGAGATTTTCCACAAGTTCGATAATGCAGAACGCCTCAGAGATACTGGTTTACGGAACTGCCGTCAGGCTTGGTTGACGGAGAGATGTGCGACGGTTTCAATGTGATGCGTCTGCGGAAAAAGGTCGATGGCCGTTAGCGAATCTATCTTGTAACCGTTCTCAACAAAGCGTTTAAGGTCGCGGGCAAGGATCGAAGGCTCACACGCCACGTAGGAAACGCGTTCGGGACGCAGCTTTAACAGGGCCAGCATCGTTTCCTTTTCGGTACCGGCACGCGGCGGGTCGAGCAGCACAAATCCGGCCTTTGGGGCCTTGCCCGAAACGAGGAATCTTCGGACGCTTTCGGTATGAATGATGACATTGCCGAGGCCCGCTTTGCGGACATTTCGTTCCGCAAATGCGGTCGCCTCCAAGTTGTCCTCAACGCCGATCACATTCTCAAAACGGCGGGCAAGCGGCAGCGTAAAAAGCCCGACTCCGCAATAAAGATCGAGCGCCGTTTCGCCCTCGGCATCGCCAATGGCCGTCTCGATCAGCTTATCGATCAAAAAGCGGTTTCCCTGAAAAAATGAACGCGCGGAAAAGAGGTATTTTTCGCCCGCCGCGTCGAATGTTATCTCGTCCGTCGCTTCGGGCAGGTCAGGCGAATATGTGGAAACGGTTCCGTCCGAACCGCACGCGGCGTCTATCCGCGATCTTTCGTTCAGGAACATCTGCCACGGCATTTCGGCTCGATATTCCGCCAACCGGCCGCGAAGTTCGGGCTGAAGGACGGCACATTCCTCTATCTCGACCAGGTCGCGCGAATCGCGCCGGTAATAACCTAGCTTTTGCGCGGCGGCATCGACATGCCATTGCGCCCTTAGCCGATAACCGAAAGGTTCGGGACTGGCGATGACGCGTATCTCGTCCTCATAACGCACCTTTGCGATACGTTCGATGCAGTCGCGAATGATCGCCTCTTTTGCCCTTAACTGTGCCGCGTAGCCAAGCTGCTGAAGGTCGCAGCCGCCGCACGAACCGAAGTAGGGACACGGCGGTTCGGCACGATCCGGCCCGGGTGTCAGAATGTCTTCGGCCTCGGCGAAAACGGTCCGGCCTTTTACCTTTGCCACCTTTGCCCGCAACTCATCGCCCGGAGCGGCCAACGCAACGAATGCCGTATGCCCTTCGGTAAACGCAAGGCCGTAACCGCCGGGAACGATCTTTTCTATCTTTACTTCAATGACGCTGCCGACGCTTATTTCCTTTTTCAAGCTATGTTCTCTACTTCCAACTCAATGCCGCCGACAATGCCGGCAATAATATTATAGACGAGTGCCCCGATGGCCCCGAAAATGAACCCGATGATCGCATAAATTATCGGCAATGCGATCATCATCACAATGCCCATGACCACACCGCCGCCGCCAACCGCCAATGCCTCGCTGCCGCGGCCCATTCCGGCCCCGAAAAGCGAAAAAACGATGATTATCAGGCCGTAGGGAACACTAATTATCAACGAGATAACGAACATCATCACCGCATATATCTTTGCGGCGGAAAGTATTCCGATCTTTCGAATGTGAAGTCTGCTCATCTGTTATGGTCTCCTGTTTGAAGTTTGTAGGACACCATTTATCTATCACAAAAATGGTGTGAAAACTACTCTGATACCGTCAGACGGATGAATAAGCATAGAATTATTCGAAGGATCAAGCAGATAGCTTGTTAGCAATTTAGTCTGCGAAGCAGACGATATATCACTAGCTACAGGGGGAGCAGAGCGAAACCTGTAGTCAGTCCGGCCAAATGTTTCAAAGCCTGTGAAACAGGCGAAATAAAGCCAATATTCCGCGTGTTTCACACGCGTGGTGAATGTTTCTTGTTTTCTACAGGTTCCGTTTCGCTGCACCTGTTGCTATTACTATTGCCGTCTGCTCCGCAGACTTCTTACCAATGGTCACAAACTCTTTTCTCCATCATCCGACCTTTATCTTTTAGAGATAAAACAGTCCCAGGCGTGGTATGCCGAGTTCCTCTCGCAGGCGTTTGAGGAGCAAAAGACGGAAAGTTTGTTCGTAGGCGTCTTTTTCCATTCCGCTCTTGTACTCACGAAGCTGCTTTGCCGTTTCTTTTTCAAAACTCTTTAGAAACTGCTTGTCCAGACGCTCCAACATTGCTTCTTCAAGGAATTTTTCGATGTCGTTAAGCGACTTGTCTGCCGTTTCGGGGTCGTCAGAGAGTTCTTCGGCAAGCTGTTCCAGACGCGAACAGGCACGCAGCAGATCTTCTTCTAGTTCCTCGCGGCTGACGGCCCGCAGTTGCGTCAGCGTGTCCGTTATATGTGCGCGGATGTCATCGACCGGTATGCCTGCTGCGGCCTCTGTCTGTGTATCGCTCGCCGCACCGGTGCGTGACGCCTGCCACTCGGCAAACTGTGCCTCGACCTCTTCGCGGCAGAACATAAGGCTTTTTATCGAACGCGGACGCGGGTTCTGGTCAAAAATTTCAAAAACTGCCTCGATGGCACGCAGAACGATATGCAGCGGTATATCGCGTTCGCGCCAGGCGTCGATCAATGCCCAATCGAGCGGACTCAACAGCAGATTCTTTCCGCGGCGGCGGACAAATGCGTCCTCTATCTCGGTAAAATAGTTGAAATAGTTCATTTTATGTGAGCATCGCCGGAGCGGTTCGCCGCGACCTCTTTTCCTGATAAACATCAATGATACGGCATCAGACCGCCTTGGTGCGAACCGTCTCTGTACCAAATATTTTTGTTACGTTTTAACGGTAATTGTGCTATTCTTTAACAGGTTAGCATTCCCACACTTTCCTGCCTGCCACGAAAATCGACCATCGCCGCACACTGCACTGGCGATCACACCATAACATGGATAAATTGAACGAATATCTTAATAGCCTTGTATCAACTTCCAGCGAGGAACTGCGTCTGGAGCCTAACAAAAGCCCTTATCTTGTTTCAACGAACGGTTCATCGGACATCGAGACCGACCCGCTGCAGGGGCCGCAGATCAGCATGATGGTCTTTCCCATCATACCTGTTGACGTAAAACGACAGCTTCCGTCATCGACCGAGGTCGAATTCGTCCATCCCCACAATCTGGGAGGATTTCATTTTCATATCAGAAAATCGCCGGCAGGTTTTGTCGTGTCTGTCCGCCGCGACCCGAACACACCGGCGCCCGAACAGCCCGCCGAAAAAGCTGACACTCCGGCAAAAAAAGCTGAACCGCTGAACACGATCCCCGTCGTTTCACAGCCAAGCACGGTGAATATCGGCAGCGAAAGTAAAAAAGATGCCGGAGCGCCGGATGCCTTCACCGCCGCGATGGAAGACGAAACGGCGGATGTGCAGCAAATTGAGATCGAGGAAGAACAGTTCACCGAACCGGCTCCCGAATTCAAACCTGTCGAACAGCCTTCCGTGCCTGTGATAACCATCGAGGACGACGCCGTTTATGCGGAAACGCCCTACGAACCGACGACGGCCAACAGCACGGCTCCGCTGACGATGAACGACCTTTTTACGGCAATGGCCGAGGCCGGTGCATCTGACCTACATCTTTCCGTAAGTATGCCGCCGATGATAAGAAAGGATGGCCGCATACAGGAACTCAGATCAGGCGATCAGGTGCTTACGCCGGAGGCGATGCGCGAACTGCTGACCTCGATAATGCCGAAAAAGAACCGTGAGGAATTTGACGAACGGCATGACACCGATTTTGCGTACGAGATACCCGGCGTTGCGCGTTACCGCTGCAATATCTTTATGGACCGCAAGGGCATGGGCGGCGTTTTCCGCATAATTCCCGTAAAGATAACAACGGCGGAACAGCTTGGGCTTTCAAAAGCGATCCTCGATCTATGCAACCTTTCAAAAGGGCTGGTCGTCGTAACGGGGCCGACCGGTTCGGGCAAATCCACAACGCTCTGCGCAATGGTGAACCACATCAACGACCAGCGCGAGGACCATATAATCACCATCGAAGATCCGATAGAATTCGTCCACGAAAACATCAAATGCCTTGTCAATCAGCGCGAGGTGCATAACCATACTGATTCGTTCAAGGACGCTCTGCGTGCCGCTCTTCGCGAAGACCCCGACATTCTGCTTGTCGGCGAAATGCGTGACCTGGAAACGATCTCGATAGCCATTGAAACGGCGGAAACCGGCCATCTGGTTTTCGGAACGCTGCACACGACCACTGCCGCTTCGACCGTTGACCGCATCATCGACCAATTCCCCGCTGACCGCCAGCAGCAGGTGCGCGTGATGCTTTCTGAATCATTGCGAGGCGTTATCGCCCAGACGCTCCTTCCCAAAAAAGGCGGCGGACGCGTTGCGGCGCTGGAAGTGCTGATCGTGACACCGGCCATCAGCAATCTGATCCGCGAGGGCAAGACATTTCAGATACCGTCCGCGATGCAGACCGGAAAAAATCACGGAATGGTCATGCTCAATGACGCTCTGTTCGATCTGGTGAAAAAAGACATCGTCGAACCGCGAGATGCGTATATCAAAGCGGTCGATAAAGCCGGATTTGAGACAATGCTGACGCGCGGCGGATATAAGCTATGACCTGCATTCAATTGACCGGGTTATCTTAACAATGTTGGATTTGCCGGCTTTAGAGTCTGAGTCAGAACTCGGCATTTTGTCCCGTAGGGATCTATTTTTGAAATTTCGAGTTTTGACACGGCCTCTAAAGCTGGTGGCAATTGATAAAACCAAATATCAACAGAATCTAATTTGTGGAACGGTCAATGCGGAAAAATCGTGAATTTCGCGTCAGTTCGCTGCCGGTGTTCGACCTGATAAGGTCGCGGCCATCCGTGACGGAGACATTATTGACCGTGAGCGTTGCTCCGGTCGCCCGCTGAAATTCGGAAATGGCACGGTTAAGATCGGTCTGTGCCTGAAGCTCGCGTCCGCGCGCCGTTACAAGCTCGTTCTGCCGTTGGAGTACAAGATACAGCGTCGTTGTTCCTGCGCCGAATTGCCGCTCCTCGCTTTCATACAATTGCTCAGCCGCCGAACGCGCCGCCGCCGCCGATGCCAGCCGTGCCTCTGCCGAACGGAGCGCCTGCAACGCGTTTCGCACCTCGGCCTCGATGATCTGTTCGGCCTGCGCCCGCTGGTTGGCTATGCGTGTGCCTTCGACCAGAGAGCGGCCGAGGTTTGCCTTTGCGGTCGTGTTTCCCCACGGCAGGCTTATCCTGACGCCAAAACGAAAGGTCGGATAATCCTGGGCCGCCAGATTGCCGAGCGATGTCCAATATCCGCCGACCAGATTTGGCGGAACGCGGCTGGCTCCCGTATTCGGGTCAAATGCATTCGGCGTTTGCGTTCCGGCCAGTCCCTGCGACGTATATGACCCGTAGGCATCTATCTGCGGTTTTGACTGGTCGCGAAAATATTGCTGGTCTATCTGGTTGATCTCGGCGCTTGCTTCAAGCTGTGTTATTTCGGGACGGTTCCTCAGTGCATCGCCGATGGCATTCTCCAGCCCGACGCGCGGCGGCTCCAGCCCGATCGGCGAAACCGGTGTCAACGCCTGTGACCACATATCGGCAGTTCTGTCCGGCAGCAAAAGCGTTTTCAGCGTGTTCTCTGACCTTGTAACGCTTTCCTGCGCGATATAGACGTTCTGTTCAAAGGTTGTTATCTGTGCTGTCGCGGCAACAACGTCGATGGGAGCAAGGACGCCTTTTTCCACCAGCCGCTGATTGCTTTCAAGCTGTGTTCTTGCCTGTTTGACCGCGTCTATCTGAACCTGCAGATTACGAAGTGCGAACGCAAGGTCCCAATACGCCTGTTCGACCGAAGCGATCACGTCCATCGCCCGCTGGCGAAACTGCGAATCCGTCAGGCCGAGATTCTTTTTCGCTATCTCTATCTGGCGGCGATTGGTGTCTATCCGCCGGTTTCGGAAAAGCGGCTGGGTGTATGAGAACACCAGGGCCGTCGGAAACTGAGGATTCAGGAACGCGTTAGTGTTACTTGTGGTCGATCTGGTCGAATCGAACCTTGCGGAATACACGCCGCCCTGCCAGGGCGAAAACCCCTCGATGCCGCCTGTTCCGAAAAGGCGCGTCTGCGTAACCGAACCGTTGACGGCGCCGCCGATCAGTGATGCGGTCGGCGTTGTGGCGCGTTCGTAAAAGCCCTCGGAAACTATATTCGGATCGTAAACACCTTTTGCTCCGAGCAGGCTGTATTCCGCCATCTGCACGGTGTTTCGAGAGGCGTCGATGTCATTGTTGTTCTGCAACGCCATTTCAACGGCCTGTTCGATGGTCAGCGGTATCTGTCCGGCCGTGTCAACCCCGACGCGTTCCGTCGTCGGCAAAGGCCGCGGAGGAGCGGAAAAATCAGGAGCGACCGGCGGCGGATCGACCGGAAGATCGACACGCGGAGGCGTCGCGGCAGGTGTCGGCGATGAGACCGGGCTTGCCGGATCGGCATCCTGTGCAAAGGCCGGCGCAGCCATGAAGATCATGGCAAGAATGCCGGAAATAAAGATTTTGAACTGCAAATGCATTATTAAATGTGCCGTCAAAGATCGCACGGCTAACTCTCATTTTCAGTGTCGGCCGATGCTCTCATTGTACTTGTTTCGCCGTCACCGCTCTTTCGTGAAAAACGTCCAAAGACGGCATCCTTTACGGACGAAAGCGAATCGGCGATATTTCTCATTACACGTGATTCGGCGGCATCGTCAAAGAGCGAATAAAAGACCGGGACCGCAAGCAGCGTCAGGATAAGACACAGCGACTGTCCGCCGACGACCAGAACGCCTATAGAACGATTTGTCGCCGCTCCGGCCCCGGTTCCCAGCGTGAGCGGGATCATTCCCGCAACAAGCGCGAGCGTCGTCATCAGGATAGGACGCAGGCGGTCGCGATTGGCCTGAATGATGGCGTCATAACGGTTCATTCCCTTTGCCCTGAGCGTGTTCGTGTGATCGATCTGCAAAATGGCGTTCTTTTTCACGATACCGAACAGCAAAAGTATTCCGAGCGCGGAGAATATGTTCAGCGTCTGGCCCGCCATCGCCGTAGAAAGCAGGGCAAAAGGCACGGCCAGAGGAAGCGTCAGCAAGATCGTGACCGGGTGTATGAACGATTCGAACTGAGCGGCAAGCACAAGATACATGAACACGAACGAAAGCAGGAAAGCATACATAAAAGAATCGTACGCCCGTGTAAGCTCCTTGGATTGTCCCGTTACGCCGGTCGAATATTCAGGCGGCATTTGCAGGTCACGGGCAAACTGCTGAATGGTCGCCAAAGCATCGGCCTCTGAAGTGTTCGGCGGCAAACCCGATGTGACCGACACCTGCCGCTGGCGGTTGAGCCTGTTGATGGCCGACGGGGCCATGCCCTGTTCCAGCTTGACCACGCGGTCAAGCCCGACCGTGCCGCCATTGGACGAAGCAACCGTGAAAAATTTGAAATTGTTGCGGTCGCGGCGAAATGGCTCGTCTGCACGGACAATGACATCATACTGACGCGAGCCTTTGCTGAACGTCGAAACGATCTGTCCGGCAGCCAGCGTGTTCAGCGCCTGTGCCACGTCACCCGCCCTGACGCCGAGGTCGGCTGCCTTTGTACGGTCGATGACGACCCTGATCTCCGGCGTCCCGATCTCGACCGAATTGTCCGGGTCAAGGAAAAGCGGATTTTGCTTCATCTTCTCGACCATTGTATCGGCATACTGGTTCAGCATCTGCATGTCCGGCCCGGCTATATAGATGCCGACACCCGAACCACCGCGTCCCAACCCGATGCTGCCGGCGATGGACGACGACGCCGAGACCATGACGGAGTAATCATCAGAAGCATATTTCCGGACGATCCTTCGGGTCATATTTATGAGCTGCTCCTGTGAATGTTCGCGTTCGGAAACGGGCAGCAGCGGAATGTTTACAAATCCGGTATGCGTGCCGGAACCTCGGCCGAACCCGGCAAGCACCATCGTATTCTTTACACCCGGAACCTGTTCGCGGATGTCACGGGCAATGCGGTCAAGGATCGATTGTGTGGCGGAAAGTGACGTTCCCTGCGGCCCTCTGACAGTGACCCGATAGAGTGATTCGTCCTCATCCGGCAGGAACGCCATGCCGACAAAATTATACAGCGGATAGATCGAGGCAACCGTTCCGATACAGATAAGCACGACCGCCCAACGGAACCGCAGTGCCAGTTTGAGCAGCCATGTGTATGTTCCGTCAACCTTGCTGTAGAACCAGCCGGCCTTTGAGTCGGAATGGCCCGAGCCGCTTTCCGCTTCGCCTTCGTCACCGGGTTCGCCCGAACTGGTGCTGTGTTTGGGACGTTTTATCCAGCGTGATGCCAGCATCGGCGTCAGTGTAAATGATACGACCAACGAAATGGCGATGGCCGCCGCCGCAGTCAGGCCGAATGACGACATAAAGCGGCCCACGATGCCGGTCATGAACCCGACAGGAATGAACACCGCCAACAGCGAAAGCGTTGTCGCCAGAACCGCAAGGCCGATCTCGCGCGTTCCTTCTATCGCCGCCTCAAAAGGATCCATTCCCTTCTCTTCGACAAAACGATAGATGTTCTCAAGCACGACTATCGCGTCATCGATAACGATGCCGACCATGAGCGTCAAAGCCAGCATGGTCATCTGGTTAAGCGAATAACCGAAGGCGGCTATGGCGGCAAATGCTCCGACAATGGAAATAGGAATGGCAAGAGCGGCAATGAACGTCGAACGGAAATTCCAAAGAAAGAAAAAAACGATTATCGCGGCGAACAGCCCGCCAAGAACGAGGTGTTCCTCAATGGCATGAAGTGAATTTTCGATGAACTCCGACTGGTCGCGGATGATGACAACGTTCATCTCTTTCGGCAATGTCGGAAGGATGTTCGCCATTCTGTCCTTGACGTTCTTGATGACGGAGATGGTGTTGGCACCGGCCTGTTTTCTGATACCGAGCGAGACCGACTGAACTCCGTCCAGCGATGCCGCCGAGGACGGTTCGGCTCCGATCAGTTCGGCACGGCCTATGTCTCTGACCTTTATCGGAAAGCCGTTTCGCGTGGCGATGACGATGTCATTGAACTGATCGACCTCGGTCAGTTTGCTCATCGTGCGGACGCCAAGCGTGACGCGGCCTTCGACGATGTTGCCGCCGGGAAATTCCTGATTCTGCGACCTGATGGCGTTGTTCACGTCATTGACCGACAGGTCGAACGCACGCATCCGGTCAGGATTTATGCTTATCTGCACACGCGGATTGCGCGCGCCCCACATAAATACCTCACCAACGCCGTCAGCATTTTCCAGCCGCTCCATGATGAGCGTTTCGACCTGTTCGGTAAGCTCCATGACGTTCATCGGAGCGCTGATAACGTATTGCAGAACCGGGTCGGAATCGGGATCGGATTTTTGCGCGACCGGCGGATCAGCCATTTCAGGCAGGCGGTTGACAACGGTGCTGAGTTTTTGCTGTATCTCCTGAAAGGCCACATCAGGATTTTTTTCCAGATTAAAGGTGAGCGTGACGTTCGAACTTCCGCGTGAGGACGTTGACCGCATCTCCTCGACACCGGGAACCGTATTCAAAGCTCCTTCGATAACGTCGGTTATCTCGTTCTCAATTTCCTCCGGCGCGGCTCCGGGATTGCTCGTGCGGACCGAGATCGTGGGCAGATCGATCTTCGGAAAACGGTCAACACCAAGCGTGAAGAAACTGAATCCGCCGACGACCGTTATGAACAGAACGATGACGGTCGCAAAAACCGGACGGTGAACACAAATCTCAGCTAACCATTGCATAAAACCTCTATATCTGGATGGGGTTCAGTGTCAAAACACCACTTTTGCCCCTTCGTGAAGCTGATCCAGATTGCTTATCGCCACGACCTGATCGGCCTCTATGCCGTCAAGTATCTGAACGCTGTCACCTTCTTCGGGGCCAAGCTGCACAACTTTCAGCTTTACTATGCCCTCTTCTATCACAAAAACACGGAATGACTGTGTCGGCTGATGTGAGTAAACAGCCGACTTGGGAACAAAAACGCCGGTCGATCCGCCTTCGCGGTTGATGCGGGCACCGGCGAACATGCCCGTCCTGAGCAGGTTGTCGTTGTTCTGAATGGACGCCTCGACGATCGCCGACCGCGATGTTGCATCGACCGCCGGATTGACAGCGGTAACAATGCCTGAAAAGCGTCTGTCGCGGTATGCGTCCACCTCTATCGAAACCCCACGCCCAAGGGCGACGTGCGGAATGTCGGATTCCGCGACCTGGATCTGTATCTTTATCGGATTCGTCCTTAGAAGCGTGGCGACTATGGTCGCGGTGGAAACGAATTCACCGACGGCGACCTGCCTTTCGCTGATAAAGCCCGCGAACGGTGCGCGTATGACCGTGTCGGTGATGGACTGCTTAGCTATCTCGACCCGCGTCCGGGCCGCTTCAACGGCGGCCTCTGCGCTTCTGATCTGCTGATTGCTCTGGCGTGCGGTGTTTACCTGTGCGTCAAGCTGCTGTTTGGCGCTGTTCGCCCGCGCTCTGGCGGTGTCGCGTGCTAGCCTGAACTGCTCATAAGTGACCAGCGGGACGTCGCCCGTTTCGACCAGTTCGCGATAGCGCTTCTCATTTGCCTCTGCCTGCCGCAGTTCGGCAAGGACCTGTTCGTAATTGGCGTTTGCCGCCCGCACTTCCGGTATTGCCTCGGCATCAAATTTTCCGTTGGCTCCCAGGCCAAGCCTCGCCTCGGCCTGACGCACCGATGCGACAGCCTGTTTGACTGCGGCCTCCGCTGATGCAAGCTCCAGTTTTGCGTCACGGTCGTCTATCCTTGCAATGACGGCTCCCTGCTGAACGAACTGCCCGACATTGACGGAAATGTCAGAAACCTTTCCCGCGACCTTTGGCGCGATGTTCGAGATCTCATCCGCCACCAGGCTTCCGGTCGCCTGTATGACCGCAGGGACCTCTCGCGATTCGCTTCTGGCAGTGGTTATCGATATAGGTGCGTCGCCCGGAGCATTTTCATTGCCGGCGGGCCTGACATCAGCCGACCGCGTGGTCCCGCAGCCGACGGCAGCCGCCGCAGCAATAAGGAGCGCCAAAATAGAAGCGCGTTTCCGAAAATAGGTTGTGCTGATACCGCTCATAAAGATCACTTCGTGAAACTCTAGATTTTATATTACGGGAACTGATACGATAAGGTTATCTTTGTAAATTTTTGTAAATGTATTAGTTATGATGTGCCGATCCGACAAAAGTCGGCCCTCGCCGTCATTGCATTTTTAGGGTGATACGCTGTTATTATAGACGATGTGAGGAGCAATATGGTCGAAGAAATCTCAGCCACAGAATTGAAAGCCATAATGGACAATGGCGATGACATTCAGTTAATTGACGTGCGGCAGCCGGACGAATTTGCGTTCTGCAAGATAAAGGGGTCGAAACTCATCCCTTTGGGCGAGATACCCGCGCGAATGTCCGAGATAGACGAGAAACGGATAACCGTCATTCACTGCAAAATGGGCGGACGAAGCGCCAAGGCGATAGAATTCCTGAAAGCAGCGGGATTTAAGGGCGAGGTGAAAAATCTTCGAGGCGGCATCACCGCATGGTCGAACGAGGTCGATCCTAAAGTTCCAAAATATTGACATCATCGTCACCGGAAAAGGCGTCTTTCATTGCTTCTTCCAGGTGTTCGCTGAGCTTTGTTATCTCCATTCCGTCGGAAACCATGTGGCGGCAGGCTATTGCCGGCTTGCCGTTTCCCTGTCTCGCTATCCAGACCTTGCAGTTCATGCAGTCGCCATTCCAGCACAGCTCCGCCTCTGAAACGGCATCCACCGCCAGATACTGCAAGCAGCGAAGAACGCTGTTGTTCTCTGGAACGCGGCATTCCCTGCCGTTGATGACCATCCTCACAAGCGTTTTATACGGAGCGAACATATCCGTTCCGGTGCGTTCGTCCATTTTCATATCGCCGGCGGTGAACTTTTCAAAATATAGTTTGGCGCTTGGTTCATAACTTAGGTAAACTATCTTATCGAAAATGCAGGCTGATCAAAAATGACGGATGAG
>JAHBSK010000011.1:107500-117763 GCA_019639175.1 Acidobacteriota bacterium | reverse complement strand
TTATGGCGTGGTCAGGTTACGGAATTTTACACCGAGGCGTTCACGCCCTTCTGATCATTGCCTGTAACAAGGCCCGTAAACGGGCTGCACGATCTTTTGCTGATAAATACCACGCCGTAAACGACGTGGCTAAGCCAAAGCTCAAGTGCCGCGCCGCATAATTTTGTTCGGTCAACTTGGGTTTTTCAAAGATCTCTTAAATGATAATTTTGACTGAATATGCCTGACCTGAAATACGCATCTCCGGGCTAGGCCGCAAAGACCTGCTCTTTATCATCTGCTTTATCGACGTTGAATTTTTGGTTGGTGCTTATGCCGATAGGCATAGCAGTGAGTTTTTTGACCTGACCAGCAAACCGGCGGCTTATCAAATTTTCATGGACTTCTGCCTAAGATCGGGTATAATTATGCTAAATAGTTAGGCAAACATTTACTGTTGTTCACAATCTAACATTACAAATATATGAACGAATATACCACTTCATTCGGAAATTCGGCGGCTGATGCTCTACCCGCGCAGCGGGCTCAGTTCATCCGCAAGACCTATATGCTTTTGGCGGCGGCGATACTGGCATTTGTTGTCGTTGAGACGGCGATATTTGCATCTGGATACGCTGAGACGATCGCCGCGACGATGCTCGGGACGCAATATTCCTGGCTGATCGTTCTCGGGGCATTTATGGGCGTCTCATTTCTGGCAAATCGTCTGGCGATGTCCGATTCATCCACGGGAATGCAGTATCTCGGCCTTGGGATATTCATCGTCGCGGAGGCCATTATCTTTGTCCCGATGATATTTATCGCGGCTGTCTATTCCGACGCCAGCGTGATCCCGAAAGCCGCCATCGTGACGCTTGGCCTGTTTCTTGGTATTACGGCAACGGTCTTTATTACCAGAGCAGATTTTTCATGGCTCGGCCCGATAGTTGCCATCGGCGGTTTTGCCGCACTTGGTTTCATTGTCGCCAGCCTTATTTTCGGCTTTTCGCTGGGCAGCGTGTTTGCGTTCATCATGGTCGCATTTGCCGGAACCGCGATTCTGTACAACACATCGCAGGTCCTGCATCAATACAACACCAACCAGCACGTGGCCGCAGCTCTGACGCTCTTTGCCGGAATTGCCCTACTGTTCTGGTATATCCTGAGCATCTTTAGTTCACGGGATTAAAGTTCGTCAAACTAAATGAGAAAAGCCGTTCGGTTGTTTGCCTGACGGCTTTTTCTTATAATTCGAGTCTATGGAAACTTACGCACCTTGTCCTCAATGCAATGCCGCGGCCGCCCAAAAGGTCAACTTTACCTGGTGGGGCGGCGTGCTCGGCCCCAGAGTGTTAAAGCATGTGAAATGCGGGAGCTGCGGTAAAGGATATAACGGAAAGACCGGCAGGGACAACACCAACGGCATCATCATTTACTCGGTCGTGGCCGGCGTGATCGCTCTCGGGTTGGTCGTTGTGATGTTCGCGGCCGCCGTGATGGTCATTTTCGTTAGCGGAAGATAGGCCATATCCACAGCGTACCGCCAAAAAGCACATTTAATCATCCTCACTCTCTATCGACTCGAGGCTGATACTGCCGTCGGTCTCTTTCAGCAAAACCTCTATCCTGCGTTCTGCCTTTGCCAGGCGGTCGCGGCAATCGCGCGATAGCTTGACGCCTTTTTCAAACAATGCAAGGCTTTCTTCGAGCGGCATATCGCCCTCTTCCAGCTTTCTCACGATCTCTTCCAGTTGATCCAATGATTCTTCGAATGTTTTTGCCATAGATAATTTTTAAGTTATTGTTAATGCACTCAAGAGCGTTCATCGTGCGTATTTCCTGAACTTATCACTTATAACCTATCACTTTTCAGTTACTCCGAATAAGTTAAAAATAGAAAGTAAAATGTGATAACTGCGGAAACCGGCATTTCCTGATCTGCATCTACCTGAATATCTCTTCTGTCTGCCGGAGCATTTCCTGAAAATTCTCTATCCCGAGGCTTTCGCCCGCACGTTTTAGGTCGCCTTCCTTTGCCGCCTTCATTAGCTGCTGTCCTATCGTTTCGGCGATCCGCTGTGCCAGAGCATCATCGCGGACACCGACGATCTGCCATCTTTTTCCGTTTCGCCGCATCTCGACATCAAACGTGTGGTTCGATGCTTTGGCTCTGACGGTCGCCGTATCGCCTTCTACCTTAATGTCCAAATATCTGTCGGCACCAAGTACCATCGCCGCGAAAGGAACATCGCCAAACTTTTCGGTCTCTTTTCTGATGAGACGCGGAAGTTCGTCATGCGCACGCTGTTTGATCGCCGGCATCATCGGAGCAGCTATCGAAGAAAGCACTCCGGCCAACTGCGGAGGAAGCCCGCGTCCGTAAAGCTCGAAAGCCTTTGCCGTGACCTGCGGAACAAAGCTGTCAACAACAGCGTCTGAATCGATCAATTCCGCGACCGCAGCGTTGTCATCTCGCCGGGCTGCGTCAAACAACAATGCCAGCGAATATTGCGGCGTATCCTCAAAACTTTTCCAGTAAAAATATCCGGCACCGGCGGCGATCAAACCCGCCGTCAAAAGCACAACTAAACTTGTCCAAACCGCCTTTCTCAAACTCTAAAAACTCTCTTTGACTTCCGCTTTGACCTCGCCCTTTGCCAGCCGTATCCGCAGAAGTTCGCCTGCGGCCGCATCAGCAGCATCACGAAGAATGCTGTTATCAGACTTTTGCGTTATCGAATATCCCCGCTCCAAAACCCTGAGCGGCGACATCGCATCGAGACGCGACATCGCTTTTTCTAAGGTTCGATGCCGCGACTCTGTCATCCGCTGTCCCGCAACGTTCGAACGCTGATCCAGAAGGCCGAGACGTCGTTTGTTTTCTGAAAGTTTGCCGGCCAAACCGAGCGGCGACAATCGTTTCAGAACTTCCTGCGTCCGAACGGAACGCGAACGAAACATCGTCGTCATGCTCTCCGTCGCCCGGCGCATTGCCCCGTCAACGTCGTGGCCCATATTTCGAATGCGCGCCGGAAATTCGGCGAATATCGGTGCCATCGCCAGAGACTGCATATCCGCACGCGCCGCAAGCAGGATCATGTTCATCGAACGGGCAAGCCTGGCAGATCCTTGTTCAAGCTGTGTGACGATCTCGATCTCGGCTTTGGCAACGATCTCCGCCGCAGCCGAAGGCGTCGGCGCCCGCAGATCCGCGACCATGTCCGCGATGCTGAAATCGACCTCGTGGCCGACAGCAGAGATCACAGGAATTTTCGACGCCCTGATCGCCCTTGCGACACGCTCTTCGTTAAATGCCCAGAGGTCTTCGGCGGAGCCACCGCCGCGCCCGACTATCAGCACGTCGATCTTTTTTTCCGGTTCCGCCGTATCATTAAAAGCATTTGCGAGAGCTATCGCCGCCTCGATCTGTTCGCCCGCCTGGTCGCCCTGGACCAGCGTCGGGACAAGCACGATGCTGACCGAACGGGCGCGTCTTTCCAGCACGGAAATGATGTCGTGAACAGCGGCTCCGGTCGGAGAAGTGACGATGCCGATGCGTCGCGGAAAAGGCGGCAGCGGCCGTTTTAATGCCTGATCGAACAAACCTTCTTTTGCCAGCTTTGCCTTGATCTGTTCAAAGGCGACGGTCAACGCACCTTCGCCGACCGGTTCGAGCGATTCGACCAGAAGCTGATATTCACCGCGTTTTTCGTATGTTGTGACCCGCCCGCGAACGCGGACCTGAAGCCCGTCAAAAGGTTTGAAGCGAATGCGGAAATTTTGCCCTTTGAAGCAGGCAGCTTTTATCAGCGAAGCCCCGTCCGTCAAAGAAAAATACCAATGCCCGGAAGCCGCAGCGTGAAAATTAGTTATCTCGCCCTCGACCCAAACGCTGCCAAACGAGCGTTCCAGCGTCGCACGGATGTCAGCGTTAAGCTCCGATACAGAAACCGGCAAACGCTCTTCTTCCTCAAACAATGCTTCAAATAATGGGCTTTCCATCCGAGTGAAATTGTACACCATAAGCGGAGGAATGGCAGGCTGGTAATGATACTTGTCCGCATTGACGGAGTAATTTCGCATTTCCTATTAGAGAGAGATATTCTGATAACGGTGAAAATGCAAATGAAAAAGAGGTTGATGTCGTGCGGCAATTTGCTGCCGCTGATCGTTCTTGTACTGGTGGTTGCGGCGTGTAACGGGATCCCGCAATTCAGGGAACTGTCCGAAAATTACGGGTCGTCGGAGAGTTCATCGGACGGCAAAAATTATCTGCTGCTAAAACGCGAACGTATCATCGACAGAATGGGTTTTGACCAGCCTGTCGAAGCAGGCAGCATTCTCCTGCCCGAAGGATGGAAAATGGACGGCGGCATCACATGGAAGAGCATCAATGAATGCCGTGGCGAGATCGTTCAGCAGGAGATCACCATCACCTCGCCCGACCGTGAGATCGAGTTTAAGTTCTATCCGGTTCGTTCGTTTGTTTACAGCGACGATGCGTCGTTCAGAGAATTGATACAGGTCGGAGCGAACAGCGGCGGCTGTCAGGTCGCGGAGCCATTTGACGCCTCGGACTATGCCAGACAGTTTGCAAGGGACGAACTGGGCGCGGATATTGAAAATGTAAGGACCGACCGGGAGCGTGAGGCCGCGCTGAGGAGCATGAATGAAAAGTTGAACAGCCAGAGCCGCGGCCAGAGCATAGCCACGACCGCCGAGACGACATTTGTTAACGGCGACCTGAAGTTCGGCGACGGACGCGAAGGCATCGCCCAGATCGGCGTGACACAATATACAACGCAGCAGCCGAATTATTTATCGGGCGGTTCGATGACTCACAGCTCGACAATGGTCTTTTACAACACGGTCGTCAGGTTTCCGCCCGAACGCCGGGATGAGGCTTTGAAGATAACAGGACTGATTGTTACAAGTTCGCGGACGAATCCGGTTTGGAATGATGCCAAGACGGATTTTCTGACCAAACTCGGCAATATGGAACACGCGGGCCGCATGGAACGCATCCGTCTGGTAGGCGAGCAGAGCCGGGCGTATGCACGCGAACGCGACCGGGCGATGGATGAGAACATGCGAAGCTGGGAACGGCGTCAGGCGTCTGACGACGCAAGCCATCAGCGATATATCCGCTCTATCCGCGAGGTCGAGGTCTGGCGTGACAGTTCGGGCCAGCCGGTAGAACTCACATCCGGCTACAAATACGGATATAGCCGCCCCGACGGTTCGTACATCCTCACCGACGATTCACGATTTGACCCCGCGATAGAATTCAAACAAAACTGGGAGAAAATGGAAAAGATACCGGACTAGAAATGCGAAAGAGGCCGCCTGAAAATACAATAAGGCTTGGGCTACTTATTTCGGCGCGCGGCATAAGCGTGTCCGTCAAAATAAGCCTGCAGGCGAGGGTCAGGCTGCTGTTCGTAAACTAAGGTTCGGGCAACTTCTTCGTTCAATCTGCAAAGTTCCTTCAACGCCGGTTTCTCCCTCCAACGTCTGTCGTCAATAGTGAGTTCGCAAAGCTCCAAAGCTCGGTCACAAGCATTTTGATAGCGCTCCTGATCATCTTTTCGTTTCGCAGCCATCGCTCGGTTATACTCGCTGCCAATATTGCCCAATTGCTCAGACAAACTTAGCTCGAACCAACGCCCCTCAGCGAGATCTTTATGTATGTAGTCCTTTATCACTTCTGTACTGCCTCTTCTTCTCTTATATGCAATTCTATCTCCTCGATGTTGGCTTCGGCGTAGTTCCAGGCATTGACAAGATCGGCGGCAGTAAGTCCCGGATAGCTCATCAAGATATCACTTTCGCTTAATCCGAGTTGGTGTGCCCGGTAAAGAAGCCAAACTGGAATTCTTGTCTGTCGAATACATGCGGCCCCGCCCATGACAGCGGAGTCTTTTTCGATACCCGTATCAACGTCTGAGACGAATTTACTGAAAAGTCGCTTCCGGTCATCCTTCGACATACCGGCGATCACCAATTCCGCCTGTTTTACCACATCAACTGAACTCATACCTGAATTATAACACGCAAAAAACACCGTTAGCACAGAAAAAAGCCCGCTCTGCAATAGAACGGGCTTTTCATAAAATTAAATCCGGCGACTTCCTACTTTCCCACAACTGAAAGCTGCAGTATCATCGGCTCCAACAGTCTTAACTTCCGTGTTCGGGATGGGAACGGGTGTGACCCTGTCGATACGATCACCGGAAAACTTAAAAGATCAAAAACTTGATATCTGACAACTGAATATATGTATTACCCTACAACGTTGCTTGAACTAAAGATTTGCTTGTCAACAAATTTTATGGTCAAGCCTTGGGACAATTAGTACTGGTCAACTAAATACATTACTGCACTTACATCTCCAGCCTATCAACGTGGTGGTCTTCCACGAGTCTCACTGGCAAAACTTATCTTAGGTCTGGCTTCACGCTTAGATGCATTCAGCGTTTATCCATGCTCCACATAGCTACCGAGCAATACCGCTGGCGCGATAACTCGTACACTAGAGGTGGATCCAACCCGGTCCTCTCGTACTAAGGTCAGATTCCTTCAATTTTGCTACGCCCACACCAGATAGGGACCGAACTGTCTCGCGACGTTCTGAACCCAGCTCACGTACCACTTTAATCGGCGAACAGCCGAACCCTTGGGACCTTCTTCAGCCCCAGGATGTGATGAGCCGACATCGAGGTGCCAAACCCTGCCGTCGATGTGAACTCTTGGGCAGGATCAGCCTGTTATCCCCGGCGTACCTTTTATCCGTTGAGCGACGGCACTTCCATAAGCGACCGCCGGATCACTAACTCCTACTTTCGTACCTGCTCGACGTGTATGTCTCGCAGTCAAGCTGGCTTATGCGTTTACACTCTGCGGCTGATTTCCAAACAGCCTGAGCCAACCTTCGAGCGCCTCCGTTACTCTTTAGGAGGCGACCGCCCCAGTCAAACTACCCGCCTGATAATGTCCCTGAACCGGATAACGGTTCGAGGTTAGAGTCCAGACATGTAAAGGGTGGTATCTCACCGATGGCTCCGCCAAGCCCAAAAGCCTGACATCAAAGCCTCCCACCTATGCTGCGCATTACATGCCCGAAATCACTATCAAGTTGTAGTCAAGGTGCACGGGGTCTTTCCGTCTAGATGCGGGAAACCGGCATCTTCACCGGTACTACAAGTTCGCTGTGTCCCTCGTTAAGACAGCTTCCAGATCGTTACGCCATTCGTGCAGGTCGGAACTTACCCGACAAGGAATTTCGCTACCTTAGGACCGTTCAAGTTTGTTACTCATCCTTTGATTTGGATGGGCCTGGACGTTTCCGCCAGACTCTGCACATCGCTGTGCAGTTCGGACTATATCATCACCACTGATTTGTGGTGCTCGGCATATAGTCTCTGAGGATTCAACCGAGTGTTGACAGAATATGCTGATCGGAGTAACGACGCTTGCCGCCATCGTTCATATCCATACGAATTCGAAGTATCTCCTTGATGCCGTCAGCGGTCAAATGCCGTCCGTCGATCATCAACTCTCCAATTCGTTTGAATTTTGCGAAATCCCGCTTCTTCTTTGCCGATAAAAACTGAAAACGGTTAAAGAATGGAATGACGTGCTGCGATATGGCATTCAGGTTATCCACCTGATAGTACCACACACCGTCACCGCGGTCTCTCAATGTTCCGCAGCCTAGATGTCTTTTGAACAATGCCAAGATCACCCTGTCACGCTGGGAAACATTAAAACATAACGATATTTTCCATGGAATCGAAAAATCCGGTCGTGGCCTGAACGAGACATTGAAGCTGCCTTCTCCATCTGCAAAGCCCGCCAGATAATATCCAATATCCGATGGAACCCGATCTACTCTGTTGCTCATTGGTTGTCTTTCCTGCTGATCGTCCGCACCGAGTGCATTGTCACTGCTCAATTAACTTTGAGCGAGTAGCATCGGATACTAACCGGATTTTCCAGCATATAGCCAAGTTTATTTACGTAACTACGACACTTGCGTTCGCTTTTGCGAGCGCCGTCCTAATGTGCATTCATAGTTACGGCCGCCATTCACTGGGGCTTCGATTCGCAGCTTCGCCTTACGACTAACCACTCCTCTTAACCTTCCAGCATTGGGCAGGCGTCAGCCCCCATACGTTGTCTTTACAACTTTGCGGAGACCTGTGTTTTTGTTAAACAGTCGCCTGGAACATTTCTCTGCGACCGCGTTCTTGGTGAACGCGGCTATCCTTCTCCCGAAGTTACGGATACATTTTGCCGAGTTCCTGAACGAGGGTTCTCACAAGCACCTTAGAATTCTCATCCCACCTACCTGTGTCGGTTTGCGGTACTGCCAGTGGAGTATGTATAGATGAACGGGAATTTTCCTGGCAACTGGGGTCAGCAACTTGTTCCGGAGCCGAAGCTCTGTACTTTCGTCCGTATATTTAGCCTTGTGTCACCCGGATTTGCCTAAGTGACGGCCTATTTACTTCAACAGCATCCATCAGCTGTCTTGCCTACCCTGTTGCGTCAACCCACATCACATACCCATGGTTCCGGAATATTAACCGGATCTCCATCGACTACGCCTCTCGGCCTCGCCTTAGGTACAGACTAACCCTGCGCAGATTAACTTGACGCAGGAAACCTTAGGTTTTCGGTGCGCATGGTTCTCACATGCGTTATCGCTACTAATGCCGACAAAGTCTTTTCTGATCACTCCAACGCTCCTTACGGAAACGCTTCACAGTTACAGAATGCTCGCCTACCATGTTATAAAACATCCAAAGCTTCGGTGAATAGTTTAAGCCCCGTTATATTGTCGGTGCAGGGCTACTTGACCAGTGAGCTATTACGCTTTCTTTAAAGGATTGCTGCTTCTAAGCAAACCTCCTGGCTGTCAGTGCTTCCCCACTTCCTTTTCCACTTAACTATTACTTCGGGACCTTAGCTGTTGGTCTGGGTTGTTTCCCTCTCGACCACGAATCTTAGCACCCGTAGTCTGACTCCCGGACAGACATTCATGGCATTCAGAGTTTGATTGAATTCGGTAACCTTGTGAGGCCCCTAGTCCAGTCAGTGCTTTACCACCATGATGATAAATCCGAGGCTATCCCTAAAGATATTTCGGCGAGAACGAGCTATCACGGAATTTGATTAGCCTTTCACCCCTAGGCACAGGTCATCCAAAAAGTTTTCAACCTTAACTGGTTCGGACCTCCACGAGGTGTTACCCACGCTTCATCCTGCCCATGCCTAGATCATCCCGTTTCACGTCCAGATACCACAGACTAAATCGCCCTATTAAGACTCGCTTTCGCTTCGGCTCAATTATCATTTAACCTTGCCTGTGACATCTACTAGCCGGCTCATTATGCAAAAGGCACGCCGTCACCCTAATGGGCTCCGACTGCTTGTAGGCACACGGTTTCAGGTACTATTTCACTCCCCTCACCGGGGTTCTTTTCACCTTTCCCTCACGGTACTGGTTCACTATCGGTCACTTTGGAGTATTTAGCCTTACCGGATGGTCCCGGCAAATTCATGCAGGATTCCTCGTGTCCCGCATTACTCGGGTGCCAAACTGGTGGTTCAGATTTTCGCGTACGCGTCTATCACGCTCTATGGAGGGCTTTTCCACACCCTTCCGCTAATCATTCCCATCCGTTATGTCTGGTCCCACGACCCCGATGGAGCAAGCCCCATCGGTTTAGGCTGTTCCGCTTTCGCTCGCCGCTACTCACGGAATCACTGTTGTTTTCTTTTCCTCTAGGTACTGAGATGGTTCACTTCCCTAGGTTGGCTCTTATCGTCCTATGTATTCAGACGACAGTATAAAGGGTTCCCCCATTCGGAGATCGACGGTTCAATGGATGAGTGCTCCTCACCGTCGCTTATCGCAGCTTTCCACGTCCTTCTTCGCCTCAAAGTGCCAAGGCATTCACCGTATGCCCTTAGTAGCTTGACCATAAAACTTGTTCACAAGCAAAATCTCACAAACTTCGTGATCTTTCGCCGGTAAACAATCATTGATCATTTACTTGCTTACTTTAATTATTGCAACTTGTAGATTTTCTACATATATTCAGTTGTCAAATATCAAACAAAAGACTCCATAAATCGGAACCTTTACTTCAACCATAAAAGGCTGCCTATAAAGGTTCGGAAATTTGGTGGAGATGACAGGAGTCGAACCTGCGACCCCCTGAATGCAAATCAGGTGCTCTCCCAACTGAGCTACATCCCCTTATCCATTTCAAATTC
>JAHBSK010000011.1:0-105000 GCA_019639175.1 Acidobacteriota bacterium | reverse complement strand
GCGGTTATCAGCAAACTTCCGTCAGGACTCCAACCTGCAATGTGTCGCTGATGGCCGTGTGTCGATCTTTCCTTTCTTCTTGTCCCGGACTCAAAGATCACTTCCCCCGTTTCTGGTGCAAATATTCTTATCGACCTATTGCTGATGGAAAGCAGGAGGTCACGTCTCGGATTAAAAGTGAACTCTTCATAATCCGACACGTATGTGCTTACCGGCGGTTCATACCTTTCATCGTAGATGACAGGAATTCTTGCAACGATCTTTCCATTCGCAACATTCCAAATATTTACCTCCTTTGTCGCATTCGTAGCAGCGAGGTATCGGCCGGTCGGACTCCACGAAGTGCAGTATCCAGGAGAATATAGTCGAACCCAATAGAGTTGGCTGCCGCACCCGCCACTCAAAGTTTCATTGGAATTATCCAGTGTCACCCGTACGTTTCCACTCTCAGCATCAATTATCTGGATCACTTTCGCCTTTGGTTTTCTGATAGCGAATGAACGCGAATCCTTGCTAAATCCGATAAAGGTAATATCACCGGTCTCTTTGTTATCCAGATAATACATTGGCTTTCGGTCTTCCTTGGTGTCCCAGCAAACCACTCCTTTTGAAAGCACTATATCCGCACAGATATATTTCCCGTCGGGGCTTTCGGTGTTGAAAACCGCATAATTCCAATGGTCTGACTTCCTCAGATCCTGGTCGAAAGACCTCAATATATCTCCGGTTTGCATATCTTCTACCCGAATAGCTTTTTTTTCTGCTCTTTCTATTCCTCTTACGCTGATTATCACCGAGCTTTCTACATTAGAAAATGTGGCGGCCCGCAAGTACGGTTCGGATCGCTGTCGTAAAATTCTACCCTTTTCATCTCTGATCGAAATAGTAAAATCGCTGCCGGCCGGATAGCCACTCTGATGGCTTACTGTCAGGATCCGATCGCCTGAGCGGTTCCATTCGGCGTGGATCATGCCCTTCTTCTCAGTCAGTTCGGCTGCCTTCCTTCCCGTGTCGGCATCCCATAAAACGACGCCTGCATTCTTTCCCAACGCACCGTATTGCATTATCGTCGAACCGCCCGGCTGCCAGTCGAACCAGCGTCCTTTATTGTGTTGAATGTGTTCAGGAAAGGTCAGCAGAAGTTTTCCGGTTTCCGCAGACCATATTTGAGTAGAGCGATCATTGACAAGTAAAATCCGTTTTCCGTCAGAACTGAATACGGCACGCACCACACGATCATTTGCATCGCCGATGTTTAATTGAAATTTAGGTTTAACGATCTGGCCGTATGCGAACGGTATAGGACTGATCGAGAGTAAAAGAAACCAAAACAGGGCGACTCTTACAAATTGCCTCATTTTTTCAGATTAACAAAAGCAAGCGGTATTTATTTTCTGATTGTGACGCTTTCTTTAACCGTCATAGTCCAATGCAGCAAAGAATCATAAGAAAAGGAACGGGCTACGAGGCTCGAACTCGCAACTTTCAGCTTGGGAAGCTGACACTCTACCATTGAGTTACACCCGCTTATGGCAGAATTATTTTTCGCAAGCCTTCCCTACCCTATAAGCCCCGATTCCGCATTAGACGGTTTTTCCTTGTTTTTTTTTCTTTGCGGCCTTGCCGTCTTTGGGTGATCTTTTTTTAACGCAAAGACGCAAAGTTTGCAAAGAACCGCCAAGAAAAGACAACACAAACAATCTTTAGTTCCGCTAACGCTGAATCTGGGATAAGGGGAGTTTGCAGGCAATTCTGACGCGACACCTTATACATTCCGCAACCTTTCAGGCGCGTGAGAATTCGCATCACGCCGCGAGGTTTTACGCAGATTTGGCAGCCCTCAACCTCGCTCCCCGCCGCAAACAGACCAAACTACTGCGAGATTCCGCATCTTTGGTCAAAGCATAGTGACGGCATAGAAATTGACTTTATTTCTTTTCGAGACCTCGCCATATCGGGGACAGGACTTTCAAAAGCGAATGGACAATTCTAAATACAAGACCATCATTCCGGACGTCGAATTCTGGAAACAGATGATTCCCTGTCAGGCAGCATGCCCCGTCAAGACCGATGCGGGCAGATATGTCCAGCTTATCGGTCAGGGCAAATATGAAGAGGCATATCTGGTCAGTCGCTCGCCCAATCCGCTGGCCTCGGTCTGCGGGCGTGTATGTGCCGCCCCGTGCGAGGACGCCTGCCGCCGCGGAAAGGTCGATTCGCCGGTAAGCATTCGGGCTTTGAAGCGGTTCGTTACCGAAAAATACGGCGTCGAGTCTATGGAGCCCCATACGCAGGACATCCTTTTTGAAGGCGGGAGTGAAGCAGGTAATAAATGGCGATGGCATTTGCCTGTGCTGGAAACCAGCAAGAGAAAGCACGGCCGTAAGGAAAAGGTCGCCGTTATTGGCGCCGGACCGGCAGGACTGGCCTGCGCTCACGACCTTGCTCTCATGGGATATCAGGTCACGATCTTTGAAGCGTCGCAGATACCGGGCGGAATGATGTATCACGGCATTCCGGAATTTCGCCTGCCTCGACAGGTGATCGAGAAGGAAGTTGACAGGATCGAAGGCCTCGGAGTTGAGATAAAGTACGGCACGCCGCTCAATAGCGATTTTGGCATCAACGAATTGCGCGAACTTGGCTACAGCTCTGTGTTCCTGAGCGTTGGCGTTCAGAAAGGCCGCGATCTCAGCATCGAAGGTTCGGAACTTGACGGTGTCATCAAAGCGGTCGATTACCTTCTTAATATCAATAACGGCTATCGCGTCGATCTCGGCAAAAAGGTGCTTGTTATCGGTGGCGGCTTTGTTGCCTTTGATGCAGCTCGCATGGCCCTGCGAATGGGCATTTCCGATATAGAAGCGGAAGGCTCCGAATTGGCAGGCGGCGAGATCAAATCGGCGTTGGACGCGGCTCGCTCGGCAATACGTTCGGGAGCGGCTGATGTCAGGATGATAAGCCTAGAGGCGCTGGACGAACTGCCCGTTGTCCGCACGACCCAGGGACAGGAAGAATTTCACGAAGCCATTAAAGAAGGCGTCACATTTCATGCTTCCCGTTCCGCACGCAGATTCATAGGCGAGAACGGCCGTCTTACAAAGGTGGAATTGCGGGGTGTTTCGCGCGTCTTTGACGAAACCGGACGATTCAACCCGGCCTATGATGATGAGATAAGCGAGGTGCTTGAGGCCGACTCAGTCGTTCTGGCTATCGGACAACAGCCCGACCTTTCATTCCTCAAGCCGGACGATAATGTTGAGCTGACGCCAGCAGGGGTCATCAAGGTCGATCCAAAAACACTTGCGACCTCTGCGCCGGGCCTTTTTGCCGGCGGCGATGTGGCATTTGGCCCAAGGAACCTGATCGATGCCGTGGCAAACGGTAAACAGGCAGCACTTTCAATCGACGATCATCTTCGCGGACTGGAAAACAAGACGCATTTCAGTCTTCGTGTAGAAAAGATACCTACACATTCCTATAAGATGCCGGACGAGTATGAAAAGTGTGAACGAACGGCTCCACCGACCGTCTCGCTTGACCGCCGCACAGGAATTTCCGAAGTGGAAAGCGGATATGATGAGGAAGAAGCAAAACGTCAGGCCGAACGCTGCCTGTCGTGCCATATCCAGACGATCTATGACCCGCAGTTGTGTGTGCTTTGCAATCGCTGCGTCGATGTCTGCCCTGAGAACTGTCTTCAGCTAGTCCCGGTCGATTCGCTCGACATGCCGGACGACTTAAAGTCCAAAGCGATAGCGGCAAGCGGTTTTTCCGAAGGTTCAGTGCTTTCGGCAATGATCAAGGACGACGATACGTGTATCCGCTGCGGACTGTGTGCCGTGCGCTGCCCGACGGACGCAATGACGATGGAGGTTTTCTACTATGAAGAAACAGAAGCCGCTTGATGACATCAAGGCCGAGATACTGGCTGAACAGGACGGTACTGCTGAGCAGGACGAACATCGAGCTAACAAAGAATTGATCGGAACTGCTTCGAGACGGAATTTTCTGAAAACCGTCGGCATATCCGCCCTGCTTCTGGGATTGGGCGGGCAGTTCTATGCCATGCTGCGTTCCCTGTTCCCTAATGTGCTTTACGAACCGCCGCAGAGGTTCAAGGTTGGAATAATGGAGAAGTTCATTGATGGCGGAACCTTTCTGGAAGACAAAAGGCTTTTTATTTTCCGGAAGGAAAGTACGTTTCATGCGATCTCCGCCTCCTGCACACACCTCGGCTGTACGGTAAAGATGGTCAAGCTGAACCAGCCGAGGAAAGTTACCGTTGCCGGCCGCGACATAAACGAGGATGTCGAATTTCACTGTCCGTGTCACGGCTCGAAATATTACGGCGACGGCACGAACTACGAAGGCCCGGCACCGCGTGGACTTGACTATTTTAGTCTCGAAGTTTCGCCTGACGACGGCCAGCTGATCGTTGATATGTCGAATAGGGTTGACCGTGATTTCAGGCTGACGGTCTAGAAAGAATGTTGGATCCGGGAGATCAGTTATGACAGAAGAAGTATCGGCACAACCGACAAAACCGATATTGACCACGCTGAGAGAGAAGATCGCGTTAAAACCGATCTGGGACAATCTCATATGGACATGGCGGCCCGAAAGCAAACGCGAAGCAGGCGACGCGGTCGTCCGCAACCTGCTGCTGCACTGGTTTCCTGCCAAAGTCAGTTTGGAAAGCCTTTCGTGGGGCTATTCTTTCTGGCTTGGAACCATTTCCGCAGTGCTTTTCCTGATACTGACCATTACGGGCGGTGTTCTGATGTTCCTTTATGTGCCGTCGGTCGAACGTGCGTACCTTTCCGTTAAGGACCTTGAATTCTCAATAAGTTTCGGATGGTTCCTTCGCGGGCTGCACCGCATCTCAGCACATCTGATGGTCGCGGCGGTATTTCTGCACATGGTGCGCGTCTTTTTGACGGGGGCGTTTAAGAACGGGCGTAAGGCAGTCGGACAGAACCGTCCGCTTAACTGGATCGTCGGCGTCGTCCTCCTGCTGCTGACACTGCTTTTGTCATTCACAGGCTATCTTCTGCCTTGGGATCAGCTGGCCTATTGGGCCATCACGGTCGGAACGAATATTGCCAGTTCGGCGCCGGTCTTTGGTGAATTTTCGCGTTTCGTTCTTCTCGGCGGTACGACCATAGAACAGGCAACGCTGATAAGGTTCTATGTGCTGCACTGTTTCATTCTCCCGCTTGCGACCGTCGCCCTTGTCTTTTACCACATGTGGCGGGTGCGAAAGGACGGTGGACTTGCCTGTTCTGAAAAACGACTGGAAGAAGAAAAGAAGGCCGAGGTTCCGGCAGTCCCAAGCAAGACATATTCGCTGCTAGGCATCACCGGCGGATCAAGCGTTGATGTACGCACCGTTATGGTCGATGACGACGCAACAAAAGTATCGTCCTCACCGCACCTTACCGTACGGCTGGCTGTGGTGACGTTTGCCACGCTTGTCGTTTCAATGCTGCTGACGCTGATCGTCCGCGCACCGCTTGAAGAGGCGGCAAATCCGGCAGTAACGCCAAATCCGGCAAAAGCTCCCTGGTACTTTTTGTGGCTGCAGGAACTGGTCACGATCACTACGTTCACGATCGGCGGCATCACCATCAACGGTGCATTGATCGGCGGCATCATTCTGCCGGGTGTTTTGGTTGCCGCGGCGGTGCTGTGGCCTTACTTTGACAAGTCGCCGACATCAACCATCGGCCGCTGGCTGCCGCGGGATCGTAAATGGCAGAATGCGGTCTTTTTGTTCATCGTCATTTTTATTCTTGTCCTGACCTTTATCGGGACGTTCATGCGAGGCCCGTTCTGGGAGTTGTACATGCCGTGGCAGGAATGGGAACAGACGCCCAGGCGATTTTAGGCCTGGCAAAGAAAGAGGTCGAATGTTTAAAAAGGATGCGATCAAACTTTATATATTGGGAACTTTCCTCCTGATCTTGACGGCAGGTGTTTACTTCCGAGAGGTGCGAACCGATTGGAGTGATTATCAGGCCGAGTTTCGCGGCCTCGTCGCCGAAAAGTTCGGGGAGGAACGGGCGGCCCAGATACCTGCCGGTATCCAGCAGATCTGGGTAAAGGACCTGGACCGAGTGGACCGGTGCATCACCTGCCATCAGGCGGTCGAATGGAAGGGGCTGGAAGACGCACCTGAACCGTACCGTACTCATCCGAAGGATATTCTTGAAACTCACCCTTTGGAAATGTATGGCTGTACGTCCTGTCATGGCGGCCAGGGCTTTTCGACAACATTGCCGGACGCTCATGGAAATGTCGAACACTGGGAAGAACCGCTGCTCGGTAAGGAGATCGGCGACACCTATCTGATAAAGAACCGAAAGGCTCTGATGGAAATGAACTGCAACGCCTGTCATCGGTATGAACGCGAGACCAAGGGAATGGAGTACATCAACCAGGCAAAGGCACTGGTGCAGGATAAAAGCTGCCGGGCATGCCATCTGATCAACGGCCGCGGCGGTATTCTCGGCCCTGACCTGTCGTTCGAGGGCGAGAAACCGACCGAGCAGTTCGACTACGGACGCCTGGGCGGAAAGCATTCGGTCTTTGCGTGGCATGTCGCGCATTTTCAAAATCCGAAAATGTTATCACCCGACAGCGTTATGCCGAGTTTCGGATTTTCGTCAGAGCAGGCGCAGGCATTGTCACTTCTGGTCATGAGTTGGCGGAAGAACCTTGTCCCAGCTCATTACATACCCGGCGTACAGCTTAGGGATATGCCGTCAGAAGAGGAAAAAGAAAAAGAACGCAGAATGCTTGAAGGAGAAGGAGCTTTCTTCGTTAAGAATAGTTGCTTTATATGCCATTCGGTCGATTCACTTGGTGTCGAATCAGCTTCAAAGATCGGCCCAGACCTTTCCGACGCGGTCATAAATGTTCAGAGCCGGATGGGCAGAACCCTGGATGACTTTTTGATGGAACCCACCGGAACCATGTCCGTTGTGCTGGCAACGCAGATCCCGCTGACAAAGGAACAGCGTCAGGAGGCAATAGCGTTGCTAAAGGTTGCCCATCAACGAAAACAGGAACAGCAGAATAAACAACAAGCGTCTCCGTCACCCGCACCAACGGGCAAATAATATAAGTGAAAAGGAGAAGAATATGAGAAGACAGGTTTCAGAACCAAAATTTTGGCTGATCATAACAGGATTGATAATTTTTACATCTTTATTGGCCATCGGCAGCTGCAGCCGCAGATCGGCCCTGACCACCGAAAAAGGAAGCGCTGCCGAGGCAGCGACCCTGACCTATGTCGCGCCGGGCGACATTGATGAATACTATGTGTTCTATTCCGGCGGACATTCGGGCAATGTTTATGTCGCAGGAATTCCCTCAATGCGGCACATAGCCACGATACCGGTATTCGCCCTTTATCCGGCGACCGGTTACGGTTTCGACAAGGAAACAAAGGAGATGCTCGGCGGCTATACGTGGGGTGACGTTCATCACCCGGCATTGAGCGAAACCGCGGGCGATTATGACGGAAGATGGCTGTTCGTCAATGACAACGGCAACAACCGTATAGCCCGCATCGACCTGCGCGATTTCAAAACAAAGCAGATACTCGGCCCGGTGGCGAACATCTCTGGCTTTCACGGCGGGTCATTCGTCACGCCAAACAGTGAATACGTACTTGCCGCGTCACGATTTTCCATTCCGCTGCCAAAAGGCACTGCGGTGCCGATCGAGGAATACGCGACCAAATATAACGGCGTTGTTTCGGGCATAGCGGTCGATAAGGATTCAGGTGAGATGAGCGTCGGTTGGCAGGTGCTTATGCCTCCTTTCAATTATGACCTTGGCGACGCTGGCAAAGGCCCGAGCGACGGCTGGGCGTTCTGGACAAGCTATAACACCGAAAAGGCCGTCGGAAAACTTGAGGTCACATCTACACAGCTTGAACGCGATTATATCGCCGCGGTCAACTGGAAAGAAGCTGAAAAGGCAGTACAGGCAGGCAAGACAAAAGAAATCGGCGGCGTGAAGATGCTGGACCCGAAAGAAAACCCCGGTATGGTCTATTTCATCCCGTGCAGCAAAAGCCCGCACGGCGTCGATGTAAGCCCTGACGGCAAATGGATCATTTGCAGCGGTAAACTGCAGTCCATAACCACCGTTTACAGCGTGGAAAAGATCCAGGCTGCGATTGATGCCAAGAAATTTTCCGGTGACGAAGACGGCATTCCGGTTCTGGATTATGATGCCGTAAAGGAAGCCGAGGTCAATGTCGGACTCGGCCCGCTTCATACACAGTTCGACAATCAGGGCTTTGCCTACACAAGCCTATTCGTCGAAAGCGCGGTCGCGAAATGGAAGCTCGGCACATGGGAAGTTGCGGACAAGATTCCGGTGACGTACAACATTGGCCACCTCGCGACTGCTGAGGGCGACACGGCCAGCCCTGACGGACGCTACCTGATCGCGCTGAACAAACTGTCGCACGGCACACATCTGAACGTCGGTCCATCACAACCCGAAAGCTCTCAGCTTATCGGCATCGAGGGCGAAAAGATGAAGCTGCTGTACAACGCTTTCACCGAACCGGAACCGCATTACGCTCAGATCGTAAAGGCGGATAAGCTGAACCCGATCGAGGTATATCCGAAAGAGGAGAACAAGAACCCGAATGCGATCTGGGACCTGAAGGACGTTTCGGTACAGAGAAACGGCGATGAGGTCATCATCAAATCACTGCTCGTCCGCAGTACGATCGAACCGACAAAGATCGAGGTGAATCAGGGCGATAAGGTGACGATACATCTGACGAACATTGAGCAGACGACCGACGAACTCCACGGCTGGGGACTGCTTGAATACAACATCAACGTCGTTGTTGATCCGGGTGAAACGAAGACCATAGAGTTCATCGCCAACAAACCGGGAGTTTATGCCTACTATTGCACAAACTTCTGTTCGGCACTGCACCAGGAAATGCAGGGGTATCTTATAGTGAACCCGCGCTGACGATTCGATCTGAAATGATACCGACCGGCCAATGTTCGCGGACCCGCCCGTTCCGGCTCCGCGAACGCACGCCGGCCGAGAACGGACATAGGCAGGTAAAAAAAATGGGCAATGAGTCGATCAATGATACGTCCGCTCCTCCGAACCGGGGGAAATGGTGTAACCGCGTTCTTTCCGCGGAATTTAAGCTACTCGAAGAGCCGCTGCCCTTGGTCAGCAGGGCGATGGCGGCGGTCGCCGGCCTTATTCTGATACTGACATTCATATTTCCGCTGTGGAATATGACCTTCTTCTCTAATCAATACCGGGACGGGCTTGTCCTGGACCTGTATTCGTTCAAACTCGAAGGAGGCAAAACACCCAATCGCGATGACCTTCGTGAAATAAACTCGTTGAACCATTACATCGGGATGCGACCGTTGCTCGAAAGTGATTTTGGCGAATTCATTTGGCTGCCGTTTGCAATCGGCGGACTGATGTTGCTGGCATTTCGTGCCGCCGTGCTTGGGAAAATGTCCAAATTGGTGGATGTTTTCGTTATCTTTGTTTATTTCAGCATTTATTCGTTCTGGAGTTTTTACTACCGTCTGTACACATACGGCCACAACCTTGACCCGACGGCGGCAATAACTGTAGAGCCTTTCACCCCGCCGCTGTTCGGAACACAAGAGGTCGGAAACTTCACCGTTCACAGTTATCCGATGCTGGCCTCGTATGCCCTGTTCTCATACGGCATTCTGCTTGCTGCGGCATTGTTTTGGGGCTGGCGTGTCCATTTACGTGCGGTAAAGGCAAAGGCTTTATGATATTTCGATCACGGGAACTTCTGATATTCCTTCTCCTAGCCGTCGGCACGGTGCAGGCGGAAGTTTTGACCGTCGGACCTGGCGGAGCGTATCAGACGATCTCTTCCGCCATCGCCGCCGCTGCGGACGGAGACACGATCCGCGTAGAGAGCGGCTCTTATAACGAAGAACTGACCGTTGACAAACGATTACGGCTTGAAGGCATCAACATGCCAATTATCATCGGAACGCGAAAAGGCAGCACGGTAACGATGATCGCTCCCGGGTCAGTCATTTCCGGCTTCAGGATCGAAGGCTGCGGCGGTGATCTCCAGAAAGAGGACGCGGGGATACTTTTGCGGTCGGACGGCAATATTGTCGAAAACAATGAACTGGAGGATGTTCTCTTCGGCATCTATCTTTATCATTCCTCCAACAATACGATCAGGGGCAACCGGGTGGTGGGGCGCAAACATCTTGAGAGTGGCGGACGCGGAGCCGGACTGCACCTTTGGAACTCAAGCGGAAATACGCTTGAGGAAAACATTATCAGCCATACGCGCGACGGGATGTATATTCAAAGCAGCCCGGACAATACGATCAGAGGCAATCGCGTTTCGCAACTGCGTTACGGCCTGCATTTCATGAACTCCGACGACAATCGATTTGAGGACAACGTATTCCATGACAATATCGCCGGAGCGGCAATAATGTATTCACAAAGGATCGAGCTTAGGCGGAACACGTTCGTCCGTAATCGCGGGTTCAGCTCATTCGGCATTCTTTTTCAGGATTGCCGGAATTGTGTCACAGAAGAGAACCTAATCCTGGACAACGCTGTCGGCCTTTTCCTTGAGGCAACGAACGATTCGGTCTTTCGCCGCAACACGGTTGCTGAGAACGATGTCGCGATGCAGATATTCTCAAGTTCCAAACGGACGGTCTTTACGATGAACAACTTCATAAACAACCTGAGTCCTCTTCAGATCGTCGGCAATATCAGCTCATCCACAAAATGGGATCCTGACGAAGGCGGGAATTACTGGAGCGATTACGACGGATATGACATGGACGGCGACGGTATCGGCGATGTGCGTCACCGCATCCATAATATATTTGAATACCTGGAGGGAAATCACCCGCGGCTGCGTATATATCTGAACAGCCCAGCGGCAAGATCTATCGTAGTCACGGAAAAGTCGTTCCCTATCCTTAAGGGTTCCAATGAATTTGATAACCGTCCGCTGATGCGGCCCGTAAAGATCGCTACGACTTTTTTGCCGGAGCGTTCATCCGGCCGGGCAGGCTGGTTTCTGCTTGCCTTCTCGTCGATGATGCTCGGTGTCGCTGTGGCCGTTTTTTATAGAGGCTTGGTCAGATGATAGACATCCGTAACCTGACAAAAAGATTCAATGGGTTCACAGCGGTTGACGACGTATCGTTCGAGGTTCGCAAGGGTGAAACGTTTGCCCTTTTAGGCCCGAACGGCAGCGGCAAATCAACTATCCTGAAATGCCTTGCCGGCCTGTCACAGCCGACCGGCGGACAGATCACCGTCAATGGCATCGATGCCCTAAAAAACCCGCGGGCGTCACGCGGGTCACTAAGTTTTCTTCCGCAGCGGGTCGGTTTTCACGACTGCCTGACGGCACATGAGGTGCTTGATTTCTTTTGCCGGCTTAGAAACCTGCCCGCATCGCGGATCGACACTGTACTGCACGGCTCCGAGTTCGATTTCAACGGATTTTCGCACAAGCAGGTCAGCGAATTATCGGGCGGAATGAGGCAAAAGCTCGGCCTGGCTGTTGCCTGCCTGCCTGACGCCCCGATCCTGCTCCTGGATGAGCCGACGGTCAGCCTTGACCCGGCAGGAGCGATCGGTTTTCGCCATTTCTTAAAAGCTCTGAAAGAAAAAGAGAAAACTATCGTTTTCACCTCACACGTTCTGGCCGATGTCGATATGCTGGCAGATCGTGTCGCGGTACTTGTTGACGGCAAACTTGTCGCTCTCGAAACTATCGAGGCACTCCGTCAGAAAACACGTGACCGCCATCAAACTCTGGAGGAAGTTTATCTGGATTATGCTAAAGCCAATTAAAACAATACTGCTTTCCCTGTCTGTCCTTCTTATCGCCTGTGCTTCCGGCGACATCAAACCTGTGCCGATCGAATACGGCGATATGTGTTCGTTTTGCAGAATGGCAATAAGCGAAAAACAATTTGCCTCTCAGATTATCACGCCTGATGAACGCGTCCATAAGTTCGACGACATCGGCTGTTTGCTGCGTTTCCGCAAAACAACGGGCGACCAAGCAAAGGAAGCCGCGATATTTGTCACAGATCACGATTCGCATCAGTGGCTCAGGGCCGAAAAGGCATTCTTCGTCAGGTCAACCTCGGTCAAAACGCCTATGGGAAGCGGAATACTGGCCTATGGCGACCAGGCAAAGGCCGGAGACGGAAGCATGACATTCGCCGCCCTTACTGCGTCTGGGCAGTAAGGCGAAAACGCATTGGTAAAAATTATGGAGATCAGTTCGGTAATAACCATCGCCCGCCAGGAATTGACCGTGGCAATACGCAACAAATGGACGATAATTTTTGCGTCCGCCTTTGGAGCGCTTGTGCTGGTGATCTCTTATTTCGGCACGATGACCGCCGGTGAGATCGGCTTTCAGGGTTTTAATCGCACAACAGCCAGCCTGCTGAGCCTGGCCCTTTACCTCATTCCGCTGGTCGCCCTGATGATGGGAACGCAGAGCTTTTTGAATGAAGGCGGCGACGAGATGCTTTATTCCCAACCGATCTCGCGCGGAGAAGTGCTGGCAGGAAAGATACTTGGCCTTTTCGCGGCCATCATGGTCGCAACCTTTGTCGGCTTTGGTATCGGCGGCCTGATCATCGCAACACAGGCAGACGCCGGTGATTTTATCGGCTATCCGGTCTTCGTCGCTCTCTCGCTGATCCTGTCGCTGGTCTTCTTGTCTCTTTCCATACTTGTCGCAGTCGCGTGCGGCCGAAAGGCAAAGGCATATGGAGTATCGCTGCTTGTCTGGTTCTTCTTTGTCATCTTTTATGACCTGCTGGTACTGGGTGGATCGCTTTTGTTCAACGAAAGAACAGCGAATCAATTCATTTTTGTGTCGCTTTTCGGAAATCCGGTCGATATGGTTCGCGTCGCCGGACTTCTTTCGCTCAGAGGCGGCGAGATATTTGGCGCCGCCGGGGCCGCTCTGCTCAAATTTCTTGGTGGTGAGGCACAGGGAATAACCATACTCGTTATCAGCCTTGGCGTTTGGGTCATCGTTCCTTTTCTGATCTCGATCAGGCTTCTGCGGACGCAGGATATCTGACCGCAAAATGTCTAAGACACGCATTTATGCCTTCCTTTCTCGAACTGCTTGAGACCCATTCGGCTCTTGATGCAGTATTTCAGGAACATCAGTACGCGCTGCTTCATTTTGATTTCGCTCTCGCTCTCAAAATCCTGCAGGAGTATCGTTCTCTGCTTGAGGCACACATGGCGGACGAGGAAAATTTACTTCTCCCGCTGCACGGCGAACGTGCAGACATCGGCAAAGACGGCGGCAAACATCTGTTTCTTTTCGAACATGAAAAAATGCGGCGGCGGCTGAAATTGTTCATCGAGGCCACCGAAAGCCTCTTTACCGAAAAATACCCCGAAGCCGTCATCCTGAGACTGCTGGATCGCGAGGCTTTTTACAACCGCCTGTGCAGTCATCATGATATTCGCGAAACACGGATCTTGTATCCTGAACTCGACAAGGTGACGAATGAGACGGAACGAACGGAAATATTCGGAAGGCTTATCGCGGCGCGTGCCGTCACAATGCCGTGCCCAACCGTTAGTAACACAGCCGTGGAAACAGATCTTCATCAGGAATGAATATGCTCGGCCACACCAAGAGCGGTTTGCCGCTTTTCAGGTCGGTCACTCCCAAAAAGACTCATAAGAATCTTTCTAAATGCCCGTATAATGGCCGATCACGACCGTCAGAGCGTAAACCACACCGTAAACGACCTCCCAAATGCCGACGACCTTGGCCTTCAATACCTGTCGATAAGGAGAAAGTCCATAGGCCGCCCGAGCAGCAAGGAACACTGACATCAGAAGCGTCAGAATGGAAGCGAATCCCAGATAATAGAGCATGCCCAGAGCGGCAAATGCCGCCACATGAGAAAGAACGGCAGACACCGGCGTGGCTATTTTGCCTTTTTCCAAACGCAGACGGCTCCGAACATACAGGACCGACGGTATCAGCCTCGCAAGCATCACCGCCCATAAAACGAGGGCCGCGATATGATCCCAGCCGCCCGCCAGGGCAAAGACCGTAATGGATGAAGTAAGCGCAAATGCTCCGGCCAGTTCGGGAACGAGTTCTCGTGCCTGTCGCGAAATGTCCTGAGATATCAGATAAGCCGCCAGCGGTCCCATGGCGATGATCGGCAGGAATGCGTTAGACGGAGCCGTTGCCTTCATCCCGATGAATCCGATGCCGGCAATGGCCCCGTAGATCACCGCATAACGGTACGCCAGTTCCGTTCGCGGCAGGCTGCGTCCCTGCAGCCAGTCGCCGATAAGAAATTTGAGAGGCTGACGGGCGAGGAACCCGCCGACAAAAAGAAGGAGAATGAACGGAGCGGCAGGGGTCGGAGCGAGGATCAATCCTGCAAGAGCAGGCTCGAACAAAAATCCCCATGCTCCGTGTTCGACCGGCAACGCAACAGACTTTGCCGGAACCGTTGTTTTTATTTTGATCGTTGAAGATATTGCCGTCATTTTTTTAATTGATGATGTCCGGCCGTCACCATCTCCGGAATGACGCCCGCCGGAAGATATGAAAACTCAGTTTAGATCAGGATGCCGAACCTTTCGAACAACCTCCACAGAACAATGTGCGCGGGCCGCAACCGCCGCCGAAGTGCTGCCGAGAAGAAAACGCTCGGCCCGGCCGCCAAAAGCGGTCGCACCGACAAAGATACAATCGGCATTCTGCCGTTCAGCCTCTTCGATCAGTACTTTTTTCGGATTTCCGGAGTGAATATGCAGGCTGGCCGCAAGTTTGAGTTCACGCAGTGTTTCAAGGGCGTTCCCGGCAAGTTCTTCGATCCGTTCGCGCTCTGATTCGTTAATGTCTTCGACTGCCTCGGCGACCGGCGGGATGAACCTGCCGATCGCGGTCGGAGTGACCTGTTCGGTTGCGGCAACAAGCCGCACCTCGGTTTGTTCAGGCCAATCTCTGCCCGCAACTGCCTCCACCGCCGCATCGGCTCCGGGCGAACCGTCAAATCCTATCACCAAACGGACAGGCTCGTGATCGGCATCGGGGCGTTCGCGGGCTACGCGGACCGAACGATCCGCCTCAGTAATAACTTTTTGTGAAATACTGCCGAGGAACAGACGGCTGATGGCGGAACGTCCGTGAGGGCCGAGAACGATGAGGTCTGGCATGATCTCATCGGCGCACGCAAGTATTGCCCGTGCGGGCGAGCCATAGGTGGCGGATGCTCTTATTTTCCAATCCGGAAGCAGTTTTTGAAGACGTTTTCTGGCGTGATTTGCAAGCGTTTCCGCTTCGGCAACGATCCGCCGATCACTTTCGTGAACGGGGATGACGTCCTTCCCTGTTTCAACGTCCGATCCTGAACCGACGGAGAACAGCGCAGCCCTTACGACGTCGTCACGCGTCGGAAGCCATACCTCGGCGACGGACATTATGACCAACTCGCCAACGTCCGGTAAACCCGCACGGCCAAGGTCATCGAGAGCCGCTTCAGAGTACTTTGACCCGTCATAAGCGACCAGCACCTTCATACTTCCTCCCAGTCTATTGACACGCCTCTGTTTCGAACCGCAGACATGAGATGCAGATTGCAACGTCCGTGCCAGATTCCCATTCGGCCGTTCTTAGGAAAAGCAGTAATATCGGGCCACTTTTTGCGAAGCGGGTGCGAAAAAATTCGCAGTTCGTTGTAAAATATCATTGTACTATAACGAGAATTTACATCCAGAGGCATCTGAACATGTCACCGACCGAAAAGATCCTGATCGTAGATGACGACCGTTATGTAAGAATGGCGTTAGACGAAGCTCTGCGTTCATGGAACTACGTGACGCTCGAAGCAGAGAATGTCGCGGCGGCGATCAAATTGTTCACGGATGAAGAACCGGCGGTCATCCTGCTGGATATAGATCTGCCGGACGGTTCCGGGCTGGATGTTCTGAACGCGGTCAAGGAAAAAAGGCCGGAAACGATAGCGATAATGATCACGGGAAATGTCGATGTTCCGAATACCATTGCCGCTTTGCGCGGCGGCGCACATGATTTTATCGGCAAACCGGTAAGACTCGAAGAACTGCGGATAACACTGCGAAATGCGGTGGAAACGCAAAGGCTGCGGCACAAGGTAAAACAGGCGGCTATCGAACGCTCCCGCGGCTTCGGATTTTCGGAACTTCTGGGAGGATCTGAACAGTTCAAACGGTCTATCGACCTTGCGCAAAGGGTCGCGGCTTCAGACGTACCGGTGATACTTCTTCATGGCGAGACAGGGACCGGCAAAGACCTTTTCGCGAGGGCGATCCATAATGCCGCTGACCGGGCAAATGCACCGTATCTGGCGATCAACTGTGCGGCGCTTCCGGCAACGCTGATCGAATCGGAGCTTTTCGGCTATGAAAAGGGGGCGTTCACCGATGCAAAACAGAGAAAGGAAGGTCTTTTTGAACAGGCCCAGGGCGGAACCATCTTTCTGGACGAGATCGGCGAACTGGAGTTTTCACTTCAGGCAAAATTGCTCCGCGTTCTGGAGGAAGGAACTTTTCGGCGCGTCGGCGGCCTAAAGGATATCCCGCTGAACGTGAGGATCATCGCGGCATCCAATAGAGACCTGAAACGCGAGGGCGAGGAAGGGAGCTTTCGACTGGACCTCTATTTCAGGTTATCTGTGATACAGATAGACATTCCGCCGCTTCGTGAACGCGGCGACGATGTTCTGCTGCTGGCGCGGCACTACATAGAAAGGGCGAATCAGAAACGGCGAGGCAGCATACTAAAAGGCCTTTCCCCGGAGGTCGAAAAGATCTTCAAATGTTATCGCTGGACAGGAAACGTCCGGGAACTCCGCAATGTTATCGAACGGGCGTCGATCCTTGAGAACAGCGAGTTTGTAACTATCGATCATCTGCCGATGGATATGGCCCGGGAAGAGGTGGCGGCCAACGGCGAATGCCGGACAGGGATCGTTCTTCCGCCGAACGGGATACCGCTGGAAACCGTGGAGATAGAGCTTGCAAAACAGGCGATGGCCCGAACGGGCGGAAATCTGACCCGCGCCGCCAGGCTTTTGGATATATCACGCGATCAATTGCGTTACAAATTGAAAAAGTCGGATGGGTACGACACGATACCTCCCGACCGAACCATTGACGACGAATGAAGAACGGTGAGAAAGCGGTAATGGTTGGCAAAGACAGGGGAGAGCGAGACGCCCTGAAAGAGCTTGCTGATCTCAAATCGGCGCTCGATCAGGCAGCCATCGTCGCGACGACCGATCAGCGTGGCTGCATCACCTATGTCAACGATAAATTCTGCGAGGTATCAAAGTACAGCCGGGAAGAATTGCTGGGACAAGATCACAGGATGATCAGCTCCGGCTATCATCCCAAGGAATTCATCCGCGACCTGTGGACGACGGTCGCCAACGGCAAGGTCTGGCGAGGCGAATTCCGCAACCGGGCAAAGGACGGGTCGATCTATTGGGTAGATACGACGATAGTCCCTTTTCTGGATAAGGACGGCAAGCCGTTCCAGTACGTGGCGATCCGTTATGAGATAACGGAACGCAAACTCGCCGAAGAGCGCATCCGCCAGCAGGCTTCGCTCCTGGACAAGGCCCAGGACGCGATCCTCGTCAGCGACCTTAAATACCGAATACTTTATTGGAACGAAGGATCAAGGCATATCTATGGCTGGTCCGTCGAAGAGGTGTTGGGGCGAAACATTGACGATGTTTTTTCCACCGGTGACACGGCCCATGCACAGGCCGCTTTTGAGGAGAGCGACGAGTGGCGGGCCGAATTTCGGCACACGACCAAAACAGGCGAAGAAATAATCGTCGTCAGCCGATGGACACTTGTCCGCAATGAGCGGCAGCGGCCCGATTATATCCTGATCACCAATACCGATGTCACGGAACAGCGGCTGAACCAGGAGCATCTGCTGCGTGCTCAGCGAATGGAATCGATAGGCACGCTTGCGGGGGGCATCGCCCACGATCTGAATAACATTCTTTCACCGATACTGCTGTCTGCCGAAATGCTCAGACTCAAGGAAAAGGACGCCGAATCGCAGCGATGGATAGCGATGATCCGCGAAAATTCCGAACGCGGGGCCGATCTGGTAAAACAGGTGCTCACATTTGCCCGCGGTATGGAAGGCGACCGCGTCTCGCTGCAGGTCAAACACCTTATCAAAGATCTCATCAGCGTTTTGACGGAAACACTGCCAAAATCCATTCAGGTCAAGTTCGATATCGCTCCCGACCTGTGGGTGATCTCCGCTGACCCGACACAAGTTCATCAGGTGCTGATGAATATGTGCATCAACGCCCGCGACGCAATGCCTTCGGGCGGCGTGCTGCGGATAAAGGCGGAGAACATCAGGATCGACACGAACTATGCCCGAATGCACCCTGATGCTGCTCCGGGCAACTACATCATGATCTCAGTTCAGGATACGGGCTTTGGAATGGGGCCTGACGTTGTGAAACGCATCTTCGATCCGTTCTTTACGACAAAGGAACTCGGCAAGGGAACGGGTCTTGGCCTTTCGACCGCTCTGACGATAGTCAAAAGCCATGGCGGTTTCATTCATGTCGATAGCGAACCGGGCAAGGGGTCAAAATTCGCGGCATATATGCCGGCGGCACAGAATGAACCGGAAGCCGCGGAACCCGATGCCGACATCACATATTCGATGGGCGATGGGGAACTTGTTCTGATCGTGGACGACGAGGAAAATATCAGGGAGATAACCGTCGAGACGCTTGAAAAATTCGGCTACCGGACGCTCGCAGCCTCTGACGGAACCGAAGCGGTCGCTGTGTATGCCCAAAATGCCGAAAAGATCGCGGTCGTTTTGACCGATATGGCAATGCCTTTTATGGACGGAGCGACGACGATCCGCTCTTTGCGCAAACTGGCCCCCGATCTGCCCATCATCGTCGCAAGCGGCCTGCCTTCCGCCGAACTTGTCAGCCTGAATGTAAATGCTTTTTTGTCAAAGCCCTACACGGCCGAGAAACTTCTGACCGTCCTGGCTGATGTTCTTAAGAAGCCGTAAATTTCGCCAAACCCGGCGACCGGCAGCGGTCTATTTCGCTTCGAGCTTTTTGATCTCTTCCCGGAGCAGCGGCACCGAGGTCCCGGCCGGATCGAGAGCTTCCAGCATCGCAAGTATTTTACCCGCCTCTGCCGCATCACCCTTTTTGGTATAGGCGACCGTCAGATTCTGGAGGGTTTGCGGATGTTTCGGGTCAAGTTCCAGTGCCTCCAGAAACTCTTTTATCGCACGGTCATAGTCGGGCGGTTCACGAAGGATGAACGTCAAGCCCAGATCCATTCTGACATTTACATCATTCGCATTTTTTTCTAGGGCCGACACGTACCAATTCGCAGCATCCGCATACTTACCGACATCAAAAAGAGCGTTCCCAAGGTGTACCATCACCTCACGGTTTTCCGGCCTCAGCTTGTTCGCGCGATCGAGAAACTCGATCGCCCCGTCAAACCGCTGGATCTGATAGTAGAGTTCGCCGGCCTTGAGTTGGGCCTCAAAATTGTCCGGTTCTTTCTTCGCCAGTTCAATGGCGGCCACAACTTCCGGGAGCGAACCGCCGGTCATATTCTGCCCCGAAAGATGATCGGCTGGCAGGGCCGAATTTTTGGCTGTCGTCCCCGGTGTCATCATCGTGTCGCGTTGGTTAATGCTGTTCGCGAATATAAATCCTGTGACGGCGCCGCATAAGAAGCCGATCACTACAAATAAAAGGTTCTCTTTGTTCATAACAAAAATTTCCCGCCTTACGCGTAAGAATGCAGGCCCGGCAGAAGATAACTCACACCAAGATAGGTAAAGATAACAAAAAGGAATGCAAGAATGGCGAAATACGCTGAACGACGCCCCCTCCAGCCGTATGCTATCCGCGAATGCAGAAAACCGGCGTACGTAAGCCACGCAATCAAAGCTCCGGTCTCCTTGGCATCCCAGCCCCAATACCGGCCCCATGATTCGTTCGCCCATATCGCTCCGGTCATGAGCAATAGAGCCAGGCCTGCAAACGCGACGCCGGCGAGTTTGTACATCAAACTGTCCAGCACCTCTTTTGACGGCAGAGCCTCGCGGAGCTTTTCGGTCTTAAGAGAGAACAAAACAATGAAAAATGTTCCCGCGAAAGCTGTTATCAGAGCAGAAAGTTCAACAGGATTTGCATTGAGGCTCAAATGGAGCTGCGAGGCGTTGTCGCTGACCCATTTCGTGGAGATCTCGTGTAACTGCTGTGAATTTAGCTGAATTATCTGGGCCTGCGGTATCCCGCCCTGTTCCAGCAGCCAGCCCGCAAAGCGTTCGTATTGCGTTGTGCTGATGAAGGCGACAACATCCTTCATCGTCTTTATCTGATAGACCAGAACGCCTATCCCTATGGCCTGCACTACAAGGGCGGAACGCAAAAGGCCGTGACCTATCATCCGGCTCGCTTTGTCCTCCGGCTTTGAAAAATGTGATGCGAAAGCTGCTATCGCACCGATCATCAATACCGCTGCCAGCACGAGCAGCCAGCCTACATAGGGAATATCTGCACGCAGGGCAAGCGACATTTTCAGTTCTCCGACAAAGGTCGAGGCAGTGTAAGTTCCGAATGACGTGGGAGCGAAAACGCTGAACCGGCTCACCGTTGCAAATACCGCAATAGAAAAAATGCTTGTCCAGATCGCCATTTTTTCGACCTTGAGGCCGTCTTTCAACAGATATAGTACGGCAGCCGCAAAACAAACGAGCGCGACACCGTAGCTCAGCGACGCAACACCGACATGGAGCGGACGCCAGTAGGAATCAAGCACCGGCGGCAGATCGACAAAATCTCCTCCGATAAACCTGGCAAGCACGAGGATGATGGCGGCAAGCGTAAGCGAAAAAGCGGCAACTATCCTGAAATGTGGACGCCGCATCACCAAAAGCGTCGTTACGCCCGCGCCAAATCCGAAAGCAAGGCTGAGGTCATAAAGATTTGCGAACGGGATGTAGCGAATAAGCCACGGCATATCGGCGGCGGTGCGGCCTTCGCTGATAAAGATCGACAGTTCGCGGTCGTATGCGGCGGACCATCGGACAAGCCAACTGGAAAGATTAAGGAAAACTCCCGCGGTTGCCGCCCACAGGCCCAGCGATTCGGCAAATTTGAAAGGCGCGTAAAAATTGGTAAGAAAGAATACCGCCGCGATCAGGTAGGCGGCAAGGGCAATCATCATCAATGCACCGTCAGAGATAAAGTGTTCGCCGCCGAACGTGACACGGGCCAGAAGCATAACGGCCGAACCTGCCATTGCTGCAATGAACGGAAAGTATGATCGCCAGAGCGGGGCTTTTTCAGCCTTGTCCTGCTTTTCTCCTGACGCTATCATCGGATGTTTTATTGCTTCTTCATTCATCTGATATGCCCTCCGGCTTGCGTGTCCGCAGGCCGCCTATGAACCGTTCGACCTTGTCGCCCAACCCGTTCTGATTTCGATTGGCATTGCCCGCAACTGTAACCCTGTGTTCCCCATCACCGATTTTCTCAATAGCAGCCCAGACCCGCTGATGCGAGAATACAAAAACGCCCATAAGGGTAATGAACAGGGCCGCAAACCCGATGTAAACCACGTTTGCTCCCGGGTCTCGCTGGACGGCAAGGATGTGGCGGTCGGACACTTTCTCAAAATCTATCAACTGAAACGTATAACCCGCCACGTTTTTTTTTGCCAACGGCTGGTCTTTAAACTGAGGGCCGGCCGCGTATGCCGTCAGCGGCACTTCTCCCGGCTGAAATATCTGCAAAACGGCTGCCGGATTTGGGTATGAGCTTGTGTCCTCGAACGGGTCCTCAGCTCCGGAAGTGAGATTTCCGCGAAATTCGCTGAATCTGATCGTTTTTCCGTCAGGCAGTGTTACCGCGCCGTTGCGCGGGATAATGATATCTTCATGACCGTCGCCGCTCTCGGGCGTCAGCCGAACCGTTATGCTCCTTGCACGGCCAACGTGAGTAAAACTTGCCTGAAAGAAACGGTAACCGCGATGGTCGAACGGCTTGTTCATCTGAACAAAAGCATCATGGGTTCCGGTCTCGTCCCTGATCTGAAAGTGCGTCAGCCAGTCGATCGTATTACCCGCTGAAATGGGGCCGTCGTTTCGGATAAGCTTTTGCTGAATATCGGTACAGATGACCTCGAACGGAAGCCTCTTTGTCACTTCGCTTGTCCTGTCCAAATCAACGACCAGTTCTCGCATCAGGTCAGAGCTTTCTCCGGGAGCCAGAGGTATTTGTCCGGTAGATCCCATCTGAGCCGTCAAAAACCCGCCAAGGAAGATGATCAAAAGAGCAGTGTGAACAAGTAAATATGCAAAACGGTTCCAGACCCCTGATTGCCCGAAGACAAATGTGGTTCCGTTCTTTTCGCGTATTATCGTCCTTTTCCAGCCTTCCTTTTTCATCTCGCCGGCTATCACATCTGCGATCTGCCCGCTTTCGCCTTTCACAGTGAAATTTACGGCAGCGGTTTGTTCGCGGAGCCAGCGAACCGGCACTGTTGCACTCGGTTTCGCGACAAACAGCCATGTTTTGGGAAACCGTTCTATCGAAGAGAGAATGATGTTCAGCGACAGCAGGCCGAGAAGCGCATTGAAATACCACGCATTGTAGATATCAAAAAGGCCAAGCCGCCCGTAAGTCAGCCGCTGTGACGGTGTCAGTTCTGCAAAATAGCGGTCAAATCCGTCAACATTCTGCTGCATTATCAGCATCCCGATAAAACATAGAACCCCGATCGCCATCAGCAGTCCTACGCCCAGGCGGACGGAACACAAAAGCTTTAAGACCGCTGCAAGGAATGAACCTCCGCTTTTTTCATTTGCAGGAGCATTTGTGATGGTTTCTTCCAATGCCAACATAACAATTGTTTGCCGTATGTTTAGCGGCGGTCTGATAGGTCTCTCGACCTTATATCGACGCAATTGATATGCCAACATGCGGGTAAACCGCGTTGGATGTTTTCGTCTGTTTAACCCGGATTCCGAATTAGACGGTTTTTCCTTGTTTTTTTCTTTGCGGCCTTGGCGTCTTTGCGTGATCTTTTTTAACGCAAAGCCGCAAAGCTCGCAAGAAACCGCCAAGAAAAGACAACACAAACAATCTTTTGTTCTGCTAACGCTGAATTTGGGTTTAATCGGGATCTTGGGGTTAAAAGCAACCTTGCGGCCGGAAACATTACGAAAGAGCTGCGGGTTTTGCCTCGCAAACCGCGAAATATTACGCACATCAACATTCAGCAGATGATGACGTAACTGCTCTAATTAGTGTAATTGATGAAGACCGCTCATCTGTAAGTTAAGAGCAGGTCAATGACCTCGCGGACAGCGCCGCGCCCGCCTTTTAAATTAGTTACATAAGAGGCCGCCGAACGCACTTCATCGACTGCATCAGCAACGGCGACAGAAAAGCCCACACGCTGCATTATCTTAAGATCGCCGACATCGTCACCGATAAAGCAAACCTCTTCCAGTAAAACTCCGGCATCTGCAAGAATTGCCTCAAGATCGTTTACCTTGTCATCTGACGGAGCTTTCAGATACTTCATTCCCAGCTCCGCAGCCCTTGCCTTTAACAGTTCAGAACCGCGTCCTGAGATGATGCCTGAAACACCGCCTGCCTTGTGCCATAGAGCAATGCCCTGGCCGTCGCGGACGTGAAAGACCTTCATCGCCTCGCCGCTTTCAGAGAAATAGAGACGCCCGTCGGTCAGAACGCCGTCGCAATCCATCAGCAGAAGTTTTATCTTCGGAGCGATCTCCTGAATATTCATCAACGAACCTCAAAGATCTCGACACTGCTCAGCTTCCAACCGCCGGCGGTGTTGGTCATCCGATATACTGCCATGCCGGATTCTGCCTCGCGTCCGAGCAGTTTCAGATCAAGCCGGACCTCGACCAACGCTGTCGAAGGGTCAAGCCGGTCCATGTGCATCACCGTCGTTTTCCACGTGGTCACCTGTCCCGCCACGCCGCTTGCAAAACGCGTCGCATCCCCGGCAACAGCCATCGACTCCAGATCGGCCTTGCGATTTGCGGTCGCGGCCTGATCAAAGCGTGTGAAAAACCCCTTTAACGCTTCATCCACCGTTGAAGATGCGTTTATCTTGTTGCGGATGTTCCTGGCGGCAAGGCTCGCTCCGTATTCGGCATCGGCGTTGATGGCCTGAGCAACATATTGCAGGGCTTCGGAGTTGCGATTCGTGCGGGAAAAGATGTCCGCAAGCCCGACGCTTGCCCACGCCAGCGAACGGGCGGCGGGCAGTTTGCTGTTCAGCACGGCCCTGAATTCCGTTTCGGCGTCAGCGAGTTTGTTCTGTGCAAGCAGCGACCGGGCAAGCATAATGCGGACATCGTCAAAAGCAGGATATTGGCGAAGCACAACGCGGGCGATCTGTTCCGCCTCGGCAAATTTTTGCCGGTCAAATTCCCTCTTTGTCGCCAGCAGCGGATCGCTGTCCGTTCGCTCACGCGGCGCCACATCGTCGGAATAATCGGTTTGCGGATATATCTTTTCGGGATCGATCTCGACCTTGACGATCTTTTCCGGCGTTTTGAAAATGATCTCGCCAAAGCTCTTTGCCCTGATAGAAACAGGCGATGTCATCTTTTCTCCATTCGCCAGCGACGCCGTCACCTTCACCGTCACGTCGAACGAACCGGCGTTCCTTAGAGCGACCTTCGCCTCGCCGTTGCCGGCAACCGGAAGCCCGACCTGAAGATTCGTGTCCGTGACCTGATCGAGCATCTGGTCCATGAATTCCTTTTGATCGGGGAATGATGACCGGACACCGGCCAGGCTCATGACACCGCTTGTCATGTTTTCCCTGATCTTTTGATAGAACACATCGCGTCCTGCCCTTCGCTCCAGTATTCGCCAGAACATCGAGCCTTTATTGGCAACAGCGGAAAAATAGTAATCGTCTATCGGCAGAACAGTTGCCAAAGGAGCGTCCCTCTGAGCAATATTGCCGTAAGCGGCCTGTTGCCTGAGGCGTTCGACGTCCGCGACCTCCGGCCCGAACTTATTCTCAAGAAACTGCGTCGCCAGATAGCGCGAAAGGCCTTCTCTTATTATCCCGCTGCCGTCATCGGTCAAAGCGGTCGCATCGCCAAGCCACATCTTTGCAACGGATTCGGAAACACTCATTGCCGTGAATGAATCAAGTTTGGCACGTCGAAAAACGCTGTCATCTACCAGCAGAGTGCCGCCGTGTGCGTAACCGGAACCCCGCCTGACTGAAATAATGCGGATCGGCACATTTGGAAGCGGCCCAAGCAGCGGTGTCATAAAAGCCCGTGCGTCGGCGATAAGCTGAGCAAGTTCCGTCGCCCTTTGCCTGCCGGTCTCATCGATCCCTTTTGGAAGAAAAACAGCCTCGCCGGAGGCCTCGACCTTGTCCCAATTTCCGGCAACAAAGAAAGGCTGTCCGTGCGCCTTGTTCTCGAACGCTCCGCTTTCCTCGGTGCCGGCGGAAAGCGGCGTCAGCCCGGCGGGAGCATTGACACGAACACGGAACGGAGCAAAATCGGCACCGCGGGCGAAATACCAACTGTTCGGCGTGGGATACCAAAAGGAAAGCGGAAGAAACTGGGAACCGGAAGGCGTGATGGAACTGATGCCGGAATTGTCACCGACCTTTAGTTTGTATTCCACGACCGCAACGGCATTTCCGTTCGCGGCAACCGCCGGAATGCGGACGGCAAGCCGCTGAAACTCTGCCGAACCGACCTTTTCCACACCCTTTGTAAAATCCATCGCGGTGTCATTTATCTTTATTGAAGAGATCTCGGCATCAGGGCTTATCCTCAGCGTCAGGCTCGTTGCAGGACGCGACGACACGTTCTTCAGCTCCAGCCTCGCGCTCGCCGAAAGGCTCCTGTCAGTTTCTGCCTGCGGCAACGTCGCCGTAATGTCGTACTTAACAACCTGCCACGTCGCCGATATACGCTGCTCGGTCTGGGCATGAAGGACATTTCCGGCAAATGTAAAGATAAATAAAAAGATCGCGTAAGAATATTTGGTCATCTTTAAGTGTTTCTATCCAATATCTCGTTTAGAAGTTCCGATGAAACATGAAAACTTGTATTTTTTATTTTCTCGAAGGCATTGGGCAGATCAACTAAGCCTTTTGCAGCGGCCTGTTCGAGAATGATAAGCGTTCCAACCGCCATAAGTTTCCTTTGCATCGCTGCCCGCATTCCCTTCCGTTCATCAATTATCAGCAGGTCGGCCTTCTCCGATTCAGCAAGAAAAATTGCTTCACGCTCTCCGGGTCCTAGATTATCAAGCCCGGTATTTTCCGGAACCTCAACATCCCTTATCCGGAGCCATGCGTGAGCGTCATTTATGAATCTTTTCACCGGCTCCGGTGCTTTTTCATGATTCAATTCTTTATACACCGCTTGAGGAATTATTACTTCACCAAACATTTCGGGAAGAATACCGATGGCGTCGATCAGCACCAGATAATTTATCGGCGAGGTATCGGCAATAACTATCATCAGTTGTTCAAAAGAGCCTCTAACCCTCTACGCTGCGTTTCCAATTCCTCTTCTGTGTAATCCAAAAATAAACCGTTCTTTTTTAGAAACTCATCTATTTCCATCCGTGTTTCCAGCCCCAAAAGCCTGCCGACCTCGTATGCGGTCAGCTTTTCAGAACGATACCCTTCTATGGCAAACGATTCGAGCAGCCTCCCGCGAAGCTCCTCTTCATTGGAGCCGATATATTGAGCAATGGAATCCGGTAAGCTTATCGTTATATTCATCTCAATACCTCATCGACAGTATGCAATGATCTCATTATTCTTTAGCCAGTTCGTGGATCTGTTTCAGTTTAACAAGCAGTTTTTCCAACCGTTTCAGCGGAAGCTGGTTCGGGCCGTCGCTCGGAGCGTTCGCAGGATCATTGTGAACCTCCATAAAAACGGCATCGACGCCGCATGCCACACCTGCTCTTGCAAAGTGTTCGATGTATTGTGCTTGTCCTCCGGTTGCTTTGCCAAGCCCGCCCGGAAGCTGAAGGCTGTGCGTCACGTCAAACACCACAGGCACGCCGAATGAACGCATTATCGGGAACGAACGCAGATCGACGACCAGATTGTTGTAACCAAAACTGGCCCCGCGTTCGGTCAGGAGTATCTTTTCGCATCCGGCGGCGGCCAGCTTATCGACGATGTTCTTTGCGTCCCACGGCGCGAGAAATTGTCCTTTTTTTACATTCACCGCTTTTCCGGTCTTGGCGGCGGCAACAAGCAGATCGGTCTGGCGGCATAGGAAAGCGGGAATTTGCAGCATATCCGCAACCTCAGCGGCCTTTTCCGCCTGCCACGGCTCGTGAATATCTGTAATGACCGGAACGCCGACCTTTTCCTTTACCTCCGCAAGTATCGAAAGGCCAAATTCCATCCCGTCACCGCGAAAGCTCTCTATCGAACTCCGATTTGCCTTGTCAAACGAAGATTTGTATATAAACCCGACGCCGACGCGCTCGCATATCTCTTTTATCGCGCCTGCCATCATCGAGGCATGCGCTAAAGATTCGACCACACACGGCCCAAGGATGAACGAAAGCTCTCCGCCGCCGAATTGCACCTTATCTATCGGAAAATTATTCCCGTCCATCACTCTTAAATCAGGCCACGCTCAATACCAAAAGCATACAGTATTAACGATCTATAAATATACAAAACGGTCATTATACTTCATCGTTGACCATTACTCTTTCATGAACCTCCATCTGGCGATCGCTCGAAATGTCATGCTCAAGGTTTTCGCTTCGCAGGCGGTTTTCCCACGCGGCTTTTACAAAGCCGGTGAAAAGCGGGTGAGCATCAAGCGGTTTTGACTTATATTCAGGATGAAACTGACAGGCGATAAAGTACGGATGCTTGTCTCGCGGCAGTTCTACCATCTCGACAAATTTTCCGTCCGGTGAAATACCGCTGAAAACGAGTCCTTCTTTTTCCAGCACATCACGATATTCGGGATTGAACTCAAACCGGTGGCGATGTCGTTCACTGATGTTTTCTGCACCGTCATAGACCTCACTTGCAAGCGAACCTTCCTTCAGGTCGCAATCCCAGGCACCGAGCCGCATCGTGCCGCCGAGTTCGTCAACGCCGACCAGGTCGCGAAGTTTGAATATGATCGGAAACGGCGTTTCTTCGTTGAACTCGGTCGAATCGGCATCACGCAGGCCGCATTCATTGCGTGCAAATTCAATGCACGCCGTCTGCATTCCCAGACAGATGCCGAAATATGGCGTCCCCGACCGACGCGCGTATTTTATCGCCCGCAGCATTCCCGATATGCCGCGTTTGCCAAAACCGCCCGGCACGAGTATCGCGTCAAAATCCTGAAGATCGCTTTCGTAATTGTCCTTCATCAGATTTTCCGATTCGAGCCACGTCACGTTTACCCGCAGATCGTTGGCGACACCGGCGTGTGTAAGTGCTTCGCGCAGCGATTTGTACGAATCTTCAAGCTCGACATATTTCCCGACGATGGCTATGTGGACCGAACCGCCCGACGGATCCTTTATTGTCGAGACAAGGTCACGCCATTTTTTCAGATCGGCGGACGGAAACCGTTCGGTAAGGTCAAGGTCTCTGACAATAAGCTCATCCAGGCCCTGTTCGTGAAACGCCAGCGGAACCTCGTATATCGTCGGTACGTCCAGAGCGGAGATCACGGCGTTTTCCTCGACATTGCAGAAAAGCGCGATCTTTCGCCGCATATCGACCGAGATCGGGCGATCCGAACGGCAGAGCAGAACGTCGGGAGCGATACCTATCTCGCGGAGTTCGCGAACACTGTGCTGTGTCGGTTTGGTCTTCAGTTCGCCGGCGGCGGCTATGAACGGGACAAGCGTGACGTGAATGAACATTGCGTTCCGGCGGCCTTCCTCGTTCCCCATCTGGCGGATGGCTTCGAGAAACGGCAGCGATTCGATGTCGCCTACCGTTCCGCCGATCTCGACAATGAGAACGTCCGGTTCGTGTTCCTTGGCGACAGTCCGAACGGCATCTTTTATCTCGTCGGTTATGTGCGGAATGACCTGTATCGTCTTGCCGAGATAATCTCCGCGGCGTTCCTTTTCTATAACGGACAGATATATGCGGCCGCTTGTCCAGTTGTTCGCCTGCGAGAGCTTGGCATGTGTAAAGCGTTCGTAGTGTCCAAGGTCAAGGTCGGTCTCGGCGCCGTCGTCGGTAACGTAAACCTCACCGTGCTGAAACGGCGACATCGTTCCCGGATCGACATTGATATACGGATCGAGCTTCATCATCTGAACCTTCATCCCGCGCGCCTCAAGCAAACAGCCCAGGCTCGATGCCGCCAGCCCCTTGCCCAAACTTGAAACCACTCCGCCAGTTACGAAAATATATTTAGTCACTTTCTTCGTCCTCACCTCGTTCAATTCTTTTACCAAGAAGGTTCAAATCACGCCCTTTATTATCCTTTGACAACATGACAATGCCCCAAAAAAGCTGTAATGGCACGACCGACATGGCACCAAAAACAAATAGTCCAATGTAGTAAATGTATTCATTGTTAAAATGCCTGCTTGATCTCTCGGCAATTATGCTCATCACCAAACCCGAGAACCATAGCCATAATGACAACTTAACCAAATCAACCCGAACGATATACGCACGGAAAATTAGTGCAAAGATCCTTCCTACCAGATGTCCAAACACGAACCAGCCTATTGGAATCAAAAAAGAACTTAGATTCATGTCGTTCAACTAATCCTGCGTCCCACCTGACTTTCCTTCCCGTCTTTTCTTTTGGAAATTCCCATCCTTCATCTGCATCACAACTTCTTTTGCCTTTGCCTCTTCGGGGTTCAGCATTTCCTGAAGGGCGTTCATCGTTCCTCCGAGAGCGGTCGGGCCTTCGGCGACGTTTCGTTCAAATTCCTCGGCGGTTCGTGTCTTTTGTTTTGACAAAACTTTTAGGCCGACGACCGCGCCTATTATCAAAACCAGAAAAAATATAAGTCCTACCCAATCGCCCATAGATCTAATCGACAAGCTCATGGGCCTGTTCCTCGGCCTCTAATATCGCGCGAACGAGTTCGAGGTCGCTTTCCGTGTCCACACCAATGGACCGTGATGTAGTTTCTATTACCTTTATCTTAGCCCCATTTTCCAATGCTCTCAATTGCTCAAGCATTTCTGTCTGTTCAAGCGGTGTTTGGGGCATCTGCGTGAACCGGAGCAAAAACTCCCGGCGATAAACATAAAGCCCGGTGTGTTTTTTATACTGTGAAAGCAGTTCTGGCTGATGTTTTAACGCCTTTTTTGCATCGCCGTTAAACGCCTGTGCAGCCTCACGCGGAAAAGGTATCGGCGAACGCGAAAAATAAAGCGCATTGCCGTTTATATCTGTAACGACCTTGACGATGTTCGGGTCAAACAGGTCGTCTATCTCAAAAATTCTTTCGCAGGTGGTTGAAATGTCGGCTTCGGGCGAATCCAAAATAGCTCTAACAGCCGCGTCGATCACCGCAGGAGAAATGACCGGCTCGTCGCCCTGAACATTTACGATAATCGAGCCTTCGGGCAAAGTTTCGGCGACCTCGGCAATGCGGTCGCTGCCCGATCTGTGTTCGGGCGAGGTCATCACGGCCTCAGCTCCGGCATCTCTTACCGCCTCGAAAATTCTCTCGTCATCAGTGGCGACGATCACGCGGGATATGCTTGCCGCCTCACCGGCGCGGTCAAGCGTATGCAGTATCAGCGGTTTTCCGGCAATCGGCAGAAGCATTTTTCCGGGCAAACGGGTACTTGCATACCTCGCCGGTATTATTGCGATGACATTTTGTAGAGGATTATTTCCGTGTTGCCCCACGGAACTTTAGACTATTACGGAATGCCCGATATAGCAAGGTCAGGAGGCCGCAACTTGGATTTATTTTCCCTATTGATTAAACTTCGAGAGTGAAAGACGATCAGGAAACAATGTTTTCCGACATACCCAAAGCCTCCGCTCCCGTCGAACCCGTTTTACCGGCATTATCACCTGATTCTCCGAGATGGAACTGGGGCATTGCCCTGTTGGTATGGGGAGCCAGCGTCGGTGCGATACTTTTTATCCGGCTGATGGTGTTCCTGCCCGCAGCTTTTTATTTTGGCGTTGACCTTGGTGACAATCAGGCATCCGCAGATTTTGCCACCAACGACCCGCGCGGCGTGATCGCCCAGCTTGTGGGGACGATACCGGCACATATCGCTACGCTCATTCTTGCCTTCGTAATTGTTACCCGTTTTGGCAAAGACAAGTTCCGCGATGCTCTCGGCTGGAGCGGAGCCGGCGTTAAAACATGGCATTACATTGCCATGACACTGGGATTTTGGGTGCTCGCCATTGCCATTTTCAGTATTTTCCCTGAACAGGAAGACAACATCACACGAACTATCCGCAGCTCAAGAACGGCGCTTTACCTTTTGTCAGCGATTGCTGTGCTGTCCGCCCCGATAGTTGAGGAAGTTGTATATCGCGGCATAGTTTACTCGGCATTTCTCAAGCGTTTCGGGATGCCGATAGCCATTGCCGTGGCAGCGACGCTTTTCACGCTTGTCCACGTTCCGCAGTATTTTGAAAATCCGGCAAAGATCGCACTGCTTTTGGGGCTGAGCCTTGTCCTTACGCTGTTGCGGGCCGGAACCGGCAGCCTCTGGCCGCCGGTCGTATTGCACACGCTGATAAATTTCTCGCAAACCGCGCTGCTTATTGCAGAACCATATCTAAAGTCCTTTCTCAATATCCCTGATGCTGTTAACGGATTCCTGAAATAAGAACGGCCGCCGGAGATATGCCGGCAGGCCGCTTAGTTTTTACCTTATACCGTTTGCCCTATGGACGCGACGGTTTTGCGGTGTCTCCGCGTGAAGTGGAAGGAGCCGGCGCGGGTATATAAACCGGAGCGCTCCGCATAGGAGCCGGAGACGAATCCATCGTACTCCTGGACGATGAAGAGCTGGGCATTCTCGCAAAAGGCGGTGTCGAACGCTGGGGACGAGCCATCGGCGACGATGTCCGCTGAGACGTGGGGCTTGCCGGGCGGGCCGGTTTTGACGGAGCCTCTGCCCTGGTCCGACCCGAAGTTCCGGGTGTGTTCGGTGTTCCGGTCGGCGGTGTTGTCGGCCTGTACGGCGGATAATATGTACGCGGCGGCAGGCGATATGACCAGATGTCATATCTGTACCAGTATCCGTATGGCGACGCCCAGCCGCTGCCAAAAGGCAGGAAGCAGTAGAAACCGGTGTACGGGTTATAGACCCACAGGCCAAAGGAATCGTACATGTTCCAGCCGCGCATATCGAACGATGTCAGGAGCGAATCGCGAAATGTCTTTGGCTTGAGCGAAGCGGTCATTTTGGCAAGCTCCTTTGACCGGGCCTTGCTCCATGCGTCCAATTCGTCCTTGTCCTTGCTGTCAAATTTTGCAACGGTGACGTCTTCGTCTTCCGAGATGATGGCCTCACGTCCTTTTTTCACGACGGTGTTCTCGGCATTTGCGACCTCTGCACGGCCTTTGATAACGCTCAGGCTGCCTTTTTCGTTCTCGATGTCAACGCGGTAAACTCCTGACCTGACAAGCGAGAAATCACCCGACACGGTCTCGACCTCGACGACAAAATCGTCGCTCGCAAAAACTTCCATGATCGCGCTGCCGCCGTCAATGCTGACCCGCAGGTCATCAAGCGACGTTGACTTGAAATGAAAACCGGAATTGCCCGTCATTCTCAGATAAGAACCGGGATTGAGCAATATCTCGGCGCGTCCGCCGGCTCCGGTCGTGACCTTGTCACCGACCTCAACGCGGTCGCCCTTTACCAGAACGCCGCTTGTGCCGTCATTTCTCAATACGGTGACAGTCCCTTCCACGTAGTTGACGCCGCCGGCCTTCGCCGAAATGACATATTTATCGCCGATCGCCGACCTGATCGCGTCATTTTGGGCAAACGACACCGACGCAAAGGCAGTCAAAAACAGGCTTGCTATTCCAAATAAAATTAAACGCCTGGTCATATTTTCACTCCTTGAAAAAACCTGCACTGAACGGGAAGAGACACCTTAACTATAAACCTCTTTCCCCTCAAAAACAACCTTTTTCGCATTGTCTCTATGATGACGGTGTCCCCGGCCTGCGTTGCAGACAAAAATAATCGAACAACCTTTGGCCGGTTATCGTAATCAAAGTCGTGATGAAAAGGCCTGGCCTTTTCGCGAAAATGGAGAATTCTATGGCGACCTTTAAAGATCCGGCACTGTGTTTCGCACCGCTTGAAGTTATAGACCGCCTGTTGGAGATACGCAGCGAACTGGGCTTTTCACAAAGATTGTATATGGAAAGGGTCGATCAGCTTACCGATTCTCTCGACGCCTACGGCTTTGACATCTACGCATTTTCCACAAAGAACGACAAGCTGAACTACGGCGATTACCGCACACCGGTCGTTCCCGGCGGCGATTCGATGCATAATTCATTGCTTGCCCACTAAATAAAAAAGACATCCAACTGAAAAAGCTCGGAAGGTTTCAACGCAATGGCGGTCTTTCGTTTTTTTTTGCTGTTTGTTATGTGGCCTTGACTATGAAAAGCGTGCCGTCGTCATCGAGGAATTTGCGGCCGGTGAAATCGGCGACGCCTTTTCTGATATGATCGATCATTTTTTTCGCGGGCAGGTCGATGCAATCCAGAACACTCGCCGCGAAACGTTCCTTGCCGTATTCTTCGCCGTCCTCATTGGCCGCCTCGGTTATTCCGTCAGTGTAGAGGATCATCGTCTGGCCGCGGTCAAACCTTATAAAATGCTGGTGATACCGGGTTTCGTGAAACATTCCCAAAGGCATATCACCGTATTCCACATAGCGGTAGGTTCCCTCGGCATTTATCAACATCGGCGGGTTGTGTCCGGCGTTTGAGTAAACAAAGGTGCGGTTGCGTCCGTCCAGGCTGCCGTAAATGCAGGTGATGAACTGATGGTCCTCGGTCGAATCCCACAAAAGGTCGTTGACCTTGGACAAGGCAATGTGCGGCGCGTAGCCGGTTTGGATGCCCGCCCTCAGCGAAGCCCGCAAAAACGACATCAACAGGGCGGCAGGAATTCCCTTCCCGACCGCATCCGCGACAACTACGCCTATCTGATCCTCAAATATCTTTACCCAATCGTAATAATCACCGGACACCTCTTCGGTCGGAAAAACATAAGCGCTGATGTCAAAATTGGTAACTACCGGATCGTCATCCGGAAGCAGTTCAAGCTGGACCTGACGGGCGATCTCAAGCTGCGCCTCGATGCGTTTCTTTTCTATCGCCTGTTCCTGCAGTTCATCTTTTTCGATAATGATGGCAACGTGCGAAGCCAAAAGCTGCAATACCGAAAGGTCGTCCTCGTCATACGCGTCGAGTTCGTTGCTTTCAAGGTCAAATGCACCGATAACGTGTTCGTTCGAGATTATCGGCACGACCATTTCTGACCTTGTCAGGCCTCTCGCCTCATAATAGCGTTTGTCTTTCTTTACATCCGCCACAATGACAGGCTGGCCCGTCTGCGCTGCATAACCGATCAGGCCTTCACCCATTCGCAGCCGCGGTTCTATCAGCTCAAAACTGATGTCATAACCGCGTATTACCTTTGATTTGAAGATATACGGATCATTTCCCTCTTTATTTTCCTCGATCAGATAGATGCCCGCCGCATCATAAGGCAAAAGGGTCGAGAGCGTGTCCATGACCAGATTAAGCACCTGATCGACATTGTTGGACCGGCTGATCGTCTTTGTGATGTCGAGAAGCATCCGCAGCTTGTCCACGGTGGAAAGCTTCTCGTCATGCCGTGTTGTGGGTGGCTGAACCTGCTCCATTTCCTAAGGTTTGCTGAAAATATTGTTCTTGTAAAGTTCCCACAGCCTGGAAACCTTGATGCGGTATTCGACCAAAGCACGGCTGACACCGTAATGACGGGCAATTTCCGGAACCGTCCGGCCCGATCTCACCATCCGCTCCAACGCCGTATATGGAACGAGGGCGGCGGCTCCGGTGGAGTAAGCTTCTTCTTCGATCTCAGCGTTATAATCGCGGGCGATGGTTCTGCCGTCACGCGTCTTTTTTTCTATCTGAAGCCGGCTTGGCTGATGCCCAAGAAAAACATGGCTTATCTCTTCCATCAGCGTGGCCTTGTGCCTGGCCGGACTGTGCTGCGGATTCAATATGATGAGTTTTGACCCGTCAGGAAGCCTTTTTGACGCGGCGCCGCCCGACCACAGATCCTTACCGTCGCCAAGCAGATGGTCGCGTGCCTCGGGACTCAGCCCCGTGACCTGATCGAACGAAACCACAAGAAGCCGTGCATACGAAGCCAGCTTGAACGGATCAAGCGGCTGATGATCGCTCCGCAGGCCCGCAAATTCGCGCAGACCCTGCGCACGCATCTCATATTGTCGGCCTTTTTGGGTTGGCGGAAGACAGTTGGCAGTTGGCGGTTGGCGGTTGGCTGTTGGCTGTTGGCTGTTGGCTGTTGGCAGGTTTCGGTTGTTTGTCATCGACCTATACCATCCACATTACCGCGCGGCATAAACTTCTCAGGCTCCTTGATCATCTTCCCAAGCATTGATCCCACCGAGTCATAACGGTCGGAAAGCGATGAATGGATCTCTCGCGAGATGTAGCCACAGTCACATGCAAAATCAAGCCATGTCTGCGTTTCAGTACATTCGCCGTCCGCATCAGACATTTTATTCACGAACATCTTGGGATATTGACGCTTGCGATAGCCCTCAGCAATATTGGCTGGGACAGAACGTGAAGAACGTCGTATCTGATCTGTTAAGGAATATCGCTCATCAGGCGGAAACGTCCTCGTCAGGCGAAATATCTCCATTGCAAGTTCATAAGAGATCTGATAGACCCTTAAATTCCTATGTCCGGACATGAATCCCTCATAACAACGCCTACCGACTGCCAACAACAAACTGCCTACCGCAAACTGCCAACTGCCAACTGCTAACCGCCTACCGACACTTACACGACCTTGAATTCCGAATCAACATCCTCGGTTGACAGAGCGACGCGGTAGTTTTTGGACTGTACCTGCTTTGTTATCAAAAGATCGTCCTTGGTCTTTAACAGGTCGGCACGGTTATATACCGATATCTCGAAATTATAACCGTGCGTGATGGCGTCTTTCGGACACGCTTCGACACAGAAACCGCAAAAAATGCAGCGGCCGTAATCTATGTTATAGACCTTTGCATAGCGTTCGTCGCGGCCTATGCGTTCGGCATAGGGACGCGGATCTTCTTCGGCCTCGATGTAAATGCAGTCCGAAGGACACGCCGCCGCACAGAGATAGCAGGCGACGCATTTTTCCTTGCCGGCCTCATCAACGTGCAGCAGATGCTGTCCGCGATAGCGCGGCTGGACCGTGACCGGTTCATCAGGATATTGAACGGTCCACTTTTCCCGAGGTATCTCGGAAATGGTCCGCTTCATTCCCTTAACAATGGCCGCCGTTGACTGAATAACGTTTGATATCAAAGACATTTTTTAACTACTTCCCGATCTCTCTGAGATCACATTCCCTGCATCAGCATCTGCATTCCGCCAAATAAGAACACCCATACCAGATAAGCAACGCTGAGCAGCAATCCGAGAAGGCCCGTCAATATGCCGACAAGAGCAAGTCCGGAACCGCCATAATTTGCCGGGTCTTTTGAGGCCTTGCCGCGAGCCATGAAACCGGTGATGATCGCGATCAAACTCGGCAATACCGTTCCGCAGCAGAGCGTGAAACCAAGAATGCCAAGGATAAGAGAAACGATGGCGAGTGTCTTGCTTTGTCCGCCAGCCGCAGGCGGCTGAAGCGGCGTATTCTGGCCGATCTCCTGATTCTGCCGGCTTGCATCCGGCACCGGCGGCGGGGTCCATTCGGCCTGTTCGATCTTTCCGCCCGCTTCTCCGAGCGGTTCACTTGCCAAACTTTCCGCTGTCTTTTCCGGTTTTGACGATGCATTGCCGAACGGGCTGGGCATTTCCGCCGGCGGTGCGGCGGGTTCAACGGTTCGCTGCCCTGCCGGTTCCGGTGTCGGCGACGGAGATTTTTCGAACGGCGACGGTATCGGCGGCGTCGTATGAAGGAAAGGATCGCCCGTCAGGTCGTTTGCGAACGGCGATGACGGTGTCGGCTCCGGTGCCTTTGGCTCCTCGGGAGCTTTTGGCGGCGCGGCTGACGCGACCGGCGGAGGCGGAGGCGTCGGTTCTATGAACTTCGGCGGCTCCGGCGGCGGAACGTCAACAACCTGTTGGTCCTGTTTGGCAAACTCGGCGCGCAGTTCCGATTCGGAGACGATCTGCGTTTTGTTCGCGTCAAAATCCGTCGGCAGTTCCAGAACGTCATCAGCGGGTTTGGGCGGTTCTGCTTCGGGAAGAGGCGGGATCGCAGCGGCGATGTCCTCAGGACGCGCCACCATCGTTTTGTACGGATCCAGTTCCTCTACCGCATCGGCCAGCGGCGAACCGCATGATTGGCAAAACCGCAGATTATCTTCAAAGGTCTTATCGCAGGTCGGGCAACGTTTCATAATTTATGTTCGGTCCTGAAAAGTTTGGGAAAAAGGTTCAAGCAACGCACCGCGAAAAGCTCCTACACGGGCGCAAGAACAGCATTGAACCTTTATACTCTTAGACCTAAACTAATTCAAGTTTGCTAAAGAAATAAGCGATCTCAATAGCCGCATTCTCTTCGGAATCAGAACCGTGAACGGCATTTTCGCCTATTGATGCGGCAAATTCCTTGCGCAATGTTCCTTCGGCTGCTTCCGCAGGGTTTGTCGCGCCCATCAGTTCACGCCATGCCGGAACAGCATTTTCTTTTTCCAACGCCAGCACGACACACGGCCCGCTGGACATAAATTCCGTCAGTTCGCCAAAGAACGGCCTTTCCGCATGAACCGCATAAAATCCTTCTGCCTGCTTGCGCGTCTGATGGATCAGCTTCATCCCGCGAATGTTAAAACCCGCCGCCAAAATGCGGTCAACGATCTTTCCCTGATTCCCCGCCCGAACAGCATCGGGCTTGATGATTCCAAATGTTAATGTACTCATATGTATATGTTTGTAGATTATCTATCTACAGAATATAGGCGTTTAATGGCTCGTGCAAATCTGAGAGTGGTGAGGTTGATGAGACGAATAGGACTGATGAGACCAATGTTATTTTCTGTCAAACCGTCTGTCCCGGCAATAGGTCACATCAGTCCTATAAGTCCCATTTCATCTTACGCAGCAGCCTTCGATCCCAGAACCTCAACAACAGCAGCTCCGATGTCAGCTGGCGATTTGACCACGCGGATGCCTGCCGCCTCAAGAGCTTTCATCTTTTCGTCTGCGGTTCCCTTGCCGCCTGAGATGATCGCACCGGCGTGGCCCATGCGGCGTCCCGGAGGTGCGGTCTGGCCTGCGATGAATGCAACTATGGGTTTTGTGACGTGTTCTTTTGCGTATGCGGCGGCCTCTTCTTCGGCGGTTCCGCCGATCTCGCCGATCATGATGATGGCGTCGGTTTCGTCGTCGGCCTGAAACAGAGCAAGAGCGTCGGTGTGCGTGGTGCCGATTATCGGGTCGCCGCCGATGCCGATAGCCGTTGATTGGCCCAAACCCAGAGCCGTCAATTGGCCGACCGCTTCGTATGTCAGCGTGCCTGAGCGGGAAACGACCCCGATGCGGCCTTCTTTATGAATATGGCCGGGCATGATGCCGATCTTGCATTTGCCGGGCGAGATGATGCCGGGACAATTCGGCCCGATAAGCCGCGTGGAACGCGTCGAAAGATACTCCTTCGCCTTTACCATATCGGCAATGGGAATTCCCTCGGTGATGCAGACCACCAACGGAATGCCTGCGTCCGCGGCTTCCATTATGGCGTCGGCCGCGAACGGCGGCGGGACATAGATGACAGATGCGTTCGCACCTGTTTCCTTTACTGCCTCAGCAACGGTATTAAATACCGGAATGCCTTCGTGTGTCGTGCCGCCCTTGCCCGGCGTGACGCCGCCGACCACGTTCGTGCCGTAATCGACCATTTGCAGGGTGTGAAACGTCCCTTCTTTTCCGGTAATGCCCTGAACGATCAAACGCGTGTTCTTATCTACTAAAACTGCCAATGCGGTTTTCTCCTAAGTTGATGTGAATAAATAAAAGCAAATTGTAGCACGAAGACGGCAAGCCTGGCATCCGTTAGGGCAATTTATATTGCGAATGACTCTTGCCTTTTACTATCACCCTGCAAGTTCCCTTAGCCGGGTCAAGACGACCTCCAATCTGCCCGAATCAGAAGATACAGAGGTTAAAAGTCCCGGTAAAGCATTCAAAAATCGGTCATCACTGAGACAAGCCTTGAAGAAAGCCGTCACAGCCCTGGCAACTTCCTCATCACCGCTTTTTACATCGTCGATCATTTCCGCACGGCCATCTATTACGGCAATAATGTCCTCAAGGTCATGGCTCGCATAATAGTCGCCTTTTCCTCGGGTGTTAAAGGCCTCTATCTTCGTTACAAGAAAATATTCCGGTTTAGGGATCTTTATAGGAAGATGTTCGGCCAGATGAACTTCCAGAACATTTTGAATCGCCTTTTTATACCAACGATTCGTAAACCCCAATACCTTTTCATCCAATGGCATCACATCCAGCACGGTGGAATCATTCACCCAACGGCAGAGCGGCGCATCATCACTTGTGTCCTCAGAAAATCCTATTTTCTTTAGACGCTCCCCAAATTCCATATATTCGGCATACGTAAAAGCCTCGACGATGACGTCAACATCCTTTGTTTCACGAATGCCCAAAGAGGCTTCGTCGGTGATAAACAATTCCACTGTGCTGCCGCCCACGAACACCAGTTCATCAAGAACCGGCGTCAATCTGACAGCAGCCATTCTCAACATTTCCAGATTGGTACTTGCCATACGTCTTTCATTTATTTTCAAGCCGTTTCAGCAACTCCCGCTCGGCAAGTTTTCGTTCCCTTGCCCTGCCTGACCTTATGGCGTCAACCAACGCAAGCGTCTCGTATAATGACGGGTCGCGCTCCGCCGCTGCGGGAACCGTGCCGTATAAAGGATAGAATGCAATGCCCTTTTTGTTTCCCTTTGCATCCGGCCACACCGGTATCGGATCATCTCCGGCATTGATCAGGTCACTGAGCGGCTCTGCGGCGTATGATGTCGGCACTCCGCGCGAAAGCGATCCCATCACCGGAGGAAACATATATTTAACGCCGTGTATCAAAAATTCCGTAACCGCTTCCGGTATCGGCCTTTCATTTAATTCCTTTCCATGAAGAAGTCCTGCCGCCTGCAATCTTCTGACCGAAGCATTGACCTCTGACTGGCTCATTCCCAAACTCTCCGCGATCTCAGAATAAGGAGGACGTTTGACATAGCGATAATTGACTAACTTGAGCAATATCACCACATCTTGCGGTTTGAGGCTTATTTGCATCTTTTTCTTCATACCTCATACATTATACATTCGCGATTCGCGAATTGCGAATATTTTTTTTGCCGAATCGTGTAACGGCTTTCCGTGCGATGTGGTTTCGCAGTCTGTTCTGAAAAAAACTTTCTTGTACCGGTCACTTTTTTTGAACTTTTTTACGTTTCTTTACGTTTGCTTCGGTATCCCGCTTTTTGCGAAGCTGCAAAACGCGGTATGTCCACAAAAAGAGTGATTCCAAAAAGGTAAGTCCGAGAGCTTTATGCGGCAGATCTATTCTTTTTATTACGATGCTTTCATGATCGCGCTGAAGTCGATCCTTGAACACAAGCTCAGGGCGTTGCTGACTCTGGTCGGCATCATCATCGGCGTCGCGGCGGTCGTTGTGGTCGGCGCGTCCATTTCCGGACTCAAGACCTACGTAATAGATCAGATCTCAAAAGTGCTGGGTTCAAATCACTACATGATGACCCGCATGGCGAGCATGGAACAGCTCTCCGAAGATGAATTTGAAAGGCGAAATCGGCGAAACAAGGACGTCACATGGGAAGAATATGAGTATCTGCGTGACAACCTGCGACTCTCGACCTACGTCGGCGCACAAATGAATGCCGGTGCTGACCTTCAGGAAGGCACCATCGAAATGCCGTCGGTCCGCATCATCGGCGTCACCGACAATATGTACGAGATCGAGGACAAAACGCTTGCCGAAGGACGCTTTTTTACAAAGGAAGAGGTCACACGCCGTTCGCCCGTCGCTGTGATCGGCACAGACGTTCAGGAAAGGCTGTTCGAGTTTACCTCGCCGATAGGAAAGAAACTGAAAATAAGAGGCGTTCCGGTCACGATCATCGGTGTCGAAAAGAAACGCGGGTCGTTCTTCGGCCAATCGCAGGATCGCCATATTTACATACCGATCACGCTGCATAACCAGATATTCAGCCGCACGAACGGCATTCAACTTCACGGCAAGACCATCGAGAAAGAGAATTTTCTCCCTGCCATCGAAGAGGCCGAGTTGATGCTCCGCAACTATCGAAAACTGCTCGGCAGCGAAGAAAGCACGTTTTCTGTAGTAAATGTCGATGAATTTAACAAAACGATGGACAGCATCACGAGTATGATCGCCGGTGTCGTCATCCCGATCACAATGATCATCCTCGTCGTCGGCGGCATTGTCGTGATGAATATCATGCTCGTTTCGGTAACGGAACGCACGTTCGAAGTCGGTTTGCGAAAAGCATTGGGGGCAACACGAAACCAGATCTTGCTCCAGTTCCTGATCGAATCTTCTCTCATGTGCGTTGTCGGCGGAATTTTGGGTCTTATCGTTGCTTTAGGAGCAACTCAAGCGGTTGGGGCCTTGTTAGGAATGACCATGACCATAACAATAGCTTACGTAATTTTGGCCGTAGGAGTATCAAGCATTATCGGAGTTCTGGCAGGGCTTTACCCGGCATGGAAGGCGGCAAGTCTTGATCCGATAGTGGCTTTGACCAAAAACTGAGGCAATATGAGAGTTTCCGCTTCATTACCGATAGAAGTTTTGAAGATGGCGTATGACAGCGTTATCTCGAACAAATTCCGTTCGTTCCTGACCATTTTAGGTATAGTGGTCGGAATTATCACGGCTATCGTCGTTGCGTCCATTCTTACGGGAATGCGGCAGAACATCGTCAAGATGTTCGAGGAATACGGAACGAACAACATCTATCTTTTTCATCTTTCCACGGGCTTTGGGCCAAGTAACCGCGACGAACGCAACCGCAAAGCTCTTACGCTGGAGGATGCCGAGGCGATACTTGCGTATTCATCGACCGTCAATGACATTGCCACAGTCGCTATAAACATCGGTTCATGGGGAACAGGCTTTGACGATAACATGATCTATAAAGATAAGAATTATCGTTGGGCTTTGACCGACGGCGTGACGCCGAATTATGACGAGATCGCGAACATAAGGCTGAAGGAAGGGCGATGGCTGACCGAACTGGACAATCAGGAACGGCGAAACGTTCTGATCGTCGGTGTAAATGCCGTCGAAGCTCTTTTTGACGGTGACGCCGAAGAAGCGATGGGAAAAGAGATCAGGATGAACGGATCGACATGGACCATCGTTGGCGTTCTGGAAAAACGCGAAGCAGGATTTTTTGGCGAGAATGAAGAGGACAGAAAGATCTTCATGCCGTATCGCACGGCGCGTAAGATGGCCCCGACGCGTGACGCCGTTCTTCACATCGCACAGGCAAAGTCGGGAGAACTGAACGCCGCCGTGCAGGAGATCGAAGGCATTCTCCGCCTGCGTCGCGGCGTTGCCCACGGTGCGCCGAACGATTTTGACGTAAAGACCGCCGATGATTTCATGGGTCAGTTTGACGGAATGATGGCAGGTGTCGGCCTGGCGGCAATAGCCATCTCGTGCCTCGGGCTGCTGGTCGGCGGCATTGGTGTAATGAACATTATGCTCGTTTCGGTAACGGAACGCACAAAGGAGATCGGCATCCGCAAGGCAATAGGCGCCACGCGCGGGGCGATCGTGTTCCAATTCCTTGCCGAAGCAATGGCACTGACGCTGCTCGGAGGCGTCGTCGGCGTCATCCTCTCGCTCGGCATCAGTAATCTTCTGCTGCTTCTTTTACCGAGCCTGCCTGCAAAGGTCGAACTGTGGATGATACTGCTGTCGCTTGGCGTTTCTGTGGGCATCGGGCTGGTTTTTGGCGTTCTGCCCGCACGAAAGGCCGCAAAACTTGATCCGATAGAAAGCCTCAGATATGAGTGATGTTATGTGGTAAATTCGACCTTGTCATAAATGTCACTCATTGAGACCGAGCATGAGAGAGACAAAAGGTCAATGACCGCATCTTCGCCGATAAAGTCGGCCAACAGCCATGTATTGTCCGGCTGTCTTGTAAAACGAGCTGCTCGTTTTTTATCCTGCCATATAAGCACGTATTCTTTCAGCGAGTCGATCTCCCGGTAATGCTCAAATTTGTCTCCGCGATCGTAATTCGCAGTTGAAGGCGAAAGCACCTCAAAAATAACGGTTGGATTGATAAGAGTATCGGGATTTGTATCCTCAAGAAATTCCGCTTTTCCGCAAACCACAGAAATATCCGGGTAGGTATATAATCCTGTGGATGTGACGTGCAGACGCATATCCGAAAGGTAAGCTTTGCAAGGCCGTCCCTTGAACATTGAATGAAGCATCGAGCTTATATTCCAGCAAATGATCACATGAGCTTCACTTGCTCCGGCCATTTCAAACACTTCGCCGTCATGATATTCATGCCTCACTTCCGATGCACGCTCCATTGAAAGATACTCATCCGGAGTGACCATGGTCTGTTTCGGAAGTGCCGTCATACATCACAACTCTACAACAGTTTCCCAATAAAATCCAGCATTTAACAAATTCGGGTTTATTCGCACTTCGCTCGTTTCATAGGGATATCCATACCGCGTGTCTGCCCGTTTCGCGTGCCTTCGATGCGGGCGAAAAGTGAATCCGCCTCACCTTTTCGATAGATTATCCGCTGGGGAAAATCGTGTTCGGGATTTTCGAAGATCAGTTCCGAATCCGACGCGGTTTTCATCTTGAATCGCGTTTCCGTCGCGTTTTGCGAAGGCTTTGCGATATAGTCAAAGCCGCTCTCGGTCGTAACGATCCGCAGATATTCAAACGAAGCTGTCCTGCCGTCAACCACTGTTCGGCCCATTCCGATCAGCGTTCCGCCGAGCGGTTTCATCCACTGTTCGGTTATCGTCATTTTTCTTTCGGGAACGTTTAGTTCCCAGCACCCGGCAAGCCATTCGAGGCTGTCAACCGTCGGTGTCTTTGCCTTTTCCGTGTCCTTGTCCTGTCCGTAGGCGGCGAAAGGAACCATCATAAAAGCCAGGGCGAACACCGCCGTTATCAAAACAGATCTCATAAGCGAATATCTCCGTGCGAACAAAAATATCGTAAAGCTGAGAGGCAGTATAAGGTATGGCGGGCCGAACCGTATTGTAAAAAACCGACACCGTCAACCGCCCGAAACGAACAGTTCCGAAATGCGGTGCGATGAGGCGCGAAATTCGGTCGGCGTGGCTTGGGCGAACTCGGCGAAATCGCGGTTCATATGCGGCTGGTCGTAATATCCGGCGGCAATCGCCGCGTCAGCGAGTGTCGTCGCATCGCCCGATTCCAGCATTCTCAGCAGACGCTGAAAACGCGAGATGCGGGCAAAAAGCTTTGGCTTAACGCCGACCGTTCTCAGAAAATGGCGCTCAAGCCGCCTTTCACTCCACTCCAAGTCTTTGGCAAGCCGTCGAACAGGCATATTGTCCGCCAGCATCGCAACCGCGTGATCGATCTCTGTTGTCGAGCCGTTCGTACCCGGAAAAGATTTCAGCACAAATTGCTCAAATGCCGTGACGCGTTCCTCAAACGACCTCAGCGACGCGAGACGTTCGTAAAACAGCGGTTCAAGGCTGCTCCAGATGTCGGAAACGTCCTCGATGCGATCCGTCAATTCCGACGCGGGTAAACCGGACAGGCTGAAAAATCCCGACGGGCGAAACCTGATGCCGAAAAGATCGACCGCACCGCTCGGAGCAATGACAATGCCCCGGCTCATCTGGCCTGCGATGAGCGTTCGCGGCTGGAGCGTGAAATTACCATCCGCGTAAAGCCTTCGGAATCGGTCGGAAAAATTAAAAACGATCTCGATGCAGCCGTCGGGCATCACCGGTTCGGGGGCGGCGTCCGTTTGTGCCGAATGTTCCAGCGCCCAGAAATGTTTTATGACGCTGCGAAGATGCGGCGACGGAGGTGATTCGAGATATATCATTGGATCTGCTGATACGTCAGTTTATCTCGCGCGAACCTTCCGTTTGAGGGTGTTCGTCGAATTCGATGCGGTCATAGATGTCGTTCATCGAAAGTGAGCAGCCGACGGAAACAAGTTCGATGGCGGCGTCATCACCGATAAGATCGGTAAGCACCCAACTGTCATCATCCCGACGCGTATAACGCGCCGCCCGCTTCTTGTCCTGCCACACAAGGACATATTCCTTAAGCGAATCAATGGTCTTGTAATGATCGAATTTGGCCCCGCGGTCGTATGACTCGGTTGACGGCGAAAGCACCTCGATTATTACTTTCGGATTAAGAAGCGTGTCGAAATGGCCGTCGGACAAAAACTCGTCACCGCCGCAAACTATTGTTACATCCGGATATGTGTAAAGCCCTGTAGTCGGAATGTGTACGCGCAGATCGGAGGCCGCGATGCGACAGTTTTGATCTTTTAAACAGGGTGCAAGACTGACAAGGATATTAGAACAGATATAGACGTGGTTTCTTTTCGCCCCGGACATCAGAAATATCTCGCCGTTGTAATACTCGTGTTTCTCGAGCGCTTCGCGCTCCATCGCAAGATACTCCTCAGGCGAAATGTATTTTGCTTTCGGCTTTGCTGTCATACAGTAAATCTACACGATTTTCTCATCACAATTCAATACTTTGCTTATATTCAGGCACGACGACATTCCAGCCGAAGCGGTCGCGGATGTGCTGTGCCATTGCCTCGGCGGCTTCGGGTTCGCCGTGGGTCGTAAAGACCGTTTTCGGCGTGTTCGGCAGACCTTCCAGCCATTGCAGAACGGCCTTCCAGTCAGCGTGGGCGGAAAAGCCCTCGACCTTTTCGACATGGCATTTGACCGGAACCCACTGCTTCATTATCTTGACTTCGCGTTCACCGTCCTGAACGCGGCGGCCTGTCGTTCCTGCGGCCTGAAACCCGACAAAGACAACCGTGGCGTTCTCATTGGGAAGTATCCGAACCGCGTGGTGAAGCACGCGTCCGCCGGTCATCATTCCCGAAGCCGAAATGATGATCCTTGCTCCTCTCATATTGTTGAGGCGTTTTGATTCGTCGCGTGTCGCAGCGGTTGACATCGAACCGGTCCGCAGCGGATGCCGCTTTCGCGAAAGGATCGACACATATTCCTCGTCGTGTTCCTCGTTCCAGCGGTTATAGACCTGCGTTGCCTGCGAAGCCATCGGTGAATCCACAACCACAGGCAAAATAGGAATGCGACCGGCCTCTTCCAATTCACGTATGAGGTAAAGCACTTCCTGCGTTCTGCCTACGGCAAATGCGGGTATCAGTATCGGGCCGTTGCGTTCAGCGGCCTCGTTAATTATCTTCGCCATCTGATCTTCCGAACTGACATCGCCGTGCAGCCGGTTGCCGTATGTCGATTCGACCATCAGATGATCGCAGGCAGGCGGCGGAGCCGGATCTTTTACGATAGGCTGGTCATAATGGCCGAGATCGCCGGAGAAAAGAAACTTCAGCGTTCCGCCGTCATCGCCGGCACCGTCTATTTCCAAAAGGACGAGGCTGGCTCCCATAATGTGGCCCGCGACCAAAAAGCTCGCCCGCATCCCGTCACAGATATGAACGGCCTGTCCGTTATTCGGCACGGGTTTTATCAGCTTAAGCGTTTCCTTTGCATCCTTCTCATCATAGAGCGGCAAAGCGGGCGAATGGCGTGTCAATTCGTGGCGGTTGCGGTAATCGGCGTCCTCTTCCTGAAGCCTGCCCGAATCCGGCAGCAGTATTTTGAGCAGATCGTTGGTTGCCCGCGATGTATAGACAGGTCCCGTAAAACCCAGCCTGACGACACGCGGCAGATAACCTGTATGATCGATATGAGCGTGAGTGATTATGATCGCGTCCAGCGACTGCGGGTCGAAATACGGTTCTTCCCAGTTGCGTTCGCGGAGTTCACGAAAACCCTGAAACAGTCCGCAATCGACCAGGACCTTTTTGTCGTTATGTTCTAAAAGATACTTTGAGCCGGTGACGGTTCCCACACCGCCGAGAAATGTGATCTTCGCCATAGGTTCTCAGATTAACACAAACGGCGGATCGACGCTGTGTGCCGATACCGCCGTTTTGCAAGATCATCGCGCAAAGAAAACGCCGTCAGTTCAGATATTCCTCATCGAACCAGACGATATTTGCCGGATCTTCGGACTTTGCCTGCTGTTTTTTTGTCCGTGCCTTTTGCAGAAGTTCCTGCGAGGTGTCGCCGTCCTTTTGAAACGCTGAGATGCCGAAGTTCAGCCAGATCTTTGTGGATTCATGCTCGGAGATCTGAAATGCCGTCGCGGCAAAACCCTCTTTTATTCTGCCGACAATGTCGTCCGCCGTCCGCTCGTCGGCGGTCGGAAGCAGTATCAGAAATTCATCGCCTGAGGAGCGGGCAAGAAAATCCATTCGCCGCAATATCGCCCGCATCGTCTCTCCCGTGAACCTCAAAATATTGTCGCCGGTGGCGTGGCCAAATATCCTGTTCGCATTATCAAAGCCCTTTATGTCGGCAACAGCCACCGAAAGCGGACGTTCCGCACCGAACCTTTGCGATTCCGCGACCTGTGTTTCCAGCACCAGCAGAAACGCTCTTTCATTGGGAAGATCGGTGAGCGGATCTGTCAGTGCATTTGAAAGCGATTTGTCCAACGCCCTCGCACCGAGGAAAAGCGGAGCTATCCTTTCCGCAACAGGCCTCAGAAGTTCCAGCAGCTTTTGCCTGTCGGCAACCGGCTCGGAAAAATACATCTGATAGACCGCGAACGGTTCGTCCTTGTGAACCAGCGGAAGAGCCGCGACAGCCGCATATCGCTGATCGATCCCGCCGTCGCCCAGATCTACCGCTCCGCCCAGTTCGATCTCACCGGAAAGGAATGCCATGCCTGCCGGACCGATGCCGACCTCAGCAGCCGGTTGTCCCTCAACACCGGGGCCATCGCCATAAACCACACTCAGTTTTTTCCGGTCATCATCTGGCAGCATCAGGACTGATGCGTCAAATGGAACGATCTCACTGACACGACTGGAAACCAGACGGAACATATCCTCTGATCTTAGCGACGAGCCAAAAAATGCGCTTGCCTCTTCCAGCACCTGAAGCCTTTCGCCTATCGGCCTGTCTTCCGAAATTTCGCTGCTGTCAGCCGCGAGATGATGAATGACCGTAACGGCCATGTCCCGCATCTCCTTGTCCTTAAGAAATGCCCAGATACAGATGGCAGCGTATATCAGCGAGATCAGCAAAAGGCCGGCGGTCTTGCGTTCCATTGACGTGTCAGAGACCGCAATGAGAAACGTAAGCCCCGGAGCCAGCAGCCCGGAAAACGCAAGGATCTTGTAAGCATATGAGGAAGGTGATGACATACAGGGAAAAGAGCCAAAGACAAACAGACCGGAAAAAAATTCGGAATTGAAAGGAGTAAAAACTGCCGCAGATCAGGGGCAAAAAGCCTCTAAATTTCAAGATAGCCTTTCAGCCTGTGATAAGTCAATGTTTTCGATAATCGGTCTTTGGCATAAACCAGCGTAAAAACATAGTTCCCGGCCGTAAAATACGGTCAAAAAAATATTTCAAAAAAATGCGTTTTTTGCCGCTTTTTAGGTTGACTAAATACACTCCAATCACTAACATTGGCGTTTGTTCCGATATTCACAAAATATCGGGCAAAACTGCCTAGGCAGTTAAATTTAGACAGATTCACTTCTTGTAGAAGACAGGAGATTTTGGTTATGAAAAAAGTTCTGGTACTTTCATCAGTTCTTGCATTAGGTTCCCTCGGCATTGCCTGTGGCGACACAGCACCGGCAAATAACGGAGCTACCAACGCTAACCGCGCAGCTAACACTAACGCGGCAAACACATCGACCGCCAACACCACAAGCCCGGCCAACACCACGCCGTCGAATGCTTCGAACACCACTTCGAGCAACACAGCGAACACGTCGGGATCGAATACGGCAAACACCGGCAATGCGAACACCGCAGCACCGGCCAATGCCAACACGGCTTCGAACGCGAAGTAAATTTGCGAGTGATCATTTAGGAAAAAGGCACGACGGGCTGCGGCTCAAGTGTCTTTTCCTTTTGCACGAAAGGTTTGATATTTCATTGACGACGGCTGACACCGCTTCCTGAGCACATGACAGGAACGAAAAACAGCATCGGAAGCAATGGCCGCACGGCCTTTCCGAAGGCCGGCAAATAGGCAAAAGATGTTAATTCCAAACGGTTTTTTCGCACTTTTGGGGTTGACTATCGCGTTTCAGCTTACTATATTGTCCAATGTTCCATAAAACTTTATGTTGGGACACGGGCTTAAGAAAGATAGGCCCGAGGTAAATATAGGTTAAATTTAATCTTTGAAGAAGACAGGAGAAACAAACTAAAATGAAGAAACTTATTGCACTTTCATCCCTTTTGGCATTGGGTGCTCTTGGAATGGCTTGCGGAGATGCAGGTACAACCGGCAATTCAGCAAACAATGCTGCTAGTGCCGCTAACAATGCAGCTAATGTTGCTAAAGAAGCTGCTAACAATGCTGCTGAGGCTGCAAACACCGCAGTCGATGCTGCTAAGGACGCTGCTAACACGGCGGCCAACACAGCCGCTAATACAGCTGCTAATGCAGCCAAGGACGCTGCTGATGCTACCAAGGAAGCTGCAAACGCCGTTAAGGACGCTGCAGACAAGACAGTTGATGCTGCTAAGACCGCTGCTAACACAGCTGCTAATGCTGTTAAAAAGCCGTAGTTTTTTACTCAGCACAAAAATAAAGGACGTCGATCAAATCGGCGTCCTTTTTCTTTTTGGTTCGCGGAAAGGAGCTATAAAAGTTCCTTCAATTCTTCCGTTGTTGTCACCGGCCTTTGGCAGACAAATGATTCGCAGACGTAGGCTGTCGGCTTTCCGTCAACCGCTTCCCTGTCTTTTAGAAGTTCGGGCCGCTCTGACGCGGCATCGCCCGATGCAACGACCTTGAACGGACGATATTCCGCAAAGACCGCTTCCCGCATTTCATTCGCCTTATCTCCTATCAAGGCGATCTCTTTTACCGGTGAATGCAGAAATTCCATAGCCGCCAATGCCCTGCCAAAACCCTGCGGGTGGCGTTCGACCTGAGCAGCGGCAAGACGCAAGATCGTCACCGCAAACCGCTCATAACGTTCGTCGCCTGATAGCTTCGCCAGCTTTAGCAAAACGTCCGCCGCGACCGAATTGCCCGAAGGCGTCGCGTTGTCGTAAAGATCTTTGTTGCGGACGATAAGTTCCTCGTGATCATTTGAGGTAAAAAAGAACCCGCCATTATCCGCATCCCAAAACTCTGTTATCATCACATCCGCCAGCCGTTTGGCCTCATCATAATAACTTATATCACCGCCGGCCTGATAAAGCTCCAGAAGCCCGTCAGCAAGGTTCGCATAGTCCTCGATATAACCGTTCAGCTTTGCCCTGCCGTCCTTCCACGTCCGCAGCACGCGGCCTTCGGCCAGAAGCTCGCTTATCAGAAAGTCCGCGTTGCGTTTTGCTATGTCGAGATACGCCGGTTCATTCAGAACGACGGATGCTTCTGCAAAGGCCGCAAGCATAAGGCCATTCCACGCGGTCAGCACCTTTTCGTCACGAAATGGCTTGATGCGTTTTTCGCGTTCTTCAAACAGCAGCTTTTTCCCGCGTTCTATGACTTCGGCAAGGCGTTCAGGCGTTATCTTTAATGCCTCGCACGTCTCGGCTTCCGAAAGCTTGATATTAAGAATGTTCTTGCCTTCAAAATTGCCGTCATCCGAAACGTCAAAATAAAAATTGAAGATCGCGGCGTCTTCGGCGCCCAGCACTGCCTTGACCTCATCCGGTGTCCAGACAAAGAACTTCCCTTCCTCGCCTTCGCTGTCAGCATCCTGCGTGGAATAAAACCCTCCTGACACATCCAGCATTTCGCGTTTGATATAGTCCAGTATCTCGACCGCCACACGCTTGAAAAAGTCTGGAGTCTGAAGTCTTGAGTCTTGAGCAGAACCTCCGGCTCCAGACTCTGCATTTTCGACTCCAGACCCCAGACTTACGACTCCAGACTCAACCTGAAAGAGGTGCAGATAGATGCGTGCCAACTGAGCGTTGTCATACAGCATCTTTTCAAAATGCGGAACAAGCCAAACTGCATCGACGGAATAGCGGTGAAAACCGCCGCCAAGCTGGTCGTAAATGCCACCTTCGGCCATTTTCCGTGCGGTGTGGCGAACCATATCCAGAGCATTTATGTTTCCGGTTCGCTTCCAGTATCTGAGCAGGAAATCCATCGCCATCGCCGCCGGAAATTTCGGAGCGCCGCCAAAACCGCCATTCCTTGCGTCAAAAGACCGCACAAAACTCTGAAAGGCTTTATCAGACAATGCCTCGCTGACCGCGTTGCCGGAGCTTGAAAGTTCCGCTGAGGCTATGCGTTTCAGCTCGCCGACAATATTGTCAGCCGAAGCAAGCAATTCATCTCTTTTTTCCTTCCACGCCTCGGCAATGCTCGTCAGTATCTGCGGCCAGCTTGGCATCTGGTAACGCGGCTGCGGCGGAAAATACGTACCGCCAAAGAACGGCCGTTTGTCCGGTGTCAGAAACACATTCATCGGCCAGCCGCCGCGTCCGGTCGTCATCTGAACGAACGTCATATAGATCTGATCGACATCCGGGCGTTCCTCCATATCGACCTTGATGCTGATGAAATGTTCGTTCATTATCGCGGCGGCGGCCTCGTCCTCAAATGACTCATGCTCCATCACATGACACCAGTGACACGCCGAATACCCGATGCTGACCAATACAGGCTTGTCCTCGGCCCTTGCCTTTTCAAACGCCTCCTCGCCCCACGGAAACCAGTCAACCGGATTGTGTGCGTGCTGTAAAAGATACGGGCTGGTCTCATTGATCAGCCGGTTCGTGTGTTTATTCTTATCGGTCATTGTGAAAAAAAATCAGGTCATTGAAACGGGCGTGTTTTGATCAAAACTCTGATACAATGCCCGCAATACGATCCTTTGGATAATAACTTTGAAAGAAGAATTGCTCTTACAACAGCATAGACCTGACGTGCGGCGAAGCACAAGGCAGACGGGAGAGAAAGGCGAAACGCTTGCGGCCCGCTTTCTGCGGTTGAACGGTTTTCGCCTTGTGGCGGCAAATTTCACCGTGCCGATAGGCCGGAACAGCCGTGGAGCGCAGGTCACGGGTGAGATAGACCTTATCGCGCTCGAAGAGGACGCGCTTTGCTTCATCGAGGTAAAAACGCGGGCATCGCGCGATTTTGGCGGCCCGCTTTCTGCCGTAGATCGGCAAAAGCAGCGGCAGATAATACGCGCCGCCCGCGTTTATCGGCGGATATTCGGCCTGTTCGATATGCGGTTTCGCTACGATGTTGTCACTGTCATAACGCCGCCGAACGGACCGCCCGAAATGGAACTCTTCCGCGACTTCTGGTCAGAAACATCATTCCGCAAAAAGGAATGGCATGACGATATACTCTAGGAATTATCTACCTGTCCGTCGGCCAAAGCCGGCGGCAATTTAAACTGACGCCAAATGAACCTTTTCACGCTCCCGCTTCTGCTTTTGCTCCTTCTTCAAAACATCTTCTGAAGGCGTCAAATGTTTCGCGGGCGGCCTGAACGGTGTCGTCCTCGCGGCCGTTGGCCTCGGAAAATGCCGTGACGGCCGCTCCGAACTCCTTCCACATCGGGCCGACCTCTTTTCCATAGCTGTTGAAAAAAGCTCCGCCTGTTTCGGGCGTTATGTCGAGATGCTCTTTTAGATGACGCGTGATGACCTGTCCGCCAAGCGTCGCGCCTTCCATAACATAGATGCCGCCGAAAGCGCGTGCCGTATCGGTGAGATCAGGTATGTCATCCCATTTTTCGATCTCGGCTTCGTCGCCGTTTAAGACGCCGAGATGCCGCAGATCGGCCACGAGAAACGGCAGCTTTTGCCGTGGGCCGATGTCAAAACCGTTGGCAAGCAGATCGGCGGCGGGCAATGTCGGTTCCACTGCCGAATAGAACCGGTAAAATTTGACAAGCATTTCCTTGTAATCAGCCAATGCCAGCGAACGGTTCATTACATCGACGGCAGATTCGAGCGCGTCGTGCTGGTCTCTTGTCGCTTCTTTTAATTTCTGTAAGATCATATTTTTTTTGGGGAACAGCCCGATGACAATGTCAGGACTGATATAGCTGATTCGGACGGCTTTTGCCGGGTCATTTTCCGCTTCGCGGCTGTGATGCATCTGTCAAAACGACAAAATCGCCAAGCCCTTTATGTTTTTCGGGATCGAATTTGTTGAAATCGTCCTCATAACGGATCGTGACAACGACCGCTTTTGCGTCCGGCCTGTATTTCAGCAGATGTTCGACCGTGCCCAACCTGCCCTCGGTATGAAAACCGCCGTTCAAATGAATGACCAGCGTTCCTTTTTTGGCGTTCATCGCCTCCGCCACAGCGTGAGCCATCGCGGCGTCCCATAGCGTCTGTGAATACAGGATGGAACTCGGCGCCTCATTCGGGTCATGTCCCCTTCCCATCAACGCATTGAATTTTTTCGCATACGCCTCGGACGGTTCCGCAAATGGCAGCGGCGGAAGCCACTTTTTGGCCTCAGGGCTGAGTTTTTCGAGCGAATCCTTGCCGAGCCGTGCGACCATGTTCACATAACGGCGTGGTGCGTTTGCGGCGATAACCGGAAGTTTCTTTTCCTTTGCCAGTTCGACAAGCGGCCTGTAATCGGTCTTGTATTGCGGCCAGGGACGCGAACTCCGCAGAAAATGATCCTCGGAAATAAGCCCTGCAAGATACTCGTCCAAAACGGTCTGCACGTCGCGTTCGAACATCTCCAGCGACAGCGCGACCGGCCGTTTCGCTCCGATCCGGCTGACCGCGGCCTCAAAAACCTCAAGCTGAAAGCGATGGCCGACCGCGTCATCGTGAAATTCGCCAAGAAAGACCGCATCGGACGCTTCCGCCGCTTTGATGATAGCGTCAAGGCTCGACGGCTCTCCGCCGCCGGTAAAAATGCGATATTTCGCTTCAGACGGCTGTGCCGAAATGAACGAGGCCGCCATAAAAAGCGTCAAAACCAGGCCAAAGATCCTTGTCATGCTATGAGATTACCAAAAAACGCCGTCAAACCTGAAACCGCCGCACGTATCAGCCTAAGGCAGCGCGTAAAAATCCAGATCGGTCAGGTCGGTGTCGAGACTGACAACACGGATCGGGTCGTCAAATACAGCCCCGCGAGCCGATACGGACACGATATAGGTCTGGCCCGCCTCAAGCCCTTCAAAGCGGTAAAATCCGAATCCGTTGACCGTAACGGAACGCGGCTGTACGATGCCTCCGCCCATAATGGTTATCCGCGCACCGTTCAAAGGCCGGAAACCGGATGAAATTACACGCCCGCTCAATATCACAGGGGCCGATGACGGCGCCGTTATCTCGTCCGCGCCGATGTCCGGCGTTGACGTGCGGGCATCGTCGTCAATGTCATCCAAAACACCAACGTCCGCTCCGCCCGATTCAAGCTGCGTATTATACGCCGTCGGAATATGCAGATCGCTGTCCGACACGAACGGCGGCGCATCCGTTGTCGCAAAAGATGAATCGTCGTTTGATGTGCTGCCTAACACTGAAGTATGGCTTCGGAAGTTTGCTGGTGGTGAAGTAGAACTAGGATCGAAATTAGCAGCGAGAAATAATTGATTGGGATCGGGTTCTCCAGCTCCTCCCGTTTTCGCGAGAAAAGAATTCGCACTTGGACTTACATAGTATGCATTGTTATTGACCGTCAACAAACGATTTGCATTTAGTGTTGTGTATGGCAAATAAAATATCAGGTTATATGTAAAACTTGCCCCACCGCCGATTATCTGATTTGAAAATATATTATTTACAATTGATATTCCCGTTTGATTGTTCCCAACGATACCGAGAGCGGTTGACATATTCATATCGCTGGCCCCTATGGCGATGGTTCCATAAAGATGCACGGAGTTGTGCCATACCTTGTGGTCGCTCCCCGCCCCAAGACGGATCCCAACGGCATCAGAGGTTAGATTGAGGGCAGTAGTACTTCTTTGCGAATTAATAACACCGGAAACAAAATTATTTTGGAAAGTGTGGTTGCTTCCACCGGAAACATTTATGCCATATGCTCCATGCGATGCTCCAGCATTGCTCTTCACCCGTCGAACCTGATTTTTTTCCACCACGACTGTTCCAAAAGCCCCTGCCGCAGTTTCCGGCCCTATCTCTATCCCTCGAATTGCTGTGGCGAGATAACTTTCAACATAAACAGTATTCATCGAGACTAGAATATTGGAACTCCCCTGCACTGTGATGCCCATTGAATAGACACCATCCGCGTCACCAGTGTTTGGATTCCCGATCAAATTTCCCCGAACGATCACCGAATTGGACCGAGCCACCTGACGCCCCCAAAACTTGATCGCCCGGGCGCTGTTCATAACAGCATTATTTTCTGCGATAAAATTATTTACTGTCGCTGCCTCATTGATGCTATTGGCAACGTTACCAACAGCGATACTTGCAATAGCCAAAGGATCGCCTGTTTCGGTTGCGGGACCTTGTCCGCCGACAAATATTCCAAAGGTTGTATTTGAGGCTGAGGTTGTTCCTGTTGGCGCGGAGGAAATATTCCGCCCTGCTGCACTCCCATTCAGATTCATATTTCTGATCGTGACATTATCGACGCTTGTTACAGCAGCCGATGTCACAAGACGAATAGCTGATGTGTAGTTGGTCGTAGAAGCGCTGGCGTTCGTAACGGTCAGGTTGCGGTTTATGTTTTCGGTGGCGGGGTTGTCGCCGTCGATGGTGACGTTGTCGGCGCCGTTGAGTTCGATGACGCCGCGGCCTTGTCCTGTGTTGGCTGAAATTATGGCGTCGTCTATCAGAGGATATATATGTATAGCGGAATAGTTTGCGGCTCCGGCTCCGCTGCTGTTCAGCACCGCCGGGCCGGCCTCGGTCGTGCTGCCGCAGATCTCAATGGCGATGTCGCCCGTATGAACGCCGGTGTTGATAGCGACGAACGCCTCACCGAGCGTCGCATATCCCGCCTGCGGCGTGCCGCCTTCTGCTTCCACCTCGACATTCTCATCGTCCATGTCGCAAACACCGCGCAGCAGTGCCGTCGGCATACGTTCTTCGACCGCGTGACGCGAGGTATTCGCGAAAGGTGCGTCTCCGCGAGTTTGAGCCGAAACCGGCAGTGCGGCTCCAAAAACGAACAGACACAGAACGGCGCAGGCAACCGCCCAAAAAGGTGAGCAACAGTTTTTCATGATCCAATTTCCTCTGATCTAAGCGTTTGGCTGAAAGTATGGAAATTATAGACCAAACCAACGCACAGTCAAACTATTTTCTTTTCGGACACGGGAAAAAGGCAGGAAGGTGCAGCGACCGGCCCGGATTTGGCTATGCCCCATTGCACAGTACCGGCATAGGTTTTCAAAAGGATATTGATGATCCACCCGCCGGAAATCTGATCCGAAATTTACCCAGATCCAGCATTGGAGAATCCCAAAGTCCAAAATGCAGCAGATCAGACGGAGCTATTGCAGTTTCTAGCAGTTTATAGTGGGCCGGTTTTTAGTTGTCAGTTAAAAAAAACTAATAACTGTAAACTGCATGACTATTAACTGTTAGATCGGTTCGGCCTTTCGCCGGGGTGTTTCTAATGCGGGATCCGGGATCAAGTCACTATCTAAAACGATGTGTTTAAAAAGCGGAAAGGACACTAAACACGTCTCCCACACCGTATAAAGCATCCTTTCCTGTATTCGGGATCCGGCCGTGGAGACCTTCTCCCGAATTTTGATATTTTTCTTATCCGGCCTGACGTGACCACTGTTGCAGATCAGCCCGGCCTTTATCGCAAACCAGAAGAATATACCGAACTTGGGAACCCACGTCAAGCCTTTTTCTCAAATTTGCGAATTTTTATTTTACCGCGTTAGGCTGCCCTTTGACAAGGATGCGTTGGGCAAGTGTCCGGCGGGCCGACATTACGGCCATGACCTTTGTTCACAGCGTTAAAACTTTTACCTGGGTCAAGAATAAGTCCCGCGAACGGTCAAAGAGCGGGCCGAAAATGCACGATCATCACTGGCCTTTGGCAACTATGCTCCGCTCTGTTCTGCTCTTTTTTATGGAAACATTCTGAATGCTGCCATACAAACCCCGCCGACCGCACCGACAAAGGCTGCCGTGAGTTGGCTATCCTGTCATCCTGAGTGATATACTGTTTTTACCGAACACACGGGCGACCGGATTCCGTGCGAACACGGAGAACGGAATAACGCGGTTGTTCCATAAATTTAAGAAAACGTACTGAGACCCTGTAGTAAGGTTCATGCGGCGAAGGTGAGCGCCTTTCGCCCAAATTTTTACAGGTACGAACTGTAACGGAGGATTCGATTTTGCCGAAAGCAGCAACACGACAAAAAGCGGAAGCCAAACCAAGACCCGCAAGGACTTCCCCAAACGGAAACAGCGCGAAAAAAGCATCAGCCGACCCGACGGAACTGGCTGTAGAGACCGCAAAAGCTGAATTTGAACAGCGAAAACGTTCACAGCAGGCTGAAATAAAAAAGACAGACAAAACGCTGCTGCGAGAGATGCTCTACCAGATGGTTCTGGGACGCATCTTTGAGGAACGGTGCGCCGAAGTTTACCGCATGGGTAAGATCGGCGGTTTCTGTCACCTGTATATAGGACAGGAAGCGATAGGCGTCGGATCGATGATGGCCCTTCGCGAATCAGACTATGTCCTTACCTCATACCGTGATCACGTTCAGGCGATGATCAAGGGCATAACACCCGAAGGCGTCATGGCCGAGCTTTACGGCAAGGAAGGCGGATGCGTTGGCGGCAAGGGCGGTTCGATGCATATGTTTTCCAAAGAACTGGGATTCTTTGGCGGCCACGGCATTGTCGGCGGCCAGATCGGCGTCGGAACCGGAATGGCGTATGCCCAAAAATACAAAGGCACTGACGATGTCACACTATGCTTTTTTGGCGAGGCAGCCGTCAACCAGGGCATATTTCACGAATCGCTGAATATGGCCCAGTTGTGGAAACTTCCCTGCATCTATATATGTGAGAATAACCGCTACGGCATGGGAACCTCACAGGCTCGAGCCATGAGCATCAGCAACATCGCCAAAAAGGGCGAATCATACGGCATGGCGAATGAATTTGTTGACGGAATGGACGTGATGGCGGTTCGCGGAGCAACTCTGCGGGCGATAGAACGAGCCAGAAAGGACGGTTCGCCGACGCTTTTGGAAGTAAGAGCTTACCGCTACATGGGACATTCGATGTCCGATCCGGGCAACTATCGCACGCGTGATGAGATAAAGAAACATCAGGAACGCGACCCGATCCTGCTCTTTCAGGAAAGCCTGAAGGCGGCAAAGGTGATGACAGAAAAGGATTTTGAAAAGATCCGTCAGGAAGCCATTGCGGCAACGGATAAAGCCATCAAATTCGCCGAGGAAAGCCCGTTCCCGGACGAGAGCGTACTGCTGACGGATGTTTTTGCGTAGGTTATGCCTTGTGTAAGCAGATTTTTCGGGATTGCGATCTATTTCTATTTTGGGGATCATTTCCCTGCGCATTTTCATGCTCGTTATGGTGATGATGAAGCAATATATGAGATCGAGACATTAAGAGTTTACGCAGGAAGTTTACCGCGCAGAGCTCACAATTTAGTTCTGGAATGGGCGGACCAACATCGCAAGGAACTCAAGGAATGTTGGGAGATCGCAAAAAATGGCGGCACACCAAGTCAGATAGAACCACTGAGGTAGTTATGAAATTGGTCAGAATAAAAGATGTAAAGCCTCTTCATGATCACGTTGTGCATATTTGGTTTACTGACGGTACCGAACGCGACATTGACTTGGAAAAATACCTTCATGGTCCTGTTTTTGAACGCATAAAAAATGACCCTGATCATTTCAAAAGCATACGGGTCACGGAAGGACGAACAATAGGATGGGGAGACAACGAGGTTGACATTGATCCGGACGTACTCTATTACGACCTGACCCCGGCTTGGGCAGAATCATTGGAGACTGAATTGGCAGCTTAAACTAGATATGGCAGTTTTAACTATCCGTGACGCGCTAAATCAGGCGCTTCGCGAAGAACTTATCAGAGACGAGAATGTCTTTATAATGGGCGAAGAGGTCGCCGAATACGACGGCGCGTACAAGGTGACGCGTGGCCTCTGGAAGGAATTTGGCGACAAACGCGTTGTCGATTCTCCGATCACCGAGCTTGGCTTTGCCGGCCTCGGTGTAGGCGCGGCGATGGCCGGGCTGAGGCCTGTGATCGAATTCATGACCTGGAACTTTTCGATCCTTGCCGCCGATCAGATAATCAACCACGCGGCCAAGATGCTCTATATGTCCGGCGGCGAATTCAACGTGCCTATTGTCTTTCGCGGGCCGAACGGCTCCGCCTATCAGGTGTCGTCACAGCATTCACAGGCGCTGGAGGCGATGTACGCGAACTTTCCCGGCCTCAAGGTCGTCATGCCTTCGACCGCGGCAGACGCAAAGGGCCTGCTGAAATCGGCAATACGTGACGACAATCCTGTCATCTTCATGGAACAGGAAACGATGTACGGCATGAAGGGCGAGGTTCCCGAAGACGAGGATTTCACCATCCCGCTCGGCGTCGCCGATGTAAAACGCGAAGGCACGGACTGTACCATCATCGCTCGTTCATTCACCGTCCCGCAGGCATTGCAGGCGGCTGAAAAGATCAGGGAAGAGTTTGACGTCTCGGTCGAGGTGATCGATCCGCGAACGATAAAGCCGCTGGATATCGACACGATCATCGCCTCTGTCAAAAAAACAAATCGCGTCGTCATTGCCGAGGAATCACATTCGTTCGCTTCGGTCGGGGCTGAGATCTCGCACCAGATAATGGAGAACGCCTTTGACTATCTTGACGCACCGGTAAAACGCGTCTCGACCGCCGAGGCACCAAATCCGTATGCAAGAAACCTCGAACTGGCGGCACTACCAAGCGTCGAAAAAATAATCGCCGCTGTGAAGGAAGTATGTTATCTGTAGATGGAATATACTTGGAGGGAACGCAAGCGGCAAAAAGTTCTTCTGGATCATAAGGTTGATCTTGCAAGAATCGCCGATATATTTTTAACGATCCGCTTATAGTTGAGTATGTTGATGAAGATCACTCGACTGATGACGAGATCCGTATGATTGCGATCGGTATTACAGCCGCATACGGATTGACCTATTTGGTATATACTGAACCTGGCGAAAATGAAACTCATTTCATAACCGCAAGACGAGCCGAGAAATGGATGGTGGATTATTATGAAAAGAGCAGAGCTAGAAGCTAAGTTTGAATTTCTCGAAACATCTGACGAAGCGAAGGCTCGGGGGTTACAGCGTGTAAAAAGACGTTTTCCGCGAGAGAAAGTAACTATCGAAAACTGCTGGGAAGAAACTACGATTCGGTTAAATCCTGATGTACTTGATTACTTCGAACACGATCATAAAAAGATAAATGCCGCATTACGTGAGGCAATGTTAAAGAAAAAACTTCAGGATGAACTTGTGGAAGATGTGGAGTTTGTGAACCGTTTGCGGGAAAAGTTGGCAGCTTGAGTTCTGTCATTGCAAAATAAATTCCTCACGATCACTGCCAGTGATTTCATCGATTATCTAAATAATATGGCCGAGAAATTTTTAATGCCGAAGCTGTCCCCAACCATGGAAGAAGGACAGATCTCGCGTTGGTTGAAGAATGAGGGTGATTCGTTCGAGGCGGGTGAAACCCTTGCCGAGGTTGATACTGACAAGGCGACAATGGAAATGACCGCTCTTTCTGACGGGACGCTTTTGAAGATAATCAAGGCGGGCGGCGATACAGCCGCGCTTGGCGAAACCATTGCCATCACGGGCAAAAAGGGCGAGGATATTTCCGCTCTCTTGACCGAGGCGTCAACAGGATCAACAAAGTCAACAGAAAAGGCGAAAGAGACACCGGCGGTACAAGAGCCGTCGTCGCCCTCAAAAACAGAGGTCGCTGCCGCACCTTCTGTCCCTGAGGCCGTTTCCGTCCCTTCTGCTCCCTCCAACGGACGCCTTATCGTATCGCCAATCGCGGCACGGATGGCGGCGGACAACGGTATCGATCTGCGTTCAGTCACCGGATCAGGCCCCAACGGACGCATCATCAAACGCGACATCGAACAAGCCCTTGCCGGAGGCCAAAGCCCGACCGCCGAAACCCGTAAACCTTTCACTCCTTCGACCATTGTCGGCGCTTCGCCGTTCCGTGATGAGACCGCATCGCGAATGCGTCAGGTTATCGCTTCCCGCCTGGCAGAATCCATCGGCCCGATCCCGACGTTCTATCTGACAGTAGAGATAGAGATGGATGGTGTTCTGGCTGTCAGGAAACAGATAAATGACAATCTCGGCGACGATGCCAAGGTCAGTGTCAACGACATCATCATAAAGGCCGCCGCAATGTCGCTCATCAAACATCCGTGGGTCAATGCTTCATATCAGGACAAGACCGTGCGTTTTTATGAACAGGCAGACATCGGCGTTGCCGTGGCGATAGACGAAGGGCTGATAACGCCGGTCGTTCGCGGAGCCAACCTCAAAGGCATTGCAGAAATATCGGCTGAGGTCAAGGACCTCGCCGCCAAAGCAAAGGCGAAAAAGCTCCAGCCCGAGGAATACACCGGCGCGACCTTCTCAGTCAGCAATCTGGGAATGATGGGCATCAAGGAATTTACGGCGATCATCAATCCGCCCGAGGCGGCGATCATTGCCGTTGGCGGTGCAACGCAGACACCGGTCGTCAGAAACGGCGAGATAGTCGTCCGTTCGATAATGCACGTCACGATGTCATGCGACCACCGCGTCGTTGACGGCGCGACCGGTGCGAAGTTCCTCCAGACGTTCAAACAGATGCTCGAAACACCGGCGATGATGCTCCTTTAAGCCGTAGCCGACATCGGTCGTATCTTTGCCCGCGACGCCGTGCCGAAAGCGATTCTTGTTTCGTAAGACGAGCGGCTATCGCGGGCATGATTTTTGTGAGCGAACCGATCAAACAACATGAGATAACTCCGCACCTGGCGCTTTTGGCCGTGCAGATATTTTTCGGCTCGCTGCCTGTCATTGGCAAGCCGGTGCTTGCGATCCTGCCTGCAATGTCTTTGGTCGGTTTTCGCGTCGGCATCACAGCCGCCATACTCTTTTTGGTTCAGGCGTATCGAAAGCGGCTTTGGCTTGTACAACGGGGCGATTATGCAAGGCTCGCAGTGTTGAGCCTTTTCGGCATTACGTTTAATCAGATGTTCTTCATCGGCGGGCTGGCAAAAACCTCCGCCGCCAACACATCGCTCCTTGCCGTGACCATACCGATCTTTGCCATTGCCATTGGCGCGATACTCGGAACCGAGCGGCTCAGGACAATAAAGGTTTTCGGCATCATCTGTGCGGCCATCGGCGTTGTGATATTGATCGACCCGAGAAACGCTTCTTTTTCATCCGAAACGACGATCGGCGATCTTTTTATCATCATCAATTCCCTTTCGTTCGGCATTTATGTCGCCACTTCAAAAGAGATAATTACGCGAAACGGCCCGTTTCGCTCGATGATGTGGGTGTTTATTTTCGGCAGTTTGATATGCGTTCCCGTCGGGCTTTTTTCGCTTTCCTCGGTCGATGTCACAGCGATACCGTGGTACATTTGGGCTGTTGTCGTTTACATAGCCGTCGGGGCCACTGCCGCTCCTTATCTTTTGAACGCCTATGCACTGCAAAAGGTAAAGGCGTCAACGCTTGCGGTCTATATTTACTTTCAGCCGCTTATCGGCTTTTTGCTGGCCGTCATCTTTCTGAACGAACAGATAGACGCGGCTTTTGTCGCGGCGGCGCTAATGGTCTTTTTGGGTGTATTTCTGGCAACAAAACGCTTTACGGCAGCAGAGCCGGAACCTGGTCGGAAAACAGAAGAATAAATTTTGCCGGCGCGTGAAACCCCACGCATCCTTTTCCGTATCAACTGAAACTAATACCTTATATGCCGACACAGATCACACAGACAGAGCATCAGAACGAGACGCGTTTAAGGGTAGAGGGCGAAGTGCTATACGATGATGCTATCGTCATCGAGCGCCTTGCCAAAGAGATACTTGCAGAGTCCGGCATTCCGGTCTGTGTTGATCTGGCTGACATAGACTTTCTGGACAGCGAGGCCGCATCCATTCTTGTCAGAATGCAGACGAACAAAGATCTTGTCATTGACGGCATGGAAATATTCCTCCAATCGGCCATTGACACGGCTGAACGAACCGCATGACCATCACCCCGCGACCTGACTTTTCCCTAAAAACCATATAAATTGTTACGAATGAAAGCTGGTGAAATAGCAGAATTCGTGGGTGGAACCGTGTCAGGCAACGGTGAAGTTGAGATAGTCTCGTTCGCCGATCTGAAAACGGCAAAACAAGGTGACATAACCTTTTTGGAGAGGCCGGAAAACTTTTCGGGAACCAACGCCTCTTGCGTCATAGTCCCGAATGGTTTTGATACGGCACAGTTCCCCGCCGCTATTACGGTAAAACAGCCTAAACTCGCCTTTGCTCTCATAGCACAGAAACTTCGCGTCCGTGAAACTTTTTCCGGCATACACGAGACAGCGGTAATTGCCGCAGATTCTGATGTTCGGGCTTCATATATCGGTGCATCTGTATCAGTGGCCGGCGATACTCAGATCGGTGAATCGACCGAGGTCCATGACGGAACGCGGATAGGAAGAAATGTCACCATTGGAACAGGCACGGTCATCCATCCGAACTGCGTCATTTACGACAACGTGACGATCGGCAATGACTGTGTTATTCACGCCGGAACCATTATCGGCGCGGACGGTTTTGGCTACGTTCGCGATGCGGAGGGCGTTTATCATCAGTTTCCGCAGGTAGGCACAGTCGTCATCGAAGACAATGTCGAGATAGGGGCAAATTCGTGCATTGACCGCGGAGCTTTGGGTGAAACACGCATCGGCAAAGGCACCAAGATCGACAATCTTGTTCAGGTCGGACACAACGTAAATATAGGCAAACATTGTGTGATAGCGGCACAGACCGGCATTTCCGGCAGCGTTGTCATAGAGGACGGCTGCGTCATCGGCGGCCAGGTCGGCTTTGGCGATCACGTGACGGTTCAGAGCGGAGCGGTCATCGGTTCACAAGCAGGCATTTTGCCTGGCAAGATAGTCCGTCCCGGCGTTTGGTGGGGAACGCCGATCCAGCCGCTTGACGAATACAAACGCCAAAATGCTCACATAAAAAGCCTTGAAAGAATGAAGGCCGAATTGAAAGAGATAAAAAGGAAACTCGACTAACCGATCAGTCCCAAAATGGCGCCCGCCGCTCTTTGTGAAGCTCCTCCAGGGCCGAGTTTTTCCCTGACCTTTGCAAGACGTTGCCGCATTTCCGCGTTGGTGTCGGGCCGCAGCAGACGCAGTATCTCCGTCGAAACCGCCGTCGGCGTCAGGTCGTGCTGGACCAATTCTTTGACAACCCTTTCTCCCGCTATCAGGTTCACAAGACAAAAATGCTCGACATTTATCAGAGGGCGAAGCAGCAGATAGTTCAGATCTGAGCCTTTATAGACCATCACCATCGGCGTGCCGATGATGGCGGTTTCGAGCGTTGCGGTCCCGCTCGTCACGGCTGCTGCGTCAGCGGCGTTCAATGTGTCGTAGGTTTCGCCAAAGACCGCCGTCAGGCGCTTTGGCATTTCGATCCCTTTTTTTCGGACGATCTTTTCGGCTGCGGACAGTTCCTCTCGACGCCGCTCATCGGCAAACGCCGCGACGAATTGAGCTTCGGGAAGCTGTTTTTCTATCAGCGAGGCGGCGGCCAGAAGTTCCGGCAATATTTTCGAGATCTCCTTATGACGGCTTCCCGGCAAAAGGGCGATCAGCGGCTTTTCATTATCAAATTCATATGCGCTGCGAAATTCTTCCCTCGAACGCTTCGGCGAGACCTCTGCCGCGAGCGGATTTCCGACAAACTCTACGTGGTTGATGTCGCGTTTCGCGTACCAATCGGCCTCGAACGGCAAGATCGTCAGAAGCAGATCGACATATTTGCGGATGGTTTCGGCGCGGTATCGCCTCCACGCCCAAAGCTGCGGCGAAATGTAATAAACCACCTTGAAACCCTTTTTTTTCAGTGCTTTTGCAAGACGTAAATTGAAATCAGGAAAATCGACAAGGACCGCGACATCAGGTTTTCTTTCGGTTGCCGCTTTTTTCAGATCGCCAAACGCCTTCAGGAACATCGGCAATGCCCGGGCTATCTCCGGCACACCCACTATCGCCAGATCATCCGCGTTAACGACAGGTTCGACACCTGCCTGACGCATTGCAGGCCCGGCCGAGCCAAAGAATTGGAACGCCGCATCCGGCGCAGCCTGCTCCAACGCCTTTACGAGGCTGGCTGCGTGCTTGTCGCCGGAAGGCTCTCCGGCAACGATCATTGCTCTGTAATCTCTTTTTGACATTGGTCCGTCGTTCCTTTGCTCACAATATGTTAAACGATAAAAACCCAATGTCTAACGACAACCCGGAGTTTCCGCTCTGCATCAAATAGCACGATCTTTTGTTATAGAGGACTTTTATCTGGTAATTGCCTTGCGGAACTTGGTTTTAAGACATAAAATTAAGGTTTTGCGTTCGGCAATAATTTTTTAATTTAAGCTAAAGGCCACGGCACCGGTCGTGTCGTGTCCCGGAGGAGTTTGTGAAGCTTCGCAATATTTTTGGTCTTATCAGTCTCAGCGTCTTTGCTCTTTATTCTGTCGTTTCCGGTCAGGTAGTGGACACGCTTATCAGTCAGTTCACCAATTCCGGTGAGGCGTCGTACGCGAACAGCGTAAGCGGTGACGGAAGGTTTGTCGTGTTCGAATCTCGTGGCAATCTGGCAACGGTCAACCCGAGGAACGAGGACGCCAACCTCGAGGTATTTATCTACGATTACGCCCAACGGCAGATATTTCAGATAACAGACACAAAAAGCGTGCTATATAACACGCTGGCACCTGCTGTTTTCAGCAATGTCCGTATCGAGATAACGAACACGCGTCCGGTCATCAGCAATGACGGCCGCTACATCGTTTTCAGTTCTAACGCAACGGCCTCGACACCGGACGTGCCGGACGGATCAAATCCGGGAAGCTTTGACGGCAACGCATACAGTTCGCCGACGCCGACACCAACGCCAACACCGAGTCCGACGCCAACTCCATCGCCGACGCCTACGCCAAGCCCGACACCCACTCCGTCACCGACGCCAACGCCGACACCGGCGGCTAACCCGCTGATGGATGACGCAAACACCGAGATCTGGATATATGAGATACCGGTCTATGCTCCGGCGGATCTGACGACAGGCGAGGAGATATCGTTCGTTGACCTGTCAACCGGCACTTTCACGCTCATCACGAACACGTTCCCCAGCCGCTTGCCGGTTCCCGGATCGCCGACATCTCTTCCGGTCATAGCAGACGACAACCATGATGTCAGCGTCAGCGACAATGGCAGCGTCATCGCCTTTGCCTCGACACGCGACCTGGTCGAAGGCGGCAATTCATTCCCGACCGATGACAACGATGAGATATTCGTATGGGTCAGGAACACCGGGCAGATAGCTCAAATAACGCAAACGCCGCGAGGACAGATATTCAACCCGATCTACAACAAAAATCCGTCCATATCAGGTGATGGTTCGCGCGTGGTGTTTGCCAGCACGGGTCATAATCCGATAATCGGGATGACAGGCGGTGACAATGACGGCGACAACCGCAATGAGGAAGTTTTCATCTCCGACCTGCTGCCCACCGGAGCTCCGACCGGCACTATGCGGCAGATAACCGTGACAGAGCCGACCGATCCGGGCGATCCGGTCAATATTGTCGATCTGGGCAACCGCATCAGCCGTGACGGTCGATATGTTGTCTTTGATTCGTATGCCGACCTGGCGAACGAACACAGCGGTGAAAATCAGGAATCCTTTGCCACTTATCTTTATGATGCGACCACTGAGGATTTCAAACGGGTGAACGCGCGGAGCGACGCAGACGAGGACGCAACGGGCGGCGACATTGCACGCTATCCTACATTTACTGATTACGACATTAACGGAACTCCGGCGACGATCGTCCTCCAGACAAGGATGAACATAACGGCTGACGGAACCGTGCCTGACGAGGAAGACGACGGAATGAACCCGATAGGCGGCCGTCCCGTTCAGATATACAAAACGCCGATAGATCTTACGGAAAAGGGCAACGGTGTTTTCTCCCGCCTGACCAAATTCCCGATCTCTCAGGTCTTTCTTGCCTCCGTGCGTCCACTTCCGAGCAATTCTTCGCAAAGGATAGCGTTTAACCTTTCGCTGACCGAACTCGGCACCGGCAATCTGGATCTGCAGCCGGAGGTCTATTACCTCTACACGCCGACGGCCACAACTGAAGGGGAGAACGAGTTCACATTTTTCACAGGGGCATCGCTGATGGAGGTCGAACCGGCGCCATCGCCGACTCCGACGCCTTCACCGACACCGACTCCGTCGCCAACTCCGACACCGAGTCCGACGCCGACGCCAAGTCCGACACCAACGCCGTCACCATCGCCGACGCCGACACCGACAACGCCGGACACTGTCGTCGGTATATCTCCGGGAATGCTGGCAGTGGTAACTTTCGATCCGCCGCTGACGCCTTCATTCACTCCGCGAACGGCCACAGGCGACCTGAAAAAAGCGACGCCGCTACCGACGGAACTCAGCGGGGTGTCGCTTAGCATTGACGGGCTTGCTTCCGGCATCAAATCGGTCAGCCAAAACCAGATCGTCTTTGTTCCGCCGATATATATCGCAAGCGGGATCGAAGGAACGAGCTACCCGTTGGTCATCAACAACAACGGGACGGTGATAAAGGGCCACGTAGCCATAGTCCCGACCCGGCCGGATATTTTCGCGGTCAACCATATCGGCCCCGGTGGAAGAGCGGATATTAAGAATGTGACCAACACCGTCCATCTGACAGAACCTTTCACCGTTACCACGATAAAGGTCAGGGGCGGAACCAGAGTCCCGACCGTGTTTAGGCTAAAGGTCACAGGCATCGAAAACGCCACCAGCGTTGTTCTAAGTTTCCGCATCGGAGATCAGCGAGTGCCCTCCGGCTCTATCGTCGGTGAGCCGGTCAAAATAGAACCGGGCGTATTCACTATAGATTTCACCGTTCCGGCGGCCCTGGACAACGCGGGCGACGTCCCGATAATTTTGGACGTCAACGTGGCCGGGACCACATTCTCTTCCCGAATGCCCGACACCGGGCCGTATATGTTCTTCCTGTAGCAATTCCTGTAGCAATATGGAAGACATCTCTTGGAATATGAAAAGGCGGGTGAAATGCCCGCCTTTTTTCGTTGGCACCTTTACCGCTTATGCATCTATAATTCGGGCTTATGTTTGCCTTGCCTGACGGGTTGTATTATTCTATTGTTTTGTTCCCGCAATGTCTTTTTTGGGTTATTTCGCCGGAACATCCGCGCCTTTCCTACTCAGTGCGCCGCCGATCATAAAAAAAGTATTTATAGGAGTTCACAATAAAATATGGCAGAAAATAAAGACGTATCAACAATGAGAGTATCCTCCAAGGTCTGGAAGAACGGGAGCCTTATAAATTGGGACGACGCCCGCATTCACGTAATGTCGCATGTGATCCATTACGGTTCGAGCGTTTTTGAAGGCATCAGGTGTTATGCCAACCCCAACGGCTCTGCGGTTTTCAGGCTGGAGGAACACATTCAGCGTCTTATGAATTCCGCCAAGATATATCGCATGACACAATCCTACAGCCGCGACGACATAATGAAGGCAACGGTGGATGTCATTCGCGAAAGCGGCCTGACCGAATGCTATATCCGGCCGATCATTTTCAGAGGACTGGACGAGGCAAAGCCGGCTTTCGGCGTCAATCCGTTCCCTAATCCCGTTGACTGCTACATCGCCGTCTGGGAGTGGGGCAAATACCTCGGCGATGAGGCCCTCGAAAACGGCATAGATGTCTGCGTTTCAAGCTGGAACCGCATCACGTCAAATGCCATGCCCGCAATGGCAAAGGCCGGTGCGAATTATATGAATTCGCAGTTGATAAAGATGGAAGCCATTCTCGGCGGTTTTTCGGAAGGCATTGCCCTGGATGACCGCGGATACGTTTCCGAGGGTTCGGGCGAAAATCTCTTTATGGTCGTTGACGGAAAACTGCTGACACCGCCGCTCGGAGCTTCGATCTTGCCCGGCATTACGCGTGATTCCGTCATTCAGATCGCCCGTGACCTTGGCATCGAGGTCATCGAAACGACCGTTCAGCGTGCCGCACTTTATCTTGCCGACGAGCTTTTCTTTACCGGAACGGCCGCTGAGATAACGCCGATAAGATCGGTTGACCGCATCGAGATCGGAGCGGGCAAGGCCGGGCCGATGACAAAGCGTTTGCAGGACGAATTCTTCAAGATCATACGAGCCGAGCGTCCGGCTCCGAACGGTGCGAACTGGCTGACCTACGTCAATGCCGGTGAGCAGCTTTCGGCAAACATCAACAGCTAATAACGGCGTCAATACCCGAAAGAACGCTCCGTTTGTTATAGTTTTTGAAACGGCAAACGGAGCATTTTTATGTCCGAAGAAGAAAACAACATCTCACCGCTCGGCGTTTCGCTGGAATTGTCCGTCTTTGTTTGCGGAGCGCTGGTGATGATCTATGAGATCATCGGGTCGCGTATCATCGCGCCTTTTCTGGGCACGTCAACATACATCTGGACAAGCCTTATCGGTGTGATCCTCGGCGCACTTAGCCTCGGTTATTGGATCGGCGGACGGGCAGCCGACCGCAGGCCGAACGTCCGTGTGCTTGCCTCGGCGATCTTTGCCGCCGGAGGACTTGTGTCGCTCACTATTCTTTTGAAGGACGTGATCTTACAGATAGTCTCCGACGCTCCTGTGAGCATAGAGCTGCGTTCGCTCATTGCCGCACTGCTTGTTTTCGCACCGGCAAGCGTCGCCCTTGGGTTCGTCATACCTTATGCAAGCAAACTGCGGATACTCTCGCTCGATCAGGCGGGCAGCACCGTCGGTCGGCTGTACGCTCTTTCAACCATCGGCAGCATTGCAGGAACATTTCTCGCCGGGTTTGTCCTGATACCTTTCGTCGGCAGCGTCAGGACGCTGTATCTGATAGCGGGAACGCTGTTTGCCGTGTCGTTTCTGCTGGCGGGAATGTCCTTTTCACGGCCAAGCGTCAGCGTTCTATTGCTTTTTGTCCTTGGTGTTGTTTCGAGCGAGGGCGGAGCCTATTATCTGGCAAGAACGAACGGCCTTTATGACATGGACACGGAATACAGCCGCATCCGTATATTTAATGCCATTTATCCGCCAAATGGCCGCGAGATAAAGGCTCTGGCGACCGATCCCGCAACACTTCAATCGGCGCGTTATCTTGACAGCGACGAACTGGTGCTTGCCTACACGCGGTTCTATCATCTGGCAAAATTTCATACGCCTGAAATGCGTAAGGTGCTTATGATCGGCGGCGCGGGCTATTCGTTTCCAAAGGAGTTTTTACATGAATATCCGGCGGCGAAAATGGACGTGGTCGAGATCGATCCGGGCATGACCGCCATTGCCAGAGAACATTTCGGGCTGAAGGACGACCCGCGTCTGAGGATATTTCATCAGGACGGCCGCGTCTTTCTCAACAACGCACCTCCGGCATCTTATGACGTTGTGATGATGGACGCCTTCGGCTCACTTTTCACCGTTCCCTTCCAACTGACGACCGTCGAAGCTGTCCGGCGAATTTACGATGTTCTTGATGAGGACGGAGCGGTGGTCTTCAACATCGGCTCGTCGCTGACCGGTGATTCGAGCCTCTTTCTTCAGGCTGAACTGGCAACATATCGCTCTGTCTTCCCTGTCGTGAATGTTTACAAGGTGGACAAGTCGGCTCCTGACGAACGTTTGCAAAACATCATCATTGTCGCGTCGAAATTAGCCGACACTGTTCCTCAGGCAGATGAGAACGCAAAACACGCCTTTCTTCTGTCGCATCTCCGCGAAACGCCCGTAAACGATGATATGCCAATACTTACGGACGATCTTGCTCCCGTGGAAAGATACCTGTCCATCGCCCAGGCATTGAAATAGAGGTCAGTACAGCCCTTGCCCAAACTGTTCCGTGCCAAAGGCACCGATGCCGTTTAGGCGAAAGCTGAAGACGATGCGGTTCTCGTTCCTCGCACCGACATTGAATGTGTAATATTGAAGCGCGACTCCGCAGCATTTGCCCGCGTAGCCGAGCGTGTACAGCGAACTTATGCGTGAGGAAAGGCCCGTCGCCCGCCTGTTCTCGAAATCAAAAAATATCGAGGCCCCGCCATATAGCCCTTTGTTCCTGTCACCGACAAAGATGGACGGGCTCCACTGTGAACCGCGAAGCGTTCCCGGTTCCCTGCCGGCCGCGTTGGCGTATTGGGCAAGCGACGGCATTAGTTCGACGGCCCTTGTGTAATAGAACGTCTGAAAGAATTTAAGCAGACGCGTGTCGTAACCGACCGTGGCGGAAATGGCGCGAAGAGCGTCTCCGTTCATGCTGACATCGCCCCGTGTGTTGACAAAGATCGTCCGTTGCGGGCGATAGGTCATATCAACGGCCAGCGGCGAGAACCGACGCGGCACGCCCCCGAATGTGTAAAAACTGAGAGCTGTGATCGGCTGTATCTGATTTCTCTGTCCGGGTATCAAAGCTCCGCCGAATGTCTTGTCAAAAAAATATTTTCCGCGAACCGTCAGATTAAAGATCTCGTATGGCTGAACCGACGCAGCGGTATCGCCCGTGCCGTCGGTCGCGGATTCGCGCAGCCTTTGCTGGGCCTCGCCGGTCACAGCCTCGGCATATTTCCGCGTGTAGATGCGGTTTATCACGCCAAACTCAAGCTCATTGGTATCAGCGATCGTATCGAGGTGGTCAAAGCGTATTATCCTGTTGAAATTATCAACACCGTTTATGTATCTGTATGTGGCGTACGTCTCAATGACGTGACGAAACTTGAAGGCATCGTTCTTTCCGTAAAAATTGCGTGCCAGCGCGACCGGGCGGACATCAAATTCGAACTCACCGTATTTTCTGAGAATGTCCGCACCGACGACCTGCCGCATATCGTTGAACGAATCCGAATAATACGTCGCCCTGACCGCGCCGCTCAGCGTAAAGTTGAAATACTTTGTATGGATCGGCAGAGTCAATTGCGGATAGATATCAAGCCGTTGTCCGAGCAGAGGCGAAACGACCGGATCGCTTCCTGTCCTGGACTGATATTCAGCAAGGTCATCTACCTCCTCACGACGGGAAATACCTTCGGCGCTTGCCTTGAATGAAAAATACAGCGGCTTGAAAAACGAAAGTTGTGACGACCTTTTCTCAAAATTTACGCTCGGAAGGTTCTTTGTTTTTATCCTGACGTTCTCTATCGCGATCTGCTGTGAACGGAAAAGCAGGTTGAGCGTGTAGTTGTCCCAGCTTTTGTTGACGAAAGCCTGCGAGACCTCAATGGGCGAGATGATCTGCTGAATGCCGTCGGAGAACACCTGCCGGAACGCAAGATTTGACGTCAGGCGGACATCGACTGCGGCTGTAAAGCCGTTGGAGAAATAATGAACACCGTCAGCAAAGACCACCGAACCGCCCTGATCGGGGTATTCGGCGCTCTCTTTTTTTCCGAAGATACGGTCCTTGACCGCGTAGAACCCAAAATTGAAATACGAACGCGAATTTGCCCTTGTCCGAAGGTCCGCTCCGTAGCCGATGCCGCGTGAAGTATAAAGATCGGTGCGGAATGTCACATCTGCCGAACGCCCGAGCGTCTGAAAATATGCCCCCGAAATACGCAGCCCCTTATTCCGTGAATATCCTGCGGTTGGCGTCAAAAATCCGCTGACGCGGTCATCTTCCTTTATCGGCAGCGAGGCGAACGGGACCGGAACAATGGGAACGTCGCTAAGCTGAAACTTGGCGTTCTTCAGCTTTATCGTCTCGTTGCGTTTTATTCGCGCTTCATCCGCTGTGAATGACCACGTCGGGACGGCTTCGTCACAGGCGGTAAATTTGCCGCGCGTCACGACCACTTCGGTCAGCGATGTGCGTTCGACGCGGTCGGCGGTGAAATAGATGATGCTGCCGTCCGCGGTGCGGTTCGTAAAGCCGGTCGAGTTCTCAAAAATGCCGAGTTTCGTCCTGTAATTCCAATCGGCCCGCGAACCGGTTATGCGTTGGTCGTCGTCCTGGTCAAACACGACATTTCCTTCCGCCAGCATCCTGTTTTGGGCCTCGTAGATCGTTATCTTGTCCGCCTGCATCCGATATATGCCATAGCGGACATCGACATTGCCGGAATGAGAAATAATGCGTTTCCCTTCCTCGCCCTCGACGGTGTGCGTTCCGGAATAAACGACAAGTTCATCGCCGCCGCCTTCCGGTTCAAAGCTCGGGCGACTGCTTTTTGGGGGAGTCATGCTCTGCTCGGCGGAAACGGGATTTACGTTCGGTGTGTCTGTGATCGGGTTTGCGACCTGTCGGTCAACGGGATTGGTCTGCTGTGCCGCAACGGCAAAAAACAGCAATAATTGCAGCAGTATCAGTAAAGTTATCCTATGAAAATGCATCAGTTAACCCGTTTTATAATCTTTGATGCTAACACGAAACCTGATTAACAATAAAGCATGTGCTAGACTACTTTTTTTACCAAAGGCGGCTTAAAAATGGTCAAAAAAAAAGTCCTTATCGTTGAAGATGAAGAGATGATGCGCTCCATCCTTCGGCGATTGCTGGAAAAAGAAGGCTATGACGTGCTTTCGGCGGACAGCGCCGAGGCGGCGTTGGTCATTTTCAGCGAAGCAGACGTTTCCGTGACCCTGACCGATATAAAAATGGCGGGCATGAACGGGCTGGAGCTGCTGGACAATATAAAATCAGTTGACGCAGACGCTCTGGTTATAATTATGACGGCGTTTTCATCCGTCGATTCCGCCGTCGCCGCGTTGCGCAAAGGTGCTTACGATTACATAACCAAACCATTCGTCAATGAGGAACTGGTCAAGACGGTTAACAACGCCATTGCCCAGCACAGCCTGTTCCGTGAGAACCGCGCGCTGCGGCGTGAGCTTAGCCGCCATTACGCATTTCCGGAAATGATAGGCAGCAGCGAAAGCCTGCGTTCGGTGATGACACTGATCGAAAAGGCCGCCGATACGAACACGACCGTCCTGATACGCGGCGAAAGCGGAACAGGCAAGGAACTTGCGGCACGGGCGCTTCATTTCGCCAGTTCAAGGGCGGAAAAGAATTTTTTGGCGGTCAACTGCGGTGCCCTGCCGGAATCGCTCCTCGAATCGGAGCTGTTCGGCCACAAACGCGGTTCTTTCACGGGAGCGGTCGCGGACAAAACAGGCCTTTTCCGCTCTGCCGAAGGCGGCACGATATTTCTGGATGAGATAGGCGAAATGTCGCTCAATTTACAGGTAAAGCTGCTTCGGGCGCTTCAGGAACGAGAGGTTACGCCGATAGGAGCAACGATCCCTGAAAGATTTGATGCACGGATAATAGCCGCGACCAACCGCGATCTTGAGGCCGAGATCGGCCACGGACGCTTTCGCGAAGATCTTTATTACCGGCTGAATGTGATCGACCTGGAACTGCCGCCGCTGCGTGAGCGGCGCGGGGACATACCGCTGCTTGTCAGGCATTTTATCGGGCGAACCGCACGGCTGCATGACCGTCCTGTAAAAGAGATCGACGAAACCGCCCTCCACATTTTGTCAGCATATGATTGGCCGGGCAACATCCGCGAACTACAGAATGTTATCGAGCGGGCCTTTATTCTTGGCGATTCGGCAATATTGTCCGCCGACCTGCCGGCCAAGATGACATCCCGATCAGATGCCAGGACATTTACCGCCGGGTCGGATGTTCCGCCGACGCTGGACGATGTGGAACGAAAGTATGTTATGGACGTGATGCGGTCAGTGGAAAACGACAAAGCTAAAGCCGCGGGAATACTCGGCATTGACCTTTCCACGCTGTATCGCAAGCTAAAACGTTTTGAGGAAAATTAGTTCTTTTTCAGGTCAAGAACAAAGTAATCGGTTTCGTCAAGGTGAACCAGCCTGCCTGAGGTGTAAGGCGGCTGAAGAATGTCCTCAGCGGAATATACTTTTCCGGACAATGTCGTATCGGAACTGAGGTCACGCTTTGCGGTAAGCTCGGTCGGGAACCATTCTTCGACCTCGATCGCGGCGGCAACAGGTTCCTTGAGCTTTGCGGCGGAGGATGTGATCCTGGCGGCATTTTCTGAGGAAAACCGCACAACGGCTATCATCCCGTCAGGCGTTTCACGCCAGGCGGCCTCGACCGGTTCGTAGGGCAATTTTACAAGAGCTGCGAGTTCTTCGGCGTTGTCATTGGCTTTCTGAGCTTCCTGTTCGGCGCGTTTGACCTGCGGCGTCGCGGCGTTGCTGGCCGTTTCCGGTTCGGAACCGCAGGCACCCAGAAACAGCACGGCGACGGCAAATGATAAGATCACTGAAGCTCTGTTTGTGAACATTTCGTAATTTTACTCATATTGGACAGTGTGATGCAATTCGTCCTGCTTTTGTTTTCTTACGTGAAACTGCCTCGCTTCGACGGTGGCGGCTGTCAATAAATAAATGGTGGATCAGAAAACTTCCGTAACCAGAGCTTCCGCGTGGTTTGCCCTTGTCGTTCTATTCCTGATCAATATGGTCAATTTTTTTGACCGGTTGATCATCGGCGCCGTCGGCGAACCGATCCGCCGCGAATTTGAACTTAGCGACGCCTCACTCGGGCTTTTAAGCGCGGCCTTCACGCTGCTGTACGCGTTTGTCGGCATCCCGTTCGGCAGACTGGCAGATCGCATCCCGCGTAAGAATATATTGGCGGCGGGCGTTTTTGTCTGGAGCCTGCTCACGTTTGCCTCCGGTTTTGCGCGAAATTTCTGGCAAATATTTTTGCTGCGGCTTGGTGTTGGCGTGGGCGAAGCGTCGTGCGCTCCGGCGGCAACGTCGCTCATCAGCGATCTTTTCCCTGAAGAAAAACGCGCACGTGCGATGAGTATCTTTATGCTCGGCCTGCCGGTCGGCATCGCCCTCAGCTTTTGGGTCAGCGGAACTGTAGCTCAAACGTATGGATGGCGCGCGGCGTTTTTTGTCGCCGGTGTGCCGGGAATTCTGCTGGCGGCTGCCGCAATGTTTATCCGCGAACCCGCACGCGGAGCAGCAGCACCGCAGGCAGAACCAATTGAAAAGATCGAAAGGCCTTTCCGCAAAATACTGTCGTCGCGGACGATGATCTGGCTGATACTTTCAGGCGCGATCCATAATTTCAGCCTTTACGCGCTGAGTTCGTTCATGACGCCGTACCTGATGCGGCATCACGGCCTTGAAATTCGCGATGCGGCGATCATCGCAATGCTGGTGAACGGCGTCTTTACTCTGCCCGGCCTGCTGCTGGGCGGGATCGCAGGCGATCTGGCCGCGAAATGGCGGCCCAACGGCGGACTGCTTGTGGTCGCCGCCGCGACGCTGCTGTCGGTGCCGCTTTTTCTTGCAGGCATAATGGCAGAATCAGGCAACACTTCCCTCTTCCTTTGGGCAATGGGCGGAGCCTTTGCCCTGATGTATTTTTATTATTCGATCACTTATGCGACCATTGCCCGCATCGTTGAACCGCAGCTTCGCGGCACGGCAATGGCGGTCTATTTTATGGCAATGTACCTGCTCGGCGGAGCGCTCGGCCCGTATGTCGTCGGAGCCGTCAGCGATCATTTCACCCAAAAGGCTGCGACTGCTGCAGGCGTATTTGAAACCACATCTGCCGCCCTCGAACCCTTTCGCGGAACCGGCCTGCAATCGGCAATGTACATTGTGCCGGTGCTGTGCGTAGCTCTTGCGGCCGTTATGCTGCTGGCATGGCAAAGCCGGAGTTCAGATTCGACCAAATAGTACTAGATATGGTATCATCCAAAATGAGTATTGCTGAGACAATAAAGATACTGGAAAAGGAAAGAAGCAATACACGATTTTCAGACCTGTTAAAGATCTGCGGCTCATATTTTGGCAAGCCTCGCATAAGCGGCAGTCATCATATTTTCAAAACACCGTGGCCGGGCGACCCTCGGTTAAACTTGCAGCCCGATAAACGCAAGGCAAAGCCGTATCAGGTCGATCAGGTCATCTCCGCATTGAAAAAACTGGAAGAGATCAAACATGGCAAGAGTAAAAACAACTAGAAAGAAAACTGCTCCGCGTTCAGAAGAGTACAGCTACAATGTCGGCTGGTCAGAAGAGGACGACGCCTATATTGCCCGTGTTTTGGAGTTTCCTTCGCTTGCGGCCCATGGCAATTCGCAGGCAAACGCCCTGCGGGAAATACGCAAGGTCGTGGATATTGTCATCAAAGACCTGACCGCTGAAGGGGAACCTGTCCCTGTTCCATTCGGAAAGCGCAGATACAGCGGCAGACTGAATCTAAGGATGTCCCAGGAACTCCACAGACGACTTGCTCTTGATGCAGAACTGCAAGGCGTCTCGCTCAACACTCTCATCAATACAAGGCTTGCATTTTCAGGACAGTGAAGAGCGAAGACAGGATCTAGTGTCCTTTTCGAAAAATGAAGCTTTTACTTATATTTCTCGTTTCGATTCCAACGATCGTTCTTTTGATCGCTTTGTTCTTTGGCCTGCTTACCGGAAACCGTTTCTTTGAGACTATTTCACTCCCGCCGGTTTTGGCATTTTTGCCATTGGTCTCATTTGCCATCAGCATTGCGATGATCTTTGTAAAACCAAATGAACGGAAATGGCGATATGCAGCGATCTTTAATTGCATTCCTTTAGCAATCATTTTAGCAGCTGTTCTGTTCTTTGGGTTGATCGGCTTTAACGGTTAGGTTATTTGAGATGCTTACAAGTATTCGCAACTATGTCAGTTAGTGCAAGAACAATTATAGAACCCTTGGCTGCGGCAATTCCAGGCCTGTTGTTTATTGCGGCATATGTGAATCTGATCTATCACGGCGGCCATCATATCGATATTTTGTGGGTTGGTATCACACTACTCATTTTGATACCCGGCTTTATCATTTCGTTCGTAGTTGCCATAAGGAAACAAACGCCTATATGGTGGGTGGTTACTGCCATTAACAGTTCACCTCTATTGATACCGATAATAATGTTATTGTTGGGCTTGCTGCTCACGCCATTTATCCGATAGGCTGCCCGCAATAACTGCCTTAAGAGGCATTGTGATAGAATGTTTCTTTATACACACATAACCTATGTCAACAGAGATAAAAGAAGCAAAGACGGCGGCTGAGGCTGAAAAGCAGCGTTGGGAAGAGGAAACATTGTCGAAGGTTTTGGCGAAGCGGCCCGAACGCAAAGAGAGCTTTGAGGGCATTTCGCTGGAACCGGTCGAAAGGCTTTACAGTGAAGCGGACAGCGACGGCATGGATGCCGGATTTCCCGGTGAATATCCGTATAAACGCGGCATTCACCCGACCGGCTATCGTGGCAAGCTGTGGACGATGCGGCAGTTCGCGGGTTTTTCATCGCCCGAGGAAACGAACAGACGTTTCAAATACCTGATGTCACAGGGGCAAACCGGGCTTTCGGTCGCGTATGATCTGCCCGCGTTGATGGGCCTTGACGCCGATTCGCCGCTGAGCGAAGGCGAGGTCGGCAAGTGCGGCGTGGCCGTTTCCTCACTGGCGGATTTTGAGGTTTTGTTTGACGGCATTCCGCTCGATCAGGTAACAGTTTCACAGACCATCAATGCCCCGGCACCGATATTTTTGGCGATGTATCTCGTCGTCGCTGAGAAGCAGAAGGCTGATTTCAAGAAAATATCCGGCACGCTGCAAAACGACATTCTGAAGGAATATATCGCCCAAAAGGAATGGATCTATCCGATAAAACCGGCGATGAAACTGGTCATCGATACGTTTGAATACACGACCAAATACGTCCCGAAATATAACCCGATCTCGGTCAGCGGCTATCACATTCGCGAGGCAGGAGCGACCGCGTTGCAAGAATTGGCGTTCACTCTGCGTGACGGCGTCGAATACGTTCAATACGGCGTTGATCGCGGAATGGACGTGGATGAATTTGTTCCGCGCATATCGTTCTTTTTTAACGCTCACAACGATTTCTTTGAGGAGATCGCAAAATATCGCGCCGCCCGCGTTGTCTGGGCTAGGACGATGAAGGAACGCTTTGGCGCAAAGAATCCGCGCACGATGCAGATGCGTTTTCACACGCAGACTGCGGGAGTTTCGCTCACCGTCCAGCAGCCGTTGATAAACATCGCCCGCGTCGCGATACAGGCGTTGGCCGGTGTACTCGGCGGCACGCAAAGTCTGCACACCGATTCATACGACGAAGCACTCGCCCTGCCGACCGACGAGGCCGCTCTCATTGCGCTCCGCACACAGCAGATAATCGCCGAGGAGACGGGCGTGGTGAACACCGTCGATCCGCTCGGCGGCAGTTATTATGTGGAATCGCTAACGCAGAAAATGATCGACGGCTGCTTTGATTATTTTGATAAGATCGACGGTTTTGGCGGTATGGTCGAAGCTGTCGAAGCGGGCTTTCCGCAGCGTGAGATACAGGAATCCGCCTACCAGTATCAAAAAGCGGTCGAGCGAAACGAGCAAACCATTGTCGGCGTGAACAAATACGCCATGGAGGAAGAAACCTCAAAAGTGAACATCCTCCAGATCGACGAAACCGTCCGCGACCACCAGCTCGAACGCTTGGAACGCGTCAAAAAAGAACGCGACGCCGGAGCCGTTTCCAACGCCCTGGAAAAACTGAAAAAAGCCGCCGTCGAGAACGAAAATACGATGCCCGCCATCATCGAGGCCGTCGGGGCATACGCCACCGTCGAGGAAATATGCGTCGCCTTGCGCGACGTTTACGGCATCTACGAAGAACCGGCGTTTTAGAAATACAGCTTTCAGCTGTCAGACTGAAAGCTGATAGCTAACGGCTGTTTTAAAAAAAACTGAAGACTATAAAAGTTATGCAAGATTTCAGAAACTTAAAAGTCTGGCAAAAAGCTCATGAACTTGCATTATTAACGTATCACCTTACGGCTGATTTCCCTCGTGAAGAAACCTTCGGATTAAGACATTCGATGCGAAAAACGAGCGTCGATATTCCTGCATATATTGCCGAGGGCTGCGGCAAAACAAACGATGCGGAGTTTGGCAGGTCGATCTCTGCTGCTTTTGGGTTTGCAAGCCGGTTGGAGTATTACGCTCTGATGGCATGCGACCTTGAAATGCTTGCCGAATCTGTTCACAAAGATCATCAGCAAAAGGTCGTTGAGGTAAAAAAGATGCTTAGCGGCTTTAACCAGCGACTTGCTCATGCTTTCGGCGAGCCGTGATCTATTTCCCATAGCTCACGCGCCAGATCTTTTTTGCGCCGTCGTCGGCGATGAGTAGCGAGCCGTCGGCATTGACCAGCAAGCCGACGGGGCGGCCCCAGACCTCGTTCGAGTTTTCGTCCGGCAGCCAGCCGGAGACAAATTCTTCATAGAAGTTACCGACGGGTTTGCCTTCCTTGAATGGGATGCGGGCGATCTTGTAACCACTGAGCTTTTGGCGATTCCACGAACCGTGAAATGCAACGAAAGCATCGCCGTGATATTGCTTCGGAAACATCTTACCTGTGTAAAAAACTATGCCGAGTGCGGCAACATGTGAACGGAAAAGAACGTCCGGGACAATGGCTTTTTTGATATGGTCGGGACTTTCGCCCTTACGGCGCGGATCTTCATTCTGACCAAGATACGAATACGGCCAGCCGTAAAAACCGCCCTCTTTTACCGAGGTGGCGTAATCAGGAACAAGGTCGTCGCCCAAACCGTCGCGTTCATTAACGGCTGTCCACAGTTCGCCGTTTGCGGGATTCCACGCCAGACCAATGGGATTTCTCAGCCCCGAGGCGTATATCTTGTGGTTCTTTCCGTCAGGATCATAAACCGAGATCGCAGCGCGTTTCGGGTCGGCCTCGACCGAAACATTCGTTGCCGAACCGATGGAAACGAACATCTTTTTGCCGTCGGGCGAAAACAAAATATTGCGTGTCCAGTGCTGGTTATAACCGCCCGGTGTCAGTTCTACGATCTTTTCCGGTTCGCCCAGGGCCTCGGTCTGGCCGCTTTTATATTTGAATCTCACGACCGCATCAGTGTTGGCAACGTAGAACCAGTCTTTATGAAATGCCATTCCAAACGGCTGTGATAATTTATCAGACCAGACCCAACGCTGGTCTGCCTTGCCGTCCTTGTTCGTATCACGGAGAACGACTATGGAGTTTGCACGCGAATCTGCGACAAAAACATCTCCATTCGGCGCGAGCACCATCCAGCGCGGATAAGTGAATCCGCCTTCGGCAAAAACGCTGACCTTAAAGCCTTTCGGCACAAGGAATTTTGCATCCGCCGGCTGTTCGATCTGCCGCGACATTCTCCTGGCGCTATCGGTGTGAAATGGCTCCGGCAGTTTTGCGGGATCGACCGAACGCACAACAGGCCTTTCCACCTCAACGATCTTTGGCAGCAGTGGCGTGGTTTGTGAATATGCTGCTGATAAAAGAAGTAATACGATCCCTGTCAATGCAAAAGCCCTTTCAAAATATCTTGATGTCATCATTCCTCGCTATGGGTGAAAATATTGGATATAGAACAATATACTTTGAGCTTCCTGAAAATCCCAACCGTGCAGGCTGACAGAATGCTCACAGTATTCACTCACTGAGGTTATTTTGATATAATGAAGCTTATTTAAATATGACCCCGCGTTCTGTAGCAAAACTTCGTCCTGCCTGGCAGCGCGCCGACCTTTTCGGCGGTGATTAGGCCATCTGTCTGTCGTTAATCCGACGGCATCGGCCCGTCGATCCACCTCTGTTTCGCGGTCAATGCTCTGGCCGCTTGCTTAACATCAGGAGTTTAAAAAATGACACCGACACAAGAATTGCAAAGACCTGTTATCAAAACTGAGCTTCCCGGCCCAAAGGCGCAAGCTATAATTGAGGCAGACGCCAAATATGTAACACCGAGCTATCCGCGGCCGGATTACAAACTGGTCGCCGAAAAAGGTTACGGCGTTTGGATAGAAGATCCGGACGGCAACGTGTTTTTGGACTGCAACGCAGGCGTCGCCGTTTGTTCGACCGGCCATTGCCACCCCGATGTGGTCAAGGCCATCACCGATCAGGCAAATGAATTCCTGCATCTTTGCGGAACCGATTTTTACTATCGCCACATGCCGGAACTCGGCAAAAAGCTGGACGAGATCGTGCCGATCGACGGCCCTACCAAAACGCATTTTGCCAACAGCGGCGCCGAGGCTATAGAAACCGCTCTGAAACTGGCGATGTATCACACCAAGCGGCAGAAATTCATCTCGTTCTACGGCTCGTTTCACGGCAGAACGCTCGGTGCGCTGAGCCTGACTTCGAGCAAAAAAGCACAACGGCTTGGATTCGCACGCCAGGCGTTGGACGTTGTTCATATTCCCTATCCGAACAAATTCCGTCATTTCGCGACCGACGCTCCTTCGGACGAGGCGACCGTGACACGCGACGTCATCAACTGGCTGGAAAATCGTGTTTTTCAGACAACGACGCCGCCCGAAGAGGTTGCAGGCATTATTCTTGAGGTCGTTCAGGGCGAAGGCGGCTACGTCCCGGCACCGACGGCTTTCGTAAAAGAACTTCGCCGCATCTGCGACCAGCACGGCATCATGCTCATCGTTGACGAGGTGCAGTCCGGCATGGGACGCACAGGAAAGATGTTCGCTCTTGACCATCACGACGGCGTTAAGGCCGACATCGTCTGTATGGCAAAAGGCATCGGTTCAGGAATGCCGATCGGCGTCTGCACCGCCAAGGCTGACATTATGAGTTGGCATAAAGGCGCTCACGCTTCCACCTTTGGCGGCAATCCGGTCGCCATCGCTGCGGCACTAAAGACCATTGAATTGCTCGAGGGCGGCCTGGTCGCGAACTCGGCCGAGGTCGGTTCTTACCTCGAAGGTGGGTTGAACAAGCTGAAGGAAAAATACGACTGCATCGGCGACGTTCGCGGCTTGGGCATGATGCTCGGCGTGGAGTTTGTTAAGCCCGCCGGCTCACCTTCTAACCGGGGAGAGACGGACGGGGTGGTTCTTTCGCGAGCGGGCCATTTTGCTCCCGACCCTGAACTCCGTGACCGCATCGAAATGGAGTGTTTCAATCGCGGCCTTATCATTCTCGGCTGCGGCACAAGCACCATCCGCTGGTCGCCGCCACTGATCCTGACCAAGGAAAATGTCGATGTCGCACTGGAAATATTCGACGCCGCCATATCGGAATCACTCTAAATAATGACCACCCGCGAAAACGGGTGGTTGTTTTCTATTTATTGTAGGGCTGCCTTATGACTTGCTGAGTAATCCGGCGATCAAAGAGTCGTATGTAGGGTCGCCCTTTAAAAAATCGTATTCGGGGTCGTGCAGTATCTGCAATATCCAAGGATCTTTTACACGCTCTGATTCGCTCAGCCAACGCAGTGTCGCTTCACGATCACGCTGAAGCGAAGCCACGAGCGCGATGTTTGATGGCGGAAAATATGCGGTCTCATAGTTCTTCTCCAGCTCGGCACGCCAGCTTAAAAATGCGGCCTTTTGTCCGTTGGCGGCGATCGCTTCCCTTACGCGTGTGATAGACTTACTTCCCAGATCAAGTTCGTAAGCCTTTAGATAGGATTCGATCGCCTCGCTTTCTTTTCCTTGCAGATAATAGACCGTCCCCAGATACCAGTGGGGCAAACTGAACCCGGCAGTTGTTTTGAGAACATTTTTCAGACGCTCTTCTGCTCCGGCGAGATCGCGTCGCAATATATGATTATATGCAATATTCGTTTGGACAATGTGTGATGTCGGGTCAACAGTCTCTGCAATTTGCAGTTGCTCCAACCCTTCATCCAGCCTGCCGACCACAGAAAGCATCCAGCCGAACCTCAGTCTTGCCGTAGGAGTGTTCGGAGACATTTCTATCGCGCGTCTAAAACTTGCTTCTGCCGCCGCAATATTGCGATCGTGCAAAAACTCTATCGAGGCAATGGTTGAATAAGCCTCAGCCGATCTGGGGTCGATCTGCAAGGCTTGATTTGCCGATGCAAGTGCTTTAGACACTGTCTCTGTGGCCGGTTTATATCCATAGTCGTAAAAACCCAGATATACATCAGCCAGGCCGGCATGAGTATCCGCAAAGTTCTGATCCAACGCTATGGCCTGCTCGAACAGTTCCTGAGCGGTTCTAAAACCCTCGAGGTCACGCTTGTTCCAATGAAATCTGCCGCGAAGATATGCCTGATATGCGTAGTTATTAGAAGTGGGACGGGCATGAAGCCTGTTATTCTCATCGACAGACAGATTCGCTATCAGAGAACGTGATGTCATATCAGACACGGCATCCTGAACCTTAAAAAGATCGCTCTCTGAATAGATAAACGACTCATTCCACAACTGTCTTCCGTCTTCTATATTTATTGATCGTGCATTGACCCTGAACTGGCCTTCAGATAATTGCAGATTCCATTCAACGACAGTGTCAACGCCTAACTTTCTGCCAACGGCTATCGGATCGGGATCGGCCTCAAATGCCGACAACGTAGATGCCAGCGGCCTTACGACAAGTTCATTTGAACGCCCAAGCTGCGAGATAAGTGCATAGGTCATGCCCAGCAAAATTGAACGGTCAACATGCTCGCCGCCAATATGCTGAAGTGGAACGACCGCAACCGACCTCGGTCTAACAACTGTATCGCGATAGCCTTGGAACCAATAGGCCCCGACAGCCGCGATCAGCACAAACGCGGCAATAAGCGGCCATTTTGGGCGAACGGCTGAACGCGGAGGGAGCAATTTATCCGCTGTTGCGATCTCATGCTCTTCTTCAGCTTCTTCGATCCAGACCTCTTCTATCGTCCTGCGTTCGATGAAAGTTTCAGGTCTTGGCTCAATTGCATTTTCAAATACTCCCGCCACGTCCGCCGCAAAGCGGAAACCGCGTCGCGGGACTGTCTCGACAAACACGGTGTCCTCGTCATAGGCCGCCAATGCCTTTCTCAACTGTGAGATCGTGTATGAAAGAGCGTTGTCCTCGACAAATGTATCAGCCCAAAGTTCACTGAAAAGCTCGTCCTTTGAAACCACGCGTCCGGCATTTTTTACAAGATAAACAAGCGATAAATAGACCTTTGGAGCAAGTTTCACCTGTTCGCCGTTATGGGTCAGCAGCCCCATCGCGACATCAAGCGTGAAATCTCCAAATGTATGTAAGTCGTTGTTTTGCAATTCTTTAGGCGACCCTCAAACATTGCTCACAAATCGCTCAAGGTTCCCTCAAGACAATTAAATTCACCGCAAATAATATAGCAGAGACTCGACGGCATAAAAAGCTGTATTTGCGGATGCGAAAGCTGGCGAGTCAAGGTCCTTGTTAAACCGCAGGGCAGCAATTTAATAGAAGTATTCAATATGTGCAGAAACAAGATATTTTTTTCCGTTCTTATATCACTGATGCTTTGCTTGTTCTCATTCGGGCAAACGACGGCCAAACGTGTGAAAAGCGAGATCGAGGGTTACAGCTTTTTGCAGCCGAACGGTTGGACATCCAACCAAACCGCGGAAGGATTTTCATTCGTTGATCAGGCACAACTGATAGTCATCATCGTCAAATCTCACAACTATCGTGACCATCAGGCATTTTGGGCGGATGCAAATTTAGAGGCTGACGGGCTTGAACTTGTCGGCGAACAGCAAAATATTACGGGCGGCAAGATATTCAGGACGATCAAACGAACTCCGCAAGGTGTCGGTTACATAGATACGGCCGTCGTCTATCGTTCGGATGGCCGCGGCGGTGTCGCAGTGGTCGCGATAACCGACCAGGCCAATTCCGAAAAGGGATTTAACACGGCTTTGGCAATTGCCAACAGCATGGAATTTGCGGCACCGAAAGCGTCAGCCGTTGCGGAACAGGTGCGTCAGGCCCTGGCTGGCAAACAACTCACTTATCTCTATACCGCAAGCGGATTTTCCGAACGAAAGGACATCATGCTTTGCCGCGACGGCGTATTTTACCAATCGACGGACATGGGCGGATTTTCTCCGGGAAACTCCAATGACGGGAGCTTTGCCGCGACGGGAAACAAGACCGGCAAGTGGCTGATCGGAGCTGACGGAAAAACGCTTACGCTGCGATTCAATAACGGCGCCGTGTCATCCTTCACGGTGTCGGCAAGGCAGGCCTCAAACGAGGTGGGGCTTGACGGCCAAAGGTATTTTGTCCGATCTCAATCAAGGTGTTAGCGAACGGCACAACCAGATGATCAGAAGAGCTTACAAACGCAAAACGACCATTGAACGGAGCGTTATTAAAAGTCATGGGCCGGGTTCATTTACTTCGGTCGGCGAATCATTTCGCGTTGAAGTGATAAAGACCGACGGCGATACGGAAATGACCGTCTATGCCCGCGAACACGAAGGCAGCATCGAGGTCGAAGAGATGACGGACGGCGATTTCAGACTGAACGGCACTTTGGCCAAGCGTCTCGAAAAAACAGATCAAACCGGACGAGGAGATGATCTCGTTCCGGCTGACAAGGATGCGGCAATTTAACAATTTAAAGGAGAGAAATATGGGAGCGGAACTATCAACGGAAGGTACGGAAATTTATTTATTCAGATCGGAGGTCACGGTGACTATCGGGACAGGTGACGATGCAATCATCGGGATGCGTGGCTATTTGGTGATCAACAATATTCCTTACCACACGCTTGAACGCGGCGGTAACTATGTGAGATTGAACGTCGGAGAATCTTATCTCGCAATAATGGAGAAGCACTCAAAAAAAGAGGCCTGGAACAACAATCATCTCTTCCGAATTATGGATCTGAAAGGAAATTACATTATGAGATGGGATAGCGAGAAAAAGAAGGACACTGAAAGAGGCTTCTTGATGCACTCTTGTTATGAAGTTGCCGGCCTGTCAGGATGCGTCGCCCCCGGAACATCACAGACCGCCACAGGCATCAACGGAAGCAAAACGGCAATGAAACAGATAATCCAGCATCTCGGCGGTTTTGCTCCGGGCAGGAGATTCAAACTGAATGTGAACAGGCTTTGATCGTCCGCCTATCCACCGTTTGAAGGCGGGACAATTTAGCTGAGGCATGGCCGCGTCGTTCACGGTGCGGCTAATGCCGGACAAATGACGAGAAGCGTTCTGAAAAATCATTTTCTGTGTCTTCAATCTGTGCATTTTGTGGTCAATATCCAAAAAATAATAGAGGAAATACCACGAAATACACAGACAAAAAAACCGAAACACACAGATCAGAGCCGACTTTTCAGACTTTCTCTTTGATCAAATTATAAATATCTCCCACACACCAAATATAGGTTGTGGCTATACAGGAAAATATTATGAAACAGTTACTCTCGATGATGATATGTGCGGCGTTGCTGCTTACGGCGATCTTGCCGGTCATGCCTCAGCGATCCGACAGACAGGCAGAAGCAGCGAAACGGGTGGTAAAGGGCGGCGTGGACGACCCGACGGGCGGTGTTTGTCCCGGTCATTGGGAGCTTGGCGAATGGCATGAGTTCAACGGGCATTTCTACTCCGTGCAGCAGACGGCCAATGCGACAAAAAGCTGGACAAACGCCCGGTTGGAAGCTCAAGCCCTGACAGGGCCGAACGGTGAGCAGGTCAACCTTGCCGCGATAACTTCGGGCGCGGAGAACGATTTCATCTTTAACGGAGTTGACTGCACACAGTATTGGAAAACTATATCAAGCTGGACGATCGGGCCGAACATCGGTGCGTCCAATAACGGATCGCCGGCAAATGACTGGCAATGGGTAACAGGCGAACCGTTTACTTTTGCAAATTGGGAAGATACACAGCCGCAAGATGATAGAACCGCCCTTTTTGGGGCAATAGGAAGTTCACGGGATTCCACATGGGCTGACGTGCCGGACGATCCTCCGCATCCTCAATTTCACAGCGAATACTACGTCGCCGAAACATTGACGGGGCCGCCAACGGGTGAACCGACTCTGACGGTGAACAAAACGGCGGATACAAATGACGGTTCGTGCGACGTGGCGGATTGTTCCCTGCGCGAGGCGGTTGCGACGGCAGCGACGGGAGACACGATAGATTTCGACCCGTCAGTTTTCGGCACACCTAGGACGATAACGCTCGGCAGCGAGATCCTGATCAACAAGCCGTTAACGATCAACGGCCCCGGAGCGGATCTGCTGACGATCAGCGGAAACAACGCTCCGATCAATCTGTTCAGGGTGGAAGGCGACTTCACGGCGGTCATAGCCGTCAATATGTCCGGGATGACCTTGACCGGATCTGTCTATAACAGCCCTCAAGAGACAGTCGCGGCAATTCTGGCGTTTTATTCACGCCTGACGATTGAGTTTGTCCGCGTGACGTCAAACGCGGTAGGTGTATATAGTCTGTACGGACGCAATGAAGGCAGCCAATTGGAGATCATGAATTCGACCATTGACAACAATACGGGTTTCTCCGCGATCGCCACCGAGCAGACGCCGTTTCGTCTCTATAACTCTACCGTGGCAAACAATTCCGGCGGCGGAGTTTATGTGAGCAATTCGGACACGGCACGGATATTAAACTCAACGATCACGGGAAACACGCGCACATTTGGCGGCGGCGGATTGCATTCAACCGGCAGCAGCGGCTTTTCCATGGTAACTACAATATCCAGCAGCATCATTGCCGGAAACCATGGAACGACATACCCGGAAATTGACTATAATTTCGGTCAAATCACCTCGCAAGGGTTCAATTTGATCGGCGATTCCGCGGGGGACTCGACAACCACAAGGTTCCCGATAAACTGGCTGGCCACCGACATCCGCGACACGCCGCCGCTGCTTGGGACTCTAGCGGACAACGGCGGCACAACGCCGAGCATGGCACTGTTGGAAGGCAGCCCGGCGATAGATAAAGGGCGGAACATAGGACCGTTTACCGGCGTGCCATTCGAGACCGATCAGCGTGGACCGGGTTTCAAGCGTACGCGCGACCATCCTCCGACAAATGCTTCGGATGGAACGGATATCGGCGCGTTCGAGGTTCAGTTGAACTCTTGTCCCGGCCGTTGGGAGGTTGGCGACTGGTTTGAGTTTAACGGGCATTTTTATTCCATCCGGCGGACAAACGGGGCCAAAACGTGGTCACAGGCGCGCACCGAAGCCAAGAATTTGACCGCCCCGAATGGATTATCTGTCGATCTTGCGGCGATAACTTCCGCTGCGGAAAATCAGTTCATCGCTGACGGGATCAACTGTCTTGCTTATTGGAGAAGCGTCAACAATGCTTCTGTCGGGCCTCACATCGGTGCAATTCAGCCGGACGGCTCGCCCGAACCTGACGGAAATTGGCGATGGGTCACACGTGAGCCATTTGGTTTTACAAGCTGGCATGCCGGAGAGCCTAATAATTACAATGGACTTGATACCGTGGCAGGTTTCTTTTCCGAACCCGCAGGCACTACTTCGCAGAATTGGGGGGACTTTCCGAATGACGGGATCGCTGACATAGGCGATTATCACAGCGAGTTCTACATTGCCGAAACGACCGATTATATAGTTTACAAGGTCGGCACGATCGGAAATTTCACGTCGCTTACAAACATCGGCGGTTTCTTCCAGAATCTAAACAACAATCCGCCGACCTCGGACGTGGTGATCGAGATCGTCAGTGACCTGACTGCAGAAACGGGAGCTAACTTACTCAACCAATTCCCCGAGCCATATACCGTTACGATCATACCTTTCGGCGGCCCAAGGACCATCAGCGGCACGGCTGGAACCGCTGTAGGTTTAGGCTTGATAAAACTGAACGGTGCCGACCGCGTCACCATAGACGGTTCGCTATACGGCGGAGACGACCGCAGCCTGACAATTTCAAACCTGGGCGTAACAACCGGACGTACCGTGATCGGCGTCCTCAGTCTCGGTGTCGGTCAAGGAGCGACAAACAACACGATCAAAAACACCATCGTCAGATGCGGCGCAAATTTCTCGGGTTCTGCCAGTACGAGCTTTGGAATTGGAGCGGCTTCGATTACCGGAGCCGCTAACGGCCCTGACAACGACGATCTGACCATCGAGAATAATGAGATATTGAACTGCAAGACAGGAATGCAGATCGTCGGCGGGGAAACCGACGGAAAACTCGATGATCTGGTGATCACCGGCAATGTTGTCGGCGGAGAAGACACCGATTTCATCGGTGCCCGAGGAATTGTCTTTGGACATACCGTCAATGCCGCCGTTACCCAAAATACGGTCAGGAACGTCGTTTCAACCGTAGATCAGGTGTTTGGTGTAGGCACCAGCGGAACTAATTCAGGTTTGAACTTCTCGCAAAATACGATCACAAATTTGTCGTCCTCTGCTGCCTTGACCGTATTCGCGATCAATGTAGCCAATGTGACGAACTCGACCTTTTCGGATAACACAATCTCCAACGTTTCGTCCACCGCGAGTACTGTCGCCGGTATAGGTTTGACTGCCGCCGCGAACTCCAATTTCACCGGAAATACGTTAACCGGATTTACGTCAAGCGGTTCCGTACAAGGTATTTCCGTAGGTGCAAATGTTACGGGTTCCAATTTCACGAAAAACAGGTTATCTGATTTTCAGGCGTCAGGGACAAACACCGCGATCGGATTCAATGTTGCGATCACAGCCGCGGACAGCAATACGACGTTTGCCAATAACTTCATCTCAGACCTGCGTTCGCAGAAGGACGTTTACGGCATAAACATAAATGCCTCTGCGGTCGGCGGAGTCAATATCTGGCACAATTCGGTCAATCTGTTCGGTTCTTATGACAACGGCAATACCGCAGCACTTACAACCGCGTTTCGTGTAGGCGCGGGAACCAGAACGAACATCGACCTGCGGAACAATATCTTTGTCAATACGATCGATTATTCCAACCAGACGGACGACGCGAACGTCGCGGTGTTCATCGCCAACTCTTCGGAGTTCTCGAATATAGATCACAATGATTATTTTGTCGGCTCAGGCCCGGCATTGGCCTCGATCAACGGCACAAACGCCGCCAACCTCGCCGCCTTGCAATCCCTGACCGGTCGCGACGCTAATTCCATCAGTGCCGATCCGCTCTTTGTATCGGCCACCAACCTGCATGTACAGGAAGGCTCGCCTGTCCTTTCGGCAGGAACGTCCCTCGCGGCAGTGACTGACGACATCGACGGCGAAACGCGCCAAACACCGCCCGACATCGGCGCCGATGAGATGTTCACAGGCCCGACATCAGCAAGCACCTCTGTCAGCGGCAGAGTGGTAACAGCAGCAGGTGTGGGCATCCGCAATGCTCGGATCTCTCTCGTTGACCTGTCCGGAAATACCAGAACGGTGATGAGCAACGCATTCGGATACTATCGCTTTGACAACGTAGAGGTTGGACAAAACTACGTGCTGAGCGTTTCCGCAAAGCAATACGAGTTCGTGCTGCCGAGCCGAATGATCGTTGTCTTTGAGGAATTGTCGGGGCAGGACTTCATTGCGTATTAGCTAGGATTTAAGAGACCTGCACTGACACCAAAAGCCGCCTATGCCTGCGAACTTCAGTGCAGCATCGCGGAAATAAAAATGGGACGCGGATGGATCGCATCCGAGTCCCATTTTGTTGCCTGAATTTACGGCCTCCTTATCCCTTTGCCTTTTTGATCTCTTCTGTCAGGACAGGAACAGCCTCAAAGAGGTCGCCGACAATGCCGTAATCGGCAATGTCAAAGATCGGTGCCTCGGCGTCCTTGTTGATGGCGACGATGGTGCCGGAGTTCTTCATCCCGACGATGTGCTGTATCGCACCTGATATGCCAAGAGCGATATAGAGCTTTGGTGCAACAGTCTGGCCCGAAGATCCGATCTGGCGATCAATGGGCAGCCATTCACTGTCGCATATCGGACGGGACGCCGCAATGTCAGCACCGAGCGCTTCTGCAAGCTGTTCGGCTATGGCGATGTTCTCCTGCGATTTGATGCCGCGTCCGATGGCGACGATGATCTCAGATTTTGTAAGATCCACCGAAGCCTTTGCTTCCTGAAACGGAGCCTCAGGTGTCATGCGCACATCACCCACATTAACGTCCATGGTCTCAACGGCGGCGGTTCCCTTTTCGGCGTTATCGCCACGAAACGCACCTGATTGAAATGTAACAAAATACGGAGCATCGCCTCCAAGCGTCACATCGGCATCGAGTTTGCCGAGGAAAATGCGGCGCGTCAGCACGAGCTTGCCGCTTTCGGCAGTGTAGCGAATGCAGTCGCCGACAACCTCGCGTCCAAGCCTCGCCGCGACCTTTGGAGCAAAATCACGCACCTGATAGGTGTGTGCCATCACGACGTATTGCGGGTTCGTCGCCTTTATGACCTGTTCCCACGCATCCGCGTAAGCGTCCGGCGTGTATGTGCCGAGCTTTTCATTTTTGGCGACGATGACCTTTTCCAGATCGTAGCCTGCAATTTCCTGTACCAGATCGCAGTCCTTATCACACGGAATAACAGCCGTTACTTTCAGCCCAAGGTCTTTGCCGATCGATTGAGCGGCAGTAATGGCTTCGAGCGAGGTCTTGTTAAGTACGCAATCTTTGTGTTCGATGAAAACTAATATGCTCATATTACTCGCACCTCCGTTTTCAGCTTTTCTACCAATTCGACGGCGCCGGCCTTGGCGTCGCCATTGCCGAGCATCTGCGTCTGTTTGGTCTTAAGCGGCATATATACTTTTTGGATCGTCTGTGCTCCTGCAAATGCCTCAATAGAAGGTGTCACGTCCCTGATCTCTTTTTTCTTTGCCGCCATGATGCCTTTGAGCGATGCGTAGCGGATCTGCGAAATGCCGGATTGAATGGTCAGAAGTGTCGGCAGTTTGTACGTGAACCACTGATACCAACCGCTTTCAAGCTCGCGTTTGACACGCAGCGTGTCACCAAGCGAGCCGCGATCGACCTCTATCACGATGGTCGCGTGCGGTATCCCGAGCAGTTCCGCCAGGATCACACCTGTCTGGCCATAGCTCGCATCGTCTGATTGCAGCCCGGCAAAGACCAGGTCGGCGTTCTCGTCGCGAATGGCGTCTGCTATCGCCTTTGCTATCTGATACGGCGAGAGTTTGTTAGCGTCATCGGCAACAACGTGAATCGCCCGGTCAGCACCGCGTGCCAACGCGTCTTTTATCACGGTCTTTGCACTCTGCGACCCTAACGAACAAACCACGACCTCGCCTTCGCCCTTTGCCTCTTTCAGGCGAAGAGCCTCTTCCAAGGCGTAACCGTCTGATTCATTGGTCTGCTGAGCAACGTCAGTCTCGTTTATCCATTTCTCATCAGGCCCGATGCGAAGAACCGCGTCCTTGTTCGCAACCTGTTTCATTAGAACTATTATTTTCATATAAAGTTATCTTAAAAATGAATGGTCATTCATTTACAGGATACAAGAAGAGCGTTCCAACCTCAACCAGGCCAAAACGCTCTAAATGCTATTTAGCAATATCACTTAAATCCCAAGCAAGCATTTGTTCCGCCCAAGCTGTTTAAAAGGACGTATTCGACATCATCCCAAAATATCAGGTTGTGTGTTCACGTAGCCATTGGTCGATCTCTTTGACCTTCCAATCATCCGCTTCAACCGAAAGAGCAAGAATTAACATTTCCTCGATCTCGTAATTGAGTGCAATTCCGTTCAACAAAAGAAAATGCTCCATCAAATGAGTGGCGGTTCGTTTGTTTCCACCGCGCCATGGATGATTCTTAATGAGGCCATAACAGAGCGTGGCGGCCTGCTCGATAATATCGGCTTCCTCATATTGAGCAGCGAATCTGGGACGGGCAAGAGCGGATTCGATCAGATCGATCTTGTCTATACCGAAGTATGTTTCGCCCCACGACCACATCAACTGGAAATGCGACCAAACGGCTTCATCAATGTTGATGTAATAAACATCAGTCACCTATCTGTTTCAATCTTTCGTACAGTTCTCTGTTCTTTTCGAGAAGCTTTTTGCTTGTTTCCTGAAACTTCTCAGAAGGCGGTTTTATGAACCGGGAATGAATGCCGCCGTCTTTAATGGTCATGCTCACCAACGTTCCGCGAACAAAACCTTCGCGGTCGCAAACATGATCCGGGACACGCATTATCCACGTATCGGTTTCAGGCCTTTCATCTACTGATTCTAATTCTATAACTCCTGTCATAGCTAACCTCGCTATTTAGTAAGTTACTCCGAAAAACGCTTAAATACCAGACATGCGTTCGTGCCGCCGAATCCGAAGCTGTTCGACAAAACGGCTTCGACCTCGGCTTCGCGGGCGGCGTTCGGGATGTAATCCAGATCGCAGTCAGGATCGGGGACCTCGTAATTTATCGTCGGCGGCAGATTTTTGTTCGCGATGGCAAGCACCGAAAACACCGCTTCGATACCGCCTGCGGCCCCGAGAGCGTGTCCGGTCATTGATTTTGTCGAGCTTACCGCCAGGCCGTTCTTTGCGTGGTCGCCAAACACGTTTTTTATCGCCAGCGTCTCGAATTTGTCGTTATACGGTGTCGATGTACCGTGAGCGTTGACGTAGCCGATCTGTTCGGGTGAAATACCGGCGTCGTTTATAGCACGCTGCATCACGCGGATCGCACCGGAACCGCTTTCGTCCGGCATCGTCACGTGAAAAGCGTCACCGCTCATGCCGTAACCCACGATCTCGGCAAGAATGTTCGCTCCGCGACGTTTTGCAAATTCCAGCTCTTCGAGGATCAGTATCCCGGAACCTTCGCCGATGACAAAACCGTCGCGTTCAAGATCAAAAGGCCGCGAGGCGTGTTTCGGATCGTCATTGCGGGTCGAAAGCGCCCGCATCGAACCAAAACCCGCCACGGACATCGGCGTGATCGCGCTTTCCGCTCCGCCGCAGATCATAGCGTCGGCATCACCGCGTTCGATCAGCCTGAAACTGTCGCCGATGGCGTGTGCTCCGGCAGAACAGGCCGTTGCCGTTGCCGAATTAGGCCCTTTTGCTCCGTGGCGTATCGAGACGTTGCCCGCCGCAAGATTGACTATTGCGGAGACGATAAAGAACGGAGAAACGCGGTCCGGGCCGGAGGTCAGCAGTTTTTCATGCTCACGCTCGATGGCCCAGAAATCGCCGATGCCGGAACTGATATATGTTCCGACCATCTCGGCGTTCGAATCATCTATGACCAGGCCGCTGCTTTTTACCGCTTCGTCCGCCGCCGCAATGGCGAAATGAGTAAAGCCGCCCATCCGCCGTGCTTCCTTTTTATCAAGGAAGTTCAGCGGATCGAAACCCTTTACCTCACAGGCAAATTTGACCGGAAATTTCTCAGTGTCGAACTTGGTGATGTAGTCTGCTCCGTTGGCGCCCTTCATCAGGCCGTCCCATGTGTCCGGGACGTTGTTGCCGATGGCTGTTACCAAACCGAGTCCTGTGACCACTACTCGTCTTTTCATAAGGCACGGTTGTCAGTGGCATGCAGCCGGTGAACAAATGCTGATCCTCGCCCGGATATGTCACCCGAACGATAAAAAAATCCCTGCACTGTTTGGTTCACCGGCCACAGGCCGCCGCAAGGTCTTATCCCTTGTGCTGTTCGACGTACGCATAGGCGTCGCGAACGCTCTGGATCTTTTCGGAATCCTCATCCGGGATCTCGATGTCAAACTCTTCCTCAAAACGCATCACGAGTTCGACAAGGTCGAGCGAATCGGCGCCGAGGTCTTCTATGAACCGAGCGTTTTCTGTGACTTCCGCCTCATCAACACCCAACTCATCAACAATTATCTGTTTAATTTTATCCTGGACTTCTGACATATCTTCTCCTCTTGTTGTTTAAAAGATTTCCTTAGTATTGCTTAAATTTTCCGAATTATCCACGTTAAAGCACCGCGTGTCGCGGTTGATCTGCCTGACCAGCCCCGAAAGCACTTTTCCCGGCCCTACCTCAATAAAAGTTTCGACCCCGTTCGCGATCAGTGTATCAACAGAATCGCTCCACAGAACGGGCGACGAGACCTGTTCGGTCAGACGTCCGCGAACGGCTTCAGCCCGCCGATTAACGGCGGCGTCAACATTATGAACCACCGGACACAGCGGCTCGCCATATGAAAGCTGTTCCAGATCGGCGGCAAGAAGCTCCTGTGCCGGCATCATCAGTGAACAATGGAACGGAGCTGAAACATTCAGCTTAACAGCGCGCTTTGCCCCTTTTTCCTTCAGCATCTCACACGCACGGTCAACTGCTTCGGCATTTCCCGCTATCACGACCTGTGACGGCGAATTTATATTTGCCGGACTGCAAACCTGTCCCTGAGCGGCCTCGGCACACACGGCTCTGATGGTCTCAATATCCGAACCGAGAATTGCCGCCATGCCGCCGACACCGACCGGAACCGCTTCCTGCATATACGTCCCGCGTTTGCGAACGGTTCGCACCGCATCGGCAAATTCCAAAACACCTGCCGCGACAAGAGCGGAATATTCGCCCAGGCTGTGTCCCGCAACGAACGATGGCTCAGGAAATCCTTCGGCGGCCATCGCCCTGTATGCCGCGACCGATACCGTCAGTATCGCCGGCTGAGTATTTGCCGTAAGCTGGAGATCGGCCTCATCACCAGAAAAACACATTTCGGACAGTGAAAAACCGAGCGCGTCATCAGCCTCTTCAAAAACCTCACGCGAAGCCGGAAAGTTGTCAAACAGGTTCTTGCCCATGCCGACCGCCTGACTGCCCTGGCCGGGAAAGATGTAAGCGATCTTTGTCATCAAAACTATATGTCCTATAGGACTTATAGGTCACATACGACCTATAAAGCATTCCGCGTTCCGCGATCCGCAATCTAAAATCGAATGACCGTTCCGCCCCAGGTCACGCCGCCGCCGAAAGCCGTGAGAAGCACGGTGGTTCCTTCTTTTATCTTGCCGGACTGGATGCATTCGTCCATTGCGATCGGAATGGATGCGGATGAGGTATTGCCGTGTTCGGCGATGTTTGAATAAACCTTGTCCTCTGAAATGCCCAAACGCTGAGCGACCGCATCGGTTATCCTCTGATTTGCCTGATGCGGAATAACGATGTCGATGTCATCAATGGTAAGGCCGGCCTTTCCGACCATTTCAACAGAAATATCTGCCATTGACCGCACGGCTATCTTGAAAAGCTCGTTGCCCTTCATCTTGAAGAAGTGCATTCTGTCGTCGATGGTTTCGTGAGAGGTGCCGTATTTCGTTCCCCCGCCCGGAGCATAAAGCTGCTCATCGTAGCGGCCATCCGACTTGATCTTTGTTGCAAGGATGCCTTTTCCGGCTTCGACCGGCCCCAGAACCGCTGCCCCGGCTCCGTCGCCAAAAATTACGCAGGTGCTGCGGTCGGTATAATCAACGTATTTGGTCAGAACCTCGGCCCCGATGACAAGGGCATACTTTATCTGCCCGGTTCGGATCATTGATTCGACCATCGTGATGCCGTAAAGAAATCCGGAACAGGCCGCAAAAACGTCCATTCCGGCCGCATTGACCGCCCCGATCTCTTTTTGTATCAAGGCTCCGGTCGAGGGCATTATCTGGTCAGGCGTCGTCGTGGCGCAGACGATAATGTCTATGTCCTCGGGGTTCAGGCCCGCGCGCTCAATGGCCTGACGGGCCGCTGCCGCGCCGAATTGCGAAGTGTATTCGTTCTCGGCCGCCTTGTGGCGCTGTTTGATGCCGGTTCGGGTGGTGATCCACTCATCGGAAGTGTCAACTATCTTTTCCAGATCGGCATTTGTAAGTATGCCTTCGGGATATGAGTGTCCCATTCCGAGGATGCCCGCGTTTTGTTCTGCCATTGATATAAATTAGAACCTAAAATTTCGAAAAATTCAAAAATCTATTCCGATTCCTTTACGTCAATGATCTGGCGGCCTTTGTATGTGCCGGTGGCACGGTCGATCCTGTGCGGAAGACGCGGCTCGCCCGTGTTCGTGTCCGTCTGATACTGCGGCACGGACAAGGCATCATGCGCTCTGCGCTGGCGTGTGCGTGATTTGGAATGTCGTCGTTTAGGATTTGGCATTATTATTACCTCTTATATTATCGCGGTGTCGATCGGCAAAACTTTTTGACGCCGTTATTAAATTCCCCGTGTCTTTTTCTTCGCTGTTCCCGCGTTATTCTTGTCGGCCATCAGCCGATGTTCTTAAGAGCCGCCCAACGTGGGTCGATCTCGTCGTCTGAGCATTTACAATCTATCAAATTAAGGTCTGCGCCGCATTTTTCACATAGGCCGCGGCAATCTTCGCGGCAAAAAACACGCGTCGGCATATCCAGAAGAAGCTGCTCTCTTGCCACCTCCGCCATGTCGATCTCATCTGATGTCAAAATATCAGTTAACAGGTCGTCCGTCCCGACCTGGCTTTCCTCATCCGAACCAAAATCTTCCGGCTTTACATACCGAACATCAAATTCTATCGGTTCCGCCCTGATGACCGGTTTCAGGCATCTGAAACAGGCGGTTTCCGCTTCTGTTTCTATGCGGCCATGCAGATCCAGGCTTTTTTCGCCCGTTTCGGCCTCGACCGTCATCCTGACATCTGATCTTAATATGATCCCTTCCGATCCGAGATCGATGTCCTGAACCGGTATCGTGAACTCCATGCTTTGACGCTTTTCCGTCAGGGCGTTCACATTAAGTTTTATATTTCCCGACATTCGGAGACGGTTCACCCTTTTTGCTTTCGTGAACGAATGCAAAACTTTAATTATATGCCTTACATTGCCCGTGTCAAATAATACGCAGGGCAAATATCACCGTTCAGGCGGCAGCCAAACTACGCCGAGCTTCCCACAGCTTCGTCCAGAGAGGAAATCCCCTTTTTGTCCAGAATGTCCGCAAGGCCGTTAACAACGTCCCGCGCAAAGTGTGGGCCGCCGTAAATAAAACCCGTATATGCCTGCAGCATCGAGGCTCCGGCGGCGATCTTATCAAAGGCGTCCTGTGCGGTAAAGATCCCGCCGACGCCGATGATCGGCAAGCGGCCGCCTGCATGTTCATAGATAACGGAAATGACCTCGTTCGACCGTTTTTGCAGCGGTTTCCCGCTCAAGCCGCCCGCGCCGATGGCTTCAACATTTGGTGTTCTAAGGCCTTCGCGTGAGATGGTAGTGTTGGTCGCGATGATGCCGTCGATGCCGGTTTCGAGGCAGATGTCCACCGCCTCGATCACGGCAGTGTTTTCCAGATCGGGCGCGATCTTGACCAAAAGCGGCTTTTTTCCAAGCTCTGTATTGCGTTTCATCAATGCCGCGAGAAGTTCGCGAAGGCTTTCCGCCTCTTGCAATTCACGCAGATTCGGCGTGTTCGGCGAAGATACATTTACGGAAATGTAATCAGCGACGGGATGGGCAAGGTCAAAGGCAGCGAGGTAATTTTCAACTGCTTCTTCATTAGGAACGTCCTTGTTCTTGCCGATGTTGACGCCGACAACGCATTTTCTTTCCAGAGCGGCCAGCCGTTTTGTTACGATCGCCGCTCCTTCGTTGTTAAAACCGAGGCGGTTTATCAGAGCGTTGTCGTCAGGCAGTCGGAACATACGCGGCTTTTCGTTGCCCGGCTGCGGGCGAAACGTGACCGTCCCGACCTCGATAAAACCGAACCCAAGAGCCGCAAGCTGATTGACCGCCACGGCATTTTTATCAAAACCCGCCGCAAGGCCAAGCGGATTGGGGAACGTCAGCCCAAATCGTTCTACGGCCAATTCACCGCTAAAAGCAGTGCATTCGGCATCGGCCTGTCCGGGAACGAGTCCGATCTTTAGCGCCTTTATGGCCAATTCATGTGCGGTTTCCGGATCAAGCCTGAAAAGCAATGAGCGTAACGTTCGTTTGTAAAGAAACATTGGTCACTTATGCAGAGGTTTTTCCTTCTTTTCCGGCTGCTCATTTGGCTTTCCGATGACAGTGGTGGATGAGACCGGTTTTTTGTCTTTTTCAAGTATATCAATGACGATCTTTCGCACCTCGTCATAGGTCGGCTCCTTTGGATACATGCCATATGTTGCATGTCCCCACTGATAGTAGCCGTCGAGGTGAAAGAGCCGCTCGCCTTCTTTCGGCTTTGGCTTGGCCGTTTCGCGCCAAATATTGTTGGTCAGATCATAGGAGCCGAGCGAGATATGGAATTCAGGCTCGCCATCGTCATCCAGAATATAGAATGCATATCGGATCGCGCGGTTTGTTTTCAATTCAAAATGTTCAAAAACTATAACATCGCGCCCGCCCACCTCAGATTGTTCACGCACGTAGAAGTCTCCGTTGGACAGCCCTTTGGTGTTCCCGGACGAGCGCAGTTTGAACATCTCTGACCTTTCCGCATCACGTTCGGAAATGTTTTGCAGATTCTGGTACGTTTGGATAAGCTTTGCACGAACCTGCATATCCTCGGGGTCTTCGGCCTTAAACCGCCTCCAAAAATCTGCTGCGGCAGTGTAATCCCTTAGATTGAACGCGGCAATGCCGGCATTGTAAAGTGGGCCGAGAGCCTTCGGTTCGATGGAAAGGATCTCTTTGTATCTTGCCAGGGCTTCCGCAAATTTCTCGTTGCCCATCAGCTCGTTTCCTTCTTCAAAAAGCTTTTCCGCATTTTTGATCCTTTCGTCCTCAGCCGGCGTTTGGGCGGCAGTGAACGGAACAAATAAATTTAGAGCAAAGAAAATAACGAGAAAGAGCTTTAGGGTCATCTTGGGCCTCCTTGGCTATGCAATTACGCGATTTTAACCTTATTCATGGCAAATTGCCATCTCAAGTTTGGGCTGACGCTTGGATATTTGCCGCTTATTTTGCTACGATTTGCAACGAATGGAAAATGAGCCGAAACTCAAAGAAAAATCGCGAATAATGGACGCTTCGCGGATGAAGCGTGCGTTGTCGCGGCTCGCCTCAGAGATAGTCGAGGACAATCAGGGAACTAACGACCTCTATATTGTCGGCATACGCAGACGCGGTGTGCCGCTGGCCGAGCGGATAGTTGACCGCATAGCGCAGCTTGAAGGCGAACCGCCGCTTTTCGGAATAATCGACATTACATTATATAGGGACGACCTTTCGACGGTCGGGGCGAATCCGATAGTCAACCGCACCGAGCTTGATACAGACATTGAGGGAAAAGTGATCGTTCTGGTCGATGACGTTCTATACACGGGCCGGACGATACGCGCCGCTCTCGATCAGTTGATGGATTTTGGCCGCCCGAAAAAGGTGCAGCTTGCGGTTCTGATAGACCGCGGACGCGAACACCGCGAACTGCCCATACAGGCTGATTTCATCGGAAAAACCGTCCCGACAAAAAATTCCGAGATCATAAAGGTGATGCTCAAGGAATATGACGAGGCCGAGGCCGTTGGCATCTATGAGAGGCCATGAAATTTGAGATCGTCAGCCCGATAGACAATATTGAAACGATAGCATCGGGAAGTTCGATACGTGTGCTGCCCTTGCTTAAGAAAAAATATGGTAAAGGGCGATGGTACAAGAAAAAAGGGACGGCTACCGTTAAGCTGGCTGACTGCAGCTACAGGTCGGCTGAGGTTCATTGGTATGAAGCTCACGGCATTGGAAAAAGGGACTTGAAAATTAAACTTCCTTTTCTGGACTAGATCATGAATACACCGGAATTTGTAGTTTGTCTGAATAACGAAGGTTTTGCCGCCTCTTTGGATGTAGGAAAGCTTTATCAGATCGTGCCTGACCCGGAAGCAGACAAGATCGGCGGCATTCGCGTTATCGACGAGGACGGTGAGGATTATCTGTACGATTCGGACATGTTCTGTCCGTTGCAGGTTCCGCCTGTCGTTGCCCAAACATTGATCGCAGCATCCAAGCAAGGTTAATTCCTTGCTTTTTTAATGCTGATACGCGTGAAGAGGTGTGCCGCAATCTGTAAAAAGTAGTTTTTGTTCATTCAATGGAAAAGCCCTATAGACGACGTGACCTGCTTGGCATCCGCGACCTGACACCGGCGGAGATAAGAGGCATTCTCGATACAGCGGAGAATTTTCGCGAGATCAACACACGCGAGATAAAAAAGGTGCCTGCGCTTCGCGGAAAGACGGTAGTAAACCTTTTTTTTGAAAATTCAACACGCACGCGAACGTCGTTTGAGATCGCCGCCAAGCGGTTATCCGCCGACGCGGTGAACATCAGCGTTTCGGCATCAAGCGTCAGCAAAGGCGAGACGCTGGTCGATACCGCCCTGAACCTGGACGCAATGGACCCGGATTGCATCGTCGTCCGTCATTCGAGCGCCGGTGTGCCGCACCAGCTTGCAAAGGTCAGCCGCGCGGCTATCGTCAACGCAGGCGATGGCGCAAACGAGCATCCGACACAGGCCCTGCTCGACGCAATGACCATCCGCGAACACAAAAAAAAGATACGCGGGCAGGAGGTCGCCATCATCGGTGACATTCTGCACAGCCGCGTCGCCCGCTCGAACATACACCTTTTGACAAAAATGGGGGCAAAGGTACGCGTTGCCGGTCCGGGAACGCTCGTGCCGAAAGACTTCGAGTACTTCATTGACGAGACAAGAGACAGAAGCCAGGAGACAGGAGACAACTCCCTTGAGTCTCTTTCGTCCCTTAAGTCCCTCGAATCAAAAGCTGAAGACCAAAGCCCACTCACAGTATGTGAGCACATAGAAGACGCTATTTCTGGTGCCGATGTCGTGATGATTCTCCGCATCCAACGCGAAAGGCAGGATTCGGCCTACTTCCCCACGCTGAGTGAATATGCCATCCATTACGGCCTGACAAACGAACGCCTCGACCTTGCGAAAAAAGACGCCATCGTTCTCCACCCGGGTCCGATGAACCGCGGCATCGAAATAGCCTCCGAAGTCGCCGACAGTTCCCGCTCGCTCATCCTCAACCAGGTAAAATACGGCGTCGCCGTCCGCATGGCAGTGCTGTATCTGGCAACAGGAGGCAGCATTGGAAAAGAATAATTAACATAAATATCTTTATATATCTTCATATATGTGTATAATATGAAATTTGAGTGGGATTCGGATAAAGCGCGGGAAAACTTGAGAAAACATGGTGTTGAAATGGGCGCTGGCATTCCGGTTTTTGATGATCCATTGGCGATTACTCGATTTGATGCCGAACATTCGGGTGATGAACAGAGATTCAATATCATTGGATTTGGTGAGCGAATCCTTCTGTTCGTCACTTATGCAGTTCGTGCTGATGAGGTAATAAGGTTGATCAACGTCCGGCCTGCCGATGGCCGGGAAAAGGGTTGGTATTATGAAAAATAAGGACATAGAAATAGAGGTCACAAAAGAGCAATACGAGGCTCAACTGGCATCAGGACTTACTGAAGACGAGATAATCCCGCCTGGCAAACATACGTTCCGTCGAGGAGGATTCAGGGAAATGTTCCCAAACTATGATCCTAAGACAAGCAAGGCCAGGATCAATATCTACATCGACCTTGACGTGCTTCAACATTTCCGAAAGCGAGCTGAAAAACCGAATGCAGCGCCGTATCAAACACAGATCAATGCCGAATTGCGAAAGATAATGGAACGCGACCTGACACAGGAAAAAGCTGAAATTGACGAAACCGCCAAACGGCTGCTTAACGACGACGGCTTCATTGACCTGCTTTCAAAAAGGCTGAGGGAGAAAGAAGCCGTGCTGTCCTAAATGAATGTGTGGATCAAAAATTTGGAAGTAAATACGAAAAGGAAGAAGATCATGGGATTGGTCGAGAATGGAACAAAAATCCAAAAACGCATTCAGCATGCCTTTGAAAATTCTGCCTTTACTGAAAAGGACGCCTACGACATCAGTTTCCACATGACCGATTGGCTGGAAGACATCGAGGAACTCCAAAGAGTTTATTCAAATATCGACAAACTTTCGAACGATGAGATCACTTCATTTATCTATAAATTTGTTGCTCATGTTCCCAATCACCTCAACGCCGCGATGAAACTCACAGGTCTCGGCCCGGTAACTGACGTATTTGAAGCAAATATCTTTGAAGACGAGGAATGAAATTACTTACA
>JAHBSK010000010.1 GCA_019639175.1 Acidobacteriota bacterium | reverse complement strand
TACGTTTTGCAATGTTTTGAAAAAAAACTAACTCTTTTGAATAAGGTTAGTCAGGCCGCAAGTTCGGCTTTGCGGTTTATTTGTTTTGCTCTGATAGGCGTAAAAGTAACTTTCGTCTGATAGCCGAGCGAGTAGAGAATACGCAAAAGCAGATCGCTTGAGACGCCGGACGTGTTGCCGTTCAATATCGCCGTGATCTTGGTTCGTGAAGTGCCTGCCAGTTTGGCAACCTTTTCATGTGTCAGCTTCCCGGCCTTTACAGCTTCGATTATCTTATCGTTCAACTGTGATCGAAACATCATCTCAACTGCATCCTGCGGAGTGAGTCCGAGTATCTCATAAAGCTCAAACGCATCTCTGGCAACCCAAACTTTAGTTTTGCCCATTTTTACCGGTTTAACATTTCCCATAATCTTTTCCTTCCAGTCTCGATCTCACTCTGCGGAGTGGTTTGCGTTTTCTTTGTGAAAGCGTGAAAAACCAGGATGCCTTTCGCTGATTTCAGATAATAGAACACGCGATAAATGCCATCCGCATCTCTTACGCGAAGTTCATACGCTCCGGTCGCGATAGTCCGCATTGGTCTTGCATCTGGCAATACGAGATGCCTGCCCTGCTGCAATTTAAAGATGAGTGAGCCGATGTCATCCCTTATCTCTTTGGAAAACCCTTTTACGGTTTCCCTTGCTTTGTCGTGAAAAATAACGATCTTAATTTCGGCATCCATCTGTTTGTATTGTCCTATATGTGAGACATAAAAGCAACCTATTCAAGCGTGTCCGGCCAATGGTTCATCCGTGCTTCGTTAGCTGCGTTTATTCTTTTCGCCGCGTCATGAATGATCGCCGTATCATCTAACGATGTATATATCCTCGACGTTGTCTCGATCCGTTCATGTCCCGCAAGTTCCGCCGCGATCCTGATGGTTACTCCGTTCGCTTGCAGCCTTGTGATAAATGTTCGCCGCAGATCGTGAAAATGCATCCCGTGGATGTCCGCAAGTTTTAAGGCGGTTCGCCAAGACTTTTGGAATGTCGTGAAAGGGAAAACTTTACCGTCGGTTGCGAAATTCGGAAGGTTTCGCAGTTCGGTTCGCGTCCGTTCCGTCATCGGCACAAGCCGTGTCTTTTGTGTTTTAGTATGGGTTCCAAGTATCTTGATGAGGCGGTTCTCAAAATCAACATCCTTCCAGTCAAGAGAGAGTATTTCCCCCCGGCGTAAGCCTGAATCAAGCGCAAGAAGTATTATTGCTTTTAGATGCGGCGTGCCGGTTCGTATCGTTTGCGTAACCTCTTTCGTTTTACCGAGTCCGCGCGTTTTGCGTTTGAACGTGACGGGTTTCACGGAAACGACGCAAGTGGCAAGCAGTCTTATTTCTTCCGCATCTGAAAGCGTTCGCGTCCTTGCGGACTCAGCATCCCTGTCGATGGCTTTTGAACCACGAACCGGATCGTTAGCGATCAGACTCATTTCATACGCTTCAACTAAAAGATGGCGAAGAACGACGAGGCCGCGATTGACCGTTGACAGTTTTACCGGCTGCCGATCCTCTGGTTTAAGTTTCCGGCTTTTGTCGGTAAGGTTCCCCTGTTTTAACCGCCAGCCTTTGAAGTAATCAAGATCACGTCGGGTAAATCTCGCCAACGGCTTATCGCCGAAACATTCTACAAGTTGTCTAAGCCAAATTTGGATCGACGGTGCTTTCACACCCTCGACTTTTCGGCCTTCGGCAAAGACGGCGGGTTTGTAGAATGTTTTCTTCGCAAATTCTACCCACTCCCTGAAAGTTTTAACATCACTTACTCCGCGATCCTTTGAATCAACGAACATCAGTAACTCTTTCTTTCTGGCATCAAGATCATCATTCGCCGCGTTCCGCGTCGGATACTGCCAAGTCTTACTGATTTTCCGGCCGCATTCGTCAATGTGGATCAGCCGAAGCGTCCAGGCGTTCTTAACTTTTCCGGCTCCGGCCTTTTCGCGGTCTTTAACTTTTCCGGCTCCGGCCTTTATCCGTTTCTTAACTTTTCCGCGTTCAAAAATGGAATGATATATCCTCATAACTTAGGCCACTTCCTTTTTAAATTAGGTTCGGCGGTTCAGAGTTGGACTAAAAGTTGGACTTAAGAACTGCCTTTCCTGTGCTAAATTGTGGCAAATTGTGGCAAATTGTGCAAATGAAGAAATGGAGATAAACTTCCTAGTCGCAAGAGTTACCAGGCCGGAACGCCGTGTTTAACAGGGTTATTTTTACCTATATTCACATTCTCCGGAGGAAGAGGCCGTAGGTTCGACTCCTACCGCGAGTACCAGTATCAATGGAAAAGAGTCGCGAAATTTTGTCCGCGACTCTTTTTTGCTGCAAATGAGTTATTACTACTGACGCGTTTTCAGCATCGGATCACCGATCAAAGCCCACGACAGGCGGACGTCCATTCCGCCGGGTATTTGTGTTTTTGCATCCTTTATCAGATCGCCAAGACGCACTATATTTCCCTGTCCGATCTGATTATAGAAACGCTGGCCCATTATTTCCTGAATGTCAGGTGTCGTCAGGCCTGTCGAAGCCCACGATGCGACAGCTCCGCCGTTTGGCAGGAACAACAGGGCCTCTGCCATGCTGTTCCCCGTGTAATTAAGGAAAAATCCATTAAGACAGGTCAGCATCGTATAAAGTGCTTCATTGTTCGGATTATTGAGGCAATGCTGAACGCCGCCTGTACAGGTGACATTCTGATTGGAAAAGAATCCGAGTGCCGCCCACGTACCCGTGCTTCCGTGGCCGGAGAAATTGATCAGGAATTTGCCCTGGTTCATTGCCTCTACAAGGTTGGCTTGTGCGTTGGAATGACTGCGTCCGACAAATGTTGCGGAAGTTTCGGTGGGAAGCTGGTTACGGACACGATGGCTCATCCCTTCAAAGTCATATCCTATAGGGTTATCAAAAGCAAAAAGGACACCTCTGGAAAGCGGGTCATTGATCAGATTTGCCTCCCAGTTGACCATTTTATTGTATGCAATCGTAACATTGGCGGCGGTTCTGGAAGGAATACGTCCGATAGCTATCTCTGCCAATCCGTCATTGTTAAAATCAGCCAGAAACTCGTCACTTCCTGTTTCCGTGAAAATGGTGTTTATGATCCGCGTCGGGATCATGTTGTGAAAACCCGCTCCGAGATAATTCTTCGGGTCAAAGGACGCGTCGCCCACAAGAAGAATATATTTGGGTGTGGTCGTCCAGTTTGAGTATGCATAGGACATGAACGTTTTAAGCGGGGTTGATGAGGACACACCATAGTTAAACTCATTGAATATGCCGTCAACATCAATTACCTTAACTGAAGTTCCCTGTCCGCTGCGATAAGCCGCCCACGTCTCGGCCTCATCCATCAGGCTGCGATGTGCGATGATCAGCATCTCGGCTCCCTGCTGCGGCGTTCCAAGGTTAGCGGGTTCGTAACCGACAATGGAAAAAGGCGACATCACCTTGTCCGCCTCTATCGCATAGAGCTTACGCGCCCTTGCCGCCGGTATATGCAGAGTGTATTCTCCATCGGCCTCGTCTATCCGGTTGCCAAAAAATTCGGCCGGGTGATCCATTCGGGTCATATCCAGCAGCCGCACGTTCGGTGAGGAAAATCCCTTTACGTCTATCGAACGGTTATTCAGAGAGTAGAAATTCAACACATCATCCTGAGCAATAAATTCACGCTCGAACGAGATATGTATCTGATCAAAGAAGCTGGTGTCCGTTGGGGCGGATGAAACCATGTGAAGGCTGTTCGTACCTTCAACAAGAAATGATGTCGGTATCACCTGGGTCATCGCATAAGGTATCTGTCCGGCTGAACTGGCCGAGTTAAGAACGTTCCCGTTCAATGTCAGCGTCAGGTTGTGAGCGGTTGTTGAAAAACCGTTGAACTTTATGGTCACGGTCGCTTCCGGGCGGGTCATGTCAACACCGGTAAGCACAAAGTTCAGTGTGGTTCCGGTTCCCGAAATGATCCTGCCCCAAAAATTCTCAGCATCGCCGTTCCTTATCTGGTTCGTATAATTTGTTCTTTCACGAAGCGAGAATGTCTGGTCATAATTGTACCGATAGACCGTGCCGGTGGCCGGGCGAACAACCCGAGGCGTAAAACGCTTTCCGGCTTCCAGTCCGGCGATCAAAAAATACATCTCGACATCGCTTTCAACTGTTTCGATGCCCGTACCGTAAAACTCGAAATAGGAACCGTCAGATGCAACATTTATCGCCTGTTCGACCCCGCGTTTGTAAAGCTGCCAAAGTGCCGGATCGCTTTCGACATCAAATCCGTTGGCTTCGAGTTCTTCTCTGGTCACGCGATACAACCCTTCGCTGCGGACACCGATCTTGACACCCGGTTGTGTAACGACCCACTGTTGCTGGTCGGTCGCCATGACAAAACCTGACGGCCGTTCCATTTCTCTACGCACCTCTTCCGGCAGGTCAGGGTCATTTGCGACAAGAACGGAACCCGGCATTACAAACGGCTGTATTTCTTTGGGTTGGCGCGTTGTGGGCCGCGAAGGGAACACCGGCGAACTGAGTATCTTCTTGCCGGCAGTGGTCAAAGCCTCGATCACAAAATAGTCCGTGTCGCTGACATTTCTGTCATAGATCTCGTAACGCTGGCCCGATACAGGTTCATTGCCGTAGATCATTGCCGAGCCGCCAATGATGCTCTCATTGACCGTCCTTGCCGACCCGCCGGAGTGGCGATAAACGTTGTATCCCAGAATGCCTTTCTCGGACGCCATGTTCCACACTATCGAAACATACTCGCCCTTTCGCTCCGCTATGAGCGATGCGAAAACGGCCGGTTCCTCACGGCTCGTCGTACCGGGCAGCGGAACGGTTTTCGGCGCCGGAGCTTCAGCTTCGCGTATTTGGCGTTTTTGCGACGCAAGGCGTTCCTGTGCGGGCGCGACCATCGTTGTCAACAGCAACGCGGCAATGACAAAGAGAACTGGCAGTGGGCTTTTCATATCTATTACTTCCTTCCGCTTTCGGCATGCCTCAGCGGTTACGATCATCTGTCAAACTATCGGGCAAACACGCCGGTCGGGGACGTCGGCGATGTAAATAGGGACCTTTTTATTCAAGAGGCCCCTGAACTTGCTAAAAAATAACGACCGCTTTTAGAGGTCAGCCGCAGCGGCTGCTCCGTCATTCTGGCCTATCAACTGCCTCAGCACGTAAGGCAAAATGCCGCCTGAGGTGTAATATTCCAGTTCGATCGGAGTGTCGATACGCAATATCAGATCCACGGTCTCAGACTCTCCGTTCTGTCTGTTTATGCGAAGCTGTACTTCCTGCATAGGCCGGACAGCTCCCGATTCTAGTCCGATAAGATCAAAGGTCTCGTCACCGGTCAGTCCTAATGTTTCAGCCGAAACACCATCCTTGAACTGTAACGGAAGAACTCCCATTCCAACCAGATTTGAACGATGTATCCTTTCAAACGATTCTGTTACAACGGCTTTGACGCCCATCAGCATCGTGCCTTTTGCGGCCCAGTCGCGTGAACTTCCGGTTCCGTATTCCCTGCCGGCAAATATGATAAGAGGCGTTCCCTCATCTTTATAACGCATTGCCGCGTCATAAATCGACATCTCTTCGCCGGAAGGCTGATGTTTTGTCGATCCGCCTTCGACCGGAGCGACCATTTTATTCTTTATGCGAACGTTTGCAAAGGTTCCCCTGAGCATTACACGGTCATTGCCGCGCCGCGAACCGTACGAGTTAAAGTCTCTGGGTTCTACGCCCAGCTCCTGCAAATATCTGCCTGCGGGCGATGTCGCCTTGATCGCGCCGGCCGGCGATATATGGTCTGTCGTGACCGAATCGCCAAATATCGCCAAAGCTCTTGCACTATGAAAATCGGAAAAGCTGCCGGATTCCATTGAAAAGTTATCAAAATAGGGCGGTTCCTGAATATATGTCGAACTTTCGTCCCATTCGTATATCTTTCCGACGCTGGATTCGATACTGTTCCAAAGCGGATTCTGCTCGGCAAATTCGCCGTATAGCTTGCGATAGGTTTCGGGGTTGGTGGCAGAACTCAGAACTTCTTTCACCTCATCCAATGAAGCCCAGATGTCACGCATGAACACGTCATTGCCGTCGCGGTCCTGTCCTATCGGATCGTTATTGATGTCCTTCAGGATAGTTCCGGCCAATGCATAGACCACTACAAGCGGCGGCGACATAAGGAAATTTGCCTTGATGTTCTGGTGAACGCGTGCCTCGAAATTTCGATTGCCGGAAAGCACCGAGGCTGCGATCAGATCTCTTTCCACGACGACATCTTCCAACGCGGCATCAAGCGGGCCTGAGTTGCCTATACAGGTCGTGCAGCCGTATCCGACCAGGTTAAATCCGATCTCGTCCAGATACTGCTGCAATCCTGTCTTTTCCAGATAGGCAGACACGACGCGCGAGCCGGGAGCAAGCGACGTTTTGACATAGGAAGGAACCTTCATCCCGCGTTCGGCCGCTTTTTTAGCGACTATTCCGGCGGCAAGCATTACTGACGGATTGGAGGTGTTGGTACAAGATGTTATGGCCGCGATCAGAACATCGCCGTGACCGACGTCGATCGGTTCAGGGTCACACTCGAACGAATCATTCTCAACCCTGTCCGGCGTGGGCCGGTTGTTTATCATTTCCAGTTCGCTGACGACGTTGGTGTCCCGCTTGGTTCTGATCCGGTCGCCGTAGATCGGCAGCGGTATCGAGGCCGAGCTTTGGTCGCCTCCGCCCGACACTTCTCCCGCAGCGTAGCCGCAAAGAACGACGGGGTCGCGTTTTTCCAGATCTTCCGCAGATTTGCCATAACCGCCTTCGGATAAAGGAGCGGCGAACAGTTCCTTGAAACGGTCATCCAGTTCGGCGAGTTCGATGCGGTCCTGCGGACGCTTTGGCCCTGCTGCCGCCGGTGTGATCGTTGAAAGATCAAGGTCGAGCGCCGTCGTGTAGTCAATATCTCCCTTTCGCGGCACACCGAACATCTGCTGGGCGACGTAATAATTGCGTATCGTGTCTATCTGCTCATCGCTGCGGCCGGTCGATGTCAGGTATTCGAGGGTCTTTTCATCCACCGGGAAAAATCCCATCGTCGCTCCGTATTCCGGTGCCATGTTGCCGATGGTCGCACGGTCTGTGGCATTCAATGCCGCTGTGCCTTCTCCAAAAAACTCGACGAACTTTCCGACCACATTCGCTTTTCGCAGCATCTCGGTTATCCGCAGCACAAGATCGGTCGCCGTTGCGCCCTGCGGCAATTCGCCGGTCAGATTAACGCCGACCACGTCAGGTGTCAGAAAATAAACCGGCTGGCCCAGCATTCCCGCCTCGGCCTCGATGCCGCCGACGCCCCAACCGACAATGCCAAGCCCGTTGATCATCGTGGTATGTGAATCGGTTCCGACAAGCGTGTCCGGGAAATAAACGCCGTCGCGTTCAAAAACGCCTTTTGCAAGATATTCCAGATTGACCTGATGGACGATGCCTATGCCCGGTGGTATTACGCTGAAACCGTTGAATGCCTGTGTTCCCCATTTGAGAAATCGGTAACGCTGTTCATTTCGTTTGAACTCGATCTCCATGTTCCTTTCATACGCTGCATCGCTGCCCGCGTAATCGACCTGCACCGAATGGTCTATCACCAGATCGACCGGAACCAAAGGCTCGATCATCCCTACATCCTTGCCAAGCCGTTCGACGGCAGACCGCATTGCGGCAAGGTCAACCAGCAGCGGAACGCCGGTGAAATCCTGCAGCACAACTCGGGCGACGATAAAGGGTATCTCTGATGTTCTGTTCTCATTCGGCTGCCACGCGGCAAGACGGCGGATACTGTCCTCTGAGACTTTTCTGCCTCCGTCAAAATTACGCAAAACCGATTCGAGAACAACGCGGATCGAAACCGGAAGACGGGAAATGTTGCCGATACCGGCTTCTTCCAACTTTGGCAGTGAATAAAAACCGCCGTCAGTGCCCGATCCGGTCTTAAAGGTCTGATAGGAATTAAAAAGGTCGTGTTTCATATAAATTCGTAAACTGTAAACTGTGGATGGAACCCGCGCCGTGTAAATAGACGGGGCCAAAGCTGATTATATCATATTGACCGATACTTTTCGGCTTCGGGAAACAGGAGTTTTGCGACTTTTTCACCTAAAATGCAGGTTTTGTATCAGGGGCGAACCTGTCTGCCTGAAAACAGTCCCGACAGGCGCGTCATCCACCCGCGGCGCAGTCTTTTTGGTGAGATGCATTCGGAAATACCGAGGCTCTTTCGCGGTTTTCCGTCGCGGAGCCGGAGTTCCATTTCACAGATAAAGCGCAGCATATACATTCCGGAACTGAGCGGTTTCAGGCGGTTTATTATCAGTTCCAGCCCGTCGTCAGAACCGACGTTTATGTGACGGTCATATTTGATGCCCAATCTGTCGTGTGACGGGCTTTGCCTGAGACAGGCAGCGTCCCGAACGCGGAAAGTGCTGTCGCGAACCACCAGCAGCTTCGACATCGACACATCGCCGCATTCGGCAGCAAGAAAGATCGCGGTGGAATCAGGGAAATGAATGCGTCCCCATGTCCATGTTGAGAAGTTTTCAAGGAAATTTGCCGGGCCGCTTCTCTGGTCATGGTATCCGCTGCCGCGAAAATGACAGGTATCGACGGTGCGCCCGTTTCCGTCTGTCACCTCAAACCGGCCGGTAACGTCCGCTCGCGGCGCGACCACATTCCAGATGCTTTTTTCCCCGACGGCATCGTCCTCGCGGCCAAGAAGATCGGATTCAATAAAGAGCCATTCCATACCGGCCTTGAGCCTGCGGCCGCGAGCCATCGGCAGATCAAGTTTCAGGGAATATCCCGATCCGTAATCGGCTGAACCCAGTTCAAAGTGCGAGTCACCGATACGGCATATCCCAAGAGCAGGGTCAGATGACAGTTGATCCGGCGGATACTCACAACTCGCTCGATACAGCAGCTTTCCTTTCCGGTAATACTCAAATGAGACTGTCGGTTTCCTGATCGACAAGCCGTTTCCTTCCTGCTCACGTCCGTTCGTATCTGTTGACAATGCAGGTGTTGCAAGAAAATCGACAATGACCGCATCCTCGCCGTTATCAGATAGCGCATCAAAATACCACCATTGCGAAAAACCGCGTGCCGTGCCGCGTTCAACGGTGTCCGGGAAAAGGCTTGAAAAAACACCTATGTCATAACGGTTGAAGTCAGATAAAGTCATGAGCAGAAGTCTTTCAAACAAAAAAAGAACAGAATCCGCGTCAAATATCTCAAAAAGATAAAAATATGGCAAACTAAACACGTGAACAGGAATCTTTAATCTTGGCAAGGCTCTTCCCTTTATTCAAGATAAAAAGGAGTGTATAACTGACAATATGAAAAGGATATCCAATATCGCCCTTGTTCTGGGCATCGGGATCACAGTTCTTATGGCCGCCGCGTGTCCCAAACGCGTCAGCATTGCCGAAATAGAGGCAAATCCGTCAAAATATCGCGATAAGGAAGTGGCTATCGCCGGAGTCGTCCGTGACAGTTGGGGATTGAATATTCCGGGAACGCCGATCCGCGGAGGAGCTTACAAGGTTGATGACGGGACAGGATCGATCTGGGTCATTACAGATGATGCCGTCCCCAATAAAGGAGCGGAGGTCGGCGTCAAGGGGAAGGTCAGCAGCGGTGTAAGCCTGGGCGGACGGAGTTTTGGTCTGGGAATGATGGAGAAAGACCGCCGTTTCCGCAAACGCTGAACAACAGTTATTCTGATTTTTGAGGGCAGGCTGATCGGATATTTGAAGCCTGCCCATTTATATGCGAGAACTGACTGAAAACATCGAGAATCAATTTGTTCAACTGAGGGACACGCTTCTTAAAATGATCGAAACCGTGCCTGAGAAACTAATGTTCACATCGCCGATGCCTGCCGGACAGTCATTTCAGGGAACCTGCGGCGAATGCATCCTCCGTTCGGCTGGGGCTGCGGAACAGGCTTTTGGCGGCATCATGACTCGGCTGTGGGATGATCCGTTCGAATGGACGCTGCCCGAATCGCTCGCGACCGCTGAAAAGATGCGCGAATATGTGATCGAGGTCGATCAGCAGCGGGCAAGGTGTTTTCAGTTCATCAAAGACGACGCTGAACTGCTAAAGCTCATCCCCGCGCCAGAGGATCTGAGGCCTGTCCAGTCGGTACTGCTTGACGCATTGAGCAGATCAAATTTTCTGCTCGGCCAGGCCGTCATCCTTTATCGGGCATCGGTTGGCTAATATCTAACATTTATTTGGCTTTACCATTGAACCTTTTCGTGCAAAAATTCGTTTACAAGGGCTATACGCGGGAATACCCAGAAAATAGGCCTGCGGTAAATACAAGAGTTCATTTTTAAGACTATGCATTGTCCACGCTGCGGCCACGAGCAGACGTCAAACGAGATAAAGTTTTGTTCACGATGCGGTTTCCAACTCGGATTGGTGGCTGAACTGTTAGATAATGACGGTTTTTTGCCGCAGATCGGAGGCTCTAATAATTTTGGCAGCTATCTTACCAGACGTAATGGCCTGATATTCAGCCTTTTGTGGTTCCTGTTCTTTCTCTTTATCGTGACACCTTTTGCGGCCATTGCCGATCTTGGCGACCTGCCCGCATTTACCTCTATTCTTGCAATATTCGGCGGCCTTATATTGCTGCTTTTCTCTTTGCTGGTACTAAAAAGCGGTAAACCTGTCAGCAGCGTATATCAACCGGCAAATCTTGTCCCTGCTCAGATCAACAAAACTCCCGCTGCAGGAGAACTTCCCTCTGCCACACAGATGCCGGCTTCTGATTACGTCGATCCGGCAGGAAACTGGAAAGCTCCCGACACGGGCGAACTTGCCAGGCCGCACAGTGTGGTTGATCACACGACAAAACTTCTGAAGAAAGACTAGATGAAAGAGATCGTCTGAAAGCTCGGATCAGCTCTGTGTTTTTTGGCTTTATGCCTGTGCATTTTGTGATATTTCCTGTGTTTACAGGGGCTTTACCACAGAAATTCACAGAACGAAGACACAGAAAATGACTTTCCAGACACCTCATTCATTGCACAAAATGCGCCAGCGGCAGATCTCGGGAACGACGCCTATGCCTGACTATTTTTCCGAACAGGAAAGCGATCAATAACCTATCGCCTCTCCGTCGCTGCGGCCGTCTATCGCGCCGAGGCGTGTTCCGTCCTCAGCGATCATAATGCCGGTCGCGGATGCTATATTCGCCGGCCTTTCGGCGAATTTATGCCCCATTACCGTCAGGATATTTATCGTGTCGGGCGACAGTCCGTAACGCTCATGCCCGATGGTGTCCGGCATCCACTGATGATGCACCCGCGGTGAATCTATGGCCTGCTGAATATTCATATCATGGTCAATGACGTTGATCACAGTTTGCGTTACTGCCGATATGATACGCGGCCCGCCTCTGGCACCGACGGCAAACCAAACTGTTCCATCCTTTCTTAGGACGATGGTCGGCGTCATTGCCGAGAGTGGCCTTTTTCCGCCTTCCACCTTATTGCGTTCGCCCTGTATTAGCCCGTACATATTCGGTATTCCCGGCCGCGCGGCAAAATCGTCCATTTCGTCATTCATCAGAATGCCGGTTCCTTTTATGGTGACGCGCGAACCGTAAAGATCATTGATCGTATAGGTATTTGAAACGACCATCCCTGACGGATCGACCACCGTGTAATGCGTGGTGTCGCTGCTTTCCGAACCCGGCGGCTGGCCAAAACGTATCTCAGCGCTTGGCGTTGCTTTTTTCAGGTCAATTGTGGATCGCCGCGAGGCAATATAATCGTTATCCAGCAATCCTTTTATCGGCACATCGGCAAAATCGGCATCGCCCATATATTCCGCTCTGTCGGCAAATGCACGTCTTGAGGCCTCGATATATAAATGATATTTTGCCGCCGAACTGTTGCCGAGTGATTTAAGATCGTATGGCTCCAGCATCTTCAGCACCTGCATCAGCACAAGCCCGCCGGAGCTTGGCGGCGACATTGATATGATCTCGTGGCCACGATAAGTGCCGCGGATCGGCTCACGTTCCTTTGCAACGTAATTCTTCAGGTCTTCAAGAGTGATGAGGCCGTTATTGGCCTTCATGTCGTCGGCGATCATTTTGGCGGTCTTGCCTGTATAAAATTCCTTCGCACCTTCTTTTGCGATACGGCCCAGTGTTTCACCCAATTCGGTTTGTTTGAAAAGATCGCCTTCTCTGAAATACTTTCCGTTATTAAGAAAAATACGATCGCTGTCAGGATATTTCGCCAAGTGTTCGCGATATGCGATAGCAAGCTCGGCAAGCCGATGTGACAGCACAAATCCTTCGACCGCAAGCCGCTGTGCCGGTTTGACCAGATCGGCCCACTTTACCTTTCCCGAACCGTATTTTTTGAAGGCAAGATCAAAACCCGCCAGCGTTCCCGGAACACCTGATGCCCGATAACCTATCGTTGAACCGCCCTCACCTCTTATCAGCTCGCCATCTTTATCAAGATAAAGATCACGATGTGCGGCGGCAGGAGCCATTTCGCGATAATCTATCGCTTTAGGCTCTTTGCCCGGCGAATGGATGATCATAAACCCGCCGCCGCCGATATTACCCGCTTCGGGATAAACGACAGCCAGGGCGATGCCGACCGCTATCGCCGCATCGACCGCGTTGCCGCCTTTTTTCATGATCTCAACGCCGATCCGCGACGCCAGTTCGTGCTGTGAGGCGACCATCGCATGCTTGCCGCGAACAGGTTCCCGCGTTGCCGCAAAAACCGAAACATCTTTCGGCAAACCGATGAGAACAAGGAGGTAAAGGGAGAACAAGACAAAAACGGTACGTAGTTTACTGTTCAGCATAAGAGAACTTTATCAAACACTTGGTTTTCTAACAAATTATTGAATGCCGTCATTGAACTAAAGTGAAGCTGTGTATTGTCGCCCGCTTCTCACTCTGACCGGGCCGGTGTTTTGATAAATCGCTTGTGAGGCGTTATAGTCACTTAGACGCTTTTTAAGGCTGCCAGATCAATAACGGCCTTTTCCTGTATATATTTATGTCCGACCCCGACAGTACGAACAATGAGATCAGGAAAATTCTCACCCAGAAACCTGATAAAACGAATAGACCGCGTTCGTTCGCGGCTTATTCGGCGTTTGTCTGAAAAGCGTCTTTACGTTTACCTCGCCATTCTCGGCCCCGGAATGATCGCCGCCAACGCGGGAAATGACGCCAGCGGCATAGCAACATACTCATCGGTCGGAGCCGGTTTTGGCTACAATCTTCTCTGGTCATTCATTCCAATGGTGATCGGCCTGGTGATAGTACAGGAAATGTGCGCCCGCATGGGCGTCGTCACCGGACAAGGGTTGGCCGATCTTATCCGCGAACAATTCGGCGTCAGATGGACGGCACTTGTAATGCTCGCGCTTCTGATAGCGAATACCTGTGTCGTTATCTCGGAATTTGTCGGTATAGCACAGGCGTCACAGCTTTTCGGCGTGTCAATGTATCTGACGGTGCCGGCCGCTGCAATTTTTGTCTGGTGGCTGGTGGTAAAGGGCAATCAGAAAAGAGTGGAGACCGTTTTTCTGGCGATGTCTCTTGTCTTTCTTTGCTATGTCGTGTCGGCATTTATGTCTGAACCGAAATGGGGCGAGGTCGCCACGGGTTTCATAAGGCCGACGTTCAGGCTGGAAGGTGCGTATCTGTTCACGCTTGTCGCCCTTATCGGAACGACCATCACACCGTTCATGCAGGTTTACGTTCAGTCATCGGTCGTGGAAAAAGGTTTGGACAAGGATGACCTTAACGTGGTCAGAGCGGATGTCATTGCCGGAACGATCTTTGCGACGCTTATCGCGGTCTTTATCGTCATATCGACCGCAGCCACGCTGAATGTCAACGGCGTCACGGAGATAGACTCAGCATCAACTGCCGCCGAAGCATTAGTTCCTGTCGTAGGCGAATATGCCAAATACCTGTTCGCCATCGGGCTGTTCGGCGCGTCAATGCTGGCAATGGGCGTTTTGCCGCTGGCGACGGCGTATTCGATGAGCGAAGCTCTGGGATTTGAAAAAGGCCTCTCGCGAAGTTTTCGCGAAGCACCGATCTTTCTTGGGATATTCACCGCGCTTATCGTCATCGGCGGCGTTGTGGCGCTGATACCGGGCATACCTCACATCCCGCTTTTGATACTGACCCAGTGCATCAACGGCCTGCTGCTTCCGGTGATACTTGTATCCATTCTCAAACTGGCTAACAACCGCGAGATCATGGGCGATCACGCGAACACGCGGGCATTCAATATCGCCGCATGGATCGTCACCATAACCGTATCGGCCTTGTCGATCCTGCTTTTATACTTTACGGTAATTGATCTTTTTTAAGGCGATTACTGGGCCTTTCCGTCGTAGATGTCGTGAAGCACTTCGGTTATGGGCTTGCGGTCGGCATAAGGATCGTATCTCTGATGATCGTCCTTTTTCTGCTCGGATGTTCTGCCTTTGCCGGCTGACAAGGTCATGTCTATGACGTTGTCCGGCAGCTTCTGTTCCTGCGCGTTGGCCGACGGAAGAACACGATCGTGTTCATCTGATCGTTCCAGAGCGTCTTTATCGCGTATCTCGGCAAGTTTGCTGCGGCATGATTCAAGCAGGACAGCACCGCGCAGCCGTCTTGCCCTTTCCAGCGAACGGACCGCTGCGGAGGTCATCGGCGCATCGGCAGGCTCGCGTTCTATCTTCCTCAGAACCTTTACGTAATTGCGAAGCTCCTGCGAGGGATACATATAGGCCGATTCATCAGCCGCCTTTTCTTCGACAACGTTGGACAGGTATCTTACGGCTGAACTGTGGTCGCCCGTCTTTCCGTAAAGTGCGCCGAGCGTAAAATACACCAACGGCGGAGCGGCGCTCATCCGCTGAAGAATGCCTTCGCCTCGCGAGATGACCTCGTTTATCTCAAAACCGAACCATTTTCGGTCATCATCCTTGAGTATCTCGTGTGATGCAAGGTAGAACTCGAAGATATCTCGTGTTTCGCTGCGGCTGCCGGCAAAAAGTATCTTTACGACAAGGTAAGCGAAAACGCCAAAAAAGAAAACGACAAATATCGGGATATTTGCGACAACAAGCATCGACGCGATAATGCCAAAGACCAGAAAATACTGTCCCTTTTCCCTTATCTTTCCGGGTACTCTGGTTTGCAGCTTGTTATCGTCCACTTCGTCTAAACATCCTCTGCCGGTTTTTCTTCTGCCTGTTCCTGTGATGCCGATATTGGTTCATCGGCTGTTTCCTTTTCGTCCTGCCCGTCTTTTTCCTGCTTATGTTCGTCTGGCCGCATTGATGCCCGCTGGTCGGCTTCTTTCTTGAAGCCAAATTCAGCAAGAACATCCATGAATTTGCCCGCTGCGGAAAAAGGAGAATTTATGATGAAACCAAGCGTTTCACTAAAGGTTATTGCCTCAAGCCTGACGAGTTCTGCCACCTTTTTTTCCAAAGGCAGTTCGGCAAAACGCTTTTGGTAATCGGTATCGGCATCGCCGTCGGCACTGCCTTCATTTTTATTTTCTGCTGATGCAGCCGACGCTTCATCAGCCGCTTTTTCATTTCCTGACGCACTCATAACGATCACCTCACCCGGCTTTTCCAATTTCGTGTGACAGCCCAGACGATATTCACCGCCGAGTTTTCTTTCGGGAAAATATTCCTTCTCGAACGCCGTCATTTCGGAAAGAAGGTCAAGTCCCGATACGATCTTCACTTCACAAATATGAGCCTCGGGGTCGCACGCAAAATCGTCACGAAGCCCAAATCTTTTTCCGGCATCCGAAATATATGTCCCCGCGGCGACCTTGCCGTCGCGTTCCGTTCCTTCAAAGCTTAAAAATACTTCTTCCATTGCTGCTTTGATCAAACAAGGTTGCCATAACCCGTTTTGACACGTACTTTTGGCTGCGCTCCCGGCGGCGTCACTGCCTCGATCTCATGCGTTCTGCAATCGGCACAAACGCCCCACATCCTCAGGCTGTGATGCGACAGCGTAAAGCCGAACTGCGTGGCCGTCTCATCCTGCATCCTTTCTATGTCAGCCGAAAAGAATTCGACCACCTTGCCGCATTCTGTGCAGATCAGGTGATCGTGATGCTCCTGATCGTAATGATGTTCGTAGTAGGTTTTGTTATCGCCGAACCTGACCTCACGGGCCAAACCTGCCTCGGTCAGCAATTTCAGCGTTCTGTAAACGGTCGTATGCCCGACCGTTTCATCCTGTTTGTGGACAAGCCAGTATAATTCCTCGCTGGTGAGATGGTCCTCGGTCTTCAAAAAGGTCTCAAGTATCAGATCACGCTGGGAAGTACGCCGCAACCCCGCCTTTTGGATGTGTTCGAGGAAGATCTCCTTCTCTTTTGAAAATGCCTCTTCTTCTGCCTTCATCTTGAACCTATTCTATCATTGTAAACTTTCTTTAGCTATTTTTATCACATTCCTGAGTTCGTCGTCATCGGCTGATGCATCCTCGCCACGCCTGGCCGCAATATCCAACGACCGCCGGCCTAGCAGCAGGTATGTTTCCAGCACCTCTATCGGTAGATCGTCTTTCAGGGCGCGAATGTGTGCCTGTACCGCTTCGTGGTCGCCGCGTGCAAAACTTCCGGTCAATGCCTGATCGGTCGGTTGCCCGTGCAGATTTGCCGTGGTGCTTGCCAGCAGCGGGAGCAGTATTCGTCGGGCATCTTCCACACCGCACCGCGACAATGCTTCAACGGCCATGTCGAACAGTGCCACAACGTGTCCCGCAGACATCACCGCCGAAGCGTGATATAGCGGCTTAAGATCGGTATCTATGGTAAACGAATTGCCCTCCAAAGCGGCGACGATGTCCGAGGCGGCGGAAACCGCTGTCGCGTCGCCTTCGATACAGAAATACGCACCATTGAATGAATCGGCACCGGATTTCGGGTCACTGACCGACACAAGCGGATGCAGCGAGCCTATTGACAAACCTGCGGCCGAAAGGCTTTCCATTTCGGTGGATGGAAGCGATCCGCTGGTGTGAAGCGCGACTTTTACCTCCGAAACACGAGCCGCGAGGTTTTCCGCAACACCGCGTATCTCAGGATCGCGCACCGAAAGTATAAGGATGTCGGTGTCAATGATCTCCGTTATCGGCCAGGAAAGGACAGACGGATTTGAACGCAAAGCCAAACGCTCTAACACAGAGGCTCCTGTTTGCGTGTCGCGCACCACGACATTGGTTATCTGAAAACCTTTACGGTCAAGCGCCAGGGCCAATGCCCCGCCGATACGCCCCAATCCAACAACAGTTACACGCCGCATTGGACTACAATACATTTTGTCGGGTGAAAAATGAACAGCGAAAGTGAAGATCGTCTAAGGTCATACCTCTATCAGCATCGCTTCCTCGGAATCACGCGGCCTGCCGACCGGCCCGCTCAGGGCTTCACGCACCTTTTGGTCAAAGCCGCTCAGGTCATGGTGTATTTCCTCATCAGGCAATGAGGCTTCGATCGCCTTTCGGGCAAAAGCCCGTCTGAGGGCGATCAGGTGAAGATCTGATAGTTTCGGAAGTTCTTTATTTGAACGCAGTATCGCCGCCAATTCGCGGGCTGCCTGTGAAATGCCGTCATCCGAGCTTCTCGAAAGTTCTTCCAGCCGCGATGCCGTTTGGGAAGCGTCATCTCTCAGCCTTGAGCGTATCGCCGCCTGTCCTTTTGTGATCTCCGACCAGAACATATCGGGGAGTTCCTGCCACGATCTGGCATCTCTCAGGCAAAAACCGCAAATGCACGCAGGACGTTCGGCAAGCGCCGCCCGCACGTCAAATTTGCAGTCAAGCTGGCGAAAGCGATCCATTATCGTCCTGACTGATGCCCATTCAGGGCCGCGCAGTTCCGAAATTTCCGAAAGCCTTTCAAATTCCCACCAAATGTCGGTCCTTAAGATCTCATCAAATTTTTCCTGAAGGTCGTGGGACCTCATTATCTGGTCATGGAGCGTCGCAAAGACCTCGATATATCCGCGGCGAAACTGCTCCCACAGATAACCGGCCTCTCTGTTGCGCGTTTCGCTGGGTTCCGTCACGGCGCTGTCCAGACAGGCGAGCAATGCCTGTCTGATCTCTTCCAGTTTAGCGTCTCCGGTCGGTTCGCAGGCCGCAACGTAAGACGCGATCTCGATGCGAAGCCTGACCGCCGTCAGAAAACACGTAAGATCGGCCATTGCTTTTAATGTGCGGTCATACTCAGCCTCGCTGTCGTGAAATACATCAGAGATACGCCCAAGAACAGTCTCAACATACGAGTTTCCGCCGATGAAATTTCTGATCTCTTCGGCAACGACACCAAAGGTCTTTCGCAGCCTGGCTGCCTCAGACCAGATAAGCGTGTTCATCTGATCGTCTGGTGTTCGCTCCATCCGATTCAGCAGGTCGGCGCTGTCCCATTCCGCCAGCCACGCCATAAGGCTTTCGGTGATCTTTGCAGCGTCATCGTTCTTTTCGACCGACGATATAGACGCGTCGCCCGTGACCTTCTGTGCCCACGTTATCAGGCGTTTACCCGAAACGCTTGAATCCAAAGGCTTTGCGATGCCGACGATGTCATCCCAGATGATCTTCAGGTCGAGCGAACGTGAGCTGATGCGGTCGCCTTTGGACGTGAGAAACTCGATCTTTCTTTCCGCAACGAGGGCGGCAAATATCAGATGCTGTGCCTCGCGAACAAGGCCGTACGGCGGCTGACGCAGCTTCAGATAGATAGACTGAAGGCTGACTGTGCCGTTCTCGGCTTCTTCGGCAGATTTTAGTATCTCTACCGCGCTCGGCAGTTTCGCAAGGTTCTCGGCCGTTTCCGGCAGATATTTTCCGTCCTCAAAACGCACAAGGCCGAGCGGTAGCGAGAAAGTCCGCGCCAGGTGCTGAACTTCTTCAAGGTTTTGGCGTGAACCGGCATAAAGCTCCGAGACGATCTTGGAAACCTCTGCCATCCCAAGTTTTTCACCAAAATGAGGGTGCAGCGGGAACCGCGTCTCGAACAGAGGTTCGAGCATGGACGAGATAAGCCCCGAAATGGTGTCCGCCGACCGGGCCTCTTCGGTAAAATTGTAATCGAAACCGTCAATGCGGAGATTGCCGTTCTGAAGCATCATCCGATCCACAATGCGTTCGGCGGCAACCCTGTGGGAATGTATCGACGCCCTGACGTGTTCGCCAAATCTGTCAACAACATCATTTTCTGTCTGAAGCAGGTGATGCTTCAGCAGCGTGTCGATCTCCTCATTCTTCAGGTTATCGGGTTTCCATATGACCGTTGAACCTGAGCGGTCTGCATCAGATATATCCGCCGGATCGCTGCCAAGATCAATAATTACTTCCCAGTCCAGAATGTCGTCAGTTCGTTCTTTTGCCGACGCCTCCGGCATTTCGTTCTCGCGCCAATAGATGCGGCCGCGCCGCTGGCCGCCGCGCCAAACGGCGACCGAATCCATGGATGCACGTGCTGCCCCGTCCAGTTTGACCGGTATGGAAAAATCGGGGTATCGCTCCTGCAGTATGCCTCTGATAATAGCGGGAACGTCGCCTTTATTCATTTCGGCGGCCGCTTCCTGCAAGGCGCTGTTTATATTTTCCTTGGCCTGTACGCGGAAGCTGAACAGCGTATCGCCCGATGATTCCTCGCGAATGGTGGTGATGTCATCGGGAAGGGCCTGAGAGAATAATTCGATGATGCCTCTGACCGTGTTTACGGCATTAGCGGGTTCGGCCTCGTCAAATATCAGCATCGCCGAGCAAATATCCTCGGCGGTCGCACCGCGTCCGTTAAGCGACAGCAAAAGCAGGGCCTTGAGGATGAGCTTTGCCTGAAGCCTCTGTATGACCGGGATCTTGCTTACAACTTCCGTGTTTAGCTTGTCATACGCCTTAAAGGCGTCCGCCAAATCCTCGATCTTTCGCAGGTACGGCTCGGCCTTGTCAAAGACCTCGTCAAAAGCGATCAGCGAATTTGCGGGCCTGCCGAGAATGCGTTCACCTGCCTCGGCTGCAAAGCTGAGCAGGGCAAAATCGTGAACATACAGGCGAACGTAAGGCGAAATTTCCAGAATGCCCGGATGAAGCGGATAAAGCGAACTAAAACGCTGTGAACTCCAGCGAAAATTGGGAACCACCGAGCAGAAGAACTGATAAATATCTTCAATGACAGCTTGTTTCTGGCTGTTCTTTGGAAAGATGTGAGAGTTGACGACCTTATAGAGATGCTCCTGGTCAAGATAATCGATCTTGAAAGTTCTGACTATGGCGGCGTTCGATCCGTCGGCCCCTGCGATGTCGTCATCCAGAGCGACACACAGCAGCATGTTGCTGTTCTGTGCAAATTCCGCTGCCTCGCCCAGGACGGCACCGTCATTTCGTGCCACGCGGCTTCCGCGTTCAAAAGCCGTGTCGATGACCACGACAAGCGGCAGGTCGCCGGCCAGTTTCACACCTTCGCCCAGTATCGCGGCGGGCGAATCTCCGCTGAACTGGACCTCAGGCCCAAATCTATTCCTTATTGCCTCTTTTATCTCATCAACAAGCGTTTCCTGTGAGCCGCGACGCACACTGACAAGCGGATAATGACGCCGCAGCAGGCCTTGTGCGGCGGCCGCCACGTGTCCGTCACCAACCTTTGACCTCAATTCGGAAAGAGCGAGAATCGTCCCAAATGCAGCAAGAAAATGGCTTTTGCCCACACCACGATAGCCGGCCAATGCGAGCGCGACGCCGTTTTGCGGAGAAACGGTCGCGGCGGCATTGACCCATTTTGCCATCAGAGCCGAGGTATCGTCCGTAAAGCAGTAATGTTCGAGGGTTTGCCGGGCGTCAGCGGCAAAATCCCGAAGTCCCCGATATGGGCGAACATCAACGATGTCCTTTACTTTTTCCTGAATTTTATTCATGTATTATCGGACCGGGATCAGGCCCCTTATGAGGACAAAAAAAATAGATCTCAAGATGAATTGTTCGGAAAAACGACCAGCCGACAGCCGGTGAGAGCTGTCATACGAACAATAATAGCAGTTTTCCCGGATTTTCAAAAGGACTTTTTGTAAACAATGTTAATCAAAAATATCGTCCTCACTTGTGTTTTTTGCATCTTAATCAAAGCATCGGGTAGTGCTGTATCAAATAAATACCCGTCTAGTCAGGACAAAACCAACTTTTTACATCTTTTCCGCATCAAAAAATGTTGAAACCATATCGGAAAGGCTTTACTATTTATTCAATGAAAGACCGATCGGGAGGCAGGTTGTGAAAGAGAAGTTTTCAAGACAGTTATTTACGAGTTTCATGGCGGCTGTTGTCATCACGGCGAGTTTAGGATTGCCGCTAATGAGCGTTTCGGCACAGACGGCAAAGTCGAAAAAGAACGACGATAAAAAGAACAGCAGCCAGTTATCGACCGTTCAGGACAAAACCAAACCTCTCTCTGACAAGGAAAACCCCGCGATGATCGGCAAACGCAAGATCAACAGCGGATCAGATAAGTTCTTTGGCTGGCTTGGCGGCTCGCAGGATAAAGAAATTGCTATTGGCCGTCAACTTGCGATGGAGGTCGAGCAATCCGCCAAAATGGTCGAGGACCCGCTCATCACCGAATACGTGAATCGCGTGGGCCAGAACCTTGTTCTTCATTCTGATGCAAAGATACCGTTCACAATAAAGGTCATAGACAGCGACGAGGTGAACGCTTTTGCACTACCCGGCGGATATTTCTTTGTCAACAGAGGACTCATTCTCGCCGCTGACAATGAATCGGAACTGGCCGGCGTGATGGCACATGAGATAGCCCACGTCGCGGCTCGTCATGCGATGGAAAATCAGGGCAAGCTCCAGGCCATAAACTATGGCCTGATCGCCACGATCATCTTCGGCGGCGGTGTTGCCAGCGCAATAGCCCAGAATGCGGGCGGTTTCGGACAGCTTCTCAGCTTCCTTAAATTCAGCCGCAATGCGGAATCCGAAGCCGACACGCTTGGCGTTCAATATCTGTATGCCGCCGGTTACGATCCTAACGGCATGGCGACGATGTTTGAAAAGCTCAACGAAAAGAACAAGAAAAAGCCCGGCACATGGGCAAAGATATTTGCCACGCACCCACAGTCGATAGACAGGCGCGATGCCAGCCTCTCGCTCGTTGCCCGTTTTCCCGAAAAAGAAGAATATGTCATCAGCTCATCAGAATTTAACAGGGTAAAGAACCATCTGATGAGAATGACGAACGCCAAGGCCGGTATATTGAGCGATCCCAACGACGGCGATCCGGGCAGGCCGACACTGAAACGCAGACAGCCCGAAGATCCCGGCGATCCTAATGTCGGAAATACGGACGGCGAATCAAGTTCCAAACCGCCGACGCTAAGACGGCGCGATCAGGCACCGGAACCAAGCCCAAGTCCCTCACCGGAAAACTAAGTGGGTTTGGATAAATTGTTCATACAAAAATGTCCTCCGCATATCCATTGAGAATGCGGAGGACATTTTTTATTTGCTCATGTGACGTGTGAAAGGATTCGCTATTGAATAGGATCGATCATTTGTTCTTAAGCTTTTCACGTATCCTGTTGACATCCGCCTGATCGGAGGCAAGCAGAACCGCCCGTTCCCATGCGGTTCTTGCGGCATCTTCCTTTCCCTGTTTTTTAAGAACGTCGCCCAGGTGATCCTGTATCGTCGCCGACGACGGATCGTGCTTTGCCGCTTCTCTCAAAAATTTTTCCGCCTCGGTATAGGAACCCAGCTTATAATAAGCCCAGCCAAGGCTGTCGAGATATGACGGGTTGGTCGGATCAGACCTCAGTGCCCTTTCGATCATCTCCTTTGCCTCATTCAGCCGTTCGTTGCGCTCGATAAGAAAATAGCCAAGATTATTGAGGGCTATCGGATTATTCGGCGAGGCATTGAGGATAGAACGCAGCGTGGACTCTGCGCCGGCAAAATCGCCGTCCGCATTCTGCGCCGTGGCAAGCGTCAGTTTTGCGATCTGCTGGCGTTCGGCGCTTTTGGCAACCGAAAGAGCCTTGTTAGCAGCATCAGCAGCGTCCTTGCCTCGCCCGGCCTGCGAATAAAGGCTCGAAATAAATAGATAATTGGAAAATTCATCGTCAAGAAGCATGCTGCGCTGAGGATTTGCCGCCGGCGGGGTCTTCATCATATCGGTGATGAGCTTAACGCCTTCATCAACTTTCCCGGTCTCTGTCAACAGCGTTGCCTCCAGCCGCAAAAATCCGGCGTCATCCGGCGTCCGTTTTCTCAATTCGCGCACAACGGTCAGGGCACGGTCTCTCTTTCCCGTGTCGCGGTAATATGAGATCAACTGGCGATCGGCAAAAAGATCGTCCTTTCCAAATAGCTTTCGGGATTCTTCAATTGCTTTTTCAACACCTGCATCATTGCCTGCTGCCCGTTCCGCCCTGATAAGACGCGACATGACATCAATAATGAATTCGCGTCCTTCCTCGGCCTCCAACCCCTCACCGTCTCCTAGCCGCATTGCGACAGATTCACGGTATGTATTGGCCGCTTCAGAATACTTTTCCTGACGATAGAGCATATCGCCGTAAGCCGCATGTACCTCTGATGCCGCGACCGTATTGGACGCCTTAAGCCGTTCAACCGTCGAAGTAAAAAGGCTGTTTACATCTTCGGTCCGGCCCGTTCGCTCATAAACCTCCGCCAATATTACCATCAGCCCGACATTATCGGGATTTGCATAAACGGCCGCCTGGAGAGCTTCGACAGCGGCAGCCGCCGTTGCTGCATCGGCTGAGTTAACCGCGTCCTTCAATAATTCCGCAGCAGTTGCGTTGTCAGGATTGTCCACCACTATCGGGCTTATGACGCCGATGGCCTCGGCGTTGCGTCCGGCGTTCATCAGTGCGGCACCCAACTTCAGCGACGCGGAAACAGGCGAGAGCGTTTCGGAAGATCCCATTACGGCGGAATAGAATTGGCTGTCCAAAGGAGCCGCCGAGGAAAGCCACGACCGAAGAGCCTCGATCCGCTTTTCCTCTTTGCCGAACCTGCCGTAAAAAGCGCTCAGAAATGCCCACGCCTCTGCGTTCCTCGGATCAAGTTCAGCAACTTTTTCCCAATTCTCAACCGCTTTTTCGCCCAATGCCCGATCAAAAGATCCGTGGCCGATGCGGCTCCGATAGGAATAGAATCTGCCGAGAAGCCTTCTGGAACCAAAGTTGTTCGGATCGACCCTGACAGCCAGTTCGCCCAAAGCTATTGCTTCATCGACTGCGGACTCCTGAGAATTGAGGCTTATCTCCAATTCGGCCAGAGCCGTGTAAACCTCGGCCAGACGCGGATCGGCCTGTGCTGCTGCAATGAATGAGGATTGTGCCGAACGCCTGCTTGCAAAAGACCTTGTGCGGTTTCTGGTGCGGGTGCCTGTCCACATATGCCGCTGTCCTTCCAGCAGTAACGCATAGGCTTTTTTGCGGGACTCGGCATCAGAGGATGCATTTCCGTGCCTGTCGAGATTTGCCTTTAGTGTAGCCGATACTTTTCCGGCCGGAGGAGGCGGTGGCTGCGGTGTCGGCGCGGGAAGCTGAATGCTTTGCGCAAACAAAATGATCGGTGTTGCCGCAAAAACGACAGCCAAGATCGCAGCCATCGTTAAGCGAATATATACATTTTTTTCTGTCAGTGCGTTAAACGACATTCTTATACTTCCCTTTTGTGAGCAAAAGCGGCCCCCGAAAGAACCGCTTTTTCCTTTACATTCATTCCTGTTTCAGGCCTTTTCTCACTGCTCCTGATCGGACGCCCGCGGCACCTGGCCTTCGCGCGGCTGAACGCTCGCAGGCGTCGTTTGACGCTGTGAGATAACCGTTGTCAGCGATTGAGGTATCTGGTTGGAAAAAATATCACCCTGATTTTCCACGACCTGATCGATGAGTTCAAATTTTTCCTTGTCAAAGTTCTTTGTCATCAAAACCCCGTTTCGGTCAATGGTCATGGGATATATGCCAAAAAGCTGATTGCGGAAATTCCTGAAAAATGACGCTGATTCCGGCGGCATGACATTCATTCTTTCCGGTTTCGGCATCGGCACCTGAACCCCGATAAGCTCCAATTGGTCTTTTGCCTTTTCGCCATAGTCGCTGTTCGGGTAATCAGTGACGATCTGTGCAAAATACCTCGCGGCCTGGTCGGTTTCCTCTTCGACCATGTATGTGACGGCAAGTTTGTAAAGCACCTCGTCCATATTGCCAAAATCAGGGTATTTATCGAGGATCTCGCGGTAACGCGACTGAGCGCCTTTTAATCCGCCCTTTTTCTGATCGACCGACAATGTGTAGTAGTAATTCGCGATCAGCAGATTATGCGTTCCCAGGTTGTTCTGAACCTCTAAAAGTCTTCTTTGAGCCTCGTCCTTCAGGACAGAGTTGGGATAGTTCGCCAAAAGTCCTTTTAATGTCACCTCGGCCTTTCTTGCCCTCGTGGCATCGTGATCGGGAAGCCCGATCTGCCTCATCTCCGATTCAGCGATCTTCAGCACGACCCTGTCCGAAAGCGGATGCGTCGGGAAGAACGTCAGCCAATCCTTGTAGGCGACGATGGCCTGAATGAGGCCGCTGGTCGATCCTTCAAGATAGAATGAATCCGCGACCGCGAGCTTTGCCATCGGCAGATAAGGCGAATCGGGATACGTGGTGATGATCGTCTGGAAAAGCAGCCGCCCGACATCATAATTACGCTTTCTTACTTCGCGGGTTGCGTTGACGAAAAGCTGTTTGTCGCGGCCGGGAGCGACCGTTCCTATCATTTCGTCATATTCATCATTTCCGCCGCCGCCAAATATGCCGAGAAATTTCTTTTTCTTCTTTATCTCACGCGGCTGGCCGACACCCGAATCAGGATTGGCACGGTCGGCGGCGGTCTCGACCTGAACTATCTCCGCGCGGGTTTGCAGGTCGGCAACGGCGACCTCAAGCTGATCGATCTCGGTCATCTCATACTTTTCCGCACGGTCGATCTTTCCGCGCAGGCTGTTGGCCTGACCTTGAAGCGAGGATGCCTCGCGTTCGATGGAACGCAATCTGGCGGTCGGCGAATCGGGATTTTCACGATCCGTTTTCGTATCGTCGCCCTCATCCTTTAAGGCGGAAATGGCACTGTTTGCGGAACGGCGGATGGTTTCCAGCTTTTGACGCATCACTTCCAGCCGCTGCGCCGGCGTTCCTTCTCCGGTGTTTTGAGCACTGATAACAACATTTCCCAACCCAAAGGTGATGGACAACAGCGCAATGCTCCAAGCTCTGACATTTCTCATAGGTCACTCCAAATCAGGCGGCAGTTCAAACCCAAACCGTCCCTTTTTCCATTAATTCCCGAACCGCTTTCGCCGGATCGTCTTTTCCGTAAACCGCCGATCCGGCAACTATCAGCTCGACCCCGGCCTCAACCACATCGGCGATGTTCGAGCCATCGATCCCGCCGTCTATCTCAATACGGACATCCAATCCTTTTTCGCGGATCATATTTTTTAGGACACGCACCTTGTTCAGCGCCGTCGATATGAATTTTTGTCCGCCAAAACCCGGATTTACCGACATCACCAAAATAAAATCGGCGAACTCAATCGCCTCTTCGAGCATAGATACGGGTGTTGCCGGATTGATGGCAATTCCGGCAAGCGCTCCTGCCTCTCGTATTGCCGTCAGCGTTCGGTGCAGATGCGGGTCTGCCTCGACATGCACAGAGACCATGTTGGCTCCGGCTTCGGCAAATTCGACCGCGTATCGGCTTGGCTCCACTATCATCAGATGTGTGTCAATGATCATGTCCGTCACCGCCCGGATAGACCTGACAACTGGCAGGCCGATAGTGATATTCGGGACGAACCGGCCATCCATGACATCGACATGAAGCACACGTACGCCTGCTTCTTTGACAACACTGATCTCCTCGGCCAGGCGAGTAAAATCAGCGGACAATATCGAAGGTGCTATTTCAAACATTTATTTTGTTGCAAAGTAATTGATTTCGGTTGCTTATGCTTTATTACGGCCTAGGTGTCGGGCGCGGCGTTGTGCGTGGCCGTGTGTCACCGCCGGACGGCCTTTCTGCCTGTGTCGGCTGTGGTTTGGGGGTTGGCGGAGGCGGCGGTGTGTCACGACGCGGCGTGTCATCCGGTTTCGGAGTTTCGCTGCCGGAACCTGAGCCTGTATTGGCAGGCGGCGTCGCCGAATTTGAGATGACATCGCGGCGCGTATCCGCCTTTTTCTGCTCCGGCTCGGTATTCGCATTCGCATTGGAATTTGAAGGCGTTCGCGTACGTTTCGGCTTATCGGAGATCATCTCCTCGATCTTTTCGGTGTCGTCCGATTCGATGTCCTTTTTCAGCGATTCCGGCGTCTGCTCCGGCACGCCGCCCGCGGAAGCGACCACGACCAGGATCATCTGTCCGGTCTTGACCGTTTCGCCCGGACGCGGCAGTTGTTCCAATACAGTATTTATCTTTTCCGTGCTTGGCCGGTCGGCACGCCTTTTCAGTTTCAGCCCCAAAGCCGCAAGCTCTTTTTCGCTCTCGACAAAATCCTTACCGACTATCTCAGGAACCCTTACTTCCTCACCCGACAGCGACAGATACATCACACCGGCCATGCCGGCCGCAAATGCAAACAAAAGGATGCCGAGCGTGATCAGCCTTCCTATTGCGGATGCTCCTGTTTTGATAATGCTCATCTGCTATTCGGTCACAAAACCTAAAGTTAAAGTTTAACACTTTTCGGAAACACAACAAACCGTATATTCGCGTATATTTCCTTAATTTCGACGCCGTAGCTCAAAAATACAAAATCCCTCGTATGGCCCGGTATCGGGAAATATGCGGCCATTGCCCTCAACGGTAAGAAAGATCTCAGGAAGATTCGGAGAAACCAAAGAAAAGTCATCGTTCTCCGTCATAAAAGTTCTTATCAGGTCCTCATTCTCTTCTCTTTCCAGAGAACAGGTCGAATATAAAAGGCGGCCTCCCGGCTTTACGACATTTGATGCCTGATGAAGTATCTCGCGTTGTTTGCGCTGAAGATCGTAAATATCTGAACTTTCAAGAAAATACCTGATCTCAGGATTGCTTCCTATCGTTCCGGTGCCGCTGCACGGAGCGTCCACCAGCACCACATCAAACGATCTTTCGGGAAAAGGAAGCGGATGTTCGGCGTCAAGCTGAACAACACGGATATTTTCCGCGCCCTGAAGTTCGCAATTCTGTTTCAGAAAACGAACACGAGAGCCGTGAAGTTCTGCGGCGACCATTATGCCTGCATTTTTGTCAGACTGTGCGGCAGCCATGGCCGCCTTGCCGCCCGGAGCCGCACAAAGATCGAGAAATGACTGGTGTGCTTTCAGGCTAACAGTTGAAGCGATCATTTGTGACCCAATATCCTGAAAATATATAAAACCTTCATCGCTCAGCCGCCGCAGATCGGGCGTTATTCGCGGTGTTGTGAATGCTCCGGGAAGAATTTCCGAGGCAGAGGCCTCGTTCAAAACCGCCTGCGTTATTCCCTCACGCCTTTCCGCACTTAAAAGAGCTTTTCGGGTCAGGCGAAAAGCCGTGACCGGCGGTTCGTTGAAGGCATTTATAATGCTGGTCGTTTTTTCAATGCCGAACTGATCTATCCATCGTCGAACAAGCCATTCAGGCATTGAGCCTTCAATGGAAAGCCGCTCGATATCATCCGTGTAACTTAATTCCGGCAACTTGCGCAATGCATTGCGCAGAACCGCATTTACAAGCCCTTTCGCCGAACTTTTCCGAGCCGTTCCCGTCAAAAGCACTGCCTCATTCACGATAGAATGGCCGGGAATTTTTGTCATGAACATTATCTGAAACAGGCCAAGCCGCAGGATCAAAATCACTTCTGTATCAAGCTTTTTTCCTTTTGTAAGCTCTTTTATGTATCTGTCCAGAAGCAATTGCCGACGCAGAACGCCGAGTACAAGTGCATAGAGCAGCGAGCGGTCGCGTTCCTGCAAGTTCTCGGCATATTTCGGCAGCAGAACGGAACTGAACGCCTTTTCAGCCTCGATCTTCAGCAGAATATCGTAAGCGGCTTTTCTTGCGGGTGAGACCTTCATTTTGTATCGGCGGCGTCGTTGTTTTTCGGTTCATCTGCCGGCTGTGAAGGATCGATGCCTTCACCTTTTCTGAGGCTGTGATCGACGGTGACGCGCGTATCGAAAACGTAACATTCACCGCGCCATTTTGTATCGTCAGGGTCAACTTCTTCCAGATATTTGAGAATGCCGCCCTCAAGCTGATATACCTCGCGAAAGCCTTTTGCAAGCATATACGGAGCAAACTTTTCGCATCTGATGCCGCCGGTGCAGAACATTGCGATCTTTTTATCTTTATGTTCTGACAAATGCCTCTCGACATACTCCGGCAGGTCGCTGAATTTCTCGGTCTTCGGGTTTAACGCCCCTTCAAAGGTTCCGGTGTTAAATTCATAATCGTTACGCGTATCAAGCAATATGACGTCGGGCGACGAGATAAGGTCGTTCCAGTCCTTCGGCGAAACGTGTGTCCCGACACCTTTTGAAATATCAACAGGCTGTTTAAGCGTGACGATCTCAGGCTTTATCTTTACGTCGATCTTGCGAAACGGAAGATCGTCGCTGTATGAGGATTTAAAAGCTATTTTTGTTTCAAGGAGCTTCTCAAGAAAAGAAATAAATTCCGATATTTCAGTCGGCTTTCCGGCAATGGTCGAATTGAAACCTTCTTCGGCAAGTATCAGCGTGCCTTTGATGCCACGGGCGGCCATTTCCTCACGGATGATCCGGCGCGTTTCTTCAAGCGGCCGGATAAGGCCGATCTTTTTGAATTGATAGAAAGTGATGATCTGCACGGCAGCGGTTTCGCTCATGACGCCAACTCTCCCAGCATTTCGCCCGCGGCAGGTTTGGCGGAATTGATAAGATCGCGGCTGCTCACTCTTTTTCTTCCTTCCATCTGAACCTCAAAAATTCTCAGCACGGTTCCGCCGCCGCAAACGACATCAAATGAATCTTTTCCCACAAAAGCTATCGTACCGATAGGAGCAGATTCGGGAATGCTGCCGTCTTGCGGCCCCACAGCCTTGGCCGACCATATTGTGAGCTTTTTTCCCCTAAACGCCGTAAAAGTTGTCGGGAATGGCTGAAAGCCTTGCACTTTTCCTGAGATCGCATTCGCACTCTCGCTCCAGTCGATATTGCCAAACTCTTTTTTCAACAACGGTGCATAGGTCGCCGCGTCGTTGTCCTGTGATCTCGGTGTAATGTGGTCGAATGTCCCCAACGTTTCGGACAAAAGCTCGGCTCCGTCCTGTGACAGGCGTGACATCAATTCTACGGCGGTTTCCTCCTCACCTATCTCCGTTCTGCTTGTTAAAAGTATCGCTCCGGTGTCCAGGCCTTCGTCCATCAGCATCGTGGTAACACCGGTCTCTTTCTCTCCATTGACTATCGCCCAATTTACCGGAGCTGCTCCGCGATATTTTGGCAGCAGCGAAAAGTGGACATTGATCGCTCCTTTGGGAAATATCTCCAATACAGCGGGCGGCAATATTCTGCCGTAGGCAACGACGACCGCAGCATCAGCCTGATGCGACCGCATCGTGTCCAAAGTTTCCTGCGACCTGATCTTTACAGGCTGAAACACAGGCAGGTCGTTTGCAAGAGCGGCCAGTTTTACCGGCGACATCGTTATCTTATTGCCTCTGCCCGAAGGCCGGTCAGGTTGTGTATAAACGGCGACGACCTCATGGCCGTCGGCAAGCAACCTCAACAATGTGGGAACTGCCGCTTCCGGCGTTCCCATAAAAACAATCTTCATCAGCTATATTTTAACCGCACCGATGCCAAAAAGCAGAATCCAAATAAAACAGGAACGGAAGAAACTCCCGATCCTGTCTGTCTGAGTTGATTAAACCCTATTTTTGCTTTTCTCTATATTCCAGCAGTTCAATGTCATCTGGCCAGGCCCAAAGCATCGGCCATGACATAGAATATCCAGTTTTGTTCCATTGAGCCGCGAATGTATTGCGCATTTATGCCGGTGGCATATATCGCAACGTCTTCGCCGCCGTGAGTTTCGCCCGCAAGCGGGACGAGCGCAGGCTGCTTAAAATCAGGATCAAGAGCTTCCTCCTGTGTAACGGCCTTTCTTTCGCCTTCTCTTACCGCTCCTGTTCCGTTCATATAGCCAAGCGTCGTATAAGGCTTTTTGTCAGTACCCAATTTATAGCTGTCCGCCGGACTGCCGTCGGCTTTGCCTTCCCTGACGAGGCCGAGAATATTGTTTCCGCGATACGGATAACCGGACATAACGAAAGCGTGCGAATGGTCGGCAGTGACAATTATCAGCGTTTCATCAAGGTTGACCTTGTTTGCAACTGCACGCACGGCATTTGAAAGCTCGATGGTTTCCGTCAATGCCCGGAACGCGCTGCCGTTGTGATGCGAATGGTCGATCCTGCCGCCTTCGACCATGAGGAAATATCCTTTTTTATTGTTTGAGAGGATATCGACCGCTTTCAAGGCCATTTCGGTAAGCGAAGGCTCACCGCCGGGATCTTTAGCGCGCTCATATTCATATTTCATATGAGACGGCTCAAAAAGCCCAAGAACGCTCTTTGTTTTCTTTGGGTCGAGAGCGTCAAATCCTTTTTTGTCCCAGATAAATTCCGCTCCGGGGCGTTTTTTCACCCATTCTTCGGTGAGGTCGCGCCCGTCCTGGCGTTCGCCGTTGCGGTCAGCGTATTCGGGGTCCTGTTTTGTCTCCGGGATAAACTTTGAACGGCCGCCGCCGAATGCGACATCGACGCCGTCACCGTACTTGAATTCAATAAGCTGTCTGGCAATGTCCGGGAAACCCGCGTTGTGAGCATCTTCGCTGCTCGTTTTTACATTTCTGTCCGATTCCCAGCCACGCTGATGCGTGTGAGAATAACAGGCTGCCGGCGTTGCGTGGGTCAGCCTCGCCGTTGAGATAACACCGGTGGAAAGTCCGGCTTCCTCGGCATACTGCAAAATGGTCTTTGCCTCGTTTCCCTTTACGGTGCGGAAATCGTTCGGACGGGCGTTCTGGTTGACGGATATCATCCCGTTGTTGGTTTTGACACCTGTCACTATCGAACTCATCGTCGGGGCAGAATCAGGTGTTTGCTGATCCACCTGATACGTTTTTGACAATGCCGAAAACGGAAATTCTTCAAAGCTTAGACGGTTCTCTTCTCCGCTCTCGCCGCGAAGCTGTCCTTCCAATATTCTGGCAGCGGTCAACGTTGAAATGCCCATCCCGTCTCCCATGAAAAGAATGACGTTCTTTGCCTTGCCGCTGCGTATCTTTTGCTTCTTCACCTCGTCCATACGCGACCAGCCGTCCTTTTTCCAGGTTTCGGGGGTTTCCTGTCTCTTTACAGGAAACGGAGCAGGTATCTGTCCCAAAACAGAAAAGGCCAGGCTGAAAAGCAAACATAACGACAACGATCTTTTGAACAGTTTATTTTGGCTCATCATAATGTAGGCAGTCTATATTGAACAGACCAATGTCATCATCCGATCCGTTCACGGATTTAACACTATCGTTAAATTTGCGCAAAAAAGATCGCCTCTTTTACTAAAATCCGCAGTGATAATTAGATCCTTCAAAAACTTTTGTCCATTTGCCGTCCGTACGTTTATAGACATTGAATCCCGACCCTTCAAAGGCTCGGACAAAAGTAAAGACCTCGGCGACGCCGTCGCCATCGTAATCGAAAACATCAAGAAGAAGTTCGTGATAAACGCCGTCATCCAAAACGGATATTTCGCCGTTCAGAACCTCGTCCTCATTTATCGTTCTCAGATCCGAATGAGAGATCGAATATTTACCATCACTTCCTTTTTCAGCGATGAAGAACAGAAGCGTTCGGGCTTTTGGTTCATTCTCCACCCAGAAGCTGCCGACAAGTTCCGCCTTCTTGTCGTTATCGACGTCAAGAGCGGTCAGGTTGTGATAGTCCAGCTTTGTTACAGGAACCGAATTTTTTGCAAACTCTGCTCTTATAAGTACATCCAGTTCGTTCCTTTCCGGCCATGTCGGCATTCTGCGCGTTCCGCTGGCCTGTTTGCTGACGGCAGCGTTCGTCGCCAGTGCCATCAGATGGCCTTTTGGCGTTACACGTGTTGACGTTGTGGTGACAGAGGCAACATTCTTTGCGCATTCTGCTGAGGCATCAGCCGAATTTACGGTGACAGTTCCCGCGTTCGTTCCGCCGAATATAACGCGATAGGTTTGTTTTGCCCCGTAAAATTCCCGGTTGAAAGCCTGTATCAACGAGAGTTCATCGCTTCCGCTGACGGGAGCCTTTAATTCCTTTTTCTCTACCAGAGCGATCGGTTCCAGAGATACTCCGTCGTTTAGAACGGCGAAGATCATCGGCCGCGGGGCCGGTTTCGGGGCGGTTGCGGCGCGCTGAGCATAACCGAAACTCACGGCGGCAAATACTACCGCCGTGAGCGCAGCAAAATTAGCAAAAAGAGATCTTAGGGACATCAAATTTTCCTCGCAATGGATTTACCCTGCATGAACTGGATCAGGTATTCACGCCCTCCGGCCTTTGAATCCGTTCCGCTCATATTGAAACCGCCGAAAGGGTGAACGCCGACAAGAGCGCCGGTGCATTTGCGGTTCAGATACAGGTTACCGACATGAAATTCTTTTCTGGCACGCTCCAATCTCTCTTCTGACGCGGAATAGACCGCACCCGTTAGTCCAAACTCGGTTCCATTTGCTATCTCCAGAGCGTGGTCATAATCCTTCGCTTTTATTACGGCAAGAACAGGAGCGAATATCTCTTCCTGTTCGATGGTATCGCCCGGTTTCACGTTAGTGATGACCGTCGGGTAGATAAAGAATCCCTCGCTGTCATCGCCGGTTCCGCCGATAATGGCCTCGCCGCCTTCTTCGATACCTTTATTTATGTAGCCAAGAGTCTTGTCAAAAGAGCGTTTGTTGATGACGGAGGCGACATTGGTACCCGATTCGGTCGGCTGGCCGATCTTAAGTGTTTCCGTGAGGGTTTTTACCTTTAGGATCAATTCGTCATGGACCTTTTCATCCACAATAAGCCGCGAACAGGCCGAGCATTTCTGTCCCTGAAAGCCAAACGCAGCCTGAACTACGCCCAAAGCAGCCGAATCAAGATCGGCATCGTCAGCAACGATGATCGCATCCTTACCGCCCATTTCGGCGATAACGCGTTTGATCCAGATCTGTCCCGGACGCGTCTTTGCAGCTTCTTCATTGATATGCAGCCCGACGCCCTTTGATCCGGTAAAGGAAATAAACCGCGTTTTAGGACTTGTCACCATTGCCTCGCCGGTCTTTGCGCTTCCGGTAAGGAAGTTGATGACGCCTTTCGGCAGGCCAACTTCTTCCACGATCTCCATGAATTTCGCGGCGATTGTCGGCGAATCAGACGACGGTTTTACAACGACCGTGTTGCCCGCAACAACAGCCGCCATTGTCATGCCGGACATGATGGCAAGCGGAAAATTCCACGGCGGAATTATCGCTCCGACGCCGAGCGGAATATACTCAAAGCTGTTGTCCTCGCCGGCGATCTTTGTTATCGGCTGTTCCTGTGACCAGCGAAGCATTTCCCTGCCGTAAAATTCTGCAAAGTCGATGGCTTCAGCAGTGTCGCCGTCTGCTTCCGCCCAGGTCTTTCCGACCTCGAACACCATCCATGCCGAAAGCTCGTGCTTTCGCTGACGCATAATGTCCGCGATCTTGAAAAGATATTCGGCACGTTCGGCCGGAGCAACATTCTTCCACGTCTTGAACGCCTCGGCCGCGGCGTCTATCGCCTTTTCGACCAAAGACGTGTCGGTGTCGCCCTCGGAAAACACGCCGACGACCTCTGAAATGTTTGAAGGGTTGATGCTCTGAAACTTGCTTTCAAGCGTGACCTTTTCTCCGTTTATGACGGAAGGATATTCGCGGCCCAGTTCTCCCCGAACTTTTTCCAACGCGGCCCTGAACGCATCGGCATTCTCCGGCCTTGAAAAATCGGTAAACGGTTCGTTCTTAAATTCGTCCAGTACTCTTTGTGTTTGCATAATATTTACCTGTAACAAAATTATTCAAGCGAACATCAAAAGGGGATCTCTGCTAAAGCTGGGTTTAATATAACTGATCGGTTCCCAGTAGATAACCGAAGATCAAAGAATTCGCTCTATGTAGTTAGTCTATAGTATTAGATCATTCAACGGAACCGCACAAGACCTATGTATCCTTTGAATATAATGATCGCTTGTTTATCAATATATATTTTCTAGGAAGCGTCGGTAGGCAGATTGAGTTTTTTAAGTATCTCAATAAACTCGGACTCAGTTTTGATACTTTCAAATCCCGGTTCGCTTCCCATCCACATCATCCACGACTCATGATGCTCAAAACATTCGTTCAATGCGCTTATCGCCTCGGCGTTTCTCCCCTGTTCTGCCCGCAAAACTGCAAGCCAGTATAGATATTTGGTTGATTTAGCCGACTTGACTTTGAGAATCTCCTCGTTTTTAGCAAACAGCTGATGATCCCCCGTCTTTAGAGCCGCTGATGCCAGCAATCTGTGCCAAACGAAAGCAAAACCTGCATGCACCTCCATCCCTTCATTGACTATCTCTTCCATCTTTTCAAAATGGCCGTTATAATACAGAAACGTTGCGTAAAAGATACGTGCATATACTAGCTGCTTATCTAAATTAAAGAGTCGTTCGGAGGTTTTTAGACCGTTCTCAAGATCTCCCACAGCCTCAAATCCTCTGTAATTCAGGAAGATTATCGAATGGGCCGTGGGATCTATCAGTTCGATCTTTTTTATAAGTTCCAAAGCTGCTTCGGCCTCTCCTTTAAGTATCAATAACTGTCCAAGATAGCCGTAAGCGGTTACGTTGTTTGGGTTAAGCTCTATTGCCTTTCGAAAGCTTTTCTCCGCTTGGTCGTAATTCCTATTCAATCTGCGGTGGATCCGACCGATTCCTGTGTGAGCTTCCGACAACTCGCCATCTAATTCCAGAGCGCGTCGTGCAAAAACCTCGGCTCGGCGATATGCTGCCATAGATGCGGAACCTTCCAGAGAATTTCCTTGTCGAAAGAACAGGTCTGCCAATCCGGCATATGCAAGGGCAAAACCGGGGTCTAATGAGATCGCTTTATTATAATTATCTAAGATCTCTTGAAACACCCCAGGCCTTGAACGCTGAAACCTGAGTCTTGCCTTTCGGTAGAGTTTGAAGGCCTCAGGATCATCTGTATAGCGTTTACCAAGCAACGTTTTATCTTGGTCTGTCAGATGCGTCATTAATTTAGAAGCTATCTGAAAGGCCACGTCACCGTATATACCTGTCGAATCGTTATCCGCTATTAGTATTTTTTGTTTCCAGACGACGGTATCGTTCTCTATATCATTCAATTCGACCTCTATCTCAGAACCGCTGGTAACTTTAACCCAGGTTCCCTTTATTACCGCGTCCACTGACAGATCTTTTCCCACCTCCGCAGGGACCGCATCTGATGAAAATCTCGAAACCGCATCAAGCGGACGAACGTTCAATCCCCCGATCGAACCCAATCTGTCAATGACCTCAGATGTCATAAGTATCTTCTGGTCTTCTTCTATCTCCGGATCAGTTCCGGTAAACGGGAGTACGGCTAAAGTGCTGATATTGTTGATCGTTCTTGTCTTGATCTCTTCCGGCCTATCGGATTGGCGGATGTTATGATAGGCAAGAAAGGTGATTGTCGCTAAAAGCAATACAACGCCGGCAAATGAACCGTAGGCAAAAAATCCGCTTTTTTTAAAGACGTCGAATGCCTTTAGGTTGTTGTCCTCCAATATCGACGGATCGGCGTTCTCAACCTTAACGCGAACGGGATCAATGACAAGGTTTTCACAATCTAATCTATAGCCCCTTTTGGGAACGGTTTTGATTACTTCTTTTAATTCCGGGATCTTTCGCAAAGAAGAAATAGTGAAATTGATATTGCCGTCCTCTACTATCACGTCAGGCCAAAGCCTTTCCATTATTTCGTTACGGTGTACAACGTTAGGACTTGCGTCGGCCAGCATCAAAAGCAGGTCAAATGCTTTAGGTGAAACAGAGACAAACTCTTCGCCTATCCACAGCGACCGTGACCCAACTTCCAGACGGCATCTACCAAATTCAAATATTTGTGGCTGTTTTTCTTCCATTAAGGCAAATAAACAAATTTCTAACAAGTTTCAAAGGATTTTATTGAAAGATAATTTTAAGCTATGCCGCAGAGTGTTGGCAATAATTCGCAGAAGGTGTGGATTTTTGCAACTGCGTTATAGAGTTTGTTTTCACAAACTCTATTAGCAAAATAAATTTCTCGGTGAAATATAGACCATCTGCAATCTGATGCCATGCTCAAACCAAAATGATTAGGAGTTAAAAGAATTTAAGTTCATGAAATACCCAAATAAAATGGCCGCCGCAACAGTAATATTTATTGCCGCAATAGTGAGCCTTAACGCACATCTGTCTGTTTCGGCTCAATTTCCGATTAGAATTCCCAGCCCCCGGACTCAACCTGCTCAGAGACCATCGTCGCCGCAAACGAACACGTCACGGCAAACATCGAGTGGTGGGAATCAAGACGAAATGAGAAGGAACTTTATCAACGAATTTGGCAAGTATCGGAAATCCGTATATGCCCTTATGCAGGTACACGATCCGAAACTCCATGTCGGAAACACAAGTTACGGCCCTCCCACCTCAAAAAGTCAGTGGGTAAATGTAATGGCCGAATTGGCTGAGATCGATGCTGCGTGCAAATCTAAATATGCAGGCATGACAGACACAGCGCGCCAGATAGAAATTGGAGAGCTTAACAGGCTTCCGGCAACATGGTGTACGATCGCAGCAAACCGAATCGAGTATGAAAAGAAAGGAAAGATCTCAGAAGTTGCCCGAAGTGCAAGGAACGTAACAGATCAAATAACGAGGTTTTTAAGAAACGTCGAAAATGAACCCGAGGAGCGAATTGGGCTTGAGGCTCAACTTATGTTTTGGGAGACCAATAAATGGAAAGCATCGATATTCACTAAACTTCAGCCGATGTTTGCCGAATTTGACATGGAAGTTCCCGACGATTTTCTGGACGAGTACATCAACAGCGGATATGCACTTCGTGATAAGAGGATAAAGACGGGCGAATCAAGATCATTTCAGATGCCTCCCTATAAGGATACTGCGGTAGAAACCTGGGTCAGGTCACAATATCAACGTCAAACGCCCGGAATAAAGATACTCAAAATGGGTTCATCGTATTCCGAATGGAAGATATTCAAAAATCGTGCGGGCATTCCTACGAGCAGAACCAAACGAGGATGGGCTCTACTACAAATACCAGACCGGCCGATCTGCCAGGCCCGTGAATGGATAGTAAAGCAGGATTATGCCGGCGGCGGGCGATATACGGGTAACAAGATCGACAGCTTAGGAGCAACCGGAATTCTTATGAAATGCCAATAGCAAATGTCGAGTCTGTCGGTAGGTGTTCCAACGTTTTAGAGTAGGCCTAGCGGAAGAACGTTGAGAACAAAAGAGAGGACCATCTATTCTAAGCTTTTTTTATCTGCGATAGATGATCCGTAAAATCGAAAGAAGTTCTGACCGCCATTACTCCCACTTTCCGGTATTTTGCAGCCGCTTTATCTTGCGTTTTGCGAGTTGGCGTTTTAGCGGCGACATTCTGTCGAGAAAAACTATGCCGTCGCAATGGTCTGTTTCGTGGAGGACGCAGCGGGCCGACAGTTCGTTCACGTCCATCTCAAACCGGTCGCCTTTTACGTCCTGAGCGCGGACTATCACACGCATATCGCGCCTGACCTGCTGATAAAGACCCGGAAACGAAAGGCAGCCTTCATCACCGATCTGTTCGCCTTCAACGGCGATGATCTCGGGATTAAAGAACGCCAGCGGATTGCCTTTGCCCGCCTCGTCCGGGATATCCATCACAAAAAAGCGCTTTGAGATGCCGACCTGCGGCGCCGCCAGGCCAACGCCACCGGCAGTCCGCATCGTCTCAAACATATTTTCGACGGTCTGCGCCAGATCGGCGTTAAATTCCTCGTCCGCGACGGGCTTTCCGGTGGTCAGAAGGACCGGATCGGGATAATACACCAGTTTTAATAGTGACATCCTTTATATTTTAGCCTTAAATGCGGTTAGAGCAAAAGACTTTTTGATGTTTAGGCGGGCTAAATTGACAGCAAAGCCGCTATTCTTCCAAATTTTATAAATTTTGTGAGGGTAATGGGTTCTAATCGGTCAGGAATATCTGTGTGGCGTAGCAGCGGCTGTCGTCATTGCACCAGACGCCGATGCCGGTCGTCGTCCATTCGCGGTCAAGAATATTGTCCCTGTGTGTCGGCGAAGCCATCCACTTTGACACGGCAAGCGGCCCAAAATCATCAAGATCGGCGACCCAGAACAGATTTTCGCCGACCTTTCGCCAACTGATGATGTCGGTTCGGCCGATGCGGTCCTGAACTGCTTTGCCCCTCGGATCGACGTGGCCGAAAAAGCTCTCCTTCGACATTTGCCGCGAGTAATCTCTGGCAACTCGAGCAAGCCTTTCGTCCCAGACCAGCATGTTCAAATGCCGCCGCGTCCGCTGACGGTTCACTCTCGCATAAATGTCGGATTCGAGTTCCTTAGTGTCAAAACGAAATTGCTCATTGAACCGCTGAGCCGGGGTTGATGATGAAAAAGCAAAAATGCCGAAAAAGGCCGTTAGAACGATAAATTGAAATGGCGGAAGTCTCATAACGCAAAAATGTTGCAGGGAAAGGAAGGGGGAAGCTTCTGAACAAAAATTATATCGTTTCGACAAAAGCTAATCAATGAATTTTTTTGGGATCGCTGAAGTTTACAGTTATTAGGTTCTGTAGCTTTCACGCTTTTTAAAATGCCTTCGGGTTTAGAGTCTGAGTCAAAACGCGGCATTTTTGTCCTGAAGGGACGACAGAAAATAGCCCGCCGATTTATCGGCGGGTAGAGAAAAGAGACGTTTGCGAGAGTCCCGCAGGGACGACTGCAATGCCGATGTTTGCAATGTCCCAGCCGTCCCCACCGGGACTGGTTGTGGATGATCGATGATTCCCCGCCGATTTATCGGCGGGCTATTTTCACTGATCCCTACGGAATTCATTTCTGAAATTTTGAGTTATGAAACAGCTACTGAAGCTAGTGGCAATTTATAAAACCAAATGTCAACAGAACCCAGTTTTTTCAACTGTCAACTAAAAACTGACCAACTATTCACCGTTAGAAACTAAAATGATCGGCCTGATCTACTACATTTCGGACTTTGGGATTCTCTAATGCGGAATCTGGGAAAAAAACAACAATGAGATCTTTTCCATTTCCGGCCAAAACCTGAATTGTGCCATGTTTTTATGTTGTTTTATCTGGGCAAGAAAAATTTTTGAGCCTGTTTCTGCATTTCCCTCGCGTAGTGGTCTGAAGGCCTTATCCGCCTGTCAACCCGTCATCTACAAACTTGCGAAGTTTCGACAATGAAAAACATGAAAAGCATAAAAAGAACATTTTTAACTCTGACGATAATATCAATGGCCCTAACAATTACGGGCTTTGCACAGGATCGTGAAAAGGAGACCGTGATCGCGGCTCCGGCGACGCCGTTCACCTATCAGGGCAAGTTGACGGTCGGCGGAACAGCGGCAAACGGCAGCTATGACTTTATTATCGGGATCTATAGCGAGCCGGACGGTGACAGTATGCTTGGCGAGCAGACAATAGAGGGCGTTCAGGTCGTGAACGGCATTTTTACCGTCAGTTTGGAGTTTGAGACCGGGGCTTTTCAAAGATTTGAAACGGCGTATCTGGACATTCAGGTCAGGCCGGAGCGAGAAGGTGATTACACGCGGTTATTGCCCCGCCAGCAGATCGGCTCAACGCCATACGCCAAGATCGCCGACAGCGCAAGAGAGGCCGACCTTCTCACCTGCTCGAACTGCATCACGGACGGACAGATCGTCTCTGTCGCAGGCAGCAAGGTGACAGGCACGGTCGCAAACGCAACCAATGCCGTTAATGCCACTAATGCTACCAATGCCGTTACCGCCCAGAATGCCCTCAACGCCGTCGATCTTACATCTGACCAGACCATCGGCGGTGACAAGAGATTCACCGGCGTACTCAACGGCCTTGGCGGCTTTGCCGGTGACGGCTCGGGGCTGACCAATGTGTCGGGAACGCTGAGGTGGAACGTGGTATCGGGGACATCTGTTACGGCGTCGCCCAACAACGCTTATGTGGCGACCAATGCGGGCCAGACCGTGATTACGCTTCCGGCATCGGCGAATCCGGGTGACGTGATAAAGATACGGTCACAGGGCGACGGCGGCTTTCGGATATCTCAACAGGCTGGCCAGCAAATACTGGCGTCGAATATCCCGAACAACACATTTGTATTTCATCCGAAAGGAAATAATGGCTCATGGCGATCTATCACATCATCCGCAGACGGCAGCAAATTGGCTGCGGTCAGCAATAACGCATTATTTACATCGACGGATTCAGGTGAAACATGGACGCAACAGAACACAGGTGGCAGCGGTAACTGGGTGTCGATCACATCGTCCGCTGACGGCACCAAGCTGGCTGCTGTAAGAACTAATATCTCAGGTGAACGGATCTACACCTCAACGGATTCGGGGGTTACATGGACGATAAGAGAACACATTCGTCTTTGGCAGTCGATCACTTCGTCCGCTGACGGCACCATACTGGCTGCCGGAGACAATAACGGCCGTATCTATATCTCAGCGGATTCCGGCGAAACATGGGTGATTAGAAGCTTGGGCTCTCAAGTCCTTCGGGCTATCACATCGTCCGCTGACGGCACCAAACTTGCCGCCACCGGCACCGGTACATTTGGCAGCCAGATATATACATCCACGGATTCGGGGCTTACATGGACGGCAAGAGAAAGTAACCGGCAATGGAACTCGATCACATCGTCCGCCGACGGCACAAAGTTGGCTGCTGTTGTGCTTAACGGCCATATCTATACCTCAACGGATTCCGGTATTACGTGGACGGCAAGGATGACGGATGCCAATCGCAATTGGCCCTCCATCACATCGTCCGCCGACGGCACCAAGCTGGCTGCTGTTGTCCTTGGCGGCCAAATCTGGATCTCAACGGATTCCGGTAGTACGTGGACGGCAAGAGGAAGCAACCGGCAATGGGCCTCGATCACATCCTCGGCAGACGGTACAAAACTCGCAGCCGGCGTATCTGGTGGACAGATATACACCCGGGGGCCTGCTCTGCCGGCGACTACCGCCGGAACCGCCGGTTATCTGACAGGCGGGAAATTCTCGACCATCGAACTGGTCTATATCGGCAGCGGCCAATTCGTCGCCGTAAACGCCACCGGCAACTTCATCGCCTTCTAAAGAGCTGGAAAAGAAGGGGAAAAGCGAAAAAGGCGGCTTCGTCGCATCGCAATTAAGACTGTATGAAAGGTGACTTTCTGTGTCTTCGTTCTGTGCATTCTGTGGTCAATATCCTGAAATACAGGAAATACCACAAATGCACAGACAAAAACCGAAACACACAAAACTGATCCGTCTCCTCATCTCTTCCCACAAGCACCGATCTGATAGTAAACTATTCCTCGTGGAGTATCTGAAGCCTACGGTCATCGCCATTCCGCTTTTTGCCGTGCTTATCGCGGTAGAGGCGTGGCTGACCACGCGCGACAAACAGCAGGAATACGACCGCAAAGATGCCTGGGCAAACATTTTCCTTGGTTTTGGTAGCGTTTCCTTTGGAGCGCTGTTCGGCATTTTCATCGGCGTTATTTATACGGCGGTTTACGAACTTGCTCCTTACAAATTTCCTGCCGATGCGTGGTGGTCATGGGTTCTTTTGTTCTTTATCGACGACTTTGCCTATTACTGGTTTCACCGCGTCAGCCACGAATGCCGTATCTTCTGGAATTTTCACGTTGTTCACCATTCCAGCCAAAGCTATAACCTCAGCGTCGCCGTTCGGCAAAGCTGGTTCAGCGGCATCCTTCACTGGATATTCTATCTGCCGATAATGCTGCTAGGGTTTGCACCGTGGATGTTCGCCCTGATGCACGGCTTTAACCTGATCTATCAATTTTGGATACACACAAAGCTGATCGACCGCCTCGGCCCTTTGGAATACATCTTGAACACGCCGTCGCATCACCGCGTTCATCACGGCACAAATGAAAAATATCTGGATAAGAATTACGCAGGTGTTCTGATAATATGGGACAGGATGTTCGGCAGTTTTACGGAAGAAAAAGAAGAACCTGATTATGGCCTGATCACTCAGCTGAAGAACAACAATCTGCTCTGGGTGAACACACATGCGTGGGCTGAAATGTGGGCGGCGATGCGGACGCAGCAGACGCTCGCGGGCAAACTTCGTTGCGTATTTGGCTCGCCATATATGCGCCACGCGGATAATAAACACTCGGAACCTGTTTTGGCGGACTAGAGCGTCCTTGCCGACAATAGGCAGCCGATAATATACTTTACGTTTCTATGACGGAAAGAAAAATAAGAGTTTTGGTTGCAAAGCCGGGCCTGGACGGCCACGACCGCGGAGCGAAAGTGATCGCCCGTGCGTTGCGCGATGCCGGAATGGAAGTCATCTACACCGGGCTTCGCCAGACGCCCGAGATGATCGCCGCCGCCGCTCTGCAGGAAGACGTGGACGCGGTCGGCATCTCGATACTTTCCGGCGCACATAAAACGCTTTGCCCGCGTATAGTAGATCTTCTTCGTGAGAACGGAATGGACGACACCATCGTCGTGGTCGGCGGCATCATTCCCACCGAAGACATCCCCGACCTAAAAGCAAAAGGCGTCCACGAGGTATTTCTTCCCGGCACATCGACAGAAGACATCGTCACATTCCTGCGCTCATCCGTCAGAGCGATATAAGATCATCAGGATAGCCACAGAGTACACAGAGGGAGTTAAAAAAACTTTCTTTCTTAGGAAACGCCGTTCGTAAAAGATCTCTGTGCGAACTGTGTCTTCACCTGTGATATCAGTGTTCAATTTGATCCCGACGAAAGAGTTGTTTACAGAGTATAGACAAGCGATATAAATATCTCTCTGCGTTCATTGCGAACTCTGCGTTAAGTTTATAAATATTCCGCTGACCCCCTTTGGCACGTGGTGTGCGTATATTATCCTTAAATCATTCATTATTGGCTTTGTCCATTTTTTATGTGGAAAGGAGAAATAGATATGTCACTTTTAAAGAAAATAATAGGATCGGCGTTTACGGCAGCTTTTGTGTTTGCGGCGGCACAGGCCGGATCGGCGCAGGTGGTTGACACAGTAAAAGACGCGGCAAAAAAGACAAAAGACGTAACTGTTGACGTTGCGGAAAAGACCAAAGACGTTACGGTAAAGGCTTCGAAAAAGACCGCAGTTGTCGTAACTGACGGCGTTGAAACCGCCGCCGATAAAACAAAAGACGCCGCCGGAGCCACCAAAGACGGTGCAAAGACGGTCGGTTCAAAAACGGCCTCGACAGCAAAATCGTTCGGAAACCATACAGTAAATGTATCAGAAGACGTCGCTGAAAAAACTGTCGAAGGCGGCCGCTGGCTGACGGTAACGACCTGGGACGGAACAAAATGGGTTGCCAAAAAAGTATGGTATCCGACCAAAAAAGCGGCAACCGCAACCAAGGAATTCGTTGTCGGTGAAGAAGAAAAGCCGTAAGACACGCAGCAACTAATGTAGTTTACTTAAGCAAGCCGTCCTGATCCAGCGGCTTGCTTTTTTGTTTAGATAAGCTAACTCCTACTCTTTAACCTTCCGATCTCAAAATTCCGACTGTGTTTTAGATAAAACTCGGCTTTTGGCTTATACTTAGCTAACATAAAGTTATGAAAGATAAGGTACGGGTAGCGAGTGGGCAGGGTTTTTGGGGAGATCTTTTGACGGCGCCTGTTGATCAGGTAAGGAAAGGGCCGGTGGATTATCTGATGTTGGATTATCTGGCAGAGGTGACGATGTCGATAGTTCAAAAACAGAGGCAGCGGGACCCGAACGCCGGTTATGCAAGGGATTTTGTGACGCTGATGCGCGAGATATTGCCGGACTGTGTCGAACGTGACATAAAGGTGATGTCGAACGCGGGCGGCGTCAACGTCCGCGGCTGTGCTGAGGCCGTAAAGGAAGCGGCGACGGACCTTGGGCTTTCGGGCAGGTTGAAAATAGGCGTGATAACGGGCGACGACATCTTGCCGAGGCTGGATGAATTTATCGAAAAAGGCATCGCGATAAATAACATGGACACCGGCGAACCGCTCGCTCACATTTTGGACAAGGTACAGGCGGCGAACGTCTATCTGGGTGCGGGCGGGCTGGTCGAGGCTCTGGGCAAAGGCGCTCAGATAGTCGTCGGCGGCAGGCTGACCGACACGGGCCTGACGCTGGCTCCGCTGGTGCATGAGTTCGGCTGGTCGTTTGCGGATTGGGACCTGCTCTCCGCCGGAACCATCGCCGGACACATTATAGAATGCGGGGCACAGTCGAGCGGCGGCAATTGCCAGTACGATTGGGAAAACATCCCCGATCTGGCAAACGTCGGGTTCCCTATCGTCGAGGCCACCGCCAACGGCGAGTTTGTCATCACCAAACACGAAGGAACCGGCGGCCGCGTGAACGTCCAATCGGTAAAGGAACAGCTGCTTTATGAAATGGGCGACCCTAAAGCCTATATTACGCCGGATGTGGTCGCAGATTTTTCGTCAATACGACTCGAAGCAGCGGGCGAAAACCGCGTGAAGGTTTTCGGTATCAGGGGAAATCCGAATACGGAGTTCTATAAAGTTTCCATTGCATACTCCCACGGCTACAAAGCGGTCGGAACGCTCGTTTATGCCTGGCCCGACGCTTATAAAAAAGCACAGGCAGCAGATAAAATTTTACGCGAACGCCTTGATCGCCTCGGCCTGAAATTTGACGTGACCCTGACCGAATTCGTCGGCGTCAACGCCACCCACGGCCACCTGGGAACGCAGGCATCCTTGCCTGCATCAAATACACTGGCGGACATTCCCGAAGTCCAGTTCCGCATCGGCGTCCGCGGACAAAACAAGGCAGATGTCGAACGCTTTACAAAAGAGATCGCTCCACTCATCCTCACCGGCCCGCCCGCCGTCACCGGCTTTGCCGGCGGACGCCCAAAGGTCGAAGAGATCATGGCATACTTCCCTGCCCTGATCCCGAAGAGTCTGATCGAGACGAAAGTGGAGATCATCGAGGCATAAAGTGCATCTATTATCCTATTGCATAATATAATTATTTCCTATATTATGATTTTACTATGAGTACAAAACAGGCAAAATTGTTGATGGTGCCGGCGAACGGGCAGATCAGTATCGGAAAGTCCTGGGCAGGACGACACATCCTTGTCGAAGAGATCGGGAGCAACGAAATACGTATTTCGTCCGGCATTTTTGTTCCTGATTCACAAAGAATATTCCATACAAAAGAAGCCAAGGAGTCATTAGACTCATTTAATAAATGGGAAAGTAAAAATCCGGCAAAGAGAACTGATGTGGGTTCTTTATTCTCTTCTTTAAGAAAGAAAAAGCAAACTCGTGCCAAGTAAACTAAAACCTGTTTCGACGCAGCATGAGAAGATCGAATGCGATCTCGAGTTTCCGCGTATAATCAAGGAACTTTCCGAATTAACATCTGTTGAATTGGACCAGATGGAAGCATCAATTGAAAAGATCGGTCAAATGACCTGGGAGCAGATCTACAAAACCTCGTCGCGGACTCAAAAAAGAGGTCTGAACTGGGAACCCATTGCCGGACAAACAACCAAGTCAGGCAAAACTATTGCCTCGATCAGAATTTCAAAAAAGTTCAGAGCCAGAGTGTGTCGTGATGGAAAGTTTATGCGATTCATTTCTCTTCACCCCGATCATGACAGCGCCTACGATGAAACCGGCGGAGAAAATCTGTAAAAGAAACACGACCTTTTCTCTCGGCGAACTACTTTGCCAGAAACCTCTCAATACCTTTCTGACAATCCTCAGTCATTCTGGCTTCGGCGTTGGTTTGGGAACCGGCGGTGAGGGCGTCTTCAAAATTCATCGCGTCCATGCGGTAAAGGAGCGATTTGCTAAGACGGACGGCAGAGGCTGAGATTTTTGAGTAAACAGAAGCGTATTCGAGGACTGCTTCTTCAAAACCTTCTTCGGGAAAGAGACGGTTGACGAGGCCGAGTTCCTTTGCTTGGACGGCGGTGAATTCAAAGCCTTGAGTAACCAGTTCGAACGAAAGCTTTTCGCCCAGATTGCGGCGGAGAATCGCCATAACTATTGCCGGAACAAACCCTATTTTCACTTCAGGATAGCCGAACCGTGCAGTTTCGGTCGCAAGAACGATGTCGCATCCGGTCGCAAGTCCGCATCCGCCGGCCAACGCCCTGCCGTGAACGGCGGCGATAACAGGCACACGGCAATTTCTTATCAGAGAAAACAGCTCGGCAAGATTCCTGGCGTCTTCAAGATTTTCTTCATACGACGCTTCCGCGATCTTTTGCAAAGCTGAAAGATCAGCGCCCGAACAGAAATCCTTTCCCGCTCCGCGCAGGACGACGCAATTAACGCTTTCATCAGCGTCGGCTTCGCGCAAAGCATTTTTCAACGCCTCGATTAGCTCATCATTCAGAGCATTTCGCTTTTCGGGGCGGTTGAGGGTCAGTATCCGCACGGCCCCTTGATCAGACTTCAGTAATTCAGCCATAGCTACTATTGTCGATCGTAACTTGCCTAATAGTAAATTGGGTAACTTGTTCCAATTATCAATTTACAAATCGGCAATTTACAATTAAATACCTTTTGAGCTTTTTACAATTTTGTTAAGCATTCTAGCCAGTTCGCCTCGGTCAGCCTGGAAAGAATCGAATTCCTCTTCGGTAATGTATTCGGCGAAACGGATAAGGTTGAGCCAGTAATCTGTCAGATCGGCATTTTGCAACGCTTTTCCCGTATTAAGAATAAAACTCTCACGCGATTCTCCGCTGACAGCCAGTTTTACAAACTTACCGATACCCGTTAAATTCCTTATGCTCGTCTGCCAAATAACGGCTAAGTTTTACAATACGCAAAGCGAACGCAAACGATTTGGTAACGATAGGATTGTTTTCCATTACAAATTGTCCATTGAAAATTGGTCAGTTGTTAATTGGCAGATCTATATCATCTGCTTCGATATACATCCTCAAAAGCGCGGTCGAAAATGTTTTTCCCTGGGCGTCGGTCATCAGGCTGAGCGTTCCGCCGCCGCCGAGGCTGCCGTGAAGCAAAAAGTTCAAAGCTCCGAGGTTTGGAAGTTCAAAGCGCTCGACGTCGCCTTTGACCATATCGCCAAAATGTTCCTTTACGCGTTCCGCCGTCACCTCGCGAACAAGGATAGGATAATATTCTTCTTTCAGAGCTATCAGCCCAACATTCGCCGTGTCGCCCTTATCGCCCGAACGGGCATGAGCCATGTCTTTTAGTTGTATCTTCATTATAACTTCCTTTTATATAAATATATCCGAGTTTTACTTGCGGCAAAAGTTACAAAGCAGACACTGCCGCTGTCAGATCATCCGTTATCAGTTCTATAAGCCCGATCCGCAATGCCTTTTCCGCGTTGATCGGCTCTCCGGTCAACAGGAGTTCCAGTGCGGCGGCTTCGCCTGTCAAACGCGGCAGACGCTGGGTTCCGCCCCAGGGCGTGATGAAACCGCGATTCACACCGGGATGGCAAAATGCTGCATTTGGCGCGGCTATTCGCCGGTCACACGCTAACGCAAGGTCAAGGCCGCCGCCGTAACACAGCCCATTGACGGCGGCAATGGTAATTTTGTCCAGCGAAAGGATCGCTTCGATCAGGGAACGCCCGATAGCGGCAAATTCCTGTGCTGAACCGTTTTCCAGCATCTCATTTATCAGCCGGATGTCCGCGCCGGAAGAAAACACATCGTCCGTTCCTGTGATCATCACGTGAGATACATCGTCTGCGTCCGAGGCTTTCTCAAGCTCCGAGATGAGGCCGCCGATCATCTCCAGCGACAGGCGATTACGCTCACGCGGCCGGTTCATGCAAATTATCACGAGTGAACCATGTTTTTCTGTATCAACAAAATTAGACATTTCACAATTTACGCTAAATAATACGGTTTATGTTCAGAACAAACAAAGCTCATCCATCAGCAACCTCCAGCTAAAACTGGAGGCAATTTAAAATGCGGGCAAAGCCTCAAATATCATCAGAAACTACTTAAAAAGACATTTTTCTGCCCTCTCTGCGTATTTATCTGTATAATATAATAGCGTTTAACGTTGTTTACCTTATGCGGAAAATACGACTCTCCAGTTCCATCACCTTCATTCACAAATTCATCAGCCCCTTTGTCTCGCTTTTGGCTATCGTGATAATGATCCGCTTTGTCCACGGTGCGACGCTGCGGCAATTTCCGCCGTTCTATATGCTCATCCTGTTCGTCGCGTTCGCCGGAGGCATGGCGATGACGGCCTGGCTTTCGTACAAGATAAAGAAGGTCTTTGTCGAGGGCGACTATCTGATCGTTTCCGACTATAAAAAAGAGATCGCCGTTCCGCTCAGCGATATTTATGACGTAACCGAAATGCGTTGGATGCAGCCGTATTGGATAACTATCAGTTTTCGCAAGACAACAGAGTTTGGCGATTCCATACTTTTCGTCCCGCCCTTTCGGCTGCTTTCTTTTTGGGTCGCAAATCCGCTGGTTGAAGAGATCAGGTCAATGGCCCACTCACGTCCAAGACATTCCTGGTAAGTAGCTGATGGCTTAAATAAACGCGGTCAAACCTGCGGCAAGACAAACGCGCCGATGTGCGGTGTTGAGGTGTTCAAACACGTTCGCAATGCAAGCACGAGCGCGTCGCGAGTGTCTTCAGGTGTTACGATTGCATCAACCAGTCCGCGAGCGGCGGCGTGTTTGGCGTCGAGTTCGGTGTCATAGGTTTCGCGGACCTTTTCCATTTCCGCAAGCAACGCCTCATCGGGCTCCTGACCGGCGGCTTTTAGCTTGTCCAATTGTGTTCCGAACATCGCCTGCACCGCGCTGTCGCCTTCCATCACGCCCATGCGGCCTGTCGGGAGCGTGAAAATGAAATCCGGGTCAAAACCTTGTCCGGCCATCGCATAATAACCCGCGCCTGAGGCGTGGTTGATGGTAAGGACGATCTTTGGAACCTTTGCGGTCGCCATTGCCTCAACAAACCGAGCACCAGCGCGGATGATGCCGCTGTGTTCGGCGTCGGCTCCGACCATAAAACCCGAAACGTCCTGAACGAACAGCAGAGGTGTGCCGTGTCGGTCGCAGTTTTCGATGAAATACGCTGTTTTTTCGGCGGATTCCGTATAAACAATGCCGCCAAAACGCGGCGGCTGTCCCGGTTTACCTTTCGACATTCCGCGCGAATTGGCAATGACACCGACAAGTATTCCGCCGATGCGAGCCGTGCCGCAGATCATCTCTTTGGCAAAATCGGCCTGAAATTCGTCGAGCATACTGTCAGAACCGGGAGCCGTAGCGACGGGGTTTTTATCAAGAATGCAACTTAGAACCGCTCGCATGTCGTAAGGCGCACGATGATCGTCGGGCAGAACAGTATAGAGTTCCTGAAACCCGGTCGCTACCGCTCCCGGTTCTGACACTGACACCCGCGTTCTTTCTTTCTCAGGCAGGTCGGCAACAATGCCCCGTATTTTTTCGATGCACTCTGCATCGTCCTTTGTCCGGTAATGAGCAACACCGGAGATGGCGTTATGCGTCATTGCTCCGCCGAGCGTTTCGTTGTCGATGGTCTGGCCGGTCGCTCCTTTTACCAGATTGGCTCCGCCGAGACCCATGAAGGAAGTTCCTTCCACCATGAGAATTACATCCGATAGAGCTGGCAGATAAGCACCACCGGCAACGCACATTCCCATCACGGCGGCGATCTGCGGAACCTTAAGGTAACGCCGCATTATTGAGTTGTAATAGAAGATGCGGGCCGCGCCGTATTGTCCGGGAAAAACACCGCCCTGATAAGGAAGATTTACGCCCGCCGAATCGACAAGATAGATTATCGGCACACGGTTTCGCATCGCGATCTCCTGTGCCCGCAATATCTTTTTGATGGTTTCGGGATACCACGCGCCGGCCTTTATCGTGGCGTCATTTGCGACCACAACGCATTCGCGTCCGTTTATGCAGCCCACGACCGTTACGACACCTGCCGCAGGAGCAGTTCCGCCGTATTCGTCATAAGCGACCAGCAGACCGATCTCTTGAGAAAAAGAGCCGGGATCGAGAAGAAGCCCGATGCGCTCACGCGCCGTCAGCTTTCCCTGTTTGTGCAGCTTTTCTATCTTTTCAGGGCCGCCGCCACGTTTGAGTTTTTCCTCAAGGGCGCGGAAATCATCTGAAAGAACCGCCAGCCTCGAAGCTTTCCTGTCGTCGTTCATTAGTAAATATTGCTACCGGATGGCGATATTTGCAACGCTCGAATCGCTCACGAACGGCACATCCAGGCTTGTTATGCGGATGCGCGCCCGTTTTGTCGCAGGCCCCCAAAGCGTGATCGGGGCCGAACCGTCATTTGGTGTCGAGGCATGAAGAACCTCCCACGTCTTGCCTTCGTCACGCGAGTATTCAATGCGGACGCTGCCTCCGACATTGTTTGACGTCCATTGGATATTGCGCGTAATGCCGCGAGGCAGCATATCACCGCTGCTGAAATTTGTCAGGGTTATGCTGCTTCCGCTATAGCGGAAATTTGCCAAAATGTCCGCGGTGTTGTTGATGGAACGGACATTATCGCGGGCAGTGTCTATCCCAACAGGATGACCATTGAAGGAAACCGCCGGATTGGAAAAATAAGGACGCCGTGTACAACCGTTCGGACACGGATTGACATAAGACATGACCGTCCTAAAGACGCCGTTCACATAATGGCCATAACTATAAGGAAACCACGGCGAACTGCCGCTGTTCTCAGGATTATGAGCGCTGCCCATATTGTGGCCGAGTTCGTGAGCGAACGAAAGATTTCCTATCGAACAACTCCGTGCGGTATAGGAGTATCCCGAAGCGACGTGTGCTTGAGTGGTGAGCAAATATGCGATGCCGCAGTTGTCGGTCATTTCGCCGATCATGGCAACAAGATCGGCCTGGTGCGTGTTGCGAAGAGCCTGAATGGCAGCATTTGACCTGAGCGAAGTGAGGTCCGCACTGGAACTGGCAGTTTCGACAAAATTGTACTCCTCCGCATGGACCATTCGAACGCGCATCCGAATGCCGCTGTTGATATAGGTCGTGTTCGCGGAATCGATCGCGGCCTGGGCAAATGTCGCCGCTTGGGTGTGGCCGCCCAACATATTTCTTGTCGCCGGCGTGTAAACCATCAGAACATCTATCCTGTCGCCCGAATCCTGAGCTACACCGCCAAGCAGGAACGCGTCGCTCCTGTCCGTGTTATCGGACAGCGGCAGAGGCGCGGGTTCACCTCCGCAAACGGGATAGCGTGACTGGTCGATCTGTGTAATGACCTGCTCATCGCCTCTGGTGGAGATCTCATAAACAGCGTCAGGGGCATAGATAAGTCCCACCGCATAGCCGGACTTGAATGTAAGCATTACATCGAGATCGGCTTGTCCGTCCTTTATCACGCCACGCCATGTATAGTCATCAGATGCCCTAAGTTCCAAATCACGTCTGACCGCAGTGTAGGTCTTTCCGTCAAAAAGCGGTATTTCAAATGTCGTCGAATCAGACACGAGCGACGCCGGGATCATTGCTATCACGGCTTCTTTCACTGCGGCTGCGGAATACCGTGCATCCGCAGAAGCCGGAGCTTTTTTATAATGGAACAGCGTCTGAGAATGCCGCTGTTGAGCCAGGACAGAACCTGACAATGACAAGATAAACAGAAAATTGATCAGCAAAAACGCTCGGATCATGACAATTCCCCCAGGATGATTTTTTTATAGGACACAGTGGCATAAATGACGGCAACTCATATTCAAAAAGAAACGCGAGGCGAATATTACAGAACCTTCTGAACGGAGGCCGAAGGAGAACACCGGAAAGTATGAACAAAATCTGTGTCCGTTTATTTGGGATGTTCAGTGAATATAAAACAGGGACGATCGAACATCATTACTATACTAAACGAGTCCGATAAAAATATAAAGCATTTTGAATCAGACCGCCTCATTTGTCAGGTCGTTCAAGTCGGTCAATCGCGGTCTAAAATAAAGGTCGGAACCATTCCGCCGCCGCTGGAAACATTTGCAAGTTCGGATGACGAAAGCCTTGTGAACGCCGAACCGACGACGCCGTTGTAGAGCAAAGGATCGAGATCGACAAGCTGTTCGATCATTGCCCATTTTCCTTGTTCGTCAAAAAGCATCGGAAAGTCTTCTTTAGCCGTGGCGACGCGTTCCTGTACCAGATAATCTCCGTTTGCCAGCGCGGATTCAATTGCCGCATCCCATTCGGCCGCGTCCAGATTCCAGCCGATGTAAATGCCGTGGCCGCCGTAATCATCATTTGGTTTCAGGACGAGTTTTGACGAATTTGCCCTTGTCCATTCAACAAGGTCGATCTCCTGTCCGCCGTTGAATGTGCTTTCCTGACGGAATTTACGAGTCCACGGAACGTGTTCTTTTATAGCATTATGCTCCGTCTCACTAAACAAATGTGCATATTTTTCGTTTGTGAGGATAGAGAAAATTGCTTTTTTATGGATCAATTTTCCGCGAAAACTGTTGACCATACAAACCGTTCCGGCCTGACAGGCCTGGAGCAAAGCCGGATACTGATCCATTATCGGAAGATATTCATTTACTAAAAGCCTTTTGTAAACGATGTCTATCTTCAAACCGTCATAAAAAAGCTCGCCGTTGTCACACTCCAGTTCATCGGGTGAACAGATGACAGACGTGTAGCCGGAATATTCAAAATAATCGCGAAAAAGTTCAAATTCCTTTTGTGTCGGCAGATCTTTGAGGTCAACTATTGCAATTACAGGCGCCTTTTCCGGCTTGCCTCCGAGAAATTCCTCGTAGCAGTCAAGCAGCACTTTCAGCATCTTTGACCGCCCCTCAAGACGGGAAAAAGGATAGCGTTCCGCAAATTTTTTCATCACCGGAAGCTGTTCAAAGATCTCCGATGCCGAATCGGCATAGGCGATGCCCGCCGGACTTTCGCCATTAAGCTCAACAAAACTGTATGCATCATCCGTAAGAAATGAATCCAGCCTGGCGGTCGGCGAGACCTGGCTGTATTTCGGATCGATCTTGACCAGTTCTTTTTCTATTTCGGTTATGCCAAGTTCATCCAGCAGAGCGTCATCTTCGACAGCGGCATTCTTCACTTTTTGCAAAGTTCCCCAGATGGTCTCGCATATCTGCTTCGTGCGTTCCCATTCAGCCGACGTTATAAAATGCGGACGCAGATACGGCGACAGACGGCGGCCGCCGAAAATAAGCCTGGCATTTTCCAGGCCCTCGTCCAGAACGCGGGCTGACTCATGAGCGAGTTCCTTGTCTTCAAGGAGTTCGTGATAGTAGGCAACGGCTTCTTTTCTCATAATAGGTGGACACGGAAAACAATTTCAGATCTGAGATCTCAAATTTGTAATGTGAACATAAGGGCTATCTATGGTCGCACTTACGGCCGCGTAAAACTGACAGCTTACGGCTGATAGCTGAATGCTGTTCTTAATATCTCAACAAAAAAACTCTTTTTCGCCAGAGAATGAATCGACGTCATATACCGATGGCGAAACCACCTGGGAACCGCGCAAACCATTATTTAGACATTGTGATTATCTCGTCATACTCTTCGTTTGTCAGCGGCACGACCGAAAGCCGCGAGAGTTTTATCAGGGCAATATTTGCCAGCTTTGGATTCGCTTTTATCGCGGCAAGCGTCACGGGATTTTTTACAGCCTTTCCGGCTTCAAGTTCCACCGCTGACCACGTATCGCCCTCACCCGTCGGATCGGGAAATGCTGTTTTAGTCACTTTTGCCAGCCCGACGACCGAGCGTTCACCGCCGGAATGATAATAAAGCACCTTATCGCCGTTTTTCATCGCACGCAGGTTATTACGCGCCGTGTAATTTCTCACACCGGTCCAATCCGTCTTGCCTTCGCCCTGAAACGTCTCAAATGAATAAGATTCGGGTTCCTGTTTTACTAACCAATAGTTCATAAGTTTGTGAATGGTGAATGGTTGATCGCTGCTGCCAACCATTAACTATTAACGATCAGCCCTTTTTCTGCGCCGCTTTTTTATTCAGCCATTTCGCCCAGCGTTCAACGAATGGGCGGATGGGTTTGAAGAGTTTGGCGCGGAAACTGTGCTTGTTCTGTTCTTCGCTCCAGGCACGCAGATTTTTCTCGGCATACTGGCGTATCTGCGGCTCCATGTTCTGTTTTTTGACAGAATGCCGAAGTGTCAGGTAATAATGCTGTCCGACCAGAGAAAACAATAGCCCCGCCAGATTTGGCTTGAACGATGTCTTAGCCATCCAGCGTTTTGCAAAGCCTTCGGTCGGCTGCAGCAAGGCTCCCGCCGATACCTCAAACCACGCATTTTGATTGCCGACCTTGGGATGATAAAGCCCCGGCAGATCGCCCTTCATCGGCACGTCCAGATTCTTCAGCCGTGGGTCGTTTATAAAATCCACGATCTTGACGCGTTCCAGGCCGCGAAGGTGTTCTATCGGTATCCAGTCAAATACTTTCCGGATGTGTTCCTCGGTTCCCTTCGGAAGATCGATCGTGGACTGATCCTCAATTTTTAGTTTTACTGCTTTTGCGGTCTTCTGTCCCGCAGTTTGAATAGCCATAAGATAAGTAAATTGTAAATTGTAAATCGTTAATAGTAAATTCGGCTACAACTCTGTCGCAAAAAGGCAACAGTTTCCAGTCACTCCAACGGTCTAATTTCAGCAAATCGTAGTAAAAAGAGTGTTTTCGCAAAATCTCCTTAACGGCACACAATTTGATTAAGATTTATGCGAATATGAACCAGACTACGCTTGCCAAGTCAATTGAGATCTCGGGGATCGGTCTGCACACGGGTGTAGATGTGAATCTCAAACTCAAACCGGCGCCCGAAAATACCGGATATATTTTTGTCCGCACGGACCTGGATGATTTTGAGATACCGGCCTCGGTCGAGTATGTCGGCCATTGCAGCTATGCGACAACGCTTGTGCGTCGCGGCGTGGTGCTTTCTACCTGTGAACATCTGCTCTCTGCCCTTAGAGGTGCGGGCGTGGATAATTGTTTTATCGAACTGGACAATATCGAGATACCTATCCTCGACGGATCAAGCGAGAATTTCTACGATCTGATACTCAAGGCCGGCGTAGTCGAACAACATGCCCCGAAAAGATTTCTGCAAGTGCTGAAAAAGGTGGATTACGATCAGGACGGACGCAAAATGTCGATCGAACCGGCGAGCGGATTTGAGATCGAGTGCGTTATAGATTTTGACCACCCTTTTATCAAACGCCAGTCATTTCATTTTGTCGCTGACAACGGTTCCTACGGCCGCGAGATCGCCTCGGCACGGACATTTGGGTTTACGCACGAGATAGATATGCTCCGCAAGGCGAATCTGGCGCTTGGCGGTTCGCTGGACAATGCCATTGTGCTGACCGACAGCGGTATGCTCAACGAAACGCCGCTGCGTTTCAGCGATGAATTTGTTCGCCACAAGATACTCGATATCATCGGCGATGTCGCCCTCGCCGGCCTGCCCGTTCTCGGCAAGATCACCGCCGAAAAATCCGGACACGCCGTCCACGCCGCCCTCATGGCAAAGCTCCTGAAAACCGACGGCGCCTGGGAGATCGTTTCAGCCGGGTAGTAAAAATGAGTGGCCGGTGAAAATACAGGCTAATTCTCCTTTTCTGACACCTTCGCCACGCCGAACAACAGAACCACCGCCAGCAGGATCAAAAAGCAAAGGCGTATCAAGCTATATAATTCCCAGTTTTTCGCCCTGCGGGTCAGATCAGGATCGACGTTCAGCGAATAAGCGGTTTGCGTCAGTGCCATCAGTTCCGGAACAAAAAAGAGAAACGTTACAAGCAGCACCAGCACATATCCCACGAGTGCGACGATGATGAAATTGCGTGCTCCGCTTCGCCAGTTCAACAACAGGCCGGAGACCAACAGCAGCAGCGTTACGGGATGTATCGGCATCCAGAATCGCGTCGGCGCGATCGCATATTCGCCCTGCATCATCGAAAGCGATGCCGGAACCGCCGATGTCCAAACTGGAACTATCGCCAGATGCTCATAAACCGCCCCGCCAATAACGATAATAAAGCTGATCGCCCCAAGGATCAGCGTAAATGTTCTGATATATCTCACCGGTGTCGCACCTTCCGTGGCAAATTTAGGTCTCTGAGTGGAAACGCGAAATTTGAACAAAATATCTATCATTTAACCTTGCAAAGCAAGTCAATAATATTGGCATCGGCGTTTTATTTATTCGATCATTTTTGTCTTATTGGCTCACTATTCGGATTTGCCAGAACCTTTGGGTCAAGACTGGCTCTAATGATCCCCGTTTCATCTAACTATAACGACAGCCGCTCTTGATCTTCCTTGATGCTTTGGCTGTCCTTATTATCCATAAACACGGTCAGTTGGTATCTGTCTTCCTCATTTATCAACTCAAATACATACCCCGCATTTTTGCCATCTTCCAGATCGTCGCTAAGAAAGCCTGACCCAACCAGTTCTTTCAGCGATCCGTAACGCATATTGTTCTGGCGAAAATCCAGTTGAGCATTACGAATTTCATGTACATTTTGTATGATCTCCTCAACCTGGATCCTCGAACCCAAATTACAACTGCCAAGAATCACGCAGATCAAAATAATAAAAGGAATTTTGCTGTAATCGGTTATCATTTTTATAGACTGAAGCAAGACCTATTTATTCTACACGCAAATGGAAATCTATAAGTTGCATGATCCGATTTCAAATTGCGGAAGCCGAAGAAACTGGAAAATAATAAACGGTAATTGAAACTCAGCTTTCCCAATTCGCCGTATGAAAAACGCCATCTTTGTCGATGCGTTGATATGTATGCGCGCCGAAGTAGTCCCGTTGGGCCTGGGTAAGATTTGCCGGCAGGCGTTCTGATGAAAATGCGTCGATGTATGCCAAAGCCGACGAAAAACACATCGCAGGTATGCCCGCAGATGCAAACTGGGTGACGGTATTTCTCAATGCCGAAAGATTTTTCTTTATCTCTTCTGCAAATTTCAGGTTCAATAATAAGTTCGGCAAGGCGCTGTCTTCGGCAAATGCCGCTCTGATGTCCTCAAGCATCGCGGAGCGAATGATGCAGCCGCCGCGCCATATTTTTGCTATTTCTGCGAGATCAAGACCATAGCCTTTCTCCTCAGAAGCGGCTTGCAGCAACGACATTCCCTGTGCGTAAGACACTATGAATGCCGCATAAAGGGCATCGTGCAAATTGTCAATTGTTACTTGAAAATTGTTAATTGGAGTATTTGATTCAGTTCCTTCCGCCCAAGTGTTGCTGGCCCAGATATCATGTCGTAAGTCCTTTTGCGCGGAGATCTGCCGCATCGAAACGGCTGAATCTATTGTCGGGATCGGAATGCCGTGGTCCATTGCCGCCTGCGATGTCCATTTGCCCGTTCCCTTTTGCCCGGCGGTGTCGAGGATCATTTCGACCAGCGGCTTGCCGGTTTCGTCGTCGATCTTTTTAAGAACTGTCGCGGTAATTTCGATAAGAAAAGAGTTTAGTTTGCCTTTATTCCAGTCGGCAAAAACTTCACCCGCCGATAGGGATTTCGGCGTTCCTCGGAGCAGGTCGTAGGCTTCGGCAATGAGCTGCATCATGGCATATTCGATGCCATTGTGGACCATCTTTACAAAATGCCCGGCCGAACCGCTGCCCATATATGCTACGCATGGTTCGCCGTCAACCTTTGCTGCTACGGCCTCAAAAACCGGCGCGACGCGGGCGTAATAGTCGCGGCTGCCGCCGGGCATGATGCTCGGCCCAAGCCGAGCGCCTTCTTCGCCGCCTGAAACACCCACGCCGAGAAATCCGATGCCTTTTTCGGCAAGATATGCTTCGCGGCGTTCGGTGTCCGTGAAATGCGAATTACCGCCGTCGATTATCAGATCGCCTTTTTCCAGATGCGGCAGCAGGTCTTCGATCACCGCATCAACTATCTTTCCGGCAGGCACCAGCAGCATTATCGAGCGTGGCGTTTCGAGCTTTCCTGCCAGATCGGCGGGTGATTCGGCAGCCATTACGTTCCATTGCTTCCCTTCCTCAAGCAGCAGCCGACGCTTTTCCGCATCCAGATCATACCCGACGCAGGAAAAACCATCGTCTGCGATATTCAGCAAAAAATTCCGGCCCATTGTCCCGAGGCCAACCATTCCGAACCGTGCTTTTGACATAACGTTTTTAGTGTCCTGATTTTCTTAAATAACTTTCTATGAGCGTCTTTTCGATCTGGTCATGGAGCGGCAATTTACCAACATGCTGTGTGTCTTTGCTGAATATCTGTTTTGCACAGCCGCCGCAGAGCAGATAGCCGATCAGCACGCCGCGTTCGCGGTAGATGAAAGTGTTCAGAGAAAGGGCTTTCTTCCCCTTGAACTTCGTCAACGTTAGCTTTTTGCCGCAGCCCGGACAGTTCTCCTCAGTATGCATCCACCGCGACTTTACCAAGCTGCCAAACTGCATTTGCGACTGGTAAAACAGCCAGTCAAGCTGTTCAAATATCTCGTTGTTGGACATAGTACTTTAAGAATAATACACTTTCGTTTTAACCACTATGAAGCCACTGCTTGAAACGATCCGCCCGACCACATTTATTGAATCTGCCAAGTTAAAAGACCATCTTGGGCTGGATATAACTATCGCAACAGAAACCTTTCAGCACACCGGAAGTTTCAAGTTCCGTGCCGCATACAATCTGGCGTCGAATGTTGAGAACGATACGATAATAACGGCTTCTTCAGGCAATTTCGGACAGGCACTGGCATATGCCTGCAAGCTGTTGGGCAAAAAAGCCGTGATCGTAATGCCCGACACATCTGCCAAAGTAAAGATCGACGCTATCCGAAATTACGGCGCACAGCTTGACCTGATAGATACCAACAAGATAGGCCGAAACGAACGTGTGGAACAGCTTGCCGCCGAGATGCCCGAAGCATATCAGGCAAGCGCCTATGACGACCAATTTGTTATCGACGGGAATGCCACGCTCGGCGACGAACTGGCGGAACATGGGTTTGACGCGGTTCTTGTCCCGGTCGGCGGCGGCGGACTGATCTCCGGCGTCGTTACAGGGCTGAAGAGAAAAGGAAGCAGGACGGAAGTTTACGGCTGCGAACCGCTCTTGGCGAATGATGCCGCACGTTCATTTCGTGCGGGGGAAGTGATCGCAAACGAAAAGGAGCCGCAGACCATTGCCGACGGAGCCAGAACTATCTCACTCGGCAACCTGAACTGGCCGATAATACAAAGCGGCGTAAAAGATATTATCGAAGTTTCGGATGAGAATATTGCCGAGGCACTGCGGATGTATTTCAATCTGGCAAATCTGAAATGCGAGCCGACCGGGGCAGTCTCGCTCGGTGCAATTCTGGAAGATAAGGAAAGATTTTCAGGAAAGAAAATATGTCTGGTGGTCAGCGGCGCTAATGTTGACCCGGATATTTATCGCGGGTTGATATAAGATCTTTAGAATACCAGCTAACAGCTTTCAGCCTTCAGCTATCAGTTTTTTGCTGAAAAATTGCGGATCGGGGGAGTTTATTTCTTTGTTCTTATATACACTCCTGAAAAACTTACATTTGCACCGCCGCAGTGCATATTGTCTGCAACAATTAGGAAATCGCCTATCAGCCGCATAGTTGCCTTGCAGTCGTATTCATCGTCGCCGTCGGAGTATTCGAGGACGCCGTTCCGGGGTTCGGCGCGGTTGTCGAGTTCGCCGATATGGATGTTATCACCGACGCCTTTCCAATAGGCGTCGCCGGTCACATTAAGCCAGCCGTCGAGCTTGTTGTGGGTAAAGCTGATCGTATTTTCGCCGTTCTTCCATTCGCCGATCCATTCCCCATCCGGGATATCGAAAGGGCCTTCCAGAATCGCAAAGCTCTCCATCCGCACCCATCCGACGGTCGGCAGCCCTTTGGCGGGTGCAAACCATGCACAGCCGAAATCGCCGCGTGATTTTGAAATAACCACCTGGTCGCCGGGGACGATATATGCCTTTTTCCTGCATTTTTCATTGTCCGGGCAATCATCTGCCGCGAAATCGTTGTAGAAATATATCCTGCTGTTTCGCTCGCCCTTTGCGGTACCGACCCTGAAATTATCGGTTTCCTTTGGAAACAGCCCGGTGCGGCACCAGTTGTCGGGGTATTCATCGGTTTGGGCAATTCCAGTCGATGCTATCGCGGCAATGGCAAATAATGCGGCGGCCAAATATTTCATCATCTTACTTCCTCTACAAACGTTACGCGGTTTATTTCGTGAAGCGTCGTCTGGCCCAGAAAGACCTTTTTGATGGCCGATTCACGAAGTGATGACAGGCCTTCCCTTTCTGCCTGGCGGCGTATCTCGGAACCCGGACGGCGGTCGATTATCATTTCGCGAATAGTGTCGGACATATCAAGAAGTTCATGGATCGCCGTTCTGCCGCGATAGCCAGTGTGGTTGCAGGCATCGCAGCCCACGTTTCGGTATAAGTGCTGATCGGCAGTTTCTGAGGGTTTCAGGCCGGATTCAAAAAGTTCCGCTTCGGTCGGATCATAATGCCTTTTGCAGGTCGGGCAAAGCAATCTCACCAGACGCTGTGCCAGCACACAGTTGAGCGACGACACAAAGTTATACGGCTCAACGCCCATGTTCAGAAAGCGGCCGATAACGTCGATGACGTTGTTTGCGTGAACGGTCGTGAAAACAAGGTGGCCTGTCAGCGCTGATTGAATGGCGATCTGAGCCGTCTCTTCGTCACGGATTTCGCCGACCATTATCTTGTCGGGGTCATGTCGCAAAATGGATCGCAGCCCGCGGGCAAACGTCAGACCTTTCTTTTCGTTCACGGGTATCTGCATTATGCCCTGAAGCTGGTACTCAACAGGGTCTTCAATAGTGATGATCTTGTCCTCTTCGTTTCGGATCTCGTTCAGAGCGCCGTAAAGCGTCGTCGTTTTACCGGAACCGGTCGGGCCGGTCACGAGAACCATGCCGTACGGCTCCTTGATGTAAACGCGAAAGCGTTTTAGGTCGTCGGGGTCAAATCCGACAACGTCAAGGCTAAGGTTCTTGAACTCTTCCGATATCTGCTCTTTGTCGAGGATACGGATAACGCAATTCTCGCCAAAGACGGACGGCAATATCGAAACACGGAAATCAACTGTGCGGCCCTTGTATCTGACGCGGAAACGGCCGTCCTGCGGTATGCGGCGTTCGGCGATGTCCAGTTCGGACATGACCTTGATACGTGATATCAGCGTTTGATGATAAGCGATGTCTATCGGATCGACCTTTCGGTAAAGCGCTCCGTCGATTCGGAATTTTACGTGAACATCACGGTCGCCTGCCTCGATATGAATATCGGACGCACGCGATTCCATTGCGTTGTAAACAATGGTATCGACGAGTTTGATGATCGGCGACATCTCGCTGTCAGAGGCAAGCCGGTCGAGGTCGAGAACTTCCTCGCCCTGCTCGGTTTCCTTCACCAGCGATATTTTGAAGCCGGACGCGGCTTCCTGCAGAACGCGCTGTGTCGCGTCGCCTTTTTTCAGAACAACGTCGATGGCGCCGAGCGTGGCGATATAGGGAACGATCTTCACATTCAGAGCGTTCTCCATCTCGTCAAGCAGTTCCAGATTGGTAGGATCGGCCATAGCGGCGTGAAGTTCACGCCCGTCGCGTCTCAGCGGGACAAAATGATTGCGAAGCATCATCTCGACCGGAATTTTCGACAATTCCCCGTAATCTATCGGCGACGGCTGATCCGGCGGCAAAAGGTCGATATACGGCAGCCGATAGCGGCGTGCAAGCTGCTTTGCCTCAACCACTTCGGGCGGCTCGTTCTCGAGAAAATCCGAAAGCTCGATCTTTGGCGAGGAAACATTGGTTTTGTACGGGTCTGTCTGTTCGTTCATTCGTTTATCTTGCGTTTTTTGTGCCGATACAAGGCCTCGACAATTTTAATTTTCTATCTTCCGCTCATCGGCCCGGCTGAGATCGTGTCAATGATCGGCAGATATATCGCCAAAAGCACCACAACGACCACAAGCGCCATAAAGATCAGGATCACAGGTTCGAGCAGCGTTGTGAGCTGTTCGAGTTTCACATCCGCTTCTGCATCATAGAACAATGCAACCTCATCCAGCATTTCCCTAAGACTGCCGGAACGTTCGCCGATGCCTATCATGTCGATGCCAAGTTCCGGTATCCAGTTCGCCTTTTCGAGCGAATCGGTAAAACCGCGGCCTTCGCGTATCAGCGGAAGCACGGTTTCACTGCGTCTTCGCAATTCGAGGTTATTTATTGCCTGCGAAGCGATCTCCCACGAATCGGGAACCGTGATGCCGCCCGCCAGCAGAGTTGAAAGCGAGCGGGAAAGCTGTGCCGTTGCCATTTGCCTTATCAGCATTCCGCCGACAGGCGTTCTGAGCAGAAATTTGTGAAACATCAGCCTGCCGTTGGCTGTCCTGAGCCATACAAAAAGCGCTCCGAACAGAAGCAGAACAAGCGGCAGTACCCACCAGACATTGTCCGCGATCGCTCCCGATATTGCCACGACCCAGACCGTCAGCGTCGGCAGGCCTCGGTTTGCGCTCAGGCCCTGAAAAAGAGTGGACATTCGCGGAACGATATAAAGCGTCAGGAAAGCGATCATGAAAGCCGCTGCAATAAGCAGAAAAGCCGGATAGACCAAGGCTCCGCGAAGTTTGCGGGCAAGTCCCACACTTTTGCGCAAATATTCGACAAACCGTGCGAGAACATCATCAAGAGCGCCGCTTTTCTCGCCGGAATATATCGAGGCGGTGTAGATGCGCGGAAAAATTCCCTGCGCTTCAAACGCTTCAGAAAGCGGAACGCCGCCTTTTATCTTTTCCTCGACGTTTGCCAGAACGTCACGAAGAGCGGCGGAATTTGAACGGGTCTTTAACAGCGTTACCGCCTGAAGCACGGGAATGCCAGCCCTTAGAAGAGCGGACAACTGCTGATTGAAGAGCAGAAAATCGCCCTGTTTTATGCGCCGTCGCGAAGTTTTGCCGCCTATTCCAAGAGCGGAGGCTATCGCGCCATCGGCGGACGACACCTCAAAAACCTTGTAGCCGTCGCGTTCGAGCGAAGCACGAGCGTCGCCGGCGGCATGAGCCTCGACTATTCTGGTGACGATCTCACCGGATGGGGTTCCAAATCGACAAATGAATTCTGCCATAAAAGAATCTGATGCACGCGGACGGCCGAAATCACACTGAAAGGCATAATAAATGCCCGGCAGTCGCTTCTCGGCTCACTGGATTATAACACGCAATTATCGCGAAATGGTTGCGCCGAAAGGCCGCATTTCCCTGTCCGAGTCCAAAAACAACCTTATGGCTGTTTCATACATCCTAAAAATATCTTGCGTATATTGTACTCTTTTCTTAGAATAACCTAGACCGTCAGATCAGGAGTTGTTTATGGAACCTCAGAGAATCGCGGCCTGGAGACCTCACCCAAGGCCATTCCTGCTTGTAATTCCATTTGTGATCGCACTGCTATGCAGCCCGTTCGCCAATGCTCAGACGCCGGAACCGACTCCGCCTGCCATCGAGGACGAGTCGCAGAAGATAGAACGAGTTCAGGTCGATCTGGTAACGCTGACGCTGACCGTTACCGATCTGTACGGCCGCCTGGTCTCCGGCCTCTCAAAAAAAGATTTCACGGTTTACGACAACAATAAACAGCAGGAGATAACCTTTTTCAGTGATTCTGACGCTCCGGTTTCCATTGGCATCCTGTTTGACGTTTCCGGCTCAATGACCGGCGACAAGATCAGCAAGGCCCGCACGGCCCTCAGCAGGTTCATAAACACAAGCCACCCGAACGACGAATATTTCCTCATTGCCTTTAACAGCCGCGCTCAGCTCCTTCTTGACCGAACACGAGACGGCGACGCCGTTCTGCAAAAGCTGACGCTGGTAAATCCAAATCAGAACACCGCTCTTTATGACGCCGTCTATCTCGGCATCGAAAGAGTGACACGCGGAACTCATCGTAAAAAAGCGTTAATGATAATCAGTGACGGCCAGGACAATGCCTCACGCTACAATTTTGGCGAAGTGCGGCGGCTGATGAAAGAATCTGATGTCGTGACATACGCCGTCGGCATTTTGGGCGGTGACGCCGGTTCTATGCTGGGAATGCAGGGACAGGCATTTCTTGACGAACTTTCCTCGGTGACAGGCGGAAAATCCTTCTATCCCAGCACCGCCGTGGAAATGGATGAAATATTTGAACGGATCGCTTTGGAACTTCGCCATCAATACTCCATCGGCTATACACCGGCGGATTTTCAGCCCGACGGAAAATGGAGAAAAGTGCGAGTTCGCGTCAAACCTCCGCGCGGATTGCCGCGTCTAACTGTTCGGAGTCGTGAGGGATATTACGCCTCACCCTCAACAAGTTACTGATAGTTGCTGCCAATAATGAAAGATCTTTTATCCAATTACGGCCGTTTTGTAATAATCGTGCTTACCATCGCGGCAGGCATTTTCGTTCCTTCGTTTATCAGCGGCCCGGCAAACGCTCAGGACTCGGGGAACACATCCCCGAGTCCCACGCCAACGCCGAGGCCGACCGCGACACCTATAGAAGACGATGACCCGCTGATCGTGGAAACCGAACTGGTCAATCTGAATGTCCGCGTCGTTGACCGGAACAACCGCCCGATCAACAATCTTCCCCAAACCGAGTTCTCCATATTTGAGGACAATGTGGCGCAGACCATCGAGTTCTTTTCACGGTCAGAGGTTCCGACCAATTACAGCCTGGTCATAGACAATTCGGGTTCGCTCCGCTCTCAGATAAACGAGGTCATCGAGGCCGGCAAGATAATCGTGGACACGAACCGCGACGGTGACAAGACAAGCGTCATCCGGTTCGTTGATTCGCAGAATATTGAGATAGTTCAGGATTTTTCCACCGACAAGGAAGAGGTCAAGGAATCGCTCGAAACACAGCTTTTCATCGAAGGCGGCCGGACAGCGATAATAGACGCCGTTTATCTGGCGATACAGAACGTTTCAGATTATGAACGCGGAGCCGACGATCATCGGAAACGGCGGGCCATCGTGCTTGTTTCGGACGGAGAGGACGTGAACAGCGTCTATTCGCAAAAACAGCTTGTCGATCTGCTTAGAGAATCGGATGTGCAGATATACACCGTGGGATTTGTCCGCGACCTCAGCGACAAAGGCGGATTTTTCTCAAAAAGTTCGCAAAGCAAGGCAAGATCGTTTCTGGAAGACCTTGCCACACAAACCGGAGGAAAGGCGTATTTCCCGGCCACCGTGTCGGAACTGCCGAACATTGCCCGCGACATCGCCTCGGAAATGCGGATGCAGTATTCCATCGGCTACATACCGACCAACAACCGCGATGACGGCACCTATCGCAACATAAAGGTGCTGATAAAGGACGGCCCGAACAAGGAAAAACGCATAGCCGTGACCAGAGCAGGACGCACCGCCGAAGGCCGAAACGGCCAACCTGTGCTTCAGCGCTCAAACTAACCACATTGCGTTGTCATCACGATAATAAATGAAAGGGCTGCCCAAAACGGACAGCCCTTGTTTTCTTTTGGCCGGTAATATTCACTCAGGAACTGAGCCGGAAATTTTCTTGCGATTGGTCTCGCCCGTGACAAGCACCGGTATTCCCTCATCCACAGCGTCGTGCGGACGCGGTATGACGTGAACGGCGGTGACGGTCCCGACCTTTCGTGCAGCGACTGCCCCGGCATCGACGGCGGCCTTTACGGCGCCGACTTCGCCCCGGACGATGGCCGTTACAAGTCCGGCATCGACCTTTTCATATCCGACCAATTCGACATTGGCGGATTTTACCATGGCATCGGCGGCCTCTATCATCGCGACCAGACCGAAACATTCGACCATTCCCAGAGCTTGCATAACTTTTTACACGCTGTTCACTTACGCTTGCGGACAAGCAGCCAGATCACCAAAATGACGGCAAACAGCAGCACCGTCACACCAAGTATCGCCGCAAAAAATATAAGGACCGCTGAAGTCATCAGAAGAAACTTACTTCAAATATATCGCAATGGCAATGACCAACGCACAGATCACGATAAATACAAATGTCCAAACCAGAAAACCCGCTCCCATGCCCGCAGGCTCTGCCCATTCGACATTCACGACCGCGGGACGCGGCCTGGGCGGACGCTCACGCCTTTGTTTGCGAGGGGCTGCACCTTTCTCAACAGCGGCGTTGACGTTGGCAGGAGCCTTTGGCTCCTCCGGCATCGGTGCCAACTGAGGTTCGGCAAAATCCTTCAGGGCGATATCGGGAACCGGAATGGGCGGCGGTTCGTCAATTACGGCTATCACCGCATTCTCAACCTCCGCATTTACCTGTTCGGCCGGTTTTCCCGACACCAGTTCCGTTCCGCAGTTGTAGCAGAACACAGCCTCAGGCCTGATCTTGGCCCCACACTTGCAAACCTTTTTCTTCGGACCTCGTTTGGCCATCAATATCTTGTTTTTACCGATCCTTCCCTTTCAGAATGTTAATAAGTTCCGCCGCGGCAGCCTTAAGGTCATCGGCGGTCACGGGAACGAACTTTCTGCCGCCGGTGTTGTCTGAGATCCGGCCAACCGTTTTAAGATCGACCTTGCGTTCGGCCAACCCGACCACATGAACGGTCACACCGCGTTCCTTTAGCCTTTTCAATACCAGATCCGGTTTCAGGCTGCTTCCTTTCTGATCTCCGTCAGTGACAAGAAAGATAAGCCGTCGTTCTGAAACAGGTTCGTCAGGCGTGATCTTTTCAAACTGGTCCGCTGCCGCATAGAGGGCATCCCAAACAGCGGTGCGTCCGGCCTCGACATAGATATTTTCAATGGAATCGGCAAGTTCCTCAATGTCCGATGTGAACTTTACCTTCAGAAAAATGCCTTCCGGGTCGGTATATGTGAGCAGAAAACCCTCATCGCCTTCGTTTTGTTCACGAACCACCGCCGCCAAAAGCCGAACCGCTTTTTCCAGAGCAAACCGGAACGTCCCCGAATTATCAATGACAACGCCGTATTTGAGCGTCTGTGCGGACGCCTTTTCGTCTTCCTGCGCCTGAACCGCAACGGCACAAACCATCACAAGGAACAGGAAAACCGAATTGATCAGATAACCGCGCATCACCCCTTGATCAGCCCTTGGCAAAGACCTCCTTCTCATTTCCGAGGTCGCGGGCGCTCGGCGTCAAAATGGTCTTTGAATTTATATATATCTTCTCGCCTTTGTCGATGGCCTTGCGGACGTCTTCTTCGCTCACAAAATCCACAGGCGTTTTGTCCAAGCCGTTCTCCGTCAGCGACTGCGGACGGAGTTCATGGATCACGGTCTTTACAGGTGAGGCAGGCGGAGCGGGCGGTTCGTCAACTGCGGCCGGAGCCGGTTTAACGGGTTCGCTCGGAACCGGCGGCTGACTGCTCAATTTATCTCTTAAGAACTGATCGACCATCGTCGCAATGGCGGCACGGTCAGGCTTTTTCCTGGCGGGCGAAGGCGAGACCGGAGCCGGAATCGGCGAAGGCTCAGGAGCGGCAGTTTTTCCGACCGGCTTTGTCTCAAACGCCACTCGCTTTATGTCCATCAGATGGATCGGTGATACGTTGTCCGAGGTCACGTTTCCGCCCCACGAACCGCATCCCAGCGTCATCGAAGGAGCAAGATCGGTCGAAAGCCCGATGGCCCCATGCGTCGTCGGCGAGTTGATGATGACCCTCGCTGCGGGCATCTGCTCACCAAATTTTATCGCCGCCGCTCTGTCGGTCGAATGCATTCCCGCAGTGTGTCCCATGCCGCCAAAACGCAGTATCTCCTCGCATCTGTTTGCCCCGGCAACAACGCCGTCCACGACAAAAAATGCCAGGGTCGGCGACAGTTTCTCAATAGACCACGGAAAATCTCGTCCGACACCGCCGCAATCGGCGAGCAGACATCTCGTTCCCGACGGAACCGATACACCTGCCAGATTGGCTATGTATTCGGCTGATCTGCCGACGATGCCGGCGTTCAGCGTGCGTTGCGGGGTCAGCAGAACGTTTGCGACCGCATCTGCCTCTGATGATGAAAGAAAATGGCCGCCCTGTCTGCGAAACTCATCGCGAACCTGTGCCTCGACCGGAGCATCGACAACAACGGACTGCTCGGAAGCGCATATCGTCCCGTTATCAAAACAGGTTCCGGTCAGAATATTGCCTACGGCCTTTGCCGCATCCGCGGAACGGTCAATATAAACAGGCACGTTGCCGGGACCGACGCCAAACGCCGGTTTTCCCGAAGAATACGCCGCCCGAACCAGCCCGATGCCGCCTGTCGCCAGAATAACGGCGGTACGGCGATGCTTCATCAGCGTTTCGGTGCCCTCGATGGTCGAATTTTCAAGACAGATGACAGCCCCTTTCGGCAACCCTGCTTTTAGCCCGGCTTGCTCCATAACACGTGCCGTTTCCGCAATGCACCTTGCGGCGGAAGGATGCGGCGACAAAACTATCGAGTTCCGTGACTTTATCGCGATGATTATCTTGAATATCGCGGTCGATGTGGGGTTGGTCGAAGGGATTATGGCCGCCACCACGCCGCGCGGCGATGCAATCTCTACAACGCTGCCAAGATCATTGATAACGCCGACCGTTTTTAATGGCCGAAAATGCCGCCAAATGTCCTCTGCCGCAAAGCGGTTCTTTTCCTGTTTGTCCTCTGCACGGCCAAAACCTGTTTCCTCATGCGCCAGACGCCCGAGACGGCCTGCGTCGGCAAGCGCCGCCTCCGCCATCGCGTCACAGATGGCGTCGATACGCCCCTGGTCGAACCGCGAAAGCGTCAGAAATGCTTCGTGCGCGGCATCGACCGCGTCACGAGCCTCCTGTTGTGAGATCAGATCCTTGTCGGCCATTTGAATTTACAGGCTGAAAGCGGGTTTCGCGGCAAAGACCCGGATCAGCCGCGAATTTCAGCCGGGACCATTTATTTGCTGCGGGTCTTTGATCGGTCGTTCTCGGAAATTGCCGATCCCGCCGAACCGGACGAAAGCTGTTTGCCGCCGCCGCGAAGCGCTTTTTCATCAGGGCTGAGGCCGACCTTGCCGCCTTTTGGAAGTACCCGTTCGACCTCGCTGTGCGGCCGAGGAATGACGTGAACACTTATCAGTTCACCGACGCGACGGGCCGCCGCCGCTCCGGCGTCGGTTGCCGCCTTTACAGCACCGACATCGCCGCGTACAAATATCGTAACGAAACCCGCACCAATGTATTCCTTACCCATAAGATCGACATTTGCCGCTTTGACCATGGCATCGGCCGCCTCGACGGCACCGACAAACCCTTTAGTCTCGACCATACCGAGCGCTTCTAAACTCATTGAGAACTCCTCACAAAAAATATTGACCGGATGTTGAAATGTCCTGTCACAGAATGCTCTAAACGTATCACGCGTTACCGCAAAGAATCAAGCGTTCGTAATACCACACGATTCGCGATACAATTGACATCAATGGCGGCTGAAAGCTATATTTCAAGTTTATAGACCTTATGGCGGCAACGCCTTGGCGCGGAAAGAATTTTCATAAAATGTCACTATCCCTGGGAGAAAAATTGCGGCAGGCCCGCGAGGAACGAGGTATAAGCATCAGCGAGGTCGCGGAGCAGACCCGCATTTCATCGCTGTATCTTGATTCCATCGAGAACGATAACTACAAACCGCTTCCGGGAGGTATATTTAACAAGGGATTTGTTAAATCCTACGCTAAATTCATCGGCCTCGACGAACACGAGGCCTTACAGGATTATGCAAAGATCGTTGCCGCGACCGAAGGCGGCGAAGATCCGACACTGCAAAAATATAAACCTGAGGTATTGACCGATGAACAGGCCGCCAACTCTTCAATTCCGACGATCATTTTCGCGGTGATAATCCTGGGTCTGATGACCGGCGGTATTCTGTTCCTTTTGAACTATTTGCAGGGACGTTCCGACGAAACGGTGGTCACGTCAAACGTAAATGCAAATTCCGGCAGCGAAAACTCACAGCCGGCGAATACTGATCAGCCCGTACCGACACGGAACGACCGTATCAGAGTGGAATTTACGGCAAAGAACGAACCCATCTCGTTGAGTTCGACGATCGACGGAAACACCAGCACTGAAACCGTTTCCGCCAACACACCGAAGGTTCTGGAAGGCAGCAACAGCGTAAAACTGAGTTATTACAAGGGCTTTGCCGAAAAAGTGGAATTAAAATTGAACGGAAAAGCCATCGAGCCGCCGCCGGCACCGACAAAAGGGCAGATAATCGCTTTCGAGATAGATAAGGATAATGTAGCAAGGGTCTGGGAAACAGGAAAAATAACGGAAGCACCGAAACCGACTGCGGATCCGACACCGGCAACACGTCCCGCAGCGACGCCAAGGGCAAATACCAACACAGCCGCAAATGGCAGCCCTTCGCCTTCTGACTTGCCGACCAGATCCAGAACGGTGACGCCGACAAAACCGACACCTTCGTCCAGTCCAACGTCAACACCGGCACCAAGGACGCCAACGCCGGCAGGCGCGACAAACCAGTTATGAAAGGCCCAGCAGAAGCACCCGAAAGAAATATTGCAGATAAGCCACAGCGCCCGCAGAACATACGCGGGCTTTTTTGCAGGCAGGGTCCGGTTATCAGCCAGATGGATCAGGTGATGATCAAAAAAGGACGGTTTTATATAGATCGCTTTTGAAACATATTTACGATATTTGCTATGAAGTTTGACGAGATAAAAGAAGGACTGACATTCGACGACGTATTATTGGTACCGGCGTATTCCGAGGTTCTGCCGGGCGAGGTCGATACACGCACAAGATTTTCAAGAGGGATCGAGTTGAACATACCGTTATGTTCCTCCGCAATGGACACGGTCACTGAAGCCTCGCTCGCCATCGCTCTGGCACAGCAGGGCGGCATAGGCGTGATACACAAAAATTTCTCGATAGCCGAACAGGCCGAAGAGGTGGACAAGGTCAAGAGAAGCGAATCAGGAATGATAGTCGATCCGGTGACGATACATCAGGACGCTCTCGTGTCTGACGCCCTGGCGATAATGGAAAGATACCGCATTAGCGGCGTTCCCGTTATTGACGTGAACGGGTTTCTCGTCGGCATCATCACCAACCGCGACCTTCGTTTTGAGACCCGCACCGACATCCCGGTCAAAGAGATAATGACGCCGCAGCCGTTGGTGACGGTTCCCGTCGGGACAACGCTTGACGAGGCCAAGGTCAAGCTGCAAAAACACAGGATCGAAAAACTGCTGGTCGTGGATGACGACGGCCATCTGAAGGGCCTTATCACAGTAAAAGATATTCAAAAGGCGATACGTTTTCCCAATGCGGCAAAGGACGGTTACGGACGGCTTCGCTGTGCGGCGGCCATCGGAGCGACCGGCGATTTTCTTGAACGAGCGGAGGCCCTTATTGAATCACGGGTCGATGCCATTATCATTGACACCGCTCACGGACACAGTTCGCGTGTTTTTGAGGCTGTAAAGAAAACCAAGGCAAAGTTCCCTGACCTTGAACTCATCGCCGGAAATGTCGCGACCGCCGAGGCCACAAAACAGCTTATCTCCGTAGGTGTTGACGCGGTGAAGATCGGCATCGGGCCGGGGTCGATATGTACGACGCGCGTCGTTACCGGTGCGGGAGTTCCGCAGATACTTGCAATTTCAGAATGTGTCGATGCGGCAAGAGGCACCGGCGTTCCGATAATCGCCGACGGCGGCATAAAATTTTCGGGCGACGTTGCCAAGGCAATAGCCGCCGGAGCGGATTGCGTCATGATCGGTTCGCTTTTTGCCGGCACCGAGGAAGCACCGGGCGAAGTTATCCTTTTTCAAGGACGCAACTTCAAATCGTATCGCGGAATGGGATCGATAGGAGCAATGAAAAAAGGTTCCAGCGACCGCTATGCCCAGGAACTTACCAAAGCAGAATCGAAATTCGTCCCCGAAGGCATCGAAGGCCGCGTCGCTTATAAAGGAACCGTTGCCGAAATGGTGACGCAGCTTATCGGCGGTCTTCGCGCCGGAATGGGCTACACCGGCAGCCGCAATATCGAGGAGCTTCAGACAAAGGCGAGCTTTGTCCGCATCACATCCGCTGGCCTCCGCGAATCACACGTCCACGACGTGATAATCACAAAAGAGGCTCCTAATTATCGATCAGAAAGCTGAGCGTCCAACTGCTCCCACTCAGCATAAAGTGAAAGAATTTTTTCCTCGGTTTTTTGAAACTTCTCAGTCAGTTCAGTAAAGCGCTTAACATCGGACGCATTTTCCGGCAGGTTAATTTCCGCCGTCAGATCGTCTCGCTCTGCCTCAAGCCGCTGTATTTTCAATTCGATCTCTTCAATGGATCGGGCGATCCTGTCTCGCTGGTTCTTGCTCAATAACGGCCCATTGCTTGCTGTGACCGTTTCAGCATCAAACAACGTCTTTGCAGGCTCACTTGCTGTGACTTCCTTCCTCGGATCACTGCTTATCTTTATCTTAAAGTCATGATACTCGGTGTAGTTTCCGTTGAAGACATTCACGGTTCCGTCGGCTTCGAACGCAAGGATCTGCGTCGCTATTTTGTCGAGGAAAAATCGGTCGTGGCTAACGGTGACGACTGTGCCGTCGTATTCGGTCAGGGCGTCCTCAAGCGCCTCGCGCGAAGGAATATCGAGATGGTTGGTCGGTTCGTCCAGCACCAGAACGTTCTTTCGCGAATAGATCAGCTTTGCCAGGGCCAATCGGCCTTTTTCGCCGCCTGAAAGATCACTGACCTTTTTGAAAACATCTTCGCCGACAAAAAGAAAACGTGCCAGGAAAGAACGCAGCGTTCCGTTGTCCGCCATCGGATCGACCCGGCGAAGTTCCTGAATTATCTCGTTCGCCTCGTGAAGGTCATCCAGATTCTGTGAGTAATATCCGATATTGGTCTTGGTTCCCCATACGACATCGCCGGCTATCGGCGGCAGGCTGCCGAGGATCGTCTTTAGAAATGTCGTCTTGCCGGTTCCGTTCGCTCCTATAATGCCAAGCACCTCGCTTCTGTGGAGCGAAAGCCCGATGCCTTCCGCCAGCGAAACCGAACCGTAACCGATGGAAAGATCTTCCACCGTGAGAACGTTATTTCCGGTGCGTTCGACGCTTTTCAGGCCGAAATGGCCGCCCGAACGATCTTCTATCACGCGGTCGATACGTTCCATTCGTTCAAGCTGATTACGGCGCGATTTTGCCTGCTTGGTCTTTTGCCCCTCAAGGTTTCGGCGAATGAATTCTTCGGTCTTGGCGATATGCGCCCGCTGATTTTCATATTCCCGACGCTGCTGTTCCCTGCGGAGTTCCCTTTCGACCAAAAACTGCGAATAATTGCCTTTATAAATTGCCGCTTTGCCGTTGTCGATCTCTATGATCCGGTCGGTCGTGCGGTCAAGGAAATAGCGGTCATGGCTGATGACAACATACGCCGTCTGATACTCACGAAGAAACTCCTCAAGCCATTCAACGGCGTTCACGTCCAGATGGTTGGTCGGCTCATCAAGCAGCAGCACGTCCGCTCCTGATAATAACAGCCTCGCCATCCCCAAACGATTCTTTTGTCCGCCAGAAAGGGTTGCCGTGTCGTGATCCCAGTATTCGCGCGAAAACCCGAGGCCGAGCAGGATCGATTCCGCCCGGGCCGTATAGGTAAATCCGTCAGCCTGTTCAAATGCCGTCTGGAGATCGGCGTAGCGTTCCAGCACCTCAGGCGAATGATCGTCCGCCATTCGGAGTTCCAGTTGGCGCATCTCCGATTCAATATCCAAAATGACCTGAAATGCGGACAAGGCGGCCTGATGCACCGTCTGCCCTTTCTGAAAATTGACGTGCTGGTCAAGCAGGCCGAGTTTCAGGCCATTGGCCTTTACCACCTCGCCCTCGTCCGGGCTTTCCGACCCGGTCAATAGGCGAAAAACGGTCGTTTTGCCGGCACCGTTGCGGCCAACCAGCCCGACCTTTTCACCCGGATTGACCTGAAAGGAAACGCCCCGCAGTATCTCGGTGCCGGCGTAGCCTTTCTCCACATTGCTCAAACGAAAAAGCATTACTCACGTAAAAAGCCACGAAACGCTTGTCCGAACAGTTTCGTCCGTCGAAATGTTTCGTGGCAGTCCTTTTCACCACTCTATGTCGGTGATGTTATTTGTTGGCGTTCGCGTCAGAATTAGCGGCTGTGTTCGTATTTGCCGCTGTATCAGCATTGCTGTTCACGTTCGCGTTGCCGTTTGCCGCAGTGTTCGCATTGGCATTCGTATTAGCATTGGCGTCTGCCTGATCTGCGTTTGCCGGTGCCGCCGGACGCGCTCCACTCAACTCGTTCGGGTTGGCAACGACCTTGCGGGCAAGCAGATTCTCGATCTTCGATTCATTCATCGCCAAAGAAACATACGATTGCCACAAAAGATTCTTTCGGGCGTTCGTCAAAAGCTCGGTTATACGCGGACGCACCTGCGGGCTTTCAAGCGTAAGGTCTTCGTCCTTCTCCTGTTTGCGAAGGAGTTTGACGACCAAAAAGCGTCCGTCCAGCGTCAGCACGCTCGGGAACACCTGGCCGTTGGTCATTTTTTCCATAATGTGGGCCGCAACCTGTGTTCCAAATACCTGTCGCATCTCGTCTTCTGAAAAATATCTCCAATCGCCTCCGCGAGCACGCGTTTCCAGATCTTCGCTGAATTCACGGGCAACGGCGGCAAAATCAGTGGTCGCCAGCCTCTGGCCGATCTCATTGAGCCGCAGCCGCACTTCGTCCTCGTTGGTGGTCGTATCGCCCTGGCCGCTGTTGCTGGGATCGACGACGATGGCGGCCAGTTCGGCACCGCGTTTGTTCTTGAACTGCTCTTTATTGCCGTTATAGAACTGCTCGATCTCGATGTCCTTGGGCGAATCAACCTTTCCGGCGATCTTTTCCTGAAGCCGCTGCAGAGCGATCTCCTTTTTGACGTTCTCACGCCATGACTGCTCGGTCTCGCCCGCTTCCTTCATCTGCTTCTCAAATTCCTCTACAGAAAGGGCGCTTGCGGTCTTTCGCTTGTTCATTTCAGCGGTAACTTCATCGTCACTCGGAATGGTATTTTCCTTTTCCGCGTTCTGATACATCACCTCTGTCTGAATTATCTGCTGAAGAACGCTAAGCCGGGCTGACGCCAGTTCCAGCGGAGAAAAGGAACTCTGCGTTCCCTGAGCCTGAGCCTTGACCGCTTTTTCGACCTCTTCCATACGGATGTCACGGCCATTCACCTTTGCCGCCACTTCGTTCGGATCCGTTCCGTCAGGACCCGCTACCGGATCACCGGAACAGGCCGTCATGAAAACCGCCGCCAGAACCATTCCGACGACTAAGGCCGGGTTTCTTTTTATGTTTCGCACTATGAGATTGACTCCTTCACCAATTCGATTCTTTTCCATTACTTGACTTTACGCACTATCGTTTGCTATAAAATCTGTTTTGGGTTTTGTAAACTCATTCTACCTCGTTAATATTCGGAGGCAATAATTATGGCACAGAGATGCGACGTTTGCGGCAAAGGGCCGCAGTTTGGAAACAATGTTTCACACGCTAACAACAAGACCCGACGCAGATTTAATGTAAATCTGCAGGCCGTCCGCGTTAAGCTCCCGTCTGGAAGCAACGGCCGGTTAAAGGTCTGTACCCGCTGCATCAAATCCGGCAAAATTATCAAAGCCGCGTAGCAACCCAAACACCACGCTTTTTTTACAACGCCGGGCCTCGATATGATCGCGGCCCGGTTTTTCCATGTCCGCAAACCGTCTTTACACGACGGCGATGCAGTCTATTTCCACACGGGCATCACGCGGCAGCCTTGCCGCTTGAACGGTCGCACGGGCCGGTTCATGCTCGCTGAAATACTGAGCATAGATCTCATTCATCGCGGCAAAATCGCTCATATCCGCCAAAAACACGGTTGTTTTGACGACCTTGTTAAAGCCGCTGCCTGCTGCCGTAAGCACTTCGCCAAGATTTTTCAGCACCTGATGGGTCTGCTCCACAACGCCGCCGGGAACAAATTCGCCGGTCGTAATGTCGATGGGTATCTGGCCGGAACAGTAAACAACCCCGTTCACCTTTATGGCCTGTGAATACGGCCCTATCGCTGCCGGTGCCTTATCGGTTGAAATGATGTCCATAGATCTTGCCTGCAATATCCAAACAAAAGCGTAATATTAGCAGATTTTGTGTCGGATTGTAAAACTCCCGCAAACGGAAGATGTCTTTTGAAGCAGTCATTTCAGCCAGTGAAACGGAGCCGCGGCATAGCCTCAATTCGCATTCATTCGCTCAACGGCAATGACGCCGGGAACCTGTTCGACGGCCAGAATGACGCGGTCAAGATGCTTTTTGTCAAAAACCTCGACCGTCACTTCGATCAGGCCCTTGTCGTCGCGCGAAACGCTGGCGGATGCATTTCGGATGCCGGTCTTTATCTCGGCAATGGCGTTTGTGATGTCGGCAAGCATTCCGGTGCGGTTCTCGGTCGTTACAAGCAGCCTGACCGACTGTATCTCTTCCTTATCGCTCTTTGCCCATTCCACCTCAACGATGCGGTCCTTGTTGACCATCAGCTGTTTGACGTTCTTGCACCGTTTGTTGTGAACGACAATTCCCTTGCCAAGCGATATGTAACCGATTATGTCCTCTCCGCGCAATGGGTTACAGCATCTGGCCCGAGTCGTAAGCAGGTTGTCCACGCCTTTGACGACTATTGCATCCTCGCCCAGGCCGATGAGCCGTTTGACCGCCTTCATTCCGGTTTCCAGCCGCGTTTCCTTGTGCTTTTCCGGGTCAAGCTCGGCAAACTTTTCGGGGCCGAGGAACTTCGCGATTATGTTTCGCGGAAGCGTTTTGCCGTAGCCGATCGACGCTAGAAGGTCTTCGGGACGTCCGAGGCCGTACTCATTGGCGATTCGCTTCATCTCGGTGTCGTTGTTCATAAGCTTTTTCGGAGAAAGCCGAAAACGGTCGGCCTCCTTTTCCAAAAGCTTTCGGCCGATGTCTATCGACTCCGTCCGCTGCTGTTCCGAGATCCAATGCCTTATGCGGTTTCTCGCTTTTGACGTAACGACATAATTGAGCCAGTCACGCGAAGGTTTTGAGTTTGCGGTGGTCATTATTTCGACCACATCGCCGTTCTGCAGTTCGGTCCTGAGCGGGACAATGCGGCCATTGATCTTGCCGCCGGTGCATGTGTCGCCGACCTCAGAGTGAATGGCGTATGCAAAATCTATCGGCGTGGCCCCGCGAGGCAGTTGTATCACCTTGCCCATCGGGGTAAAGGCGTAAACGTCCTTTGGAAACAGATCGAGTTTTAATGACTCGATAAAATCCTCGGAATCGCCGTCCGCCTCGGAATTTTCGACCAGCGGCAGCAGCAGTTTCTCGACCGTCTTGCGAAGTTCGTCAATGCTTTCGTTATCGTCCGCCGTTCCGAGTTTGTTTTCCTTGTATCGCCAGTGTGCCGCAACGCCTTCCTCGGCTATGTGATGCATTTCCTCGGTCCGTATCTGGACCTCAAATGCCTGTCCGCCGTCGCCTATGACCGATGTGTGCAGCGATTGATACAGGTTGTCGCGAGGTATGGCGATCCAGTCTTTGAAGCGTTCAGGCACGGGCGTCCACGTGTCGTGCATAACGCTTAAAGCCAGATAGCAGTATTTTTTGTGATTTGGAGTGATGACCCGGACAGCGATAAGGTCATAGACCTGCTCAATGGAAATTTTCTGTTTTTTCAGCTTTTTCCAAAGTGAATAAAGCCTTTTGACACGTCCCTGTATCTCGATAAAAGGAACTTCGTTCTCGCGCAATCTATGTTCGACCGTGGATATTATCCTTTCAAGGGCGGCTTCTAGTTCAGGACGCCGCGTATCTACCTCTTTGGCGAGCCGTTTGTAATCCTCGGGATAAAGGTTCTGAAATGAAAGGTCCTCAAGTTCGCTCCTGAGTTTACCCATACCGAGGCGATGGGCGATAGGAGCATATATGTCCAGCGTTTCCTGTGAGATGCGGGCGCGCTTTTCCGGTTTGAGGAACTGCATAGTCCGCATGTTATGCAGGCGGTCGGCCAATTTTATCAGCACGACTCTGACATCGGTGATCATCGCCAGGACCATTTTCCTGACGTTCTCGGCCTGCTGGCGTTCTTTTGAGAGGTTGCTGATCTGTGCGATCTTTGTCAGACCGTCAACCAGAAGGGCTATTTCGTCACCAAAATATGAGCGGATCGTGTCCAGATCGACCAGTGTGTCTTCGACAACGTCGTGAAGAAGGCCCGTGGAGACACTGACCTCATCAAGCCCCATTTCGGCAAGCAGATCGGCAACCGCCAGCGGATGGACAAGATACGGTTCGCCTGATGCCCTCTTTTGCCCTTTGTGGTGAAGAGCGGAAAAGAGATAGGCACGCCGTATCAACTCGACATCAGCGTCGGGCCGGTTATGTTCCACCTTTGCAATGACATCTTCAATGCGGATCATATCTCTTTTATCACGACTATAATATTATTTTAGTTGGTGAGATGATTGCAATGGCCCGGCCATCTCCCCCGATAACGACGCTATAAGCAAAAAAAGTGATGTTCAACTGAAAAGCCGAACATCACAAAATTAGAGAACGTTGTCAGATGACGTCGTTCCGTCTATGAAGCAGAATTGCTGTTGGCCGCTTCTTTCTCCGCTGCCTCAGCCGCCGCCTTTCTTTCGTCTATTTCGGTCTGCATGTTGCGGCTGACCCCACTAAGTTCCTGGAACTGTGCCCTTGCAGTCTCGGCTTCAGTGCGAAGACGGGCAGCATCAGGTTCATTTCCTTCCATTTCCGCAAGACGCGATGCCTGGATCAAAAGACTGGCCTTGTAAGAACGTGTCGATTCGAACGATTTGACGAGTTCATGGTTTTTCACGAGATCGGCGTCGGAAACCGCTTTGAGATCCAGCCCTTTCATATTCTTGACCTCATCGGTTTCAAGGGCCACCGCCTGATCTATCAGGGCCGTTCCCTGTGTGACACAGGCACGCAGTCTTTCCAGATCGGCGGCATTCTCCGGCTTGACATAAATAAATACATCTTTGCCGTCGCGTTTGCCTTCTTTTTTGGTCTTGTCGGTGTCCGTTATCTCGTTCGCACAGTTATACTGCTTAACGGCGAGCGAGGTAAGGGCCTCAGCACGATATTCGTTGTTGATCTGGGTATTTTGCGAACGCTCTTTTACCCAGGCTTCCCACTGGTCGTTCTTTTGAAGGTTTTCCAACAGCCCTGCAACCGCTTTATAGGCGCTTTGTTCGTTGGGGTCAACCACAAGCACTTTTTTGTACTCTTCTATTGCCTGCTCGGCAAGCGGCGTTTCCTTACGATTGCCGATATAACGAGAATGGATGGTCCGCGCAAGAAAAAGCTGTGCGGTTCTCCCTTCCAGAGTGGTGCCTTCCGGATCGCGGGCGGCAGCACGTCTGAAAAGTTCTTCAGCCTCGGCAAATTTACGGCCTTTATAGGCCTCGGCCCCGTCAACAAGGTTTTTTCTTGTGACGATCTTGTTAAAATAAGCGCAGTTGGTTGTTGTAATTACAGCCAACACCACTAATAAAAGTATCCCAAAACGAGAAGATCGCATCTTCAACTCCCTGAACCACCGGCCGGAAGGCACAAGAAACCCGTATAAGGCACTTTGCCTCCCCTGGAAACCGGAAAAATTTTATACCGCTGACAGATCGTCAACCTGCAAGCCTATCGGTTCGGCCTCGCCTTCCTTGGCAGCATCAATAACCTTTACCACGTCGCCATACTTGACCGAAGTGGGGGATTTGATAAAGACCGTTTTTTCTATCTGGTTGGAATTTTCCCTGAAAACTCCCTCGGTCGTACGCTGCCTGAATATCTCTTTCAGCCTGTTCGTAAGCGCGGACGGATCATCGATAGTGCCAACCGCTTCCTGATTGAGCATTATCGACCTGTCCGCTGGCCTAATGGAGATCACCAAGGTTAGCGGATTGGCCTCTACTACCAGATTTTCCTGTTTCTTAGGCTCCGCAGGAACCTTTGCCTCAAATCTGCTCGGTTTGACCGGTGTGATGATCATAAAGATGATCAGAAGCACCAGCAAAACGTCGATCAGAGGCGTCACATTGATATTTGGTGTGGCTTCGTCTTTTGAGCCACCTGATGACATTCCCATACTGACCTCATGATGAGCCAGGGCATCAAAACTTTTGCCCCGGCCTGTTAGTCGGAACTATTCTGCCGTTCCCTTCTTCCTGTCAGCAACCAGGCCGACCTTGTCGATATCCTGCTGCCGAATGGTATCTATCGCCTGAACCACTGTTCCGTAATCGACATCGATCCCGCTCTTGATATAGACAATGCGTTGAGCAGGGGGTTTATCCTGCATCATCGTCTTTATCTTTTCGCCAAGCTCGGTCAGCGGATAAGGGTCTGTACCGATATAGAAGCTGTTGTTGTCGGGAATGGCGATCACCACGGACGTGTCCTTGGTTATCTCGGCATCCTCTTCCGGCGTGTTCATATTCTTCGGAATATTTACGGTCACACCGGCCTGGAGCATCGGTGTGACGATCATAAAGATGATCAGCAGCACCAGCATGATGTCCACCATTGGCGTGACGTTGATATCCGAATTATATTCATCGGATCCACCGACTTTTGCACCCATTGTCTTTTCTCCCTTAAATAACAGAACTTCGGGACTGCCCTCAACTAGCCGTTGAGGCGCTTGGTCCGCTGACGGATGAAGTAGTCAACCAATTCAGAGGCTGAGTTCTCCATTTCAACGCCAAAGCTTGTCACCTTGTTTGTAAAGTAGTTAAAGAGCCACACAGCGGGAACCGCGACCGCGATACCAAATGCGGTAGCCACAAGAGCTTCGGCGATGGCCGCGCCCACCGTGCCGATACCCGCATTCGATTCCTGGGCAAGGGCGACGAAAGCACCGATGATACCGACAACCGTTCCGAACAGTCCGACGAACGGAGCGGTCGAACCAACTGTGGCGAGGCCGGAAAGTCCGCGCTTGAGTTCGGCTGTCTTGACGGCGATGGCACGATCAAGGGCACGCTTGGAAGCTTCCATCTGATCGGCCGTGATCTCCTCAGAGCCGAGATGTGCGCTGAATTCCTTCAAGCCTGAAGATACGACCATTGCAAGGTGCGAATCCTTATGCTTGTCGCTGATATTGATCGCTTCATCAATATTGCTGTTCTTCAACGCCTGAGCGACCTTGGGCGCGTATTGACGGGACTGCTGCTTTGCCTTGTTGTAGGTAAGCCAGCGCTCAATGCCGACAGCGATGATATACACCGACTGGATGAGCAGAACGATGATCACTATCCATCCCGGAATGGTCAAGCTCTTTGCGATATCATAGATACCGAAAGAGATCTTTGTGCCCTCGGCGGCAAACATAAGCAAAGATGTTGAAATGTCGTTTGCTGCCAGGCTTGCTAATAAAGTCATGGTTTTTCCTCCAAAGAAATCGAAAAAGTTCTAATTATTGCAGATCTTATGTTGACGGCGGCCCCGGTGAGCTAACCTAAAAGGGCCGCCGTCATTATTATTTGGGCTTACGGAGCCACAAAGTTATAGGTGATCACACCCTGCACCTCAACAGGCTGTCCCGAAAGCATCGTCGGGCTGAATTTTGCCTGTCTTGCTGCTGCTACAGCCGCCGGACGCAGAAGCGGATGCCCGCTGACCGCTGATGCGGATTTCACGTTGCCGCTCTTGTCAATGACAACCTGTACCTGCACGGCTCCGCCGGCCCTGATGGCCCTTGCTGCCGGCGGATATGCCGGTTTCGGCAGTGATCGCGCCTTACCGTTAAGAACACCGCCCGAAATGGGTTTTGATGGCGGCTTTGGCGGCGGCGGTGGCGGCGGCGGCGTGCTGCTGCCTCGGTCAGAGCCGCCTCCGGCCCCTCTGTCCCCGGCATCACTTCCTGTTCCGGTAGTGTTCACCGGCCCCCTATAGCTGGACGATGGAGCGTTCGCAGCACTGAAGTTACGGTCGCCTTTGACCGTGAACTTGTTCGGATCACGCGGCGGCACGGTATTCTTTACGGTGCTGACCTTATCCGGGATCTTCGGCGGCGGCTCGCTCATCGTGGCGATGATCTCTTTTCGAATATCGACGTTCGGATCTTTTTGACGGGCCTGTTCCGGTTCCGGTTCAGGCTCCGGCTTTGGGGCCTCGTCAACGACCGGAGGAGCGACAAGCGTGGTCACATCCAAACCGCCGGCTCCCATATCAAAATCCTTTGCAAAGAGGCTGTACAGCCACGAGCTGACCAGCACGGCGGACATGATCACAAAGGTGGTCAGCAAAAGGCTGCTCCTTTTACTGTTCTCTCCGCTATGGCTTTTGGATTCTACCAATTGATCTAACATTTTCCTTTCCTCCCTTTCTTCCGGTGCCAAACCTGAGGTTTCCAGGGCTTCATACCTTCAATAGTTCGATGAACAATGCAAGGTTTCACGTTGTAACCTTCATTGCCCTGTGTCACAAGATACAGCGAGATTTCGCAAGTTTACTCTACTTTTCGATATTAAGTTTCAAAAAAATTGATCAGGTGTGAAATCGGACCTTTGCCGGCAATCCAAACAAAAATCCCACGTCTCCTTATCTTTCTCGAAAGAAACTCAGAAAAGAGCAGTAACGAAATATTAAATTGACCAGCAACGTAATGAAGTCTAATTTCTCACGAGCCGAAAGTCAAGAATAATTAACCAACTTTGAAAGATTTTCTAATCTTTTTTTGCCATTCCACTACGATAGATTATCGGACGGGTTGGGAGATGCCCCGTAATTTTATCGTGTCACCGGCCTTCTTGTAACAGAACGCCTGGACGCCGAGGCGAGCTTTTCTCCCTCAGGCGTTCCCAACGGATCGCTCTTCATTTCAGCCTGGCCTACCTTGCTCTGCCACCAGATCGCGATCGGGCTGGCAATGGCAATGGTGGAATACGTACCTGTGATACAGCCGACAAACAGCGCCAGCGAAAATCCGCGAAGCACCTCGCCGCCAAAAAGCACCAGAGCGAGAACTGAAAGGAACGTGAGGCCGTTCGTCACAATGGTACGCGACATCGTCTGATTGATCGCCTTGTTCGTCAGGTCGTAAAGCGATTCGCCCCGGTTCAGCGTCAGGTTTTCCCTAACGCGGTCAAATATGACGATGGTGTCATTGACCGAAAATCCGACCAGCGTCAAAAGTGCCGCAAGGACCGTGAGGCTGACTTCCCATTGAAAGATCGAGAAAAAGGCAAGCGTTGTCAGAACGTCGTGAAATACGGCGATAACTGCTCCTGCCGCGTATGTCCAGTCATAACGATACGCAATGAAAAGAAGCATTCCGACCATGCCCAAAAGCGTGGCGATGACAGCCGCGTCGCGAAGCTGGGAACCGGCTATGGGGCTTACGTAATCGCGTCCGACGATCTGATAAGCGGCCGCCTGATCGGCATCCAACGTACTCCCTACTCCCACCTCGGGGCCGAACTTGTTCAGAGCTCTTCTGACCATCTCAACACCCCTGTCCACCTGCCTGGTCTGAATGGAGGCAGCATCCTCGGCGGACTCGCCGCCCTCGTCCGTCGCTGCGGGTGTCTCAGTCTCAGCATCAAGAAGCGGGATCTTGATCAGTACCTCATCCGTTTTATCCAAAGAATCCTGGATTATCGGCTGTTCGATGCCCACGTCGTTCAGTGCCGCGCGGATCTCATCGACAGCAGGTTTTTGCCTGAATTTGGCAGTGACGACGGTTCCGCCCTGAAAATCCACGCCCAGATTAAAGGCATCGGTGCCGCCCGGCGTCAACTGTCTGCCGGCGGCGGAAAACAATCCGGCCAAAAGCAGGACGACGGAGACAAATATGAGCGGCCTGCGCCAACCCATCCAGTCAATATTGATGTTAGGAAAAATTTCAAACATTCTATTCAACCAAGGCTCCCCCGAACGGTCGGAGAAGTCATGAAAAAAACTTGTCACCGCACCGGCAAAGCCGGATCTCGCGGTGTAATTGAAAACCTAGATACTGAGGCTCTTGATATTCGGGTTTCGTGCCATGATCCACATATAGATCGTCCGCGAAACGTAAACGGCCGTGAACAGATTTATCAGCAATGCCAATATCAGCGTTACCGCAAATCCGCGGATATTGCCCGAACCGAACAGATAAAGTATCACGGCGGATATCATCGTGGTCACGTTCGTGTCCACGATGGTGATGAACGCCCTGTCAAACCCCGTCTCGACCGCATCGGCAACACTCCGGCCTGCCTTTAGCTCCTCACGCATTCTCTCAAAGATAAGAACGTTGGAGTCAACAGCCATGCCGATGCCGAGGATAAAGCCCGCGATACCGGGCAACGTCAGAGTCGCATTCATCATGACCAACGCCGCGCCCGTCAGAAGCATGTTCAGCAACAGCGCGATAACAGCGTTTAGCCCTGAGGCCCTGTAATACACGAGCATGAAGATAGCGATGAATATCAAACCCGCCAGCGAAGCGGTAACACCCGCCCGTATCGAGTCGGCTCCGAGGCTTGCCCCGACCGTGCGTTCCTCGATGTATTCGATCTTTGCCGGAAGAGCTCCCGAACGCAGCGTCAAGGCAAGGTCTTCGGCGGTCGATTTTGTAAAGCGGCCGGAGATCTCTCCCTGATCGAAGATCTGCGATTTGATAAAGGCGGCGGATTTGACCTCCTCATTGAGGACGACCGCCATATAGTTATTGATGTTGCGGCCCGTCCAATCGCCGAATTTCTGCGCTCCTGAGGGTTTGAAAGAAAATGAGATCTGATAATCGCCCTCATTTCCCGTCCGCGAAACTGCCTGAGCGTCGCGAAGCTCGCTGCCGTCAACCACGGGCGGATATTCGATAACGACCCACTGTGCCGGCGGCTCAACACCTTCCGTTGGTTCCGCTGCCATGTCGCGGTCAGTGTATTTCAATACCTGACGATTTGGCGGAACCGCGCCGCCGAGCGACTGGATCGCCGCTTCCCTTGTTGGATATGTCTGTACGGGTGACGGACTTGGCGGACTGACTATCTTCGCCAACGTCAGATTGGATTCAGCATTAAGCAGATCCTTGAGCCTTTTCGGGTCGTCGATACCGGGCATTTGCAGAAGTATCTGCGCCGATGACTCGGCACCGTGACGCTGGAGTGTCGGCTCCTGAACACCGAAGGCATCAACGCGAGTCTCGATGATCCTCATCGCCTGATCGACCGCCTGATTTTTCAGTATCGTTTGTGTCGCCGAGGGCAGTGTCCACGTGACGGTGTTTCCGCTGACGGATTCGGTCCAGTTAAAAAGGTCAACCCTTTTCTTGACCTCTTCCACGATGGCTGCGGTCTGTGATGCGTCCGACGTCTGTATGCTTATCGAATATGATCCCTGTTCGGCAACTACATTGCTTCCCGCAACGGAAAGTTTCGCATCCTGAGCGGCTGTGAGAGCGGCCTGGGCATTGTTTTCCGTAAGGGTTTTAAGGTAATCGTCCGTCAGCACCCGCATCAAAAGATGCGACCCGCCTTTCAGGTCAAGCCCGAGGTTGATATTCTCTTCAAGGTTTGCCTTTATGCCGTTCCATGTAAAATCATGGGCATTAGGCGTTCTCCTTGGCCCAAAGACAAGGTAGAGGCCAACAAGCGTTATCACTAAAATGACAAGCGTTCTTATCTGTAAACTTCTGTTGTTTATCATATGAATCGTCGATCGCGCCAGAGCTTGAAAAGCGTGACGCGGTCAACCTGATTTATTCGGCTTTTTTTCCAACGACCGCGCTTTTACCGATCTCAAGAAAGGATTTTTCCGCGCTCTGAATGATGAAGCTGGTTTCCCTTATCTCTTTTATTGTCCCAATGACGCCGCCGTTAGTGACGACCTCGTCATTTATCTTCAGTTCGGTTATAAGATCCTGAAGCTGCTGACGCTGACGCTTTTGAGGCAATATCACCAAAAAGTAAAATATCGCAAAGATGGCCAGAAAAGGAGCCAACGACCACAAAAGGCTTCCGCCGCCGCCTTCCTGAAAGAAAAAGAGAAAATTAGTCATCATTTATATTCACGCAAAATAAAAGTTCAATAATATACACAGCATCGCTGATTTTCAAACATCAACTGTGTCGTTTTCCGCCAATCCTGCAAGAAAATCTTTTTTGAAAGCTCCAAAACGACGGTTTCTAATAGCATCGCGGGTCTTTCGCATCAGATCAAGATAAAAGAACAGGTTGTGATGCGATATCAATGTTGCCGCCGCCATTTCGCCTGCCTGATACAAATGACGCAGGTATGCCCGCGAATATCTGCGGCATACGGAACATCCGCATTCCTTATCAAGCGGCCCGTCATCGGCGGCAAAACGAGCGTTTCTTATATTTATCTTGCCGGAAGATGTGAATACGCCGCCGGTGCGTCCGTTTCGCGTCGGCATCACACAATCGAACATATCAACGCCGTGCGAGACCGCTTCGAGAAGGTCTTCCGGCGTGCCGACGCCCATCAGGTATCGCGGGGCGTCTGCAGGCATTTTCGGCGCGATGTGTTCAAGAACGCCGTACATCACGCTCTTTTCCTCGCCGACGCTCAGGCCGCCGATGGCATAGCCGTCAAATCCAATATCGACCGTCCTTTCAAGGCTTTCTTCCCGCAGGTCAAAATGTCCCGCTCCCTGAACGATACCAAAAAGTGACTGATGGCCTGAAAGTCCGTCCGCTTCAATATGCCCAAGGTCATCACCTTCCACCTGAAGCCGATCAAAACGGTCGCGTGAACGCTTTGCCCAACGTGCCGTAAGCTCAAGGCTTTTGCGTGTGGCCTCGTGTCCCGCGTCGCCGGGCGGACATTCATCGAAGACCATGACGATCTCTGAACCCAATGCCGCCTGAATTTCCATCGACACCTCGGGCGATAGGAATTTTTTACTGCCGTCCAGATGCGAGCGAAATTCGACGCCTTCTTCGGTCAGCTTCCGCAGATCATTCAGCGAGAACACCTGAAAGCCGCCCGAATCGGTCAGATACGACCTGTTCCACGTGGAAAAGCGATGCAGGCCGCCGATCTTTTTGAATGTCTCAACGCCGGGCCGAAGAAAAAGATGATATGTATTGCCGAGTATGATCCTCGCGTCCATTTCCTGTTCCAGCCACTCAAAACGAACGCCTTTTACCGACGCCTGAGTGCCGACCGGCATAAAGACCGGCGTTTCTATGACGGAACGCCGCGTGCGAAGCGTTCCGCAGCGCGCATTTCCGTCAGCGGCCTCTACTTTCCACTCTATCGGCCTCACTTGCTTTCGACCTCGCTATGAATCCCGATCAATGCCCAGATGTTCGGCGAGCCGACGGCCGCCTCAGAAGCAATTACGCCGTCCGCATTGATAAGAACGGCGGAAGGAGCGCTCTGCATCCCGATCTTTTCAGAAATGGCGAATTTCGGATCGTCAACAACGGTCGATGCGAGATCGAATTTTCTGAAATGCTCCAGTTCACCATCAGAAAAGATAACAAACCGCGCATTCTCATTCGCTCCGTTCTGTTCCCACGCCTTTAGTTCTTCGGTGACGGTCACGCAATGGCCGCAGGTTTCGGTCAGAAAAAGCGCGACGGTTTCCTTTCCTTTCAGGTCAGAACTTTTCAGAATGTTTCCGTTGGCGTCAGGAAGCGAGAAATCAGGCACGGGCTTGCCGATGTTCGGCAGCCGCACACGCGCCGTGCCGCTTCGGAAATAGGAAAGATCTTTCTTCAGGTCTCCGCGTCTTATCTGCTGGACAAGTTCTCTTATCGCAACATCGCCGACCGCCGGATGGCTGCCGACACGCCCGTCGGCATTGACGAACAACGCCGTCGGCGTCCAGGGCGAACGTGCGAGCATCGCGATCTCTTTGTCTTTCTGAAGTAAAAGATTACTTTGCAGCTTTCCGTCAAATTTCTTGAGGTTATCCTGCAAATTTCCACGTGTAACGATCCAAATATCCATCTGTCCGGCGAATTCCTCAGCCCACAGTTCCATTTCTGGATACAATATCCGGCACGGGCCGCAATCGGAACTGGCAAAAAAGAAAAGGACAGGTTTTCCGTTCATCAGGATATGATCGAACCGCACGTTTCGGCCGTTGGCGGATTCGAGTTCAAAATCCGGGAACGGCGCTCCGATAGGAATGCCGTTATTCGGGTCGCCGACCTCTTCCCTGAAGGTTTCAGGTGATTCCAGGCCGGACGCGAGTTCCAATATCTCTATCCGCCGACGCAAAGTGTCAGCTTCGCTTTTTGAAGCCAGCCCAAGCGACACTAGCCCGACCATGCCGCACGCAATAACGAACAACAGAACAAGAATGCCTGCTTCCCACGGTGTCGTCGCGAGGTTCAGCCCCTGTCCGCCGGTTCCCTGATAAACGATGACGGCGGCGAGCGAAGCAAATGCAACGTTGCGGACAACGCTCATCGTGCCGACAGGCTCACTGTGTATCTGTCCGAAACAATGGCAATCGGGCGCGTTTCCTTTGGCGATCTGATAGATCATCCCAATGGTAAATGCAGCCAGAAGAGCAAGGCCGCCGACACCCGCATACCATGAGGTCTGTGTGAACAAAAGCAATGTGGCTATGGCGATCTCAGCCAACGGCAACGCCGTCGCAAAAACTCCGACAGCTTTTTCCGGCACGCCAAAATCCCGTGCCGCCTTTTCAGAACCTTTGCGGTCGATCAGTTTGCCGACACCTGCAACTGCAAATATACCGGCCAACGTCACTCTGCAAAGTAATACGAACAGTTCCATCGTTATCTATAAGGCAGCTTTCTTAATTTTACCTATGCTGTCTTGCCCTTGGTCTTGTGTCTTTCCTTTAACCTTATCGGCGTGGCGAAAAATTCAAATTCGTCGCGCAGGCGATTCTCAATATACCGCAGATACGAAAAATGCAGTCCGCCTTTATCGCCGCCTGATGTGAACAGAACGAATAGCGGCGGACGAGTGCCGCCCTGCGTGAGGAACTGCACTTTTGTTCGCGAAACACCGCCCTTTACAGGTGCCGGGGCCGAGCCGCCGCGCGGCTGCGAGACATTGTCCTCAAAAAATCGGTTCAGCCGCGATGTTTGTATGCGTGTATTTCTGGCTTCGGCAGCCTTTGCCACCAGCGGCAATATCTTATCAACACGCTGGCCGCTCAGGGCGGAAATGAACACGACCGGCGCCCAGTCGAGGAACTTCATATTGCGGCGAAGTTCTCTTTCAAACTCGTAAACCGTATTAGTGTGCTTTTCCGGCACGGCGTCCCATTTATTGACCGCAAGAATTATCGAACAGCCCGAATCCAGCGCGTAACCGGCAATGTTGGCGTCCAGATTTGTCACGCCTTCTACCGCGTCGATGATCATAACGGCGACATCCGCGCGTTCAAGCGCCTTTTTTGCCATTATCACGGAAAGCTTTTCCGCCATTTCGGTCGTCTTTCCCTTTCGCCTGATGCCTGCCGTGTCGATCAGCAGAAATTTCTGTCCGTCAACCGTCAGCGAAGTGTCTATGGCGTCACGCGTGGTTCCCGCTATCGGCGATACGATGACCCTTTCCTCGCCCAATATCTTGTTGAGCAGCGATGATTTTCCGACATTCGGACGGCCAATGATAGCAAGTTTTATCTCATCAGAGATCTCTTCATCCTCTTCCTCTTCAAATGGCAAAACGTCAAAGAGTTTATCCAACAGATCACCGACCGAAGCTCCGTGTTCCGCGGAAACCGGAATTAGTTCAAAACCGAAACGATAAAACTCCGCCGCTTCTTCCTCTACCTTTTTTGTCTCTGCCTTGTTTGCAGCTATGAAGACGGGCTTGCCCATGTTGCGCAGGTAGATCGACAATTCCTCATCCAGCGGCGTTGCACCTGCCCTTGCATCGACGACCCAGATGATCGCATCGGCTTTTTCCAGAGCGAAACCGGCCTGTTTGAATATATTTGCGGGAATGACGGCGTCATCATCCGGCACAATGCCGCCCGTATCGACGATCTCAAATATCTTTGATCTCCACTCGACCTCGCCATAGATGCGGTCACGCGTGATGCCCGGTTCATCGCCGACGATAGACTTGCGCGAACCGGTCAGGCGGTTGAACAGGGTCGATTTTCCGACATTTGGACGGCCGACTATCGCGACCAGCGGTTTATTACTCATTTCGATCACCGTCAGCGGAGCCGCAGATCGGAACAATGTTCTTCTCACATCGCTCCGAACAATGGCGTGATCTCCACTGATGATTTTGCATCAGCAAAACAAAACTGTAACATTAAGGCTTTGCTACATTAAAATCAAAGAACATTCTACCAATCTCCCGGGCAAGTCACACAATAAGGAGTTTCCTAATGCTATCAACTTTCGCGTCCAAAGAAATAAGAACCAAAATACAGCGGCCCGCTTCTTTCTTGTTAGGCCTTTTTCTGCTGGCATCGCTTTTTTCTGGCTGCACGCCGACAGAACATTCAAACACCGCGCCGCAAAACGATGATAACCGTGCGGCAGCCAATACGACGGCTGAGGCAACAGAAGCAGCAAAGGAAGATGTCGCTTCCGGACCTTGCTTCAACGAATACTATCCCATCAGCGATACCGTAAAGCGGGCCTACAAGGCCACAGAAACGGCGCCGCGAACCTATCAGCTCGCGCAAAAGGAAATAACCGATTCCGGCTTTGCCGAAGACCGCACTTACGATTCGGGATTGGTCATCACGAACAACTGGATATGCACGGACGAAGGACTTCGCGCGGCGGAATTTATGAATCAGGGGATGTCCAAGGAAATGAAATTCGAGATGGAAACCGTAAAGGGCGAGGGTGTGACCATTCCCGCGACGATGGAGGCCGGAAAGGAGTGGAATGCCAAATATAACGTAAAAGTAAAGGTGAATGCCGGAAGTATTGCAGTCGCCGCCGACGGCGAGGTAACAGTAACGAACAAGGTCGCGGCTATCGATGAGATCGTCAATGTCTCTGACAAGGAATACAAAGCCGCACGGATAGATTCGGACATCAAGATCGTCGTCTCGATAAAGGGAAGGACCACCGAGGCCGCAAAGGTCAAAGCCAGCAACTGGTATGCGAAGGGCATCGGCATGGTAAAACAGACAGTGGACGGATACGGCAAGGAAACTATCGAATTTGTCGGAGAAAAATAACCCCGCTCCGCAGAAATTAAAAGGCCGTGCCCGTTTTTCGCGGACGCGGCCTTTTGCCTGTGGCATGATCCCTGCGGCGTTTAGAAAGGAGCTATGTTGAGAATTGCTCCAAGTATTCCGCCGAGTATGCTGTATCGCCCGTTAGAATAATTTCCGTACTGTGAGCGGCTGTAATAGCCGTCCTCATAGCCTTTCTGGAAACCTTCGCGGAAGTAGTGGCTGTATTCGTCAAGTTCGACGTAATAGCTGTCATAGCCGTAGCTTGCGTCCTGATAACCATACGAAGCTGACGGGTTATAGCCCCAGCCGTCCGCTCTGTCGGCCTGTCCGGCGCGGAACCCTTCCTCGTAGCCGTAGTTGATGGCGTCCTGAAGCTTTTTGGCCCCGTACTGGCTGGTGTAATAGTAATTACCACCTCTGCTGTACCGATAGTTGTACATCAGGTTGTCATAATACCTTGCCTGCTGAAGCCTGATCTGATCCTGACGGATACGTTCCCAATATCGCTGCTGATAGCGGATATACTCGCGGCGACGCTGCTGTTCAAGCTGACGTTGACGCTGACGCTGCATCTGCTGCCAGTTGCTCATCCGCTGGTTATAACGGCGAAGCTGTTCGGCACGCTGTGCCTGCTGCTGCTGACGAGTGTACTGCTGATACTGGCGGCGCTGAGCATCGTTGCGCTGCCGGTTCCGGTTGCGGTCATTGTTCCGATTCCGCGCGGCACGCTCCTGCTCGGCCCGGCGGCGGGCAGCCTCGTTCTGTGTCTGCTGTTGGCGTTGCCGGTTGGCGTTCTGCCGGTTGCGGACCGCTTCCTGTGACGCTCGACGCTGGGCATTCTCACGCTGTTGCTGCGCCTGACGCTGCTGCGCCTGACGTTGAGCGTTCTCACGCTGTTGCTGCGCTTGTCGCTGCTGTGCCTGACGTTGGGCGTTCTCACGCTGTTGCTGCGCCTGACGCTGCTGCTGAGCCTGACGCTGCTGTGCCTGACGTTGAGCGTTCTCACGCTGTTGCTGCGCTTGTCGCTGCTGTGCCTGACGTTGGGCGTTCTCACGCTGTTGCTGCGCCTGACGCTGCTGCTGCGCCTGACGCTGCTGCTGCGCCTGACGCTGCTGAGCCTGACGTTGGGCATTCTCACGCTGCTGTTGGGCTTGTCGCTGTTGAGCCTGACGCTGTGTGTTCGAGTTTTGCCGATTTCGGGAATTTGACGGCGTCTGGTTTTGACGTGCAGGCTGCGCAGGAGTTGAGCGAGCGGGCCTTTCGGTCCTTTTCTCGTCGTTATCTCTTCGCTCTGTGCGTGTACGCTGGGCGCTCGCATCCGTTGCGCCGGCAACCAGCAAAGCGCCGGAAAACAGCGTCCCAAATGCGAACATTTTTATGTAATTGATCTTCATTTAACCCCCTTTGGTATCGACACGAGGAGACAATACCGATCCTGAAGTATTGTTTCAGCAAAAAATGTGCCAACCGAAAATATCCACTAAAATAAAGCGTTATTTGATGAGATCGAATAAGAAACCGCCCATATCGGCGTATTCGGACACGAAAAGGTCACTTGACGGCAAGAAGAAAGAAAGCGATATGACCAAGCCTTGTTGACATGTTCATTATAGCTTTAACAAAAAATGGCAATAGCTTTTATTTCAACCATTCTAAACCACTACCTGAAGGGTCTGAGTCAAAACGCGGCATTTTGTCCCGAAGGGACTTGTCGATAATAGCCCGCCGATTCATCGGTGGGTAAAGTGAGTAAAGAAAATAAATATTTGCGAGTCCCGAAGGGACGACTGCAATGCCGATGTTTGCAAAAACCCCAGCCGTCCCCGCCGGGACTGGTTGGAAATGATCGATGCTTTCCTGCCGATTTATCGGCGGGCTATTTTCGCAGATCCCTACGGGATCCATTGCCTGGAGTTAGTGGCAATTTATAAAACCAAATGTCCACAGAACCTAGACCTTCTGAAATTCGTAAGCGATGCGGATGACAAGAACTTCGTTATGTATCTGATGCGAGATGCCGACAGCCTTCATGCGAATATTTGAGGAGTTCTGAAGAGGCAGCATCAACGAAATTTTGTCCAGCTTGATTATCTCGATCGGGTTTATCCGACGGTCGATGGAATTTTGCACCATGCGGGCGATCAGCGAACTGCCCACGCCGCCGGTGCCGTTCAGGTGAACTCCGTTCACCGTTGCGTTTGCGACCAGTCTTTGACCCGCTTCGTCAAACACAAGATCGACCCTTGATTCGGCCCAGCCGGCAAAATCTATGCATCCGATCAACGGAGGATTGTAGTTCCCCGAAAATGCCAGAGGAGCAAGTATCTGCCCTTCGCGAAAACGGACAGAGGTCCTAATGCCGCTGTTCTCACGCTGGAGCCGGATGGATTCATCGCAAACGGCGTCAGTGGGATCGCGGTCGGCATAAGCCGCCTTCAAAAACGCAGGCGAACCGTCAGACGCCAGGCCGAACGGCGCAAAATTGCCCGCAAGCGGAAGTCTCGGCGGCGGGGAATACTGAAAAACAGCGTCCATTACCGTATCAAAGAAATGTTCGCTAAGTGCTATCGATATCTCGGTTCTCTGCCCAAAGGCAGACACGCCAAACAGAAAAACGGCAAGACAGATGACACTTACTTTCTTCAGACGATTCATTGACACAAGATCTCCCGGAAATGTATGAACTGTTCGGCCTCGGACAAGCCGTTAATAAGATGACGAATTTCGTAGGGAGTTTGCACGCTTCCGTTCACAATCCGGCACGGACGATGTCATGCAGGCGCAGCATTCCGACGCATTTGCCGTCAGCATCGACGACCGGCAGCACGGAGATCTGCGAAGGCCGGTCTTCCATAAGTCGCAGAGCATCGTATGCAAGCATTTCCGATGAGCAGGTCGTCGGGGAAACGGTCATCATCTGTTCAGCGGTCAGGCGTCCAAAAAGCTCCGGCGGCGTTTTTTCCATTGTTCGGCGAAGGTCGCCGTCAGTGACGATGCCAAGAAGCTGACCATTACTTTCCACCACATTAACGGCCCCGAGCGACGCGTCGGAGATAGCCTTGATAACCTCAAGCCAGCCAGCCGAAGGCCCGACGGACGGACTTTTGTGCATCAGATCGCTTACACGAAGAGTAAGTCTTTTACCCAAACGGCCCGCCGGATGATTCGCCGCAAAATCTTCGGCTGTCAGGCCTTTTGCTTCCATCACGGTCATCGCTATCGCGTCGCCGATGCTCAATGCGACCGTCGTCGATGTCGTCGGGGCGAGGTTCAGCGGACACGCCTCTTTATCAACCGAGGCGTCGAGTACCACATCGGAATGCCTTGCAAGAGTGGAATCCAAATTGCCGACGATGGAAATTATCGGCACTTCCCTATTCTTCAACGCGGGCAGCATCGCGACGAGTTCTTCGGTCTCGCCGGAATTGCTCAATGCAATGACCACATCGCCCTTCGTCACAACGCCAAGGCTGCCGTGCATCGCGTCAGACGGATGAACATACACCGCCACCGTCCCGGTCGAGGTCATCGTCTGAGCTATCTTCTGCGCAATAACGCCCGATTTGCCCACGCCCATAACCACAACCTTGCTGCTGCATTCCGCGATCAGCCCAACCGCGCGGTCAGCCGCGTTACGGTCAAGATTATCCGCCGCACGCTCAACCGACGCGGCCTCAAGCCGCAATAGTTCAATAACCTTTGAAAAGTGATCCGTCACGAAATGAAGTTTCCCGAAAAAACCTTATTTTATCAAGCAGAGGTTGATTATTCTGATCTGCAAAGTGTTTTTTATGCAATTATTGTATCGGGCAGCGTCACCACCCTGAAATATCGATCTTCTATTTAGGAGGCATGTAAAAATGAGTTCTACCTTTACCCTGTATCTGAAACGAAAGGGCGGTTCTCAGGACTCCGCACAGAAAGCCGTCACCCTCTTAAAAACATATCTGCCTGAGGTTATCAAGAAAGCGACCGGATTTTCTGCGGCGGATGCCGTCCTCGTGGATGAGAACGCTTCACCGGCCTTGCTTGAGACCGATGTCATTGTCTATATGGTAAGAGACGTTTCCAAAAGTGTCATTGCCAAAAAAGGCGGCAGCACGGCCATGGCTGAGGCAAACGGAAATATTCTGGGCCTTACAGACCTCAACCTGAAGATATGCGAGGTCTATTTTGACCGGATGTACGACGGCAGCCCGAAGGAACTTTCCGGCGCCTGCTATCACGAAGCGGCCCATATACTTTCAAACATGGACAACTCGCTCCACAAGGACCAGAACGGATTTCTCAAGGACTCACCTGATTATAACGGCTCTCCGACCGACAAGAACAATGAGTTCGTAGGCAAACATCTGGGCCGTAAATTAAGTATGAATGCGGGATTGTGATCCTGCCCGCCAGTCTTGTCCACGCCCTATAAAAACACGGGATGAAGAACGCACTTGCCTTCCTCATCCCGTTGTTTTGTATGACCCGGACTTTGCTTACCGCAAAGATCCGGCATGTCTTTTTGTTACTCCACGTTCACAAAATCCGTTCCGGTGCGGCCGAAAGTTTCGGGGGCGTACATTTCCTCGGCCTTGGCGGGCGGAGCGATGAATTGGCCCGGCGTTGTTGCTCTGGCGACGTAGGTGTAGTTATACACGCCTTCCCAAAGCAGCGACGCAAAGGCTTCGGCCCGTTCGTCGCGGAAGTTTTGATGCTCGAACCAGTTGGCACGCCACCACCAGCCGCCGAAGGAACGGCTGTGAAACGTCGTGACATTTGTGTTGCCGCCGCCCGTGTCAGCCGGTATCGCCTCGGACACTGCCAGTCCGGGATTGATTATTTCCAATCCGGCGGGCAGATAATCGACCAATGCAACGTGGTAACGCCGTGCCTGTGCGACCATCGTCAGCCGGACGCGAACACGCGCTCCTGACTTGATCGTCCAGCTTCCGTCGGCGTTTTGCTTGACATCATCGGCATCATCGACCGCCTCGTATTTCCTCAAAACGGTGAAGCCGTAATCCGCCGGATCGAGTTTGAGGTTGGTCGGAGCATATTTCATTCCGATGCGGTAATACAATCTGCCCGCTCCCTGTTTATCGAGGATCAGGTTCGACGTTCCCCCCTGTTCGACCAGATATGACATCGGTATGTTCAGCACGTTCGAATCGGCGGAACGGCCCTTGAATGCCTGCTCGCCCGCATAAGTATTGCCAAGCCAGGCCTTTGTCACAAAATCCGGTGTAACGCTCTCAAACGCGTTGAAGTATTTGTCCATCGCCAGCAGGATGAACACATTTTCCTGCGTCGAACCCCAATGCCCTTTCTTGCGATGGGCCAACAGGCCGCGAACGAGTTTGGGAATGAGGTCTTCGGCTGCATTCGGGGTCGCGTTTGGAGTCCCGCCTTTAGGCAGCTCAGGCCGGCTAAAGCCGGTACTCCGAACTTTTATCAACGCCTCGAGCAGCACGCCGTCGGCGCGTCGGTTCGACGCCATTATCAGCCAGCCGCCGTCAGCGTAGTTGGTAACGAAGTTTGCCGTTGATGCCGTTTCGGTCGTACGGTTCATCAGGAAACAGACGATGGTCTCGACCTCGGCAGCGGAGCCTTTATCGTCCGCAAGCACGGAAAGCACCCAACCCAGAGCCTCGAACGGCATCTTCTCAATGGTCGCTTCCGCCAGCAGTTTTTTCGCCTTGGCAACGTCTTTGTCACCCATCATGTCGCGGATATAAAGCGCATAGGCAGAGATCGTCCAGCGAACCTGCGGTGACGAGACATACCATTCGCCGTTAAAATGCTTTTCGACATCCTTCAGATAAGGCTTTGTCCGGTTGAGCATCTCATCAGGCACCTTGTAGCCTTTGGTTTTTGCTAACGCAAGGGCATGAGCAACGTGAACCGTCAGGAACGGATATTCATAACGCTCACGATCGCGTTTCCACAGGCCAAAGCTGCCGTCGCTGCGCTGCCGCGACTGAAGCACCTGTATGTCACGTTCAAATTGAGCGGCTATCGCCTCCGGCGAAGGCATATCTTTTGCCTTGAACGCACTCAGAACATCTCTCAAAGCTGCTGTCGATATCATCCTTGATGAGATCTGCTCTGAGCAGGCGTAAGGATAACTCGCCAGATAGATGTAAGCATCCGTCAGTTCCTGAAGCTGTGTAGAACTGGTCGTGACCTCAAGCCCGCCGAACTGCGGATACACGTCGCCCGGCGTCTGCACAGGCTGGAATATCGCGCCGTTCGCATCGGTCGTGCCGTATGTGGCAAATGCCTCGGTCGTCGCCGGTGTCCAGACGGGCAGCGAGATCTCGGCCGCGTCTGTGTTATTACCTGAGCTAACCGCAAACTGGAACCTCGCCGTTCCTGCCTTATTGGTCAAGACCGGAAAACGCACTTCCTCGCGGCTGTTGGCTTTGACAAGAATGCGTTTGCCGGAGGCCGAAACACGACCGGTAGGGAGTGTGTCATCTGAAGGAGAATTTGCACGCTCCATTACTGTCGCGTTTCCGCCTGTCAGTTCCGCATTCGTTGCCCTTACTGCAACATCAACCGTCATATCTTGATCGGTCTGGTTTTGGACGACGACCGGCAGTTCGATCTTGTCGCCAAAGTTCATAAAGCGCGGAGCCGAAGGCCGCACCATCAGCGGTTTGCGTGCCGTGATGTTCGATTCGGTTTTGCCGAACCGTTTACCGGAATCGACCGAAACCGCCGTTATGCGATACCGCGTCAGGTTGTCCGGCAGCTTTACGTCAACCGTCACACGCCCGTTCGAATCTGTCTTGACCGACGGAGCGAAGACCGCGAGAGCGTTAAAGTTCTCACGGAGCTCGATTGCTGAATCTGATGAAGATTCCTCTGTAATAGCTAATAGATCAGCTTCAGGCGAAGCTGCTAGTTCGGATCTGATCGATCTTCTCGCGGCCATTGGCATAGCTTTGGCATCAACACCGTCGAGCGCAAATCCAGCTCCACTGCCCGAAGGCGGTGGCGGCGGCGTTGCCTGCGGGGTGGAGCCGTCCGAAACATCAGCAGGATTTCCGAGCAAGATGTCTTTCCTTAAATGATGGTCCGTGGTTCCGCCTGACCGATGTGTGTAAAAGACCGAAGTCGGGTCGGTAATGCTGTAGCCGGTCAGGCTCAGCACGCTTTCATCAACTACGACTATGGCAACCTCGCTGTTCGCGACCGGTTCGCCGTTGTGATCTTTGACCAAAACATCGACCTTTGTCTCGCCGCCGGGAGCAAGTGTTTTTGCCTGCGGCTCGGCGGTGACGGTCAATTTTCTTGAATCTGTCGAGATCGGAAGACTTATGTTTCCGCTCGCAAAAGCAGGACGCGGAGCCAGTTTTTCCTCGGCCTCGCCCTTGTCGTTCACTCTCGGCGACGTGCCGACCAGATCGACCTGGGCATAGATATTCGGGAGATATTTTTCCTCGATCGGTATCTTCAGCGTCACGGAAGAATCCTTCATCGTGAACCGCTCGGTTCTGACAATGCCCTCGCGGCGAAGCGTCAGAATGCCTTCGGCGGGAGCAAATGGAGCAATAACCAGTATCTCTGCGACATCGCCCGGAGCGTAATCCTTTTGGCTCGGGATGATCTGAACTTCTTCCTGATCGACGCTGCGGTTCGGCGGTGTCTTTCCGCCCGGAACCCAGACGGTGAACTCGCTCTCATTGAACCGTTCGCGATCATCCATCACAACGGCAGTTATCGTATAGCGTCCGCCGTTTTTTGCAATGAAGTCACAGCCGACACCTTTTTCGCCTGACTTTACGGCGCAGGCCTGTTCGTCGATTACGGTTTCCTTCCACGAACCCGCGTCAAACCGCCAATCCTTAAGAACGGCTTTGACCTCAACATCGCGTCCCGCCACCAAATTGCCGTCGATGTCTGAAACTATTGATTCGACCGTGAATTTCTGTCCTTTCTGTACGAATGTCCGCTGCGTCCTGATACCGACATAAAGATCGGCCGGATGAACGAGCATAGTTGTTCTGCCCGCCCACGTCTGGCGGTTCACGTCCTGAACCGAACCCGATGCCGAGATCGTATAGGGACGCGGCGGTTTGACCGATTCAAAATCCACTTTCAGATGATGAACGCCGCTTGCGTCCGTCACGCCCTTAAAGGTCTGTGTTGTACCGCCGACACCCGGACGGCCAATGCCGCCGTAATCAAATGTCCGCCACCACGGAACCCATGTTCCAAAGGTATAATCGCCACGGTTTGGCGGAGTGTAATTTGTCGGTGTCGCCGTCACGGTCCAGTTTGCTTCGGCGTTTGCCAGTCCGCCGCCTGCATAATATTTTGCCTCGACCGACAGGTCGGCCTGGCCGCCGACAAAATGCGGAGCTTCGCTATCGACCTTTGCCGTCACCTCAAATTCCGGACGCCGAAATTCCTGTATCTGGAACTGATGCGAATATGTATACCCGGAAATGCTCGAATTGGTGGACAGCGAAACGCTTGCGTAACCCAGATTGACGTTGTCAGGCAGTTTGAATTTAAGATCGAACGCGCCGAATGCATTAAGCTGTCCGGTTCCTTTTGCTATCTCGTTATTGCGCGGATCGCGAACCGACCACGTCAGGCCGCTGGCGGTGTCGCCAAGCCCTTCGATGTCGCCGAGCTTTCCGCCTCTCAGTACGCGGATGTAGCCTTTCACCGAAACCTCTTCGTTGGGTTTATACATCTTGCGGTCATCAAAAACGAACCAGCGAAGCGTATCCGGCTGAGACTTTCTGTGCCATGAACCGCTGTTCTGCCAGTAGTACTGAGAATTTTCAGGCAGGAACGCGACATCGTTCCCTTTTCGGGCAACCAGAATGTTCTGGCCTTTGCTTGAAGGCTTGTCCGAAAGACGCAGCCGCAGAACGCCGCTTTCGCCCGTCCTGTTTGTCTGTGCCGGCCCGACCGTTTCAATATCCAATGCCGAACCGTCCGAATCGACCGAACTCACGTCCGAAGGATCAGCCGAACCCCAACTCCAGACCCAGTTCCACAGAGAACCAAAGATCGTTCCCTGTTCCTGCGTTCCTGAAACGTCGGCCATGTCGGTTCCGCTCACGGCAGTTCCGTTATTGGGATAGATCGAGAGTTCGACACCGGACATCGGCTTTCCTGACTTCAACTCCGTTGCAAAACCGACCAGTTCCTCGCTATCGACAAACGCATCCAACCCGATCTGTGTTGACTGAACCCATTTAACGATCCTTGTCCGGTCATATCTGTCGCGTTTGACCGTTGGCTCTATGTCGAGAATGACGTTACCGAGTCCGTTTCTGAACGTCGGGGAAAGGTCAATGCGTGTCTCGACCAGTTCATCCGTCACATTTTCGATATTCACGAGCTTGTTCGAAACAAGCGTGCCCGGCATTGCCGGACGGAGGCCATCGTCATAATTTATGTAACGGACAAATTCCTGATAGCCGTTCCAGTGTTCGGGGCCGACGCGATACATCTTTACGCGGACCGTGCGGTGGTTGGTGGTATAGATCGAAAAAACAGGCTTTGCCGTAGGGTCAAGAACGGTCATAAAACCGCCTTGTGAATACATCATCACCGGAGCGGTCCCGGTTTTGATGGTCGCCTCGGCGTTCTTTCGCATTGTCTGGCCGAACCTGTCATTAAGGCTTGCATCGACCGTGATCTTATAGGTCGTTCTTCCCTTTTTTACACCTTCGATATAGATAAAATTGCCGGAAGGATAGATATTCGCCCCTTCGACCGCAGGCTCTATCTTTACAAGGTCTTTGTTGAACTTGGAAGCGTCTATCGGGTTTGTGAACCGCAGCATCCACGTCTCGAACGGCGAACATTCCTTGTTCGCACGCCAACCGCAGGCAGCATCGACAAAGACCATCTCGCCAAAGGTCTGATAGGCGAATGCCTGCGCCTCGGTCGTGGTCAGCGGTCCTTCGGCGGAAGGCGTTCCTTTTTCGATCGTGACCGTGATCGTCGAGGCTCCGGGCAATGCGTTGTCCGGCGTTCCGTCGCTGTTGACGGCTCGAAAGGCAAGCCAGCGTCCCGGCTGTGCCTGCTTTGAGTAATATTGAATGCTCTGGTCGCTGTTGATCTCTTCCTGAGTGGCAAGGCGGATCGGGACCTTTCCGCCGCGGCCTGTCACGCTGATCGTCCTCAAAACCGCTTCGGGGTTTATCGCCTGATCGAACGCGATGAACATTAACGCATCACGCGTGGTCGTTTGGCCGCTGCCGGGAAAGGACTGAACGATCTTTGGCGGCGGCGTGGAAAATGTCCATGAAAGATCTTTTTGCAGAGCCGGGCCGACCGCCGACTTTGTTCCGGCGGGTATGCGGGCAGTGAACACGGTCGCCATCGGGAAACGCTTGTCCGTGTCGAACATCAGCGTCCGCGTTCCCAGCCAACGCCAACGGCCTTCGACCTGCGGCGAAAGCTCGACCGGAGCGTATCTGGCCGCTTCCTCCTGTGAGGTCACGGCGATCATCGGATGCGAGAATGTGACGTTCAGGTCGGGAGCAAGCGGAACCGCTCCTTCCGGCGAAAAGCGGATGACCTCAAGCGCGGTCTTTGCGTCCTCGCCCTGTGTCGGCGGAGCCATGTCGCCGTCAGCGGGAAACTTGACCGGTATCTTCTCACCGGTCTTTGGCGCCGGCAGCGTTCCGATGCGTTTTGCAAATTCCGATTCGTCGCTCGGATCTGACTTGATCGCCGGAAGGCGCCTGAGCAATGCTCCGGTGTCGTCCGGTTCAAGCCCTTCAGCGGCGGCAGGCTGCTGAACCTGACGCTCTTCCTGCATTTCAGAGCCTTCGCTCAACCTGAACTTTAATCCGTCTTCCGTAGTACTCATCTTTGAATCACGGGCTTTGCCGATCACCTGAGCCTGGGCATCAATCACGAACGGAGCAAACATTGACCAAAAAATGGCCGTCGCAACTATTCCCGACACGATCTGTTTCATTTTTATTCCCCACAATTATTCGCTGAAATTTCTTTGGCCCGAACATAAGGCGACGGCGCCCGTAAATATATTAACACGCAGTCAGGAGAGAGGCTTCGAGCCGGCCGTATTTGGCCTTCTCACGCTGTTTGAACGTCCGGCGATGGCAAAACTTGCAGGAACTTTTTTGTTCGCCTCCACGATCAGACGGATTTTCGACGATGAATTAGTCACTTTCTGCCAATTCCTGATATACTGACATCCGGTATTTGCAACTTACCGGCAACTGATGTCGTATCGGTTTTAGCAGAAGTTTTTGGCCTAAAATTTAGGAGATCACAAAAAAAGATGGGATTGTGGGCGAGAATAACCAGAATATTTAGAGCAGGCACCGGAGCCGCTTTGGACAAGATCGAAAATCCGGAGCTTGTATTGCAGCAGACGATCCGAGACATGAGGGATAGGGTCCCGGAACTGAACAATTCGGTGGCGCAGGTCATGGCCACGGAAAGGCTTTTGCAGAGAAACCACGAGAACCTTCAGCGGCAGGTCGTCGAACTTGATTCAAAGATCAAGGCGTCCGTGAAAATGGGGCGTGACGATATTGCGACCGCATACATCGGCCAGCTCCAGCAGGCTCAGCTTGACATGGAGCGCACCGGCGCACAGCTTGAACATGCTTCGCTGGCTTCCAAACAGGCATTGAAGGCGCGTGATAATTACGTGCTGAACATGAAAAAGCGGAGCGCCGAGGCGATGCAGCTTATCTCCGCCGCCAAACAGGCAAAGCTGCAGGAACAGCTTGCCCAGACGATGGAAGCGTTCAACATTGGTGACGATGCTTCGACCTTCAATGAAATGCGCGAGAAGATCGACCGCCGCGTTGCCGCCGCCGAAGCGAAATTACAGCTTGGGGCCGCTTCGGTTGACAACCAGATGGCAGACATCGAACGCGAGGCAATGGACATTCAACTGCACGATAAGCTGCTTGAATATAAATCGCAGATGGGCCTGTTGGGCGCAGGTTCTGGCAGCACCGCCGGCAAACAGATAGAAGCCGGTTCACCGGCGGAAAATACTGATGGCGAGAATGCCGATGACGAAAATGTCCAGCAGTTTGACGAAGCGAAACACGGCGCATGACGTTCGTGCTTATGTCTGAAACCTATTGCTAAGATTTTGCATCCAAGATATCTATGGCAGACTTGGCGACTTATCAAAAGTCGATGGAAAAATTCAGCACGAGCTATGCCAAGCAGGCGCTCGCCGAGCCTCTGAACTTCTGGGGCCTGGCGGGGTTTGCCATTGCGGCGGCATACACGATGAGCGTCATCCCGCTTCTGGTCGCCCTCGTGGCGGAGATCGCTTATCTGCTGATCGTGCCAAATCTGCCCGCATATCGTCAGATAGTCCAGAAACGTGAAAAAGAACGGCTTTTTCATCTGAACAAGGCCTCGCGTGAAAAGCTGATAAAGACATTTACGCCGCGCGAACGCGAAGCGGTCGAATACCTGCGTTGGTTAAAGGAAAAGATACAGGACAATTACCGCAAATTCACCGGGGCCAAGTCGCTTCCATCAAATCTGACTGCGCTGGAACAGCGTTGGGAAGATTTTGTCGATCTGCTGGACGTTTACCGCCGCCGCAAACAGCATCTGAAATCGATCAACCGTCAGGCAGTTCACAATCAGCTTTCACAGGCATACCGCGCCGCCGAAAGCTCTGAAGATGACAAGACACGACGCATTCAGCAGACGAACGTCGAGATACTAAAACGCCGCGTCGCTTCATTTGACGAGATAGAACGCAGCGTCAAGCTCGTCGAGGGACAGCTCCAGTCCATCGAGAATTTTTTCAGCTACCTGAATGACGAGATCGTCACGATGTCGGCGCCGGAGAAATTCTCTCTGCTCGATTTTGAACAGCTTTCCGATTCCATCGCAATGACCAAGCAGATGCTCGATCAGACCGCCGATGATGTCGGTGCTCTCGACGCCTACAACCGCGAAATGGGCAACTACGAACTCCTGCCCGAAGTAAATCGTTAATTCGCAAAAGTTGCTTTAAGTCAAAAAAAAAAAAATACAATACACAAAAAATGTCCCTTCCTATCGCAGACAAGAGGATGCATTGTTTATGTGTGTTTTTATTTTCCGCAGAGCTATTTTAGTTGCACTACTGTCAATACTTTCGGTTGTATCATTGGCGAAGCCCGTATTTGATCTTGACGGAGACGGCAAGGCCGATGTTTCCGTCTTTCGCGGTTCCGATCAATACTGGTATATAAAGAAAAGCTCGGGCGGTTATGAGTATGTCAGGTGGGGACTGGAAACCGACAACCTTGTGCCGGGCGACTATGACGGTGACGGAAGAACGGATATCGCTATTCACCGCAAGTTGATCGCATTTCCCGAAACCGGCACATGGTGGATATTCAACAGCCTTGACTTTAGCCATTATGCAGCCCGTTGGGCATCAAACAACATCGGCGAATTTGACACGCCTGTGCCGGCTGATTATGACGGCGACGGAAAGACCGACCTTGCGTATTACCGCCGGACCGACGCGGTCGGAGATCCGGGAACATTCTTCATTCTGCCAAGTTCGACAAACATCGGCATCAGCACGACGTGGGGTTTGCCCTCGCTTGGCGACAGGCCGGTTCCGGCCGATTACGACGGCGACGGCAAGGCAGACGTGGCTGTTTATCGTGAAGGCGTCTGGTTCATTCTGTTAAGCACCAACGGTTCGCTAAGAGTGGAATATTTCGGCCTGCCTTCCGACAAGGTCATACCCGGCGATTTTGATGGTGACGGCATCGCCGACATAGCCGTTTGGCGCGAGTCAAATGGAATGTGGTATTGGCGTTCAAGCGAAAACGGCCTGATAAACTATGTTCCTTTCGGCATGGCCGGAGACTTGCCCACAGCAGATGATTTTGACGGCGACGGCAAAACTGACATCGCTGTTTTCAGGCCGTCAAACGGCATTTGGTACGTCTTGCTTTCAGAAAGCAACACGGTGGAATACCACTATTTCGGACTCGGATCGGATATTCCAATACAGAATGTCTATGTCAGGTAGAACTACTTCTGCATCTGTTTTCCATGTGATCTTTTCATGGTCGGACTTAAATCAAAGATAAATCTCACGACCAATTCTTGCCACGCATTTGATTTTCAAATAAACTTGATGGTTTCAGAATACTTTATCTTTACTTATCTGAACGGGGTTTTTATCAAATATGAAACGAGTAGGAATATTAGTGGGGCGTGAGGTTACGTTTCCCGAATCAATAATTAAGAGCATAAACGAAAAGAGCGGCGGCAAGGTCGTTGCCGAGATGGTGAAGGTCGGCGGCATCAGGCTTGATGAGCCGAAGAAATACGACGTTATCATCGACCGCATCTCGCACGAAGTTCCGTATTACCGGGCGATGCTTAAGAGGCTGGCTCTGGAAGGAACTTATGTCATCAACAATCCCTTCTGGTGGTCGGCTGACGACAAATTCTTTAACTATTCGCTCGCGGCAAAGATCGGCGTGGCGATACCAAAGACAGTTCTGCTGCCGCAGCACGCATATATAAAAGACATCACCGGCGAATCGCTCCGCAATCTGGAGTTTCCCATCGACTGGGAAGGCATCGTCGATTACGTCGGCTTTCCGGCGTTCCTGAAACCGCACGACGGCGGCGGCTGGCAGAACGTCTCGAAGATCAATTCGCTCGAAGAACTCTGGAACGAATACAATCAGTCGGGAACGCTCTGCATGACCTTGCAGGAAGGCATCGAATACGATCAGTTCGTCCGCTGCTACTGCGTCGGACAGGAAAAGGTCCTGATAATGCCGTACGATCCGTCAAAGCCGTATCTTTCCGGTGAACAGTATCACAACGCGGAAAATTATCTCTCACCGGAGCTGCACAAACGAGTTGAGCAGGACGTTATCACCATCTGCAAGGCGTTGGGCTATGACCTGAACACGGTCGAATTCGCGATCAAGGACGGCGTTCCGTATGCAATAGACTTTATGAATCCGGCTCCTGATGCGGAACTCGCCTCGGTCGGCGAATACAATCACAACTGGATCGTCGATAACATGACAGATTTTATACTGAAAAAACTGGAGCAGAAGGTTGAAACACCAGAATATAGATGGTCAGCGTTGCTGAATCCTCCGGCCCCGGCCAAAAAGCAGGCGTCGGCAAAAACAACCCCGACAAGCGCGGCAAAAGCCGTGAAAGCTCCTGCGTCAAAAAAGGATGGTAAACCCACGAAAGCAAAGGCCAAAAAGGCTTCCGATAAATAGTATCGGCTAAAAGACACGATAAAAAGGCCGTCCAAAAATGCTGAAAAGCAAAACCGGACGGCCTTTTTTTATTCTCGCGTCCTGATTCCACAGGCACAAACCAGATCATTAAAAAAGGGTGATGACCGTCGGTCAAACTTTTAACTAAAAACTTGAAGCTGTCAGAAAAGAGATCGGCCTTCGGCAGAGCGGAAGCATTTTTTTTCAGATCGGACGGTAAGGCAAAGCCTTAACGCCCTGCGATGAGCCAAAGCCGTTTTTGATGTTATCGCGGTCAGCTATCGTCTGCACTTAGAGCCTCGAACGGTATCCTTTGTTCAAGCATCCTCTTGCCAAATCCGGTCAGCAGCCATCCGGTCAGCGATATAAGCGAAACCGACCACCCGATGTTCGTGACCGTCGCCGCATCTATCAGCAATCCGACCAGAATGGCGGGAAAACCGATCATCGATGTCAGAAAGAACCGTCGCTGCCAACGGTCAACCGAATCCAGCAAATTGACGCGGCTCACCTCGAGTTCCATATACTCGTCGTCGCTGTTTATGCGGCTGAAATATTCCACCTCGCCGCGCGTCCAGCGTTGCAGCGACGGCAGCGTCGCAAGCCTGTTCGCGGCCGCAAAATTATGTATGACATGGGCTATTTTGCCTTCTCTGAGGGCGACCTCGGCCAGGCCGCGAAGGGCAAGAAAGGTCTCTCCGACGATCTCCGTTGAATGGCGAAAGACCCGCGCCGCACGCCGCCAGTCGCCCACCTGCACATAGGTCTCGCCGATCCTTGCCAGCAGATCGGCGTCAGTTCCGGCTCGCCTTTCCGCCAGCCGCATCATCGCCTGCGAACGCCGAAAAACTCGGTCATCGCGTTCAACCGTCGCGAAAGCCTGCAGACATCTGGAAAATTCCAGCAGCAGCCATCCGTCCGGCGGAGCGGCCAGAGCGGCACGACGAAAAGCCTCCAATGATTGCGGAAGCGATCCCGACAGCCTTAGTTCGTTGGCAAGCCGCCTCAGGTGAGAAGCCTTTTCCGGATCGGACGGCTTTCCGCCAAGATCATTCTTTCGCCGAAGCAGGCGTTTGCGAACCGACGATTCCAGCACGTCCACCGACGGTATCTCGCTGCTCATGGCTTTGACACGAAGGTCTGACAATGTGAGCAAATAATCGCGAAGCTCAAGCGAACGGCCGTCCATCACCTCCGCCGGCACGCTCGGAAGAACGTTCCTGACCATGCGGCGATAAGCCTCACCACCGGAGGTCAGCGTTATCACGGTTCCCTTGCCGCGAAACGTCGTGCTGTAACGATACATCACCCGTCCGCCGCGCCTGAGCGACCGGACCGTCTGTGTATCGACCTGTTCCACATCCGAAAGCCGAAGCCAGTAACGCGAACGATTCAATATCCGCCAGATCCTAGGCACAATGCCGTCCCGTATCAGACGCTTTCCGTCAAACCGAACCCTGTCGGTCGCGGCCAACACCGGAATGATCGCCCACGTCAGAAAAAGCAGAGTGAATCCGGCTTTTTCATGGTCGAGATAAAGCAGGAATGCCGAGGCAAAACTGAGGACAAAGAACGCACCGAAATACGCCGCCGTGCCGACCCTGAGCGATCCGTGAATCCGCCTTTCGCCGATCGCGGCGTTTGCCGGAGCCTGCATATTTTGCTGATCGTTTTTTACGGTTTCGATACTCACTCTAAAACAAAAAATACCCGTCAATAAAGAAGAATAACATATCTGACATGTGTGGTGATGCAGAAGAAAAGCCCGACATCACTGACGATGCCGGGCAAACACTGTTTCTGCGCCTAATGCTAAAGGCCAAAGTTGGAAAGATCAAGCGGTTCCGGCGTGGGAAGTTCCTTGGCCTTTTCCGGCGACAACTCCTCCAGTTTCTCCCTTGCCTTTTGCACAGTCGAGGACGGAGCGACCGGCTTGCCCTCAAGGTCCTTTGCCTCAGAGGCTTTCTTGACAAGGTCGAACAGCGTGTTCACGGCGTCGTCCTTTTTTTCCTGCTTTTCATAGATGCCGGCAAGTTCAAAACTTATCGTTTCCTTAGCCAGGATCGGATCGGACATATCCAGCAGTTCCTTATAAAGAGCAGCCGCAACGTCATATTGCCCCATGTCGGCCTTTGCCTGGGCCAGAGCGAATTTTGCCATTGTTCCCGCTTCACCGCTCGATTTGGACAACGCCTCCAATTCGGCGACACCTGCATCGCGGTCTATCAGCAGGCGGCTGGTCGCGGCAAAATATCTTGCCTTTTCGCCGACCGCTCCGCCAAATTTTTCGGCAACTGCGTTAAATTCCTGTATCGATGCCTCAGAGCGCTCCTTTACTGTTTTGAATGTCTTTTCCTCGGAACCGGCAGGCGGAGCGATGTCCGTTATCCTTGCCTGTGAGGTGACGATGGCTTTTCCAAGCGCGGCCTGGGCCTCGGCGTCGCTCTTTCGGTTCCACGAAACAAAGATCCAGGCGATGATCGCCACAACCACCAAAGCGCCGATCACATATAATATGTTCCTTCCCTGGCCTTCCAGCTTTTTGCCAAGTTCCTCCAGCGGGGTGGAAAGCTTTTCCTGAAAGGCATCGCGGTAAACAGGCTTTTTGCCGCTCTTATCGTCAGCGGGCGGAGCCGGCAGGTTCTCAAAACGTCTTTTCTTTCTTGCCATTGGTAAAAAAATGCAATATTTGCTTACTGAATCGTTATATACTTGAGCAAAGCGGTTTTGTCCAAAATTGTTAATGTATCGTAAAAATACGGTTAGGGCAAACCAGGAACACAGGCATTTACAGGCTGTGCCGGACATTATCTCCAAAAAATTTATTTTGAGATCCGGGAACTTTTCAGCCGAAACGGTGTCTAAGGTAATAGCCGGGAACAATACCGGAGGAAATGAGACCGGTGATCCGGCCGGTAAAACAAGCGGAACGCGGGTAATGGTCTTCTCCAGGTCGATCACTTTTGACGACGAAGATATAGGAAATGCCGTCGCGGCGGCAGGATTTTCCTCTGTGACCCGTGATGCCGAAACGGAGTTCATAACGGCCCTGAAAGCCGAAGAACCCGAGGCTTTTGAAAAATTGATTGATAGATATTCGGATGAGATCTACGGACTCTTGTACCGGATAACCGAAGATGCCGAGGAGGCCGGCGACCTGACACAGGAAACATTTATAAGCGCGGTCAAGGCCGTAAAAGGCTTTCGGGGCGAATCGGAATTGAAAACATGGCTGTTCAGGATAGCTCTCAATCATTCCCGCAACCGGTTCCGCTGGTGGAGCCGCAGGGGAAAGAACATAACGATCTCTCTGGATGCTGAGATCGGCGAGAGCGGAACACCGATGAGCGAAATGATCGGATCGTCCGCAGCGACGCCCGAAGAGGCCGCCATCAGCAACGAACGGCAAAGAGAACTGGCGAAAGCTCTTAATGAATTGCCCGAACAGTTTCGCGAAGCGGTCATACTATGTGACATCGAGGGCATGAGCTATCAGGAGATCGCCGACACGCTGGAGATCAACGTGGGAACGGTGAGGTCCAGAATAGCGAGAGGCCGCGAGGAACTCAGACGCAAGCTAAAGGATATTTGAGAATTGAACAGAGGCCGAACGCGGGCAGGCTGCGTTTATTAAACGTATCGGTGCCAAACGAGAGGTCTGAACCAGCGAGTTTCGCGGGTAAGGTATTGATTAAGTTCGAAACGGTTCTTTTACAGTTGACCAGCAACTCAACCGGTAAGGTCCGGACGGGCAAGATCGGCCCTTCATAGTGAAAAACGTGGCTTTCAGCATAATAGGCAGTTTGTCCGCCAACGCCTCTGTTCAATAGATTTTTGTCTTCCACAAAAAAGGGGTCGAAATAACCATGAAATGCCGCGACCTGCAATATGAATTACCGCTCTACGCCGATGGCTCTTTGTCGCCATCGGAAACTGCCGCGCTGGACGCTCACTTGCGAAGCTGTCCGCTGTGCCGGCAGAAACTTGCCGACATTCACGACCTGCGCTCTGAGCTGCGTGCGATGAGAGCTCCCGCGATGCCGCGCGTCAGGCTGGAATCCATCCGTTCGGCCGTTTTGGCTGAATTGTCGCCGGCGATGACATCACCGGGATTTCAACTGATCGAAACCCCGCGCCGCTGGATAGACGCATGGCTGATGCCGTATGCAGTGGGTTCTGTCGCTTCGATCCTGCTTGGCGTGACGATGCTGTGGCTCATCCTGTCGCCTTCGGGCGAGTTGCAGACGGAACTGGCGGCCAACCGACGTCCGGCTCCATCATCAGCGATAATGCTGTCGGAATTTGACCCGATGGCCCCCGAACTGACGCCGGCCCAGTATGTTGACTCCAGATTTGGGATAACAGGCGAATCGCCCAGTATCAATCCGCGCGGAGCGTTGGTCTCGTTGACCCGTTCGATGGTTCGCGGCGATATGAAGGAAAGCGAGGTGGTTGTCATTGCTGACGTTTTCGGCAACGGGCTTGCGAGGATCGCCGAAGTGATCGAACCTTCGGACAACAAGCAGGCAATCGAAGAACTTAAAAAAGCCCTCCAAACGGATGACGGCTTTACCCCGTTCGTTCCGGCGGAAATGGACAAGCGTTCTGACAGGATGCGCGTTGTGCTGAAAATACAGACCGTGGATGTGGACACCAGAGCCGCATCGCCGGGGAACGGAAGCTAAAAAAACAGGCGATCAAATAATGAAAAGGCGGCCTTTTTGACCATCCGAATGATGGAGAAAAAGACCGCCTTTGCTGTTCCAATATCAATACGGTTTACCGCTTGTCGATCTCGGCCTTCAGTTTTTCTGCACGGCTTGCATCGAGGTCCAAAAGCAAACGGTACTGCTCCAATGCTCCGTCCTTATCATTGATGCTGGCAAGGCTGACGCCAAGATTATATCTCGCCCTCGCAAAACGCGGACTTATGTTCAGGGCTTCACGATATGCATCTATCGCTTTTTGCGTTTGCTGGTCGGAGAGATATGCGTTACCCAAAAGATAATATCCGTCGGCGTAGGATTTATTATCGCGCGTGAACTGCTCCAGGCCCGTGACCGCACGTTTGTAGTAAACGGCTGCGTCGTTGTGACGGTTCATAAGCGTATGAGCATAGCCGAGGTAAAAATTGGTCTCGCCGTCATTCGGCTTGCGTTCCAGCGCCCTGTTGCATTCCCTGACAGCCATTTCCGGACGATTCAGATCGTTGTAAGCCCGGCAAAGATTGGTATATGCCATGTACTGTTTGGGAGCATAGAGAATTGCCGCCTTTGCAGCTTCGACAGCGTTTTCATGCTGTTCGGCAAGGCTGTAATACCAGCTCAGGTCAGTGTAGATCTCGCCGTCGGCCTCAAAAACGGTCAACGCCTTGCGTGAAACGCGGATGGCGTCATCAAAAAGATTCTGAACCCGATAGAGGTCGGCAAGGCTTCTGTATATCTCATAGTTCTTTGGATCTATGTTCAGCGCGCGGTCATACGCCGCTATCGCCTGATCATACTGTCGCAGATTCTTTCTTGCCTCGGCCAGCAGCAGATATGCCTCTCCGGTGTCCTGTGTTCCCTTTTGGATCGCCTGCTGCGCGGCCTCTGCCTGCTTTTCGTTATCTCCCATTTGGCGATACAGCCTTGCCAGATTCATGTGCAGGGCGCCGTTGTTAGGTGCTCTTGTAACCGCTTTTTCGTACGCGATCAGGGCCTCTGAATAGCGGTCGGCAACCATCGCCAGATCACCTTTGGCGATCAGAAATTCCAGATTGTCGGGGTCAAGCGTAAGGCCGTTATTGACATCGCTTTCGGCGGCTGCCCAATCTTTTTTCCCATAATGGATGCGCCAGCGAATGCGATAGACATCGAGCGGCCTTGAATATCCCTGCGAAATAGCCATGTCCAGTTCCGGCAGGGCCATGTCATATTCATTCAGGTAATAATGGGCGGCGCCTTTCCAAAAACGGGCATTGGAGTTGGCCGGAACCAGCATTATCGCCTCGGCATATTTGTCTATTGCTCCGACAAAATCACGTTGGTTGAATATCCGGTTCCCTTCGGCGACCAGGTCGTCCGCGCGTTTGATGTCACGTTTGTCCTGCGATGTGGCCGCTAGCGGAAACGCGATAAATAAGAAGGCCAATGCCCAAATGCCGGATCGGCAGTAATTCCTGATACTTTTCATTATCATCTCTCTCCCGCTTACTGTAATATCACCGGCCCACGTCTTGGCGTGCTTCGCGGCGTCGGCGCCGGGGTCTGACGCGGCGTTGTCCTTGGTGTCGGCCTTGGCGTCGTCTCGCGACGCGGCGTTGACTCTTGCCGCGGTGTTGCCGCAGGCGACGGTGTCGGCGAGGGTTCGGCCTCTTCAGTGTTGGAATTTGAGTCAGTGTTCGTGTTCGAATCACTTTCCGTATTTGAATTGCCGTCATCAATGCCCGATTCGATCGTCGGTTCAGGCGTGGGGCTTTCAAACGGTGTTGGGGTCGGACTTTCCTCGCCGGCCGGGATCTGTCCCGGCAGGTAATAATTCGTATAGTAATACCATCCGCCGGCAATACCGCCTCCGGCCAAAAGGAAGATCGCAAAAAGACCCGCAAAAATACCGATGATCTTACCCGTCGATCCTTTTTTCTTTTGCTTGACCGGCGGCTTTACCGCAGCGGTTGCTGATGTAGATGCTGCTGCGGCCGCAACGGCTTGTGATTCCTGTTCATCCGGTTCGGAACCATATATAGGCGTGCTGTCGGATCCGCCCTGATCAAATCCGCCGGGACTTGTAAAAATGTCTTCTGAAGCTGCCGTCTGCTGAAAGCCCTGATCGCCGCTTGCCGCTCCCTGATCGAAACTCATCAGCGGAACGGTCGCTTCGGGTGAGAAGGACTCTCCGGCATCGGCCGCGGGTGTCTCCAGTCCGCTGGCCGCAAAGGTCGCATCCCACGCCGGCACCGACGGTTCATTATCAACCGGCGGCGTTTCTGCGGGTTTGTATTCATCAGGCTCCATCCCCGGCTCCGACGAAACGTTGAAGCTGCCGGGAATGAAAACTTCTGTCTTGACGTCCGCCTGTCTCGGCTCTGAATTTGCCGCATCACTGCTGAACGCAACGGTCGCGTCATAGTCAGGAACGGCAGGCGTCTCATGCACCGGGATCGGATCGCCTGCCAAAGGCTGTGAGGCATCTTCGGTGAGCGTGCCGAAATTCATCACCTCGGTCTTGTCCATGTTGACGGATGATTCAGGTTCCGGTTCCACCTCGATAACATCGGTCGTGAACGCCACGGTCTGCTCTGACATCGCGTTTTGCAGAGAGGCATATCCGCGCCTCAGTTCCTTCTGCATTTCTTTTGCGGTGCCGTAACGCTTTTCCTGAGAGAGTTCCATTCCCCGCATTATTACGTCGGAAACAGGAACCGGAACCTCCGGAGCTACCTCATGCAGCGGCCTTATCGGATCGGTGCCAACATTGATAAGGTCGTCAGCCCGTGTCAGAGCATCGAACGGGACCGTGTTGGAAAGCAGTTGGTAAAGCGTTGCGGACAGCGAATAAATATCGCTTCGCGGGCTGGTGCCGATGCCGCGTATCTGCTCCATCGGGGCATAGTGCGGCGTGTAGCCGACAACGCTGGCGGTGCTGCCGCCGGTCGTGCTGCCGCTTGTGCCGCCCGAATCAGGAACGACCGTGTTGCCCGTGGAGCTTTTTGAAAGGCCGAAATCAAGCAGGATTATATGATTTTCGTCCGTCAGCTTAAGGTTCTGCGGCTTTATGTCGCGATGAATGATCGGCGGTTCATGCGAATGCAGATACGACAACGCATCCAAAAGCTGATCGGCCCAAAACATCACCCAACTGAGCGGGAACGGTTTTTGCGCGACCTCGAGCCGTTTGGAAAGGTCGTCGCCGGAGATGTGTTCCATCACCAGATATTGTTCGTCGCCTTCGCCAAAATGGTCAGAGACCTTTGGCAAAACGGGATGACGCATTCTGGCAAGGATCCGAGCCTCGCGCTCGAATGCCGACCCGAGGGTCTCATCGCCCGCAAAATATGTACGCTTCAAAGCGACAGCGCTGCCGAGCCGCTGATCGACGGCAAGGTAAACCTCACCCATGCCGCCTTTACCGATCAACTGTACGATCAGGTATCGCCCCTGGATCATCGTGTTCTGCGCAAGTGGTTTCATTCTCTCAAATAATTTCGTTACGGTAGGGTGATGTTAAAATTCAAACACAAGCTATTATTTTCCAACAAAAACGCCTAAACATCAACAACTAATGTGGCTGTTCGCATAAGTTGACTGGATTTTGACGCTTCAAAGGGGGAATTTTGCCGATCCGGGCCGATAAATAAGGGAGTTCCGATCACCATTCGGCCTCCTGATGCTGCCAGCATCTGGCACCGCGAACCTTGACCCGGCGAGAACACGGAGTGCCTTTTTTGGTCCGTGCTCCGCAATGGTAAACGGGTTGTTCAGGCGATCTTTCCGCTCGGCGGCCGCTTTTGTCATCACGAATCTGCTCCTTCGGCGGCAGCAGTTCGTCAAGTTCCGCCCTGCCGTTCGTGGTCACGTTCTTTTCTGTGTCAGACACGCCCGTATCGGTCGAATACCGAACCTGATCTTCCCTGACGACCGGTTCGCGCAAACGAAGCGGCTGTGAAATATCCGCAGCAACAGGACGAGGCAAAGGAGCGTTCTGCTCGGCAGACCTGCCCAACCCAAAATACGAACTCAAACCGAAAACGCCCATCACGATTCCAAAACCGACCACGACACGAATGACCATGTCGTGCCCCTTAAATTCTGTCTCGCAAAGTTCACAAAAGCGACGACTGTTCCACAGGCCCCAGTTTGCCCGCTCGATCTTTTCGCCGCAATTGCAGCAGAATGTCGGCTTATAGAACATAGAAACTTTTGCCTTCATGCGGCATGGTCGCCGCTGATAAGCTCAGGTCCTTCAGTTTGGTTCAAATAAAAACACTCGAATTATAGACTAAAACCGCCGTCTTGTTAAGAACTCCGCGCATTGAAAGATACAACCTGATTTCAGATATAAGCGTCTGATTGTTAGAATTTTATTATGCTGAAAAGGCGTTCCTCACATATTTTACTGGCATTGCTGTTTATGATGCTGCCGGTTGCGGCCCAGATAGACGACCCGATCAAGGTCGATTCGGCCGTGGTTCGCCTTAATGTCGGCGTCGTGGATGGACGCGGCAGGCCGATCATCAACCTTGGCCGGTCGGATTTTACGCTTTATGAGAACGGCCAAAAACAGGAGATCGTCAGCTTTGAAACAAGCTCTGCTCCGTTCAGCGTGATGCTGCTGTTGGACATGAGCGGTTCGACAAAGAGCTTCCGGCAGAACATCGCGCTTTCGGCATCGAGATTTCTGGACGCGCTCGGGCCGCAGGATCGTGTTGCCGTCGCCGAATTTAACAACAAGACCAAGCTGCTGAACGATTTCACGACCGACCGGCGGCGTGCGGCATTTTCGATCTCTGTCGCCAACGGACAAGGCCCGACCGAATTGTATCAGGCACTCGATTTTGCCATCGGCCGTCTGGCAGCGGAAAAGTCCGCCCGAAAAGCGATAGTCGTTCTGTCGGACGGTGTCGATACCAGTCTTCAAAACGCAGACCGCGCAAGACTGACCGATATTCCGGACGAAAATGTACCGACGACCCTGAAACCGGACGAAAATGAGACCCTGAACCGAATACTCGAGGCTGCGGACAAGCTTGGCGTGACGATATATCCGCTTGCTCTGCCGACCGGCGACCCTGCGCGTCTGGCAGACCCTACACCGCGGCAGGTTGCAATGTACACCGCCGCTCGTGAACGGCTTCAGATAGTTGCCGACCGAACCGGCGGCACTTTGAACGCCATCCGCCGTCTGGAGGAAATGGGACGGCTCTACGCCGAGGTCGCCGCCGATATGCGAACGCTCTACACCATCGAATATTCCCCGTCAGACCTCACCCGCGACGGCAAATGGCGCTCCATCAAGGTCGAGGTCAACCAGGAATCCCTGATAACCCGCACCCGCCAGGGCTATTTTGCGAAATGATCCTTGGCACAGATCGTTTGTGTGTATGTCCGTTGGAAGCTAAAAAATTGCTGAAGAATATGGTGGAGAATGAAAGAACAGGCCATATGGCCTGTTTTCTGTTGTTTGTAAGTTGTTGATACTACTTACTTTAAGATGGTACACCCGGCATGATTCGAACATGCGACCTCTTGATTCGTAGTCAAGCACTCTATCCAGCTGAGCTACGGGTGCTCGCAAAAGCGAATAAATAGATTACGAAGACAGGCCGACACTGTCAAGTTTGTGTTGCTTTGAGCATCCTGAGTTCGGAACGCTGTCCGGTTTGTTTTTCGAACGCAAGATGATCAGGCAGCTTGTTCGACCGGGGCGATGATGTCGAAAACGGGAGTTTTTCGTTCGACCATTTCGCGGGTGACGAGAAGCTCTTTTATCTTGTTGTCCGAGGGCAGATGATACATGGACTCCAAAAGGATCTCTTCCATTATCATCATCAGCCCGCGGGCGCCGACCTTTCTCTTATAAGCCTGTGACGCGATAGCTCGGATGGCCCCTTCGGAAAATTTCAGGATGATATTGTCAAACTCGAACTTTCGCTGATATTGTTTGACCAGAGCGTTCTTCGGCTCGGTCAGTATCTTGACCAGAGCGTTCTCGTCCAGTTCGGACAATGTGCCGACGACCGGCAGGCGTCCGACAAATTCCGGGATCAGGCCGTAATGTATCAGGTCTTCGGGTTCGAGCTTTGCAAATGCCTCATTGCGGCGTTCCTTGCTGGATTTCACATCCGCCTGAAAACCGAGCGATTTATTTCTCAGCCGTTTTTCGACCACGCGCTCCAGCCCGATGAAAGCTCCGCCGCAGATAAACAAAATATTGGTCGTATCAAGCTGTGTGAATTCCTGCTGCGGATGTTTGCGGCCTCCGCCTGTCGGAACGTTTGCTATCGTTCCTTCCAGTATCTTCAACAAAGCCTGCTGCACGCCTTCTCCGGAAACGTCGCGCGTTATCGAAGGATTGTCGTCCTTACGGCAGATCTTGTCGATCTCGTCTATGTAGATGATTCCCTGCTGTGCTTTTTCAACGTCGTTTCCCGCCGCCTGCAAAAGGCGAAGCAAGATGTTCTCAACGTCCTCGCCCACGTAACCGGCCTCAGTCAGGCTCGTGGCGTCAACTATGCAGAACGGCACGCTCAACTGACGTGCAAGCGTCTGTGCGAGGAAGGTTTTTCCCGTTCCCGTTGGGCCGATAAGAAGAATGTTCGATTTTTGCAGCTCGATATCCGTGCGGCGTTTTGCCAGTTCGAGCCGTTTGTAATGCTGATAGACCGCAACCGCAAGACGCTTTTTCGGTTCGTCCTGGCCGATGACGTATTCGTCCAGATATGCCCTTATCTCGGCAGGTTTTGGCAGATGAGCCCTGCCGGTCGCCTTTTCTGCCTGCTCGTCATCGTTGATTATCTCGTTGCAGATGTCTATGCATTCGTTGCAGACATAGACACCAGGCCCTGCAATGAGCTTTTTGACGTCATTTTGCGATTTACCGCAGAATGAACAGCATAGGAGTTCTTCCGGTTTTCGAAAATTCGCCATATCTCGAATGCGGAGTGCGGAATGTGGAACGCGGAATTTCTTTTCTTCCGCATTCCGAGATCCGCGTTCCGAATTTATTTCTCTCTGTGTTCTATCACTTCGTCGATCAGGCCGTATTCCTTTGCCTGTACAGGCGAAAGAATGCGGTCACGCTCAACATCCAGTTCAACCTGTTCAAATGACTGGCCGCTGTGGTTCGCGATTATTCGTGAGGTCAGCTCACGCATTCTCAAGATCTCTTCAGCCATGATGCGAACATCCGTTGCCTGTCCCGATGCTCCGCCCGACGGCTGATGTATCAGGATCCTCGAATGCGGCAATGCGAACCGCTTGCCCTTGGTTCCGGCCGTCAGAAGCAATGCTCCCATTGAGGCGCATTGGCCTATGCAGATCGTCGTCACATCGTTTTTGATGAACTGCATCGTGTCATAGATGGCCATACCTGCTGTTATCGAACCTCCGGGCGAGTTTATATACAGATTTATGTCGCGCTCAGGGTCTTCAGCTTCCAAAAACAAAAGCTGAGCCACTATGAGGTTGGCTATCTGGTCATCTATCGGAGTCCCGATAAAAATGATGCTGTCCTTTAAGAGGCGTGAATATATGTCGAAAGCCCGCTCACCCCGCGAGGTCTGTTCGACTACCATTGGAACTAATGCCATATATTACCTTCAAATGCTAAATGTTTAGGTATTGGTTGAACACGGTGCGGTTAAATGCTTGTAGAATAACCGATTGCCGATTTTACACAATTTACGCTCAAATGCAAGCCCATATTTTGCATTGAGCATCACCGAAGCGAACCCGGCGATGCCCGTGCTGTTTATTATTCCGCTGCCTTTTTGGCTTTTTTCGGAGCGACCTTTTTTGCCGCCGCCGGTTTCTTTTCCTTTGCGGCCTCCGGTTTCTCACCTTCTTTGGCCTTTGCTTTTGCCTTTTTCTTTGGCTTCTCTTCAGTTTCAGCGTTTGGTTCTGCCGCTAAACGCTCATCTTCCCATTCGCCGTCGGTGATCCTGGCATTTTCTATCAAAGCCTCGATGGATTTTTTGGTGCGCAGGTTGTTTTCGATCGTACCGCTGCCGCCCTGTTTTTCCAGCGATTCACGTATCTCGTCCGGCGTCACCCGATAGTATTCCGCCATTTGAGCTATTTCGTTCTCGATCTCTTCCTTTTCGACAACGACCTTTTCGGCCTCGGCGACCTTTTCCAGAAGCATCGCTCCGCGCACGTCACGTTCGGCCTGTGACCTCATTTGCGTGAACGCCATCTGAATAAAATCGTTTTGGACATTATTCAGGTCAACGCCCTGACGCTGCAGGTCCTGTGCGAAATTATTCAACAGATTCCGTGCCTGATTTTCGATAAGGGCATTTGGCACTTCAAAAGTGTTGTCCGCGATCAGCTTTTCGACCGCTTCATTGCGAAGGCGGGCATCGGCCTGTGACTTCGCATAGGTTTCAAGGTCGGCCCGCAGTTTTTTGCGGAGATCGGCAAGCGATTCGTAACCTTCATCCAGGCTCTGCGCCCATTCATCGTTCGGTTCCGGCTTTTCCATTACGCCGACCGACTTCACCGAGGCTTTATAATGAACCGTCTTGCCGGCGAGTTCATTTGAGGAGAAATCCTCAGCATAGCTGACCGAAAATTCCTTTTCATCGTCCTCATTGACGCCTTCAAGATTTTCCGTAAATGACGGGTCGATATTTTCGGCACCCAGCGTGATCTCCAGATCGCTTGCCGTTATCGGATCGCCGTCCGGGTCATCGTCAAACTTCCCTTCCAGATCGACGACGACAGTGTCGCCTTTCTTCGACGGACGTCCCTCAACGGGGATCAAAGCGGCCTCGCCTTGAAGCCTTTCCTCGATGAGGCTTTCGACCTCCGCATCATCAACAGGTTTTACACGCCGGACCAGTTCTATGCCTTTGTACTTCGGTTCGGGCAATTCCGGCATCACCTCAATATGAGCATGAACCTTTATCGACTGCGACCCGTTCACTTTTGCGTTCTCTATATCGTCCAGGTGCAAATGCGGCTCCGCAAGCGGCTGCAGGCCGTGTTCGGTGATCGCGGCGGTCACTTTGTCCGGTATCAGAAGCTGCAGCACTTCCTGCTTGATCTCTTCCTTATATCTTATGCGGATGACATCCAGCGGCGCATAGCCCTTTCTAAATCCGGGAACACTGGCACCTTTTGCGTAGCGGCGGCTTATCTTGTCATAAGCGTCCTTGAGCGATGCGGCATCGACCTCGATATGCAGTTCGCGTTGGGTCGGAGAAATTTCTTTTACTTCGGTCTTCATTAATTTTCCTGTATTTCGCTGAAAAAAGAATAGCGAATGCTTGCGCAAAAGTCGAATAGCGTTTTATCAGCAAGCCGTCCTAAAATTGATAAAAGACGGAGATATGATCTCTCCGCCTCTCTCTTATCCGTATCACAAGACCAATATCAGGAACATCATCCGATCAGTCATCCCATTTCACCGTGAACGAATATCTGTCCGGCTCGCCTTTTGGATCTTCGACCCTGATGATCGTCGTGTAATTGTTGCGGCGGCTTGGCTGCTGGATCACACGCACCTTTCCGCGTCCGTCATGCTTATCAACATCAGCATCACGCCGGCGGTTCCCCATCGAACGGCCGTTGAAATTATACCTGGCGTCATTATATCTTTGGCCGCGCATGGTTCTGACCGTTGCCCGGCGTCCTCGGATAACGATCTGGACATCCTGATCGACCGTTCCGGTCCAGTGAAAGGTTTCGCGCTGGGCCTGGGCCTCGGTCGCTGAAAATAAAAACAGAGCAAAGAACGCGGCCGGCAATACAAACCCGGCTTTCTTTAAGAATCTCATTTCAATAAACTCCTTTTTTGGTGAACTGTATTCTGTATTTTCAGGCCCTGAACGGGCCGCCATTGGAGAGCAGGTTAAAAATGGTGCCGAGGGCGAGACTCGAACTCGCACGTCTTTCGACGCTAGATCCTAAGTCTAGTGCGTCTGCCAATTTCGCCACCTCGGCACATTTTTCAATAGGCCGCCCGATCCGTTTTCAAAGGAGGAGAACACGGCCTTGCATAAAAATCTACCGAATCCTGTAAGGAAAGTCTAGCCGCTATTTCTTCAAATATTTACGGTCGTAATCTTCCCAAGAGAGCGAGTAGTCCCGGCCTTCGATCTCGGTAAAGACCGAACTGTCGATCTGTTTGTTCTGGCCGCGTGTCAGCAGCTTATAGGCGCCATAGCCGATCGCACCGACAACCGCCAGCCAAAAAGCATAACCGAGCAATGCCCAGACCACACCAAAAAGCCAAAACATCAGCATTACACCGAAAACTATGCCCAACAGGGCCAAAATTATCTTGATGATCTTCATTGCCGAATACCTCCGCGTTGAAATGTTATACGAATCCTGTGCGGGGATGTTCTGTAAAATCCGCCGCTGTCGTATAATCGGACATCGGCCCCGTGATGAGGTATCTGACAACACATTGGGCAATTTTGACGACGCTTTATACGGGCAGATCAGCAGAATGAAGAACATAAAAGAACTGGCACAGGCACTTGGCGCGACACCGTCCGGTGACAATTACGAAGAGCAGCCGATATTTGACGTGACCCATGATTCGCGGCACGTCCGCAGCGGCACGTTGTTCGCAGCAATAAAGGGTTCCACGGTTGACGGCCATCGCTTTATTGAAGACGTTATGCGTCGCGGAGCGGTGGGCATTATCTCGGAATACGACCCGCCGGAAAATTTCTCAGGCGTTTGGCTAAAGGTTGCCGATGCACGGCAGGCCCTTGCAAAAGCGGCGGCAGTCATTCACGGTGATCCTTCTGCAAAACTTGACCTCGTCGGCATAACCGGAACGAACGGGAAAACAACAACGACCTATCTGTGTTATGCACTTGCTGAGGCCGCCGGGGTTAAACCGGCTATGCTGACGACGGTCGAATACAGGATCGGCGACGAATCGGAAGAGGCCGTCCGCACGACCCCCGAAGCAAGCGACACTAACCGTTTTCTTGGCCGTGCCGTTGATGCCGGATGCGGTTTTGCCGCGATGGAGGCCTCATCACAGGCGATAGACCTGCACCGCTGTGACAGCCTGCATTTTCGCGTGGCGATATTCACCAATCTGACGACCGATCACCTTGATTACCATCACACGATGGAAAATTATTTTGACGCCAAGAAAAAATTATTTGACGGACGCCTCGGCGAAAAACCCGGAGCAAGCGTCGTAAATATTGATGACGAATGGGGAGTGAAACTCACCGGCCAACTGCGGGCCGACGGCCAAAACGTTATCACGTTCAGCCAAATGGGGACAACATCATCAACCGAAAATGTAATTGACCCTCAACACCATCTTTCTGCCGAAAACATTGAGGTATCTTTGCTCACCGGCACATCTTTTACGCTCAAAACGCCTGCGGGCGAACGCCGTGTGACGTCTCCGCTGGTCGGAAGGCCGCACGTTTACAATATGCTGGCAGCATCGGCGACTGCGTTGGAACTCGGCTACGATCTGGACGACATTGTAAAAGGATTGTCGGTTTGTGCCGGTGCTCCGGGACGCTTTGAGCTTGTTCCGCACAACGGTGATTTTGCGGTCATCGTGGATTACGCCCATACGGATGACGCTCTTTTAAATACCCTGAAAACGGCGAAGGCTCTGACCGAAGGCCGCGTTATAACCGTTTTTGGATGCGGCGGCGACCGCGACAAGACAAAACGGAAACCCATGGGACGTATCGCGGGTGAATACAGTGAGATCGCCGTCCTTACCTCTGACAACCCACGAACCGAGGACCCGATGAAGATAATCGCCGATGTTGAAAAGGGCGTAAAGGAAACGGATACCGAGGCTTTCATCATCCCCGACCGCCGCGAAGCGATAAACACCGCCATCAAAAATGCAAAAACCGGCGATGTTGTCATCATCGCCGGCAAGGGACACGAAACCTATCAGATAATAGGTGACGAAAAATTTGATTTTGACGACCGCGAGGTCGCAAAAACCGCTCTTGAAGATCTGGAAGAACACAGTTAGATAATTTCGTTATCTATTTCGCTTCTTCTCCGTGAGCGGCAATAAAATCCCTGATAAAGGCCTGTTCATTTTCGCCCGGATCAACGAAGCGGGCGGCAAAGCCGATCTCAAAGACATGATTGGTCACTTCTCCGGTCAGCCTGACAGCGTCTCCACCACTTCCGGGCAGATAAATATATACGCGTTCACCTTCGGCAAAATCGCCTGCGGCCATGACAAAACAGCCCTCGGGGCTGAGGTCGCCCAGCGTTCCCGGCGACCGGCCCGCGTGATTTTCCCATTCGATATCGACGGTCATGCGGTGTCGTTCAGACCTCCGCCGTTCCATTCCGCTACGCCTGTCCATCTTCTTTCACACCCTCATCGCCCGGTTCGCCGACCTTTTTTCCACGACTGTTGAAGTAGAAATAGAACGGCATTCCAAGCAATATCAAAACTATCCCGATGATCGAATTCAACGGTTCATCATAAAGTGTTTGCAGCAGCAGCCATGCGGTGACGAGCAAAAAGATGATTGGCACCACAGGATATCCAAATGTCCGATACGGCCTCGGTTCATCCGGGTAACGGCTTCGGAAAATAAATACCGCCGACGTGATCAAACCGTAAAAGATGAACGAACCGAAAACCACATAATTGGTCAGCGTATCAAACAGCGCCATCTTTTCTTCCGGGCCTCTGATGTATAGCCATATTGAATCTGACAAGATCAGCAATATCGCCCAGAATCCCTGGAATATAAGAGCATTCAGCGGGATGTTATTCGCAGAAAGCCTGCCGAATATATTGAACATCAGGCTGTCCTGCGCCATCGCATACTTTACACGTGCTCCCGCCAGCGTGGACGTGTGAAGCGAACCCAGGGCCGAGAGCATCAGCCCGAAAGTGAATATCGCCACCGCCAAACCGGCAAGGGCGCTCGCTCCGCTTTCTGCAAATTTTTCTACAATTACCTGGGCCACGGCGGTGTCACCCGGCACCGAGGCGATGGCCGCCGGATCAAGAACATAAAAATACGCAACGTGTACAAATGCATACAGGACGATGATCAGGATCGTGCTGCCGATGATAGCCAGCGGTATGTTGCGGTTCGGATCTTTTACCTCGCCCGCTACGAACGTCAGTTGATTCCAGCCGTCATAGCCCCATAATGCTCCGAGCATTGCGGCGGCAAAACCGGCAAAGAACGAATAACCGGCGGCTCCGTAACGCTGAGCTTCAGGCACGCCCTCACAGGCCGCTCCGGCCGCGTCCATTCCAAAATGTCCAAAGCTGCCGTTGGTGACAAAAATGAAAGCACCAAATGCCACCAGCAGCACCAACGCTATTTTGATAAAGGTCAGGAATGTGGCGATCTGGCCGCTGAGCGAGACCGACGCCGCGTTAAGCGTGGTGAAAATGATTATCACCATTACGCCGACGATCTGCAGCAGCGTTATCTCGAATGTTCCGTCGCCGATAGGCACGGAAATAAGCACGACCGCCAGTTTTTTATCAAGATATGTGTTCAGGGCTATCGCAAACGCCACCGCAAGGGCCGCCATCGACCCCGTCTTTGCGATGAATATCTGCATCCAGCCGTAAAGGAAGCTCGACATCCTGCCGAAGGAATCTCTTAGGATCACATATTCGGCACCGGCGTATGGCCGCATCGAGGTCAGCTCGGCATAGGTCAGCGATCCGGCCAGAGCGAGCAATCCCGCCGCGATCCACGCCGCTATCACCCATCCGCCCGTGCCGACGTTACAGGTCATTATCCCTGCCTTGAAAAAGACACCTGTGCCAATGACGTTGCCTATGATGATAGATGCGGCAGCCATCAGGCCCAGTCCGCGAACAAGCGTGTATTTTTCGTTGTTTCCAAGGGTCATATTCGGTTTTTACTTTTGCCGGGAGAAGTTTTTGGTCTGGTGTATATTACGCCAAAACAGCGTTTATTGGAAATGAAAAGATCAAGAAATGGGCATTATTTCACCGAGCGGAAAACGCAGCCGCGTCCGCGAACAGCCTGTCGTGTTAGAATTACGGACAAATGTTTCTCGACCTGACGGCAGATGATCTTATATTCGCGGCGCTTCGGCTTTCCGAAAAGGGCCGCGTAGCCGTGTTGGACAGTTGCGGCATAAGAAATCTGGGATCGCGTTCGCTGATAGTCGGGATCGAGCCTGTCGAGGTTCTGGAATTTTCCGGTGCGGCGGACGATATTCCGGAAAAGATCGAAAAAGCGGTCAGTTCCTCCGGCCTTGCCGCCATTGTGACGCTTTCATACGATCTGGGACAGAATTTGGTCATGCCGCCCGGACGCAGCACCGGCAATGCTGACACAGATGAACCGCAGGCTTACGCGGCGTTGTTCGATTCGCTGATCGTACACGATTACGTGACCGGCAAGACCCGCATCCGCGGCAGCACGGCAAATGCGAATGACACCGTAAAACTTCTGATCGAAAATGCTGCGCCGATAGGCGTTCCCGAACCGCCTTCGGCCGGTGCCTCATCAAACTTTTCACGAAAAGAATATATCGACGCGATCCTGGAAATTCAGGAAGAGATACGAAAAGGAAACACATATCAGACAAATCTGACACAGCAATTTTCGTTGCGTCTGCCGAAAGGAACAACCGCGCGCGACGTATTTCTCAGGCTCCGACGCGATCACCCCGCACCGTTCGCGGCATTTGTTGCAAGAGGACATTCCAATGTCGTGTCGGTTTCTCCTGAAAGGCTTGTTAAGGTCGAGGAGCGGCAGGTCTCTGCTTCGCCGATCAAAGGGACGCGGCCAAGAGGAAAAAACGCCGAAGATGATATGCGGCTTCGGAATGAACTGTTGTCGAGCGCCAAGGACCGCGCCGAGAACACGATGATCGTCGATCTGCTAAGGAACGACCTCGGCAGAATTTGCGAATTTGGGAGTGTACACGTGGAAAAGCTCTGCGATCTGGAGGTTCATCCGACGCTTTTTCACCTTGTGTCAACCATCACCGGAACCTTGCGGACTGAGATCGGCCTCGCCGGTCTTGTGCGAGCGGTTTTTCCCTGTGGTTCCATCACGGGCGCTCCAAAACGCAGCACGATGTCGATCATCGACCGCATCGAACCTGATCCGCGCGGACTTTCAATGGGTTCGATCGGCATCATCGTACCGAAAGGATTTGATGATCTTTCACCGATGATCGACCTCAATGTCGCCATCAGGACGATGGTTGAAAAAAACGGGAATGTGACCTTTAACGTCGGCGGCGGCATAGTTATCGACAGCGTTCCCGAACTTGAATACGACGAATCACTTCTTAAGGCGAAAGCACTTCTGGCAGCTCTCGGCGTAAGGACATAACTTTCACGGGAACTTTTTCCTTCATTGCGTGTCTAAAGAACCAAAAGGAGGAATTTGCCCGATGATCCGACCCGATATCAACGTGACCCCGCTTATCGACGTTCTTCTTGTTTTGCTCATAATTTTTATGATAATCACACCCGAACGGTCAGCAAGCATGAATGCCCGTGTGCCTTCGGAACCGAAGAATATCGAGGGCGTAAAGCCTCACCCGCTGACGCTTGTCGTCTCGATAGGCAGCGACGCTTCTCTTACGCTAAATTCATCGCCGCTGGACGCGACCGCGTCGTCGCCCGAAGCGCTGATAAGCAGGCTCGACATGGTCTTTTCGGAAAGAACAAGCGAACAGGTTTACGCTTACACAAAGGAAAACGAACCTCGGCGAATAGAGAAAACGGTGTTCATAAAAGCTCCGCGCTCGCTTGATTACGGGAGCGTTGCCAAGGTGATCGACGCCGTCCGCTCCGCCGGTGCCGAACCGGTAAGTCTTCAGATCGACAATATCGGTCAATAAATGTCGCGTTTTCGCTTGAAAGGGCCAAACGTGAGTATGTTATACTTTTTTCCGTCGGATAATGTAAAAATTGTCTGGCGCTTCCTGTTAAGAATTTAGCATCTAACCTCTCGTAGATGGTGAATTACTACGATATTCTCAAGACTTCACCAAAGGCATCGAACGCTGAGATAAAATCGGCGTATCGGCGTTTGGCGCGTAAACTTCACCCGGACAAGAATAACGGGTCCGAGGAAACGGCACGTGCATTCGCCGCCATCGCAGAAGCGTACGAGATACTTGGTAATCCGAAAGAGCGTTCACGTTACGACCGGCAGTTGCTGCAGTCTGAATATGAAACACCGTCAAACGGGGACTCTGTCTTTACTTCATCAAACACTCACGCCCGCCGCTGGCGGCAGATGGTCTATGAACATCGCTACAATGAGATCATCAACCGAATGGTCGCCGAAGAGCGCCGCGAGGCAATGGAGCTTCAAAAGCTGATCTTTCCGGTCGTTGCTCTCTTTGTTTCGATCTTTGTCGCCGCCATGGCAAAACCGGCCGTTTTTGAAAGGTCAGCCGTGATCGGAAAGATAATTCTGGTCTCACTTTTTATTGCCGGGACGATACATATTTACGGCCGGATCAGGGACGGGCTGCGGCGTTTTACATACAATGAGGACGACCTTCACGATTCGATATTCGATGATCCCGAACCTGTTGCAAAGCCATATTCACGCCTCGCGGTCGGCGGCATAATCGCGGTCGGTTCGGTGGCAAGCCTCGCCATCGGCCTTCTGGTCGGCGATCAGGTAAATCTTTCATCGCATATACCGACAATGTTCGCACCAACGCTGCAACTGGAATTCCTCCTTTACCCGCCTATATTTGTTCTGGTCGTTGATCTTATACATTCTCTCGTACTTCGTGTGGACGTATGACCTTACTTGACTTGCCCGACGGCGTCAGTTATCATTTTTGTTTTCCTTCGGGATATTGTGACCAGTTAGCAGAACAAAGAATAAAGTAATGGCAAATCATAAATCAGCAGAAAAAAGGAATCGTCAGAACGCAAAGCGAAACGCGATCAACAGAAGCAACCGCAGCAAACTCCGCACTCAGATCAAAAAGCTGAGATCGGCGACAGGTGCGGGCGACGCCGCACTCGGCAATGAACTGCTGGGACCGACCGTTTCCCTGATAGACAAGGCCGTCAATAAAGGCCTGATACACAAGAACACTGCCGCAAGGTATAAATCACGCCTGACCAAACGGGTCGCAAGCGTAGCCTAAAAAAACTTTCACAATATCCTTTTTGTATCAAAAGAAGCAGCCGCAAAAATGGCTGCTTTTTTTATCCCGGATCCCTCATTAGACAGTTTTTCTCCGTTTTTTCTTTGCGGCCTTGGCGGCTTTGCGTGATTTTTTTTTTAACGCAAAGACGCAAAGTGCGCAAAGAACCGCCAGGAAAATACAACACAAACAAACTTTCGTTTCGCTAACGCCAGATCTAGGTTTATATCTGGGAACATATTGCAACTTTACCGAAAATTTCCCATTTTTTGATATGCTAAAGCCTCTGTACGGCTCCTGATGAAGCTCGAACTTTCAACACCGATCATCGACCTGCACAAACATCATGGTGTGCTTGTTTCCGCGTGGATGTCGAAAAAGCTGGCATCGGCAGTCGCCGGATTTGCGGGCAAAGCCGATGCCGCCGATGCAACCGTCGAAGATCTTCTTAACTATTTCCCTGCCAGATATGAGGATCGCTCTAACCTGATACAGATAGATCAGCTTTATGACGGACTCGAGGCGTCGGTCGAACTGCACGTCAGAGTTTCGGGGGCATTTCGCGTCGGTAAAAATCGAGGCCCAAAACAGCCTCCGCTTTATATATTTGAGGTCACGGGCGGCGACAGGGAACGCGTCCGCAAACCGGTCGTGGTGATGTGGTTCCTTTCGGGAAAGACCGCTCCGCACGCGATAGAGTATTATACTGAACGCTTTAAACGCGGCGTCCGGCTGATAGCTCACGGCAAATGGGAATGGGACGTTCGCCGCAACACCTATGTCCTTAAAGTCAACAAACCTGAGGAACTGGAGATATTACCCGAAGACGTGAACGATCTGCTCGGCCCAGTCGTCGCGGAAAGTGCCGAAACAGAAACCGCTCCGAACGAAACAAAAGCCGAAGAGAATGCTCTTTACGAAGACGCCGCACGGCCTGAATTTGAGACGATCCACACCGCACGGCACATCCCGGTCTATCGCAAACTGGGCAGCTTTCGCACCAAAAGGCTGCGCGAGATAATATTTTCTGTCCTCGATCTGCTCGGCCCCAACACTATCGACGATCCGCTGCCGCCTGCCGTTCTAAAAAGAAATGATCTGATTGGCCGCGCCGATGCGATAAGGGCGATCCATTTTCCACCGGAGAATGCTTCTATTTCTGATTACGAACGTTTCCGCAGCGATGCCCAGAAAAGACTTATATTTGAGGAATTCTTCTGGCTTTCTTTTGCCTTGCAGGTCATCAGGGGCGAAAGAACAAAAGGCCGGAAAGGAACGGTCATCGAGATACCGGCCACCACAAAGAACAGGATCGCCGACATTTTGCCATTCAAACTGACAGAAGCACAGCGGCGTGTCGTAAAGCAGATATTTGCCGACATGTCCTCTGATGCCCCGATGAATCGCCTCATCCAGGGCGATGTCGGCAGCGGCAAGACCGTGGTTTCCTTCATCGCAATGTTTGTTGCGGCGGAGAACGGTTATCAGGCCGCGATGATGGCTCCGACCGAGATATTGGCGGAACAGCACGCACGCAATGCCGAAAAATTCTTTGAAGGCACAGGCTACAACATCGCAATGCTGACGGGTTCAATGCGGGCGACAGAAAAACGAAAAGCTCTTCAGGCAGTGAAAAGCGGCGAGGCACAGATCGTCATCGGCACGCACGCGATCATTCAGGAAGCGGTCGAATTCGACATGCTCGGGCTGGCGGTCATCGACGAACAGCACCGCTTTGGCGTTTTGCAAAGAGCGGCATTGAAGCAGCTTGGCAATAACCCGGACATCCTTGTTATGAGCGCCACGCCGATACCGCGTTCGCTGGCGATGACCGTTTACGGCGACCTCGATGTTTCCGTCATCGACGAACTGCCGCCGGGCCGCACACCGATAAAAACGGTCGTTGTCGGCGATGATAAACGCAGGGGCGTTTACAAAGGCCTCGAACGCGAGATGAAGCTTGGCCGTCAGATATACGTCGTCTATCCACTGATCGAAGAATCGGAAAAACTCGATCTCAAGGCCGCGACGGCGATGTATGATGAGCTTCGCACACGCATCTTTCCCAAACGCCGCATCGGGTTGCTCCACGGCAAGATGAAAGCGGCGGAAAAGGACCGGATAATGAGCGAGTTTGTTTCCGGTGAACTCGACATACTGGTTTCGACAACGGTCATCGAGGTCGGCGTTGACGTGCCGAACGCTTCGGTCATGGTCATCGAACACGCCGAGCGGTTCGGCCTGTCACAGCTTCACCAGCTTCGCGGACGCGTCGGACGCGGTTCAGAACAAAGCTATTGTGTGCTTCTGACCGCCGATAAAAAGACCGCGACGGCAAAGGAACGACTTGGCATCATGGAAGAAACAAATGACGGCTTTCGCATCGCCGAAAAGGACCTCGAGCTTCGCGGCGAAGGCGAGATACTCGGCACACGGCAATCTGGTGTGCATATCTTCAAGATCGCCAACATCATCCGCGACGTTGAAATACTGCAAAAAGCCGCCGATGAAGCAAAACTTCTTCTTTACGGCAAAACAAAAAGCCCCGAGACAAAAAAGTTAATGGAACGCGTCCGCTCCGATGCAAGATACAGGCTGGCTGGGATAGGATAGAAGTATGCGTGTGATCGGCGGTATTTACGGAGGCCGTGTTTTAAAAAGCCCGGCGGACAACAGGACGCGGCCTACGTCAGACCGCCTGCGTGAGACGTTGTTCAATATTCTAGCTCCGCGAATTGACGAGGAAACGAGGTTTCTTGATCTTTGCGCCGGAACTGGAGCAATGGGCATTGAGGCTCTTTCACGCGGAGCCGCACATGCGACCTTTGTTGACCGTTCGCGCCGTTCGTGTGCGCTTATCGAGCAGAATCTGGACAATCTCGGCATTCCCGAAGAGCAGACCGAAGTGCTTGACCTCTCGGCAGAGACCTTCTGCGGCCGCGAACATCCGCTGGGCTGGAACATCGCTTTTTACGACCCGCCGTATTCGACCGACTATGCGCTTGTCCTGTATGAATTTAGCAAGCCCGGCGGCACGCTTTTGCTGGACGGCGGCATTCTGCTGGCCGAACATCACGCAAAAAATCCTCTGCCGGACAGCTACGGCGAACTGCGCCGTTGGCGCATACTGAAACAGGGCGAAACCCGTGTGAGTTTTTATGAAAGAGATTAAGGCAGGAAAGCAATGACGGTCATTATCTGGGTCATTTTATGCCTGATCTGGGGCACAACGTGGGTTTTTATCAAATTCGGTCTGGACGACCTGCCGCCGATAACATTCGCCGTGGCAAGGTTCATTCTCTCCGCCGCGATACTTCTTCCGGTCATTCTCATCCGCAAACTGCCGATGCCGAAAGGCTCGTCTCAGTGGCGATTGCTGATATTGACGGGCCTGCTTCAGTTCTCGATAAATTACAGCACCGTTTTTTGGAGCGAGCAGTATATTTCATCGGGGCTTGCCGCGGTGCTGCAGGCGACCATCACTGTTTTCGGCCTTGTTTTGGCGTGGATATTTTTGCCCGCCGAACGCATTACAAAACTAAAAGTGATCGCCGTGCTGTTGGGCATCGTCGGCGTTGCCGTGATATTTGCCGATCAGCTTCGGGTTGAAAGCGTGATGGCATTTGCCGGATCGGTCGCAATAGTTATCGGAGCGTTTGCTGCGGCTCAGGCGTCGATCCTGATAAAGGCAAAGGCGACGGGAATGGATCCTGCATCGATCGTGCTGTGGCAGATGCTGTGCGGACTTCCGGTTCTGATAATTTATTCTCTGGCGGTCGAAGGTTCGCCATTCGCACATAACTGGAGTTGGCAGGCAATAGGTTCTGTCGCCTATTTGGCGATAGTCGGAACGGTCGCGGCATTCTGGCTTTATTACTGGCTGCTTGCTCGGATAGAATCGACCAAGGCGATGATGATCTCGCTCGTGACACCGCTGATAGCGGTCATCATCGGCAACCTGACACTGGGTGAGACTCTGCCGCCGCAGACGCTTTTCGGAGGCATTTTGATACTCGCAAGCGTCGGTTTGATCGTCTTCCGAAAGCGTACTTCAAGTCAGAACCGGGAGCGATAGCGACCGGGTTCTTTATAAGTCCTATGCGTCCTATAAGACCTATATGTCCCATTTGCATAATTAACGGGCAAAAATGCTCTCTTCCTCTCTGTGTCTCAGCGTCTCTGTGGCAAAATAAACACAATGCATTTTAAATTCACAACCGCAGGCGAATCTCACGGCCCGGCATTGGTCACAATAATCGAAGGCGTTCCGGCAGGATTGCCTATCGACCAGGCGGCTATCGACCATGAACTGTGGCGGCGGCAGCAGGGTTACGGACGCGGCGGCCGTATGAAGATCGAAACTGACACGGCGGCGGTCCTGTCAGGCGTACGTCACGGAAAAGCTCTCGGCTCTCCGGTCGCTCTTATGATAGAGAACAAGGATTTCGTCCACTGGACGGAAGTGATGTCGGCAAAAGAGGTCGCCGAACAGCCGAAAAATCCTCGTATCGTCACGCGTCCGCGTCCCGGCCACGCCGACCTTGCGGGCGGGCAAAAATATCAGGCGCGCGACCTGAGGAACATTCTCGAACGGGCTTCAGCCCGTGAAACGGCGGCGCGTGTTGCCGCCGGAGCGGTCGCGAAACAGCTTCTTGCACATTTTGGAATTGAAGTGCGAAGCCACGTCGCTAAGCTCGGCGCCGTGCCGGAAACGCCGATAGATGCGTCATGGGAACAGATCGCCGCCATATCGCAGGACTCGCCGCTTGCCTGTGCGGACAAAGGCATCGAAGCCGAAATGATCGCCCACATAGACGACGCAAAGGCGAACGGCGACACGCTCGGCGGCATCTTTGAGGTCGTAGCAAAAGGGCTTCCGGTCGGTTTGGGGTCGCATACTTCGTGGGAAGAAAAGCTCGACGGACGCATAGCCCGTGCCGTGATGTCGATCCACGCGGTCAAGGCGGTCGAGATCGGGACCGGCGTCGCAAATGCCTCAAAACCCGGCTCTGAGGTTCATGATGAGATTTTCTTTGAGACAGGGGACAGACAGGAGACAACAGACGGGCAGGAGACAACAGACAGGAGACAGGAGTCAGGAGACAAACCGGGAATTCCGGTCTCCGGTCTCCAGTCTCCGGTCTCCAGTCTCCAGTCTCGATTCGTTCGCAGAACGAATCGCGCCGGCGGCTTCGAGGGCGGTATAACGAACGGTGAGGAGCTTCGCGTTCGCGGCTATCTGAAACCCATCGCGACTCTAAAAAAATCTCTTAACTCGGTTGATATAAACACCAAGGAAGTTAGCCCGGCGGCATTTGAACGCTCCGACATCACCGCTGTTCCTGCTGCTGGCGTAATAGGCGAAGCAATGCTCGCCATCGTCCTCGCTAACGCCATGCGAGAAAAATTCGGCGGCGATTCGATAGAAGAAATGAAGCGGAATTTTGACGGCTACAACAGATCGCTGCAAGATTACTGATCAAAAAATCTTGGCAATAACCTTAAACGGGAAACTATGAAATGAAACATCTGATCTTGGCAATAATTGTGTTTATGGCTATGGCGATCTCTTTGGAGGCTCAAAGTCCAACGAAATCTCCATTGGTATTGACATCAGTTTGTTTCTTAGACCTTGCGGATCATACAAAGCAGGCAAATATTACGTTTACGGATAGTTACTCGTTCAAGATCGGTGACAACAATCAGCCCACGGAAGTCAAAGCATTTCGTGCGAAATTCACTGATGTGAATGATGTGGCCTCCTGCTTAAGCAACTGGCGGCTCATAGGCTTTCCGGCTCAGACAAAGTTCCATGTCGAGTTTAGTTGGCGGCATTCTGTCGGCTGGAATAGCATGCGAATAAGCACCAAGGATTACGCTCAAGTGACCATTATAGAATCGCGAGTAGATGGCAAATGATAGGGCAGAAGAATCCTACAAACCTATATCCCTGCGATATTTCATTCCCAGCCATGATATGTTGCTCACGCCTTCGTAGGCTTTTGTGAGGGCGTTGTCGAGGTCATCGCCGACGGCGGTCACGCCGAGCACGCGTCCGCCCGCGGTAACAAATCCGCCTTCGGCATTCCGGCCTGTACCGGCATGAAAAATAGTCACATCGGAAAGCTCTGCCGCATCGTCCAGGCCGTTTATGATGTCACCCGTTCGGGCCTTTCCCGGATAGCCTTCGGATGCAAGAATTACACAGGCAGAGTTTCCTTCTTTCCATTTTATTTCAATCTCATTCAGACGGCCTCCGATCATCGCTTCGCAAATTTCAACAAGGTCGGTCTCCAACCTAACAAGTATCGACTGCGTTTCGGGGTCGCCGAAACGGACGTTGTATTCCAGGACCTTTGGTCCGCGGTCCGTCATCATCAGGCCGAGAAAAAGTATTCCCTTGAACGGAAAACCTTCTTCCTTACAACCTTTCAGGGTAGGTTCGATCACGGTTTCGACGATCTCTTCGGTCTGTTCTTTTGAAAGAAGCCTGTCATCGGTTATCGTGCCCATTCCGCCTGTGTTCGGGCCGGTGTCGCCTTCGCCTATGCGTTTGTGGTCGCGTGTAGGCGGCATCAGGGCATAATTCTCGCCGTCGCAGAACATTATCAGCGAAACTTCCCTGCCAAAAAGACATTCTTCAAGCACGATGGACGCAGCGGCGTCTGCTCCGACCAGAGTTTCCAGTTCGTTTATCGCTGCTTCCGCCTCGTTTCGGTCAGCCGCGACAACGACGCCTTTTCCCGCCGCCAGGCCGTCCGCTTTCACGACTACCGGCGCGTTCTCATCGCCAAATTCGCCTGACCTGAGAATCTCAATAGCCTCGGCTGGTGCATTTGCTGTGCGGTATGCCGCCGTGGGAATGCCATGACGCCGCATAAAATCCTTTGCGAAGGATTTGCTCGCCTCAAGCCTCGCAGCCGCTTTTGACGCGCCGACGATCCGCATGCCTCTTTTTTCAAATTCGTCAACGATGCCCAAAGCAAGCGACGTTTCGCCGCCCACGAAGGTGATGTCGATCCCGCGCTTCTCGGCAAGGTCGGCAAGTGCAGAAATATCATCCGGCCTTATGTCCACAAGCTCCGCGACATCGGCGATGCCTGCGTTTCCATTCGCACAGAGTATTTTTGACACCGCCGATGAACGCGAAAAGGCATGACAGATCGCGTGTTCGCGGCCGCCCGATCCGACAACAAGAATATTGACCATATCCATTTATCTTTCCAAAACATCCGTCGCTGTGCAAATCGTCGGCGCTTGACACTAAAAGTTGATAGTTATATTGTCGCAGTTGACCCGAAACAGCTCTATGTTGTCGCCTCACCCTGCGACGAATGCTCTCGGTTCCAATGTTCCGGCATAACCGCTTCGTATCACAACGAAGCGGCGGTCAGGGCGTTTTGATCGGAGTAAAACTAACAGGAGCAGGCTGCACGGCGTTTGCTGGACGCCCTGATTCAGGCAATGTCAGAAGGAGATATTAGCAGAAACAATTTAACTGACTCTTCACGATCCGCTGAGGCAGAGTTTGAGGACGTAAACATTATTTGTTCGGACTGCGGCTCAAATTTCATCTGGACGTCAGGAGAGCAGGTATTTTTTCGGGACAAGAATCTGCTGAACCCGCCGAAACGCTGCCGTGACTGCAAACGCGCCAAAAATGAAAGAATTGCCGCCGTTGCCCTGGCGCAGGAATCGGGCATTCCGCAAAAGGTTGAGGTCGCGGTAAATTGCGCCCGCTGCGGCGAACGCACAACTGTTCCCTTCTACCCGTCACAAGGCCGTCCCGTTTATTGCCGTTCGTGCTATCTGGATATGAATCCGTCACTGCTTCAGCCGCCTGACTACGGTCAGGATTAACCGCCAACATGAACATTTGGCCTGAGTTCAGGGTCAGGTTCGGCCTGCCGGAGAATTTCCCTTGTCACTGGTGCCGTGTCGCCCTCGCCAAATATTAAATAGCGGATAAGATACATTATCGGGTTCCCTTCGCTCCAGCCGAAATAGACGTGCGGTATCTTACCGGTCTCATCTCGCAGATATAACATAAGGCCTGCGATCGCGTTCGGCACTGCCGGCGATTCTGTGCGTAATATCCTGTAACCGTCAATGTCCACACCGCGAACTTTCAATGAACCTGAAAATTCAGATGCGTCACCCAACTCGACCTCAAAGAACAGCACCGGATCAGTTGCGGGTATGTGGTTGTCAATTCGCTTCTCATGCTCCTTGAATCGGTATTCACTCACGTTGCCTACTTCGCGGCGGTTCGTAATGATCCTGATCTCGCCTTCGGAAATATCCTCGACAAATTTGCGTGCGGCATCGTCCAGATGAATGGCATTTACGCGCAGCTCAGTGGTCCTTATCACCCGCGAGATAAATGATGCAGTTATGATAGACAAAATGAAAACACCGGCTATCTGGATCCCATCCGGTTGAGCAATGACGTTTACGATCGTTGTGTAAAAGAAAACGAGCGTGATCACCAGATAGAGCCATGCGATCTTTTCCCGTTTACGTCTGGCAGAGATAGTAGCGACCAGGCCGGTCGAGGCCATCAGCACAAGCACACCCGTCGCATAAGCACCGCCCTGAGATGTAACATCAGCATCAAATATCACCGTAACCAGTATCGATATTGCGGTAAAAACCAGAACAAGCGGCCTTGTGGCTGACGCCCAGCTTGGGGCCATACCGTAACGCGGCAGGTATCGTGGAACTATATTCAATAACCCTGCCATTGCCGATGCACCGGCAAACCACAATATAGCGATGGTCGAAATGTCATAGATCGTGCCGAATCCGTGGCCAAGGTGTTCGTGAGCTATGAATGAGATCGCTCTGCCGTAAGCCTTTCCGCCTGGCTGTAGTTCAGTTGCGGGTATCAACATCGTCGTAACGATGCTGCTTCCCATCAGAAATATGCTCATTATCACTGCGGCTGAGGTAAGCAGTTTTTTTGTATTGACGATACGGCTGTCGATATACTCTTTCATTTCCGTAGGAAATTCGGTCAGGTCACGCGCCGAAACGTGCATATCTGTTGTTTTGACATCGGCTGGTACAGCGTCGCTTTTCACAAGCGGCATCACGACCACACCTGTTTCAAATCCGGAAAGTCCAAGAGCGAGTTTTGGGAAAACTACAAGCGAAACAACTACGAGCATAATAATGCTGCCGTTCACCTCCGAATGCGTCCACAGCATTGCCTGCCAGTTGGGGATAGCGTCAGGATACACCCAAAAGATCTCGTATAGCCCAAAACCGATCGTAACGAAATTGACTAAAAGAAAGATACCGACGATGATAACTGCAACGCCTATCACTTCCCCAAATCCTCTTAGAAAAACAGCTCCCAGCATCAATACCAGGACGATGGTGACAATGACACGATGATCAAGAAATTCCAGATCGCTGACAACGTAAGGGTTTTCTATTATGTGAGCTGTTGCGTCCGCCGAGGAAAGCGTGATGGTAATGATAAAACTCGTTGCGACAAATCCGAGCAGGACGAGTACGAACATCTTGCCCTTCCAGCGTGACATCAGCCGTTCGAACATCGATATCGAACCGTCACCGTAAGGACTTTCTTCAGCAACACGCCGATAAAGCGGCAAGGCTCCTGCCAGAGTAAGCAGAACTATGACGAGCGTGGCAAAGGGTGAAAGTGCTCCCGCAGCAAGTATCGCAATTCCGGGCTGATAACCAAGCGTCGAAAAATAATCGACGCCGGTCAGACACATCACTTTCCACCAGCCGTACTGATGCACGGTAGTCGGCCTGGCCGCACCCAGATCGTTTTCCTTCGGATCATTCAGCAGCCACCTGACGAAACGGCCCTTCTTTTCTTTCATTTCACCACTCGGAACGATCCCCAAAAAGTAAAACCGCGGATCATTGATGATCCAGCGGTCAAATGTGGTTCGTTCAACATATATCAGCACCTGCAATGATCCCGTATGATCATCACCGATGATATTCACGTAAAGTTTACGCCTATTATGTCTGTCGTCAAGTGAAAAAGTGAAGTTAAAAAGGGCGACGTCTCCCATGCCGCCGCCCATCCGCCGTGCGTCCTCACCACACACGGCTCGGTGTCCACCGGGGAGGTGAACTTCACAATTATGCAATAAATTTCAATAAATGCAAATGTTTTGTCTAGTTTTTCTGTGGATTCCGCAAAAGCGATGTTTCTCGGCTTTCCGAAACCACTATCGCTCCGGGCATGTACGATCTGGAACCGTCAGAGGATCTGATGAAAATGGAATAATGTCCTGCTGGAGTTTCCTCATCTATGCGTATCTCGACACTAACCACGCCGAGGCGTTCGGAAAGGCTCTGGTCAGCTTTCGGGTCATTTTCGATCATTATGTAGGGCGAGCTTGAGCCTATGCTGAACGGCCGTTTCTCTACACGTCCGGCAAGCTGCAGCAGAAGCGAACCGCCCGGCTCGGCCTGAACGGGAACATTCGACATCTGCCCCATTGCTCCGAGAAATTCAAGCGTGTTGGAGGCGAAGGTATTCTGGGGTGCAACGTCCATCGAGAACGATTCGCCCGTCGCCAATTCTATGGTCTCAATGAATTCATCAGTCACGCTGCCGTCATCGCCGGTCGTCCGCAAATAGATCGAATAAAGGCCGGATGACAGGCCTTTGACGGAGAACTGGCCCCGGTCGCCGACAAGGGCCGAACCGGCGATGCGTCCTGTTTCGGCATCTTCCAGCCAGATAATGTCATCGTTTGCCGTTCGCTCCTCACGCGTCACCTTTCCGCGGATCTCGCCGCAGCATTCTTCATAGCGGCTGGTGCTGCCGTAAATGCTCCTAAGCTGTGCCACATCGGCAAAGCTCAACTGCCGTCCAGAAAGCTGCTCCACACCGTACAATCCGTTCCGGGCGACTTGAGAGGACATCACACCGGCCGAGATCGGCGGATGATCGAGTCCCAAAAGATGGCCGATCTCATGAACCAGCACTGATTCAAGATCGTAGGTTCCAAATGTGCCGTCGGTCGAAAATTGGAATATAGGATTAAGGACGATGTCGGCTTCGGTGATGCGTCCGCGGCGGTCAAAGAATATGCGCGTCATCGCCGGCAGATGCTGTGCGTTTTCGCCAAATATCTGCAAATTTTCTGCGGTCGGAGCGGCGGTTATCAGAGAAATGCCGTCACCCGAGTTTCCCGTCGGGCTGACATTTGCCGCATCTGACGACACGACCTGAAATCGCACTCCCAATTCGTTTTCCCAGGTTGCCAGGCTGCGTTTCACCGCTTCGGTGACATTGCTGCCCTTTTTTATGTTGGGAGCGGTGTCAGAGAGCGAGTTGGAAACCGCGACCCTGATCACGCGACGCGTCCATCTGATCTCTGTACTGCCGCGTTCCGACGATGAAAACACGAACGACCCGAACGCCTGCGATCCGAGAAGGACACAGAACATCAGGGCCGCTGTAAAATAATAAAGCCTCACCATAGGCTCACAGAACTGGTTAAGGTTTGTCGCTTTGAACGGCTTTTCCCATTTCCTGAAGGTCGGAAAACGCCACAACAAGCAGCAGGGCCACGAGTGAGATCGTGGCAAGCAGATAAAGCACCGATATCTGTTCAAAATAAAGAAGCGTCCCGATAACGACTGTGACCACTCCCAGAGAAATAAAAATGGACTGTCTTCTGCTTAGTTTCTTCTTAGCGTTGCTCATATTTACGATCCGCCGGCAGCGAATGCTCCGGGTAAAATCATAGTTAAACAGATTTTGGGGATTTTCTCAATAATTGATCGAACAAAGTTCGGAAATATGAGTGTCTAAAGTCAGGCTCTGTTTACTAGAGAGCATTGAAAAACCTAAGTTGACCGAACAAAATTATGCGGTGCGGCAC
>JAHBSK010000001.1 GCA_019639175.1 Acidobacteriota bacterium | reverse complement strand
GTATTGGCATTTTATTTTGAGGGTCAATTGATAACATTCTACAGAGCAAAGGAATTGATCCATGAAAAGCTGGGTCGCGGCTTAAATGAATATTTCGAGTGGAGCAAGCCAGGTAAAATAGATGAGAGATCAAGGCATTTTACTTTCACTAAGTTAAGTGGTGAGAAGTGGGTGTTCGATTTTACGACTGGGGAGGTTATTAGCAACGGATATGGAAGCAAGACGAGTAATTCATCAGCACAAAATTCTACTCTAAAAACAAATAAGTCTTCTCAATCAAAAAATGAGCATCAATGCCTCGGTTTGATGCTGATTTCCGCACTTTGTTTAACTGTACGGTTAGTGCTCCGATGAGAATGGACAATTCTTTGACTATTTAAATAGAACAGAAAAATCTCATCTATCCATATTGATATTGAAAAAGAACTGTTTGTTTTACTAAATTAATGAGCAATGCTTAAAAAAGAGTAATATCGTGAGCCAGACGATCACGGTTCCGACGGTTGGAGTGCATACAGGCTTTATCGCCGTGCAGACATATACTTATGACAGTTTGAACAGAATAAATGACGCCATAGAAAGTACAACCCCACATGGCGGTTCCGCCTCACAGTCGTGGAAGCAGGCATTTGTTTATGACCGATACGGGAATCGCAATTTTGACGAAGAGGAAACAACGACTCTTCCGAAGAATTGCGGCTCCTCACCGAACTTTACAGTATGTGCTGCCGACAAAAAGATTGTCAATCCAGCGATAAACACTACAAACAATCGCCTAAGCACAAGCGATGACTACGTTTTTGATAGTGTGGGCAACACGACCGAAGATGCTCAGGGCCGGACATTCATCTACGACGCGGAGAACAAACAGGTTGAGGTAAAAGATCAATACGATACCACCATCGGTGAATACTTCTACGACGGCGACGGCAAACGAATCAAGAAGATCGTGCCTTCGACCGGCGAAGTGACCGTATTTGTCTATTCCGCCAACGGCCAACTCATTGCGGAATATTCAACAGTTCAATCGCAAGCCCCAAAGGTCAGCTACACAACCGCCGATCACCTCGGCAGCCCGCGAATCCTGACCGACGAAAATGGAGCCACCATCTCCCGCCGCGACTTCCACCCATTCGGTGAAGAAATCGCAACTGCCGAACGTATCGTCGCCTTAGGCTACCAAGCCGACGATGTAAGACAAAAATTTACCACATACGAGCGTGACACCGAAACTGATCTAGATTTCGCCCAGGCACGAACTTACAACAGTGGCTTAGCTCGCTTCATGTCGACAGATCCGATCTATCTAAAAAAAGATCGATTGAATGATCCGCAACGACTGAGCCTTTACATCTATGTTCGAAACAGTCCGACTGTTTTGGACGATCCTACTGGATTAGACTTCGAATTTAAGGGTAAAGACAAAGAGAAATTTGAGGGGGACATCAACAATAGGGACAAGGCGGCATTTAAGGTAAGACTTAATGAGGATGGTATTCTTGAAGTTGTCAATGTCGAGAAGGTAAATCCGAAAAAGCTGTCTAAAAGAGAGCGGGACCTTTTTGATGCAATTAATGATAAGGAACATCGTGCCGTTATTGTTGGCATTGACGCCAACCCCCTGATTGATTTTGATGGCTTTTCAGGGCCTTTTGTCCTCGCAAGTGATAAGAGCGGTTTGAATTTTGTCGATACGACTGATATGTCTTTACTCCGTGATGCTGATACATCTGCTGCTGGTGAAATGATCGGTCATGCCATGATGGAGGCTTATGCTGCTGCGACAACAGGAAGCTCCGATTATGCTACTGTCCACGCAATGGCTTCGAAGCATTTTCCGGAACCGGGGTTTGGCAATGCTGAAAGTCTTCCAGGGGAAAAGGGCAAACCAGTTTTAAGTGGATACTCCGCAGTGTGGACTTGGAAAACCCCTAAGAAAGATATTTCTGTAAAAGTCACTTATACATTTGTAACTCCGATCCCCCGAGCAAGTATAGTCAAGCAGCCTCGGGGAAATATCACAAATATTGAATTGGTGGACAAAAAATGATTCGTTTTTTATTACTTTTTATTTTCCTTCATTGTGCTAATACGGCATTGCATGCACAAGGTGTTTCGCCCAAGTCGACACATGGGCGTTTTGTGGCTTTCGATAAGTTTGCCGTCTTGAGCAACCCGCGTGCTCCCAATCAATTGCTCGTAGTTGAGCAGAGCGATGCATCGAAAAAGCTATTCAAGGTCATCTATTTTCCGAAGACCCACGGAATGCGCGGCAGCGCCCAGTTTCTTTCATCTAAAGAGCTTAATTACGAGAATTTATGGTTACTACATACACGGATGCCGACCAAAGAGGAAAAATGGCTGTGCGAAATCGACATCTTTTTTAGATCGACAGACGGCGGAATTGACTTGGATGAAAAGCTAGAACCAGTACTTAGATTCCGCTCAACACAAATAGAAGCCGATTTAAAACTAGATAAATTTTCAGCTATGCCCTGTCTCGTCCTTGAGTCGATGAATAAGAGTGGCGGATAAATAAATTGAAAGGATACTGACGTCATGAAAAGTGCTGTTTCTTTATTCATGAAAAGGTAAATTGGTTTGGAAGAAAAAGCATTGGTTTTTGCAAGGGTCTAATGAAACGACACAGAAAGGTCTCGCAGAGATAATCTAATTAAGCGGAGCAATTCTTTTCTCCTAGACTCCTTATAACCACGGGCAATCTCTGCTAGAGAAGTTCTTTTGCTGTCGCACAATATTTGTTTCGCGTCAGGTGCGGAGGGTGGATGTTCATAGCTTCATGTTTTGGAAGTTATGAAATGATGTGAACAGGAAGGATTTCGAATATTTTTTTGGGATCGACAAGCTGGAATGCTCGGCAAGATTTGTTGCTCGTGGATCGGACAGCGTTACTGTTAGAACGCGGAACCATTTCACGCCGTAAGCCTTTAGTTGCCGATTCTGCTCAAGGAAGCGCCAGTAGGCGTTTAGCTTCGCCTCGAACGTTCTGTGAGTGGTCGTTCCCCTGTCGGCATCCAAATCATAGGCAAAAAAGTTTCCGTTTCTCTCGATCTGAAAGAAGGCGTCCGGTCAGACCGGAAGCCTTTTCTTTTTTGCCGTTCTCGTAGAAAGTTACGGAGTCGTAAAACTGCTTTCCCTCGCGCCGTGCTCCGTCTGCTGCTGAGTCAAGCTTTTGCTTTACATTCACAGGGTCCCTAGTATTTCGGCTTCATCTCCTCCAGCCGCCGATCCATATCCCGGAAGAATCCGGTCACAACTGTCGATACCATCCGAAGACGGGCTGCTTCCGTTGCTGCGGTTTGATTGAGGTGGTCTAATTTAGCCGGACACGAGTCTTCGGGTAGAATTAGATCATGAAAAAGTATGATGAAGAGTTCAAGCGAGAGGCAGTGAGGAAGATAATTGAGGGGCAGACGGTGCGGTCGGTTTCGCGGGAGTTAGGGGTGAGCGAGAACCAGCTGCATGCCTGGAAGAAAATGAGGCTGGAGGCTGCAACGGACTCGGAGAAAGATCTGATAAAGCTGAAGAAGGAGCTGCGGGAAGTGAAGATGGAGAACGAGATATTAAAAAAGGCGGCGCTTATCTTCGGCAGAAGCCCGTAAGAAGGTACGAGTTCATTGAGGGCGAGAGCGGCGAGTATCCGATCAGGACATTGTGCCGGGTGATGAAGGTGAGCCGATCGTGCTACTACGGATGGCTGGAGCGGCGGGCGGCGGCGAGCAAGCGGAGCGAGGATGCCAACCGGGTGAAGAAATGTTTTTATTTTCACTCGCGGCGGTACGGATCGCGGCGGATCGCAGTTGAGCTTGGGCTGGGGCGTTTTCTGGTGCGGCGATTGATGAGGGAGCAGGGCCTGGTTGCCATTCAGCCGAAAAGGTTCCGTCCGCAGACGACCGATTCCAGGCATAACGCCCTTATCAGTCCGAATCTGCTGAAAGATGCGGAGAATCATCCCAAGGCACCGGGCGAGGCCATCGTGGGCGACATCACGTATTTACGCCTGATAAACGGGTTGTTTTGCTATCTGGCGGTGTTTCAGGACAAGTTTACGCGGCGGATCGTCGGGTGGGCGGTCGCTGAAACGCTCGAAGCGGAGATGGTAGTCGCGGCACTCGCGATGGCGTTTCGGCGGGGGCTGATAAAGCGGAATGCGATCATTCACACCGACCGCGGTTCGCAGTACGTGTCGAAGGATTACCGGGACCTGCTCGGACTGCACGACATCCGGCAGTCGATGTCGGGCAAAGGCAACTGCTATGACAACGCCCAGGCCGAAAGCTTCTTCTCACGCTTCAAGACCGAGCTTGTCGAGGGCGGGGTGTTCGAGAGCGTCGGCCAGGCCCGAAGCGAAGCCTTCAGCTACATCGAAGGCTATTACAACCGCATCCGGCTTCATTCGGGCATCGGCTACTTAAGCCCGATCGAGTTCGAGCGGCGATGGAGAATTGACGATCAAACGATAATGTCGGAAGTTACTTCCCAACCGGTGAAGCAGACGCGGGCAATGCTGGCGAGCAACCCGCCGAGGAATAACCGGCCGGAAACTCATCCATAAATGAGCAGCGGCGAGACGCCCTTTCGCTCCTCGCCGCTTCATCCGATCATTTGTGGATAGATTTCCCAATGCCTAAAAAAAACGCTGTTTGAAATACTATAAACTTAAAGGAGAACCCGGACTTTCGTGTCCGGTTTTACTTGACCATCTCACTTGCTCATGGCTTACGAAAAGGCAGCCGCGTGCGATGTCTGCATCGTTGTTGGCACTTCGGCGGTCGTGTATCCGGCGAATATGATACCGCGTATCGCCAAACGCGAAGGTGCGTTCGTCATCGAGATCAACCCGGAAGAGACCGAGCTTACAGCTTCCGCCGATGTCTCGATCCGAGGCAAAGCTGCGGAAGTTTTGCCAAAACTGCTTAATTGCGAGGTGTGACTGATGGCAGGAAATCGCGATAGATGGCCTATTGATGAATGGCCGAACGACGATGAGGCGAACGACATAATGTTGGCTTATGCCGCAGATGATGATCATGACAGTGCGGGTTCCGGGTGTGCCGGGGTGATCCTGATCTTGATAATTGCAGGTGCTGTGGTTTTAATTACCATTTTCTGAAGATATGAAACACATAATTCTACTGGGAGATTCTATATTCGATAACAAGGTTTATGTTGGCAGCGGCAAGTCAACTATTGAGAATCTGCGTGAGCAGATGCCGGAGGGTTGGAAGGCAGCGCTGCTTGCGGTTGACGGAAACGTAACGAACCATGTGCCGGGACAACTGCGAAATTTACCAGACGACGCAACGCATTTGTTTGTAAGTGTCGGTGGAAACGACGCCCTGGGTGAAATGAGCATTTTACAAATGCCGGCTCGTTCCGGTGTAGATGTTTTCAATGCTCTATCGGATGTCTCCGAAAGATTTGAGCACAACTATTCCAAAATGCTCGATGCGGTTTTAGCATTGAACAAGCCGACGGCGGTCTGCACTATCTACTATCCACGATTTGATGAGCCGGTGGTGCAGAAGCTCGCGGTTGCGGCGCTGGCGACGTTTAATGATGTGATCATCCGACAGGCATTCTTACGCAAACTACCGTTGATCGATCTGCGATATGTGTGTGACGAATATGGTGATTATGCAAACGCCATTGAACCATCGGTTTCCGGAGGTGCAAAGATAGCAAAAATGATCTTGCGACTTATCGGTGAGCACAGCTTTGAAGCAAGACCCGCCTCGGCGTATTTGTAGGAATATTTATGAAGGTTGATGAAAACACAATGCATTTAGAAGGTCCGTCTCATTATCTGCTTTTCTGGCAGGAACGCAGCGTGATCGATCCTGCGTCAAATGATCTGCCGTTGGATGTCGTTGCGAGCAATCAGTTGATGGACGTGCATCCGGGCGATACGATCTGGATCGTCACATTGACCGAAGAGCGCGAGTTGGTTCTTGCCGGGAGAATGGTAGTTGGCGAGGTTGTCGAATACGAAGAGGCTATGCGACGAATGCCCGACGCCGGCCTATGGCAGGCAGAATACTACGCTTTGGCCGAACCTGAAACCGAAGAATATCTGCGGCATGTCGATATTCACGACATCGCTGAGGAGATACGGTTCGACGATGAGGACAACCATCTGAACCTCCGTGACGGCAAGGTAAATCCGCAGCAGCTTCAGCGCATGCGAAAGTTATCGACAGAGACCGCAGAGATACTAGAAGATCGGTTTTACACCTTCAAAGTTGACGGTGGTGATCTGCCGCCCGAATCTTTACTTCATGTTATGCAGCAGTTGGTTGATTCCGAGCCGAATGATCCGATGCATCGTTACAATCTGGGTGTCGCACTCAGTGAAAATGGTCTTCACGAAGAAGCCATCCGTGAATATGAAAATGCATTGAGACTTGGCCACGAACAGCCTGCGATTGTTCTTTACAACATCGGATGCACACAGATCGAGCTGCAGAATTTTGAAGAAGCCATAAATGCTTTTAATCAGGCAATTCTTGCCGAGTACGAATTTCCGCCGGCACATTTTATGCTGGGTGTCGCTCTCGGCGAGCTCAGACGATATGAAGATGCGATTGCCGCAACCCGTAACGGGCTTTCCGTCGAATTCGATCCAAAGGCTCATTTTAATATCGGCAGATGGCAATATTTGCTCGGAGATCATAGAGCAGGCATTGAGTCCTTTGACAAGGCCCTGACAAGCACAGAAGATGATGCCCTTGTCTTAATGTGGACGGCCAGGTGTCATCGCGATCTTGGGAACATAGACGAAGAGATCGAATGCTACAAGCGGGTGTTGGATATTAACGCGACGTTTATTGATACGATCTTCCAACTCGGCGCCGCATTTGAGATCAAGACGACAGGGTCGTCCGAAGGTGTTGAGTATTTGGAATCCGATGGCAGCTTTGACCTGCAAGACCCGCAGCAGCTTTATTACTTCGCAATGGGCAATCTCGCCCTGGGAAACCGTGATGTCGCTGAAGATCTTGTCGGGGGCTTATCCCAAACTGCTCCTGAATTAGCTCACCGGCTGGATCAAATTCTTGCACTGTAGAAAATTATGTCAATGACAAACAAAAAAGGAATTGAACCCTCAGAATGCTCTAAGAACAGCATCAACAACAGGCCCCAACTCGAAGCATCCGAAGCGGCAGGTTGTTTCTATTGCTGCAAAATTTACCCCGCGAGCAATATTCACTCGTCTGCATCGAATAGTTCATTCCGAGCATTTTGTGCTAAACGCCCGAAGGCATCGAAGGAATTTTCACATTCTGATTTATGAACAAGTTCCCGAAATTCGATCGTGCTAAACGCCCGAAGGCATCGAAGGAATTTTCACAACTCCGTTAGTTGCTTTTGAGGTAACGCCAGTTAGTGCTAAACGCCCGAAGGCATCGAAGGAATTTTCACACGGACGTGCTTTTGACCAATCCGGCTGATGTCCTGTGCTAAACGCCCGAAGGCATCGAAGGAATTTTCACCCGGCTTGTTGCGTTTGGAATTTGAAAATTTAAGGCGTGCTAAACGCCCGAAGGCATCGAAGGAATTTTCACCTATACAATACTGATCGCTTGGTGGAATAAGCTGATCTGTGCTAAACGCCCGAAGGCATCGAAGGAATTTTCACTTGAACAAAGTGTCGAAGTCGGTTGTTTTGCAGAGGTGCTAAACGCCCGAAGGCATCGAAGGAATTTTCACATTAAATCCGCGATAAGGTTTGCTAACTCTTTTTTTGTGTGCTAAACGCCCGAAGGCATCGAAGGAATTTTCACCTTCTTTTGTTCCGTCTGCTAAATTCGTGTAGTTTGTGCTAAACGCCCGAAGGCATCGAAGGAATTTTCACAACGTCACGGTCAAGGCGGGAGTTAATCCTCCGTCGGTGCTAAACGCCCGAAGGCATCGAAGGAATTTTCACACGTTACGCGAACCGTTCTTCGTCCGTTCCGTAAGGTGCTAAACGCCCGAAGGCATCGAAGGAATTTTCACCAAAACTCGCCCCAAATCCAGTCTGTTCATGAACACTGTGCTAAACGCCCGAAGGCATCGAAGGAATTTTCACGCGTAAAGTGTCCGTCCGTTGCCGCTCTTATCCAATATTTGTGCTAAACGCCCGAAGGCATCGAAGGAATTTTCACAAATATCGCCTCGCTTTGCATCTGCAATCGGTATCTGTGCTAAACGCCCGAAGGCATCGAAGGAATTTTCACTTGAGTTCAGCCAGTCGGCTAGGATTGATGTATGGTTGTGCTAAACGCCCGAAGGCATCGAAGGAATTTTCACTATTGGAATCAAAATAACCACGAAAAAAGAATCAGAGTGCTAAACGCCCGAAGGCATCGAAGGAATTTTCACTGTTCTTACGGTTGTCTTGGTAGAGGCCGTGATACTTGTGCTAAACGCCCGAAGGCATCGAAGGAATTTTCACATTCTAAAAACACCTGCACCTCATCATCCGTCCATTGTGCTAAACGCCCGAAGGCATCGAAGGAATTTTCACTTCAGCGTGTTTCGATGGATGCCGTTCTTTTCAATGAGTGCTAAACGCCCGAAGGCATCGAAGGAATTTTCACAACCGGCTGATGATGAATCCGTTCATCTTCAGGATGTGCTAAACGCCCGAAGGCATCGAAGGAATTTTCACAAAACCAGTTACAACACTACCCTCTGATAGATAGTCGTGCTAAACGCCCGAAGGCATCGAAGGAATTTTCACATAATATGGCTACTATCGGATACGTTGCGTCTATACGTGCTAAACGCCCGAAGGCATCGAAGGAATTTTCACCAAACTTTGACCACATTCAGGGCGATGAGTCTATTTGTGCTAAACGCCCGAAGGCATCGAAGGAATTTTCACGAGATCGCCCTTTGAGAACCCGTCCAAAAGCATTTGTGCTAAACGCCCGAAGGCATCGAAGGAATTTTCACAGGGAACTGGCTTGTCGGGCGTCCGAGCCTGTATTAGTGCTAAACGCCCGAAGGCATCGAAGGAATTTTCACTGTCGTTGATGTTGGCACCTATACCGAAAACCTAAGTGCTAAACGCCCGAAGGCATCGAAGGAATTTTCACTCTCTGCTTACGTCAGTAAATTATCTCAAAATATAGTGCTAAACGCCCGAAGGCATCGAAGGAATTTTCACAAGCGCGAGAAAATGAAAAATTCATAGAACATAAATAGTGCTAAACGCCCGAAGGCATCGAAGGAATTTTCACTTATAGGCGCGGTCGTGAGCAGAACCTCTTCCATCGGTGCTAAACGCCCGAAGGCATCGAAGGAATTTTCACAAGCGGCTGTTAGAGCGGAGTTCTTTGTCCGCATTCGTGCTAAACGCCCGAAGGCATCGAAGGAATTTTCACAGCGTAGGATTTAATCATATTTATCACAGCATTTACAAGCGGTGGTGCGGGGAGGAGTGTAAATCTTAGACGGCATAGGTGTCGATCCGTGTATTTTGTATGTTGTTTGTTCTTGCAATTCATTGTGTTTACAAGTGTTATGGGATTTTCAAGCATATTGGGCGTCTCATAATATGGTAAGACGTCCAAAATATAAGCGTTTTCTATAAATTATCAAAGATCTAAAGGCTCACACGCGACGGTACTTGAATCCGGAACAATCACAAAAAAATTTCAGGTTATCACTTTCAGGCAAAATCAAAAGTTTTGTCATGCTGCTTCCATGATTCCGGGCGATTTATGGCAAGCGTTCGTCGTTCGCAAGACTCGCATACGGTCAAGATCAGCAATTTGTCATCTTCGGTAAGTTCTTTCTCAAGTTCCCAGCGCAGCCGCTCAACCTCGGTTTTTGTCAGACGGCAGCGGAAAATGGAATACTGCAAACGCGTGCCATATCCGTTAAGCCGTTCGTACACCTTTTTCCAGCGTTTTGGTTCAGTGATGTCGTACGAGACGACATACCAATTTTTACCGGCCATAATATTATCTCAACCTCATGCGTGCAAACAGGCCGCGAGGTTCAACAGAGGTTCCCGCAGATGCGTAATTATCCGTCCATTCTTTTTCGAGCAGACGAACCTCCAGTTCGATGTGCCGCGAATACGAAAGCGAATACCCGATAACGGGATGCTTCCACTGATCGGCCTTGCGGCGTTCATAGATCTGTATAAACTTCTTGCGACCGACGTCTGACAGCCAAACCTGCTGTCCGGCAATTTGAAAATCTTCGTTGGCGTCCCATTGTCTGCGATTGATCGAGGCGATCACCGGCAGATCGACCAGTGTTACGCGGAATATCTCCATCAGATCAAGAGCCAGCGGATGCGCCTGAGAACGCGGTGTGTGATAAAACCCAAGACACGGATCAAGGCCGACGGTCAGAATTGCGTTCGTAATGTCTTTTAGCAGCAAGGCATAACCATAGGATAAAAGCGCATTGCAGCGGTCTTTTGGCGGACGTCGGTTTCGGCCGTCGGGTTTCATTTCGTCACCGGCCTCGTCAACGATCAGATGCGGCAACGCCTTGAAATATGCAGCTCCGACACTGCCTTCAAACCCGCGTAGGCTATCCGAGCTTTCCGCGCGATTCATTGGCGATAATAGTTTCCGGATGCTGTCGATAGACGTTTTCACGTCCCCAATCTCACGCCCTGATTCGCGGCTGGCCCTAAGCAGAAAACCCAGTTGCCCGCGAACCTTTGCTTCGACCAGCCGCTTTGCCAGTATCAGGCAAAAGGTCGGGTCGGTCAGAGCGTGGTATTGTCTAATTCGCCGTTGAACCGAACCAGAGCCACTTGACCAGGCTCCCATATAGCGTCCGCCGTAGGTAATCCAATGAACGCCGACATTGCGTTCGGCGCACAACCTTAATGCCTGTGTTGATATTTGCGAAAAACCGTGTAGAACGACCTGTCCGATGGTTTGAACCGGATGAAGGTCTTTCTCATCCGTCTCCGGCGACCATATCTGGAATCGGTCGCTCTTGCGCCCCACTTTAGCACCATTGGTCAAGACGTGAAGAATTTTACGTTCGTCTTCGGCGGGAAAAAGACGCAGCGGAACACCGACATCCCTGCCGGCAAGTGATTCGGTTGTTTCAATACCTGACTTTTCAATGACCACCTCATCGTCGGAACGCATTTCGACTAGCTGCAACGTCTCAGGTACAGACACGGATGCCTGTTCTCCGGTCAGGCGGTCGGCCAGCCGGGCTTCTTCGGGCAAGCAAACGGGTGCAAGTGAACATTTCACGCACAGGCGTTCGTTTGAAGTTACCGGCGGGCGTTCGACGCTCGATTGCAGCTCACGGGCACGTGCAAGATGAGCTTCAAAATCCGCGCGTGCCGCGTCGTCTATCGGCACACGCACCATCACATTGTCCGCATGATAGCGAATGCGGCCTTCTGCGATGATTTTGCCCGAATGCTCTTCCACCAGCAGTGCATACGCGATCACCTGCAACCGGTCGCTTGCCCAGGCCTCAGGTGTGCCGTCGATCGTTCGAGCCGCCCGTCCGCGCTTATGCTCATACGGAATTATCTGCCCGTCACGCCGCCTGATACAGTCAACTTTCCCGATCAACCGATATTTCTCCGACTCAAAACCGATCGTCAACACCTCATCATCCGGCTCGTCCCGCTCAATTTCAACATGCAATGTCCGCCCCGCATAAACCCGCGCATCCGCAACCCGCAAACGCTCAACCTCCTCGAGAAAAAACAACCTCTCACAATAAGCCAACGCATGCAAAGAATGTACACCCAACGGAATGGTCATAAATTCTCCGGTTTCTTCGGCGTCCATGTCCAAGCGAATTTCGAAAACTCATTCTTAGGAACAAAGATCGCGCTTGTGGTTTTGCTGTTATCGATTCGATCAATGCCAATATATAACCTGCAAGAACCTTTCACTTGTTTATCGTCAGGCTGGTGGCGGACGTACCAAATAACGCCTTCCGGTTGTTCGTCAGCAACCTCAATCTTGTCAAAAAGAAAACTGTTGTCGCCAGCGAAAGGAAGTCCGTACTCACGATTGCCTTTCCCGCACAAACCATCTTCGATTTTCCCGCGCAAAGTCTGGTCATCAGTCTGAATACCAATAACGCCTTTGTAATCAACAAGTAATTCACGCCGAACCGGAACGATCCAAAATTTTGCTCCCTTTGTCAGTTCGGCAAGCTCTTTTCCCGAATTACCAACAGGGTAACTGTGAAGCTGCTGATAAAGAGAATTTCTTTCAGGCTCGTAACAGACACCAATTGCTAACTGCATGTTTGGCAAATCTTTCTTGATCTCAGTCGTTTTCGGATTGCTGTAATCGCGCATTTCGATTCCGGCAAGGTTCAATACAAGTCCGTAAGCCGTCGATGGAGGAATCACCGGCGCTGTGCTTCGATACACTCCTGCCTGAAACCCGCGAAAGGCCGCAAACGGAGCCTGAATTTTTAGCCAAAATGTTTCCATACTTGCTCCTATTTCAGAAACTCATTGCCAGCTTCTTCAAGCAATTTCTGTGGATTGTCGTAGAAATGCACGCCTTCATCCATCAGCCTTTTCTTTTCATCAGCATCCATATTTCTTGCCAACTCACCGCCGACCCAAAACTCATTGCCGGGTAAATCATTTTCATTGATGCGCGATAATTCAGGGAACTCCCCTTTTTCATTAAATCCGTACGTATTTATCCCTGTAACCAGACTAGGCGTTAGTCTCACAACAATGCTTTTAGGAGCCATCTCGTAAAAACTGCGAGCATGTCCGCCCGCAACATTGGTCAATTCAGCGATTGATTTTAATAATGCTTTTGTCCATTCAGGTTTAGAAGCAACATCATTTCCGGCAAGAGCAAAAGGATATTGATACGCCGAATGAACAACTTCACGATGAATCAAAGCCGATGTCGAAGAATTTTTCCAAGGTGAAGGGTCAGCGTTTAATGGCGATTGGTGAAATACGGCATTGAAACGATATGGTAGAACGGACACGGCCATATTCAACCGGAGAACACTATCTCGTTTTGAAGGAATATTAGGATTTTGCCCAATCGCTTTCGTGTCTGCGACCATATAACCAAACAAGAAGTCATCCGCATATTTTTCAGCATTTGGAAACTCCTTAAACTCAACTGCAAGTTGATCAAGGTCGTGCCGACGTTTGCGATTCAGTTGTCCATCGTCAATTTTGTTCTTCAACATCTCACGCAAAGCATTGCGCATTGATTCAGGGCTAATGATCGTATGATCTTTTCCGTTCTTTGTGATCTTTTGTAAGATCGTTCTGTTTTCTTCTGACTCGCCGCGGTAGTTTGAACTCGGAGCAGCGTAGGTCAAAACTGTTGCGAATAGATTTAATTTACTCATTTGATTCTCCTTGTTGTTCTGATCTTGGGCTGTAACCATTGGCGGAAAATGCCAACATTGTAAGTGTGCGAACCTGATTGCGTTTTTCTTCGTCGTAAAGGGCTTGTGCTATCAGTTCAAAACCGTTGCTTTCTTTTAGTTGAAATTGGTGATATGAACAGATAGTTGACGCAAAATATTCAATGAAATCATCATCGGTTCGGCTGCGGATTGCGAGAAACGCTTCCCGGGCGATTTTGCCTTTTTTCTCGTTGTAATCCCTTTCCTGCGGCGTGCCTTTAACTTTGCCCCACTCTAAATCATATTTATTACTCAGTTTTTCGCGGATATATGTCCATACGAGATCATAGATCACGCTTTCCATCGTTTTCGGAATAGGTTGACTATCCATATTGTTTCCTCCATTTGTAATGCTTCCTAATATTTCTTCTGCTTCCTTAAAAGCAGTCCTGACATCATTTCTGAAAAATGATTGTCCGATTGTTTGGTCTGAATCTGTTTTACTAAGCAAAGAGTCAAAACCGGCAAACCATTTATGTTCGCCTTTCAAAAGATTCAGAAGCCGTTGTCTGCGAAAAAGCCGGTTTTTATTCCGTCCTTTCACATGGGCGTATTCATCAAGGTTTCGTTTGATCGGATCAATGCGTGAATTTCCCCAAAGGCGGATGTTGTTGCCCTGCTTTTCCAAATGGACAACATCCACCCCAAGCAAAAGATCGCTAACTTGTTGATGTGCTTTTCCTGCAAGCCGTTCGTCAATGTGATGCATCATATCCAACCCGGCTTCTGCGGCAAGATCAATGAGGCACTCTTTTGGACGATATCCCAAAATGTCTGAGCCTCGTCCACGAAGCAGATCAGGAAATTCATCACAAAATGTCTTAATATCTGCAACATCAGGAATGACCAACGCATAACCGTTATCCTGCGGTTTCTCAGAACTTGATTTGCGATCAAATTTCCATGCAATCGGTACATAAACCTGAGTAACAAACGACCAAAAATGAAGCAGGAATTGAAATCTTGCAATATCCTTGAAAGGCACATTTTCAGCACTATTTGCCTGAGCTCCGATAAAATAAGTGCTGGGCAAATCAACAGATTGATGAGATTTTTTAACCAAGTCCTGCCATACTTTGTCTGCATCTTCTGTAAACGTACCCTCCGACCGTTCATCATATGGGCGTCGAGTGGCAGGAACTCCGCGCAATATTGACCAAATCATATTCCGCCATAGTTTTATCCAAACTCCTTCAGGACTTCGATCAAAATCAACCAAGAAAGCTCCGTGCGGAATTACTTGCGGATAAAAATAAACGGTCTTTTCTTTAGCATTACCTCTTTTATCTAAAACTGTCCGTGTTTCGTGTCTGAGCGGCGTCACTTCCTCGCCTGACTTGTTTTTTCGTATCTTGTCAGTTTCAACTTCCTCTTTTGAAGCAGCATAAGCCTTATCAAATAGGTAACGAAAGCCTTCTTGGTCGAACTCAAACTTCGCGGAAGTCTCGTCAATATTTACTACCTTACAAATGCCTTTCTTATCAGGCTCTTTTTCAAGCCATCTAAGCATCAGCACTAAACCCGCAAGTCCGGCGCGGTGTTGTGACGACGGCAATTCGGCAAGGTTATATTCAAGTGTTAAAAGGTCACTCATTTTCAATCTCCAAATCCTGCAAGATTTCAGGATCAGTTATGAACCCGTAATTTGTCCGATAAAATCTGCTATTAGCAACATTGAGATATCGAGGAAGATCTTTAGGTCTTTCAACATTCAACTCGGAAAGCTCGATGTCGGAAAGCGTGAATAAATTTTCTTTGTTTTTTGGAACGCCGATAACAAATTCATCAATAGTCCGCTTTTCCCTTAATCGCTGTTTTACCTTGTCAATATCTCGCAATAGAACACAAGGCTCGGTTAATTCGTCAGTATCACGAAGTCCGGGACCGGGAACGGCGAAATACCCGCCGTTTAAGAAAGGAGCAAAATCACCATCATGATGACGTTCCCGTTTGACGTGTTCTTCTAATTTTTCCGCAAGTACACGTTGTGAAATATCCGTTACAGGCAAGTCTTTTAGAAATGCCGTTGCTGGATCAAGGTCGTCTTTTTGGTTATACGGTTTATCATTTTCAGGCATATATGCAACAAGTCTTGAGCGGAAATCCAAACCACGGGCCAAGTGTCGGTTGGAGCGTCCAAAACGCTGCACCAGAGATGTTATCGGGGCGATCTCGGTTATCAGCACATCAGCGTCAAGATCTAGACTCATTTCGCAAACCTGCGTCGTAATTGCAATCTTTGCTTCGTCAAGCTGTTTGAAAGCGTTGACCGTTGCTTCGTGTTGAATTTTTCGATCTCCGGTTGTGTATCGAGAATGATAAACAATTGGTTCAATGCCGGTTAGCTTCTTAAATCTTAAAGCAAGGCTTTGACAACGCTTTACTGTATTTACAACCCACAGAACTCGTTTGCCTGCGTTAAACTCATCAACAGCAATTTTCAGAACTTCGTTTTCTCGATCAGTGGCCGATTCCTGAGTCAGGATTTCTAAATTGTAGCGAGGTCGTTTTTCAGCCCAATTCAAGTCATTCAATTTTTTCTGCTCATCCTTACTCGGGTAAACACGAAGCCCTGCGTTTGCAAGATTCTCTTTACGCGAAGGTGGCAGAGTTGCCGTCATACACAGAACGGGAACATCAAACTGTTTGAGGAAGCATATAAGCGATTCGAACATATGCTTGTCGAAGCTATGGACTTCGTCAATGATGATCGCCGCGTCGGCAAGCACAGGAAGCATGCAAATACTTGAATAGTTATTTTCGAGAAAGCTCAGGAACTGATCGACCGTCGCGCTGAAATATCGCTTTCCCCAAAAGCCCAAGGCAAACAACCTGTCGTTTGTTTCTTTCGAATAATCTTTGTCTTTTGTCGCTTCATTTGGATTTTCAGCAATACCTTCGAGTTCGTATTCGGATGTGCCGTGCAAAAGGCTTGCTTCGGTTTCAGGTGCAAATCCGACGTAATCCTTAAAACCTTCGGTCGCGGTTCCACGTGTGGGATATAAGAAGATTACTTTTCCAATGCTATAAGACCTTGAAATCGCTAATGCCCAAATCCATGCGGCGATTGTTTTTCCTGCACCACAAGCGGCAAGAAGTAAAGCAAGTTTTCCGAGACTTGCTGAGGATTTTTGAAAATCACTCCATAATTTCGTATTGAATGATTCCTCAACAGCTTGCCCTGAAGTGATTAATTCTGCGATTTCTAGTTTCTTTTGCTCAAGGGCTTTTGAACCTAATATAGACCACGCGCGTTTTTTAATAATCTCGTTAAAAATCTCATCATTAGAAATAGCTTCTCTGTGAACTTTTTCGTTGATCCATTCGTCAATATTTTCACCTTCACGAACTAATCCCGATGAAACTGCGTCGGCAGCGATCAATCCGGCTTTGACGGCTAGAAGAAATCCTAAACGCCCCTCATCCTTGCCCGGTTTAACTTTGCGCCCAAACTGTATGGCGGTATTCTTGCCGTCGTTTTCAGCTTCCGCCCACGGTGAATATTTTGACCAAATCTCTAAGTTAAGTTGCGGTGCGTTGCTAAATTTCGCAATTTCTCGAATACGATTAAAAGTATTTTGAACTTCATCGTGGTTAATATTGAGTTTCAAAACCAGTGAGCCTTTGGGTTGCATCCATTTGTAATCATGTCCATCTTTGTCAATTGCTTTTATATGATGAGATAAAACTGCGGCGGTAATTACCTCAAGATCGAGATCTTTATTATCCGAAAGCCATTTGCGGACTTCAGGTAGATGCAGAATCAATGCGCTCAGGTGTTCGTGACGGATCGTTTGCTGATAAAAACCATTTTGTGAAACAGCTTTTTGAAAATCTTCATTTGCCTTTCCAATATCGTGAAACAGGGCAGCGATGCGAACATTCAATAAGAATTTTTCTTGCTGAACTTTGTCATATATCTTGAAAAACCGGCACCAGTTTTGTCCCCAGCGTTTATCAAGCCGGAAAATCTCGTAGGCTGCTTTCTCGGTATCTCGAAGATGCTCTTCGAGCGTAACCGGCGGCTTGCCAGTCCTTATGCTTTTAGCTAGAAGTGGTTTATTTTCAACCATTTCCTTCCACCTCATAGTCATATGGCTTGCGTACGGGATTGAAGATGCCGCAGCCCATGGAGCGGCGACCGCCTAGGCCGATGGACTGGAGTTTCAGCGAATCTTCGTCGTTGAGATTTTTGGCGATCAGGGAAAAGCCGACGATCTTTTTGCCTTTTATGGTTATGATGCGGCGGTGGCGGCTGACGGCTTCGTTTGGTATTTCGATGTCGGCAGTGACATTCATCTCGGCCAGGTGGCGTTTTGCTATTTCTAAAAACGCCGGCAAAATCTCGTCTTTTGCGTCAGGCTGCATCAGGCGGTCTTCGAGCCGGAAAGTGACTATTCGAGAATAGAGAATCGGGGACGGCATCAGAGGTCGAGCTGTCGGGATGCCGAGCCGTATCACGTGACCGCCGAGGTCAAGCCGCCTGCCGGCTAGGGGCAGGACTTCGCCAAATTTATCCGCGGGAATGCGCAGATTAAGTTTTGCTCCGCGTGTCGGCAAAAGAATCACGCCTTTATCGAACGGATTCCCGCTGATCATTTCGATCCCAAGCCATTTTTCGTCATCCGGCAAATTGTGTGAAGAAGGAATTAAATTACTTATGGATGAATAAAGAAAATACGAGTGGTCTGCGGGAAGTTTTTGACCGCTGACGGGGAATATGACTTTGATCAATGAGTTGTGCATTCTTTTTTCCTTTATTTCTAGAGTTAATTGCTCAGGTATTTCCTTTATGAGCCGCAGCCAGCCTGTCAGAAATAGAATATGTCAATCTTAGATTAATATCAATGATGTAAAGAAGGTTGCTTTGTTGCGAATTCTAAATAAATTATTTATCATAAAGAAACCTGATGCCTAGTGGCGTTTAGCACTAAAGCAGGTTGCTTTGTGTACTGGTAAAATGCATATTTCATCGATGCTGAAAAGCGATCTCCCATTTACTCTCATCTATGCAAATCCAGTCCTTTTTTTAATTTTTGTTGAATCAAAGTCCTCAATTTCTTCGGTTTTTCAGCGGTACAATTCCCAGCATACTGCATGCAGAAGCGGGCGACGGCTTCGAGGCCGTTTTCGCCGATTTTGAACGAAAGACGCAGTGAGCCGTCGGGGAGTTCCTCACGTTTTTCTTCCGGGTGAAAAGCATGACGTTCGCGGATCCATTGAGATTGGTACGGGTCGAAGACTATGTTTACGGTTGTAAGGCGCCCGCCGCGCATCATTGAAAAGCCGCGAGCTAGATAATCTTCGGCGTGCCAGTCGTTCCTGCGTTCGAAGCATTCGCCGGTTACGCCTATACTGGACATTCGGCCAATATGAAAATCTCGATAGTCCTGTTTTTCATGATCGAATGATATTGCGTACCAGTCGCCTGCAAAATTATGAAGCACATACACATCTGCTTTTCTATGGGTTCTCTGTTGGTTGTGCGGAGAGTAATAGTCGAATTCTATGGTTTGCTGGGCCATTGACGTGCCTGCCACAAACTGAAGCATCTTAGGATCGATCGTCAGAAACGGCGTGTTTTGAAAGCTCACATTCTCCCCCAGCGTTGCCAGATCGACTGAAATTTCATCCGGCAGCATCGAGGCTATCTTTGCCAAAGACGTTTTCAATTGCAGTGCCTGTGAATTTTGCCCGGTCAGCTTGAGTGCATTTTCGGCTATAAAGAATGAGAGAAGATCGCCCTCGGAAAGCCGGTGCAACGGAGGCGACCAACCTGCAACGGAATAATAGAAGCCATTCTTCCTACGATCGAATTTTAAGGGAGCATTGAATTCATCCCTAAGTGCCGCAAGATCGCGCTTTATTGTTCGCTCTGTGACCTCAAAAAGCTCTGCCAATTTGGGGATGTTTGGAAAGACTCCCGCGGCGATCTCTTTATGCATTCGCGAGATCCTTGCAAATGCCCTCAAGTAAACTCTTGATTTAGGTGTCATTTCAATACAACTATATCAACGTCACAGTGACATGCAATGTCCCCTCTGAACCAATTTCCAATGATTTCCGCCATTGACCGATGAGGAAATAAGCTCGATCGAAGCTGAGGTTCGATCGAGCATGCAAGACGGCCAAGCGTAAGACGTCTATCGAAAATTTATTGGATGCCGAATAAACATAAAGCTCTGCGCATGGTAGTAGGAATTGTAGTAGCTTTGTGCAGATGGGGTGATTTGTGTTAAACGCAGAAATTGATGCGTATAAAGGAAATAAGCAGATAGCGGTAAGTAATAACTGTGCGAAATGGCCAGATCGAGTTTTTAGTCATCAGGTCGTAGGTTCAAGTCCTATCATCGGCTCCACGTATTCTGCGGAGAATTTCAGAAGCACGCCTGGCTCGATAAGCCGGGAGATTTCCAGATCATTTCATGAGGGATGTCCCAGCATCGGTTTGTTCCTGATGTTGGGGCATCGTCGTTTTTTGGGGACTGTGGATATCACGGTCAGGGTCTGTGGCTGTATGCGTTCAATTGGCTGAAATGCCGGTATAGGATTGGTCAGATCGAATAAATAAGATCTTTGATCTTCAATATCGGAGGGCCTAATGAAGTTTACAAAATTTTTTATATCATGCGTCGTTATCGTGGTCGCCTCAGCCTTTGCGGCAGTATCGGCTTTTTCCCAAACTGATCCTGACAAGACATTGTCGCCTTTCTTTCATGTGCAGGGCGATCCCGGAATAGACAGCCTTCCGCTCAAGGATACGCAAGTCGAGGTAGCCATCTCAGGCGTCATTGCGGATGTCAGAGTTCGTCAGACATATCTGAATGAAGGTTCCAGAGCGATAAACGCGACGTATGTTTTCCCGGCATCTACGCGGGCAGCCGTCTATGGAATGCAGATGCGCATTCGTGACGAGATCATCACGGCAAAGATAAAGGAACGCGAGGTTGCGAAACAGGAATTTGAAGCCGCTAAAAAAGAAGGCAAGAGCGCCTCACTGCTCGAACAAGACCGGCCAAATGTTTTCACAATGAATCTTGCGAACATAATGCCGCAGGATCAAATAGTGATCGAGCTTCGCTACACCGAAATATTGATACCTACTGACGGTGTTTACGAATTCGTCTATCCGACAGTTATCGGGCCACGGTATAGTTCAACGAATAAAGACGATCCCGCTAAAGGAGAGGCTGTAAAAACCTCGCATCTTCGTGAAAGCAAACAACCTACAAGTACGCTTCATATCTCAACACGGATATCCGCCGGACTGCCTATTCAGGAACTTAGCAGCCCGTCCCATCAGATCGCTCCGGCCTGGCAAAGCCCAAATATTGCGGATCTTTCTCTCAATGAACCGGATGCTTTTCAGGGAAATCGGGATTTTATCTTGAAATATCGCTTGTCGGGCGACCAGATCAATTCCGGACTGTTGCTGTTCCAAGGTGAGCATGAGAATTTTTTCCTGTATATGGCTCAGCCTCCGCAACGGGTCAGGGCTGAAGAGATACCACCGCGCGAATACATCTTTGTCGTTGATGTATCAGGTTCAATGGAAGGTTTTCCGCTTGAAACCGCCAAACGTTTGCTTCAGGAGTTGATAGGCAACCTGCGGCCGACCGATCATTTCAATGTCGTTCTCTTTTCAGGAGATTCGACCGTTCTTTCCGAAACGCCGCTTCAGGCTAATGCAGAAAATGTTTCCCGGGCCTTTTCTCTTATTGATCAGCAGCGCGGGAACGGCGGCACCGAGTTGCTTGAGGCAATGAAGCGTGCGATGGATCTGCCTCATCAAAAAGGAATCGCGCGAAGCATTATTTTAGTCACTGACGGTTACATTTCCGCTGAAAAGGAGGCCTTTGATCACATTCGTAATAATCTGGGCCGTGCGAACATCTTTTCATTCGGCATCGGGTCGTCTGTCAACCGATATTTGATCGAAGGCGTTGCAAAAGCGGGAATGGGCGAACCTTTCGTCATCACCGACGAAGCAGAGGCCGCGGCCACCGCCGCAAAATTCCGGGAATATATTCAAAATCCGCTGCTGACCAACGTAGAGCTTCGAGCGAACGGTTTTGATATTTACGATGTTCAGCCTAAAGTTTTGCCCGACCTTTTCGCACGCCGTCCCGTGATCGTTTTTGGAAAGTGGCGCGGCCCGGTAACAGGCACTTTTGAATTAACAGGAATGTCGGGTCAGGGTGCATACTCGAGCGTTCTGGACGTTAGCTCTGTTAAGCAGGACGAAGGAAACCGAGCCTTGCGTTACCTCTGGGCGCGTTCGCGCATTTCGGAGCTTTCAGATTACGGTGCTCGCTTCGTTGATGATGCATGCGTCAAGGAAATCACTTCTCTTGGCCTCAAATACAACCTGCTGACACAATACACGTCTTTCATCGCTGTCCGTGAAAAGATCGTAAATCCAAATGGTGACGCCAGCGATGTGAATCAGGCGGTTCCGCTGCCACTCGGTGTAAGCGATATGGCGATAGGCAGCGAGCCTGAGTTGATACTGATGTTAATGCTCGGCGCGATCTTTGCCACGGTGGTATTTATCCGACGGCGGTTTACGTTGGCCGCAGTTACAAACATTGCAGCAAAATGAACACGACGATCATAAAACAATTGAAACCCAGGCTCGTGGCCCAGGCCGCTGTTGTTTTCGCAATAGCGTTTGCGGCCAAGCTCTTCTACTCAACGTCGAGCGTAAACGACCTGCGGTGGATACTTGCTCCCACGACCCGGGTTGTCGAACTCATAACAGGCGAGCATTTTTGGTTCGAATCATACGCCGGCTACATGAACGCCGACCGTTCATTTCTGATCGCCGATTCATGTTCCGGCATGAACTTTCTCATCACTGCGTTCCTGATGCTGGGCGTGATGAAACTGCGGAGAGGCCTGACCGCAAAGGTTTCATGGAGCTTTATTCCGGCCATAATGGCCGTTGCCTACGTTACAACAATAGCCGCAAACACGGTTCGCATAACGGTAGCGATGCGGCTGCATCGCATGTCGCCTGAAATGATATGGATCAACCCCGATCAACTCCATCGGCTTGAGGGCATCTTTATCTATTTTGGATTTCTGCTGTTCCTTTTCACATTTGCCCAAGACCTTGACGGTGTCGATAGACACACTCAGAAGCGAGGCGGCCTGCTAAGACGATCGCTTATACCGCTTTCGCTTTATTGGTTCGTCACTCTCGGGATACCGATCCTTAACGGAGCTTACCGCAATGGAGCCGGTTTCTGGGAACACACTCTCTTCGTACTGCTCACACCGACGACCCTCATTCTCCCACTCGCTGCCATCAAGCGGTTATTGCGAGGACGTAAATTTACATCAGGCTCTTTTCGGTACTCTTAATGAGAATCGGTTGCCGCGTTCGTGTTTTTTCTCCCAAGCTATAATCGCACCGATCATTGACGCACGGGCTTTGATATTGGCAATGCCGCGGCCTGCATTAGTAACATCTTCAGGCCTAAAAGTCGTGCCGTTGTCACGGATCAATAAAACAAACTCTTCATCAGTGTCATTCAGTTCCATTTCGACCGTATCAGCATCTGAATGACTTTTGATATTTGTCAAAATTTCCTGAGCTATCCGATAGATTTGAAGCTGAACTTGCATAGGGAAAACGAGCGATTCTTCAAGGTTGTCTTTCGCAGTGAAATGATGCTTCCCTATGGTTCGGCCCAATAGAAATTCAAGAGAGGCCACAAGGCCGACATTTTCAAGCACCGATGGGCTAAGGTCTTCGCAAATTCTTCTGACCTCTCCCGATATTGCCTCGATCTCATCACGAAAACCTGCGATCTTGGGTGCCGCATTATCACTTAACAACATCAGGCTTCTCAGGTCGGCAAGTGTCTGGTCGTGGAGGTCGCGGGCAATGCGGCGGCGTTCCCGTTCGGCTTCGTTAGCCAGGTCAAGCCGAGCCTTGGCAAGTTCGCGGTTGCGTGTCAGAACGCGCCGATTTGCGACAAATGCCCACACTAATCCGAACAGGGCCAGCACAAGCAGCACACCGAGCGCCGTCGCTGTCCATGGGAAAGGAGCTTTTGCAACGGAAAAGCGGATCGTCAATGGGTCTGAAGCCAGCAGGTCGCGGTTAAATGCCGTCGCTTCTATAAGATATTCTCCGGGAGCAAGGTCATTTGGCGCGTATTGCGATTCGTTGGACAGACGCCTGTCCATCTCTTCGCCCTTCGCGTTCCTCAGGACGAATGCATACTGAAATTCTTCGGGAAACGTGCGGCTGCTTTGGCCCGCAACCTCAATCAGCAGAGAAGTTTGCGGATAGTCCAGTTGGATGTTTGATCGGATCTCACTAAGATCATGAACACGCTGGCTCAGGATACGCGTCAATAACAATTTTGGCCCGACAGACCCGCGCCGATAGGTTACAACACCGCGATTGGTTGCCACCAAAAGGCCTTCTTTGACCGGAAGAATTGCGAATGCTTTTTCTGACGGCAGCCCCTGTTCAAATCCGACAGCGGAAACAAGCCATCCGAAGCGTGTATCTTGCCGAGCCTGCAGCAGGCCGCGTGTCGTTGTCGCCGCCCAGACCTGTCCGTCATCGACAAAAACATCCCGGACCTCTTCGGCATCAATTATCCTTTCGGCTGACCCGTTGAAAACCCTGAAGACCCCATGTTCGCCGGCGATCCACAACGCACCGTCGGCGGCACTTAACATCTTCCAGACAGCTCCGCTTTTTAGTGAATCCGGCCCGATCTCGCTCTTGACCGAATCTCCGTCAAAACTGAACAAGCCTTTGTCTGCCGTTCCTATCCACAGTTTTTCCGGCCCTTCACAGATAGTTGTTACTAATGCATCCAGTGCAAAAGCGGGCGGCGGGCTTCCGGCTGATCCTGATAACCCGATCCCACGCGCACCGGCCAAAATCTGAACCACTCCCCGACCGTGAACAACCGCGTATGTTCGGGAACCAAAATTGGCAAAGGCACGAATATCGCCGGGAATGATCAGTCTTCCGGAATCATCGAACAAACCGGTGGCGGTTCCGACCATCAATTCCGTGTTTATGTGTTCGGCAAGAGCATAAATGGCCTTCCCATTAAATCCCGGTAAAGGTTTCCAGTCTTTTCCATCTGAAACGAACAGCCCTCTGTTCGAACCGGCCAGCGTTCGGTTTTCTCCCTGTTGGAACAGAGTTCGGATGAAATTGCTGTTTGCCGATTCCGAGATGGTTTCCTGCGACGCTCCAAGACTGTCGAAACGGCTCACACCCCGATTTGTCCCGACCCAGAGGACGCCTTCGCGATCAGTGAATAGCGTAAGGACCGTATTCGACCTCAATCCTCCTGACGTGTTCTCAAATGTGTAACTCTTTTTAACTTTTGACTCAACAATATGAAACAGCCCGAATCTTTCCGTACCGACCCACAAGCCGTCGTCATTGGATCCTAAAGCGATCACTTTGGCGGTCAAGGCAGGGATACGCGATACGCGATGTCCCTGATCGACACTATAGATGCCGCTGAAACGCGTCGTCGCATCGGCACCGAACCAGAGTTTTCCATCGCCGTCCCGCTCAAGGGAATTAACGAACAGGGGCCGGGGCGATGTACCATATTCTGAAAATTTCCCGTCATCGAGAACAAATACGCCTCTGCCCGCAGTGCTTGCATACAATTTTCCGTCAAATTCCATCAGGCCCGTTATGCCGGGCGGAATGCCGTCAACTTTCGTTAAAGGATCGGAAGTCATTGGAGATGCGAAGAACATTTCCCCGTTGGCATTGCCGCGAAAGACGCGTCCGGCATTGGTTCCGAGATAGACATCACTGCCGATCAGTATTGCGGTAATTCCAATATCTTTTGTGCCATCGACCAACTGAAAACGGTTATTGACGTAAACAAATGCTCCTGCCGGTGTTCCGATCCATAACTCACCCGACGCTGCCGTCGCCAGCGCCAATATCCGGTTCGTCTCAAAACCGCCCGGCGAATAATTTTGAATGCGGCGGCCGTCAAACCGAGCAAGCCCGTTGTCCGTGCCGAACCACATCACTCCATCTGGGGTTTGCGATATAGCTCGAACGCTGTCCGAAGGAAGTCCGTTAAAAACCGTTATCGAACCCCATTGGTGAAAATTTTGGGCGCCGGGAAGCGGAGTTGGTGATGGCGAAGGCGGTAGTGTCGGCGATGGTGTCGGTGAGGCATCAGGAGATGCCTCCGGCGTAGGCACCGGAGATGTCTGAAGCTCCTGTGCAAGAAAGCCGGAAAAAGACAAAACGATCAACAGGAATAGGCCGGTCAGAGCCAAAATAGACCTTGTGCTGATCATTGATAATTGCATTCACTTTTATTTTGACGATTCGCGAAAGCGCTTTCGGTCACGGTCAAGCCATTTGGTCAATTCGCATTCCGATTTTTCCAATTCGTCGCTGTTGATAAGGCCGCGGCGGATCGCCTCAAAAAATGCACGGGTTCGCGGATTGAAGGCCAGCTTGTCATACTCTTCGGAATCGGTTCCCGCCGAATGTGCCGGAAAGAGCTTTTCATAAAGTGTGGCAAGACGGCTTTCCACACCACGAAGGCTAAGGCTGCATTTCCTGGCGATAGCCCAATTTGAAAGGCCAAGAGCCAGAAATCGCAATGCCTCTGTTTCAAACTCGGTCAGAAGCGGCCGCTGAAAAGAATCCTTGAACGCGGGGTCGATCATATCGGCGCCGTCTTCGATCACCGCTGAGATGAACCGCAGCAACCTTTCTTCAGGATTGTTTTTATGTATAAATCCATACGTCGGCTGCGGATCGGTGCTGCGAACGATCTTTCTGATCTCATTGATATAGATCTCATGAGGAAACTGCGTCCAGAATATGATCCTCGCCTCCGGGATCTCCTGCCAGATCGCGCGTGCGGCCTTTACGCCCGAAAGCTTTGGCATCTGAATATCGAAGATCGACAAACTGGGGCGGTTCTCGATAGCGATCTTTATGGCATCCTCACCATCGGTGGCTTCTATAACGGGCATGTGCGATGCAAAATTGCCCGCAAGCAAATTTGCAAGGTAGCGGCGCTGGGCCTCATTGTCTTCAGCGATCAGTATCGACACAGATTTATAGACCTATCTATCGAAATTCCGGCCATCAGATGATCCCGGATGAAGTATCCGAACCGATTATAGCAGGGTTTTCACCCCAAAGAAGATAGTAGAGGTTTCCGATCCACCGCAAAAGCGGCAATACGCCAAAACGACCATGTGGATATCCACACCGTTTTAACCATGACAAGACACCAGCCGATGAGTGTCGTTACATGAGCCAAGTCGGGCCGATAATATCGAACAAGTTTGTGGAAGTAGTTCCGGAACCGCGCCCGAACATCGTCGCGGATCCCAATCGTCACCACCGGCATGAAGAAATATCCCACATCATGCATAAAAAAATAGCCGTGTGAGAGCATCACACGGCTATAAGATTTTTTCCGTTCGGATGAAATGGATGGTTTCTAAACAGGGGTTTGCCCGCGAACCGGATTGGAAAGCACACCCAGCCCCTGTATCTCGACCTCGACAACGTCTCCGTCATTTAGATATATCGGCGGATTTCGTGCAAACCCGACACCTGCAGGGGTTCCGGTCGCGATCACATCGCCGGGTTCCAGGGTAACGGTCTCAGAAATGTATGAGATCAGCGTCGAAACATCAAAGATAAGCTGATCGGTATTTGAATCCTGAAGCGTTTCGCCGTTCAGTCGAAGTTTTATGGAAAGCTGGCCGGGATCGGGAATCTCGTCCGCAGTGACGAGATACGGCCCGATAGGGGCAAATGTATCACACGATTTTCCTCGCTGCCATTGCCCGTCGGCAAACTGAAAACCGCGCTCGCTGACATCGTTAAAGTTAGCGTAGCCAAGAACGTGTTCCATGGCCCGTTCTTTCTCAATGTTCCTTCCGCGCTTACCTATGATCACGGCAAGTTCTGCCTCATAATCGGCTTCTTCGTTTCCGGCTGGCAGTTCTATCGTCTCACCGTTTCCGATCACGCAGGTTGGAAATTTTGAAAAGATAAGCGGCCGCTCCGGCAGCTTCATATCGCTCTCGGCCGCGTGATCACGATAGTTAAGCCCTATGCAAATGATCTTGCCCGGACGCGGGACCGGTGCCGCAAGCCTCACGGAGTCAAGAGAACGGACAGCGGCTTTCAATATTCCCGTCGGTTCCGTGGCAGAGACCATCCGCCGATACATCTCTTTTGCGCCGGAAATAAAAGCTCCGTCCACAGTGAACGTCTCCGGACGCATGCAGATATTTTCAGCATCGTCACCCGAAACGCCAATGGCCTGAAAAACATCGAGAAGATCTTCTCCGTCAGGAAACAAAACGCCAAGGCGCGGATGCCGGCTTGAAGCTGCCGCATCAAGGAACGTGACCAATCTCATACTATTGCTGTGTGTCTATGTCGCGGGTCTAAATGATAAAGCGGAACATTGTGGCAAATTCAAACCTGGGCGGAACCCGAAACAGCCAGGTCTTTCTGCTTCATCGTACTCATCACTTCAAAAGCCGTTTCTATTGCCCTGTCGATGTCTTCCTCCGTATGAGCGGTCGAAATATACCATATCCCGCGCCCGATCAGACGAATGCCCCGATCAAGCATTTCCTTTGTAAAAACACCGTATTTCTGGAAATCGCATTCCAGCGTGTCGCGGTAATTCTCAAGCTTTTCGCTGTCTGAAAAGCCGACGAACGTCATCTGTCCGGGCCCGCTGAGTACAATGTTGTGGCCGGATTCGGCAGCGGCCCTTCTGATGCCCTCCTGAAGCCTGATGCCCAGCGAACGAATGCGATCATAAAGTTCTTCTCCGCCTGCCTCAAGAACGCCGATGGTTGCGACACCGGCCGCGATCGACGGGTTGTTGCTGTTATATGTTCCGGCGTGCATTACAGTTCCATCGGCGACGACCTTCATCACGCTGCGTTTGCCCGCAAGAAAACTGACAGGAAATCCTGATGCCATGGCCTTCCCAAAGGTCGCGACGTCCGGAATTACGCCGTAAACTTTCTGCGCTCCGCCAAGGCCCATTCTAAAGCCCGTGATGATCTCATCAAATATAAGCAATGAGTTATTCTTATCGCAGATCTCGCGAAGACCTTCCAAAAATCCCGGCAGCGGCTCGATGCAGCCGTTGTTGCACATTATCGGTTCCGTGATTATCGCGGCAATGTCGCTTCCCCATTGTTCGAATGCTCTTTTTACCGCTTCCAGGTCATTCCAGGGCAGAACGATCATCTCATCCAACACACTTGCAGCTTGCCCCTGTGTTTCCAAAACCTTTGTCGGCAGGTCATTCTTTCCGGCGGCATCGAGCGATGGATGCTGACTCACAAGAACGTTGTCGAACCATCCGTGATATTGCCCCTCAAATTTGACGTATAATTTCCGCCCGGTATAGCCGCGTGCCAGACGCAGGGCAGCCTGGACGGATTCAGACCCGCTGTTGCTGAAACGGATCAACTCGGCACATGGAATAAGCCTTTGAACTGTTTCCGCCAGTTCCAGCTCCAGCATATGCTGGCCCGCGAAAAGCTGTCCTCGGTTCATTTCCTCGTTCACCCGCCTGATCACCTCAGGATGCGAATGCCCGAGGATCATCGGCCCCTGACTCAAAGTAAAATCGAGGTATTCATTGCCATCAACATCATAAATGCGTGCCCCCTTGCCGTGTGTAAAAAACAAAGGATGCGGTGTTCCGCCCATCCGAAAATGGCTGCTGACCCCGCCTGCCATAGATCCGCAGGCACGCTCGTACAATTGTCGAGATTTTTCATACTTTCCCATATATGATCCCTCCCTGGTAAAACTGAATCCGCTTTTTACACGGCAAATGAATCCGACGAAAACAAACGCAAAGGCCTGTAACGAAGGACACCAGTAGTCCTGGAACTATTGAAATATTTTTTTTGTTTGTGACGTATTAACTAAAAGGAAAAAGGCCCGGCCTGATGTTCTTAAAATTGAACTGTCCCAAATTGACGGACGAAAGTCCGGGAGAATCGACTTCGATGATCTCACCCGCTATCGGCTCATATGCGGCACGAAAAGCGACGGCGGATTTGACCACTATTATCTTTTGCGACTCGGGTGAAATGCCGACCGAACGAAGCTGTTCCAGATTCCACGGCGGCATTTTCTTTTCCGTCAGCACGATCTTGACGCCGCCGACTGCGACCACGGCGGTTCTGCCCATGTCCTCGACGATGCCGTCACGCATTTGACCGCGATTGCGAAAAACTCCGTTCGATATCAGCGTGACCTCTGCCCTGACCTCGACCGGCTCACCGTGAAACCTGTCCGTTTTGCCGCCGATCTGCAAACTGACCCTTTCGCCGACACCGGCGGCAACGGCCTTTTCAACCGATGACGGATCGGCAATGATGACGACGGCGTCCGTCGCCCCCTTATCCAGGAGTTCGCTTAAGATGAACGTGCTGTCGCCGGGTGTGCCGGCTCCGATATTGTCGCCGACATCCGCCAGAATGACCGGTGTTGAAGAGCTTTCGATAGCCCTTTGCACCGCCGTCGGAATATCGGCAGGCTTTGGCACAAAATCATCCCGCAATTCCCAGAAACGATCCGCGATGGCATCAGCACGCTGCTGCCCGAGTTGAGCGTTATTATCTGTAATGACAACGACGGCAGGCCCTATCTCCGGCACGTCGGAATACGCAAAGCCTCCGGCCACGGTCACACTCAAAACACCCGGCTCCGCTTCCGCCTCTATGGCAAGGTCGAATAGGTGTTTCATCGGGGCCTCGGCGGTAAATTGCCGATTGGGAACCACGACCATCGGAGGTTTTGCCATTGACATAACCGGCTTTATCTCGTCCCGAATGGCCCTTGCAAGAAGCTCTGCCGCCTCAAGCCCGCGTTCGACCTGATCGATGTGCGGATATGTGTCGTAACCAACAATTATGTCCGCCTTTTCAACCATGAGAGAAGAAATATTTGCATGAAGATCCAGCGTGACGGCAATATGCACGTCGCCCATAAATTCCCGAAATCTCGAAAGAATGTAACCGTCACCGTCCGGCAGCGGTTCTGAGACCATGGCTCCGTGCAGGGTAAAAAGAACGCCGTCGATCCCATCGTTATCCTGATATGCCTGATGAACGACGCCGATCATCTCATCGAGAGCGGCCGCGGTAACCGGCCCGGTTGCCAATCCCCACGCCCAGAGCGTCGGTATCAATTCAAATCCGTATTTCTCCGCTCCTTCAATAAAGCCGGCCATTTCGCTGACGGTTCCGCCCAGCTCTTCGACGACCTCTCTGCCCTGAAGGTAAAGCACGCTCTTAAAGGCTTCGATATCGGTCGGAATATTGGAAAAGGAATGGGATTCGTGATAGATCCCTCCGGCTAAAACCCTCATATTCTTTTACAATGCTCAGGCGACAAGTTCCTTTGTAATGTCGTCCGCCGTTATATCGTGAATGCGCGAGGCGATGTCGCTTCCCGTGGCCGCATCTTTCAGTCCATGGCCGGTCAGAATACAGACGGACGTCTCATCTTCGCTGACCGCACCATCGGCGAGAGCTTTAAGATACCCCGTGACTGAGGAGGCTCCTGCCGCTTCGACATAGATGCCTTCCTCCATACTGAGCCGTGTTTTTGCATCCCGGATCTGTTCATCCGTAACCAGCACTCCCGCTCCACCCGAAGCTTTTACGCTTTGCAGGGCCATTGTCGCATCGATATCGACCTGAACGGCAAGACCGCTGATGGTTGTCGTAGTACTTACCTCACGAGCCTTGTCCAAACTCTGCGAAAGCGGCGTTACAAGAGTGTCGTTCAATTCCGGCTGAACGGCCATCATTTTGGGCAAGCTGTCAACGATGCCATTTTCCTTCAGATCGCAAAATCCTCGCCATATACCCGATAAAAGGCCGCCGCCGCCGACCGGAACAAATACGCGATCAGGAACTTTGCCAAGCTGCTCAACGATCTCATAAGCGATCGGCTTTACACCTTCCATTCCGTCAGGGCAATATTTGTATGCAGAGATAACAAGCGGAATGTTCTCTTCGACGGAAAACTCCTGCAACCGTTGAAATATCGGCGCCGAGAGTTCATGCGATATTCCGAAGTCCTTTACGCGAAATACCTTTGCTCCGTAAACGGGCATTTGATTGAGCTTACTCTCAGGAACGACCTCGTTCACGAATAAAAAACAATCCAGTCCGCGCCGGGCCGCATAGGCGGCAAGCGCCGCTCCGGTATTTCCTGAAGAAGTGGCTATAAATGCCTGACGACCGGAACTTTTTATCAGCAGCGTCTCCAGCGACGCGAATCGGTCCTTGAACGACCCTGTGGGATTCATCTGCTCCATTTTGAAGAGCAGATTCCCGCCGGGGTTGAGCGTGCCGCTCCTGACCATCGGCGTATTCCCTTCACCCAGGTCATTTGTCTCTACCCCTTTCGGGATCGGGAGGAATTGGCGGTACTTCTCCAGCATCGTAAATATTATTACTTAGACAACACCCATGCCCTGTTAAATCTTGCCCACCGGATCGCCCTTCCTTTTTTGTCGGGCAATTGCTCCATCCATACGGCTACAAAATTACCGTCCGTTCCCTGCGTTATTCCCGGATAGGATATTTGCAGGTCATGATAGAATTTCTGCGTTCCGGTTATGTCCGCAACATTCTTTGGTTCCGACCACGTCCGGCCGCCGTCGGCAGAAATTGAAACACTCAGCGGATGGCGTTCACGCGGTGAATTGTTCCAGATAACAATTATCTCCTCCGGTTTTTGATCCAAACGCCACAGTGAAGCAGGGATATTGTGGCCGTATAACGCGCTCGGCACCGGATCGCTCCAAGTTTTGCCGCCATCTTTGCTGCGGGCCTCATACATCCTTTCGGTCCCGCTTCTCAACAGTGTGTAAAGTTCGCCGTTCTCCAATTCGACGACGGCAGGTTCACCCAGCCCATTAGTTCCGAAAGGCGTCACTTTTTGCGCCACGACATGAAGACTGAAATAAGGCGTCCAATTCACTCCATCCTTTGAGAGCATGACGCCTGAAATCAGGTCCATCTCGCCTTCAGTTCGCGCGGGAACGCCGCCCAGTTGCGCCCATCTGTCAAAACCGCCCGGCATCATCAATGTGCCGTCTTTCAGTTTCAGGCCAAGATGCCTTTTACCGACAAGATAATTATACTCTGACTTTACTTCAACAGGTTTTGTCCACGTTTCGCCGTCGTCTTCGCTAATGGCAACCCATGTGAAGATTTTCGTGATGTTGTTCGGCGGCACTACGGATGAAGAATAGACCAATATCCTTTTGCCGTCTATCAGGATCGACGGGTCGCTGTCCGACAGGCCATCGTTATCTATGATCTTGAATATCTTCCCCCAGGTTTTGCCGTTGTCTTCTGAAACGGAACCCATGATACGAGAAAACCTAATTCCGCCGCCGCTTTGTCCCCAAACTGTTATGAGTTTTCCACTGGATGTACGGGCGATCACCGGATAGGCATGTGTGTCTCCATCGTGTGACGGAGCTTTTACCGTGCCTTTCTCAAAAAATGCCTTTTCGGCCTCCTGCGCCGCCAGACAGAATGGGGCAGCTAAAAACAAAACTCCTAAACAAAGAAATTGCAGGAGAAAACTCACCTGTTGTTTCCGATCCGATCTGTGGCCCTTACTGAACATCTATTCTTTTCCTCTGAGTAATATCTTGCGAAGGTCGTCCAGCGTAAAACCGCCCTGGTTGACCCTTTCCATCAACTCTTTTTCAGAGTTTCTGACCTCGGCGATCTTATCCGGCAGATCGTCTATTCGCTCGAACGGGACTTGAACAAGGCCGTTGATGTCACCGTGAATTATATCGCCCGGGCGAACCGTCATCCCGTGTATTTGCACCGAAACGCCAACACGAGCTATACGGCAGTGGACGTGGCTGGGCGAAACGCCTGCTGCAAAAGTGTGAAAACCCAACGCCCGCACCTCGTTGAAATCCCTGACGTTGCAATCGGTTACGAGGCCCACGGCCCCGAAATTTTTTACCAGCGTCGTCATCACATCGCCGGAATGGGACGCAAATTCACGATAGCCGCCTATTTCCTGAAGCACAAGCACGACCGGTTTGGGGCTGGCTTCTATGGCCTCGTAAAACTGCATAGTTATCTCGGCATCGCGCGGCTCCATTTTTGTGACGGTCTCCATTTGGGCCGTGACCGCATAACCGACCATCGGGCCAAGTTCGGGATACAGACACTTGACGGCGTTGGACGTGAAATTCTCTGAACCGGGACGCACGTCCAAAAGTTCGATCGCGTTGCAAACGGTCGGCGTGTCAACGGTCTGCAAAAAAGAGATGATGTCGTTCATATATTTTTACTTTAGCCTTGTCTGTCCTGAACCAAATCGTATCTGTCCGCCGTTGGCAACAAGAAATCCCAGAGATGTGATGCCGAATATCCTGGCGGTCTTTAGCTCTACGGCCTTTCCGCCGTTTATCGAGACAACGGCGACCGACGTTTCCGCATTATATGTCACCGATATGTCGAGCGTTTCATCCGGTTTGAATGAGGCGGGATAAAGCACCTCATCTTTTATCCTGTGAGCGAGGAACAGGTATTCCGTCGTTCTTCTGTTGTTTTGTGACCGCTCCGGCACACCGGCGGCAAGATGTATCTTTCCATCCGAAAATCTAAGGCGAATACAGGCATCGCCCGGATCGCGAGGCGAAAGCAGGCTGTTCCCTAAAAGAATAAATGATTCTGACTTTCCGGCCTGAGCTTTAACTCTAAGTTCACCGTTGGAAACAAGCGGAATGTTCCTTACTATTCCGGTCGGCTGTTTGTTTCTGGCGTGCTGTCCTATCTCAAGCCACAGGCTGTCGTCATCGGCAAGTATGTATCGCTCGACCGCAGCGGCCGCGCTCGGTCCCGGATCGATGGTGTGCCAGCCGGTGCGTCCGTCTGAGAGGTCAAATGTCTCCTGTTTCGACATTATCCACGACCGGCTTACCCGGGCGAATGTCGGGCGGTTGTGACGCGACCAGTTTCCCTTGTTGTACGACATAATTATGTCTCCGTTGTCGGTTTCAGCAAGATACGAGTAGGTCGTATGCGGAATGGAAGCGTTGGGGTCGTCCGTGAAATCGGTGAAATCAACCTCTCGCAGGCCGCTGAAGGTCTTTCCGTCTTTTGTTAAACCGAGAATAAGGCTCTGCCGGGCATAATTTGCATGGACATGATTGTTCCACGCAACAGCGATCTCTCCGCTTTTCAATCTCAGGGCCGTTGCCGGAGCGTTGCTTGACGACAGCACTGATTCGACCGCCTTTGACCATGTTGCGCCGCGGTCGGTAGAGAAGGATTCCCACAAAAATCCCGTCTGCGCTCTTATCAGCATCCACAGTTTGCCATCCGGCAGTTCGACGACCGTGGGTTCGCTGGCCCCGCTTTCAAATCCGCCGCCTCCCGTCGTCAAAACGCTCGTCGAACGCTTCCATGTCTTTCCGTCATCGTCCGAATACATAGCGGAAACCGCGAACTGTGATTTCACATTGGTCAGAAAACAAAACGGATAAACGATGCGTCCGTCACGGAGCATTTCCATCGAAAGAATATCGCCCTGATAGCGCTCGCCGGTCGGCATCTTCACAGGTTCGCTCCAGGTCTTTCCGTTATCATTGGAACGCTGTATAAAAACCTCACTGAGCGACTTTTCCGGAACGCCGGTCTCGTAATCGTAACCGCTGTATCGCACAAAAATGTGAAGTATAGCACCGGAACTCGTTTGTCGGATGTTGTGTGAGAGAAGCGAGTATTCCTTTGTACCCTGCTGCAGCACCTGGCCCTCACCCCAGCTTTTGCCGCCATCGGTCGAACGCCGCGCAACAACCCTGGAAATGGCCCACATGCTTTTTGACAGATACGGAGCTTCCGGCTCGGTCGTCACCCACAAAAAACTGCCGTCTTTGAGTGTGGCGATAGGGCCGCCGCGTGATGCGCGATGTCCCAGATCAAGCGTAAATCGTTCGAGTTCTCCGAATGCCGGCACTGAGGCGTGAGTACGACGCGGTTCCGCCATGCCTGCCGCACCGACAGCCAAGCCTGCCAAACCGCCGGACAATACAAAAAAATCTCGTCTTCCGAGTTTATTTTTGGATTCCATATTTATTTGTTGAGTGTTGTTTTGACCGACCTGAATCCGATCTGCCCGCTTTCGCCCACAAGCAATCCCATATATGAGATGCCGAGCATCTTGATGGTTTTGAGTGTCAGGCGTTCTCCGTCATTTATCGAAATCTGTACCTCGTTCGCTGCGGCCCGATAACGGACCGATATTTTCAGCATTTCGCCGGCTTTGAACGTTTGCGGATATTCGATCTCATCCTTTATCTTGTGCGACACATAATGGTATTCGGTTGTCCGCCGATTGTTCTGTGTATTTTGCTCGGTTCCGGCGGCAGCGTATATCTTGTCGCCGCTAAAACGAACCCGCAGACAGCCTTCGAAAGGATCACGCGGATCCAAAAGGCTGTTTCCAAACAACAGATACGCTTCCTGTCCGGCGGGTCGCAAATTCACCGTTATCTCGCCATCCGTTACCAGCGGAATGTTTCTAATAATACCGGTCGTGCCTTTGTATTGCGGGTGCCTTGCTATGTTTAGCACCAGTCCGTCATCGTTGAGAAGATAGCTTTCCTGAGCGGCTGAAAACTTTGGCCCGGGATCGATGGTGTGCCAGCCGGTTCTGCCGTCAGCCAGATCCACAAGTTCATTCTTTTCTGTCAGCCATTTCGTGCCGATCTTTGCAAACGTCGGGCGGTTGTGCCGTGACCAGTTCCCTTTGTTATAGCTGACCGCCAGATCTCCGTCACTCGTCTCTGTCAAAAAAGGATAAGTAGTGTGCGGTATCGACGCCGACGGATCATCCGTAAAGTCCGTCAGATCCAATTCTCGCAGGCCCTGAAACGTTTGTCCGTCCGAGGTCAGTCCAACAACGAGGCTTTGCCGGGCATAGTTGGACCGGACATGAGCATTCCACGCGACAGCGATGTCGCCATTCCTCATTCGCAGGGCGGTTGCCGGAGCGTTGCTCGAAGGCAGCATCGATTCTCGCGCCGAACTCCATGTCTCTCCGCGATCATCCGAAAACGATTCCCACAAAACGCCTGTCTGCGCCCTTATCAGCATCCACAATCGTCCGTTTTTCAGTTCTACGACCGTGGGTTCGCTCGCTCCGCTTTCAAACCCGCCGCCTCCGGTCGTCAAAATGCTTTTAGAACGCGACCATGCTTTTCCATCGTCATCCGAATACATGACCGAAATGGCAAACTGCGACCTGACATTTGTCAAAAAGCAGAACGGATAGACAATGCGCCCATCACGGAGTTGTTCAAACGACAGAACATCTCCGTGATATCTCTCCCCGGTGGTCATTTTTTGAGCGGAACCCCATGTTTTTCCGTTATCGTTCGAAAACTGAAAGAATAATTCTCTCAGTGACTTTTCCGGTGTGCCGGTTTCATAATCGTACCCGCCGGAACGCGCGAATACGTGCAGCAATTTCCCCGAGAGCAGGCGGCGAAGCCCGAACGACATCACAGAGTATTCCTTGCTGCCGCGTTGCAGTATCTGAGCTTTTCCCCAACTTTTTCCGCCGTCACCGGAGCGGCGCAATGCCAGACGCGACAGCTTCCACATCGACCTGGACAGATACGGAGCTTCGGGATCTGTCGTTATCCATAACAGGTCTCCGTTCTTCAACGCCGTGACCGGCCCGGAACGCGGCGCCCGATATCCCAGATCAAGCGAATATCGTATTGGCGGAGTTACCGGCGGTGCCGGCCGCTTCGGAGCCTCATGCTCTGCGGCAAAGACGGATACTCCGCCTGCGGCGACAACGCTGCCGGAAAGAGCCAGAAACTCTCTGCGGCCGATCCCATCTTTTAACAACATGTGCTTTTTCACAGCTTTGCCAACCCCGTTATATTCGCTGTCGATATGGTCAGGTTATTGTCCAGCCGCCGTCGATGACCAGATTATGGCCGTTGATGTGGCGTGCCGCATCGGAACAAAGAAACAGAACCACTTCGCCTATTTCCTCCGGTTCGATAAGCTCTTTTTGCGGCATCGGTTCCAACATTATCTTTTTCAGCACATCTTCTGATGAAAGCCCGTGCAGCTTTGCCTGGCTTTCGATCTGCTTTTCTACCAGAGCCGTCCGAACATACGCCGGAGAAATTGCGTTTACGGTAACGCCGCTCTCTGCCGCTTCGAGCGCCGCGGTTTTGGTCAAACCTATCAGGCCGTGCTTTGCGCTTATATAAGCGGATTTGAACTTCGATGCGACAACTGAATGGATCGATGCGATATTGACCACTCTTCCCCAACTGCGCTCGGCCATTTGCGGCAAAATGTTTTTGGTAAGGATGAACGGCCCGCGAAGCATTATGTCGGTAAGTTTGTCCCACATCCCAACATCAAACTCACCGAGCGGGCTGACGTGCTGGAGGCCTGCGTTGTTGACCAAAATATCCACGCCGTTCAGGTCATTTATCGCTTCCTCACAAACGGACTCGACCTCATTGACATCTCCGATGTCCACCTTTTGCCACGTGGCCTTTCCTCCGGCGGCTGTGATCTTTTGACACTCGATACCCAGCAGGTCTTCGCGAATGTCCAGCATTCGTACAGCCGCTCCTGACCTGGCAAGCTGTTCAGCAACCGCAAGGCCGATGCCGGAAGCGGCACCGGTGACAATGGCGGTCTTGTCCGAAAGATCTATGGACATAAGTTCATTTATTTGTCTAGCAGCGAGCGAATGGCCGGTTCAAGCGCATTTGCGTAATATGTGAAACCGAGGTCGGTCGGGTGCACGCCGTCAAATGTCGCTTCGCCGTCCTCGCCATACGAATTTCCGCCTTTGAAATAATGCAGATTCTTTATGCCGTCCTGCTCCAATCGGTTGAATTCCTTCAATAATCGTGCATTCTTTGCCCTGATCGCGTTGCGCGTTCCCGGATTCCACAACTCCTGAGCGTAATTCGGATTTTCAACTATAAGAATAGGTGTGTTCGGCCGTGCGGCCTTTATTGTTTTGATGAAATCGAACGTTCTTTCCGTGATCTCAGCGGCCGACATGTTTGGCAGACAATCAATGACATAAAGTTCGGGGTCGAGTTCGGCAAGCAGCTGCGCCATTTCCGGTTCCATCTTGCACAGGCCGGCAAAACCCAGATTCACGATCTCGCGGCCCAGTCTTCTGTTGAGCTGCGAGACCAATGTCATACCGGGACGCGACGCGGCACTTCCCTGTATTATCGAACTGCCATAAATAACTATCGGCTTTTTCCCGTCCGGTTTTGGTTTACCCAGCCTTGACCCTGTCGGGATGCCGATCTCGACCAGATCCACACCGTTATAAAGCGGAAAATATATCCTGAAATCCCGCAGATCCTTTGACAGGTTTCGGACAAAGGTCGTGGTCGTGTCTGGAAAGTACGAACCGACATGTCCCGGCGGGCGGATCGCGTTCGGCGGTTTGGCAGCGGCCCAAACCCACTTGTCCGCCTCACGCATATACATATCCATACCGGCCACGCTCAATGAGGACAGCGACGGCGTGTAGATGCTGGGATTCCGCATCCGCCAGCGAACCGCTATCAGGCTGGCATCCGTCGTAAAAGTGACGTGAAGACCGGCGGAATTGCCTCCGCGCTGCCACACCTCCTTGTTCACCATGGTTTCCGCTTTTGCGGGTAAACGGTCGAACGGTGTTTTGGTCACGGAATCGGGCCAGCCTTTTCCTTCGATCCCTATCTGAGCCGCATTGAACCAGCTCATTTCGATCCTTTCTTGTGAATATGCATTTATTGAAAAGAACACGACAAATGCCAGACACAAAAATTTCTTCATAACCAACTTCTCCTTACAAACCTCACTCCCTCTTTTGTTTACTGTTTGCTGTCGATCAGCGGCCTGATCGCCGGTTCCAGTGCGTTCGCGTAATAGGTATAACCGAGATCGGTCGGATGAACACCGTCAAGAGTGCCTTCTCCGTCGCCAAATGAATGGTCGCCTTTGAAATAATGAAGTCCCTTGACACCGTCTTTCTGCAGTTTGTTGAATTCCTGCAAAAAGCGGGCATTTTTTGCCTTTATTGATTCGCGAACCTCGACATCCCAGGAAGTGTGAGCATAGTTGGGATGTTCGACCATCAGGATCGGTGTATTGGGACGAGCGGCCCTGATCTTTTTGACCAGATTCACCGTCCGTTCCGTTATCTCTTCAGCGGCCATGTTCGGCAGGCAGTCTATTACGAATAAAGCCGGGTCGAGTTCCGCAAGCAATTCGCCCAGTGCCGGTTCCATCTTGCACAGGCCGGAAAAGCCGAGGTTCACAACTTCCCGATCCAGTTTTCTTCCCAATATTGAACCGACATTCATTCCGGGCCTTGATGCGCCGTAACCCTGAATGATCGAGGAACCGTATATCACTATCGGCTTACCGGCGGGAGCGGACACAGCCTTGATCTCGGCGCCTTTTGTTATACCTATCTCAACGCGGTCAACTCCGTTATAGAGCGGCAGATACAATCTGAATTCACGTTCTTTTTTTGGCAGATTCTGGACAAAAGTGGTTTCGGTCTCATGCGGGGTCCCAACACGGCTTCCTGCCGGACGGGACATATTTGGCGGTTTCACCGCCGCCCACATCCAGTCGCCTCCCTCGCGAACATAAAGGTCCATTCCGGCCACGCTGGTTGCCGAAAGCACCGGCGTAAAAATGCTCGGATGTCGTAACCTCCAGCGAACATCTATCCGGCCTGCATCCGTCGTAAATGTCACATAAAGTCCCGCAGAATTTATCGAACGTTCCCAAATCTCTTTGCTGACGGGCCTCTGAGCCTTTCGGGGCAACCGGTCAAAAGGGGTGCGTGTTTCAGAATCAGGCCAGCCTCTGCCGCTGACGCCGAGATCGGCGGCATTATGCCATGTCAGTTCGACATTTTGCTGGGCAAATATCTGAACCGAAAAAAATAAGATCAACGTAAAAAGTGAACAATTCTTCATAGATAACATGTCTGCCCTCGACGAAGCTGATAATGCATTATTGTCCTTATTCCTGTTCTGCCTTTTTCTCCCCGGCGACAAAGCTGAACATGGCCGCTGTCGCAAAGCCGACCAGAAATGACGCCGGAATGATCCAGGTAAATGAGATATTTTCTTCAAATCCAAATATCGCTTTGCCGAAAGCAATGAATATGCTTACCAGAACCGAAGCCATGAAACCCGCGATCGCCGAAATGCCGTTAGCCCGTTTTAGAAGGATGCCCGCAAATACGAACACCGCAAGCGGGCCGACAAAAAGATTCACAAGCCTTCCGCTGAGTTCGATCAGGTTCCAGTTGGTTTCCCTCATTCCAAAAGTGATCGCAACGGCGAGGGCGATGCCAAAAGAGCTGATGACGACGCCCAGCAAACGTTCCAGCACCAGCGGCCTTTGAAACAGATTCACATTGGCAAATTGTGTTGACAGATCCTTTATCAAGACGCTTGAGATAGAGTTCATCCCCGAACTAAGCCCCGACATTGCGGCCGCCAGCAACCCTGCGATTATCAGCCCCGATATGCCGTGCGGAAGCTCCTGAACGATGAACAGCGGCATTGCCCTGTCCGCCATCTGGCCGATCTCGGCCTGAAATTCGCTCATCGGGAGTGTCGTCTTGTGCCAATAGAACGCGAACAACGCCAGGCCGCAAACGACCAGAAAAAAGATCGACGTCAGGTTCGACACCATGAAAACCCAGACGGAACGCCTGGCTTCTTTCACCGACGGTGTACTCAGGTAACGCTGAACGATCATCTGATCGGACGTGCTGGTACAGATGAAATAGAACATCACTGACGCCATTTTTCCGACAGTGGTGACGCGAACCGTCGGGTCGGTGCTGAAATGTATGATCTCCGTCCTGCCTGCCTGTGAAAAGGCTTCCCACCAACCGAGCGGGCCGCTGCCGATGGCATACGCCACATATATTGGGATTATCAGCGCGCATCCGGTAAAGAGAGCGGTCTGAATAAAATCCGTCCATATCACCGATCTGAGTCCGCCTGCGGAAGTGTAGAACGTCGTCACTATCCCGATGATGGTGATGATGATGAATATGTTGACGCCGGTCACTTCCGCCACGGCCAGGCTGGCCGTGTAGATGATCGCTCCCATCCATATCAGCGTCTTAACGGCAAAGACATATTCGGACATCTTTGATACACGGATGTCGAACCTTTGCTCAAGATAGTCATACGCACTGGTGATCTTCAGCCGCATCAGAACCGGCAGGACCACGCGGTTGATGATCGGAACGATCAGCGGCACGAACGGGTAAACCACGAAAAACCCCAACCCGTAGCGGATCATCTCTCCGGGTATCGCCATGAAGCTGATGGTTGAAAAAAGCGACAGGCTTCCTCCGACCAGGATCCAGTGCATTCCGCGTCCGCCGAGAAAGAAATCTTCTCTTGACTTCTGGCTTCTCGAAAAATACAGCCCTATTAAGGACATTGCCGCCATGTAGATGACTATCACGACAATATCAAGGCTGTTAAGCTGCATCGCGTTGGTATTCTGCTTACGGGTTGACCGAGAGAATGGTTGATCTATAGGGCCTGACCTATTGAGACGCTAACACTTTTTACTGCCGGATAGCCGTCACCGTTAGCGGCCCGAAAAACCAGTTTGTACTGAAATAGACGGCTGTTTGCTTTTAGTGCAAACGTCGTATCCTCGACAGTACTCCACCCTTCTTTTTCAAGACTTTCTTTGTCACCTGATGATCTGACCTGAACGATCATCTTTCCGCCGGGCGGATTATCCATATCTACGGAAATACGCCCATTGGCTGCATTTTCATTGAGTGTTGCCACTTTTGATGTGTAGCTGTGTTCGTATTTTCTTGTCATGATATGGCCGATATCATAATTCCATATCCAGTGAGTCCCCATTGCCCGCAACGATTCAACCCGCAAACCTGAAGACCTGAACCGATCTCCGTCATTGTAATAGACCCGTGAGACAGGCTTGCGGTGTCCGCTGTTCTTTGCGTGTTCGGCTATCGCCAGGTCGATCTTTCCGTCATTGTCAAAATCCGCCGCCAATGCGTCCGATCCCGAGTCGCCAATGAATTCTGTCCTGTTATCTTCGCTAAAGCCTGTCTTGCTTCCCCAATACAGATACATCGGTAAGGATTGCCTGTTGTTGTCACCCAAATATGCGGGAAGGAACAGGTCCAGATAACCGTCGTTGTCAAAATCAGCAACGGTCGGGCCGAGTACGGTCGTCGATGCCAGCCATTGAGAGTTCCATTGTTTGAAGCCTTCCGCGCCGCCCCAAAAAATAAGAACCCCCGCATCGTGAAAATTATTGACGCGATCTTTATAGATCGGAACTATGAGGTCGGCAAAACCGTCGTTATTCAGGTCAGCCGTCTCCAGATCTATTGGAGCGGGTACGGTTATTGTTTTCTGATCCGTTTCGGAAAAACCTTTTTCGCTTCCGTAAAAGATCCTGACCCGATCAGCAATATATGATGTGACGGCAATATCCAGCCAGCCATCGTTATTGTAGTCGGCAACATTTGGGCTGCCCGAACGCCCCGGAGATGGAATTGCCACTCTATCATTTCGGCTGTAACCATTCTCCGAGCCATAGTAAATGACCAGGTCTGTTTGAGTGCCGTCGGGCGGATTAAAAAAACCTACGATAATGTCCAAGTAACCGTCTTTGTTCAGATCCGCAACATTGCTGGTCGAGGCCAGGTTCTCCGAAAGCACGGTCCTTCTGTTTGTCAGATCGAACCCATCCTTGCCGCCCCAAAGAATATTCACACCCGCAAATGGGCTGTCCTTCAAACGTGCGTGGCCGGAGTCTATCGCTATCAGGTCAACGTATCCATCATCGTTCAGATCGGCAGCGGAGCTTTCATATCCGCTGGAAAAAGGTATTTCTAAAAGCCGTTTAGTGGAAAAGCCTTCCTTGCTTCCGAAATACAGCGACAAAGGAACGGCCTCATTCAGTGTTCCCGTCCTGCTGTTGGCGATGACCACGAATGTTCGATCATGAGAACTTTCAGGTATGGCCGCGATATGAATAGCACCTTCGCTGGGGATGCCCTTCGATGCCCGTTCAAATTTACGATGCTTTTTCCCGTAAAATATCGCCGATTCCGCCGCGTATGTCTTTTCTCCCTGATGAGTTGCACAGACAATATCCAAAATGCCGTCACCATCAATATCAACCGCCGCAGTTGCGGCTGTGTAAGGGGCATCGAGTTCCAAACTTCGTTCTGCCGAGAATAGCCCGTTTTGCCCCCATAGAATGACGACATTATCGTTCTCCATTGCCGCACCGCCCATCATCTCGCCGCCGGCGGCCCTTCGCATCGAAAATTTTGAGGCTATGATGTCGGGTGAACCGTCCTTATCAAGATCGGCTATTGTAATGGAAGAAGCATAAACTCCCTCGATCTCGAAGGGTTCGGAAAAACGTCTGCCGTTCTCTCCCTTGACCACTATCAGTTGTTCGCGATCCGTTCCCACAACAAGGTCTCTGTTTCCATCATTATTGACATCGCCTTCGGCAAGGCTTATCACATCTCCTTTTGCGATCTTCAGGTTGATGGTATCAATGGTGTGTTCATCGGATCCCCGCGAACGTTCGTTCCCTTTGCTGCTCCAGATCACTTTGATCGTGTGATCCGAGGTCAGAACGGCTATATCTTTGAATCCGTCATTATCAAGATCACTTGCGGAGATCTTGACAGCATCTTCCACACCTATATCTTGAAATCTGTTCAGTATGTATCCGTCCTCGCTGCCAAGATAAACACGAATTATGTTGCCTTCAGGCTGTTTTGGCAGCCACGCCGATGAATTCAGTGTGGCTATGTCCGGCCATCCGTCACCGTTGATATCGGCGATCGCGATGGAGGTCACACCGTTTACGGGCAGCACTCCGTTGAATCTGGAAGAGTTCCATCCGTCCTTGCCGCCCCACATTATGTTCAAGAGCCGGCGCGGACTTTGAATGCCCGACTGATTTGGACAAAACACGATGTCCATGTAACCGTCTTTATTTAGATCGGCAACTTCGACGGCTATGCTTCCGTTTACACTAAGCAGATCGTGAACTATTACTCTGTTTTTATCGGCAGAGGCCAGGGTTGCCGGAACGAAAACGTCATCATCATGGGTGTTGTTGAATAAGAGGTCGATGTAACCGTCGCGATCCACATCAAATCGTCTGATCGTACTGATACCGCCGGTCTTCTTGATATAGATATTCTGGCCGGACGCATCTAGAGTGCCTCTGGAAAGGTCTTCAAAACTTTTATCCGTCCAGGTCTGTGCCTGCGATGTATTGACGCCTATAAGTAATAAGACAATACTCGCAAAGTGTTTGAATATCCCTCTTTTCATGAAAGCCGGTCAAAAGATAAGTGATCTTTCTTCCCAATCACAGGCCTATGCCCTTTGGTTCACGGGAACCTCGCTGCGCTCTGCCCATTTCCGCCATGCACTGCTAAGTTTTTTGACCATCTCAGGATGTTTGGCTGCGAGGTCGGTCGTCTCGGTTCGGTCGGCCTCCATATCGTAGAGTTCCCATTTTCTTGCGGTGACTCCCCAAACGAGTTTCCATTTTCCAATGCGGTAGGCACGTGAGCCGTACAGGAACCATCCGAGTTCGCGTTCCTTTTTGTGTTTCTTGCCGTTCAGAACAGGCAAAAGACTTGTTCCCTCAAGCGGAACGAGCTTTTTGTCGTTCATTTCTTTGGGATAAGAAGCACCTGCGGCTTCAAGAAAGGTCGGCATCAGGTCTATCAGATGGCCGATCTCGTTCGTCATGGAATTGGGCTTGACCTTGCCTTTCCACCAAACGATCATCGGTGTGGTCAAACCGCCTTCGTAGGTCCAAGTTTTATAACGCCGAAAAGGTGAGGACTGTGCCGTCGCCCATCCCGGCCCGCAGAAAATATAGCTGTCTTTTGTGCCGGCGACCTTGCCTTTATTGTAGTCGCGATACTCCTGATACTTTTCGCCATCGGGCGTTATGTCGCTGGCGCAGCCGCCATTATCTGAAAAGAAAACTATCAGTGTGTTGTCATCCTGTCCGGTCTCTTTCAATGAGCGCATCAACCGGCCGATATTTTGGTCAAGGCGGTCAACCATCGCCGAATAGACCTCCATCTTTTCGATCTCCCATTTTCTTTCCTTGATGGTGTCCCAGGCATCGACCGCCAGATCATAGCGCCAATTTCCCAGCTTTTTGTCGGGATCTGGCAATTCCCATTTATCGGAAATTATGCCTTTGGCGATCATATTGCGGTAGCGACGCTCACGCAGCACCATATAGCCTTCGTCATATTTGCCGCGATATTTGGCGATGTCCTCCGGCAATGCATGCATCGGGTAATGCGGTGCAAAATGTGCCAGATGCAGGAAGAACGGGTTGTCGCTTTTTGCAAATTTCTTGATCTGTTCTATCGAATGATCCGTGATCGCGTCAGTAACGTAATAATCTTTCGGAACGCTTTCAATTATCTTTTCATTATGCACAAACGGACGTTCCGGGCCTGCGTGTTTAAGAAAAGGCGGATCGCCGCCGGGCGGGTCAAAGAAATTTATGGCTCCGATCTTTGCTCCGTAATACTCATCAAAACCGTGTTCGTTCGGCGTGTGCTTTCCGGTTGCCGGAACCGTCAGATGCCATTTGCCGCTCATCGCCGTTTGATAACCGGCCTTTTTAAGGACGGTCGCGATGGTCGCCATATCATCCTTCAAAAGCCCTCCGGCGCTGAATCGCGGGTGAACGCCTGTCAGCATTGCAACCCGCGAAACATTGCATACGGCACAATTAAAGAACTGCTTGAAACGCATCCCTTCGGCCGCCAGTTTGTCCAGATTCGGCGTGTTTATCTCGCCGCCATAACACCCCAGATCGGCAAAACCAAGGTCATCCGCCACGATCATTATGATGTTCGGCCTCTTGTCTTTTTTCTGCCCTTGTACCATCGAAGCCCCGAAGGCCAAGGCCCCGACACCTGCCCCGATAAATTCACGCCGATCTATCTTCTTCATATCTCCCACTACTGACCTCTGGTATATGGCAATGCTGTTTGCCGGAGGTCATCGATCCGGCAAACAGCACTTGTCTATCTAAAAGAAAAAGCGTATTCCAAGCTGAATACTTCTGTTGTCACGCTGGCGAGTGATCCGTGCCCCTGAAGGATTTGTAACAAAATAGTTCAGGCTAGGCCCCAACAGATTGACCCTATTGAATGCATTGAACACCTCACCCCTCAACTGAAGCCTCATGGTCTCGCCAAAACGGATATCCTTGTGGGCGCCAAAATCGAAGCTGATCAGGTTTGGCCCTCTGATGATATTTGGCGGAGAGTTACCATTGACATTCGTAGTTGGCATGTCAACAAAACAAGTGTAATCAAACCAAACCTCGACGGTTCTTTGATCCGAAGGAAGATTTCCATCGCATATCCTGTCAGGTGCGCGTCCGTTCGCACCTCTGACGCTAAACGGCTGGCCGCTCTGCATGGTTGTGATCATGTTTACGCGCCATCCGCCCAATAGAGTGTTGACAACAGGATTCCAGTCATTGCCGAACATTTTCCCTCTGCCGAACGGCAGTTCATAGGTACCGGAAAGCGTGAACCTGTGCCGTACATCAAAATCGGCATTTGTCCTGATCCTGTTATAGACGTATGTACCCGGATTTTCCGGATCGATCTCGTCAAGATTCTCATCGACAAAATCATTCGACGCCTCGGCCAGGGCGTGGGCCCATGTATAAGCGGCCAGAAAACTTATTCCATCTCGGAACCTTTTGCTGAGTTTCGCCTGCATCGAATGATAGCTGGAATTGAATCCTTTCAGTCGCATGCTCACAACATTGCTTCCTCCGCCCGTCACCCAACCTGGGTTGTTTGCTGCTATCCTTGCCAGCAGGTCAGGATCGTAACTCCGCATTGAACCCAGGCCGTTGAGGTGAGTTCCTTTGGAACCAACATACGAAAGTTCAGCCACTACGCCCCATCCCAACTCTCTTGAACCGCCAAGATTCCAGTGCTGCACATTTCCGGTCGGATAATAGCGGGGATTGATCCATGTGTTGCCCGGACTGGTCGGAGAAGTGAGCGGCAACTGATATGGCTCCTGATCCATCGGGATAAGATGATTGATCCGATCCGGCTGCAGAGCCGCCCGGGTTCGCCATAAGAACTGGCTGCTGAACGGGGCAACAAACGAACCGTATCCGGTGGTATAAAGGTTCTCGCTGTTATAAACGATCCCATATCCTCCGCGTATAACGGTCGTATTGTCATTGAATGGGCGAAAAGCAAATCCGATCCGCGGTCCGAAGTTCAGTTTATTGGAGTCATAAGGAGTACTCGGGCCACCCGTTTCATAATTGAATCGCAGATCCTGCAAAAGGGCCGGGTCAACCTTTGAAGAATAGGTCGGAAGGCCCGTTTCCCAATTCAGTGTCATGAACTTGCCGTCTTTTGATGCGAATGGGGGTTCAAAGTCATATCTCAAACCGAGATTTAGTGTAAGGCGGTTCGTAACCTTCCAATCATCCTGAAAATATAGGCCAATGCCGTTACGCACAGAGCGGGCAAACGTTGAATCTCCGTAACTGTAGTTGGTATAGGAAGAAATGGCGGTCAGCAGGTTTCCGAACGCGTGTCCGGTGACACGATAATTCAGATTGTTTCCCGCAGTTCCTCCTTCCATGAATCCGATATAGTACGCTCCGAACATTGCCACATCATAAAGCCAACCATAATCCTGAGCCTTGAAATCACCGCCAAAAGAAAACGTGTGATTTCCTTTGACATAGACAAGGTCCTCACGAATATACATCGTGTGATTGTCACGCATGTTGGGGCCTTGCGAACCCAGGGTCATGAATCTGTTGCCAACGGTATAGACCTGGACTCTTGGAAAACCCATCACATCCGGTTTCTCACGCCCTAACCAAAAGTCATATTCGGCCGCATAGTTCTTATCGGAAGCGGCGTGTTTGGAGCCGTTATCGCTCCAGGTATAGTTGAACTTCGTATCGCTCACAAGACGATTGGTGATCGGACGCGTGTAGCCAACCGCAAGGGTTTTGCCGTAGTCGTATGCGTTGGTATCCGCAAACTCGGTGAGGCCCGGTGTTGTATTGTCGTAAATACCGTAGTTATAACTTCCGTTCAGCACACTCCCGTCTTTGAAGTTGTGGTCGAATTTTATCAGATATTTATCCGTAGATCGCCGACCGCTTTTGAAAACGCGCAGATTAAAGACCGGATCATCAAAATTAGGATCCGGGATCAGATCCATCAACCTTTGGCCTAGTGGATTGATTATGTTCGACGGCAAGATCTTGCTCGGTATTATGACCTGCTGACAATGCTGTGCTGTTGTCGGCGGCGTAGTTTGACCGGGCGGAAGAACTGGCGGTTGTGTCGGATCGGGACAAGTTGCCGTTACCTGATACTGATATGGGTGTGCTATCACGACCGGCGCTCCGGTATATGGATTAAGCGTCTGGCTGAAATCTCCCTGCCTCTCCAATGCTGTCGGAGCAAATCCCTCTATGAATTGTCCCGGCTTTCGCTGACGATAAAATTCGGCGCTGAAGAAAAAGAACGTCTTGTTCTTAAAGATCGGGCCGCCAAAGGTCCCGCCAAATTGGTTCTGCAAATAGACCGGCCTATCTTCTTTTGGCCCCGTATAGAAATATGGGATAGCGTCAAACATCTGGCTCCGGTGAAATTCGTAGAGCGAGCCGCTAAACCTGTTTGTTCCCGATTTGGTGACAACGCTGATGACACCGCCGCCGGCACGTCCGTATCGTGCTGAATAAAGACTTGTTTCAACACGGAATTCCTTGATCGCATCCAGGGCAGGCGACGAGACCAGTTGTCCAAAATAGTTGTCGGTCGAATCCGCTCCGTCAACGTAATAGGAGTTATATGAGGAACGCGCTCCGCCAAATGCTGCCGAAGTTCCCTTACTTGCGACCTGTCCTGTTTTTCCGCCGCCCGTTTCCACACCGGGAACCAACCCCGACAACTCGACAAACTCCCTGCCGTTCAGCGGCATGTTGTCTATGAGCTGTTCGCTGATGACCTCGCCGAGCGTGGGATTTTCAGTATTGATGCCCAGGCTTCTGTCATCTGTGACCACGACCTCCTCCGTCACTTCTCCGATCTCCATCCTTACATCAGCACGGTGGATCTGATTAACATTTATGGTCACTTGCGGTATTTCCATCTTCCGGAACCCCGACAATTCCGCCTGGATCCGATAGTTGCCCGGCTGTAGGAAATCCAGTCTATAATTGCCGTTCGCATCTGACGTCACCGCCCTGCTAACACCTGTGCTGATGTTCGTTACGGTAACAGCGACCGATGGCAATGCCTGGCCGTTCGGGTCCCTGACCGTCCCGACCAACGTTCCCTGATTTGCGGTCTGGGCAAAACAGATATGTCCGCCCAACATAAACAGAGCGAGAGTGAAAAGATGCACTGTCTTTTTCATGATTTATTTCTCCTGCCGATCAACTTTAGATTTTAGCGTTATCGTTCGTTCCTGCCGTAAGCCGGGGCATGAATGGGATGCGCTGTATGAAGCCGAATATCATCGCCGCCATTCCCGTTCGGTCATTTGTGGGGCTGGAAGTAAGTAGAAACGGAAACCTTACAGGCTGCCGCCATTTCGGAGCGCATTTTGCAGCCATCCGACTTGAACGATCCGATGATCCAATTTCCGATCTGACGGGCAACGTACCGGCTCGTGAGGAAGTTGAGGTTCCGATACTCCCGCTTTATCAGATGTTTTTACGCAATTGAATCCTGTTCCTGTCACGTTAGGTCAGATACCTTTCTTTGTAAACAGAAAACTTTGCGATTTGGGATGCTTTGTTCAGCGGGCTGAACAATATATGATTTTCAGAAGTGCAATAATGCACGTGAGCAACCATTAGACCGATATATCAACTCAGTTCTCTTCACTAGCGGAAGTGACCAAAATATCAAACGCTCAAACTGATTCAACAACAGATCCCAACCAAGATCACTCAATTTCAAAAACCGCTCCAGAAGAACAGCATCGTCACACTTCTCAGTATCGCCATCTTACTCGAACTGAAACGAATAAAGATCCGCATCAGTAAGTTTGAAGCGCAACTGAACCACTTTTCCCTCCAGCGACGATAGGTCTGACTCACCTTTCCATGTGACCTTTCTCTTAATGGTATCTCCAAAAATAACATCACAATCCTTAGACGAATAATTTGGGATCGGGTTTCCTTTCTCATCGAGAATCTCAACCAGAATTCCCCCGGCGGCTGACGAAGAGAAGTTAAGATTAAGTGATGTGCCACTGAATCGTATCTTCTTTGTAAGCAATTCTCCCCCTTTTGCCGAACCGTTGACTGAGACAAACCCATCAAGCCTCAAGGTGTACCTACGAACTTTGCTGGCATTTCCCTTCCAATAGTTTTCGGAAACGTATAGCGATATCTCATTGGGCGCTCCAGGGAGATCGGACGGGGTTTCTATTAGCCCCCATGCAATGAAGTTATCTCCATATGTCCAACTCCCTGACCTTTCAATTTCCGGCCTTAGGAACGCTTCATTCCATCTTTTAAAAGTTCTGGCATCGCGTCCCGCCATGAACAATGAATCAGTTATTGTCGTTCCGTATCGCTGAACTCTGGACGACCTATACTCTCGTTCTTCTACTTCAGGTAAAGCTCTCAAAGAAGGAGACCATGGGCGTTCAAGATAGCGAGCAGGGTAGCCAATATAAATGTGCGGAGCCCGAAAGTATGGTTCGATGGGGCTAGTATAGAGGTGTTCCTCAGGCGAATCTAGATACTTGAGAACCTGCTTATTTTCCCAATTGATAAAGTCTTTACTAGTGGCCGTTTTGATGCCACGAATGCCGCGATATAAAGCGGTTTTCTGACTCTCAGTCCAGTATCTCCAATAGATCCTGTATTCTTTCGTCATAGGATCCCAGAAGGCGATGTTCTGATTATCGAATGCATCATCTTTCAGAATAAGCTGATCGGACATAAGCTTCCAATTGATTCCGTCAGGTGACTTATACGCCAATAATCCATGATAGTCTGTCCCATGAGCAGAAGAAACTATTAATGCCTTATAACGTTCATCTGCAGGCGCATCAGGATTCTGATCCTTAAAAACACCCGGCAGCCCTGCCGTCACATTATAGTTTCCGACCTTCTCGCTGATTAAAACAATATTGTTATTTTTTGAGCCGTTGAACTCTAAAATGCCGAGAGCAGGCTTTATCCAATTTATTCCATCGACACTTTCTGCATAAGCCAGATAGGATTTATTAACGCCGCTTGATCCGGGGCTTGCGGAATGCTGCCAGGCTTTGTAATACATTTTGTACTTATCGCCATCCTTAAAAACACTATGATAGCCGGAGCCGTTCCCTTCCCACGGCGCATCGTGGACCAGGACGATCTCTTTTGGGGTTGGACTATGCAGTCTCAGCGAGGCTCCGCCCGAAAGGCTTTCGATCAAATGATCGTCAACAAAAAGTTCAAGCCTCGAACCTATGTCAGCCACGGGTTGGGCAAATGTTAATTGAAGGCCTAGAAGTAATTTAACTAAAAAATATGCAAATTTTCGCATCGTACTAATCTCCGATCAGCAGAACCTTGGATCCTTTAGAAGTTTTGTATGGGGAAAATAGACCTGATCTCTTCCCTATGAAGAGTCATTTTAGAAAATAATAAAACTAAATTTTGCGATTCGATCGTTTGCTCAAAGAATGAGCGAACTGCCAAGAAACTCCTTACTCAATTCATTCACCAGTGAAGTTTCTATAAGTATGTGGATTTTGATACGCCATGCCCCTCTGGCCGCGGCTTGATGTTTGGGTTCACTGGTTTCTGCTGAGTTGTTCCACTTTTTCGTCACTGGACACATCGCTCCGATCAGCCCAACCTTGCCACGCATCGCTTAACTTCTTGACTATTTTGGGGTATTTTTCTGCTAGGTCATATGTTTCAGTTCGGTCAGATTCCATATCATAAAGCTCCCATTTTTTGGCTGTTATTCCCCAGACCAATTTCCACCTGCCGATCCGATAAGCATTTGAACCAAAAACATACCATCCCAATTCGCGTTCTTTCCTAAACTTCTTACCTTCTAGAACCGGCATTAAGCTGAGACCCTCTAAAGGCAAGGTCTTAACGCCTTTATGTTCTTTTGGATATTTCGCTCCCGCCATCTCCATAAAGGTCGGGAACAGGTCAACAAGATGTCCTATTTCATTTGTAATTGTGTTCGGCCTTATCTTTCCCTTCCACCGAACGATCATAGGTGTTGAGATTCCGCCTTCATACGTCCATGTTTTATATCTCCTGAATGGCGAGGATTGTGCCGTTGCCCAACCTGGGCCGCAAAATACATAGGATTCTTTCGTGCCGATCACCTTACCTCTGTTATATTCACGATAGGATTTGTAACTTGGCGTGTCAGGAGTAATGTCACTGGCGCAGCCTCCATTATCGGAAAAGAAAACGACCATCGTGTTGTCATCAATTCCGGTATCCTTTAATGTTTGCATCACTCGCCCAATGTTTTGATCCATTCGGTCAACCATCGCCGCATAGACCTCCATCTTTGATCTTTCCCAGCCTTTGTCTTCTATAGAATCCCAAGAATCAACCGCCAGATCGTAACGCCAGTTGCCGAGTCTATTATCCGGATCAGGAAGCCCCCACTTCTCATCGATGATTCCCAAGTCGATCATTTTGCGTTGTCTTTTCTCCCGCAAAACAAGATAGCCGTCGTCATAATTACCTCGATATTTTGCTATGTCTTCAGGTAATGCATGCAGCGGATAGTGTGGGGCGAAGTGAGCTAAATGCAAAAAAAACGGTTTTCCCTCCTTCGTAAATCTCTTGATCTGTTCGATGGAGTGGTCAGTGATCGCATCGGTTACATAGTAGTCTTCCGACACGCCCTTAACCTGTTGAGTATTATGTACAAACGCAGCTTTATGCGAGCCGTGAGACGCAAAAGGAGGGTCAGACTCGGTCGGATCAAAAAAATTCAATGCCCCGATCATTGAGCCATAATATTCATCGAATCCTCGGTCTGTCGGCCGGTTAAACCTGCCGCCGCCTAAATGCCACTTGCCGCTCATTGCCGTAGCATAGCCTGCCCCCTTCAAGACCTCGGCAATGGTGAGCATATTATCTTTCAGTAAGTTTCCCTTACCGTAACGCGGATTTACCCCAGTCAACATGGCCGCCCGAGAGTAATAGCAAACCGAGCAATTATAAAATTGCCTGAAACGCATGCCCTCAGATGCCATTTTATCCAAATGAGGGGTATTTATCTCGCCACCGTAACACCCGAGATCGGCAAATCCGAGATCATCGGCTACGATCATAATAATATTAGGCGCCTTTTCCGCAGACACAACAGCTGACCTTGCCAGAGTAGCCAAAGCCAGGCCGCCGATGCCTGCCCCAATGAATTCCCGTCTATTTATGCTGTCTTTCGCCATGTGATCCACCACTCTGTCCGGGGTGTCCAGACATTTATCTGACCCTCAATAAATATTGAGACACCCGGGGCTTAGGTTAAAAGGAAAACCTGAAACCAAATTGAAGACTTCGATTATCGCGTTGACGCGTTATCTCCGCGCCGGTTGCACTGGCAATGAACCGCAGATTCGGACCAATCAAATTAACCCTGTTGAAGGCATTAAATGCCTCTCCCCGAAGTTGCAATCTGAATCTCTCCCCAAATCTAAGCTCTTTATGAAGGCCGAAGTCAAAATTGATTAGATCCGGCCCCCAAATAATATTTGGCGGTGCGTTCCCGTTTCTATTGCCCGCGATCCCTTCCGTGGAAAAGCAAGTATAATCAAACCACATTCTTACTGTTCTTTGGCTGCGTGGCAGGTTCCCGTCACAGATCCTGTCAGGTGCTCTATTATTTGCCCCTCGAACAGTGAACGGCTGACCTGTTTGAATCGTCGTGATCATATTGAGCCTCCAGCCACCTAAAAATGCATCGACGACTGGATTCCAGTTTGAACCAAAATGTCTTCCTTTCCCGAATGGCAGATCATACGTTCCTGAGAATGTGAATCGATGTCGGATGTCAAAATCCGCATTTGAATTGATCCTTCGATGAATGTAATTGCCAGTTTCGGGGTCGATCTCCTCTTGGTTGTCACCGCCGCCTGCAACGTAATCCGACGAGGACTCTGCCAACGCGTGGGCCCAAGTATAAGCTCCTATAAAACTGACGCCATTTTTAAACCTTTTGGTCAGTTTGGATTGCATGGAATGATAACTGGAGTTAAACCCTTTCAAGCGCAAAGTGATCGGTTGGGTCCAGGTTGGATTATTCTCTCTCACTTTCCTATCCAGATCAGGATTGTAACTTCTTAATGAACTGCTTCCATTAAGATGTGTTCCTTTCGATCCCACATACGAGACCTCAGCAACCATTCCCCAAGCCAGTTCACGTGATGCCCCAAGATTCCAATGTTGCAGATACCCGGTCGGATACTCCCTTGGATTCATGAATGTATTTCCGGGCGTGTTGGACGACGTTAGCGTGGAATTAAAAAAGTACGGCTCTTCTGTCACAGGCATTATGTGATCGATCCTGTCAGGTGACTGTGCGGCACGATTTCTCAATGTGAAAAGTCCGCTGAAAGGTGCAACAAATGATCCGTATCCTGTGGTATAGAGGTTCTCACTATTATAAACAATACCGTATCCACCACGGATAACCGATCTGCTGTCATTGAACGGCCTGAACGCAAAGCCCACTCGGGGAGCAAAATTCAGCTTGTTTGCATCGAAAGGGGTTTTCTTTCCGCCGGTCTCATAATTGAACTGCAAATTCTGCAATAACGCCGGATCCGTTTCCGCCGAATAGACCGGCATTCCGGTTTCCCAGTTAAGCGTCATGAACTTGCCGTCTTTTGATGCGAATGGAGGTTCAAAATCATACCTGAGACCTAAATTTAATGTCAGCCGGTCTGATACTTTCCAGTCATCCTGTATATAAAGCCCGATACTGTCCCGAATGGAACGCGCTGGTTTGGAGTCCCCAAAACTATAGCCCTCATAGGAGACGACTCCGGTCAACAGGCTTGCGAATGGATGTCCGGCAACTTCCCAGTTCAACTGAGCTGAGGCAGTATTTGTCTCGCCATAGCCAAAATAGTAAACTCCCAGATTTTGAATATCGTAAAGCCAACCATAATCTTGAGCCTTGTAATCAGCTCCAAACGAGATGGTATGATTACCGCGAATATAGATCAGATCCTGGCGAAGAGACCAGGTGTTATTATTCCTGAGATTTGGCCCTGATCCCCCTAATGTCATAAAAGCTCCACCTGTTCCGTAAATTATGATCCTGGGTGTTCCCATCACTTCAGACTTATAGGAACCGATCCAAAAGCCTAATTCCTGGGCATAATTTTTGTCCACAACAGCCTGCTGTGATCCGCTGTCGCTCCACGTATAGTTGAACTTTGTATCGCTGGCAATACTCTTTCCTATTGTTCTTGTGTATCCCAATGCAAGAGTTTTTCCGTACTCAAAAACATTTGTATCTGAAAGGTCGATTATTCCCGGATTGGTATTGTCATAAACTCCGTAATTAAAGCTTCCGCTCAAAGTGCTGCTGTCCTTGAAGGTATGATCGACCTTGATCAGGTACTTGTCGTTGGTTCGCCGGCCGCTGCGAAAGACCCTGAGATTAAAAGACGGGTTATCATAGTTGGGGTCAGGTATTAGATCCATTATTCTTCTGCCGACCGGATTGATAAGACTCTCGGGAAGGATTCTGCTGGGAATTACCATCTGTGAACAGTACGGAGGGCCAGGTGCACCAGGATCGATACATGCCGGATTTTGGCTAATGTATGGATTTACAATTCTCGGTAGAGCCCCAACGGTTGACCAGGGATTTACCGACTGGGTGAAGTTCCCCTGTCGTTCGAGGTCAGTTGGAGCAAACCCCACAAGCATCTGCCCGGGTTTTCTATTGCGAAAATACTCGGCGCTAAAGAAAAAGAACGTCTTGTTCTTAAAGATCGGGCCGCCAAAGGTTCCGCCAAACTGGTTCTGAATATAGGTCGGCCTGTCTTCACGTGGGCCAGTGTAGAAGTAAGGAAGAGCATCGAACATCTGATTGCGGTGAAACTCGTAAAGCGAGCCGCTGAACTTATTGGTACCCGACTTGGTGACAACGCTGATGACGCCGCCGCCGGCACGGCCGTATTTGGCTGAATAGAGGCTAGTCTGAACTCTAAATTCTTTAATGGCATCTAGGGCGGGTGATGTAAGTAATTGCCCGAAATAATTATCCGTTGTGTCAGCGCCATCTATATAGAAGGAATTATAAGTTGCCCTCGCGCCGCCGACTGCCGCGGTTACACCTCTGCTCCCAAACGCTCCGTCTTTTTCGTTGCCGGTAGCAACACCGGGCGTGAGACCCGTTAACTCAATAAACTCCCTGCCGTTAAGCGGCATGTTGTCGATGAGTTGTTCGCTGATGACCTCTCCAAGCGTGGGATTTTCCGTATTGATGCCCAGGCTCCTGTCATCTGTGACCACGACCTCCTCCGTCACCTCCCCGATCTCCATCCTTACATCAGCACGGTGGATCTGATTCACATTTATGGTCACTTGCGGTATTTCCATCTTCCTGAATCCCGACAATTCCGCCTGGATCCGATAGTTGCCCGGCTGTAGGAAATCCAGTCTGTAGTTGCCGTTCGCATCTGACGTCACCGCCCTACTAACACCTGTGCTGATGTTCGTTACGGTTATGGCGACCGATGGCAATGCCTGGCCGTTCGGGTCCCTGACCGTCCCGACCAACGTTCCCTGATTTGCGGTCTGGGCAAAACAAATGTGTCCGCCCAACATAAACAGAGCGAGAATGAATAGGTGCACTGTCTTTCTCATGATTTGTGTCTCCTGCCGATCAACTTTAGATTTTAGCGTTATCGTTCGTTCCTGCCGTAAGCCGGGGCATGAATGGGATGCGCTGTATGAAGCCGAATATCATCGCCGCCATTCCCGTTCGGTCATTTGTGGGCTGGAAGTAAGTAGAAACGGAAACCTTACAGGCTACCGCCATTTCGGAGCGTGTATTGTCGCTCTCCGACATTTGCGGGTTGATGATCCGAGACCAGACCTGAAGATAAAAGTAACGGGTTGTGAGGTTAAGCGGTCCCGATACAACTTACATTCAGATAATTTTATTGGCGATTGGATCCTGTCCTTGACAACTTAAGGCACTCGCCGGACTTTGTAAACACAAAATTCAGCCGAAATTAACGAGTTGTTCAGCCCGTCGAACACAAGACGGTCGAATGGCATTATTTTCTACTAATATCCGGTTTTTCTAAACTTTCTGCCACATTCCTGTCTCGACGCTGCGGATCATCGCGTCTGCTGTCCGAAGGGCATTTATACCGTCATCCAGTTTTACGCCGGCTTCTTTTCCATTGAAAATGATGTCCCGAAAATGCTCCCATTGCTTTGTCATCATGCCGTCAAACGTTTCCGCAACGGAGTATATCTGTTCATGCTCCTCGTCATAGATCCGCGCTGTTACCGTTCCCTGAACGGCATTTATGCCGAGTCTGCCGCGATCTCCGATAATGACGAACTCACGCTGGCCCGGAAACTGGACGTAGTCCAGGTGAGCCGTCCCCGATACGCCGTTCTTTAGGGTCATCACGGCATTCACAACATTCGGGTCCTGCATCCGCTCCAACTTGCCCGCCATTTGCGCGGTCGCCGCAACCTTATCGACATCGCCTAAGAACCAGTGCAGATAATCCCACTCGTGACTGTAATCAACAAACAGTTTATTCCTTACGCCGTCTGCGAAACGATTTTTTGCGGCCAGAAGCGTGGCATACGCACCCAGCATTATATGAAAGGAAACCGGGCTGCCAATTAGGCCGCTGTCAAGGATCTCTTTCCCTTTCTGAAAGACCGCGTTATGACGCAGCGGATAACCGACCAGTATCGCGGCGCCTGTTTCCTCTTTTATTTTCTTTAACTGCTCGGCATTCTCAAGGTTATCTGCAACCGGCTTTTCGATCAGAACAGGCAGGCCGGCGCGACACGCCAGCTCAGCCTGCGGAACGTGAAATTCATCCGGCGTCGCAATGATCAGGCCGTGCAGGTCCATTTTCACGATCTCTTCCGCAGACCGTGCAACAGCCATCACGGAAGGAAGTTTTTCCGCTTCCTTCAAATGCTCCTCAACCGGGTCGGCGATGACGAGATCGACATCTCCGCCATACGACAGCAGCCTGGCGTGTCTGGAACCGATGGAACCGTAGCCGCATATCCCGATGCGGAACTTTTTGTTGTCAGCCTCTTTTGACATCAGTTATATGGCAGAATCCCTATGGCACGAACAAACCGCACACTTTACTGGCAGGATCATGTATGCCCAGATCGAGGAAAAGTTTTCGAGCAAGGACCAAATGCCCATATCCGTTCGGATGAATACTCCCGTCATTGAGCCACATTTGAAGCCTCGCCTTGCCGCCGGTTTCTTCTGTCCAATATGCATAATGATCTATCAGAGGCAGCCGGTGTTTCTCGGCGACATTGCGTATCTCATCGACATAAGCGGGCAGATCCTTTCGCGCAGGATCGTTCGAAAAATGGATCAGGTTTGGCGTATGCAAAAGAACGAGTATTCGCTTTTCTGCGGCCTTTTTGACAAATCGTTCCAATGACTGCCTGAAATCGCTCCTGCCTTTTTCGCCATCGCGACAGTCGTTCATTCCTATCTTTAAGGACACAACTTTTGGCCGAAACTGAAATATCCGCCAATCGTCGCGGGCATGTATGCCCTTCATCGTGTCTCCGCTGATCCCGGTATTGATGACTATATCTGTCATACGACGCATTTCCCAGCGGACGCGTTCGCTGAAATGTTCGACGTAGCTTCTCCAGCCGAACGTGTGCAAAGCGCCGTGAGTGATGCTGTCTCCGGTAAAGACCCAGATCGCCGGTTCTTTTCCGGAAAGCACTTCACGGAGCGGCTCGAATTCCTTTTTTTGTATGACGCCTGCTCCGGGTTCGTTGTTCTGTCCCAGAACCTCGTTCGCGGCGATCAGGGCCGAACCGGCCGTTGTTAAAAAATTCCGTCGATCCATTTCTATTCCTTTCCGCCGATGACAGCGACGCAATCTATTTCAAACAAAAGACTTGGCGGCAGACAATTCGTGATGGTGGTACGGGCAGGAAACGGTTCGGCGAAATACTTGCGGTAAAGCATGTTGAACTCCGGCAGATCTTCATCTCGCCTGACGTAGCAGCCGACTTTGACGATATCTTCGATCCCGGCACCGGCGGCGGAAAGAATTGCTTTGAGATTGTCCAGCGAACGCTCAAACTCTTCGGCAAATGTACCGGCAACTATCTCACCGGTCGCGAGATCGACCGACGCCTGTCCGGACACAAAAACAAGATCGCCCACGCGGGTCGCATGAGAGAATGGCAGTTTCAGATCACCAAGAACTATATTATTACGCATAACATCCTATCTCATTAAAAGAAGCCTAATATCTCTGACGTTAGTTCCGGTCGGGCCGGTCATTATCGAAGCTCCGATCCTGTCAAGAAATGTGAAGCTGTCACTGTCAGCAAGAAATGATCGCGGATCAAAACCCATTTTCGTTGCTTTTTGCAGCGAGCAATGATCCGCAACGCCTCCGGCCGCAGGGCTGTTCCCGTCTATCCCATCTGTACCGGCGCTGAGAAAAGCGAATTCCGCTTCCATCTCTTTTTCCTCAGCCAGTAGAGCCAGACGCAATACCGTCTCGCTGTTTCTGCCGCCGACGCCGTTGCCAACGACCTCGCATCCAAATTCACCGCCGGAGATCAAACAGACCGTTTTCTCATCAGATGCAGCTTTTTTTTTGGCGATGCATTTATCCAACAGTGCTTTGCAGCCAACGTCTATTGAAGCATCATACTCATTCCGGCCAGCCTCGACCAAGAGTCCCGCTGATGTTGCTGCCTCCGCTGCGGCCCTTGTGGCAGTGCTGTTGTCCAGTAAGACGTGAGCAGTCGAGGCCGATGGAAATGTGCCTTTCTCGGCCGGCTTATTTGAGATCAACTCTCTGATCCTGACGGGCAAATGCGATTCCAGTTCGTATTTTTTTACAACTGCATCTGCGTCGGGCAAACCCGCAGCGGGCTTGAGCGTCGGGCCGGATGCGATAGAGGTTATGTCGTCTGCCAATGTGTCAGAGATCAGCAGCGTGATCTGTCTGCAATTAGGGGCCTTTCGCGCCAGTCCGCCGCCTTTGATGGCGGAGATGGCACGGCGAACGGAGTTTATCTCAGAGATCGACGCTCCGGAAGTAACCAAAACGTGATTGGTTTCCCGCAATTCCGATAAAGTGACATCAGGGTCGCGGGCGGCTTCCATCATTGCCGAACCGCCGCCTGATATTAAAAAGATGACAAGGGCCGCTTCTGTGTCAGCCTTTTCCAGCATCTCCAGACACGCCCTTGCGGCGCTGATGCTCGCTTCGTTCGGGAGCGGATGGCCGCCTTCAAATTGTGACCATGCCTCACCAAATGTATGATCATCAGTCGCCTGCCTCGTTCCTGAAACCAGGCCTGCCTTGATATACCCTTTCAAGATCGTGTCAAGCGCCGCGGCCATTGGATATGCAGCTTTTCCGATGGCGACTGCATAGACACCGCTAAATTTGCTGAGGTCGATCTGTTCACCGGCAACCGTCAGAATATTTTCCCGCAGGCGAACCGCGTCATTTATCGCCTGTCCCGCATCAACCTTTTTAAGGGCGGAAAGGAAAATATCCCTTGCCAGCCGTGTCAGTTCGCTTTCCTGTTGGCTCACTTTACTCCCAGTTTCATTTTTCTGATCACGTCCAGCAGCATATCCGCCTCGATCCGATGTCCTTCGCTGTTTGGATGTAAGCCGTCCGGAAGCAGATCGTCCATTGATCTTTCACCTGCCCGGTCAAGATCGTAGTATTTTTGGAACAGGTCCACAACCCTAACGTTCATTCGTTTACCGATCTTTCTAACGGAATCCGCATACCGGCGGTTAAAAAGATTGAATCCGTCAGGATCGTTCGGATCGTAAGGCGGCTTTCCATACAGTTCCTTTATTTTCGCGGCCCAACGCGTTGGCAATGGCGTCACAAGGATCACCTTCGCCTTCTGTTCCTTAAGTTTGGTTATCATCCAAACAAGGTTGCTTTCGTAATCCTCCAACATCACTCTCGGAGCCTGGGCAGGCGGGTCTTTCCATACATCGATCGCCGCGTCGTTATTCCCAAATTGTACTATTACAAGGTCGGGTCTATGAGAAATAACATCCTTTTCAAACCTTTCTCTGGCGTGTGCGGTGGTGTTTCCGCCAATGCCCGCGTTCACCACGTTCACCTTGCCTTTCTTTGCTTTCAGCTCTTGTGAAAGCAGCGTGGAGTAAGTGACGACCCCGCTTCTTTCCGCCGTGATCGAATCGCCAAAAGCAACTATTGTGAACGCTTGTTCCGCTTTCTGAGAGAACATGGAAAGGCTCAAGAACAATAACAACAATGGAACTGCAACAGGTCTGAATCGGCCCAACATCATCCGCACCTCAAATTCAATTAAAAAGTAACGATCTGCCTGACGGCCTTTCCTTGCGCCAGCCTGTCAAAGCCTTCGTTTATCTGGTCGAGCGTGATCGAATGCGTCCCCAACGCATCAACAGGGAGTTCACCGTTCTGATACAGCTCGATGTATTTGGGAATATCTCTTGATGGAATGCACGATCCCATATACGAACCTTTTATAGTTCGCTCTTCGGCAGTGATACTGAAGGCCGGTATCGAGAACATCCGCTCAGGATGCGGAAGCCCGATCGTTACGGTCATGCCGCCGCGCCGCGTGGCATTGTATGCCTGTATCAGCACCTGTTCATTCCCGACGCTTTCAAATACATGGTCGGCGCCGCCGGATGTTATTTCGCGAACCGCCTCGACCGCGTCGGTCGCGGAAGCGTCGATGGTATGCGTGGCTCCCATTTTCAGCGCCAGATCCAGCTTCTCTTTAACACGGTCAACAGCAATTATCGGAAACGCCTTCGCATATTTTGCACCCATTATCGAACTGAGGCCCACGCCGCCAAGGCCGAAAACGGCGACGGACGATCCGGCCTTGACGACCGCCGTATTGAGTACGGCGCCGACGCCGGTCAAAACGGCGCACCCAAAAAGAGCGGCTGTCTGAAGCGAAAGCGTATTGTCGATCTTTACAAGAGATTCGCGGGACGCAACCGTGAACTGTGAAAATCCCGACACACCCAAATGATGATTGAATCTATCTCCGTTCTGATCGATGAACCGCCGCTCACCGGACAGGAGCGTACCGGCAACGTTTGCCTTCGCCCCTTTTTCGCATAATGCGGCCCGTCCCGCAAGGCAGTACTCACAACCGGAACACACCGGCACAAAACTGAACACAACGTGATCGCCCACGGCGAGATCGTTTATGTCAGCGCCGACCTCGCGGACGATGCCGCTGGCCTCGTGTCCCAAAACCATCGGCATCACACGCGGACGTGAACCGTCTATCACCGAAAGGTCCGAATGACACAATCCGGCTGCCGCAACCTCTACTAATACTTCGCGGCTTCCCGGTGCTTCCAGTTCGATGTCGTCGATGACCAGAGGCCTTGTCTCAGAATACGGGGCGTTCCTGCCCATTTCATATAGAACCGCTGCTTTTGTTCTCATCATCGTTCCTTACCGCAATGTTCCTATAACCAAACCTTCAAAACGGGACGCCAGTTTGTCCTCGCCTGATGCCCCGTAAAATTTCCCGTTCCTGTAAATGAACTTCGTATCCATAAGAGGCTGCGGGAGTTTTGATACATTGGCGTATGCATCTTCATTTGGGTTGTATCGGTAAACCATATCGAGACCCGCATCTGAATAGCCGCCTAACAGATACACATGTTTCCCGTCAGTTCCGGCCCAAAACGCCCTCATCGCCACCGGCATCGCGCCGATCTCGCTCCATGTTTTCCTGTCAGTATCAAAACGGTACGCGTTATCCAAATTGCGTATTTCCTCATCGGCTTTTTGCGTGACTCCTCCGAAAACATAGATGTACTTACCGACCGCAGCCGACGAAAATATCTGCCTCGGTTCGCCCGGTATTGGCGGCCCTTTTTCCCAGACATTGGCCTCGGTGTCATATATCCAAGTATCGGCGGTCGCTTTGGTCACATCCGACGGGCTTGGCGATCCGCCGAAAATATACACATTTTTTCCTACGACCGCGTATGCGGGATATATGAAAACACCCGGTGACATTCCGATAACGCTCCATTTCCCGTCGGTCAACTTATATATCTGTTTGTTCGGAGCGCCGTCTGCATCAACGCCGCCCAAAAGATAGAGCGATCTTCCGACGCGGGCGGTCACGCCATAGCCAAACGCCTTAGGAAGCGGTTCACGTGTTGACCACTTTTTGCTTTCGGGGTCGTAATGGCTTACCTCTGTCGTCCAGAGCTTTTGGCCGTCTTTCCAATAGCTTCCGCCGGCGAGCCACAACCCGCCATCCAGCCACTCAGCAAAATAACCTCCGCGGGCAAGCGGAATATTTTCGCCGCGTTCCCAAACGATCTTCTCCGTTTTTTCCTGGGCCGATGAAACAAGCGTCATTGTAAATACTCCGCAAATTGCCAATAGACCAAAGAGAATTCCCCTTCTTCCAAAGACTTTCACTATTAAATGCTTATTGGCCTTTTCTGAAAATATGAACATATTTACTGTTCCTGCTCTCGTTCGTCATTGATCTCTCTTTCAAAAACAACCTCTTCATCGCTTCCGGCAAAAATACTGATCACCCAAGTACCGATAAATCCGATCAGGAAAGAGACCGGGATGATCCAGGTAAATGAAAGATTTTGGAAACCGAACATTTGCTGGCTGAAACCGATGAAGATGCTTGTCAGAACTGAGATGGTAAAACCGATGAGAACAGAGAGCGAATTAGAGCGTTTCAGCAGCAGTCCTGAAAAGAACAGAACTGCCAGAGGCCCGGCAAAAAGATTCACCAGCCGTCCGCTGAGTTCGACGAGGTTCCAGTTTGTCCGCTCCATACTGATAGTGATTCCAACTGCCAGCAAAACACCAAAAAATCCCATCACTATCCCTATTGACCTTTCCAGCCAAAGCCCTTCCCTAAAGATCTTGAAGCGGCTTTGCCCTTGTGGGAATTTGGTTATCAAAACGCTTGCCACGCCGTTCATGCCCGAACTCAGCCCTGACATTGCCGCAGCGAGCAGTCCGGCGACGATCAATCCCGCAATGCCGTTAGGCAATTCCTGCACTATGAATTGAAGCATCGCTTTATCGGCATTGGCGGCGATCTGAGTTTGAAATTCATTGATCGGGAGCGTTGACTGATACCTATAAAAGGCAAAAAGCGACAGGCCGCATATCATTAAAAATATGATCGATGTCAGGTTTGAAAGAATATAGACCCATACGGAACGCTGGGCATGTTTGAGCGAAGGCGTACTCAAATATCGCTGGACGATCATCTGGTCAGAAGCACTGACGCAGACAAAATAGAAGAACACCGATGCCATATTCCCGACGGTCGTCACACGAACGGTCGGATCCAGGCTGAAGGTGACTATTTCAGTTTTTCCTGCCTGTGAAAAAGATTCCCACCAGCCGATCGGGCCGACTCCGGTCGCGTAAACGATGTAGATCGGGATTATCAATGCACAACCTGTAAAAAGCGATGTTTGAATAAAATCGGTCCAGATAACCGATTGCAGGCCGCCCGCCGACGTGTAAAACGTCGTGATTACCCCAATGATGGCAATAATAAAATAGATATTCCAACCTGTTACCGCATTTACCGCCAAACTGGCCGTGTAAATGATGGCTCCCATCCACAGCAGTGTTTTTGCCACAAACACATACTCGGAGGTTTTCATTACCCCTGTGCCAAATCGTTTATCAAGGTAATCGTAGGCACTGCTGATCGGGAGCTTCATCAGGATCGGCAAGACAATGCGATTGATGACAGGGATGACCAACGGAACGATCAGGTAGGCCACGAAAAAGCCCAAACCATATCTGATCATTTCTCCCGGAACGGCCATGAAGCTGATCGTCGAAAAAAGCGAAAGGCTGCCGCCGACCAGTATCCAGTGCATTCCCCTGCCGCCAAGAAAGAAATCACTTCTCGATTCCATCTTTCGCGAAAAGTAAACACCGATCAACGACATCGCGGCCATATAGGCAACGATCACTGCTATATCAAGAGCATTTAACTGCATAAAAATTCAAGGGGGAAAGATCTGGCAGCCCGGAAGATAAGTAACGAAGATATGACACTGCGGATCAAACACCGGCCGCATCAGGTTCACGGTAAGCCTCGGCGACGAGGCAGACCGGATCGCCCGGACGAACCAGAGGATCGGAACGCAGAACAGCGACATATCCCGCCTGTTCGGTCCTTACTTCCTCAATGACCTCACCAAAAAGATCGCGGACCTCGCCGACCAACGTGCCGCTTTTGACATGATCGAGCAGTTTCACCTTCTGCACAAAAAAGCCCGCTGTATCAACAGACTGTGTCCGGTCAACATCGCCGGAACCTATCAGGTGCAGTTCCGGTTCTTTGTCTGAAGGCTCGCGGCCTATGATCTTCAAATATCCGAGAAGATTCAGCAGAACGTCGATGTAATATGGCAGTTCGTCCGCCGAAACACGCCGGCCGCTCGGTGATTCGACATAGAGCCACGGTATCCCGCGTTCTATGGCCGCGCACAATGAGCGTCCCGGCCCAAGATCGGGATGTCCCCAAACTACGGGCATTCCCATTTTCAGGGCCGCTTCCTTTGATATTCGTCCCGCCTCACTGCCGGAGGCGTCATAACCGACCATTCTGGGCATCAATGAACCTGGGGCCGAATGAAGGTCAAGAAAAAAGTCCCCCTGCGGTATTATCAGTTTGCCCAGATGATGAGCGATCTGCTCCGTGATCGTGCCGTCCTTTTTGCCCGGAAAAGTGCGTGCCAGATTCAAACCGTCTATCGGGCTGACCCTCTGTACAGCACGAAATGCAGGCAGATTTGCAACCGGAACGGCGATCAGCCGTCCGCTCATCTCGTCTGTATTCAGGCCGCTGAAAACATCCTGTATCGCCTGAACACCTTCCAGTTCGTCGCCGTGAACAGCCGCAAAAACGACAAGCGTTTTGCCCGGCATCGCCCCGTTTGCGATCATGAGCGGCAGCCCGATCGAGCCTTCCGCTCCCGCAGGATCAAGCTCCAGAAAAGCCCTGTGTTTTCCTGTTTCGGAAAAGTCCTCAAATCGGAAATTGTCAATGTTTATGTTTAAGATCATCTGAAATGTCATCCGGCCTAGAATACCGTCCCGATCTGGCCGACGGTTTGCGGAACCATTTCTTTTTCGCAGGACGCAATTGCCGCATCGATGTGCCGTTGGCCGCCCGCTACAGTAAAAAGATAATGTCCCGGAAAAAGCCCGTCCACATTCAGCCCGCTCAGTTTCGCCAGGTCACGCCGATACCCGTCCATCGTGGAACCCGGAGCGTCTATCAGCCCGATGATGCCGCCGTAAAACACCACATCACCAGCAAAGAGGTTCCGTTTGCCGTCCATCTCAACAAGATAGCAAATGGAATCGGTGCTGTGTCCTTCAACACCTATCGCGGTAAATCGAAGCCCGGCAGCCTCCACAATGTCGCCGTCATTCACCATGTGATCGACCGGACAGTTTTGAAAACGAAACCATTCGGGATAAATGCCCTTTTCAATTGCCTTATCAAGTCCCGCATCTTCAGCCGTGCCGTTCTCAAGCAAATGCCGGGTTCGTTCCGAAATATAAACGTTGCATCCGGTCCTTTTCCTGATCTCCGCCGCTCCGCATGAATGATCGAAATGTATATGGGTCAAAAGCAGAGCCTTTATATCACGCGGATCAAAACCCTCAGCCTGAATGTTCTCAAATATCTTCTCGGTATCGGTTCCGCCGCCTGCGTCTATCAGCACCGAACCCTCAGGCCCTCTGACCAGATAGACATGGCTGTCCCATCGGCCGGATATTCCCAGTTGAAGGCTGCCGACCAGATAGATGTCTTCGGTTATTCTCATTTCTTACTGCTACTGTCGATCTCTTCGATGAAAATGTCGGAGACCTTTACACCCGCGTTCAAGCTGCCGCCGGTCAAATTATGCACCAGCGAAACAACGAGTTTTTGTTTCGGATATATCACCAGATAGGAACGTCCGCCGACCGCTTCTCCCGGATGATAATAATAGAGGCCATTCTTTCCTTCGATCACTCTCCACGCAAAACCGATGCCCGTCGGAGTTCCATCACTGGTCCTTTGCGATGTAAACATTTCCCTCAATGTTTCCTCTTTTAGGAAACCGGGTTCAAGAAGAGCCGACCCGAAGCGGACAAGGTCTTCAGGCGTAGATATAAAACCGCCACCGCCCCACGAGATGCTGTAATCTATATACGGTGCATTTATGATCTCGGTTTTATTTTCAAGAGAATAAAAGCCCGCACGGTTGGGAATGATCTTTTTATTGATATCAGCCCCGGTCGAATGCATCTTTAATGGGGCAAAGATTTCCTTTTGCAGATATGTCAAAAAATCTTCACCACTTGCCCCTTCTATCGCGGCACTTAGCAAAGTGAATCCGTAGGAGCTGTATCCGTATTGGCTGCCCGGTACGAAATCGAGCGGGTCATTCTCAAACTCTCTTACCGCATCTTTGGTGGTTTCATAGTAGGTCTTGCGGGAAAAGAACTCATCCTTTGCAGGATCGGGATCGCGCCGGTAATGCCGGATGCCGGACAAACTTCCCACCAGTTGACGAGCGGTTATGATGCCCTCTTTCTTTTCGGGAAAATAAGGAACATATTTTTGGATCGGTGCATCAATATCCAGCTTGCCCTGTTCATACAGCTTTGCCATTGCGGTGGCGGTTATCGGCTTTGAGGTGCTGGCGATACGAAACCTTGTTCCGGTTGTAACAGGGACTTTCTTCTCAATATCCGCCAAACCGAACCCTTCCGACCATACGATCTTGCCATCAACGGCAACGGCGACGGACAATCCCGGCAGCTTATGCGTCGCCATTTCCTCCGCTATCGCTTCTTTGCTTTTTTCGACGGCGTTGTTATAGCGAGAGTCGGTTTGGGTATGGCCGTTCTGCAGAGCCAGAAGGACAATTATCGCCGCCAGAAATACAGAAAGCAGATGTCGGGCCGGAAATATTTTACGCATTTTCAAACAACCTTATTTCACTATGCTACGACCGCGTTCTTCGACCCGAGCAGGCCGCAATCTTCCAGTATCTGCCGTACTTTTTCACGATCTTCCTCTGATGCAGGAACAAACGGAGCAAACACGACCTTTTCGCAGATTCCGAGCATCTGCAAGGCCGCTTCAAAACCGCCCCAGATGTTGCCGTACTGAAATATCTCGCACACCTTTGCAAGAACGCGGCTCTTTTCAAACGCCGTCTCGTAGTCGCCCGCCAGATGTGCCTCATATAATTCGACGGCGATCTTTGGTGAGATATTGTGAGCGCCGCCGATAGCTCCGTCGGCTCCCATCATCAGCCCCTGCGGAATCAGCAATTCCGTTCCCAGCATGATGGTGAAATCATCTTTGCCGCGAAATGCCTCGAACAGGCCCGTCAAGCGGTTAAAGTCCTGATTCGAATCCTTTAACCCGACGATATTGGGTTCTTCCGACAATTCCAGCAGGCTCTTGACCTCAAGATCGATCGGCGTAAGGTATGGGTTGTTGTAGATCACCAGCGGCAGCGGCGAAGCGTCTGCAACTTCCCTGAAGAATCTTTTTCCCTCGTCCTGCGTCAGCCGAAAATAATACGGCAAAACGCACGTGACGATATCCACTTTGAATTTCGCGGCCTGTCTGGCTTTTTCGATGACGCGTTTTGTTCCGGTATCCGATATGCCTGCAACAACCGGCACCTGTCCGCCGGCTTCATCAGCCACTATCTCGATGGCCCTCATCTGCTCTTCGTCCGTCAGCAGAGCGCAGCATCCCATTGAACCATTCGCGAAAACACCGTGAACGCCATTGTCTATCAGGTGCCTGACAAGTTTGCGAAGCCCTTTTTCGTCAACTTTTTCATCTTCCGTGATCGGTGTGCCGACCGGCGGAACCATGCCTTTTAACTTCATAAAACCTCTGAAATATCTATATTGCGGTCCATCCGCCGTCAACCATCAAATTGTGTCCTGTGATATATGCCGAGGCGTCCGATGCCAGAAAGACCGCCGCTCCTTTTATGTCATCGTCGGTCGCCATTCGTCCAAGCGGGGTTTGTTTGGAATAATTTTTGATGAAAACATCCGGCTGGTCTGTCTGAAAACCGCCGGGGCTGATACAGTTGACGCGGATGCCGAATCTCCCGTAATAGCTGGCGGCGTAGCGTGTGAAATTGACCATTCCGCCCTTTGCAAAAGCATAGTTCGCCGGACTGGTTATGTCGGTTCCCTCATAGATGTTGAAGTTTGGGCCGACGACGCCATAGATGGACGAGATGTTCACAATAACGCCCGACCTCTGCTTCACCATCTGTTCGCCGAATATTTTGCAGGCAAGGAAAAATCCCGTGGAGTTTATCTCCATTGCCCTGACCCAATCCTCTTCAGTAACGGTCGAAGGATCGCCGCCGGCCCGCGCCACCGCGTTGTTGAAAAGTATGTCCAGCTTTCCAAAATCAGCCACGATGCCGTCGCAGAGATCTCTTATAGACTCACCCGAACCAAGATCCAGATGACGAGCAAAGACCTTCAGCCCCTCGCTGCTCATTTGAGCGGCAACAGCCTCGCATTGCTCCAAATTGCGCGAAGCGACGATGACATTCGCCCCGACCTCAGCCAAAGCCCTTGTGATGTGAGTTCCGTATATACCCGCGCCGCCGGTCACGAGAGCTACGCGCCCGTCCAGCCTGAATAGATCGTTTGTATTCATTTTTCCAGTTAACCGATGATCTCTCTGATAAAGGAAACGACGGCCTGATCGAACTGTTCCGGCTGTTCGAGATTGGAGTAATGCCCGGCATCTTTGATGACCGAAAGCCGTGAATCCTTTATTTTTTCATGCATTCCCTCGGCAATTTTCAGATCGGTCAGTTCGTCTTCTTCTCCAAAGATCAAAAGCGTTGGCACCTCTATCTCAGGCAGCAGATATGTATGATCGCTGCGTTCGGCCATGCCGCGTAGGGCGGCGATGGCGGCAAGCGGATCGGTTTCAGCAAACATCCGTGTCAATTTCGCTGTCAGGTCTTTATTATTGGCCTTTGTGAAACTGCCGGTAAGGTTTGGGAGCATATTATCGATCAGCGCCTGTGTGCCGTTTTCTATGACATTTTCGATCAGCTTAAAACGATTCTCGCGTTTCTCCTGCGTATCGGCGGCGCTGTTGGTGTCGCACAAGATCATGGCCCGGAATAGTTCCGGCCTAAGGCGATAGAGATTGAACGTGACATATCCGCCCATCGACAAGCCGCCTATCACGGCCTGCTTAATGCCGAGCCTGTCAATAAGGGCGCCGATGTCCGCTGCCATCTCTTCCAGGCGGCTAATGTCACCCTCGATGCCGGTTCCGCCAAAACCATAAAGGTCAGGCAAGATCAAACGGATATTTTGCGTTGCAAGGGATGCGATCTGCGGCTTCCACATCTGGCGGGAAAGCGGAAAAGCGTGCAGCAGTACCACAGGAAATCCGGAACCGTGTTCTTCAAAATCAAGTTTCATCGTTAATAGATCAAAAAGCCTCCGTCAACGATTATGGTCTCTCCGGTGATGTAAGACGAATCGTCAGAAGCGAGAAATACGGCGGTTGGCCCGATCTCTGTCGGCTCGCCGCGACGGTTCAGGGGAATTTTTCGGAAATAATTTCCCGAAAATCCTCGTTCCTTCTTTTCGCTGACGATATTCTCGCTCGTTTCGGTGCGAATATCGCCCGGAGCGATGGCATTGACCCTGATATTATACGGCGCAAGCTCCAGGGCCATTGTCCGGGTCAATCCGATCAGTGCCGACTTTGTCGCACAATAAATTGACGCTCCTTCCTGTGCGGCATAGGCTCCCACAGACGATATATGTATTATCGAGCCTCCGCGTTCGGTCATGTGCCGGGCGGCCTCTTGCGAAACGATGAACGTTCCTTTCAGATTAACATCTATCGCCCTTTCAAGAAGGTCATCGGTCATTTCCAGAAACGGCGCCGATACCTTTGAACCTGTCAAAGCAGCATTATTTACTAAAATATCGACCTTTCCGAATCTTTCCACCGTCCGGTTCAGTACATTCCGAACATCTGCTCGCAGGCTAATATCGGCCCGGATCGGAAGAATGTCATATCCCTCAGCAGTCAATTCACCGGAGGCATTTTCAGCCTTTTCCAGTGTCGATTGGACGATCACAACATTGGCACCTTCCGCCGCCAGAGAGCGGCTGATGCCTTTCCCGATGCCGGTTCCGCCGCCGGTCACAATAGCTGTTTTTTCCTTAAGCTTCATTTGAGTTCCGATCTGCCAAAGAATGCCCCGACAACTCCTCGATCACAGTCAGCAAAGCAGAATGGTCAAGCTCTCCCTTGCCGCCCGCAACAAGTTTTGTGAACATCTGATCGACCAACGCCGTCACCGGCAGCGTGACGCCATTCTCCCTTGCGGCCTGAAGCACGATGTTCAGGTCCTTGCGGTGAAGGCGGGCCTTGAAGCCCGGCGTGAAATCATGCCCGATCATGGTCGGGCCGCGCATGTCCATCACACGCGTCTGGGCAAGGCCGCCGCTCAGGACCTGCAAGATCACCTCGGGATCGACACCTGCCTTTGACCCAAGCACCAGAGCTTCTGAGATCGCCTCAATAACAAGAGCGACGACTATTTGGTTGCAGGCTTTGACGATCTGCCCTGAACCGATCGGGCCGCAGTAGGTTATTGTTTTCCCCATCGCCTCGAACAACTGTTTCGCACTGTCAAAATCCCGCCTGTCACCGCCCACCATTATAGACAGCGTTCCGGCTATGGCGCCTTTATCACCGCCGCTGACAGGTGCGTCAAGCATTCTGACACCGGCCTTTGCGAGTTCGGATGCGATCACTTTCGTCGAGACCGGAGAAATAGTACTCATATCAACGAGCAAAAGGCCATTTTTGGCTCCGGCAAGAATGCCGTCGGCTCCCGTAACAACGCTCTCAACATCGGGCGAATCTGGGAGCATTGTAATGACGACGTCGGTGTTCGCCGCAACTTCCTTTGGCGACGCAGCGGCAGTGGCTCCTGCGGCCAGCATCTCATCTACTATCTCTTGCCGGCGGCCATGAACAATTACTTCGTAACTGGCCTTTATCAGGTTCAGAACCATGGGCCTGCCCATGATCCCCAAACCGATAAATCCTATCTTCTTAAAACTGTTTTCCATGCGATCCTTGTTTATGCGAAAAGTGAGTCTAAATAGATGCCGCGTCTGAGCGGCTGCGGCAGCCAGGCCAGGCTTTCTTCGGTGCCGTTTTCGGCAATATATTCCAAACCGATATAGCTTTTATAGCCGCTTTTTTCAATCGTCTCAAATACCTGACGATAGTTGATCTCGCCGCTGCCCGGAAAATGTCGGCCCGGGCAATCCGCGATCTGGATGTGGCCTATTCGGTCAATGTGCTTTTCCAGTGTTGATGTTATATTACCTTCCATCCGCTGCATGTGATAGATGTCGTAAAGATATTCAAGATTATCAGCACCGACGGAATCCATGAATGAGATCGTTTCTTCCGTTGTGGTGAAAGGATACGCCGGATTGTCAAAACCGTTGATCGCCTCGACCATTATGGTGATTCCTTCGGCCTTAGCCTCTTCACAGACCCATCTGAAATTCTCTCTGATGCGGTCAAGCTGTCTTTCTCGCTCCTCATCCGGGAGAAAGTTTCCGGGAAGAGCGGTCAGTTTTTTGCAGCCGACCCGATGGGCGAGGTCAAACGCCACCGGAAGATTCTGCATGATCCGATCCTTATGCCTTGGGTCATTCAACAAACCCCTGTCACCGGCGGCCATGTCGCCCGCATCCAGATTGAATGCCGGGACTTTCAGCCCGGCATCGACGATCCGTTGAGCTGCTTCACCCGGAACGAGATCAGGCCCCCAATAAAATTCAACCGCATTGAATCCGAGCTTCGCCGCCTGAGCGAACCGGTCATGGAACGGATATTCCTTCAGCAAAATGGAAACGTTTATATCTATATTTATCATACGCCCAGAACGAAATATCAGAACCCGACATCAGGAACCCAACGGCCGAACCAATGGTCTCCGTATCTTTTCAAAGGAATGTATTTCGCCGCAGGACGTTTTTCCTTTTGCCATGCGGCCAGGTCGTCAACATGTCCCAAACGCGAGACAAGCGGCCAATAGGTGCTTACCGCTCTTTGATAATGCCGGCCGAGTGCGGGCGGACGCGGAGAGTACATTCCTGTCGGGAACGGGTCCCAGAACAGCAATCCGGCGGCGCCTTTTTCATAATATTCTCTGGCGTTGGATATGGCGTCCTCATAGGATGACAGCCGCCAGCCGATCATTAATGGATATACCTCGACGTTCGTTCCCTTTGTGATCTTTTTGAACCAGTCCATATCCACGGGCTTGCTGGTGTCCGTATGAAATGCCGCAGGAAAAATGCTGATCTTGTCTATCAGGCCTTCCTTTACCCATCGCTCCACATCCAGGCCGAATTTCTTGTTGTCGTTTTCGGTATGGACGACCGATGCCATCAGTTCGTATCGCTCGGTTTTGCCCTGCTCTTTCTGCACGTCGTCCAGAAGTTTTCGGACATCACGCATAAACCCGGTCATGATCTCGCCGCGAAGTTCATAGAGCCTCGGATCGTTCTCAAGGACCTGTTTGGCATCAACACCATATTTCGCCTTGAAAAGATCGCTGAACGCGTCTTCCCACAGCATCAGCGGAAGCCCGCGAAAATAGATGATCTCGATGCCGTCGGGTTTGTATTGCAGAACCTCACGGAGAATGCCGTAAATGTGTTCGCGAACCTGCGGCACAGCATAGCTCATCCTCATTGCGGGTGTGCCGTCGCGGTCATAAGCGCGATACTCGGGATGATCGCGATAAAAACGCGATGTGAAATAATCCTCAAAAGCAGGCGTGGCCTGAAAGGCCTGCGCCCTGAAACCGATATAAACCTTTTTATCCATTGAACGGGCGGCCTCAACGGCGAGTTTTGTATGGTCTTCGCCCCTTTCGATAAACGCCTGAATGGACTTGGTAACGTAACCGTCACCCGTACGGGCGGCATCATCTGATAATTCGCCCGGGATCGTTCCAAGTTTTGACGGATAATTTACAAGCCCGCCGCCTATTATCTGCCACGAAAGCGTTCCGAAATCAGAATCGCGATAATGCTCAAAATCCTCAAGGAACTCCTCTTTTGTTGTCGGATAGTTTCGGTGTATCCAACTGAACGCGTCAAGCGTGGCGATGAGCTTTTTGCTTTTTTTGTCTTCTCTGTCTTTTTTTATCCACGCGACCTCGGCATCCGTCAACGGAACCAGTTTCACATACATTATTACAGTGTGACGCGGGCCAACGTCCGGCTGCAGGTCTTTCAGCTTTGACAGCATCCGCATTTGGGCAATGTGCAGGTCCTGGCCGGTCAGGTCGGCGGCTTTGAAAAAGACCTCTTCTATGTCATCCCTCGCTCCGGAATATCGCCTGTGCTGATATGCAGCGTCATTTGTCAGCTTAAGCCGGGCCTCGCTTTCCTGTCCAAAGGCAAAGCGTCCCATGCCGCCCAGCCCGACATACACCGCATGCCAGCCGTTTGCATTCAGCGGCAGCGTTACATCCGGCGCTCCGGTGTCGGGAAGAGAGGCAATGCACTTTCCTTCCATGCCGTCCCGTGTCTCATATTCCAGCACTTTCCAGTGGCGTTTCGTCCGCACCTTGTCCGTCAATGCACTGCTCGGCGTCACCTTGGACATATCCGAGAAAATTATCGCGTCGTTTGACCGTTCCCATCTGTCCGCCTCGAACAAGGCGTTCTGGGCGATGACATTCGCTGAAAACACCAAAAGGCCGATCACCGGCCACAGCGACATTCTTGTGACCGCTGCGAAATGTTGTATTTGCAGTAAAAACAAGGGGCTCGTTCTTTGGACGAGTGATGGACAGCGATTCATATTTTTATTCTCCGGAAAGCGAATGTCGGTATGTAACTTTAACCAAAGTCTATTTTTATCTTGGCGTCTTTTCAGAAAGATCGTTACCTGTAAAGGCTATAGTTATACAGGCCGGCGACTTATGCAAAACAGACTGCCGCCATTTCCACGCATTTAAGGCATGGACAGAAACGGCTCAAATTGCTCCGTCTTTTTGACGGGTTTATAACAGGCTCTCAAGCGCGGCGTTGCCAAATTTATGCTGCCTGGTGAAGAAGACGCCTGTCGATGACCACTTCGGCAGAAGCTCCTAGAATATTCATTAAAAGAACGACCCGTTTTCGGTCGTTCATCTCGCGTTTAAAGACACCGCGAAGTCCGTTCAATACACCGTCCGTGACCGAGACCGGATCGCCGCGATGCAGCTGCGGGGCCTGAAGCTCAACACAATTATCCTGATCCAGCCTGTCCTTGATGCCCTGAATTATCTCATCCTCTACCCTCAAAAGAGTTGTGCCGAAATGCAGCACCTTGCGGACGCCGCGTGTGTATTGAATGATATGAAGTGTACTGGCCGGATCGAATCTGGCAAAAAGATAGCCCGGAAACAGCGGGGCGCGAACCACCGTCGGACGCCCCCAAACCGTTCGCTTTTTTCTCTGCTTTGGATTCAATATTTCGACATCCAATTGCGAAAGATGATGCTCCACTATGTCTTCCTGATTCGACTTTGTGTGGACCGCGTACCAATTTGCCCCGTTGATAAAATTCATAATTGGGATCCGGTCGTTAGACCGCTCTCGCGTTTCTTCTTGACTGTGGTTAGAACTTTTTATGGTTTGACTCGTAAGATTATAGTTAGATGCCCACCTTGAAATAAATAGGAATATTGGTTAAATTGCCCATAGTGTTCAGCGGGCTGAACACTATGACCCTTTACCACAGGATATTTTCCCCTAAGCGTTGATAATCTTCGTAGAATATCTTTCTGAAGTAAGGTGACACGATATGATGCGCAGAATCCCGCCTCCGGACACTCGGACCAAATCGGTTCCGGCAGTCCAAAAGGCAATGGCAATCTTGGAACGGCTCGCAGCCTCACAAAACGGGCTGGGTTTGTCGGAACTCACACGCGAACTGTCGCTTCCAAAAAGCTCCACATACGGAATGCTGCTGACGCTGGAGCGCCTAGGCTATCTGCATCGTAATGAAAGCACCGGGCGGTATATGTTCGGAATGAAGATATTGTCTCTGGCAAACATGGCCATGAACGGGTTGAACCTCCGCAAACTGGCAATGCCTCACCTTCGCCAGTTGATGATAAAAACCAAACTCACGGTACACATGGCAATCAGGGAACATCACGAAGTGGTGATAATCGAAAAGGCCGATTCGCCCTACACGCCAAAGGTCGAAACCTGGGTCGGTAAACGAATGGGCATACACTGTACCGCCGCCGGAAAGGCACTTCTGAGCGATTGGCCCGATGAGGACATAGACCGATTGATACGCTATGGCCTGCCGCGATACAACGACAACACCATCGTTTCACCCAAAAAACTAAAGGACGAACTGGCACGCATCGTGAAACAGGGCTATTCGGTCGATGACGAGGAAGAGACCATCGGTTCACGATGTGTCGGCGCGCCGATAACCGACCAAACGGGAAAGGTCGTCGCTGCCGTTAGCGTTGCCGGATACAAACAGCAGATACACCACGAAAGTTTTCCTGAGATCGTCGCGTCTGTAAAAGATACCGCTGTCGATATCTCCAGGGATCTTGCAAATATGGTTCCTGCCTCTGACCCGAATACTGATCCGGAAATGAACTAGACAACTCTCCGCTCATTGACCGGGATCAACAGATCCACAATTCTTTCTTTGCCCGATGCATAATGGTCCATGTTCGTAAATGGCCCGCTGAAAACCGGAAACTCAGAACGCTTCATAAGCTCTATACTTTCCGCACGGAAGAAACCCGGAAGATAAAATCGCATCTTCGCAGTTGAAATCGACTTTCATTTTCATTACCCTATGTTCATATCGCCCTGTTTCATTCAGGACAAATGGGACCAAAGAACAGTATTCACACAGGAGAACAATGAAAAACCTATACTTATTGCTTTTATTCATGGTCGCGGCGACCGCTGTCGCGGATGCCCAGAAAATAGAGAAGATCGAAAAGGTCGGCTCGGCGCTTTATGAAATGGTGTATAACGCCAAGGACGATTCGCTCTATGTGGCTGCGGTTGGCAAACGCGGCGAACCCGCAACGGCAAATATCTATAAACTTGACCCGAAGACCCTCGCTGTAAAAGGAACGATCAATGTCGGCGAAGCACCCGCATACGGATTGGGGCTTAACCGAATAACGCAGACGCTCTATTCATCAAATACACGCAGCAACTCTGTCCACGCGATCGATCTTAAGACCGGAAAGGTCGTCGCAACGATAAAGAACGGAAAGGACAGTTCACACACCCGCGAGGTTGTCGCCGACGAAAAGAACAACAAGATATACGTTTCAAATATCTCGGACATTTGGGTCATCGACGGAAAGACCAATAAGTTCAGCCATCTGATCGAGGGCATCGGCGAAGGCGTCACCGGACTCGCCATTGATCAGGATGCCGGACGGCTATATGTATCCGACATGAGGGCGAACACGATAACCGTTCTGGATGTAAAAACGGACAAGGTGGTGGGCAAATTTGACACCGGCGGCAAGAATGCCATCAACGTCGCCCTCGACACGAAAGGCAAACGGCTTTTCGTCGCTCATCAGGAAAGCGGAACGGTTTCCGTGCTGACAACGGACGGCAAACTGCTGAAGTCGTTTGAAACGGGAGCAGGTGCGCTTGGCATCGCATTCAACCCCGCGAAGGATCAGATATATGTCTCGAACCGCAGGGCAAAAACAACGAGCATCATCGACGGCAAGACATATGATAAGATCGCCGACCTGGAGACCGGCACATTTCCGCAGACCATAGCGTTCGATGAAAAAAGCGGAAGGGTCTGGGTGACAAACAAAGCTCAGGGATCTCCGCGACAGCAGCCCGGACTACCCGCTCCACCGCCTGCACCGGAAGATCCGAACGGCGATGTCGTCACACTTATCTCTCCGAAATAGAAGGCTGGAAATAAAGCGCTCCTTTTTACAAAGGAGCTTTACGCCATTGGTCGGGAGGTGGTTCTTTTTTCCAGATATGCTCTGTGGAATAAAAGAGAGAACAGCCCCGTCATTCGCTTAGCTCATGCTAGAGGCTGTATGAAAAGTCCGTTTAGTTCTGTGTCTTTCGGTTTTTTGTCTGTGTTTTCTGTGGTATTTCCTGTATTTTACAGGTTTTTGAACACAGAATTCACAGAACGAAGACACAGAAAATGACTTTTCAGACAGCCCCATTTTTTGTTCTGCGAAACTTTAGGACGTGAGCGGACCAGGAGGCCGAACGCACGGCAAAAACATCTATTTTACGATCGCGTCGATCTCGGCGATCATCCCTTCCATGCTCGTCAGGCCGCCGGAGACGGTGTACCAGACCTCGGTGTCGAGGTAAATGACCGCTCCGTTTTTGAAAGCCTTTGTCGATCTGATCACGTCGTTGTCGAGAAAGGTCTTAGCAAGTGTTTCCTCGCCGAGTATCTGTGCGCGGTCCATTACAAAAAGATAGTCGGGATCTATCTGTTTTATGTATTCAAAATTTACGACCTGCCCGTGCTGGGCGGCTTCTTTTATGTTCGGGTCAGCGGGTTTGATGCCGAAAGATTGATGCAATATCCCAAAGCGTGACTGCGGCCCGTAAACGGATATTTTGCCGCCAGTGTAGAGCGATATCAGCCCGGTTTTACTGCTTTCCGAAATGCGGCTGTTCAGTTCCGCCAGCTTTTTATCCAGTTCGGCCAGTTTCTCATCGGCTTTCGCTTCGCGGTCGAGAATGCGTCCCAAAAGAGCGGCATTCTCCTTGAAACTCGGGTAATAATTATCATTTTTCGGCTCCAGAAAAATGGTCGGAGCGATCTTGCGAAGCTCCTGTATCTTTGCCGCGGCCCTGCCCGAAACGATTATCAGATCGGGTTTAAGCTCAAAAAGCAATTCAAAATTCGGCTCAAAAAGTGTTCCGACATCCGCATATCTCTGATCGGCGAACGGCTCAAGTATCTTCGGCAAGTTCGATTTTGGAAGCCCGACGACCTTGTCTTCCGCTCCGAGCGTCAGGAGCGTATCGAGCGCGCCGTAATCGAACGAAACTATGCGTTTCGGATCGACAGGAACCTGTTGTTCTCCATGCACCGCATCGGCGATGGTCAATGTTCGCCCCGTGTCGGCCGGTGGCGTTGAACTCGACTCCGAGCATCCGCCAAAAAACGCCGCCGTCAATATCAGCAGCAATGTCAGTGAACCTGAGTTTCTTTTCATTTCGTTTCCCTTTTCAATAATAGATACAGATCTTTTTGCCGTCGATCTCTCTGATCTCCAGCGGAACATCAAAAACGGACGCCAGAACGTCCTCGCGAACAACCTCGTCCACCGACCCAAGCGCGGCGACCTTTCCGTTCTTAAGGGCGACCATCCGGTCAGAATAACGCGCGGCAAAATTGATGTCGTGCAAAACCAGAACGACCGTTTTTTTCAGTTCGTCTGTAAGGCGGCGCAATATCCGCATCATCTCTACCGAATGCCGCATATCAAGACTGTTGAGCGGTTCGTCCAGGAGGATATGATCTGTGTCCTGCGCAACGATCATCCCAATAAATGCCCGCTGCCGCTGGCCGCCGCTGAGTTCGTTGATATCCTTTTCCGCCATTTCCGCCAGATCAAGATATTCCACCGCCCTTTCGACCATGTCCTTGTCTTCGCCCGTCAGCCGCCCGCCGGAATGCGGAAATCGCCCAAACCCGATAAGCTCCCTTACCGTAAGGCGCATATTCACAAAATTGGACTGCTTTAGGATGGAGATACGCTTTGCCAGGTCGCTGCCGCCGTATTCGGAGATGCTCTTTTCGTCAAGCAGGACTTCACCGCCATCGGGTTTGATAAGGCGGCTTATGATGCCGAGCAGGGTTGTCTTTCCGGCTCCATTCGGGCCGACAAATGAGGTTATTGACCTGTCGGCAATGCGAAACGAAACGCCGTCAAGAACAGTCACACTCGAATAGATCTTTGAAATATCACGCACCTCGATCACAGACGATTCCCCCTTAACAAAAGGATCACAAAATAAACGCCGCCGACAAAATTTATCAGCACCGTCACGGTCGTTCCAAAATTCATATATCGTTCAACGGCCAGTTGCCCTGCCAGCAGCATCACCGAGCTTAGCAAAACTGAGATCGCCGTTATGACCGTATGCCGGTAGGATGTGGCTATCTCTCTGGCAAGATTTGCGACCATCAGGCCGAGAAACGCTATCGGCCCCACAAGGGCCGTTGCCGCCGAAACGAGAATTGCCGACACTATGAACGTCCGTTTTACCAACGCGTCGTGATCGACGCCAAGGCTGACAGACTGCTCGCGGCCAAGCCCGGCAACGTCGAATTTTCGCATATCGCGAAGCAGCCATCCCGCGGCGGCAATGCACATCACCATAGCGATCAGAACGATGTTCGTATTGATGTTGCTAAAGCTGGCGAACATCTTGTTTTGCAGGCTGGTGAACTCGCTCGGCGAAATTATCATCAGCAGAAAATAAGCAAGCGTCCGAAAAAGCTGTCCGAAAATGGTTCCGACAAGCACGACAAAAACAAGGTCATGCCCGCTCCGGCCAAAGACCGTTCGCAGCAGAAAAAGCGCAAGCACTACCATCACAACGACCGACACCAGAAAATTCGCGTTTCGGTCCGCCACCAGAAAGCTCGCTCCGCCGAGAAAAAAGAAAAGAGCCGCCTGAATAAGCAGATACATCGCGTCAAACCCAAGCGTTGCCGGCGTCAAAATACGATTATGCGTGACGGTCTGGAACAGGACGGCAGAATATCCGATCGCTCCGCCGGTGACGATGATCGCCAGCAGCTTTGGCAAACGCTGGCCGAGAAAGAACTCGTAATTTTCCGGTGTCAGCCCCGGCAGCACAAGCACCAGCGAAAGCCCAATGAGAAGAGCAATAAGTATCGCGATCTTTCCGCTATCTCTCATACGCCCTCCGTCGGAACAAAAGAATGAGAAACGTGATGCTGCCGATAACGCCAACCGTCAGGCCGATGGGAACCTCATATGGAAAGATCACAAGCCGGCTGAAAATATCGCAGATAAGCAGGAACAATGCTCCGAAAATAGCTGTGTCCCAGATCGTTCGCCGCAGGTTGTCGCCTTTTGTCAATGACACGATATTCGGAACAATGAGGTCGAGAAACGGAACGGCTCCGACAATGATCACCACAACTGCCGTCACCACCGATGTGATGCCGAGGCCGATGTTCACCACCTGATCGTATTTGAGTCCCAGGCTGAGTGATACGTCCTCACCCATTCCCGCAACAGTGAATTTGTTCGCGTAGATAAATGCGATCAGCACCATCGGGACACTGAGATAAAGAAGCTCATAGCGGCCGCTGATGATCCATGTAAAACTGCCGATCATCCAGGCGCTCAGGCTCTCGACCATGTTGTATCTGTAAGCGAGGAACGTCGCCATCGCCTCGATCAAAATCCCAAGCATTATCCCAAGCAACGGAACCATTTCCAGACTTCTGACCTTGATCTTTCTGATAAGAAAGACAAAAGCGAATGTACCGGCCATTGCAAAAGCCGCAGCAAAGAACAGCGAAGAGATATAACCGTATGCGGAGAAGAATATCGTCGCGACAAGCAGGCCAAAATGCGCCGAATTGACCGATGCTCCCGTTGTGGGCGAGACAAAGCGATTGCGGGTGATGTGCTGCATTATCAGGCCGCAGATGCTCATGCCTGCGCCGGTGATAAGCACCGCCGCCAGACGCGGAAACCTTGTCAAAAAAAGGACCTCGACCTTGTCGCTACTCCATGAAAGCAGGTCGTTGAGCGTTATGGGAATATTCCCTATGAACAACGAGGCGCACGAAAGCACGGCCAAAGCAATGACAGCATATATTGTTCTCATTTGCTAAATTTTCCCGTGCCTTCCCTCTCTGCTCTGACAGCCTCTGCCTTGACTAAGCCAAATGGCTGCTCTATGATTAAATTTCTTATTGAAAGTGAAAATCATTTTCAGAAGTATAAATTTTATCAGATAAAGGGCGTTTGTAAAACCGCCGGTGCCACATGTTTCGGGACATCGAACCTAAAACCTCAATTTCCGCTAAAGACGTCCTGCCGACAGGCCATGGCGGCACGATGCAGAGCGATGCCGAGAACAATTCGGACAGGATTTCGATAACCATCGACGGCGTTGACCGCATCAACGAGGTTTGCGCCTGCACATTCCTATACCGCGCTGACAAGGTGTTTCATTCGGTCTTTCTCGATCTGCCGCCGTTCTCACGGCAACATCCTGAAAAATTTCAACTGAGGCCGACAGACGTTCCCTACACATGGGCAGTAACGGTCGAACTTCCCCTTGCAAGCCGTTTTTCCTTTCGGATGATCGAACTGAATGAACCTTTCGAAGAAAGACATATCGGAGCTGAAAGGTTTGCTTCGAAACCGATGTGGGCTTCCGGCATGTCCATTGAAACGCCTGGTGTCGAACCGGCGTATTCCGCTGTTCTGCCTCAGGGAACTCCGGTCGGGAAAGTGACGGAGTATGCGATCAAGGCCGGATCGGAGCAACCGGAGCGGCAGGTCTGGCTTTATGAACCGGCAAAAGAAAGCGAAGGAAACATTGAAAAACTCCTGATATTTTTTGACGGCGAGATGTATCTGAAAGCAGTAAATGCCGCCTCAATAATTGATTCGCTTATACACCGTCAAGAAATTCCGAGGGTCGCCGCCCTGTTCGTTTCGCCGCTTGAGGGTATGCGTGAAAAGGAATTTGTGCTGAACCCGGACTTTGCGTCGCACACGGCCAATGGCTTGCGCGAGTTTGCGGAGGAAAAACTGGGAAAGCGGTTCGGAGAAGGTTCCTGCGTTGCCGTCGGAGCAAGTTTTGGCGGCATTGCCGCGCTTTATATGGCTAAACAGCATCCTGAATTTATACACGGAGTTATTGCTCAATCGCCTTCGCTCTGGCGATGTCAGGACAGAATGGACGACCTGAGCGGCGCCGCGAACGCATATTTTCTGAACATACATTGGGGCGTTTTTGAAACTCAGGAAAAGAACGGGACCAGTTTAGCGGAGGCGAACCGGCAGTTCGTTGAGATGCTTGCCGCCGCCGGACACAGTTTTGAATTTGAAGAATACAGGGGCGGACATGGCGCCGTAAATTGGCGCGAGGCCCTGCCCAAAGCACTGAAAAATGTGCTGAAAAAAATATAGCGATCATTATAAATACAGCAATGAAAAAAAGAGTTGTTCGAATATTGTTTTTTGCCGCCGTCTTCGCTTTTTCTTTTGTCGGCGTCTATGCTCAACAGGCTTCAGTTTCGGGAATTGTCACGGATCCGGGCGGTGACAGCATGCGTGGCGTGGCGGTTTCCATCAAAAATAACGCCACATCCGCTGAGATCTCCACGACGACCAACAGCGCAGGCGTTTACAATTTCCCGTCGCTGCCGCCGGGCGTTTACACGCTGACGTTTCAGACGTCCGGTTTCAAGACCGTTTCGATGCAGAACGTCGTTGTCGAAACCGCCACGAAAGTAACGCAGAACATCTCGCTGGAGATCAGCGGCCTCGAGGAAACAATCACCGTGGACGCAGACGGCATTGCCGTAAATTCGACCGATGCGTCAGCAGGCACGACCATCAACAGGCGGTTTGTCGAGAACATTCCGCTGAACGGCCGGTCGTTCCAATCGCTGATGACGGTCGTTCCCGGTGTGGCCTCCGTTCCGTCAACCGGCACAGGTTCCAGCGGCGGCATTTCAGTGAACGGACAAAGGACCGAGGCCAATTATTTCACCATTGACGGTGTCAGCGCCAACACCGGCCTGCCGCCGACAGGAACTCCCGGATTCGGTGCCGGTTTTGCCGGAGCGACACCCGGAGAAACAGCTTTGGGGACGACACACAGCCTTATCTCAATTGATTCCTTGCAGGAATTCAAGGCAGGCACGTCAACCTACTCCGCCGAGTTTGGCCGTTCCCCGGGAGGCCAGTTTTCATTCACATCGCGTTCGGGAACGAACGATTATCACGGTTCGCTATACACATATTTTCGCAATGACATTTTCGACGCGAACAATTTTTTTGGCAATGCGTCCAACACGCCGAAACCGGCAACGCGGCAGTGGAATTTTGGAGGCACGTTCGGCGGGCCGCTTCCCTTTCTGAGGTTTGGCGAGACCGATGACCCGTTCACAAGCGGCCGCGACAGGACGTTCTTTTTTGTTTCATACGAAGGCCTGCGGCTCCGCTCGCCGCAATCCGGCGTGCTGACACAAGTGCCGAGCATGACGCTCAGGACGACGGCGGCAGCGGCATGGCAGCCGCTCCTGAATGCTTTCCCTGTTCCCAACGGTGCCGATCAGGGCAACGGCCTTGCTCTTTTTACGGCAAGCTATTCAAACCCGGCACAGATCGACAGCCTTAATGTTCGTATCGATCATCGTTTCAATGACAGATTCACGATATTTGGCCGATACAGCGATACGCCTTCTGAAACGTCCACGCGGCTTTTGACCAATCTCGCACAAACGCAAACGACCGATTTCGGCAACCGTTCGCTGACCATCGGCTCGACCCAGATATTCACCACATCTGTCATCAACGATCTTCGCATCAGCCGAACGGATGTCCGTTCGAGGTCGGTCTTTGAGACGACGGATTTCGGCGGAGCCGCTCCGTATAACATTCCCGATATTCCGACGGTGAACACCAGCCCTGACAACCGTGTCAACGTTGCATTCAATTTCGGCGGCAGGCCGTCATTCAGCCTGCTGAATCAGACGGGTGAGCAGAACCAGTGGAATTTTGTTGACACGCTCAGCTACGGCATCGGGAATCATGCTTTGAAATTTGGCGTTGACTATCGCCGGACAGAAACGGCACTGACGCTGCCGCCGAGGTTCATGCCGATAAACGTCGCGTCCCAGAACGAGTTTCTTAACAACGTAATGACCAACTTCAACCTGGTCATATATTCGCTCGACAAACTGCGGCCGATCTATAGGAACTTTTCGCTTTTTGTTCAGGACGAATGGCGAGTCAGCCGCAGGCTGAACGTTTCGCTCGGTTTGCGGTATGAGGTCAATCCGGCACCGACAGACGCCGCCGACCAGCTTCCGTATAACGTCGATCAGGTAACAGACCTTACGACAACCCGGCTGGTAATGGATCGAGACAGGCCTTTGTGGAAAACAACGTGGAACAACTTTGCTCCGAGGATCGGCATTGCATACATTCTCAGAGACGAACCCGGTTGGGAAACTGTGCTTCGCGCCGGCAGCGGTATATTTTACGACCTCGGGAACACGCAGGCATCTGACGGTTACGGCCGCGCAGGATTCAGGATCACGACCAGATTTGTGAACGCGGCGTTTCCGCTGACACAGTCTCAGGTCGATGGCATTCCTGCACCGAGCGTGACCACGCCTTACACGGAAACGATCCTGACCGACGATCCTTTCCTAAAACTTCCCTTCACGGTGCAATGGAACGGTGCCGTTGAACAGTCTCTCGGAAATTCGCAATCGATCTCGCTCTGCTATATCGGAGCTTCGGGGCAAAGACTGCTGGTTGACCGTTCATACTTGCCGCGAGCTTTGGGCAACTTGAATTTCAGCGCAAATGCGGCGATAGTTTTGACGACCAATGAGGGCCGTTCAAGTTATCATGCAATGCAGGCACAGTTTCAGAGACGGCTGACGCGCGGATTTCAGGCAAATGCGTCCTACACGTGGTCACATTCCATAGACAATGCGACAAGCAACTTCACGGTTCGCCAACTGACACGCGGAAATTCTGATTTTGATATAAGGCACAATTTTCAGGCGGCCCTTTCTTACGACATTCCGTTCAGATCGGAAAACCGGTTTCTTTCTGCTTTAATATCAAACTGGGCAATAGACGGCCGCGTCTCTGCCCGAACTGCCTTGCCCGTGAATATTATCGGAGCGACCGGCATAGATCCGGCAGTACCGTACCTGTCTGTGGATTTTCAGCCGAACTATGTCGGCGGCGAACTCTACGTCAACGACCCGAGCGTTCCCGGCGGCAGACGCATCAATTTTGACGCATTCACGACCGCCCGTGATGAGAATAATCAATTAACACAAGGTGATTTTGGGCGAAACGTCGTTCGCGGCTTTGGCTCGTTTCAAACGGACATCGCCGTCAGACGCAATTTCCCGATAACCGAACGCGTTCGTCTGCAATTCAGGGCGGAATCATTCAACGTGTTCAATCGGGCAAACTTTGGGCCTGTGGAAAATCGACACTCCGTCGGACGTGATCTTTTTGGCATCGCCACAAATACGCAGAACATACAGCTTGGCGGCCTCAATTCCCTTTATCAGGTCGGCGGCCCGCGCTCGTTCCAGTTTGCATTGAAACTGCTGTTTTAATGTTAAATAACTTGCGTAATAATCTGAGCCGGTCAAGTTTTAATGGACAAAAAAGTCTCATTTCTCCTTTAGGTTTTGTTTAGCAGTCGCAGAGGTTGTGGGAATGTGTGGGAAAGCCGGGCGTTTTTTTGACCGGCTTTCCCAAGCGGCTGCTGACATTAAACTAAAAGGAGAATTGAGAGAGTTTTTTGTCCTAAATACTTGACGGCCTCACTTTTTCTTATTATCGGTTTTACCCGGATCAATTGTCCTTTTCCGTCCCCACAAATTCCAGAAGGGCGGTATTGCCGCCGAACAATGTGAGCCTGTCGCCATTTACTTCGTAGCGGTCAACTTTTAAGAGGGCATCCATGAACGATCTTTCGATCTTCATCCGGTTGTCCTCAATGCAGGCACGCATGGTCGATACCGGATTCTTAAAAGCGATCTTTTCTCCGGTCGAGGTATAACTGCCGCCGAAAACATTGCATCCCGTGTTGCCGCCCGCCTGCTTTTGGCCGGTGTCAAATGTGATGAAAGCGGAACCTTCCGCCAGAACAACCGGATCGCCGCCTATTGTTTCCAACACCCATTTTTTCTCTGATATGGACACAGGATCGGCATTGTCGGCAGTCTCGTCGGGCTTTGGCGATCCTTCAAATTTAAGCACCTCGGTGCGTCCTGCCATCAGCGTAAGAACATTGCCGCGTATCCTGTAACGCGTTACGCTTTTTACAGCGTCGAGAAATGCGGTCTCGGCTTCCATTGCTCCGTCGCAAAACATCCTTGTGGAACCCAGGCCGGAAAAACGCATCGTTCCGCGCCCGACACGGACGCCGCCAAAGAAGCGGTTGCATCCGGCGTTGCCGCTGACATTTTTGCGGTCGGCGGAAAATTCGACCGCTGCTCTTGAATTTGAGACTGCCTCACCATTCATTTCCACCAATGACCAGTGATTTGCCGAAAGGCCGTCGGTCTGGGCCGAAGCCGCTGAGGCAAAAACAAAGGCCAGAGCGAGTCCATATACAAGTGTGAATATTTTTTTCATAATAATGTCCTTTATTCATCAGCCCTTTCTAAAAGGCTGTCCTCCACTCGCCGCAGCGAGATCGTCAGGGGAAACAAACGCCCCCACAATAAGAACGGGCGGCCATGCGCGTCTTGCGGCCTTTATACACCCTGAACAGCAGTTTAATGACCTGCACACTTGCCATCAGGTGTATAATGATCGTTGAGTTTGAGCAATTGTTTATTATATTACAACCGAGGTCAAGCAAATTGCATCCTTTTGATCGGGGTTTGAGCGAAATTCATCGTCTCGGGTAAATAAATTTGACGCAAAAGTGAGGGATCCGATGTCCAGAGTCTTTTTATCACTTGTTCTGGTTTGCTTTGTTTCATTTTCCGTCCTGGCGGACACTATCCGGTTAAAGGACGGAAGCATAATAAAAGGCCGCATCACCGGCTTTAGCGGCGGTAAATTCACAATTACCGTGGGCGAAGGCGCCCGTCAGAGAACGATCACCTACGATGCGTCCGAGGTTGACTCCATCGAATTTGACGAAAATGCGGCAACTCCCTCTTCGGCGGTTCGCGTGGTCACATCGGACAACAATGCCGGATCTAACACCGCAAGAAATTCGCCCCGCGTAATAGTCTCTGACACGACAAAAACAGATACGCCCAGGCCGACAGGAACACCGGCACAGATAGAGAGCGACGTTGCGGTATTGGATGACGAGGACGTTATTGATGAGGACATTGACGACAGCGTTGATGACACAGCCAATTCCTCTGCACCGATGGTCCGCGCGTCTTCCGCTCAGCCCATCACGATAAACGTAAAGGTGATGGCTGACAACACATCCAACGGCTGGACGAACACGGGCTGGGTCGTTCGCAAAGGCCAGCGGATCCGCATAACGGGCAGCGGTGAAATATCTCTCGGCAGGGGAAAAATGTCCGGTGCGGCCGGCCTGTATGACCTTGACGACAACGACAAACTGCTGAAGGCCGTTCCCACCGGAGCGCTCATTGCCGTTATCGGCGATGACAATAATGATTTTATCTACGTCGGTTCCAGCCGCGAATTTGTCGCCGAAAGGGACGGAGCATTGTTCCTCGGCATCAATGAGGGCAACCTCGACGACAACAGCGGCACACTGGACGCCCGAATAGAGATATTGCCCGACACGGCCAATTAGGATATGCCGCGATCACGCATCAAAATTCTTCCCGAACGCGGCAGCCCCATTTTCAAATGTTTGACTGGAAAGGCCTTGAACGGTAACCTGTTCAAGGCCTTTCGGTTCACAATTTCCGCCCGCATATTATGGACGAGCTTTCACAGATCATCGCGCAATACGGCATTTACGCCGTTTTTGCGCTCTGCATGGTCGAAGGCGACATCACGCTTCTTATCTCCGGGGCAATGGCCCAGGGAGGCTTCTTTGGCGATTACAGCTTCATAAAGGTCGTTTTTTTCGGCACGCTGGGCGGAATGGTCGGCGACAACATCGGCTATGCCATTGGCCGCATTTTTCATGAAAAGGCAAAGCATTACCGCTTTTACCAAATGGCCCAGCCGCGCGTCGATAAGCTGATAGACAAATTTGGCGGATTTGCGATCATCATCTCAAAATATATCTACGGCATTCGCGCGGCAATGTGCATATTTTACGGCATTGGAAAAATGCCGTTCGCCCGCTTCATCGTTCTCGATTTCATAAGCTGTTTCGTCTGGGTTCTGATACTCGCGGGCACCGGATATTTCTTCAGCGGGGCAATAACGTCGATAATCGGCGATTTTCAGCAGATCGGCATCGCTCTTTTCTTTGTTATTCTGTTCGTCGTCATCGTCCTCTACGTTGTTGAGCGATATTGGCTCTCTGAAAAGGTCGAGGAGGCCGATCCCGGTACCATTCAGAAAATAGAAGAAAAACTGCATGTGGTGGAAGAGGTCGCCCACGACACTTTTCACGACCTTTCAGAACGCCTGCACCTGACACGCGACCCTGACAGCGATGCTGCAAAGAAACGCTCCCCCGACAAACCGCCCATATCCAGATCGGCCAAAAAGTAGCCTGCCGATTGCGGATTTTGCCGCTTTTTGCTGTAAGATAGCTTTTCACCTGAATTTATTATTAAATTTTCATCCGAGGTTCTTGTTCTGTGATCATAGAAGCATCCGCTCCGACACGTGTTGACCTTGCCGGCGGCACAATAGATATTCCACCGCTCTTTCTCTTTCATGAAGGCGCCGCGACCGTCAATTTCGCGGTCGATCTGCTGGCAAAATGCCGGATCGAGACACGTGACGACAACAAGGTCATCCTTGAGTCCATCGACCGCGGCGTCAGGTATGAATCCTCGCTGGAACGGATCAGTGAACTGAAGAACGAGCCTCGGCTAGAGCTGTTGGCAAAGCTCGTGTATTTCTTCAAACCGGAAACCGGATTTGAGATGGTGACGGAATCGCTCGCCCCGGCAGGAGCCGGACTCGCCGGATCATCGACCCTGAATATCGCCTGCATCGGGGCATTGAACAAACTGGTGGGCGACCGCTACGCACCTGAAAAGTTTATTCCGATCGCAGCCAATGTGGAATGTCAGGTCATAAAGGTTCCGACGGGTTTTCAGGACTATTATTCAGCACAATACGGCGGCGCGGCCTGTATCCACTTCAGGCCGGACGGCATTCAGCGTGAACCGCTGGACATTGACATCGACACATTGCAGGAACGCGTTGTGGTCTGTTACACGGGCGAACCGCGAAACTCCGGCACGAATAATTGGGAAATAACAAAACGGCACATTGACGGCGATCCTGAGCTTTTTGATATTTTTGAAGGCATTCGCGACGGTTCCCTGCATTTGCGCGATGCCTTGCTTGCAGGCGATTGGGATGAGGTCGGAGAGATATTGAAAAAGTCACATCCGCTCAGAAAACGCCTGTCGCCGCACATCACCACGCCGCACATGGACGTTTTGATAGACACGGCGGAGCAAAACGGGGCCGTTGCGGCCAAGGTTTGCGGGGCCGGAGGCGGAGGCTGCATTGCCTTTTTCTGTGAACCGGGCAAAAAGAACGACGTTGAGGCGGCCATCGAAAAACTTGACGGCATAGAGGTTCTCGACTGGAAACTCAACCGCGATGGCCTGACCGTAAATGTTTCATAAGGCGGAAAAGATATTGCCTTATAAAGCGTTGCGGCGCTAGAATGTATTTCACCCTATTACTGAGTATCCACAATTTTTTTGCTAGAAATATCTGGAGGGCCTAAGATGAGATCACTTTTTCTTCCGACCGCGGCGTGCATTCTGCTGTTCGCAATAGCCGGTGTCGCTCAAACACAGAGAACCGAAGGACGCGTTTTTTGGCGCGGCATGGTGGACGACAGGGTCCATCTTGTCATCAAGGGAACATCTCTTGAATCGAGAACGATCTCGGGCAGTGAAAATCCGGTCGGGGTTTACAGCTTTACCACTCCTTTGCCCGGCTCTCCTGTTGCGGTCCAGGCCATCAGAAAAGAAGGCCGAGGAAAAGTGACCGTGATACAGCAGCCGGCCGAGGACAACGGCTTTACGGCGATCGTTGAGATATACGACGACCGCGGCGGAGCGAGAGAGTATCAGTTGGACATATCCTGGCGATAGATGCGGCCCTAAGCCGTTTCTATCGTCCTTGTCAGCGACCTGAATATCCCGCGTCCGTCATTTGAGCCTAGCAGTTCCTCACAGGCACGCTCAGGATGCGGCATCATTCCCAGAACATTGCGATCCCGATTGCAGATACCGGCGATGTTCGACCTCGCCCCGTTCGGATTTGCAGCTTCCGTCGGCTCACCGTCCGGATCGCAGTAGCGAAAGATCACCTGGCTGTTCTCTTCCAGCGAATCAAGGGTTTCGTCATCACAGACATAATTGCCTTCGGCATGGGCGACCGGGATGGAAAGGACCTTTCCGGCCTCGATCTGGTTTGTGAACGGCGTGTCGTTCGTTTCAACCCTCACATTCACATGGCGGCAGACAAAATGAAGTCCGCTGTTTCGGATCAGCGCTCCGGGCAGAAGCCCTGCCTCACACAATATCTGAAAACCGTTGCAGATGCCGAACACATATCCGCCCGCGGCCGCAAAATCCTTTACGGCGTTCATTACCGGTGAGAAACGGGCCAATGCCCCGGCACGCAGGTAATCTCCGTAAGAAAAGCCGCCCGGTATCAGCAACGCGTCAAAGCCGCTGAGGTCGGTCTCTTTATGCCAGATAAAATCAACCGGCTGGCCGACGTGCTTTGATATCACGTGATAAGCGTCGTGGTCACAATTAGAACCGGGAAATACTACTACTCCAAATTTCATATATTTGATGGTTGATCGTTGATGGTAGATGGTTGCAAATCTCTTTTTTTACGTCCCAGGGAATTGATGTAGGCATTCAGTTTGGGTGAAAGCTCTTCGAGAACCGGTTTCAGCAATTTTATCTGTTCCTCGGTCAGAAGCTTACGTCGAAAGCACCTCCGAAGCCAATGCTTCGTTTCGTTTAGGGATGCACGTGCGATATAGATAAATCTCTTCTGATCCTGTATTCCCCAACGCCCGACTCCTTCTGCTATGTTTGCCCCGATGCTGTCTGCCGCACGCACGAGCTGGCCGCCTACTGTGTCGCGGGCAAAGCTATTCCATTCGACGACGATCTCCCATATTTTATCAGCTAATGCCTCCGCGAGTTGGTAGATCCGCAGATTTTCAAAATTTGTCCTTTCGACGTTCATCCAATTTGTATCGCCTTCTATATTTTCTTCAACGATCAACCATCAACGATCCACCATCAACCATCAACGATCTCCACCCTATAATCCTCGATCACCGGATTTGCCAGTATTTCGGCTGCCAGTTTTTCTGCTTGTGAGCGGGCATCGGCTTCGCTCGTGCCATTGGTCAGGACGATCTCAAAGTATTTTCCCTGCCGGATATCGCTGATACCGTCAAAACCTATCAGTTCGGCAGAATGGTGAATTGCCTTGCCCTGAGGGTCAAGAACGCCTGATTTGAGAGTTACATATACCTTTGCTTTCATACGGCCTCCGAAATAAATTTTAGATTGTTACGCAAATTCTTGAATTTATCAACGTCTTATGATAACTTTCACGAAGTCATAATTCTGTAAAAACAGTTTATTCATCAAGTTTCAACCTCAGATTAAGGAGAACCAACAAAAGAATATGCAAAACTCGCCTGGCGGAAAGACCGCCCTCGGATTAGATGCCAACGTCGGAGCTCTTCTATGTTATTTGCCGGTCTGTGCAATAAACCTCATATACAGCATCATTGTGCTTGTGACCGAAAAGGAGAATAAATTCGTCCGCTTTTGCGCCTTTCAATCACTGCTGCTCATGGTGGCATTGGTCGTCCTCTGGATAGGAGTCGTCATCATCAGTGTGGTTCTGGCGTTCGTGTCATCCACGCTAAGCATGCTGTTCAGTCTGATCGTGTGGTTGTTTGTACTGGCCTTTATCGGACTGGCCATATTCCTTTGCATCAAGGCTTACGGAATGCAGAAGGTCAAACTTCCCATCATCGGCGACCTTGCTGAAAAATGGTCATGAACCGAACCTAAACTATCCTGAAAATTAAAAAAAGGCCGTCCTAATGATATGGGATGGTCTTTTTTGTTTGACGTGCCGTACTCCGTGAAGTTGATCGAAATGGCCTATTGACACCTGCGTTATCATAAAGAACGGATGCGTCCAAGTTAACACAGGCAAGAGATGGAAACTAGATACGCAATTCACATTTTTTGGAGCGATGAGGACGCAGGTTTCATTGCGATCAGTCATGAATTTCCGGGCTTGTCCGCATTTGGAGAAACGCGGGAGGAAGCTCTGCGAGAGGCTCAGAAAGTTCTTGATGAGATGATAGAAATATATCATTCAAAAGGGATGCAGCTTCCCGAACCGGCCGCCGCTCCGCTTATGGCGGCCTAGTTGAATACGCGTTCAAAAACAGCAGAAATATTCCGCAAATAATGCTTCAGGTCAAAGACATTCAGGATCTCTTCCTGTGAGAGATGCTTTGTGATGTCTTCGTCGTTTAGAACAAGTTCTTTGTATTCGCCTCCTTCATCCCAGACCTTCATTGCGTTTCGCTGGGTGTAAACGTATGCGTCCTCGCGGGTGACGCCTTTTTGCGTCAGAGCAAGCATAAGCTGTCCGCTGAATACAAGGCCTCGCGTCAGGTTCAGGTTTTTCAACATATTTTCGGGATAGACGACCAGCGTGTCCAAAAGCGATGTCGCCTTTGCCAAAATATAATCCGTCGTCGCAGACGAATCCGGCAAAACAATACGTTCAGCCGAGCTGTGCGAAATGTCGCGTTCGTGCCAAAGGGCAACATTCTCCAACCCGACGATAGAGTTTGCCCGAACTGTTCTTGCCATACCGCAGATGCGCTCCGAAAGTATCGGATTCCGCTTGTGCGGCATTGCCGACGAACCCTTTTGGCCTTTCTTGAATGCTTCCTGAGCTTCGCGAAGCTCTGTCCTCTGCCAATGGCGAACCTGAAGAGCTATTTTCTCGAGCGTTGAGGCGATTATCCCCAGAACGCAGAGATATTCCGCATAACGGTCACGCTGAATGACCTGCGTCGAAACGTCTGCGGCGGCAATGCCGAGCTTGGCACAAACGCGGGCCTCAACATCCGGCGACAGATGGGCAAAAGCGCCGACCGCTCCGCTGATCTTGCCAACAGCTGCGCGTTCTCTCGCCGTAAGGAGCCTTTCGCGGTTTCGCTGCATTTCCGAATACCAAAGCGCCCAGACAAGCCCAAACGACGTAGGCTCTGCATGTATGCCGTGTGTCCGGCCTATCTGCGGCGTGTCCTTGAACTCGAACGCCCGGCGTTTCAGCACCGGCAGCATCGCGTCGATCTTTGCCAGCAAAATGTCGCACGATTCTTTCAGAAGCAATGCATTGGCGGTATCGACCACATCGCTTGATGTCAGCCCGTAATGCACGAATCGCGATGCGGGGCCGATGTTCTCCGCGAGGTTGGTCGTAAAGGCGATAACGTCGTGATCGGTCGTCTTTTCGATCTCGTTCACGCGCTCGACCGTAAAAGCCGCCTTTGTCTTTATCTCGGTAAGAGCTTCGGCGGGAATCGTCCCGTCCTCTGCATGCACTTCGCAAACGGCAAGCTCTACGTCAAGCCACTTCTTGAACTTGTTCTCAAGCGACCAAATGGCCGCCATTTCAGGCAATGTGTATCTCTCGATCATTCGTTTTCTTTGGAAAATATCTTTTTGTGATTGCGGGCGCTGTGAAGAACCCGATATATCCTAACACCGGATGCGGCTGGAAAATAATAAATTACATATCTGCCGTGAGGAAAATGACGGAGATCTTTAATAATGTCGTCCCTGCTCCTGCCTAAGTAAGGATCGTTAGCCAAGCGAACAAGGATTGGATCAAAACTTCTTATGAATCGAGTTGCGGCCTCGGCATTGTCGCGAGCAATATAATTCCAGATTTCTTCCAGATCGGATACTGCCAGATCGGAAAATCCAACATGTTTCATTTGGCCTTTTCCTCAGCCAGTCGTTCTTTTCCTCTTTCAATAATACCTTCAAGAAAATCACTCATTTCTTCTTCAGAGGTTATGGTTATAAACTGTCCGTTCTTAAATTGTTCATCCGCCTTTAGTATCTCTTCGCGAAGCCGTTCTTTCTTCAATTCCTGAAAGTCATCTTCAAGGTCAAGCAGATACAGGCCCTCGCGCACAACCTCGCCCGCTGAGTTAAAGCGGCCGCTCTTGACCTTTCTTTCAACAAGCTCTTCAAGTTCGGGGGTTAGCGTTATGTTCATAGGCTAAGTGTAGCAAAATATTTATCCGCATAGGAATATATCCACAGCGATCACATCACAAACACCTTAGGCAAAACACACCCGATCTTGTTATTCCGGGTCTTCGCTAAAGGCATTTGTTTCAGCTTCGGCTTCAAGTCCTTCCGACTCATCCTTCGCAAGGTTTGCGGCTCCTTCTCCATGATCTCCCAAAACATCCCGCACATAGACCATCTGCACCACGATCATCAGCACTGCCAAAAGCGGTGTTGCCAGTATCAGCCCAAGCGCTCCGAGCGTAACGCCGAAAATAAGCTGAAAAATGATGGTGAGAGCGGGCGGAAGTTCGACGGTCTTTCGTTCGATGAATGGAGTGACCAGATTTGATTCGATTATCTGAACACCAACGTAGAGGCCGAGAACATAGAGGGCGGTTATCGGGCTGTGAATAAATGCCAGCAGGATAGCCGGTATGGCCGATAGTATCGGGCCGAAATTTGGGATGAACGACAGAACGCCTGCTATCAGCCCAAGCGTCAGGGCAAGCGGCACGCCGATGATCGAAAGCCCGATCCACGTCAGAATGCCGATGAAAACCATCGAGGCGATCTTTCCTATCAGCCACCAGCCGAGCGTTTCGCCCGTGGTATCCAGCACTTCGCGAACCCGAGGCCGTGTCCCGATGGGAAAAAGACGGAGAAATCCGTGAGAATAAAGCCTGGGTTCGGCAGCGATATAAATGGAAAGAAGTATGACTATAAAGAAATTTCCAAGAGCGCCGACCGTCGAGGAAAACACGCCGCCAACACCTGAAATAAGCTGGCCCGTGTCTATCTTGTTCATTATCTCGGCCGTATCGGGCAGGTGTCTTATAATGGCCTGTCCCCAACCGAACTGGCTTATGTAATCGCCCGCCTGACGCGCCGAGGCGGGAAGCTCCACTCTCAGTACCTGGATCTGTTCGGCCACGCTCGGCGTCAGCAATGCTATCGACGCCACCAGAACAAGGATAAGGATGGTCGAAACTCCCAGCACGGCCCAGCCTTCGCCGATGCCCGTTCTTTCGGCCAGCGGAACCGCAAGCCCGCGAAGAAAGATCGCTATCAGCACCGCCGAGAAGATCAGCAGCAGGATGTCAACGAGATAATACAGCAGCGAAAGCGTCGATACGGCAAGCAAAACTATGCCGACCACTATCAGCACCTTCTTCACGAACGGATAATCAACTTGCCGGCCATTTATCATTTATCAGATCAATCCTTTGCTGATCAGCAGTTCGGCATTCAGAATGGTGGCTCCGGCGGCTCCGCGAACCGTATTGTGGCTCAGGCCGACGAAGCGATAATCGAATATATTGTCAGGAAAAAGCCTGCCTACAGTAACGGTCATGCCGTTGCCGCGATCACGATCAAGTCGCGGCTGCGGCCGCGAAGGCTCTTCCAAAACCTCAATAAAATGTTCCGGCGAGGAATAGAGGTCAAGCGTGGGAAATTCCCGCATTGCCTCTATCACATCTTCCAGCGTCGAGGGTTTTGCCAGCTTTACCCGAACAGACACCGTATGCCCGTCAATGACATCCACACGGAAACATTGGGCTGAGACAACAAAATCTGCTTTTTCGACAGCCTGGCCGGTAAATGAACCGAGTATCTTTTGAGCCTCGGTCTCTACCTTTGGTTCTTCTCCCGCAATATACGGCAAAACATTATCGGCGATGTCCATTGCGGAAACGCCGGGATAACCCGCGCCGGAGATCGACTGCATCGTCGTCACCATGACAGCCTCGACACCGAATTTGCGGTGCAGTGCTGCCAGCGGCGGAGCAAAACTGCATATCGCGCAGTTAGGATTTGTAACGATGAATCCGGTGCCAAACCCGCGTTTTTCCTGCTGGATCGGGATCAGGCCCAGATGATCGGCATTTATCTCAGGTATCAGCAGCGGTATGTCCTCATCCATGCGGTAGCAGGACGAATTGGTCACGACAGGATAGCCCGCACGGGCAAACGCTGCTTCCGCCTCTCTGGCGACCTTTGACGGCAGGCCCGAAAAAACGATGTCGCAATCAAGCGGCGGCTCTATCGGCTGTACCTCCAGGCCGCTAACGTTTTCCGGAATGTCGCCCGTCAGCTTCCACGCACACGCTTCGGCATAGGTCTTTCCCACAGACCGTTCAGAGGCGGCAAGTGCCGCTATCTCAAATTGCGGATGCCCCTGCAGCAATTGCACGAACCGCTGACCGACCGTTCCGGTCGCGCCTAAGATCCCTACTCTGTATTTTTTCATCAGCTTTAATTACGGACAATAGGTCATATAAGACATATAGGTCGTATATGTCCTATATGTACGGCCATTCACAGCTTAGTCAAACAATGCCTCTTTCATTCGCTTCACACCTTCCGCCAGCCGCTCTTCGGTATTGCAGAAAGATATTCGCAAAAAGCCTTTCGCCTCTTGCCCGAAAGCGACGCCGGGAACTGTAACGACGCGATTTTGCAGGCATTTTTCGGCTACTTCCAGATCTTCGCCAAGCGAACGCACATCAAGCATTGTATAAAAAGCTCCTTCAGGTGCGGTGGCACGCAGGCCAAGTTCTTTGTCGAAAAGATCCACTAGAAATTCACCTCGTTTTTTGTAGATCTCGCGTGCCTGTTCCTTCCACGCCTCAGCCTCATCCGTCCAAGCGAGCAGCGATGCCTTTTGCGTGACGGTAGAGGCACAAACGGTCAAAAATCCGTGCAGAACATGTATCGCCTGCATCACATCCGCCTGACCGCTCGCCGCCCAGCCAAGCCGCCAGCCTGTCATGCTAAGCGATTTTGAAAGGCCGGTGACAATTACCGTCCGATCATAAAACTCCGAGGCCGAACGCGGCCTTTCCCCAAAATACAGGTCGCTGTATATTTCGTCAGAGATAAGATAAATGCCTGTGTCCTTCAACGCTTCGGCAATCTGTTTCAGATCGCTTTCAGTAAATATCTTTCCAGTGGGATTTGACGGCGAGATCACGACCGCAGCTTTGGTTTTCGGCGTAATGGCTCTTTTGAATTCTTCTATATCAAATGCAAAATCCTTTTCCGCAGGCAACCGATAAAGCACCGGATTTCCCTGAGCGATCCTTACGCACGAATCATAAGCCGGAAAGCTGGGATCAGGAACAAGCACGTCATCGCCGATATCAACGATGGAAAGCAGAGCCGCCGTCATCGCCTCCTGCGAACCGCAGGTCACGACAACACCCGTTCGGGGCAGATCAAGATGCGGATACTGTTCAGCTATCTTGTCACGTAGCGCAGGTAAACCCGGATGCGACGTGTAGCCGTTCTGCTCCTCAAGCGTGACGCGTGCCGCCTCTTGCCGCAAAAAATCAGGCGTCGGCAGATCAGGCTCGCCAAGCCCAAAATTGATCGAATCAGGCAATGCCCGCTCAAAAAACTGCCGTATCAGCGTCGGCTGCAGACCCTGAAGCCGCTTTGGCAGCACAAGGCCAGTGTTTGCCGCTTTTTCCATTCCCAAACTCACTGTTTTCTCCTGTTACTCCTGATCTTCTCTGCTTTCAATCTCTTCAAGATCTTCTTCCACATCCTCGCGCAGGTCGCCGACCTCAAGGTTGAACTCGCCCTCGGCGGTCGTGTTCGGGTCGCCTGTCAAAATACCGCCGATCATCTCCACCTCACCGATTATCTTTTGGCCAAGGCCGGATATCTTGTCTGCGAGGCCATGTTCCGTCTCAGGCGGCTGTTTTTCGTTATCTTCCTGCATACACACTCATATTAGCAATCTTCTCTGACCGTTCCAATGGACAAAAGCCTGTCTCTGCGCCTTTGAGCCTCTGCGATCGGATCTATCGGAGATAATCCTCTAATTTCGTTGCCGTATCGGTCTTTTCGTCGCGGTATTTGACGATTATCGGGCAATATATCGACAGGCCGTTCTCTTTGCCAAAGCCGCCGGTTATCGCCCGCGAACCTTGCACGACGACAGCTCCGGCGGGCACTTCGAGCGGTTTATCGCCGTCGGATTTGATAATGCGTTCGTTCGGCAGGTCAAAAAGCGGCGTCGAGCGCGTCAGGATAACGCCGGAAGCAAGCACGGATCGCGTCCGAACAACCGTGCCTTCGTAAACGCCGGTGTTGCCGCCGACCATAACATCGTCTTCGATAACAACCGGAACTGCCCCTATCGGTTCAAGCACGCCGCCTATCTGCGCCGCCGCCGAAAGATGCACACGCTTCCCTATCTGTGCGCACGAACCGACCAGCGCATGCGAATCGACCATCGTGCCTTCGTCAACATACGCCCCGACGTTTATCCAGCACGGCGGAGCCAGCACGACACCCGGAGCAACATACGAACCGTCGCGGATCGACGAACCGCCCATTACTATCCGCACATTGTCCTCAACAGTCATCGGCCTGATCGGGAATGTGTCCTTATCAAAGAATTTCAGCGTTTCGGTCGGCTGCGATATTTCAACCAGCTTGCCCATCCGAAACCCAAGCAAAATACCCTGCTTGACCCACGCATTCGCTCGCCAAACACCGTCCTCGCACTTTTCCGCAGAGCGTATCTCACCGCTACGCAGTGACGCCTTGAATTCTTCAAATACTTTCCTGTCATCGGCAGAAAATTCAGTTTTGGAAAATAGCTCTTCGATCTGCTCTCGTAAGTTCATTGGTTATATCCGTAAGTTTTCAGCTTATTACAATTTCTCCGCGTCTCCGTGTCTCTGCGGTAAGATCTGCTCTCAGTTTGCGGCTCTTGCAGTTTGCAACGCCACCATCTGCCATCGCCCGTCACGTTTTACAAAAATAGCGGTATATCTCATAGCAACCGGCGTTTCCTTTTCGTTTATGATGAACTGCATCTTTGTCAGCGCCGTCACGACCGCCGTATCGCCATACAACTTTACTCTGACATCTTCGTTCTCGACTGAGACCGTGCGAACATTAGGATTTGGTTTCAGCACCTCAAGCTCTTCCTTTTTGCCGCGCGTTTTGCCGTCAAAGGTTGTGATAAAAAGCTCTTCGGCAAACAGTGTGTCCAGAGCCTTCATATCGCGGTCACGAACCGCATCGGCCCATTTTGCGACAGTTTCCAACACCTCACTCGCAGCCTTTTTCTGCTCCGGCGTCACGGAATCCTGTGCATACGCAGCATTCGAAAATATGAACAGAAAAAACAGCAACAGTGATCTTTTGATCATATTGATACTCCATGTTTCTGAACTTTTTGAATTTCAGCTATCAGCCATTAGCCCATAGCTTTCAGCTAATACTCTTGTTAACAACTCAGAGTCGGGACTGACAGCTTATAGCTGATGGCTGTCGGCTGATATTCAAACTCTTCTTTGCAAGTTCAGATCATTCTATCCCGACCGCCTTCATCACATCTTTCAGCTTGCCTCGAGTTTCGGCGGCAACCGGCACAAGCGGCAACCTTAGATTTTCTTCCAGCAGCCCCATTTCTTTCATCACAAATTTGCACGGAGCGGGTGACGCCTCGATAAAATTCGCTTCCATCAGCGGCAGAAGCTGGTAATGCAGCTTTCGGGCTGCGGAATAAGCGCCATCCAGGGCCTTTTCGACCATCCGCGACATCTCTTTCGGCATTTCGTTCGAGCAGACCGATACAAGCCCGTCAGCACCGACCGCTATCAGCGGCAGAGCGGTCGCGTCATCACCTGCAAAGACCTTGAAGTTTTTCGGCCTGTTCTTCAGTATCTCCATTATCTGCGAAAAATTTCCCGAGGCTTCTTTTGTCGCGACAATGTTCTCGTGAGCTTCGGCCAGCCGCAGCGTCGTTTCCACCGATATGTTCGCGACGGTTCGCGACGGCACATTATAAAGCACTATCGGAAAACCTTTTACAGACTTTGCGATCTCCGAATAATGAGCAAAAAGCCCTGCCTGTGTCGGCTTGTTGTAATACGGCGCAACGATAAGCGCCGCGTCAGCACCGGCTTCGCGGGCCTTTCGGGTCAGATCTATCGCCGCTGATGTGTTATTTGTGCCGGTTCCCGCAATGACCTTTGCTCCGTGTTTATGCGCAGCTTTGACCGTCATTCGGATAACGTGATCCTGCTCTTCCGATGTCATCGTGACGCTTTCGCCCGTTGTGCCGCACGGCACAAGCAGCCTGACGCCGTTCTTTATCTGCCGTTCAACAAGGCTCCGAAAACATTCATCGTCTATCGAACTGTCTTTATGAAACGGCGTTGCCAATGCGGTCGCGCATCCGCGCATCCAATCTATTCTGCTGGTCATAAGCCTCGAACCTTTGCCCCCTCGGTTTCGTAAAGTATATGCTTATCCGGGAAGAAGTTACAAAAATACCTTGGTTAAATTTATAGCACTTATAAGCATTACTATCACTGCGGCTTTGTTCACGGCGGGCTGTTCGGGCAGCGGCGCCGAAGAAACGCCGTCGGTTACGGAACCTGTCGTGATCGCCGACAGCTTCGCCTATCCGGTTGGAAAAACAGAATACGTCACACAGCAGCGTGATAAAAATGACGATTGGTACAACGCTCTCGATTTTGGCGAGGAAAACCACCTGGGCGAAGATTGGAACAAGAACACAGGCGGTAATACCGACTGCGGCGAGCCTGTCTATGCCATTGCCGACGGCCTGATAACATACGCCGAAGACGCCGGAACCGGCTGGGGAAACGTCATTATCGTGACCCACACTCTACCCGACGGCAAAAAGGTTCAATCGCTATACGGACATCTTCAAGAGATCAAAATAAAGAGCGGCGAGGTCAAAAAAAGAGACCTGATAGGAACCGTCGGCAATGCAAATGGCCGTTACCTTTGCCATCTGCATTTTGAGATACGCGAGGAAAATTCGTCAATGTGGGATCAAGTCGGCCCAGGCTATTCAACAGACCGAACCGACTGGGTCGATCCGTCTGATTTCATCGATAAACAAAGGCGGAAACACGAGCAGCAGTGAGTGTGCTGTTCTCATTTTTTTGAACTTTTGATCTTTTTCTGCTCTTTAGTCGATCGCAGGTAATTACCTGAAGACACGACCTTTCCGCCGGTTTCCAATTCCAAAGCCTTCCTTGCATCTCCCGCTACTTTGCCTCCGCGAATCGCGGCTTTCTTGTTTTCAACAAAACCATTGGGATTATGCGTCTTTACGATCTCTGTTGTTGAAGCCTCGCCGAGCATTGAGAACAGAAGCTCAAGGTCATTCATGTGATCGCGGAGATTTTCGCGTTTCAGCCCTTTCACCTTCTTGTATTCCGAAGGTGTAAGCCCGAATGTTGCTTTTGAAATTTCGGCGGTCAGGATGGCATATTCCCGACGCTCTTTTACTCCGTGTTTGTTCCATTCATCGGTCAATTCCTCACGAATGGCAATGCTCCGCATTCTCCTTTCTATCCAATCGTCCGAATAGCCTTTCAGCTTATAAAGTTCCCGCGTTCTTTGCATAGCCAACTCGGGATTCTCTATCTCATCCAGCCTATCGGAACCGACCTGTGCCAGCCAAAACTTGAATGGTTCAGCTTTTGGTGATGGAATCGACTGTATTATGCGCAACAGGCCTTGAGCATTTGCAGCCTGAATCTTCCGCATCTTGCCGTCTGTGGCCTTCATTTCAACCAGGGGACAAATTGTCCCCCAGTTCGAATTAAGAGCATCGTCCCGTTTCCGCATCTTCTTGATGTAGTCTTTTGCATCAACGGTACCGGTAAGTATTTCAACCACATCCTGAACAGAAAAATACCATTTTTCTTCAGCCTCGACCCAAACAGACCTGACCTGCTTATTTTCGAATAGTTTTATGTTTGCCATTCGGTCATCCTTTTATGATCTCTTCCATCACATCTGAAAACTCAAAGAAACCTTTCCTCGTCTTTATCCATTCCGCCGCCATTATCGCCCCGCGTGCAAAGCCTTCGCGGTTTCGAGCGGTGTGTGTGAGTAATATTTGGTCGGCAGCGGCGTCAAAACCCACGCGATGCGTCCCGGGAATATTTCCGGCGCGCGTCGCCGGTATCTCAAACTCGGCATCGATATGCTTTTTCACAAGTTCCTTCAGCTTTAGCGCCGTTCCGCTCGGAGCATCTTTCTTTTGCGAATGATGCTGCTCTTCAATAAAGACCTCGTATTCCGGGAACTTTGCAAAAAGCTCGGCTGAGTACTCGGCGATCTTAAAAAAAAGATTCACGCCGATGGAAAAATTTGCTCCGTAAACCAGCGAACCGCCGCTGTCATTCACAAGCCTTTCAATCTCGTCCTTTTGACTGTTCCAGCCGGTCGTCCCGACAACTATCGGAATACCGGCAATCATACAGGCCTCTACGTTTCTGCGAACGGCATCAGCGGCGGTGAAATCTATCGCCACATCTGCCGCGCGAAGAGTTTCCGCAAGTTCGTCCGCCGACAGGCCCGCGTGTGATTCGCTGACGGTAACAACAATACCGTGACCCGAATCACCGGCCAGTTTGCTGATCAACCGGCCCATCTTTCCGTATCCAATAAGTGCGATCTTCATATGTTCTAATTACCACATAGAGACATAGAACACATAGGAGCAGAAGAAAATCTATGTGTTCTATGTTCCTATGTGGTTTATCCATCCGGTAAATTTCGGAAGAGTTCATTTACAAAAGTCTTCTGCCCGTCACGAAATAGATTTACAGAATTGAAATTGATAAGAATACCTTTTGGCGCCTTCAGCAATTTCATATAAGTCAAAAGCTGAGCTTCATGAATAGGGGCAAGTGTTGAAACCGCTTTAAGTTCAACCGCCAGAATATTCTCAATGAATAGATCACACCGCAATTCAGCATCCAAAACCAGACCCTTAAAATGAACAGGCACAATAAGCTCTGTATGAAAACCGATCCCTCTTGCTTTCAACTCATGTTTTATACATTCGTGATAAACGCTTTCAATAAGACCCGGACCAACTGACTTATGCACCTCTATCGCCGCACCAATAACATCGTACGTCAATTTATCCAGATATTTCTTTGTCATAGTTTCTGAAACCATATAGAAACATAGGACACATAGGAAAGAAGAAAATCTATGTGTTCTATGTTCCTATGTGGTTAACAATTTCCTGACAAGCGAGCAATACAAGTCCACCGCCTTTTCCAGATCGCTTTTCAGCACAAATTCATCTTTTGTATGAGCAACAAGGATCGAGCCGGGGCCGAGCAGGAGCGGATTTTTCCAGTTAGGCAGATGCGGGATGTCGGTCGTAAATCGCACTACCTTTTGCGGGAAACCATCGACCGCGACCATTTTCACGGGTTCGCTGCATGACAGAACCTCGATCTCGCCGCGTCCGCGAACGATGTTTTCCAGTGCCTTTTCTATCGGTTCGCGTTTTGTCGCCAAGCGCACCAGAAATCCGGCCTCGGCGTTTGGCGGAATTACGTTCAGAGCCAGCCCGCCGTCTATCGTGCCGATGTTCACGGTCGTTTCACCGAAAAATTCATCCTCGGGAAATTTTGTCGAACGAATGTCCTGCAAAATGTCCAGCAGCGTTTCTATCGCTGAATCACCTTCTTCGGGATATGCCGAATGAGCCGCTTTTCCGTGTGTTTTTATCTTGAACCTGAACGAACCTTTTGACCCGATGGCAAGATCATTATCGGTCGGCTCGCCGTTTATCATGTATTCACATTTCGCCGCCAGCGGGTGCAGATTTGCCGCCTTCGCGCCGGTGCTCGCCCGCTCTTCTTCGACCGTGTAAAGCAGCCCGATGTCCTCAATTCCCTCTTTCCTCAACCGCTCCGCCGCCGTTATCTGCGCGGCGATAATTCCCTTCGCATCACACGCCCCTCGGCCATAAATTTTCTCGTCATCCTCGGTCGGCGGGATAAACGGCGGAACCGTGTCCATGTGTGTCGAAAACCACACACGCGGCGTACCGTTCAGCGTCGCGATCACATTATTCTGATCTTCCGATACGGGTTGTAATTCAACATTCCATCCCAACGACACCAGATGATCGCGCAGGAAAAACCCGACCGCCTCCTCGTCACCGGAAACAGACGGTACGGACATTAACTGTTTTGTGAGTTCAAATAGGTTCATTCGTCGAAAAGCAACCTAGGTATCGAATTGGTCCGTTTTCGCCAATCCTCAAGTACCGATTTACCCAGTTTCGTAGTTTTAAATCTTTGACTCAGTGACCTTGGATGGGTTGGGTCAGTCATTACAATTACTTTCGCTTCAAGTAGTGGGTAGATATAGCGTTCACGAAGATGTTTTGCATCGCGAAGTTTAAGTTCCATTTGTATCTCCGAGCGACTCCTTGGAGTTAAACAATATTCCAATATGGATACAGCATTCTCATTCAAAAATTCTGTTACTTCGGGGGCAAGTATGGGGGTTGCGACCCCCGAAGCCCCCCCCGAAGTAAAAGCAGAGTTGATCGGCAAAGTAGCAATAAAATAAGAGTTATCTTCGTCGGTTTCAAAGTTAGGGGGTGGCGAGCTATTGTCTTCCATGGCTTTTATCGCGATGGGAATGCCCGTTCCGCGACCTTCCGTCAAATTCAGCTCTTTTAGGAACTCCCCGATCCTGCGGTTCCGATACCGCCGAGCCACCAAACTACCGACAGCAAGTTTCCCAAGGCTGATCGACCTGTCCGGCCCCGGATAACTTGTGATTGTTATTCTATCAGGCAAAATGCGGACTTCTATGGGTTCCCTTACATCGTAACCGCGATGGTAAACCGCATTTACCAATAATTCTTCAATAGCCTGATAAGGATAATTGAGAACTTTATCAGATTCGGCCTTATTTGGGTCCTTGAGAATGATCTCCTCGATCACCGTTGTGCTTATGTAATGCAAAGCATTTCTAATCTGCTGATGGATCGGCCCATAAAAAGTCTTTTCAATGATCCTCGATCCTTCAGTTCCGGTCGGGAGCTTAACTACATCGATCTGAGTCTGAGGAAAAAACTGAGAAGGATTCGATGAAAAGAACATCAACCCGACATTCTTAGGCAACGGACCTTCAGTAGAACCTCCAACTATATTCATTTGTCTGCACAACTGCTCGAACTCAAGTTTTTCTGCATATTCGGCAAGTTCGCTCTTGACCTCTTTTAGAAAGCCCCGAATCAAATCAAAATCGAGATCGTCGAGTCCCGCATTTTGATTGAACCGATCGTCAAACGGCACTCGCTGAGCTAACGAAAGAAGTTCGGTCAATTTCTGTCCACGAGCTTCAACAGTCGCATTCAAAACCCGTATGTAATAACCACGGTCGGAATTTTTGCCGAGTCCCTTTACTGTCTGATACGGCCGATTTTCACCGCCTGGCACTCGCAAAACCAGAATCATGCGGTCTTGATATTTCATCGGAAACGCTAACGGATGAAAGGGCGGATGGATTTTGGAGTTGCCAAAATTCAAAAGCTCGTTTTGAATCTTGTCAATTTCCATTTGCGTCAGACCGTGTGGCGGCAAAATCGGCTTACCGCTCTTCTCTTCGACACCAATAAAGATATAACCGCCGTCAAGATTGTTAAAATCATTCGCAAAAGCACAAATCGAATGAAAAACGGCAAGTGGGTTCCAGCCTTTCTTAAACTCAATTCTCTCCCACTCGACCGACGAGTCGCCATCAAAAATTGATTCTATATTGATAGGAAGCATAAGCTCTTTAACTTCTTTAACTTAAAACAATTCCCAGTGCAGGCATCTTATCACATCCGCGGCGAATTCTTCTTTCACAACAAACGTCAGATTTACGCTCGAAGCCCCATGTGAGATGAGCGAGACGTTTATGTCTTTTATGGTCGAAAATATCTTCGAAGCCATGCCCGTGCTTGCCCGCAGACCCTCGCCGACTATGCAGATAACAGAAAATCCGTTCTCGGTCTCGACATCGCCAAGCCGTTCCAGATCAGACACGATCTTGTCTATTTCGGCAGTGTTGTCCAGGGTCAATGCAATGGATACTTCAGAAGTTGAGATGACATCAATAACTGTCCGGTATCGTTCAAAAACCTGAAAGACCGCGCTCATAAAACCATAACTGCCGAGCATTCGAGCCGAGGTTACGCGAAGTATCGTTATGCCTTTTTTATGAGCAATGGATTTTATCTTGTTCGGAGCCTCGCCGGATTCGGCAAGCACCATCGTGCCGACGGCTTCGGGCTCGAACGTGTTGCATACGCGCACCGGAATGCCGTGATCGACCGCCGGTTTTATCGTTTTCGGATGAAGCACTTTGGCTCCAAAATATGAAAGCTCGGCCGCTTCCTCATAGCTAAGGACCGGGATCGTTCTGGCATCGCCGCATATTCGCGGATCACAGGTCATAACACCCGTTACGTCCGTCCATATCTGCAGTTCTGACGAACCTATCGCTGCCGCAACAATGGCCGCCGTGTAATCCGAACCGCCGCGTCCCAGTGTCGTTGTTTCGCCAGCACGGTTCCCGGCAATGAAACCGCCCATTACGGGAACCTCGCCCGCTTCCAATGTCGGCGGCAGCTCAAGCCGGACAAGCTCATTTGTCTCTTCGACGATGGGCTGTGCGGCGCCGTATTCATCATCCGTCACGATCAGCCGGCGCGAATCAAAATGCCTGGCATTGACGCCTCGTGATCTTAACACTTCCGCCAAAAGCCGCGATGAAAGCTGTTCGCCATAGGAGACGATGGCGTCTTTCAGCATGGAAAGCGGGAGCGACCTTCTGGAAGCTCTCATCAAAAGGTCTGCAAGTTCCTGCCGTGCGAACTGTAATTCGGCATCAAAAAGGTTAGGTGAACCTTCCGAAATAAAATGGCTTGAAACGGCGACATGACGGTCAAAATGAGGTTCGAGCGACGCGACCGCCGCCGCGAGATCGCCCTTTTTTGCCAGATCGAACGCCGCAAGCAAGGAGTCCGTTACTTTCGTCATTGCCGAAACAACAACAACGGGCATCTTATCCAACTGGCTGCCAACGACATGAACAACACGTTCAAAAGCGGCGACATCGCCCACCGACGTGCCGCCGAATTTCATCACCACCGATCGCTCTTGCTCACTCACAACAAAAGTTAGTTCAACTATTTCTTATGGCATTGTCAAGTTTATCTGATCGTTCCGTGCGATCTTGGCACGGGAAAGGGTCGAAATCCCGAACATACCAACGAACGGTGAAGGTTCCTGTTCCTTGACGCTAAAAATCCTGTCCTGTAACCTCACCAAATATGCACCCGACCAAAGATATTGGAACGCAACCCAGGCTCGATCTGTTTCTGCTGCTCCTGACAGTATTGTTCCTGTATCTTTTGCTGTTCCGGCTGCCATTTTATCCGTTCTTTTATGAGGCCGACCAACTTATATTCCTGTACAACGCGGACAGAATGCTCGATGGCGAGAAAATGTATCGGGACTTCTTTCAGTTCACGTTCCCGGGCGGACAGGTCCTTTATTTCCTGCTTTTTTCTGTATTTGGGGCTAAATATTGGGTATTGCCTTTTGCCATTATTTTAATGGGGTTTGGATACTGCTGGTTTTTACTTCGTTCCGCAAAACTTCTGATTCCCGGTTATCTTGCATACCTCCCTGCGTTGATATTTATTTTCTTCGGCTTTCGTTGGTTCGGCCAGGACGGCTCACACCGGATGTTCAGTCCGCTTTTGGTCCTGATCGGTGTAGTTATACTGTTAAAAGGCAAAAGCTTATGGCGTTGGGCGGCAACCGGTGCCTGCTGTGCCATGTCATCATATTTTACACAGCAGCGAGGCGTTATCGCTGTGGGGGCTTTCGGCATATTCCTGTTGACTGACAGCTTCCTGAGCGGTTGGAAATGGAAAGATGTGATATCAAGGTCTGGTGTACTTTGTCTTGGTTTTGCCGTCACGCTGGCTGTATTGTGTTCATACTTTATCTTTACCGCAGGCCTTGACACTTTCATTAACGCCACGCTGACCTATCCGTCGCTTTACTATCATTATCAGCCCGATAACAGTCTCGGCGGCTTTTGGGTCGGTTTTCGGCATATTCTGGCAACTCCCGGGATCGGGCCGATACTTTCTCTTTTACCGGCGGGTTTTTACGGTTTTATCATTCCTCTGATCGTTATCGTGTTTTTGGCGGTATATTTTCGGGATCGCAGAAAGTTTGATCACGCATATTGGCGCGGCCCGCTGCTGATGGCGATCGTGAGCGGCGTTTTTCTTATATCGACCACGAATCCTGGCCATTTGAGGTATTACCAGATATCGCCGACGTTCCTTATTCTCCTTGCGTGGTTATTGTGGCATCTGAAGCTGTTTGGTGAGCGAGCCGGACTTTTTGTAAAGGCAGCGGCGGTTTTGATGATCGTGTTCTCAGGCATACAGATCGTACGGCTTCAGACAGGAACGGCGTATGTCAGGGTTGATACACCGCGAGGAACCGTGTATTCGTCAAACATGGAAAGCACAGGGCGATACACCTGGATAGCTGAAAGGACAAAGCCGGGCGATCTGGTATTTGAGGCATCCAATCCGTATATTTATTTTCCGTTTGCGTTAAAAAATCCGTCGGGCCATGCTCAATTCTACCAAACTGAATATACGCGGCCCGAATTTGTGCTCGAGGCGATAGAAGAGCTGAAAACAAAACCGCCCTTGTATATCCTCTGGAGCAATGATTACAACATACCCGATGCCGAACGCGTACCCGGAGACAATTTGGGGCCGCTGGCGGAATATGTCCAGGTCGAATATGAACCTGTCGGGCCTGTTTATATGGTTGATGGCAAGCCGGTGCAGGTATGGCAGAAACGTGAACAACGGCCGGAACAATGAATTGCCTGATGGACAGCAAAACACAAGATCAGAAAAGCATCGGGGTTGCGGTCGCGGCAACCTCGGCTATTTACATCTATCTCCTTGTTTTCGCGTTTCCCTTCACGCCGATCTTCTCAGAAACCGACCAGCTAATCTTCGTTTATGAAGCCTCTCGACTGCTGCACGGCGATGTGATGTACCGAGATTTTTTCCAGTTCACCTTTCCCGGCACACAAACCTATTATCATGTCGTTCTTTCGCTTTTTGGTGAACGTTATTGGATCCTGCCTTTCACCGTAGTGATACTCGGATCGGTGCTTACATTTCTTTGCCTGAAACTTTCCGAATCGGTCATCTCCGGGTCTCTTCGGTTTGTTCCTTCGTTCATTTTTCTTTTCTTCGGTCTGCGATGGTTCGGCTTGGACGGTTCGCACAGAATGTTCAGTCCGATCTTGATGCTGATGGCGGTTTTCTTTCTGTTATCAAAAGTGAATCGGAAACGTCTGATAGCAGCCGGTGTTTGCTGCGCTCTGGCTTCGTTTTTCACACAACAGCGGGGTGTTGTTACGCTGACGGCAATAGCCGTTTATCTGGTGCTGGACGCATTTATGACGCCTCGCGGAAAAGCGCAGGCACTCTATGACATTGCGGTAATGTCAGGAACTTTTCTAATGACCATTGGGCTGCTGTGCCTGTATTTCATATTGTCCGCAGGGCCGACCGATTTTTTTTACGCGACATTTACCTATCCCGCAAAATACTATAAATACGTTGAGGCTAACAGCTATTCTGTTTTTGTTTCCGATCTGATAAAGACAGCGTCCGCACCGGGAATTTCGGGAACACTGATGTTTCTCGGTTCCGTCTTTTACTCTGTCATACTGCCATTTGCCGTCCTTACGGCATTTGCCGTCTTTGCCATCCGCAGAAAGAACGTATCCTGGGACGATTGGAGAGGCCCGATGCTGCTTTCGCTGCTGGCGGCGTTTTCATTTTTCACGACCACAGGGCCAAACGCTCTGCGTTTTTTTCAAGTCGGCATTCCGGCGATCATCGTGTTTTGTTGGCTGCTTTCCAGGATCGGGATGGCCGCCAAAAAAGAACAACGCCTGACTTTGCTCTCACTGACTCTGCTTGCCCTCATCGGGCTATCGCAAATCTACCGGATGCAAACACACTGGGACTTTTCGATAGTTGAAACCCGCAGCGGGAAACTGGCTTTTATTTCAGCGGAACAGGCACGTTTTTATCAAGATCTGTCCGACCGCACGCAAGGCGGCGAATTTGTGTATCAGGCGGTTCAGCCCTATGTTTATTTTCCATTGGGGGTTCGTAACCCGACACGTTTTTCCCAAATATGGCAGACCGATTACACCCGGCCCGAACAGGTGGCAGAAGCCGTGGCCGATCTTGAGAAAAAAAGGCCGCGATACATTGTTTGGGATAATAACTATAACCTGTCACCTGAAACCAGAAAACCCGATGACCATACCGGCCCGATGGCGGAAATGGTAACGCAAAAATATTTTCCGAACGGTCCCGTCTATGAAATGGACGGCCGCCGAATACAACTTTGGAAACTGAGATCGCCCTGAACCATACAGGTTCCCGTGCGATCCGCCGATTTCTTAGACAATGTGTTTCGTGAGATACTTAGGAAAACCCCGTAACAGAATATGCAGGACACGAATCTTCTGGAAGATCAACCCATCGCCTGGACGCCAACGCCGGATGTCATAGACCGCGCGCGGCTTACTCAATTTATGAAACAGGTCGGCGTCTCGACCTGGGAGGAGCTTTACGAATTCTCGATCAGCGATGTCGAGAAATTTACTGAAGAAGTGCTGAAATTTCTGGACATCAAATTCGACCCGCCGTATGAAAAGCTGCTCGATGTTTCCGGCGGTGTTGAGTTTCCTAGATGGTTCGCTGTCGAAGGGACGGAAAGGACGAAAGGGACGCAAGTGACGGAAGATTCAGGAGACTTTAAGGAACCCGTCGAATCTGCAGATCCGACAAACTCCGTAAAGTCCCTTGAGACCTTGCCGTCCCTTTCGTCCCTTGGTTCCGCCGGCCTGAACATCACCACAATGTGCCTCGACCGCTGGCAGACGGACGAGATGAAAGATCAGCCGGCGGTAATATGGGAAGGAGAAGACGGCTCAACCTCCCAGCTTACATACGCCGAACTTCTACTTAAGGTTGAGATCGTAGCTAGTAGATTGCGAACTTACGGCTTTAAGAAAGGTGATGCCATCGGAATACATTTGCCGATGATGGTAGAAACTGTTGTCGCCCTCCTTGCGATCAATCGTATCGGGGCGATCGCTGTCCCCGTATTTTCAGGCTACGGCGTTGATGCTATCTCAAGCCGGCTAAATGCGGTGAAGGCTAAAGGGCTTTTTACTTGTGACGGTTTTCCTCGCAGAGGAAAGCCCTTCAACGCAGTTGATGTTGCTCGCGAAGCGGTACAGCGTTGCCAGACTATTGATGCACAAGCTGGAAAGCACGTTTTTGTGATAAGCCGTTTATCTGAGCCAAACGAGGTTATCGGCGACGGATTCGTCTATTACGATCTGGTCTTCGATTATCTTTCTTACGAAAATTTGTCCCGCCCCGAACCAACCGCCGCCGAGGACCCGCTCATTATCCTCTACACCTCCGGCACGACGGGTAAGCCGAAAGGCATTGCGCACACTCATGCGAGTTTTCCGATCAAGGCGGCGCAGGACATGGCGTTCGGCACGGACGTGGGCAAAGGCACGCGGATATGCTGGTACACGGACATTGGCTGGATGATGGGGCCGTGGCTGATATACGGGGCTTTGATAAACGGCGCGACGATCTGCCTTTACGACGGAGCGCCAGATTACCCGACACCTGACCGCATGTGGGAATTCTGCGCAAAGCACAAGATCGAGGTGCTGGGCATTTCGCCGACGCTGATCCGCTCGCTGGCAAGCTCGGATGAAAAAACAGCTAACAGCCGTCAGCCGTCAGCCATCAGCGATTCATCGGAAAATCCGGCTGACAGCTCACAGCTAATAGCTGACAGCTATTCTTCAAAAAAAGCTGTGTATGAAAAGCATGATCTTTCTTCTCTGCGCATTTTTGCATCGACCGGTGAGCCGTGGAATCCGGCGCCTTGGTGGTGGCTTTTTGAAAAGGTCGGCAACAGCAAGCTGCCGATCATCAATTACAGCGGCGGCACTGAGATCGCGGGCGGTATTTTGATGGGCAATCCGCTGCTGCCGATAAAGCCTTGTTCGTTCCCTGCACCATGTCCGGGAATGGACGTTGATATTTTGGACGAAGAAGGCAATTCCGTACCGAACGGCACCGTTGGCGAGCTTGTCATAAAACAGCCGTGGATCGGCATGGCTCGTGGGTTTTGGCAAGAGAAGGAACGCTATCTCGAAACCTACTGGTCGCGATTCAAAAACATCTGGGTACACGGAGATTGGGCAATGCGCGACGCGGACGGCCACTGGTTCATCCTCGGCCGCAGCGATGACACGCTAAAGGTAGCCGGTAAACGCGTCGGGCCTGCCGAGGTCGAATCGCTCCTTGTCGCACACACGCTCGTCACCGAAGCCGCCGTCATCGGCGTCCCCGACGAAATAAAAGGCACGGCGATGGTCGCTTTTGTAGTCTTGGGAACGCCGGCATCCATGCCGGCAGATGCCGCCAAGGTGGCGGAGTTCCAACAAGAACTTAAAGCCCTTGTCGCAAAAGACATGGGCAAACCGCTCGCCCCGTCAAAGATACATTTCGTCACGGCTCTGCCAAAAACCCGAAATGCAAAGGTGATGCGCCGCGTCATTCGCTCCGCTTACCTTGGCGAAGACCCGGGCGACCTTTCAGCGTTGGAAAATCCAAACGCGGTTGAAGAGATACGACAAGCTGGTTCCTAGCCGAAAGATAAAAAGCGTTGTCCATCTCGTGTGAATAGACTATAATCCGGTGGAAATATTGGTTTCCGCTATGCATAGTTTTCGCCCTTTCATTTTTCCGTTCAAAACGGCTATAAATGCTGTTTTTGCGCTGCTTTTTTTCAGCTCAATGCCTTTCTCCGTAATGGGCCAATCGCTTGAGGATGTAAAACTCAGTAGAGAAGATATTTTTTCGTGGTGTCCGTTCCCCGAAGACAGCATCAACCGACCGGATCGTGCGTGCGGAAAACAACAGACTCAAATATCCGTTAGCTCTATCATTAAAATGTCAGGGAGCGAAAAAGTCAGCATATATTACACCGTGTCGGAGGGTGAGATCGAAGGCGAAGGCTCGAACGTGGTCTGGAAGCTATTAAATTCGCCACCGGGCAAACATTCGATCACGATCGGACTTGGAAAAGGCGGCATCATTCGCGGCGAGACAATTACTCGTTATGTGTCGATCTCAGAATGTTCGGTATGCGATCTGCCCTGCGAATGCTTTAACGTCGTACTCAAACCGCCAGACGAACCGGTTGGCCCCGGCGACACATTTATCGTAAAGGCCGTTGTTGGCGGGGACATCCAAAAAGCTTCATATAAATGGACGGTTTCCGATGGAACGATCATCGCGGGTGACAAAACGGCTCAGATACTTGTACGCAACAACCCCAAGACCGAATCCGCAAAGATCAATGTTACCTTAGAGATCGGAGGCAACGATATCGAATGCAATTGTCCCAACGAATTTTCAGTTGAAGTGCCAATCGTCAAAAATGTTTCAATAGGTCGAATTCCCGTTGGACCGAATGAACCGGCCATTGTCACCGACCTTTCACTTAGCTCGGAACAACTTGTCACACAATGCCAGCCCGGAGAAATGCCTGACAAGGCCTTCCCGCAGCCTTCGGAATCGATGATCATTGATGTTTCGACCATCGCATCTGACCCTGAAGGCGATGTGCTGGTTTACAGTTATACAGTTTCCGGCGGGAAGATAATAGGCAAAGGCTCGGACGTAAAATGGGACCTTTCCGATGCCTCGCCGGGAGTTTATACGATCACCGCCTCGGCTGACGACGGCTGCGGATCTTGCGGAAAATCGTTTTCCAAAACGGTCACTGTTACAGAATGTACACCTATCTGCGGACTGGTCGAATGTCCCATGCTTGAACTGACTGCTCCTGACAGCATTTCAAATTCCGGGATCGTCATAATAACAGCTAACGCCGGCGGAGGAGCCTCCGATGTAGGTTATCTGTGGTCGGTCGAGAACGGACAAATAATAGACGGCCAGGGCACTCATTCACTGACCGTAAGGCTTCCTGCAAACGCCACAAAAACCAAAGCGTCAGTAACTGTAAAACTTACCGGCCTCGACCCTGAAGCAGCCTGTATAGACACCGCCACGGTTGTTTATGAGAATGGGATCCGCAAACAAACCACGAACTGAACCACACTGATATTCACTAAAAATTCCATATTTCACGAGAACCCGGCAGACCCTCTCTGCCGGAAAACCTGAACAGCGTTGAGGAAATCGGCAAACTTCGCGATAATGCATCTCAGTGACCAATAAAGACCTGACACGGTTTGCGTGGCTGTCGGTGGCGACGGCGATAGCCACCATCTCGCTAAAGACGCTGGCGTATCTTATGACCGGCTCGGTCGGGCTATTGTCAGATGCGTTGGAGTCTGTAATAAATCTGGTGGCGGCGGCGTTTGCCCTGTGGATGCTCAAGATAGCCGCACGTCCGGCTGATGAGGATCATCCGTTCGGACACTATAAGGCGGAGTATTTTGCCGGTGCGCTCGAAGGCACGCTTATCGGCATGGCCGCGTTGAGCATCATCTGGGTTGCGGTAAACCGCCTGATAGCCCCTCAGCCCATCGAACAGATCGGCATAGGGCTTATCATAACCACGGCGGCCTCGCTGCTTAATCTTGTTGTCGGCCAACTGCTGATACGAACCGGCCGAAAGCACCGCTCCATCACGCTCGAAGCAGACGGAAAGCATTTGATGACGGACGTATGGACATCGGCGAGCGTCATTATTGCCTTGATAGTTGTCAACATTACGGGCTGGTATGTTCTTGACCCGATCATTGCGTTGTTCGTTGCCGTGAATATTTTGCGGACCGGCTACAATGTCGTCAAACGCTCGACGCTCGGCCTGATGGACACGGTCATTTCCGATGAGGACATGAAAGCCGTGGTAAATGTGCTGGACAGCTATGTCGAAAAAGAAAAGATCGATTATCACGCCCTGCGAACCCGCGAATCCGGTTCACGCGTGTTCATCAGCGTTCACATCCTGATGCCGGACGAATGGAGCATCCGCGAAGGCCACAAACTGATAGACAAGATAGAGGACGACATCCGCACGGCGGTCGCCGGAGCGATAGTTTTCACGCACATGGAACCGATCAGCGACCCGGCATCGATGGCCGACATTGACCTCGAATAACCTGTTGAATGACGACGATCTACACCATAGGCCATGGGAAACATCCTTTCCCTTATTTTCTCGAATTGCTCCGGCAGTATGAGATAGAGATGGTGTGCGACGTGCGTTCATTTGCACGGTCGCGGTGGCCGCATTTCAATCAGGTCGCTTTGCGTGAGCTATTGAATGAGAACGGTATCGGTTACGAGCATCTGCCCGAATGCGGCGGCAAATTGCGGCCCGACCCGGAAACGCTCGCCTTTGGCATAAACCGCATATTTGAACTGGCCGCCGATGTCAAAGTGGTTCTGATGTGCTCAGAATCCAATCCGCTAAGCGATCACAAGGTACCTCGCTCTAAATGTCATCGCCTCGCTCTGCTCTCGCCGCCGCTCAAGGCAAAAGGTGCACGCGTGATTCACATATTGCCCGACGGCCGCTCTATGGAATTGCAGGAAGCAGGATTGCTGCCTTTTTGGTAGAGCAGCCGTTAAGAAAGAAAGGGGCATAATGATTCTTTCGTCGCTGATGTCACTGTGTCCTTACCGCCGCAAGCTGCTCAAAGAAATCGGGGAATGAAACCGCGGCACATTCCGCATCGTGAATTTCGGTGACACCTTCCGCGACAAGGCCGGCGACCGCAAACGCCATCGCGATGCGGTGATCTCCGAATGAATCAACCTCAGCGCCTTGCAGAAGCGAACGCCGAACAAGAAAACCGTCTTCCCTTTCTTCGATATCAGCACCCATTTTGCGCAGGTTTTTGACAACGGCGTCGATCCTGTCCGTTTCTTTCACACGTAATTCAGCGGCGTCGCGAACCTCAAGCCCGCCTTCAAGCTGTGTCCCGAGTATCGCCAGTATCGGCACCTCGTCAACAAGATTTGCGACGACATCGCCTTCGATAACGATCCGTGCTTTTGTCAACCCTGCGGTTCCGCTGCCTTCTATCTCAATGTCGCCCACAGGTTCGCCCTTGCCCGTATCGTGTTCGGTTATCGACATCTTTGCTCCCGCCTGCCGCAGCACGTCCAGAACGGCCGCACGTGTCGGATTAAGCCCGACAAACGGCAGATATAATTGCGAACCTTCTATGATCGCGCCCGCGACAAGAAAGAACGCCGCCGCCGAAATATCGCCCGGAACACGCAGCGATGCCCCTTTCAGCAATGAACCGCCGTTGACCGAGATGCGTCGCGTCGCACCGTCGGTTTCAGTGCCGACAGACACGCCGAACTGCTCCAGCATCCGCTCTGTATGATCGCGCGTCGGGGCCGATTCGATAACGGTTGTAGTTCCTTCGGCATTCAGGCCGGCCAGCAGCACGCAGGATTTGACCTGTGCCGACGCCACAGGCAGCTTATATTCGATGCCTGTCAATTTTTTTCCGCCTTTTATCTGTAGCGGAGCGTGGCCGTCTTCGGTCTCGATCCCCGCTCCCATTTCCGTCAGCGGATCGACGACACGCCGCATCGGGCGTTTGCTCAACGACGCATCGCCGGTCATCACACATTCAACACCGGCTCCGGCGAGTATTCCCGCCATCAGGCGCATCGTCGTGCCGCTGTTGCCGCAATCGAGGTCTGACGACGGCCGTATGAAGCCGTTCCCGCCAACACCATCTATCGTCACGGCCGAGCCGTCACGGCCGATCTTCACGCCCAGAGCGGACAAGCATCCAAGCGTTGAGGCACAGTCCTCGCTGGCAGCGTAATTCTCTATCCTGCTTTGTCCTGATGCCATCGCCGCGAACATCGCGGCCCTGTGTGATATGGATTTGTCGCCGGGAAGGACGATCTTTCCCTTAAGCGGCCCTGCTGATTCTATTCTCATCACGCCTATTCTATCTTGATTTATGTAACTTGTCCTGACTTGACAGAACGTTACCTAAGTGGCTAACTTTACTCTATCCTTTATTCATTGTGTCAAGTAATCTGGAATTAATATTGCCAAGCCGTATTGAATCCGTCGATGAGGCGGCAAGCAAGGCTGAAACATTTGCCCGTGAGAACGGTTTTGGGGACGATGTGGTCTCGGCTGTCGATCTTGCGGTTCGTGAATCGGTCGCTAACGCCGTTAAACACGGTAATAAATTTGACGAGGAAAAGCCTGTCAGAGTGTTTTTTGAGGCTGTCCCGAATGAATTCTCGATCCAGGTACGCGACCATGGCTCGGGGTTTTCCGTCAAGGAGATACCTGACCCGACCGATCCGGCAAATATCCTGAACGTTTCGGGCCGCGGCATATTGTTCATGCGGTCATTTATGGATGAGGTCGAATGGGTGAACCATGCCGAAGGCGGCACGGTCGTTAAAATGATAAAAAGATCTTGATATGGCAGGCGATTGTGGACATTCTGTTTACAGTGTCATAAAATCTGCTATTCATTAAGTTAAATAGACCTAAAATTAGGAGATAAACATGTCTGATATTACAATTTCGGAACGCCAGGCCGGTGATGTGACAATTCTCGATCTTGAAGGAAAAGTAACGATCGGCGAAGGCAGCGTCGCCCTGCGAAATGCCATACGACGGCTCCTGGGCGAAGGGAAGAACAAGATACTTTTGAACCTCGGTTCTGTCGGCTATATTGATTCGAGCGGCATCGGAGAACTCGTTTCCAGCTTTACCGCCGTTAACAAGGAAAATGGCACGCTCAAGCTCCTCAATCTGACCCAAAAGATACAGGATCTGCTGGCAATAACCAAGCTCCTCACCGTTTTTGACGTTTATGAGGACGAGGCAGCAGCTTTGTCGAGTTTTGAGTAAGGCCCTGCTGTGTGTTTTCGGTTCATTTTGTAAAGGATAAAGGGATCTGAGCTTCCTTTATCCTTTTGCCCTTTTTTAGGGCAAGTATCTTTAGAATACATCCCTCATCGCCCGCAATACATCTATTCCATATTGAATTCTAACGACGAACGGGAGTAAATTTAATCTTGTGATGAACAAGTCCTTATTGACACTGGCGGTTATGTTCCTTGTCCTGTCGGCTACGGCCTTTGGCCAGGAAAGTCCGGCGGGCTTTGACCTTGCGAACTATGGTGTGCGCATTCAGCCCGATAAACGCGTGATGGTCGTTTTGGCAGCGATAGAAGCGGCAAGGACCGTGGATGCCAACGGCGATCCGGTCAAGGTCATCAATACGCCGCTTTCTACGGCGGGCGAAAAATTCCGCGACCAGCTTAACAGCGACCTCGCCGCGTTGGACGAAAAACTTCGTCAAAGGATCACCGCGTTTTTGGTCCGTCACAAGCAAACCCGGCCAAAAGCCTCGGATGCCGAGATAGTCGCTCCGTTCATTTCGATGGCATATACGCTCACGGACGTACCCGACCTTGCCGATCCTGTCGTTATGGCCGACCTGCCCGGACAACTCCTCGATGTATTGGACTTCGCACCGCTGGTGCGTGATTTTTATCGGCTTTCCAGTTTTTCCGGCAACCTCAATGAATATGTCAAGAGCTATTCCGAAGCGGCTGACTCCAGACTAAAGCCTTCGGCGGGCGAAATGGTCCGTGATGTCCTGTTCTATCTGAAAACGCGTCCGCAGACCTATTTCAACGAACGCGTCCGGACAGAGACCCAGCGAAGCGGCTCATCACGGACCACACTCGCCAACACCGAGGTACGCACCCGCGAACGCAGGTTTGTTATCGTTCCCGAAATGCTCGCTCCGACGGGCATTGTAAATTTTGTCAACGTCAGGGATGAGTACTTTGTTGTCGTTCCGCCGGATATAAATATCAGTTTTTCGGATGTACGGCGAAGCTATCTCCAATATGTCATCGACCCGATCGTCCTCAGCTTTTCGCGCGAGGTTGCCGCTATCAGCCCTTCGGTAAAGCTGATGCTGGATCAGCGCCGCAAGGTCGATCCGGCAACATCGCCGGATGTCTATCTTGCCGTTTCGCGTTCGCTGGTGGCGGCAATAGACGCCAAACAGGTGGAGAATGAACGTGTCCAGATAGCCACCGAACAGTCCCGCAGAAAGATCGACCAGATGAAGACCGACACGGAAAGAAGAGCCGTCTCTGCCGAACTGGAAGCCCTGAAACAGGAGTTTTCTGATGAGACCGCCCTGCGCCTTTCAGAAGACTATGAAAAAGGGGCCGTTCTTGTGTTCTATTTCGCGGAACAGCTTCGCGGCATAGAAGAATCCGGCGTTGACATCAACGCCTCGATGCGGGAAATGCTTCTTTCCTTTGAACCGGCGAAAGAGCGAAACAGGCTCGATCAATATGCCGAGGCCAGAAAACGTGCGATAGCGACCCGCGAGAAACGGCGTTCCGAAGGTTCTTCCGGGCCGGTCATCATAGAAAATCCTGTTACGAACAAGCTGTTCGAGGTTCAGGAGATCATCGCGGCAAAGGATTACAAACTTGCCGAATCGGAATTAAAGAAATTGCTTGAGGCAAACCCGGACGAGCCGCGCATCCATTTCAATATCGGCCGCGTAACGGGCCTGTTCGCCCAGTCCATTGAGGACGAGGAAGAGCAGCAGGCGAAACTTCTGGAATCAAAGGTCGCCTATGAGAATGTCATCAGGATAGCCGAGACACAGCCGGTTGACCGCGCCCTGCTTTCGCTCACTTTTCTTGCCCTTGGCAGGTTGTACGAATTTGCCGGTGATCTGAGCTACGCGGTGGCGGTTTATGATCGTGCCATCAGGATCGGCCCGATCGCCGGCGGCGGATACAATGAGGCACTGGCCGCGAAACAGCGTATAATGAAGGAACAATAGACCGACCGTTATTTCCGATCGATGGCAGAAACAACTTACCGCAGCGGCTATGTCGCCCTTGTCGGCAGGCCGAACGCCGGCAAATCCACGCTTTTGAACCGTCTGGTGGGCGAAAAGATCGCGGCGGTCTCCAACAAGCCGCAGACGACCCGCCACCGGATACAGGGCGTTGTCACACGGCCCGAGGGCCAGATAGTATTCGTTGATACGCCGGGAGTTCATAAACCCGGCCATTTGCTTAACCGCAGAATGATGGCGGCGGTGAACGACGCGGTACTTTCTGTCGATCTGGTCGTGCTGCTGCGTGACGCCAGCGTTTCCACAGGCAACGGCGACCGCTTTGTGCTGGATCTGGTAAAAAGATCGGACAAACCAGCCGTTCTCATCCTGAACAAGACAGACAAGCTCAAGGACAAAAAGCTGCTGCTTCCGCTGATCGAACTTTATTCAAAAGAGCATGATTTTGAGGAAATAATTCCTGTTTCCGGGCTAAAGGGCGACGCTCTGGATGAGATGCTGGCAAGCATCGTCAAACATCTTCCTCCGGGCGAACCGATATTCGGCGAGGACGACCTGACCGACCAGCCGCTCAGGCTGATAGTCGCCGAAATGGTACGCGAAAAGATACTTGCATCGACCGGCGAGGAGATACCATACGTGACCGCCGTCCTGACCGAACGCTGGGATGAGACCGACCCCGAACAGACCCGCATCCACTGTGTCATATACGTCGAACGCTCTTCGCAAAAAAAGATCATTATCGGCAAAGGCGGGTCGAAGCTGAAGGCGATAGGCACCGAGGCTCGGCACGACATCGAGGCCCTTTTGGGAAAGAGCGTTTACCTGCACCTTTTTGTCAAGGTCGTTGAGGATTGGCGCAATCGCGAACGCGACCTGGATGAAATGGGCATCCAAAAATAGATATGCATCCGACTTCCGCTCCGACATGGCATGCGCTTCACATCACGGTTCCTCCGCACGCGGCTGAGGCCGTCGAATTTGCACTGAACGAACTCGATTGCCTTGGCACGGAGATCGATCATCTGCGAAAGAGCGGTGATGATTCTGTCCGTGTCTCCGGCTATTTCAACGAACGGCTTTCTGACGAGGCTGTTGATAATGCCCTTGAATATGCTCTCGCGGTTTATGGGCATGACGGCGGTGCGGTCATCGGAAAAGAATGGAATGTCATCGGCCAGACAGATTGGCTTGCCGAATGGAAAAAGCATTGGAAACCCACAGCGGTCGGCCGTTTTGTCATTTCACCGCCGTGGGAAAAGACAAACGGCGAGTTTGTAATAAAGATAGAACCGAACATGGCTTTTGGCACGGGAACGCACGACACGACCCGGCTATGTCTGGATGCCATAGACCGTCTGTATCGCCCTGACGAGAGCTTTTTTGACGTCGGCACAGGAACGGGCATTTTGTCCATAGCGGCGGCAATGATGGCACAGCGGGCGAATACGGCACCAGCGATCACTGCCTGTGACAATGACACGGACTCCGTTGCCATTGCTAGAGAGAATTTTGAACTGAACGGCGTCAGCGGGTTCGTCCGGCTGTATGAAGGAACGTTGGACGCATCATCGCCGGCGGCGGAGTTCGTCTGTGCCAACCTGACGCTGGATGTCATCGAGCCGCTGCTGCCGCTGCTTCTTGAAAAGGCGGGCCGTATGCTTTTGCTTTCGGGCATACTGGCTGAACAGGAGCCGCAGATCAGGAAGGCTCTTGAACAAAACGGCATCACCGATGTTGATATTGCTTATTCGGGAGAGTGGATATCGGTGGTTGTCGGGCGATGATGGGCGCGGTCAGTTATCCTTTTTTGTTTCGACCGCCGGCGGTATGTCACCATCGTCGGTGATAGTTATCAGAGGCTGACGCGGACGCGGCGGCCTTTTTATCGCCCGCAGAACAGGTGTCACGGTTGGTGTCACGAGCGGGGCCGGAGAAAGCTCCTCGGTGCGTTTTATTATCGTCCCGCCGCGTCCCGCGACCCAGACATTCCTTCCGCCGCGATACGCTATCGATAGCAGCACCTTGCCCGTTATCCCCGATTGCGATTTCCACGTAGCTCCGCCGTCATCGGTCACGGCAACAAGCCCCTGTTCCCCGACTGCGACCGCAGAATATTTCCCGGCGGCGGCCACCGAGAAAAGATGGCCCGTGAACGGAGATTCTACATCGCGCCAGCTCAATCCGCCGTCCTCGGTTTTCAGGATGATGCCGTTCGCCCCGACAATGAATCCGCTCTGTTCGTCATTGAATGAGGCTGAATAGAGATTGCTGGTCACATGGCTTGCGACCGCCGACCAGACCTCGCCGCCGTCCATGGTCACGATGATCGTTCCCCTGTCGCCGACCGCAACACCGGTCTTTTCGTTCAGAAATCGCACATCCTCCAGCCACGAACGCGTCGGTGACGGCACCGGCTGCCACGAAACGCCTGCGTTTTCCGAAACGAGTATCGTGCCGTTGGCACCGACCGCGAACCCGCGTGTGTGAGTTGTGAAATATACACCGAGCAGGTCATCCGTTGCCTCGGTTGCGCCCGAACCCCAACTCGATCCGCCGTTGCTGGTGCGAAGAATTGTGCCCTTGTCGCCGACGATCCATCCGCGTTGTCCGTCAAAAAAGTGAATGGCGTTCAGGTTCTCATTAGTGCCGGAAAACACCGGTATCCAGACCCTCCCGCCGTCATTTGTTATCCAGACCCTGCCGTTCGATCCGGCCGCGACACCGAGGCTGTTGTCCAGAAAGTGAATATCGTTGACATCCTCGCGCATTCCGCCGGAAAGCCTCTGCCAACTGTAGCCGCTGTCATCCGTCCTTACTATCAGGCCATTGTCGCCTACGGCCCAGCCGGTGTATTGATCGGCAAAATGGACGGACACGAGCCGCGGATTCGTTCTGACGTTGAACGGCAGCCAGCTTTTGCCGCCGTCTGCGGTGCGCCACGCCATACCGTTGGAATCGGTCATCGAACCATGCTCTGCGTCAGAGAAAGAAAGTGAGAAAAGGTCGGCAGAGGTGAACAAGCTAACGCGCGTCCATCGGCCGCCGCCGTCATCGCTCCGGGCGAGACAGCCGTTCTTTCCGGCAGCAATTATCAGATCGCTGTAAGGCATAGCGACCGCATTTATCTGCGTCTGGCCGCAGGGCGTTGCCTTTTTCCAATCATCTCCGCCGGTGTCACTGACCAGCACGATACCGTTCGCTCCGGCGGCCGTCAGCCGCTGATTGTCATAGGCAGCCACGGCAAGAAGATTTTCTTCACTGCCGGAATTTTGTTCTGACCATGTCGAACCGTTGTCAGTTGTTTTAAGGACGCGCCCGTAAGAACCGACCGCCCAGCCGACCATCGGGTCGCGAAGAGCGAACGTCACGCCCTGAAGGTGATCTTTGGTGCCGGACGCTGCCTGTTTCCACGCCTTTCCGCCGTTTGATGTCAGAAGGATGGCACCGCGCGCACCGACGATAACTGCGTTGCGTTCATCCCTGACAAAAACCCCGCCAAGCACGCCTATCGATGGCACAGGGACCGGTTCCCAGTTAAAACCGCCGTTCCCCGTTCGGAGAGCGGTTCCGTCGCTTCCAACGGCCAGCCCCGTTGCCTTGTCAGATGCAAAATGAATGGCAGTAAGCGGATTTCCCTGCGGTAGAGGATTTTGCCAAACCCAACCCGGCCCGGTTCTCTGCGCCGCCGCCACTGCAGATAATGCCACCGTCAGAGCAATGATCCACAGGACACGACGGGAGTAAGAGAGACAGGAGACAAGAGACTGGAGACCGGAGACGAGGAGAAGAGGAGACAGGGAGGAAAAGAGACAGGGAGAAGGGGAGACAGGAAGACAAGGAGAAAAAGCAACAGGAAAAGACGGTGAAGTTGAAACAAGACGTGTAGTCGGACGATGTGCGCAGAGATGCGAAACGCGGTTCGCTCCGTGTCTCCGTGTCTCTTGTCTCTTGTCTCCTGTCTCCTGTCTCCTCATCTCCCTGTCTCTCGTCTCCTGCCCTCGTCTCTCCGTCATATCTCCATGACGCCGATGTCCAGCACGACGTCTTCGAGCATCTCCGCGTCAACGCGGCCCTCACTGGCTATTTTCCTTGCCGTTTTGTCCACTATTTCCTGTATCTCGTGGCCGGCGTGGCCTTTTATCCATTGCCAGTCTATCGAATGTTTGGCAGCCGCCTTGTCCAAACGAGACCACCAATCGTGATTGGTCTTTCGTTTCCACGTTCCGCCCATCGTTTCAACAACATAGCGTGAATCGGACAATATTTTCACTTTACACGGCTCTTTCAGATTTTCAAGGCCCAGCGCCGCCGCCGCGATCTCAGCCTGCTGATTGGTCGCGTTTCCAAGATATTCGCCGAATGCCTTCCAATATCCCTTGAACCCAAGCATGGCAACCGCCGCCGCACGCGGATTTCCCTTGCCGTTGCCAAGACTTGAACCGTCGCAGACTATTGTTACTTGTTTCATTTAACTACTTGTAATCCGATGAAATAAATCGATTTTCTACGATCCTTTTTAAGATATAGCGTGCGATAAAAGCTGAGAACACCCAAATAAAAGCATTCGCGCCGATACATATCTGCTCAAGCAGCCCGCCGCAAGGAAAGCACGTTCCCTCATAAAATGAGGTAATCGGAAAACCCCAATAAAACCCCGAGTGAGATGCCTCAAACTGAGAAAGGCCATTGACTCCATAGTATTTATTGCTTTCGATCTGATAGCTGCGAATATTCAGAGCTATAAATACCGCCGTTACCGACAGTGATCCTACCAGAAACGCTATATATTTGATCAGCTTCATATTTTCTCCACCGTTATCTCATTATCCATATACCCCTCAAACGTATCATCATGTGAGATGACAAAAAGCTGGTTAAAGTGGGTTATGCGGCCGATCTGCATTGCCAGATTTTCGCGGCGTTCGGCGTCCATGTTGGTTGTCGGTTCATCGAAAAACGCGATGCGGATGTCAGAAAGCTGTTTCAACAGGGCAAGCCTGACGGAAAGTGCCGCCGCCATCTGTTCGCCGCCGGAAAGATTTGCAAAAGGGCGTTCATAACCGCCTTCTTCCAGGACGATGCCGTAATCGTCGTTCCATTTCAGCGTTGCCTCGGCATTTCCGGCTATGTCGCGGAAAAGCTGATTTGCCTCGACCGAAACGTGCCGGACATAGTTTCGGGCAACCAGCGGCGCGGCCTCTTTAAGCGTATCACGAATAAAGACCGTCGTTTCCAGCGTTTTTTCAAGCCGTTCGCGTTCGGCCAGTTCGGCGGCAAGCTCCCTGCGTTTTTCCTCGATGGCGGCGATGGCCTTTGCAAGCTCTGCCAGCCGCTGACGTGCCGTTTCGAGCCTGACACTAAGCCCTGCAAGCCTTTTTTGCAGTTCCAGAAGCTCGGCCCTTGCCGCAACGTGACGCTCGCGGTCGTATTCACCTTTCAAGGTGTCAAACTCTTTTTCGGCAAGCAAAAGTTTTTCTCCGGCAACCGCAGCCTTTGTTTTTGCAGCAGCATTTGCGGCCTCAAGTTCAGGAAGCCGACGTGCAGCCGCTTCGGCAACAAGGAACTGCTTGTTTGCCTCTGAAGTTTCCTCACGAATACGAGCGGCTTCGGCCCACTGAGCGTCAAGCTCAATGTATTTGCCCATCTCAGCGTTCAGGCGTTCCGTATCTTCTGAAAGCTTTTTGATCTCGGCTTCTATCGCGGCCAGTGATGTCTTTATTTCCGCTTCACGGCCAAGTTCTTTTTCTAAAAGAATGATCCTGCCGCGAGGGTCGCCAAGCGATGCAAGCCTGTTCTCTGCTTCCGACAACTCGGCAGCGTCCTTATCGGCGTTCTCAGACTGTTTCTGCAAAGCATCGTGTTCCTCGCGAAGCCGTTTGCCCTCTTCCTCGATTTCGCGATAGCGTTCCTCAAGCGGGCCGATCTTTGCCTGAAATATTTCAGCCTCGCGCGACACTTTGACACGAACGGACAGTCTGGCCTGTTCTGCCTCAAGCGTTTTTATGTCAGCCCGTAGTTCTTCGAACTGGGTCGAAAGAAAGCCTTCCAGCGTCTGCCCTTCCTTTAGGTTCAGGCATTTTTCGGAAAGTATCGGGCAAAGCCCATTGCGAACCTCGCTCTGAAATTTCTCATCGCGTTCCAGCGTTGCACGAAGCCTTGCAAGGTCATTCCCAACGGCCGTCTCACGCCCTTGCAGCACGGCAAGCTGATCCGCTCCTTCGGCATTTTTGCGCGCGTCGGACAATGCATCGCGGTTCTTTGCAAACGCCTCGCGCAGAGCAGCGAGCTTTTGGTCAAGGCTTTCTTTCTGTCGCAACGCAACATTGATCTTTGCGGCATTTTCACGCAGTTCACCAATCTTTTTTTCCAATGTCTCTTGTTCTGACACCAGCGGCCGCAGCTTTTCCACCTCGTCGCGTGCGTTTTGCAGATCGCCGATCCGCTGCCGAATATGCTTTTCCTCGGTCTGGGGCTTTGAAATGGCCGCTTCGAGTTTTGACAATTCCGCACGCAGCCGGTCACGCTCTTCGCGGTTCTTTTCCAAATTGCCGAGCAGGCCGACGGCGGCGGAGTGCCGTTCCGAGTCAGGACGCAGAGCGTCGATCCGATCCGACGCCTCGGCGGCACGCGCCAGTTCTTCATCGCTCTGTTTCAGAACGAACTCGGCGCGTTCCATTTCCGCTTTTGCCGATTCCACCGTCTTTTGCGCCGCGAGCAAACGCTCCGCCTGTTCATCGAGGCGGCCAAGTTCGCCCTCAACCTCTTTTATCGCTCCTTCCAGCGAAAGGCTTTCGGCTTCGAGCCGTGATACTTCGCCCGACAATTCCTCGTGTTCCCTGTTCACCTCATCGGCCTTTGCCAATTCGCCCTCGGCGCGGGCAATGCGTTCGCGAATGTCGCTCATACGGTTGTCGATGAACCGCTGCGTCTTTAACAATTCCTCGGCCCCGCGACGATATTCCTCGACCTTTAACAGCGTGTCGAACGTGCGTTTTCGCTCCGCCGCCGCAGCCAGAAATATTGCCGTAAATGTTCCCTGCGGAACGCCGATGGCATGCGTAAAAAGCGATTCCAGATCGGTTCCCGGCTCCACACCCAAATGCTGCCACAGAAAGCGTGTGACCTCTTCTTTTTTATCCGCAATACGAGTGTTTAGGGCGGGATCTATCACATAATATCCCGTTCCGGTATCGCGATAGACGATGTAATCGCGTTCGTCCAGACCGCTTTCAAACATTACGCGGACAGAGCCTTTTTTGGCCCCGCGGCGGACAAAATCATCTTTTTTATAATTGAGCAGGTCGAAAAGCGTCCACGCTATCGCCTCTATGACCGTGGTCTTTCCGGCGCCGTTCTCGCCGGTGATCGCGGTCGTGCCGAGCGAAAACTCGAACACCGATGAGGCGTGCGATTTGATATTCTCTATTTCGAGCCGCTTAATGTGCATTGCGCGTCCGTTCACTGTGCCTGTAAATAAGATTTTAGTTCAGCGGCGGAGAAAAACTAAACGTCAGTACCGTATTTGCTTTTTAGACACGTCGTGCTATTGGTTTATTTAGGGGCCAGACGAAAAATGAAAATAGGAAATGGTGAACCGGTCATAGCGGTGCTGCATTCGCCGCGTGAAAAGCTGATGGGAATATTGGACGAGATCTCGACCGCGGGCATATCGCTGCGGGCCATCGACCTGTCGTATTTTGATGACTGGTGCGCGGCCATCGCCAACGACAAGCCTTATCTGCCGATGACCGACTATTTTATCCCGATGTGGCGAGTGGAAAGATTGACGCGGGATGAAAGCGGCCCTGACATTGCCTCAATGTCAGACCTGTTTGAACAGAGAACGGGCAGAAATCTGGGTGAATTTTAACAGCCGTTGAAATTGCGTGGACGGGTCATTCCTTTTTCGCCAGGCCGATGCTGCCGCGAACGGTCTGCAATGTGACGCTGGCCTCGCCTTTGCCAAAAGTTCCCACAAAGGTACGGCTTCCGGGCACATCGGTCTTTTGCGTTATCGTGATCGGGAACGCCGTCTGAAATGAACCGAAACCGTACGAGGCATTGAACCGCGCGGAAATGTCCTCCGGCAATGTCATCAGGATCGAACCGTTTGAGGTCTTGAAGGAATACATGCCGCCCGGTGTCAGCTTTCCGTCATAGGCCAGCGAACCGGATATCGAGTTTATCTCCATCTGGCGATAGGCGGCCTCACGGATGGTTATTGCACCGCTGGCCGTTTTGGCGCGAAACACATCTCCGGCCTGGCCCGATTCGACACCGACGGCGGCAATATGCCCCGTTGTGCTTTCCAGCGAGACGGCACCGCGTGAATTTTCCACAAGCAAATTGCCCTGATAGGTCGTTGCCTTGATGCCGCCGCTGATGTTGCGCATCAGTATATTGCCCTCGACGATCTTTACTTCGGTCCGGGTTATGGAATCGATCACCACATCGGTCACGCGTCCGTCTATTGTCAAAACCGAATCAATGGGGACGTCCATCTCGATCTCATCAGCCGAGATGCATTCAGACCCTGACGCATTGCCCGCTCGCGATACCCAAACCCAGCTTGGCAGGTCGCTCGTCTTATCACGTTCCAGAACGCGGAACTGAAATTTGACGCCGCCGCGAACAAAGACCCTGATCTCGCTTCTGGCCCAGCCGTTCACCTTCAGCGATGCCTCGCCGATACACAATTTGATATTCGTTTTCGGAGCAACGGCAATGCTGAGTTCGCTGTCCTCGGCAGCAGAACGCGAACCGAACACGCTGCCCAAAGCGGTGATCTTTGGCGGACTGACGGGAGGTTTTGGCGGCGCTGGCGTTGGCCGTACGGTTCGCTGGGCGTCAGCCGCCGCCGCGAAAAGCATCGTTCCCGCAAACGCGGTCAATATGTATCTGTAAAGATGTTTCTTCAAATCTTTTTTTTCGTCGCCCGTCAAAAAACTATTGCAGGCTTGCCATCAATTCATCGCGGCGGCCCACTGAATTAAGCAGGTCGATCTTGTCCTGATAGGCTCCGTAAAGCACCTGCCGGGCCGCTCTGTTATTCGGGTCTTTGGCAACGACGGCGCGCATTCGCCGAATGGCGTCGTCCACCAAAGCCATGTCGCGTTCAAAAGCGATGCGTGAAGCAGGCGGCAAGACGTTGTCCTTGCTGCCATCGACCGCCGTATTAAGGTCGGCAATGGTGTTTATATAGCTTTCCTCACCCGGAATGTACCTTGCCGTCATGACCGTACCCGAACCGGCTGTGCGCGTTCGCGGCACAGCCCGACGCGGCATATCCGCCGTCACCGGCCTTGGCTGTTCCGGCGCCGGAGATTCGACAGATGCAGCGGTTTCGTCCTCACCGGCGGCGACAATCTGCGGCACTGCTGCTGTTGCCTCGGTCTTTTCAACGGCCTTTGGCGTGGTAGCGGCAACATCCGCCACAGGAACCGTTTCACCGGGCCGCAGGCTCCAAAATAACGAACCGGCCAGCACAAGAACGATCAGCCCCGCCGCTGCCGACAATGTCGGGCTTAAAAATGATGCTGAGATCAGGTCGAACAGGCCGGCAAAAAACGGCCGCCGAACATTCTCTTTTTCAAGCGATTCATTGATGCTTGCCCACAACCGCTGTGTCGGCACCATCGCGTTCATCTCGCCATCCAGAACCGAAAAGACAAGGGCATTTTCTTCCTCGGCCTGTACCAGCAGCAGCGAGCAATCCTCACAATCGGAAATATGGGCCGAGACCGCCACGGATCGCTCCGGCGACACCTCTCCATCCAGAAAAGCCTGAATGATCCCTATATCGACACAATTTCCTTTCATAAATTCTCCTTCCCGGTCTTTCCGTAAAACCTGAGGAACTCCTGCCTTGCCCTGGCGACGTAGGTTCCTATGCTGGTTTCATTCAGCGAAAGGCTTTCGGCTATCTCTTTGTACGAAAGCCCCTGCTGTTTAAGTACCAGGCAGCTTCGCAATGGTTCGCGGATGCGGCATAAAGCCCTGTTTATCTCACTGATGCCGGTCTTTTCCTCAAATTCGGCCTCGACCGAAACGACCGCGTTCGCCATTGTTTCTTTGACGTAATTCTCGTCCCGTGTGTTCGCCCTTATATTGCCTCTGACCGTGTTTTTGGCAAGGTTCAGGGCAACGCGTATCAGCCACGGCCTCAGCATTTCCTGATCTTTTATCGAATCGATGTGCTGATAAAGCCTGATGAAGGTTTCCTGTGTGATGTCCTCGGCCAGTCCGGTATCGTAAACAACAGATCGCGCGGCACGAAACACAGTTCGATGGTGCAGCGTGAAAGCCTCCTCAAACCCGATATTCTCCGTCGCCTTTACTGCCGCTAGCTGTTCGGACATTGAGTCCACTAATGTTTCCGTCACCTTGCCCATTTTCAGCATCCGAAAATGCCCTTCCGATGAGAATACACCACGAAAAGCATTCTTGTGACACAATTCACTCTCCAGAACGATTTTTATGATCGCATATACTGCACGCTAAAAACTGACCGCTGTTTTGAATATCTAAACAAAACATTCTTTCTCGGCAGCAGATCAGGCGGATCTATTTTGGTTTCTAACAGTTGATAGTTGGTCAGTTTTTAGTTTTCAGTTAAAGAACTAATAACTGTAAACTGTATGACTATTAACTGTTAGGTCGGTTCGGCCTTTCGCCGTGGTGTTTCTAATGCGTAATTCGGGATAAATGCTGTCCCAGAGCGGTTACGCATCGAACGTATGGTAAATACCTATGTGCTCTATGTTTCTATGTGGTCTAAAAGCAGTGATAACCACATAGAGACATAGGACACATAGTTCTTCAACAACCTTTATCAGCCATCTTTTCATGCTTTGCCATATGAGCAGCCTGAAACCGCCCTAAATATGATAAATGACCGCTCTCGGGGCGACCTCGGGCGGCAATTCCGCCTTTGGGAATGCCGAAACCAGGAAAACGGATGCGTTTTTCCTTATATCGTCCGGATCGGCCGCCAGATGGCTGCCGCCGTCCTCGACCCATAAAGGCTCGATAACGGCCAGTCTTCGCAGGCATTCATGAACGTGGTCGGAACCCATGCCGACGATGCCCGAAGACGAACCCGCCAAAAATGTTATTTCCGCCTGTGCTTCGCCAAAATGATTCAAAAGCGCCGCCGTCCGTCTTACGGCGGCCTCAAAACGTTCCGAACGCATCGGCTCTTCGCCTTCCTGTTCGGCATTCAATTTTTCACGGATGGTCATGCCTGGCCGTTCCGCCGCGGGAACGCGGTCATCCAGTATTATAACGACCTTTCGGTCATCTTCGGCGGCATATTCACGGACCATCAGCGTCCGCGAACGCGCCGTCGCTTTCCAGTCAACACGCCTCAGATCGTCATTTGGCAGATACCCGCGCAGAGCCAGCAGGTCTTGGCCGCTGCCGCGTTTGTTGACGACGACCTTGCCGGCTTCCATCGCCATTTTCTCGATCCTGCCCTCTATCGGCTCGCGTCGGGGAAACACGACCAGCTCTGTCTCTTTTGCCGGAAGCCGACGGCGATGGCGAAAAAATGCGAATGGAAAACGGGTCGATATTTCAAAATCCTTTATCAAAAATCGGCCACGCTCAGGAAATACGTGTTCCGACCGCCGTTCCGCCGTCCGGTCGCGGGGAATGTGCGAGAAATAGTCCAGCGTTCTGCGAAGAACGGGAGCTTTTGAAAGGCGTTTTGCGATAAAACCGGGCAGCAGGCCGCGAAGTTCACCGGCTGCGACCGATTCCTCGCGCTTTTTTCCGCGAACCTCGGCAACGACCGAAAAGCTCGGAAAAACACGTTTGCGGTTCTGGAGGCTGACATATATCGGGGTCGGTTCGCCGGCAAAGATCGTTTCGGGAAAGCGCATCTTTACATCAACCTTTTTCAGCATCAGAGCACCGGCGACAAAGCCGATTATCATTGCAGCGGTAAGGAAGGAAAGTATCAGGAACAACAGATTGTTTCCCGTGTTCCACGCGGAAAACCCGACTATCAGCAACAGGCCGAACATAACGGCGCCGCCCATTGTGAACTCGAACGGGAGATTTAGCTGAGACGCTTCCTTGCTGGCGTTTCGGGCAAGCGGCGGCACAACGAAGATGAGAATAAGCAGGACAAAGATCAGCGAAATGGCAGCCGTAGCGGCTGCAAGCCTCGTCTGCTCCGTCCGGTGAGCATAAACCGTTACCGCCGAGAGAACGCCTCCGCCGACTATCACAATAACGCCGAATATGACTCCGCGAAGGTCACGAAGGCGAAAAAGCTGGCGAAAACCCTGTATATTCACGATCCAAGTAAAATGTCCGCTTAGGCGGGCTTTATCAATAGCCTGCCCGTGTAATCAATGCGGTTGAAAAGCGGCTTTGGGCCGGGCAATGCCGCAAAATATTCGTCCGTTGCCTCTTTTGAGCCGCGCCAGTGGCCGTAATCGTCGATGATCAGAACACCGCCCGGAACAAGCCTCGGATAGAGATGTTCCAGTTCGTGCCTGGTCGATCCGTACCAGTCGGTATCCAGCCGGAGAAGCGCGATCTCCTCATTGATGCCTGCGGGAATGGTCTCTTCGACCCTGCCTTTTACAAAGACAAGTTTGTCTTCCGGGTAACCGGTAAGGGCCATGTTACGGCGAACGTCCGCTTCATCGGCGTAACACCACATTCCGGTGTCCTTTTCTTCTGCTGCCAGAAGGTCGGCGGCCTTTTTCCCGTCAAATTGCAGATCTCTTGCCGTCGGTTCGGTCATTCCCTCGAACGTATCGCAAAGGTATAGCTTGCGTCCCGTATCGCCCAGCGAATGCAGGGCCTCGGCAACGGCCATCATACTGCCGCCACGCCAAACGCCGCATTCGACCACAGCACCGTTCGGAGCTATGCGGTTGGCTGAAATGTATCTGGCGGCGTTTATCAGGGCGATGACCCGTTCCGGCCCGGTCATTGTAAATGGCCGGACCTTTTCGCAGATAGCCTTTTCGTCCTCGGATACATCAGGCGGCAAAATGTCCGACGGTTCTTTGTAACGAATTATATCGAGGCCCAATCTGTTAAGGGTCTTTTTTAAGGTCGCTTTCATTTACTCGTTATCAAAGCGGGACCGGTATTCCCTGCAATATTTCCGTCAGAAGATTTTCGGCCTCTTTTGTCTTTTGACGGATGCCCGCCGTCCGCGAACCGATCATCAGCCGGTGTGCAAAGCACGGCACCACAAGCTGTTTGATGTCATCCACGATGCAGTAATCGCGTCCTTCGATAAGGGCAAGCGCCTGTGCCGAACGGAACAGCGCCAGCGAACCGCGAGGGCTGACTCCGAGTTCTATGGCATCATTGTTTCGCGTTGCCTCTACGATCTTGAGCAGATATTCGACCAGCGCATCATCGACCCGAACGGCGGCGACCGATTCCTGCGCGGCAATGATCTCCTTCAATGTCATCACCGGCTCGATAAGGTCCAGCGGATTCACATTTTCCCTGTCCTTTAATATCATCCGCTCGTCCTGAAGGCTCGGATACCCGAGGTGCAGCCGCAGGGCAAAGCGGTCAAGCTGTGATTCGGGCAGCGGATAAGTTCCGTGATGTTCCGTCGGGTTCTGTGTCGCAATGACCATAAAAGGCAACGGCAAACGCCGCGAGATGCCGTCCACAGTGACCTGTGCCTCGGCCATTGCTTCAAGGAGCGCCGACTGCGTTTTTGGCGTGGCACGATTTATCTCATCGGCAACGACGATGTTTGAAAATATCGGCCCCGGCTTCCATTCAAATTCGCCGCTGCCCTGGTTGAAGATCGAAAGCCCGATGACGTCAGACGGCAAAAGGTCAGATGTGAACTGTATCCGCTGTATCGAAAGGTCGAGCGAACGGGCCATTGCATTGGCAAGCGTCGTCTTGCCGATGCCCGGAACGTCCTCGATCAAAAGGTGTCCGCGCCCGAACAGTGCCACCAGCGAAAGCCGAACAATGTCGGACTTTCCGCGAATGACGGTTTCTACGGCGGTACGCAATTCGGCTATTTTTGCACCGGCATCCATGACGCCATCCGTCGCAGCCATGCCCGATTCTGATTCAGTCGTTATCCAGTCTCTCATTTATTTCAGATCCGATGAGGCCCGAACAAGGGCAAACAGGAGAAATATCTCCGCATCTATTATTCTACAAGATATCGGATGCGAAGCACATTATAAAGTTTGCGTCCTTGCGGCAGGAACCGGCTTTTTAAGTGTAAAAACGCGACGGAAATCCCTTTTTTACTGTCGCAAAGGCAGTCAAATTTGCATTACCGGTGCAAAAACAACTAAACTTTTGGAACCGGAGCCGTTTGCGTTCGTGTTTGATGCGCAGGAGAATATTGTGAATATTATGACCTTAAGAAAAAAACTGAAAGACCAGCGGGGATTTAACCTGATCGAACTGATGATAGTCATTGCCATAATCGGGCTGCTTATCAGCGTCGGGGCCATCGGCTGGGGAGCAATGACACGTGCCGGAAATGAGACCGCCGCCGCTCAGACCCTTGACCGCATCAGAACCTATCAGGCACAGTACGCGGCACGCAACCGCGGCAGCTTTGGCAATTTTGACGATCTGATCCGCGTTTCGGGATTGGATGAGAATTTTGCAGGCGAACGTCCCGTTGTGAACGGATATATATTCACAATGACCGTAGAAGAAGCTACTGACGCACGTCCCGGCTTTTTCTCAATAAACGCCGATCCGCAGGTTTCTGAGGGCCTGACGGCAACCGGAACACGGCATTTTTATACGGATTCGTCCATCGGCACGATAAAGGCGACTGACGAGAATCGCCCTGCAAAGGCCGATGACAGATCAATGTAGGCATTTCGCCGTCTTAGCTCAGTGGTAGAGCACTCGCTTCACACGCGATAGGTCAGAAGTTCAAATCTTCTAGACGGCACCATTTCAAAAAAATAAAGGCGGCTCCGTGAAAAGAGCCGCCTTTGTTTATCTTAAATTTTGCTGTTATTAACCTAAACCTTTTCCCAAAGGTCTCTGACCTCTCTGCTCAGAAAGACCGAAAACTCCATTCCCGGCTTTTTAGGCCTGTCACGCGGTGTCGGAGCCGGTTTGGGCGGTCTTTTATCTCCACCCGGTTTAACATCCGGCGGCGGCGGCTTTGGCGGTTTCTTTGGCGGGTCTTTTCTTTGCGCCGACACAGACATAGACAGCGCTCCCACCATCATCAAACCAAATGCTATGTGTTTTAAGAATTTCATCTCAATAACCATCCTCTTCTCCTCTTTCGATCCGACGCATCCGGGGAAGAGGGAAAGAGCGTCGCCTTTATCTTAGGCAACCACGGTGCCAAAGACCCTATTAAGACGTAAACTGCTGGATTATAGTTGGTAAACAAGTTTTGAGCCGTAAGGCAAACTTACAAAACTTTACGTTTTCGGTAATTGTTATACGAAAACGTCAATTTCGCAAGTGTTTTACAGCCTTTCTTGGTATAATCCGGCTTATATGGCCAATTCCGCGACCGCTTCAGACCGTTTACGGGCGATCCTCGTCATTGTCGCCACTGTCGGCACCATCGTTTTCAACTGGCTTGCCGCAACCGGCAGGATAGGCGGCATTACGCCCGGTTTCATCTCTGACCGTTATGCCACACCGATAACGCCCGCCGATTACGCGTTCACCATCTGGTCTCTGATCTATCTGGGAACGGCGGCGTTCAGCGTGTATCAGCTCTTGCCCGCCAATCTGGTGCCGATGCGAAGCCTGCGTTCATTGTATATCGCGGTCTGCGCTCTTAATTGCGCCTGGCTGTATTTTTGGCTTGGCGGACGCATCGACATTTGCCTTGTTATCCTTTCGGCGATGTGGCTGATCCTTCTTTTCATAAATTTTCGTTTTCGTGATGCCGATAACCTGAGCGAATATTGGATGGCAAAGGCTCCTTTCAATCTTTATCTGGGCTGGATGACCGCCGCGTGGGTACTGAATCTGGCGGTGCTTCTGGTTTCGATGAACATCACGCTTTCGGCCACCATGGCGGCAGTTATCATACTTTTGCTCGGTGCGGCGGCTATCGGGCTTCGGATATTGCTCAATGCTCCGCTGACGGCATTTGCCGCCGCGTGGGCCGCAGCCGCTATCGGTGTGCAGCAGAGCGGACAGACCGCTGTCGTTGTCGCAGCGGCCACGGCCACCATCGCCTGCCTGATAGCAGCATTGACCTTTGTCCTTCGCCTGCCGACGCGAAAGGCAGTGACCGAATAACCCAGCCTAGATCATGAACAACGGAAAGATCTGCATATCTGTCTGCGCTTCGACGGTTGAGGAGCTTTTGGCGAAAATGGCCGTCGCCGATGAGACAGCCGATGTCATCGAGATACGCTTTGATTGCCTGTCGCCCGCCGAATTTGATCCGCCGGGAGAATTGCCGCATGAAGTTTTAGAGAAAATATTATCTGCAACGCGGAAACCGATCCTCACGACCTTTCGGACAAAAGATCAGGGCGGAACACGCGATCTGGCCGCCGAAGAACGGATAAATTTCTGGAGTACAGGTTATGAAACCGACCTCTGCGACCTGGAAGAAGATGTCGTTGAAGATTCATGGTACTGGATATGGGGCGAACGCATCTGTTCGTTTCACGACTTTTCGGGTGTGCCGGATGACGTTGACGCCGTCTATGACCGCTTGAGCAAAACTGGTGTTGGCATATTAAAGATCGCCGTCCGTGCGGATGATATTACCGATGCGATACCGGTCTGGAAACTGTTGGACAAAGCGGAAAAAGAAGGTAAGCGGATGATCCCGATAGCGATGGGCGAACCTGGCAAATGGACGCGCATTCTCGGCATTGCTCACGGCGCATATTTGACCTATGCCTCGCTCGACTCCGGTAACGAAACCGCTCCGGGACAGGTCACGGCTGACGACCTGATAAATGTTTACCGAGCAAAGGAACTGGACAAAAATACTGAGGTCTATGGAATAATCGCAGGCAATACCAGCTATTCGATGTCGCCTTACATCCACAATGCGGCATTTAAGGCCGCCGGTATGAACCGTGTTTTTGTCCCAATGCAGGTCGCCGACATCGACGCTTTTATGCGGCGAATGGTAAAGCCGGAAACACGCGAGATCGAGTTGAATTTTCACGGCTTCGCGGTAACAAATCCTCATAAACAGGCTGTGATCGAATATCTGGACGAGATCGACGCGACCGCGCAAAAAATAGGCGCGGTAAACACGATAAAGATCGCCGACGGCAGGCTTTACGGCTACAACACCGACGCGGCTGGTTTTATCGAACCGCTAAAACAGCGATTCCCTGACCTGAAAGGCATAAAGGCCGCTATGTGCGGAGCGGGCGGCGCGGCTCGTGCGTGCATTTACGCTTTGAAACAGAACGGGGCTGATGTGACGCTTTTCGTTCGCGACACGGCAAAGGCCGCCGGTCTTGCCAATGAGTTTGGCATTGAAGCCAGAGATCTGCCGTCAAAAGATGCTGGTTCTCCGTTCGCCGATTTTGATATACTTGTAAATGCCACACCGCTCGGCACAAAAGGCGAGGACGAAAGCAAGACCATCGCCTTTGCCGAACAACTCGGCGGCATCAAATTGGTTTACGACCTTATTTATAATCCAACCGAAACGCTTCTGATCCGCGAAGCTCGCAAAGCCGGCGTTCCCGTTATCGGCGGGCTGGAAATGCTGATAGAACAGGCCGAACAGCAATACAGGATATGGACCGGCAACTCCGGAGCCGGTTCGGTAATGAAAGCAGCCGCCCTGAAAAGACTCCAACAACAATGAAAAGACCTGCAAATCCCGAAGCATTGAACTGTCCAAACTGCGGCGGTGCCGTGATGAGCGACCGCACGCAATGCGAATTCTGCAAGTCGAGGCTGAAAACGGTCGGATGCCCGTCGTGCCTCGGCCTGATGTTTCTCGGTGCAAAATTTTGCAAGCACTGCGGCAAAAAGGTCACGGCCGTTTCGGTCGTTGAGGAAAAAGAGACAGGAAGCTGTCCGCGATGCAAATTGCCGCTGCACCTCATCGAGGTCGGCGATGTGCGGATACGCGAATGTGCGAAATGCGGCGGTTTTTGGTCCGGCAACGAGACGTTCGAGACGATCTGCGCCAATAGCGAGCAGCAGGAGGCCGTTCTGGGATTTATCGGCAGCGAGGCACATCCGCACGCGCATCCGGCGGTAATATCTTATGTTCCGTGTCCGGATTGTTCACATCTGATGAACCGCAGCAATTTTGCCCGCACGTCCGGCATCATCATAGATATGTGCCGGGAACACGGGATATGGTTCGACGCCGACGAACTGCCAAAGATCATCACGTTCATCAACGGCGGCGGTATGTCGCGTGCCCGTGAAAAAGAAAAAGCGGAATTGGAATATCAGCGGTCGCGGCTCCGCGAAGAAGAACGGCGGCTGGTGATGATGGAACGCCGTTCAGGCGGCGGACGGTTCGACAACACCGGAACGAACAGCACAGGTTCGTTCATAAAAAGCGTGATCGACCTTTTCTTCAACTGAACGCTGACGCAGCGATCAGATAATGACATCTTCCTCTATTTCCCATGTGAACGGCGGCGGGACGGTCTTTAGTGTCTTCAGCGGATCGAGCTTGAAGTTGTAACGCGTTTCCTCGCCTTTGCCGTCATCGTCGATGGTGCTGTCGTTCCTGATAGCCTTTCCTGTAGAAAAATTGTAGCTGCGCGTGGTTATTTCACCGGTGTTTCGGCGAACGTAAGTGTGGTCAAGCCCTATCAGCTCAAATTCATTGTTCTGATAGCGGAATTTGTAAGTTCGGTTCGACATGCTCCACGAACCTGCCGAATAAAATTCTTCGATGAGTATGTGCAAAACTCCGCTCACGATCTTTGCCTCCTGAAAAGGCTCGGTCATATTCGGTGCATTGGGCAGGGCAATTAAGGTGTTGCTCTGTTCCTTTAACGTGTAGCCGCCGTTTTTATTTCGGAATGCGATGACAAGAATGCGCGGGTTTGTATCAAACTCAGGGGAGCCGAAACCCTCATTCTTATAGAGGAACTTTTTGTCGGTTCCCTGAATTACCAGAACACAATCCGCCAGACGGTCGCCGTTCAGGTCGCCCTCGGCCTTTTCGACAACCCTGAAACCTTTCGGAGCAAATCCCTGACACGTCGGCGAAGCTGTCCTTACTACCGGATGATCCGCTTCATTGGGAATGTTCCACGGCACATCTTCCTCATCATCCTGCGCCCAAACCGAAGCCGCCGCGAACATCACCAGCAACAGAAACAAATATTTCTTCATTTTCCCCCTCAATAAAATGCCGTTACCGGCATATCGTCACCCGTGATCTTGACGTGGTTTACAATGAGGATTTGCTCAATATTAGGCTACGTCAGTCATCCGCATTTTTCCGTCAGGGGCAAGCATTTTCAACTGTCCGATTTTTTCGGATAGTTGACTTCCTTCTTTTGCTTGGTTTTCGGATCGTCCGCTACTCCGTCTCAAAACCGGCTTCTTTCCATGCCTTGAGGCCGCCGTCCAGGTGAGCGACGTTGTCGTAGTCCATTTCCTTGAGGGTTTTGGCGGCCAGGGCAGAACGCCCGCCCGAGGCACAGTGCAGAATTATGCGTTTTTCCTTGTCGAATTCGGGTTTGTGATATGGCAGCGTCTCGTCAGCGTAAAACTCCAGCATTCCGCGAGGTGCGTGAACCGAACCGGCGATCTTTCCGTTCTGTGCCAATTCTTCACTTTCGCGGATGTCAATAACGACGACATCTCCGGCGGCTATTTCGTTCCTCACCTGCTCTGGTGTCAGGTTCTCTATCTGTTCCTTTGCTTCTTTTACCAGGTCAAGAGCACTTTTTTGGGTCATAACTTTAGGGCACTCCGTTTTAAGATTTTTCTAAACTTCCCTTTTTCGGTCTCCTTCTGTTCATCCAATACGCTACTTTAGCCTTTCAAGTTTTCCTTTTCTTTTTACTATATTTTTGTAGTCCCACTGTATCTCGCGGGATCTTTTTAGCCAGCGTTTCAGGTCTTTTTTGTTTATTTCAGAAACAGCGTTGTAAAAAATGGAGGCGTCCTTGAACTTTTCGCCCTTTACGTTCAATCCGTCCTCGTCAAAATCCGCCCCGCTCCAGAACATCAATCGTATTCCCGCCTTTTGTTTGCTGTAACCGACTGTCGGATTGCCGTCCAAAAACCACACGGGATGCCGATGCCATATCTTGTTCTCGGCATCTTTCAAAATGCCGTCGATCGTATTCGCCAGCAGATCGCAAATGGCTTTGTCATCCGAAGACAAAGCATCGTTGTATTTTTGTGTATCCGTTGTCATTTTCTTTCAGAGTCGCAATAAACCTTGACACGAGCTAGAGCGCGGCTTCGATCGCGGCGATAAGCACATCGCTGTCCGGAGCAACATCGGGGTTGAATCGTTCTGTCACTCTGCCGTCGCGTTCCACAAGGAATTTTTCAAAATTCCACAGGATGTCAGCTTTGTTCTCGCGCGAAAAACCGTAACCTTTCAGGTCTTCTTCAAAACTCGCTCCGTTCGGCGACACGGCTTCGGGCTTTGTTTCTATCAGATATTGATAAAGCGGGTGGATGCCGTCGCCTTTTACAACGATCTTTTCAAACATCGGAAATTTCACGCCATAGTTTGTTGTGCAAAACTCCTGTATCTCCGCATTCGTACCCGGCTCCTGCGCACCAAATTCATTCGCCGGAAAACCAAGCACCTCGAACCCGCGTTCTTTGTATTGCTCGTATATTTTTTCCAGCGCCTCATATTGCGGTGTAAGCCCGCATTTGGAAGCTACGTTCACGATCAGCAGGACCTTGCCTGCATGATCACCGAGTTCGACATCGCTGCCATCTATCTTTTTGACCGACAAGTCATATATATTGTTCATACATTTGTTCCTCGCCAGGATCATTATTCTAACCCGGATCGTGTTTCAGCGTGAATCCGGTTCTGTCCTCACACTAAAGCGCAGAAAAATAAGTATGAAGAAAACGTCCGACGGGTTTTATTTGCGCTTTTCGTTTTCCTTTTTTCTAAACACCACAATGCGTTTTATCAGATCGAGCGGCATCGGCTCATCAAGCGGAAACTGCACCGAGCCTTTCCCCTGCTTATACTTTGAAAGCTCTTTTTTAAATTTCTCGTGTCCCGTTGGCGTTGCATAAAAGCCGATGTGTTTCTCATATCCGGCAAAATAAACCAGCGGCTTGCCGTTCAATTTATATGCAGGCATCGCGTAGGAGATGCTCTCGACCGCTTCCGGGGCGGCCTGTTTGATTACCGAACGGATCTGTTTCAAAACCTTCTGCACATCCTTCGGAAAACCTGCAATATATCCAACGACTGTATCCGGTATTGTGCTTTTCATAGTTTTTCACTCATATTATAAGTCAAAAAGGCCTGAGATCATGAAAATATTTATCGCATTTATAACGCTTGCTTTGTTAGGGTTTGCCATATTTTTTTGCTTACAACGATAGGCAATTTGTCAGAAGAGGACAGATCGTTGCGGCAACTGTTGTCGGCGCGGGACAGGGTACGATAAGAGTAAACTCAAACAGAGTCGGCTCACGGCACGGCAGTCCGCGTATTTCCTGTGTTATTTTAGTTTTAGTGATAGACGAACGCTACAGCAGACAAATTTTGTTTTCGCCGATCGGACGCGAGGGGCAAGAGAAATTATCAAATGCCCGCGTGCTGATCGTCGGCTGCGGAGCTTTGGGGGCAAGCCACGCTGAAACACTGGCGCGTGCCGGTGTCGGGCATTTGCGGATCGTTGACCGTGACTTTGTCGAATTTACAAACCTGCAGCGACAGACGTTATTTAAGGAAAGCGATGCATCAGAGCGCCTGCCAAAGGCCGTCGCCGCAAAGAACCGCCTTGCCGAGATCAATTCGGAAATAGAGGTCGAAGCAGTTGTTGCCGATGTGAACAATTCAAACATCGAATCGCTCATCGCCGGCTGCGATCTCGTTTTGGACGGCACGGACAATTTTCAGATCCGCTATCTGCTCAACGACGCCTGTGTAAAGCACGGCAGGACATGGATATACGGAGCCGTTGTTTCAAGCTACGGCGCAACGATGACCGTCATCCCGGGCGAAACGCCGTGTCTCCGCTGCATCTTTGACGAAATGCCGGACGCCGGTTCCGCACCGACCTGCGACACGGCGGGTGTGATAATGCCCATCGTCACAAGCATCTCGGCGATACAAACCGCCGAGGCCATAAAGCTCCTGGTCGGCGATATGGCATCGCTGCACGGCTCGCTGTTACAAATAGACATCTGGCAAAACGACTGGCGAAAGATAAAGCTCAGCGGCAGAAGCCCGCACGATAGTAAGGGCATTTCTGATAGCGAGAGTTTGCACGACCACAAGAACGTCTTTAACCCCGACTGCATCACCTGTGGCAAGCACATCTACGAATTTCTCGACGCCGAAAATGTCGATTTCACCGCCGTCCTCTGCGGCCGCGACGCCGTCCAGATCGCTCCGCCAAAACCGACAACCATCGACCTGAAAACCCTCGCAGCAAACCTTGCTGCCGTTTCGGAAGTCAAACAAAACGAATACCTTGTCCGCTTCTCCGCCAACGGCTGTGAAATAACCGTTTTCGCCGACGCCCGCGCGATCATAAAAGGAACCGACGACCCCACAGAAGCCAGATCTCTGTATGCGAGGTTTATAGGGTTATGATGAACAGTGATATCAACGAAATGCGATGTGTATGCTGCGGGATAGAGGTGCCGATAGACGACCCTCGCGTACCCGCAGACGTTGCTGAATATATTCGCAAACTCAGAAAAGAAGCACAGCCGATATTGGCGGTGAAAGAACTCAAGCGTTTAACCGGGATGTCACTGGGAGATGCAAAATATTGGGCCGATCATTGCGGCGAACCGATAGGACGTGCAGTTCAAACCGGCCCATGTCCTTTTTGTGGAAAAGAACTCCGTACGGACACGGCAAAGCAATGCCGGCACTGTATGCGTGATTGGCATGACGAAAACAACCTGCTTCTTTTGGGAACGAATCAGCCATGGAGCAATGAATATATCTTTCTTGCAGATTTACCTTAGATATGCTTTTGATCCATACAGGCGTACGAACTACATTTCGACATTGGTCCGACACGCTCGCAATTACCGCAGGGTTGATCTCGTAAGTTTTTGAGCTACCAGTGCATTGAGCGACAAACCGTTTTGTGCGGCCTCGATCGCGAGCGCTTTATGCAGCCTTTTATCAACTCTTACGTTAAAAGCTCCGCTGTAGGTCTTGCGGCTTGGAGCTTGCGGCACAGTTTCGCCGTCAGCTTTATAAGATTCTTTCATAAGCTCCCACGCAACGCGAAGTTCCTCGACGGCCTGCTGTGGGGTTTCGCCAAAAGCTGAGACGTTTGGCATTTCGACAAAATGAGCAAGCCAGTCGCCATCCTTGTCCTGAACCAGATTTATTGTATAGCCGTCAAAATAATCCGCGATCTTACGATTCTTTTTCATACTCATCCAAAAATTGTTTCACCTGATACTCCTTCGCCTTCCCTTTATAATTCTGAATGGGCAGACGAAATTTCAAGGGCGAATACCACATCCGATGGCTTCCGCTTTGCCTCTTAAACTCCCAGCCGCAGGCATGAAGCAATGCTTCAAAGTCATTGAACGTCAAACTGTTGGGCGCCCTTTTGGCTTTTTCCAATAGCTTTTCCTTTTTGCCCACAATGTCACCATATACAGTTACAACCTGTCTGTCAAATTGCGATCTCGCTTACGCTCAGGTTGGTAATTACGCAGTTGAGTGAGAGGTGCTGTTTGCATCAATGACAAGCGGCCTGTGGTGAAATGGTCATCATCGATTTGCATATACTGCGATATAATAATAGGTGTATATGCAGTGTCTGATCCCAGGCTTTGAATGATAATCTATCCATATACTTTTCGCGTTTTATGGCGGAGGTTATGAAAATGGCAAAGAGGCCAAAGGTTGTGATCATCGGCGGCGGGTTTGGCGGGCTTTGGGCGGCAAAGGCCCTGGCGAACAAGCCTGTCGATGTAATGCTCATCGACCGAAAAAATCATCATGTGTTCCAGCCGCTGCTTTATCAGGTGGCGACTGCGGTGCTGTCGCCGGGCGAGATAGCTTCGCCCATTCGTCGAATTTTGCACTATGCAAAGAACATCGAAGTTATACTTGGTGAGGTTGTCGGCTTTGACAAAGAAAACCAAAAGGTACTGTTGGATGACGGCTCACGAGTGGATTTCGATCATCTGATCGTCGCCGCCGGCGCCCGTCACGCATATTTTGGCAATGACCATTGGGAAACATGGGCGCCGGGCCTTAAGACCATCGAAGATGCCGTAGATATTCGCCGACGCATCTTCCTCGCGTTTGAATTGGCTGAACGCAAGGCGGCACTTACGGGCGAACACGATCCGCTGAATTTTGTCGTCATCGGCGGCGGCCCGACGGGTGTCGAACTTGCCGGGGCCATTGCCGACATTGCACGGCAGGCATTAAAGAACGATTTCAAAGCGATAGACACGACCAAAGCGCGCGTGATGCTTTTTGAAGGCTCTGACCGCGTGCTTGGAACATTTGACAGCGACCTTTCGGAAAGTGCAAAGGAGCAGCTTGAATCTCTTGGCGTTGAGGTACATCTGAACAGCTTTGTCACAGAGATAGAACCCGGCCGCGTAAAAGCGGGCGATAAATGGGTCGATTGCGAGGTCGTGCTGTGGGCGACGGGCGTCGCTGCTTCGCCATTGGGTAAGTTGCTGGAGGTTGAGACAGATAGGGCAGGCCGTGTCTTTGTCGAACCCGATCTCAGCATCCCCAATGAAAAAAATATATTTGTCATTGGCGACATGGCATCGATAAAACAGGAAAACGGCGATCCGGTTCCGGGTGTCAGCCCCGCCGCGATGCAGATGGGAACTGCCACGGCAAAAAACATCCTTGCGGACATAAAAGGAAAAGAGCGGACAAATTTCAAATATGTCGATAAAGGCTCGATGGCGACCATTGGCCGCAGCAAGGCAATAGCTCATGTTTTCGGGATGAAATTTCGGGGCTTTATTGCGTGGATGCTGTGGCTTTTTCTGCACGTGTTCTTCCTGATCGGCTTTCGCAACAAGCTCTACGTTCTCGCGGAATGGTTCTGGGCATATCTCACGCGTGAGCGCAGTGCCCGCCTGATCACCGGCGATGCTTTGGAACTCCGCGACGCTCTTGTCTTTATGGGAGGCGAGGAAGCCGGGCGCGTTTTGGACGAACTGCACAAAAAGGATCGCGGCCAGCCGTCGCCCAAATAACACCGAGCCGCAATTTGTTTTGGCTCGATCCGTTCTAAACATCAGAACAAGGGGTCAGAGGTCAAAATGCGAGTAAAAATCCCTGAACTGAACATACCCGGAAAACCGTCAGCCGCATTGGTCGCGGCCATAACCGGTATTTTCATTCTCACAACGTGTTTCCTGTTTCCTAAAACCGGCCAAATGTCGGCGGCTGCCGATAAACCGAATCTGGTTATCCAAACCGGACACGCAGACACCGTGTCGTCCGTAATGTTCTCACCCGACGGCCGAGTGTTAGCCACGGCCGGTTTCGATAATTCTGTAAAACTATGGCACGCGCGAACAGGCAGGCAGATAAGGTCATTTGACGGACACCCATCTCCTGTCAACTCGGTCGCTTTCTCGCCTGACGGCAAATATCTTCTGTCCGGCAGCGTCGAACTGCGGCTGTGGGAGGTAAGCACAGGCCGTCAGATCCGTGTTTTCACCGGATTCACGGTATTTGTCGATGTTGTCGCTTATTCATCGGACGGAAAAATCATCGCCGCCGGCGGAATGGACGGCACGATACAACTTTGGAACGTGGATGCATCAGAGCCGATCCGCAGCGTGGATACACAAAGTGGTCGCGTCCGAACATTGGAATTTTCACCGGACGGCAAGATCCTTGTTTCCGGCGACGACAGCGGCAAGATCGAAATGTGGGATGCCGCGTCAGGAAAGCATCTGCGAACGATTCCAGGACACAACGGAAAGATCTTCTCAGTTGCATTTTCGCCGGACGGAAAAATGATAGCGTCAGCAGGCAGCGATTGGACGATCCACTTTTGGGATGCGCGAACCGGAGCAGCCATTCGCTCGCACAAATTGGTCGTGTCCGAGACAATGATCGCATTCTCTCCCGACGGAAAAACATTTGTGACAGGCGGCGGTGATAACACCGTAGAGATACGCGATGTCGTGTCAGGAAACGTTATCCGCTCGTTCAGCGGCCACACAATGCCCGTTTATCGGACGGCGTTCTCGCCGGATGGAGGAACGGTTGCATCCATAGGCTATGACAAATCGATACGGATGTGGAACGTCACTAACGGCCAACAGACACATTCGCTCCGAAGCCTGAGTTCGGGCATCAATGCCGTTGCCATCTCACGTGACGGAAAAATATTGGCGGCAGGACACGATCGCGGAGCGATAAAACTATGGAAAACTGACGCGGGCGGCCTTTTGCGAACACTCTCCGCAAAGGTCGAGAAGGTGAAAAGCCTCGTCTTTTCGCCTGACGGCAGAACGCTGGTTTCAGGAAGCACCGACGGCAAGGTGAGGATATGGGATTGCGAAACCGGCGCGCTTCGTTTGTCCATCGAGGCCCATTATGCCGGAACATATTCCGTTGCCTTTTCGCCCGACGGAAAGACCATTGCCTCCTCAAGCATAGACACGACCATAAAGCTCTGGGACGCCGCGACAGGACAGCCGATCCGCACCCTGAGCGGCCATGCGGGTTTTGTCTATTCGGTGAACTTTTCGCCTGACGGAAAGACGCTTCTTTCAGGAAGTTTGGACAGATCCGCCAAACTGTGGAACGCTGCCACCGGCGACCTTATACACTCGTTTGACGGACATCCGTCAATGATATTGGACGCAAAATTCTCTCCGAACGGGAAAACGATCGCGGTCGCGAGCGGTATCGTCATAAAACTGTGGGACGCTGAAACACGCCGCGAAATAAGAACGCTGTCAGGATCGAATCAAGGGTATAACTCCATCACATTTTCGCCGGACGGGAAAACGCTGATCGCGGGCGGAGAGGAAAGCGTCGTCACAGCATGGAATACCGAGACCGGACAAAATGTCAGGTCATATGCCGGCCACACGGCCCGAATAAACGCGGTTGCATTTTCACCTGACGGCTATTTTGTGAGCGGAAGTTCTGACGCCACGATGAGGGTTTGGACGTTGGAAGATGCTTCGCCCGCAGCACTGCTGATATCGCTGGACAGCGACGATTGGGTCGTTGCAGCGGAGGACGGACGCTTTGACACCGGCACACTCGAAAACCCGCAGGGACTTTACTGGACGCTGCCAAACGATCCCCTCGAACCGTTGTCGTTCGAGATATTCATGCGTGAATATTACGAGCCAAAACTGCTGCCGCGAGTGCTGCAATGCCGCCGTGAAAATGACTGCGGTAATGAGTTCAAGGCCGTGCGTGACCTGACATCTCTGAACACCACGCAGCCGCAAGTGAGAATAACCGAGGTCCGCCCAGGCACTGAGCAGGACACGATACTTGTCACGGTCGAGGTTCAAAATGCCGTCAGCGCCCGGCAAAAAGGCTCCGACGGCAAACCGATGAATTCCGGCGCGAACGATCTGCGATTGTTCCGCAACGGTCAGCTTGTGGGATACGCTCCGGCGGAAAACGGCCCGGTCAAACTCGGCTCCGACGGTAAATTCAAAACGACCTTTCCTGTCAGGATCAGCACGGGCGCGTCCGGCAGCGATATGGAACTCGACGCCTATGCCTTCAATACGGACGGGGTCAAGAGCGAGAATACGCGCGTCACACATGCCGTTCCTAAAAATATGCCTGCAAAAAAAGGCAGTGCGTTCATCATCACGATAGGCGTCAATGCAAACGATGACAAACGCTACGATCTGCGTTATGCAGCAAATGATGCTCGGCAGATAAGCTCTGAGGTCATCAGAAACATCCCTGCGAATAAATATGAAAGCGTAGTTCCGGTATCTCTGATCTCTGACCGCGATAAGGCAGGGCAACGTACGGAAAACAACGCCACCAAGAACAAGATCAAAGCCGTGTTGGATATCCTTGCCGGACGGACGGTTGAAAGAAATGCGCTGGACGGCGTGAAGAACATAGAACTTATCCGTCAGGCAAGGCCCGAAGACATGGTGCTTATCGCGTTTGCAGGGCACGGCTATGCTGACAAACAAGGTGTCTTTTATATTGTGCCGTCTGATATAGGAACTGATAACTCAAGCGGACTCGCCGGAGCGTTGGGAAAGAGCATTTCATCTGATGAGCTTTCAATGTGGCTTCGTGATATCGACGCCGGAGAGATGATAATGATCGTGGACGCGTGCCACTCGGCAGCGGCAGTTCAGGGACAGGGTTTCAAGCCCGGCCCGATGGGATCGAGAGGTTTGGGACAGCTTTCCTATGATAAGGGAATGAGAATTTTGACCGCGACACAGGCCGACAATGTCGCCCTTGAGCTGGGAGAACTCCAGCACGGCCTGCTCACATATTCGCTGATAAACAATGGCATCATCAAAGGCATGGCGGACACTGTACCTCGTGACAAACAGCTTTACAGCAGCGAATGGCTTGAGTTCGCCGTCAGCGATGTGCCGGAACTTTACAGAAAGATCAAGGACGGCGAGGTCAGAGGCGTTCTGATAGACGGGGCCAAACCGCGTTCGGACATCATCACGTTCGAAGGACAGAAAAGTAATCTCAATCTCCAGCAGCCGTCGCTTTTCGATTTCAACCGGCGCAGCCGCAGCTATCAGTTGATGCGCCTGCCTGACACCAGATAGTCGGCGATATTTGACCAACCGGCGGTTTGGGCGGTGTTATTTTTGGCGGAATTTGCTTATACTTACCAAGTCGAAATTTACACTCCGGCTTGGCTTTACTGATAACTAATGAAGATCTTTTTTGCTTTTGCGGCCCTGATATTCCTTCCATGTCTTTCGTTCGCTTCTGAGGCCACGGTATGGTCGATCAATTCGCGTGACGATGTCCTAAAGGGCGAGGCCCACGGCGTTTCGATCAATGACAACGGCTCGGTGACGTTGGCACGGCGGCACACGGAAGTTTACAAGACCGGCCAGCCTTATGTCTGGTCGAGCGTGATAGACCGCCGCGGGAATGTTTTTCTAGGGACGGGTGGCGAGGGGCGTGTGTTCAAGGTGACGCCGGACGGAAAAGGCTCATTGTTCGCCGACCTCGAAGGCCTGAATGTTTCCGCAATGGCGATAGGGCGAAACGGCGAGATCTATGCGGCGACATCGCCTGACGGAAAGGTCTATCGCCTTGATGAAAGCGGCACGGCAACGGTCTTTTTCGACCCGAAGGAAAAATACATCTGGTCGCTTGCCGTAATGAGTGACGGAAGCCTCGCGGTCGGCACCGGTGAGAACGGAAAGATCTATCGTGTAAGCTCCGCCAATGCGACACCGGAAAGTTCGGTCTTTTACGACACCAGCGAAACGCACATCATCACGCTTGCCGTTGATAGAGGTGGAAATCTTTACGCCGGAACGGATGCGAACGGACTTGTTCTAAGATTCGGGCCGGACGGCAGGCCTTTTGCTCTGTTGGATTCTCCGCTTCGCGAGATACACGACATCTCGGTCGCGGCGGACGGCTCTATATATGTGCTTGCCATCAGCGAATCGGTTTCCACGGCCACGCCGACTGCCTCACCATCACCTGCGGCAAAGACGATCAGCGTCGAAAAACCGTCTCCGGCTGCTCAGCCGACACCTCGTAAGAGCCGATACGACCTAAGCGGAGCAAAGTCGGCGGTCTATCGCGTAACCGCTGACGGCGGCAATGACATCGTATGGGCGTCGGCATCGGTTGTCGCTTTTTCTGTTCACGCACGGCCAGAGGGCGGCGGAGTTCTGATAGGGACATCCGACAAAGGCCGCATCTACAGCGTCGGCAACGACACGCGGGAAACGCTGCTTGTGCAGACGGACCCAGGGCAGATCTCCGGCATCAGCGAAGCCGACGGACGGCTCTATGCGACCGGAAGCAATCAGGGATCGCTTTACCGCATAGCGAACGAGACCCTGGCAGAAGGCACATACGAATCTCCCGTTCTGGATGCAAAGTCGGCTGCCGACTGGGGACGCCTTTGGTGGCGAGCAACAGGAAACGTGTCGATAGAAACCCGCAGCGGAAACACCGAGAACGCAAATGAGACCTGGGCCGCGTGGCAGCCTGTCACCGGCGAAAAACAAAGCGGAGCGGTACAAAGCCCGCCGGCAAGATTTCTGCAATGGCGCGCCGTCATCAGGGATGCGACCGGACGCTCGGTTCTGAATGAGGTGAACGTCGCCTATCGGGCAAGGAACATCGCTCCGGAAGTGCTGTCGATAACCGTTCTGCCCGTGAACGTCGGCCTTATTGCAAATCCGGCAGTACAGATCGACCCGAACATCGAATTGTCAGGCATGGATCCCGCCGTGTTCGGGTTGCAAGTTATGCCGGTTCCGCCGCGAAGGGCCTATCAGCGCGGTGCAGTTTCATTTCAGTGGACGGCCGAGGACCGCAACGGCGATAACCTCGTCTATGACGTTTTTTACAAAGAGGTCAACGACCTGTCATTCAAACTGCTGAAAAGCGATCTGGCCGATGCGTTCATTTCGGTTGACGGCCTTTCTCTGGCAGATGGCCGCTATGTGGTAAAGATAGTGGCAAAGGATTCGCCGTCAAATTCAACCGGCTCCGCTCTAAAGGGCGAACTGGTCAGCGAACCGTTTGACATTGACAACACACAGCCGTCGGTGACTGTGGTAGGTTCGCCGCAAACGGACGGAAACCGCGTCCGCGTCAATTTTTTGGCTGAGGATCAAGGACGGATCGTCAGAGCCGAATACAGCATCAACGGCGGCAACTGGCATCCTGTCTATGCCGAGGACGGCATTTCGGACAGTTCGCGTGAGACTTACACCGTTGACCTGACGCTTTCGGCTCCGGGCGAATATTCGATCACATTAAGAGTGTTTGACGCTGTCGGCAATGTAGGCAATGGCCGGGCGATCGTCAGGCGATAAAAAAGGAGAAAAAGATGTCAACATTGGAAGTCGGAACAAAAGTGAAATGCGGGATCTGCGGCAAGGACACTGAGGTCACGCTAATATCTGAACGGCTCGGCACACAGGCATACGATCTGAAATGCTGGCATCGTAACGCCATCTGTCCTTCGTGCGGCGACCTCGTCCGCGACAAGAGCGAAACGGTTCAGGAAGTCCATCCTCATTGCGAAAAATGCGACGGCCCGTTCTATGATGATGAGGATGAGGAAGATGACGGCTAGGAAGTCTCTTTTTACTTTCGGTAATTGTGGCCGGGCAAAGTTGGGCCGGTTTGGCTTTCGGAACCTCCGGCTTTTCGATCATGCCGCCAAAATTATGTGTTAAAATGCGTGTTATGAGGTCTGACCTGTTACAGCGAATAACTTTTGACCCTGATAAATGCGGAGGACGCCCGTGTATCAGAGGCCTGAGAATCCGTGTTAAGGATATCCTCGATATGCTTGCCGGCGGTGCTTCAGAAACAGAGATATTGGCAGATTATCCTTACCTTGAAGCAGATGATATCAAAGCATCTCTTGAATATGCGGTTGCCGTCTCATAGAGGTCAGGTAATTGATCAGTCTTTTTCGGGCCGTTTGATCGGAAACGATCCATACCAGAAATATACTACAAGATTAGTTGAGAACTCTCTCGGTTCACGGTCAACAATTCTTGGCTTGAATTTCCACTTAGCCACCGTTTCGGTAACATATTCTGAAAGGATCTTAGATGATTTGAATCCTGAGACGTGATTGATTTTGACCACGTTCCCTTGCTCATCATCTGTTATCCTAAAAACCAACTGGCCTCTAGCATGATACCTACGCACATCGTCAGGAACCTCGGAAAACTCCCCCTCCAGAAGATGCTCTTTCAGATCACCTGGATATATAGTTCCGGTCTTTTTATTACTTTCTTGTGCCGCCACACAAAATGACGAAAATAAAAAAAGGCCACAGATCGTTAGCAGTTTCATACTCAATTTTTAGGCAGCGTCATCGTCTCGCCGTCTTTATCTATTTCCAGCAGTTTGGTCGTATTGTCGGTCACGCTTGGCGGAACAAGGTCGCCGGTTTTGTATCGTGATTCGACGGCAGCGGGAACGTAATCTGTCCTGTTGGGCGGCAAAGCCGTTGTGTTCATCGGCTGGCCCGGCGGCGGAGCAGGTGAGGAAAAGAACGCTGTACGGCTCGCTTCCATTCGCCGAGATTTCATCATATCCGAAATGCCTTTTGCCAGAAACGTGAATGCCGGAAAGAGCATTGCCCACCACCATACTTTTCCGCCCGCAACGCCGGTAAAGAGCAAGGCCATTGCAACAACGATGAAGCCGACACCCGATATGACCGATTTGATGCCGTCGCCATAGACCTCGGCTGAATCGCGACGGCGCGTCGAACTGCTGCCGGTTCCGCAACCCATATCCAGTGATGAAAGCCCGTCCTCGATGTCTGAAAGCATCAGCGAACCGCTGCCTTTCAACGCCGCCGGGACATTTCCGATATCCACACCGCAACTCCGGCAATACTTGCCGTCATCAGGATTTTTGGTTCCGCATTTTGGACAAAACATAATTGCTATTGAGTCTTGAGTTCTGAGCCTGGAGTCTTGAGTCTTCTATATCTTTGGCTTGCTTTCCGTCCTTGAACTCTGTTTTTCTTGAGACTCCAGACTTAAGACTCCAGACTGTTGACTGTGCGCTGCCGCCTTGCTTCAAACAGTATAACGCCTGCGGCAACCGAAACGTTCAGGCTTTCTATCTTTCCGTGCATCGGTATGCGGACAAGGACATCGCAGTTTTCCGCCACAAGCCTGTGCAGCCCGCTTCCCTCGCCGCCCAAAACCAGTGCCGAAGGCCGCGTCCAGTCCCATTCCGTATGATCCATTTTGGCATCGGCTGATGTGCCGACGACCCAAATATTTTTTTCCTTCAGTTCCTCGATCAGGCGGTTCAGATTGCCTGCCTTGGCGACCTTTACGTATTCTATCGCACCTGCTGAGGTCTTTGCCGCGGCCTCGGTCAGCCCCGCCGAACGCCGCTCCGTTATAAAAACGCCGTCCGCTCCGGCACATTCTGCGGTTCTGAGGATCGCTCCGAGATTGCCCGGATCCTGCACCGAATCCAGCAAAAGAAGCAAAGGCGTTTCCGTCATCGGCTCCAATATCTCATCCGGCGTTGCGTAAGATGCCGAAGCTGTCAGGGCAATGACGCCCTGATGATTTGCGCCGTCAGGAACCAGACGCGTCATGTCCTCTTTTTTCACGCGGTCAACACGAAGCCCGTTCGATCTGGCCGCGTCAAGTATCTCGCCCAGCCGATGCTCACGCGCGCCTTCGGCAATGATGATCCGCTCGATCTTTCGCGCGTTAGCCCTCAGTGCCTCAAGAACCGGCAGCACGCCGTAAACCGACGACCTGACAGGTGCTGTCCCTTTTGCCCGCGTGTCCTCTCCGCGACGCGGACGCTCTTCGGGCTTTCGCCTGACATCCCGCCGGTCAAAATTCTTCTTTCTGCTCATGTCAAAAATCGCTGCAATCTGGAGTATTTGTTCAACTGCGTTATGTTTCCCGTCGTCGTCAGGTTTTGCTTGTCCATTCTGCCAAGCCCGACGCGTTTCAACCCCAGCGAATCCTTTCTGTCGTCAAAATCCCACACCGCGCGCAGAGCGTGCCGGAGCGAACCGTAACTGTCAGAATAGCGTGCGGCGGGAATGGCATCCTTTAGCTTTTCCGCAAGTTTTATGATGTTTCTGCCCGCCAGCAATTCCCTTTCACCGCCAAGAGTGGAAAAATCGAATCCGCTCGGCATTACCCTGAACCCCAGCGGATGCTCCGTCGAGTAAATGTCCAGAACAAGTTCATCGCCGGAATACTGGATCTGTTCGACCAACTGCCGTTCGCCTCTTTTTTTCTTTTCGGTCGTTTGTATCTTTGACGAGGTCAGCATTCCCAGTACGATGGTCGTCACCTGATCGTACGGTATCTTTGACACGCGGCCTGCATTGAACGCGATAAGTTCCAGTTCGTCCGGGTGAAAATGTATCTCCCGCAGGCGTCGCGGCGGGTCGTTAGGCGTCAGGTCCACATCGCTGAGCGTCCACGTTTCACAGCCAAATGCCGCCAGCCCTTCGCTGACCGTGCTGGCTATCGTCTCACTTTCAACGCGAGCGACCGGAAGCGGTTCTCCGGCGGAAAATATTCGCTCAATGTCCTCAGCATCGGCTCCCAAAAAACGGGCGGCCTTTTCAGCAAGGCCGGTATTATCAGGGCCGGGACGCAATATCAGGTTAAAACCGCGCTCAAAATTCTCCAGCGGCCTCAGAACGATCCTTTCCATCACGCCGGTCGGCGCGACCGCCAGTTCCGCAGAACAATAGAGGCAGTTAAAACGGTTGGGCGGGTTGGACTTGCCGCATTTGCCGCACGTCGTCAACTCTTCGCGGGAATAGCCTATGCTTTCCGCCGTCAACGGCATTCCGCCGATCATTTTCTCTATATCGTCTTCTCTTTCCGTCCGGATCATCTCTTTTGCTGCCGGAACCTGCCCAGACAGGCTCCGCAAGACTTGATTTTAACACTTACGCAACGCTTTTGCTTGACCGATTTAAGCAGACGTTGCAAACTAACAGGTAGCAGAGTTATCTTTGGTTCAGTTTAACAGAAACGGTTCTTGAAAATTTTTCACTAACTTTTAACACTGATTATTTAGATATTTATTACAGAGCGGCCCTTATTTTCTCGGCCTTTGGCCCCGAGCCGATCTTGATGATCCTATTTTATCCCGATCTGTTTTACCCACCTGAACTGTTGCCAGAAGATGGCCCAATTTATGCTGTTTTGGAGCAAATAAATGCAGTTCGATACAACCACAAGCTCCTCGTGGAAGTTCGGCCACCGGGGAAGAGTAGCGGTTTTCATTGACGGTAATAATCTTTTTCACGCTGCCAGATTTCATACGATAGACATTGATTACAACAAGCTCCTGAGGGTTCTTTTAGGTGACGGCCGATTGCTGAGGGCGTTTTTCTACACCGGTGTTGACGCCGGAGCGGAACGCCAGCAGGGCTTTTTGCTGTGGATGCGCCGCAACGGCTTTCGTGTTGTTCATAAAGAACTTAAGACCTTTTATGACGGCACGCGAAAGGCAAATCTGGATGTCGAGATCGCCGTGGACATGCTCAGTCTCGCCGGCCGGTACGATACGGCGGTGCTGGTTTCCGGCGACGAGGATTTCGTCTATGCGGTCAACGCCGTCGCGTACAAGGGTTGCCGCGTCGAGGTCGCCGGTTTTCGCTCGAACACGGCACCGAGGCTTATTGACGTTGCCGATTTTTTCATCGACCTTGGCGATATTGCCGAACTTATCAAGAAGGATGTCAATCAGATTGAGGAATATGACGTTCCCGGTTATATCGGTGCCGGTGATGTTCCCGTTCCCCAGGTGCTGAGAGACGAACCGAACGGAACCGATGCCGACGCTGCAGGAGGTTCGAGGCCGGACGATTTTGACAACGATCCGAGACGCGACCTTCGCAGCCGGTTTATCCGAGTCACCGACGAAAGATGAAGCTTTTTACGGTAGATGAGGCAAATAAACTGCTCCCGCGCATCCGTATGAAGCTGGAGATGATACGTCGGCTATATGAAAAGGTCGGATCATTGCGCGATTCGGCAAGGGCGGCGGCGTCAGCTTCGGATTTTGGCGGCGGAATGGCGGGCGGCACAGGTTACGTCAAGGCTCTCTACGAGATCGGCAAATTGACCACTGAAATATCCGATGATGGCGTTCATCTGAAAGATTATGCAAGAGGATTGATCGATTTCCCCTCAATGCGGGACGGACGAGTCGTTTTGCTCTGCTGGCAATTAGGCGAACCCGACCGGATAGAATGGTGGCACGAGACCGATGCCGGATTCGCCGGCCGCCGGCCATTGTGACGCCTGTCACCTCACGACCCAAATACGTTAATTTTCAACAGGATAGCGCCTCAGGCTGTGGAAAACGCCAAAAGTGGTGTTTTTTCTGCGCTTTAATGTTGACTACTTAAAGTAATTTCTGATATTCTTTCGGAGATTTAACGCTATCAGCGCTCATTGCTTTCAAATAATTCGTCATTTGCTGTCTATGAACTGCCTTGTCTGCAAACGGGAGCTTGCGCCCACGCTTTCAATATGCCTAAAATGCGGAGCGATGGTCAACGATAGTGTCCGCGAAGAGGCCGAGACCTCAATAACCCGTTTGTCAGGGCCGTTAGAGGCTCCCGTGGCTTTACTGCCCGAGATCAAGCAGGAAACGGCCGGTGTCGCGACATCATCCGCAGCTTCGGCCGCTGCCGTTGCCGCAGTTCCCAAACGGGCAGGCACATCAGATCTGCCGCCCAAGTGTACAAGCCCCACGCTGGTGGATTTCCAGCCCAAACATACCATGCTTCCTGATTGGAGATTACAGTTGCAGAACTCAGTCAGAATGCGTTCGACCGACGGCGTTCGGGAACTCGCGCTTGCCGGAAGCGACACACGCTCAGTTGAACCGGGATCGAACGGGACAAAAACGAACACGGCTTCAAAAAACACGTCCGCCGACGCAAATGATACCGAACAGGCCGCCAAAAACCCGATGGTGGCAAACGCACTGCGCAGGATAGAAGAATCGCGCAAGGCATATTTGCCGGAAAACGGGCCAAAGCCCGCCGCTGCTCCGCAAAGGAACTATCCCTTTAATGTAGTTGGCCGTGCGGAATCTTCGGCCGCAGCCCCGGCAATAACGCCCGTCGCTCCCGTGGTATCAGGACAAAAACCGAAACTTGTCTCGTCGCTGCGGATAGAAAAGCGTGCGTATGACACGAACAAGCTGCCGCCGATAGCAAAGGTCACGGCGCCCGATCCGGTAATGCCTGTCATCGACGAGGCTCCGGCAGAGACGATAGACAAGATCGACATTCAACAGGAAGCCGAGATCAAAATGGCCGAGGCCTCGCAAGCTGAGATAGTTGCGGCGGAACCGCAGGCCGAGGCCGCGTATGAAGCCGCCGAGGAATACGACGATCTGGCACCGTTCTCAATGAGGTTTGCCGCTGGCCTTTTTGATGCTGTCATCGGAGCTATCGGGACGCTTATCATCGTCTCTCCATTCATCTCGGGCGGAACGTGGCTGTCAGTTTCCGGCGTACTCGCCTTTACGGCTTTGCTCGGTATTTTCCTTTTTCTCTACCTCACGGCGTCGATCAGCCTGTGGGGCAGTTCGTTCGGAATGCGGATATTCTCGCTGGAACTGATAGATGCGGACGACAGTTCAACGCCGACGGTGCATCAGTCCGCCGTACATTCCGCCGTCTATCTGCTTTCGCTTGCTTTTTTGGGCGCGGGATTTTTAACCGTTCCGTTCAATGACGAAAAGCGTGCGGTTCACGACATCGTTTCGGGAACGCTGGTCATCCGCGATCATCAATAACCCGCATCGAATAAAAAATGCTGTCCAAGGCCGGATCACAGATCGGCTTTGGACTTTTTATTTTGGCTTCGTCAATATTAAAACCGGATCACGCGATAGAAGTTTTCTTTTTTCTTTCTTTGCGTTCTTTGCGGCTTTGCGTGAAACTGTTTTTTTTCCACGCAAAGCCGCCGGGTTCGCAAAGAGATCGCAAAGAAGAATAAGATCCATATCACTTTCCCTAACGCTTTATTTGGGTTAAAAGATGAACCTGAAACTGATCGAGGCCGTCATCCCGGAACTTGCAGCGGAACTGGCCGGCAAGACACTTGGCCGCGTTTTTCGGCTTTCGCGGTTCGAGTATGTTTTCGACCTCCTGCCGTCATCGCCGACCTATCTTTTTGTCTCGATCGAACCGGCAAGGCCCGCGATTTTTCTTTCACGACAGCGTTTTCGTGAATTAGAGAAAATGTCAAAGCCGCCCGATCCGTTTCAGCTTGCCGTAAAAGACCTGCTGACCGGAGCGGAAATAACGGGCCTTTCGGCGATGACGAACGAGCGCGTCGTTCTGATCGAAACCATGCCGAAAAACAACATCGGCAAGGCATCGCTGATCGTTCAGTTGACCGGACGTTCGGCAAATCTTTTCCTTTGTGACGCAGGCGGCGTGATATTATCGGCGGCTCGCGGTTCGGAGTATGAGGGACAGCGAACGGGCGATGTTTATGCCGTGCCGACGCGGTCATCCGCCGAAAACGAAGTCGAAACACATCTCGGTAATGAGACCGCCATTCCCGCCAACGGCAATCAATTTCCGGTATCGTCTTTTCTGGACGAAAAGTATAAAGAAGAGACAAAGGAACGTGCGTTTTCCGCACTGGCCGCTGCGGCCCGAACTCGTTTAAAACGAGAGACGGCAAAAGAACGAAAACTGCTTGCGAACCTGAACGCCGACCGGGAGAACCTCGGCGAACCCGACAGATGGAAACGGTTTGGCGACCTGCTGTTGGCAAGTGCCGCAAATAATAAAAGAACCGAAACAGGCTTTGAGGTTGCGGACCTTTTTGACGCCGAGGTGCCGGTGATAACGATCCCGGCAAAAGAAAAGGAAACCGTCACGGAAGCGGCCGAGCGATATTTCAAACTATACACAAAGGCGAGGAACGGAATGCGTTCCATAGAAGGAAGGGCGGACATTGTCAGTCAAAAGATCGCTAGGCTTGAAGAACGAATAGCCGAACTTGAACAGGCCATCGCACAGCGTGATGAGACAAGGCTCAGGGAATTTGCGGACGTGAGACACGAACCGCTGCCCAAACGCTCAAAGAAAGAGATCCCTGCCGATCCTCACGCAAGAAGTTTTATCTCATCTGACGGATTCGAGATACTTGTCGGCAAAAAGGCGTCGGACAATGACAAACTCACATTCCGCATCGCAAAGTCATTGGACACATGGATGCACGCGGCGGATTATCCCGGTTCGCACGTCGTTATCAGAAATCCGAACAGAAAAGAGATACCGCAAAGGACATTGAACGAGGCCGCCCAACTCGCCGCCTTTTACAGCAAAGGCAGCAAACAGACAAAAGCGGCAGTGCATTACACCCAGAAGAAATTCGTAAACAAACCAAAAGGCTCCGCACCGGGTCTCGTCAGCCTTTCAAGTTTCAAAACGCTTTTTGTTGAGCCTGTTTTCCCCGATACGGTCACAAAAAAATAAATGCGGAAATCGTGTTTATGATCCCCGCATTTGTTCCCAGATATGTCTAATCGCGCTATTCGACAATAACCTGATCTACAGCTTCCTCAAGTTTTTTGAGTTCGCGTGGGTCGGCCCCGCGAAAAACGCCGCGCAGATGGCCGTCACGGTCAACGACAAAACTCTGCGGTATGCCGTCAAATTTGCTTGTTTTCAAAAGAGCTTCTTGCATTGCCGTGTTTGCCCAGACGAGCGTATAGTTCAGCTTCATCTCGGCGGCAAATTCCTCGATCATTTCCTTTGTGTCGCCATCATCGGTGTTCAGCCCGATTATCTCAAAATCCTGATCGCGATATTTATCCTGCATCTTTATCAGGTGTGGCATCTCGGCACGGCAGGGGCCGCACCAAGTCGCCCACATGTTCAGCAAAAGCACTTTTCCCTTTCTGTCCGCGACCTTTGATTTGCTGCCATCCAGATGTTCCATGTCCGCCTGAGAGATGCCCTCGGCAAGCGGCGGATAGTTTGCGGAATTCTTTGATGACCGATGAGCCTTTGGCGATTCGGAAGGAGCAGCAGCATTTCCCTGCCCGTTGTTAGCCACCTGAAAAGAACACGCCGAAAGTCCACCGATCCCAAAGGTCAAAACCGTTAAAATTGCTGTATTTCTTATGATGTATTTCATTGATCTTTACGCTATGTCTCTTAGACGCAAAACTATCAGCGTCGCTATTACCAATACTCCAAACATTAACATCAGAATCAGTTGATTCAAAACGTCGTGCATCCACGGATGAAGGAACGTGACATATCCGCTCAGGTCATCGGGCAGGCGTTTTATCTCAGGAACGACCAGTTTATCGCTCAAAAGATCGCCGCCGCCGTCCGCTCCTCTGCCCGAAAGACGCTTGTAATCGTCAATGTCGCGCTGGGCGCGCTCAAGCGTTCTGTCGTTTTCGGTCTCGATAAATTTATACAGCCCGAGGCCTTTTGTCGCTCCGCGAGCATCCGCTCCTTCGGGTTCAAGCGTGTCCAGAGTTGAAAATCTTTTCATCGTGTCAAACGACCACGCGGAAGGCATCGTCATCGAAACAACGCGGCTCACGCCATGCGGCACACCGGCAAGGCCTGAGAACAATATCTGCGGAATAAGAATAATCGGGACGAGGCTTGTCGCCATCTCGGACGTTTTTACCCATGCCGAAATAAGCAGGCCGAGTGCGACGCCAACACCTGCCGTCAGGAGCATCGCCCAAAATTGCGGCACGCCGAAAAGCTCTCCGGGCATGGACATCAGCCCCGCAACGTCCATCAGCTTTAGCGGAACAAAAAGCAGAAAACATTGAAAAAAGACGATAAAGCCCAGTATGAACAGCTTTGACATCAGATATGGGATGATGCCGAGATTGAACATCCTTTCGCGAACATATATCGGGCGTTCGCGAATTATCTCGCGTGCCGAAACGGACGTGCCGAACCACACCGCGACCAATGCCAACGCGAAATAGACGAAATCACGCGGCTGGTCAGCCCCGACAACCAAAAATGTCATCAGAGCAATGGCCGGAGCCTGTGCCAACAAAATAAAAAGCGTCAGCTTATCCTTAAAAAGCACATTCAGATAGCGGCCCGATAGTGTCAGGAATTGGCGGATCGAACCAAAAATGCCGAGTCGTGTTTTTTTCCTCGCTCCGCTCTTTGCCATCTCGCCAAGTTCTTTCAGCGGCTGCTGGACATATTCCTTGTATGCCGGTGTGGAAAAATATCTCTGACGCAGGCTTTCAGCGGCCTTTATCCGAAGATCGGCGTGGCTTTCGGCCGTATTGCCGCCGGTTCCGGCATCTCCCGAACGTTCCAGCTTATGGTATATCTCGTGAAAATCCTTTGCCTCAAAATACCGAAGGGCATCATCAGGCGGCCCGAAATAGACCAGCTTGCCGTTCATCAGCAAGGCCACCTTGTCAAAGAGCCGGATGTTCTCCATCGAATGCGTGGTCATAACGACCGTTCTGCCCGATTCCGCCAACTGCTTGAAAAGCAGCATCATGTTGTCCTCGGTCGCCGGGTCGAGTCCGGTCGTCGGTTCATCCAGAAATATCGCCTGAGGTTTCGTTATCAGTTCGACGGCAACAGAAACGCGCTTGCGCTGGCCGCCCGAAAGTTTTCTCACGGGAACATCGCGGCGATCAGACAATCCGGTCACATCCAGCACCTCGTCGATCATCCGCTTTATCTCGCTCGATGACACATCGCGCGAAAGCCGCAGCCGGGCAACATAGCCAAGTGCTTTGGACACAGTAAGTTCCGAGTGGATGATGTCGTCCTGAGGAACGTATCCGATGGCCTGTTTCAGCGAATCGAAATGACGGTAAAGGTCCTGATTGTTTATCAGAACATTGCCCGCTGATGCCGGACGAGCGCCGGACATCGCCTCCAGCAGAGTTGATTTTCCCGCGCCCGACGGCCCGAGCAGTCCGACAAATTCATTCGGCTTTATTGATAACGAAACACTGTCCAAAAGCCGCAGCTTTTTGCCCATGCCGCTTTTTATGTCGCGCGTCACGGCGACCACGTCTATCCGCGTTTTGGCACGCGTGTCAAAGACGGCGATCTGGCCGGACGTGTCGCATCGCAAAAGGAACGTGCCTATATGAACCTGATCGGACGGCGTGACCGCTTGCCGAGAGATCCTCACGCCGTTCACGAACGTGCCGTTGGTGGAACCGAGATCTTCGGCAAAGATCTCACCGCCTCTCAGCGAAAGCTTTGCGTGGCGGTTGGATATTTGCAGTCCGTCCAGCGAAATATCGTTGCCCGCATCGCGGCCTATGGTCAGCGATCCCTTTTCGGAAAAGCTGAATGTCCGAATAAGCTGCGGTTCAGAAGTTCCGGCCGAACGAACCGTACCGGCATCGAGCCGCGCGACCATCGTCTTGGAAAAATCCTGCTCAGGCTGTGCCGCGGCCGAAGACGATGCAGCGGGTTGGGGACTTGCGGCGGTCGTTTCGTAAACAAACGCAAGGATCGGCCCGCCTCTGCCTATCTGTATCTTGTCGCCATTCTTGAGCAGTGCCGGCTCCGTCATCCTCTGCCCGTTCAGCAGCGTTCCGTTAAAACTGTTGTTGTCCGCAATGACATATCCCTGTTCAGACCGAGAAATATCCGCATGTCGTCGCGAGACCGTGGCGGCGGAAGTTTCAAAAACGACCGTACAGGCCGGATCGCGGCCAAGCGATATTGTTGTTCCCGACAGCACGACGGCAGGACGCGACGGGTCATCTGCGAACTCTAGCCTTGCGGGAATTGCTGATGATGACGGCGATGGAACAGCAGGCGGCGCCTGAGATGTCGCATTGCGGAGAACGGTTGGCGTGGCAGTCAAAGGCGCAGGCGGACGCTCCGGCGTTGTTGATGCGGACGGTACAGCAGCAGCAGGACTTTCGATAGCGTCGAACCAGATGACACGAAGCACAGGGCCTTCGTTTCCGAATTGCAGCGAATGTCCGACGGTGACGGCCTCGGGACGTTCGATCCTGCGTCCGTTCAGATACGTGCCGTAAGAAGAACCGAGGTCGGCCACAACCCACGAAGTTCCGGCCCACGACATCTCGGCGTGACGCCGCGACACCATCGGGTATTTTTCCTTTTCAAAGGAAACGTCGCAGCTTGTATCACGGCCGATAAGTATCCTCGGCTGCTCAAAAGAAAGTTCGGCAGGACGTTGGCCCGGACGGTCCTGAGCAAGAATTAGCTTCATTTACCTGTTCTCAAAAACTAAAATGGCTTTCGGAAAGATTCTAACAGAAACCGTGAAAAAGCTTACAGGCGAGGAGCGGCAATGCTATTCGCGGACAAGCCGAAATCCGAGTTCGACGCTACGCTGGCTGGCCGGCGTCGGATAGCGGGAGGTTGATGTTATTTTGTTTTGGCCCGATCCGGCACTCAGAGCCGCGCCGCCGCGCACCATGTAATAAGGTTCGGTCAGGGCTTTTGTCGCCTCCGGTTCGGGCTGGCCGGGATGGACCGATATTTCACTCGATGTCCATTCAAATACGTTCCCTATCATGTCCTGAACGCCCCATTGGTTCGGACAGCTTCGCGTTCCGACCTCGCTCGGCTGGTTGCTCGGCAGATCTATGACCGCGCATCTCGGCTCGAACGTATCTCCCCACGGATAAAGATTGTTCTTGCCGCCGTTGCGTGCCGCGTATTCCCATTCCTGCTCTGTCGGGAGCCGATATTTTTGGCCGTCCCGCTCGGAACGCCATTTTGCGAACGCCACCGCGTCGTCGAACGAAACATACTGAACGGGATGCTTTTCAAATCCGGCCTTTGGCTTCCCGTTGACCCAGTTTTCGGGTATGCGTTCATATCCTGTTTTGGCTATGAACTCGTAATAGGCTTCGTTCGTCACCTCGGTCTTGTCCATGCGAAATGATTTGACCTCGACCTCGTGCTCGCCTTTTTCCCAATCCGAGCCGTCATTCCGGCCCATGGTGAATTTCCCGCCGGGAATGCCTACCAGATCGACCGGAATGGTCGGAACGTCAATGGCCGGGCTTGCCGTCGGCGAGGGTGATGGTTGACCGTCCGAGCCTGAACCGCCGATGTACCCGAGCATATATGCACCGCCAAGGCCAGCACCACCCAATCCCAACAGCAGAAAGACCGCTCCCAGTCCCAACACAAGAGGTGAAAGGAATGACCGCTTCGGCGGCACTGATTCGACGCCTATGCCGGTTCCGGTCTCCCATTGCTGAACCATCGTTTTGGCTCCCGCTCCGGCTCCGTGCGTGGCGGTAAGATTGCTTGGCGTATTTACCGCGTCGTTGCCGCTGTATGCTGCCGTAACGCCGGGTTTTGGTATCGCATGTGATGAGGCGGACAGCTCCGCGACGATCTGTTTCGCCTGGCCGTCGCACATCACGTCGCCATACCAGTCTGAGAATCCGTCCTTGCTGACACGAATGTTATGGCTGCCTGTCTGGATGCCGCTCAGCGTGATCCATCCGTCATCACGCGTCTGCCCTACCGGAACGTTATCCACAAAAACGACCGCGTTCGGTTCGGTCCTGATATTCAGCGTGGATGCAGGCCCGACGATGTTCGGCGATGTCCTGGCACCAACGCTCGACGCATATATCACGTCGCGCAGTTCGGCGACCATCTGTTCGACCGAAGGCGTCCGCTTTTCCTTGTCCTTTGCCAGTGCGTGAAAGACGACCTGCTCCAGTTCCGGCGAAACTGACGCTCCCATTTCCGCAAATCGCGGCGGCGGGTCGCTTATATGCTTTTTCATTATCGCCGGAATGGACGATCCCTTGAACGGAACGTCACCCGCCAGCATCTGATAGAACATCACGCCGAGGCTGTAAATATCCGAGCGGGCGTCCGGGTCGTCATCGGCCCACTGTTCCGGCGCCATGTAATACGGCGATCCCATCAGGCCGGTTGTCTGTGCCTGAATGAACGACCCCAGAAGCTCGCCTGACTTTATCTTTGCCAGTCCGAAATCGAGTATCTTGACCGCCTGTGACATATCAGGCCGGTCATTGCAGATCATTATATTGAGCGGTTTGAGGTCGCGGTGAACGATTCCCTGATGATGGGCGGCCCCGACACCGGAGCATATCGCGCTCATCAGGGCAAAGGCATCTTCGGGTGACAGGCGTTTTTCGCGGTTCAGCAGGTCGTGGAGCGATTCGCCCTCGACATACTCCATTACCAGAAACGGAATGGATGATTGGATAACGCCATAATCAGTAACCGCCACGACATTTTGGTGGCGGATGGCTGCGGCGGCAAGAGCTTCTTGTCTGAATCGGGTAACCAACTGCGGGTCATTGCCGACCAGGTCGGGTAAAATTATCTTTATCGCCAGTTGGGTTTTCAGATAAGCGTGTCGGGCCTTATAGACCACTCCCATTCCGCCCTGCCCGAGCCGGCATTCCAGATGATACTTTCCTTCCAGTACGGGTTCGCCGACAATTGTGTGTACTGTCGGCATCCCGTCTTTTGGACAGGTCGCTACTTCGTCCGAATAGCAGTTTTTACAGAGCTGACACTCTTTCATCGAGGAACCGAAGCAAATACGTCATCCGTTCGACGGACTCGTGGAAACAGGTTTTTGGCGGAGCCGATATGAGCATCGGCATTTCTAGCTATAACCTTTACATTCTAGTTCGTTTATCCGGTTCTAGCAAGGAAACTGCGTCCCGAAAACTTGCAGAAACCCTCCGCCAAAGTGACAAACGGGCAAATATCAGAGGATTTCATCCCTTTACGACTATGTTTACAAGGCGGCCCGGCACCACAATGACCTTGACCACATCTTTTCCGTCAGTGTGTTCCCTGACCTTGGCGTCATCTTTTGCCATGCGTTCAAGTTCGGCATTATCGGCATCCGGCGAGGCAAAAATGCGTGAACGCAGCTTGCCGTTGACCTGAACGGCTATCTCTATCTCGTCGGCCTTTGCCGCCTCTTCATCATAGGCCGGAAAACGTGCGTCATTTGCCAAAATGCCGTTCTCGTTGCCGATAATGGCGGCGAACATCTCTTCACTGATATGCGGCGCAAAAGGCGTCAGCATCAATATCAGGCTGGTGAGTGCCTCGCGAACCGCTGCGACCTCATCAGGAGACGCCGTCTCCGGCTCGGCCTTCATATCGTAAAGATCGTTCGCCAGTTCCATCAGCGCCGCGACCGGCGTATTGAACTGAAGCGTGTCCAGGCTCTGGTCAATGCGGTTTATGGTCTGATGCGTTTTTTGCCGAAGCTTTTTGGCTGCGGGCGAAGGCGTTGAGACATCGCCCGAAACGGCTCCGTTCCCCAGAGCATCTTTCCATTTGTGAACGAACCGCCATACACGCTGAAGAAACCTGACAGCGCCTTCGATGCCCGCCTCGTGCCAGACCAGCTCGTTATCGACCGGAGCCGCAAAAAGCACGAAAAGCCGGGCGGCATCGGCACCGTAAACATCGACCATCTCATCAGGATCGACGCCGTTGCCCTTCGATTTGGACATACGCTCGACGGCGAATTTAAGTTCCTTGCCATCAGCAGCTTTTACCGATGTGATGCGGCCTTTTTCGTCGCGTTCGACAGTGACCGTGTCCGGTGCGTGATATATCTTTTTGCCTGTCGAGTCGTCATAGAACGTCTCGCCAACGACCATTCCCTGCGTCAAAAGACGCTTTACGGGTTCGTTAAATTTGACCAACCCGATGTCACGCATCACCTTGGTCCAGAACCGCGTGTAGATCAGATGCATCACGGCGTGATCGTCGCCGCCGATATACTGGTCAACAGGTGTCCAATAGGCCGCCGTGTCGGGGTCAAACGGCAGCACTTCATTTTGATTATCAGTGTAGCGAAAGAAATACCACGACGAATCGACAAAAGTGTCCATCGTGTCAGTCTCGCGGCGGGCAGGGCCTTCGCATGACGGACATGACGTTTCATAAAACTCCGGAACCTTTGCCAGCGGTGATTCGCCCGTTCCGGTTATCGGCGCATTGTCCGGCAATTCCACCGGAAGGTCTTCAAATTTAACGGGAACCGTGCCGCAGTCCGGGCAATAGATCATCGGTATCGGAGCTCCCCAATAACGCTGACGCGAAACGCCCCAGTCGCGAAGACGAAACGTCGTGGCGGCCTCGCCAAAGCCGTTTTCGCAAGCATACTCGGCCATCTCCCGTTTTGCGTCATCCGATGTCTTACCTGACCAGCGACCGGAATTGATGAGAAAACCGTGATCGGTAAAGGCTATTTCAGAGGCGTTGTGCGAAGCGGAGGTGCGGGCGGCGGGACCACTGACGACATATTCCGAATCACTTGAGCGTCTATCTCCTCGCACCAGGCCTCGTATTCCTCCCGGGTCATTTTCTTTTGTTGAGTCGGCGAGGACGTCTCGCACTGATCTTCCGTATTCGTCGTTAATTCCATAGGTTTCCTTTTCCTGAACCTCTTTTTCTTCGTTTTCGACCGGTTTGTTCTCAGGTTCGGCCGAAATGACCGTCAAGATCGGCATCCCAAATTTCTTTGCAAATTCAAAGTCACGCTCATCATGAGCCGGAACGCTCATGACGGCTCCGGTGCCGTAATCCATCATCACGTAATTGCCGACCCAAACCGGCAATTCCTCTCCGTTAAAAGGATTTACGGCTTTCAGGCCGGTGTCGATGCCGTCCTTTTCGATCTCTTCGTCACGCTCTTTCGGCTTGAGATTTTCGGCGATGATGTCATCGATCTTGGCGAGAACATCATCAGCGAAACTGTTACGCTCTGCCGCGATGATCGGATGTTCGGCGGCGACAACGACGGCATTTGCACCATAGATCGTGTCGATGCGCGTGGTGAAAACTTTTATTTTATTTATCCTCGCCTCACGCAGAGCGAATTTATGATAGTCGTGAGCGTTTGTATTGAGCAAGGTGATCGCATCGAACACGCGAATATTGCCCGCATTGTCTTTCAAAACATTTCGCGGGGCAATATCACTGATCAGATACAGATCGTTTTCATAAGTTTTGTCGCCGCTTGGTAAAACGTCAATAACCGAAGCGCTGTAAAACTTCAAAAAGAGATCGTCGATCTCTTCTTCCGCAGGGATCGTGCCTTCGAGCTTTTTTTGTCTGAAAACGAACTGAAGATTCTGTTTCCCGTCGTGCGTAAACCCTATAAGTTCGTAAGGAACTTCCGGAAAAAGTGCGTTGAAAACAGCGATTCTGTCTAAAAAGAATTGTGGTGTTGTTTGAAATGCCCAGTCATAGCCAAATCTTTTAATGACATATCTGTCATCATCAGGATCTTTGTGAACATAAGCTTCTATGCCGTGAATGTCAGATCGGCCATACTTTGCCTCAAATGCAGCCGATTCTAACCAAATATCGCTGGCAATTGCATAGTGTATTAGAGCGTCTTCGTGCGATTTGACGCGCTGTTTATGCTCGGCCCAGCCGAGGTGGTCGAGTCGTGCGGAGCCGCCCACGATTTCGCCGCCATCTGACGTTCCGCCTGCTCTTGAAACTGCTCCCACGATAATGGATGCTTCGACATGCGTTCTTCCTCCGGCGATCCTTCCGATCTCCGCTGCTCGATTAAGGCGTGTAATCGCAATTCTTCCTTCTTCAATTCTTCGGGCGACATCTTCGAGTTTGTCATAGTCAAATTCTCCTTCAGCGGTTTTCAGAGCCTTATCAAGATCAATTGTATCATTTTGATCAACTAAGGTTATACCAAAATCAACATAAGCTCCATTGCTGCGTCCTATCCAATCCTGCTGCCGCTTCAAAACGTGCTGCGGCCAGCCGGATTCGATCTTTTCCATATCGTCGATCAACTGGTCGGCATAAGCGGTCGTTCTGAAAAACCACTGTTCGAGGTCTTTTTTCGTGACCGGTTCGCCGCACCGCCAGCAGATGCCGCCGCTTGCCTGTTCGTTGGAAAGCGTTGCCTTATCGTTCTCGCACCAGTTGACCTGGGTCATCTTTTTATACGCCAGGCCCATTTCGAACATCTTGATAAAGAACCACTGATCGAATTTGTAATACTCCTTGCGGTGGGCATACATCTGCCGTCGCCAGTCGTAGCTGAGGCCAAGACGTTCAAGCTGGCCGCGCATCACATTGATGTTGTCCTCTGTCCATTGGCGCGGATTGACGCCGCGTTTGACGGCGGCATCCTCGGCAGGCTGGCCGAACGAATCCCAGCCTATCGGATGAAGCACATTAAAACCCTTGAGCCGCTTATACCACGCAACGGCGTCGCCGACGGCGTAATTGCGGACATGTCCCATGTGCAGGTTGCCCGACGGATAAGGCAGCATCTCAAGCTGATAGAATTTGGGCTTTTCGTCAGAGATCTCAACCTCGAACGCACCGCTTTCGGCCCATTTCTTTTGCCACTTGGCCTCGATCTTTTTTGCAAAATATTTTTCGTCCATAAAAAGTCACAACATCCGAAACGTCTGTCGCTCCGGCTTTAAAAACAAAAAAGTAAGTTTAGCCGATAAATGCGTCTCTATCCAAAGACTTAGACAATTTACCTGCTGTATCTTTATGGATTTGATCTTTATTGGGTTGGGAACGCCACGCACGCCGAAACTTGCCGTTTCAACGGGTGGCTATCTAAGGGCGAGGCTGTAAAGCGATCTGATCATGGAATGAACAGTGTATCTAAGTCCGCCTAATTTGTACACTTTAACAACAAAATATTGAACCGAACAGCGTGATTGTGGTATGTTAATATTAGTTTACAGGCAGGAGTTTTTTAGACATAAACGCTTTAATTATGCAAAAAATCCTAACGCAGGCGGCACAGACTTGATGCTTTGAGTCTCGGTTTGGCCGTCTGCTCCGAAAACACGGAGGCAAAAAGATGGTCAAACGAACTGATACAACTGTCGCTCGCGATAAAGATAAGAAAAAACGCTCGCATTTTTCCGAATACGCCTCTGTTTCCCGCTCCGCAACCCGCAACACAAAAAGAAATATTGATGACGACCTGATCGTGTCGCTGGCCAATGCGTATGAGAACAAACGCGTCCGGCAGGTGATCGAATGGGAAAAGGCACAGGCCGTTAACATTCGTCAGGCAATATGATGGCCGCGTTCAACCGCGCAATGCTCTGTGTAGCCGCGTTTTTATGCGTGGCCTTTGTCACGCCTGCCCAGGATCTTTCGGCTGAGACCACCGCGCTTGCCGAGATAATAAAAACCGGCAACATCGAGCAAAAACGCGACGCTCTTTTTACATTGAGGAACATCGGTTCCGCTGAGGCCTCACGTGCGGCCCTGCCCGCGCTGAATGACAAAGACCCGATGGTCCGCGCCACTGCCGCCGCATCGGTCGTTTTTCTTTCTCCGACCGAAGCCGTTTCGGCTCTTTCGCCTTTGCTGAATGACCGTGATCCGTTCGTCCGCCGCGAAGCCGCATTGGCGCTCGGAACGGTGAGGCATTCATCCGCGACCGATGCTTTGCTGAATTCCCTTCGAAGAGACAGAGATGCCGAGGCAAAGACCGCCGCCGTGATCGCTTTGGGCGAGATCGGCGATGCGAAAGCGGCCGCTCCTCTGACAAATATCCTGAAAAACAACCCAAGTGAAGAAGACGAAATGCTCCGCCGTTCTGCGGCTCGTTCGCTTGGGCAAATAGCGTTCTTTTCGCGAACCGGAAGGCATTATTCCATTACACCGCAAAATTTTCTTCCCGAGAAATTCAAGGAACAGATAGAAAGTGATGCCGAAAAAGCTGCTCACCTTACGGTATTCCAAACGGCTTTGCCGATTCTCGCAAAGGTTTTGAACGATGCCCGCGAAGCGGACGACACACGCCGCGAGGCCGCTTTCGCCCTCGGAGCCATCGGCGATAAAGCATCTGCCGCCGTTCTGCAAAAACATCTGAACAGCCCCGATCCGTATCTTGCCGAAATATGCAAAGAAGCCCTTTTGATGATAAAGACAGGTTAGGATATGTCGGTATCATATAAGCGAAACTCACACTCGTATTTCCGCCGTTGAACGAAAAAATCTTTCTTTAGGTTGACGTAAATGTTTTAATGGAAATATGCAGGCCGTTTCTTTAATCCATCCCGAAAAGGGATCTTTGGCGGACGCTTACGCAAAGGTGCGTTCTTATACGGAACAGCTTTGCGAACCGCTTGAGGTCGAAGACTACATCCCGCAGCCGACGGTTGATGTATCGCCCGCCAAATGGAACATCGCTCATACAACGTGGTTCTTTGAGGAAATGATCCTCAAAAGATCTTCGCCCGACTATCGCGTTTTTGACGAGAATTTTAGCTTTCTTTTCAACAGCTATTACAACACCGTCGGTGAACGCACCGCCCGCGACCAACGCGGCGACCTGAGCCGTCCGACCGTGAAACAGGTGTTTGAATATCGCCGATATGTTGATGAAAAAATGCTGGAACTCCTGTCAGAACCGGGAGCTATAGCGACCGGGTTCCTTGATCCTTCTATGGAGAAGAACCCCATCGCTGCCGCTCCGGGTTCTGATCTGGTGATCCTCGGCCTCAATCACGAACAGCAGCATCAGGAGCTTTTTCTGACCGACCTGAAATATATGCTGGCGCAAAATCCGCTGTTTCCCGCTTATCGTGAAAATTACGCGCCGGAAGAACTGTCGGTGACACACGCATCAAAGGACAGCGAATTTATCACCGTTGAAGAAGGCGTTTATGAGATCGGCCACACGGGCGAAGGCTTCTGTTTTGATAACGAACTTGCCCGACACAATGTCTATCTCAATGAATACGCCATCAGCGATTCGCCGGTGACGAACGGTGAATTTCTGGACTTTATCAATGATGGCGGCTATCGCGACCACAGGCTCTGGCATTCGGAAGGCTGGGATTGGGTCAACCGTGAGAAGATCGCCGCACCGCTCTATTGGCATGACCGCGACGGCGAATGGCATCATTTCACGCTTGGCGGCCTGCGGAAACTGCCGCCGGACGCGTCGGTATGTCACATTTCGTTCTATGAGGCAGCGGCATTTGCGGAATGGGGCGGCAAACGGCTGCCGACCGAGTTCGAATGGGAAGCGGCGAACGCGAAGTTTGAGTGGGGACTGCGTTGGGAATGGACAAATTCCGCCTATTTGCCATATCCCGGATTCAAAAAGCCCGAAGGCGCGGTCGGCGAATACAACGGCAAATTTATGATAAACCAGATGGTTCTTCGGGGTGCCTCCGTCGCCACCCCGCCCGGCCACAGCCGCCCAACATATCGCAACTTTTTCCATCCGCATCTGCGATGGCAGTTTACGGGGATCCGCCTTGCAAGGTAAGGGCGGGAATATGACCTGTGAGTTAAATAGGACAAATGGGACGTATAGGTCCTATATGTCCTATTCGTCCTATCGGTAACAGGAATCTAAATAATGAAAGTATCCGCATCACCCGAACTCACCCAATTCGCCGAAGACGTGCTTCGCGGCCTCTCATCTTCGCCAAAGCAGCTTTCGTCGCGCTATTTTTACGATGACGAAGGCTCGCGGCTTTTTATGGAGATAATGAAGCTGCCGGAATATTATCTGACGCGGGCAGAGCTAAAGGTATTCACCGAGCAGGCCGATGCGATCCGGGGCGCATTCGCGGGCGAGAACAACGCGTTCGACCTGATAGAACTCGGCGCGGGCGACGGGACAAAGACCGCCGCACTGATCGAAAATTTTCTGGCAAACGGCATCGATCTGACATATTCCCCGATCGACATCTCGCAAGAAGCAAATGATGCCCTTGAAGCAAAATTCAGGGAGCGATGTCCGGGCCTCGATATTCGTCCGCTGACCGGAGATTATTTTAAGATACTCGGAGATCTGAAAACCACGGGCGAACGCCGCAAGGTGCTGATGTTTTTGGGGTCGAACATCGGCAATTTTCAGAAGGAAAAAGCCCTCGATTTTTTCAGGCATCTGCGTGCCGTTATGAACGCGAATGACCGTTTGTTCATAGGGTTTGATATGCAAAAAGACCCGCGCACGATAGTTGCCGCCTATGACGACGCTCAGGGCATAACCGCCGCATTCAACCTGAATCTGCTGACCCGCATTAACCGCGAGCTTGGCGGCAATTTCGACCTCGAAAATTTTTCCCACTACGCCCAATACCGCCCGGTCGAATGTGCCGCCCGCAGTTTTCTGATAAGCCGCGAAAAGCAAACCGTCCACATCGCCGCCCTCGACCGCAGCTTTGAATTTGACCAGTGGGAGCCGATATTTATGGAGATCTCGCAAAAATACACGCGGGCGATGATAGAAGACCTGTCCTCGAACAGCGGATTTAAAATAGAAACAGAATTCTTCGATGAAGAGAATTTTTACGTCGATTCGCTCTGGCGGCCTGTTTAGAGTTCCGCCTTTAGGCGGCAACCCTTGCCAATGTAAAAAAGTCCGGACTCCATACGAATGAATATCACCCTGCTCACCTACGACCTGATCGATTCAACCAACACCGAGGCTCTGAAGCAAGCGCGGCTCGGTGCCGATGAGGGATTGTGCATTGTCGCCCGACAGCAAACGGCGGGGCGTGGAAGGCAAGCGCGCATCTGGGTTTCGGAAAAGGACGCAGGGCTTTATTTCAGCATCGTTTTGCGGCCAACGGTCGAGACAAAATTCCTGCCGCTGATAACGCTGATGGCGGGCGTCGCTGTTCACGACACGCTGCGTGAATTTGGAATAAAGCCTGACATAAAATGGGTCAATGACGTTCATGTAAACGGAAAAAAGATCAGCGGCATTCTGGCCGAAACCACCGAAACGGACACGGGGCTGGCCGTCATCGTCGGCGTCGGAATAAACATTCGGGCGTCAAATTATCCGCCGGAGATCGCGGATATCGCCACGTCAATAGAGAGCGAAACGGGAACCGCTGTGAGCATCGAGGAACTTGCGGAACAGCTTGGCAAATTCATTGAGTATTTTTATGGTGTGTTGAACGAAGAGAACGGCCCTGACGCTATCATCAGAGAATGGGCAAAACGCTCAACGTATTTTTCGGGAAAACACGTCCGCGTCGAACAAAGCGGGCATATATTGACCGGCGTGACCGACGGCCTCGAGACCAACGGCGCCTTGCGGTTGCGAAAAACCGACGGAACCATCGTGATGATCCATGCCGGCGACGTAGAGCAGCTAAGACAAACTGAATAATGCCGTCCAAGAACTGCCCCGGAATAAATGATAAGTGAAAAGTCAGAAGTGAAAACATAGTTCCGGCAGGGCCGCGGCAGATTGAACTTTTCCGCCTAACCGTGTAACTTTTAGCTTGATCTATGAGCAACGATTTTGACACAGAAGATTTTGACCTCGGCGCCGAATTTGACGACGATTTCGCAGATTTCGAGGACTTTGAACCCGAGGATGACGACCTGCTGGTGCGCACGGTGGTTATGAGCAAAGAAGACATGATCGCTTTGCTCTGCATAAAGAGCGCGTCGGCCGGAGCGGCGATCTGCCGTGTCGATCCGCGCGAGGCAATGCCGTCAGTTCAGCTATACGACGACCCGGAAGCCGCTCACCATTGGTTCTCAAAAAGCCTCCGCACCAGCAGACTAAACGGCTGGCGGCTTATTTACGACGGTCTGCCTCTGCAAGGGTAGGACGTTAAATAAAGTGAAAAGGTGAAAAAGTTTAAAAGTGAAAAAGACGGGCAATGATCATGGCCGCAATGCGATGTTTCCGAGGCGTCAAACTTTTTCACTTTTCCACATTTTCACTTTCCTGCTTTTTCACTTTTAAACATTTTCACTTTTCACCCTATGCTGCTTGCCATCGACATCGGCAATTCGGCCATTAAGTTCGCAATTTATGAAGCGGAAGGGCTGCTTCACCGTTTTTCGGTGGCAACGTGGCGCGATTATTCGCCCGAAGAGCTTTTCTTTGACCGCCTGAAATACGTCGAGCAGCGGTTCGTCCGCATTGATCTGGTCATGGCCGCTTCGGTCGTGCCGGAACTTAACGCAACGCTTACCAAAGCCTCGCAGGAACTTTTCCAGGTCACACCGATCTTTGTCGATGCCGGCCATGACATGGAAATGCCGATAAAGTACGATCCGCCGGAACACGCCGGAGCCGACCGACTGATCGGAGCTTTTGCCGCACGGCAAAAACACGGCGCACCGCTGGTGATATGCAGCATAGGGACGGCGATGGTCGTTGATGCAGTAAATGCCGCAGGGGAATACATCGGCGGCGTCATTGCTCCGGGGCCGCGTCTCCTTGCCGAATCACTGCATACAAACACGGCTCTGCTGCCGCTGGTTCAGCCAAAACGCCCCGAAAAGATCATCGGAAAAACCACCGAAGACGCGGTTGCGTCAGGCATCTATTACGGTTCAGCGGCAATGGCCGAAGGGCTTATCCGCCGTGTTGAGAATGAACTCCGCGAAGACGCTCCTCATGATATTTCACCAAAGATAGTTCTTACGGGCGGCTACGGACACCTGATGCTTGAAGATCTGCCGATGGTTGACGTTTACGAGGAAAACCTTGTTTTGGACGGCCTCCGCATCCTTGCCGACCGCATCACAGATGCTCATCACGCCGTGTCCTGAACGGCCGTAGGTAAAAACGCCGGCTGACGGCTGTTAATCAAAACGGGCTTTTGAGACGGTTTGTGAGATAATGCACGGAATGCAGGAAAGGCCGTCCGAGATACCTCCGCACAAGCTGATAACCGCTCTCCGCGGTTACGATCTTTTGCCTGCGATCATCTTTTTGCCGACAAGGCGAAAATGCGACGAATCCGCATTGGAGGTTGCCGCCGATAAACGCCAGCCCGCCGATAACGAAAAAGCGCAAAAGCGGCAGGAGCTTTTTGACCAGATGGCCGCCGTGTCGCCGGAGATACGCCGCCACAAACACGCAAAAGTTCTGGTCAACGCCGGTGTCGCCTCGCATCACGCAGGGCATATCCCGTCGTGGAAACTCACCATCGAAAAGATGATGTCCGCCGGATTGCTGAACGCCATCTTTGCGACATCGACGGTCGCGGCAGGTGTCGATTTTCCCGCCAGAACGGTCGTCATCAGCAACGCCGACACACGCGGTAACGACGGCTGGCGTTCGCTGACGGTAAATGAACTTCAGCAAATGACCGGACGCGCAGGGCGTCGCGGAAAAGACCTTGTCGGGTTTGCGATACTGGCTCCGGGACAATTTCAGGACCCGAAAAAGATAGCAAAGCTGCTGCGATTGGAACCCGATCCGCTTGAGAGCAAATTTCGGGCAACATACACATCGCTCATCAATCTGCTTGACGCCTACGGCAATTTTGAACAGGTTCGCGAGATAGCCGAAAAGAGCTATGCGTTTCAGGACACGCTCCGCAAGGTTACGTCGCTGCGACAGCGGCAGGCGGCTCTTGAAAAAGATCTCATAAAACCGTCCGTTCCGGGCGGACAGCCGCTTTCGCTGGAAGACATCAGAGGTTTTGAACGGCTTGTCAGTTCGCGGCAGCGTATTGTGGAACGAATGCCCGCAACACGTGCCGAACTTCGGCAAAGATGGCTGGAAGAGAATGTGCAGCCGGGCCGCGTTGTAACGCAGGGACGCAGCGCAAAGCGTTTCTTTCTGGTGATAAGCGTTCACGGCGATTCGGTATCGGCGATGCGCGACGACGGGCAGGGAAAAAAGTTTGCCCTGTCACGCGTCAACCGCGTTTACGGCAACACATATCGGCTGAGCGAGAACACGGTGGAAAGGGCATTTTTGGACACGCTTGACGGCAAAAATCCGCCGCTTATCGAACCGAAACCATCTGCGCACAATGCTGACGACGGTTCGGATGAAGTGATCGGTAAACTCATCGAAGAGATGACGGCAAAAATGCCGGAGCTGTGGCAGACCGTAAACGAAGCCGCTGAACTTGACCGGATAGAGCGAGACATCGCGTTCCTTCGCAGCCGGATATGGGAACCTTTTATGAACCGTGCAAAGGTGCTGGATCATTTCGGCTTTCTGGACATACAGGCGGAAAAAGTGACCGAGGGAGGAAAGTGGCTCGCTGACCTGCGTATTGACCGGCCGTTGCTGGTCGGTGAGGCGTTGAGCCGCGGTATTTTCGATGAACTCGAACCGGCGACGCTGGCCGGGCTGATCGCGGCTCTGGCGGCGGACAGCGACCGCGATTTTGGCGGGCTTTATCTTTCGGACGAGCTTTTGGACGCCGTTTCGCGATTTGAGAACGTAGCATATGACGTGGCGAAGGTCGAACTTCGGTTCGGCATCGCTCCCGCCGAAGAATTGAACCTTTCCGCCGCTGCTGCCGCCGAACACTGGGCCGGCGGCATGGCGTGGAACCTGCTCGTCACACGAACCAAAGCGGAAGAAGGCGACCTCGTCCGCCTGCTCTCTCGCACCGGCGAGGCACTGATGCAGATAGCTCACCTCCACGCCTCAAACCCGAAAGCCTCAACGACCGCCCGCACCGCTACTGAGATCATCCTCAGAGATCCGATCAGGTAATGTTTCTGAACAGGTAGATCTTTGCGTTCTTTGCCGTCTTTGCGTGAAATATATTTTTTTCCACGCTAAGCCGGCAAAGTTCGCAAAGAATTACTGAAGAAAATACCAACGCCATAACAATGCCTGAAAGCAAACTGCTTTCGTTTCGGCCTTGAATTTGTTAATCTAGCGCGTGGTGAAACATCCTTTGTTTCCCCGACGAATATGAAAGTCCTACTTGCAGACGAATACGGTTTCTGTTTCGGGGTTGACCGCGCTGTTGACATGGTCGAGGATGCTGTTGGGGCGGGCGATACGGTCAGGACACTCGGGCCGCTTATCCACAACGAACAGGAAATGCTCCGTTTGGGTGAAAAAGGCGTTACAACGGTCAGCGATCCGGTCCAGATCCAACATAACGAAACCGCCGTCATTCGCGCTCACGGCGTTACGCCGCAGGTACAGAAAGAATTAAAGGAAAAGGCTTCGAAGGTCGTGGATGCTACTTGTCCTTTTGTGACGCGCGTTCAACGCCTTGCCGCAAGGGCGGCCGCAGAGGACAGGCATGTTATCGTCGTCGGCAGTCCCGAACATCCTGAAATGATCGGCGTAAAAGGCTACGCTCCCGACCATTCATTCATTATCAAGGACGAGACCGAGGTTGCGGGACTTCCGCGTCTAAGACGGCCGCTGGTCGTTTCGCAGACCACTATCAAGGCACAGACATTTTTTGACACCGCCGAGGCGATCAAGGAAAAGACCGATGACGAGGTTCAGGTCATCAACACCATCTGTTCGGCGACGCGCGACCGTCAGGACGCCGCACGTGCATTGGCCGGCATGGTCGATGTCTTTTACATCATCGGCGCAACGCATTCATCGAACAGCGTCAAGCTCCACGCCGTTTGCAGCGAACAGTGCGAGAAAAGTTTCCTGATAGAGACTGAACACGACATCGACCCGAAAGACCTTGTCGGTGCGGAACAGGTCGGTGTCACCGCCGGGGCCTCGACACCGGGCTGGCTGATAGACAAGGTCGTCAAACGGCTCGAACATCTCGGCAAAGAGATCGCCAACGATCATTCGCTCAGCTAAAAATAAAAGCTTCTGTTCAAAACAAAACCCCGCAAAAGTGTCCCGTGTCAGGACAACATTTGCGGAGTTCCTTGTTTATAAGCCTTGCGGCAAGAGTTACGGTATTATCAGCGTCTGCCCAACAGTGATGCTGTTCGGGCTGGAAAGCTGATGTCGGTTTGCCTCGTAAATATCCATATACCGCGCTGACGTTCCGTAGAATATACGGCTGATCGTGCCGAGCGTGTCACCGACCTGAACAACGTATGTCCGCGAACCGCTAGTAGTTTCTTCGGGAAACTCTTCAGGGGTTGCCTCCGCCGCATAGACCGGAAGCGTTACTGCGCGGTTCAGATATACGCCGAACTCAGTGCCGGATTTGACCTCTGCATCCTCGCCCTTGGTCAGTCTTTCACCCAAAAGCCCTGCGCCTGCACCGATCAGTCCGCCGATCAAGGCTCCCTTGCCGCCGCCGATTGCCGCACCAAGTATCGCTCCGCCCGCTCCGCCGCCGCCGATGAATATCACCTTGCGATGCTGCATCTTGTCGCCGCGGGCCGTTCCTTCGGCATCGCTCTTGGCGTCATCGGCAACAAGCTCCGTCAACGAACCGTTTATCGCCCGTTGGGTTCCGTTCGGCAATTTGACCTGAACAAAGCTGACGTCGATCTCGCCGACCTTGCCGCCCTTGACGGCCTTTTGTACCTTATCCACACGACCGACCAGTTCGCTGCCGACCGGAATGACGACGGCTCCGCGCGTCGAATACACAGGTTCGCGGACGGTCACTGTAAAGCGGTCTCCCACATTAGCGGTTTTTGAACTCAATGTTTCATTCATCCGCACACGGATCCTCGTACCCTGGGCGACCGATTGGTTCGCCTGCGTCGTGGTCCGCTTTGCGGTTCTCAGGGCCGGTTTACGTGTCTGGCCCAATACGTCTGTTCCGAAACCAATGACGGCCAGTGAAAGCCCGGCAGTCGCAAGTGCTGTTTTGATCAAGTTTTTCATATATTTATGTTCCCCCGCATCTTTATTCAAAATTCAGATGGTTCAAACGAGGTCGGCCATTCGAACCCGAACAACACGTTAGATTCACGGAAGATAAGGTTCTTTGCCGACAAATTTAAATGTTCTTTCATATACATTCTATCATTTGATACAATCATTAAAAAGAAAATAAATTTCTGAAGTTTGGGGACTATTCGTAATTTGTTCCCCGTGAACGCTCGGTATTGTTGTCTTTAACAGAAATTTAAGGCTTGGGGTTGGCTCAACTCCCTGTTCCGATCTTTTTCGGACAGCGGATCGCGGCCTAACTACATCGATAAAATAGAAATGCATCTTTTTCGGGAAACTTTTCTTTTGTTCGGGTTGAATCTTCTGGATGCTCTCCTGACGCTTATCTGGGTCAGAAGCGGCGTCGCGACCGAAGGAAACAAACTGATGGCAAAGTTACTCGATATCGGTGATTACTCATTCCTCGGCGCCAAGCTCTTTATCGGCCTTGTGGCCGCCGCCGTTCTGCTGAAATGGGGCAACCTGAAAGTGGCAAAATACGGCGTCTCCGTTGCCCTTGTCCTTTACATCGGACTGATGGGCATCCACATCGTCACCGGCCTGACAGCCATCGGCCTTATCTCCGAGAATTTCTTTCTGGACCTTGTGACCATTTCGCGAGAGACTCTGGCATCCGCACACTGACCTGCCAAAAACGTTTGACGAAACTTGCGCCGTTGAGCAATCGTATTCAAAATACGCAACCGAACCGTCATTTTACGGCATCAAACCCAATGCATAATACGATCGACGGATAATTACCAAATTGCGATCAGACATCATGAATACGAAACCTGTTTATCAACTTTCGGCAAGGCAGATATTGATACTGGCATTTTCCGCCGGATTTGCCGCGGTGCTTTTCACCGTTCTTGGCTATGTTGGCTATAACCACTGGAGCGCTAACGACCCGTCATCGGTCACGTTCGCCGAGAATGCCCCCACACCGGACATCTCCGATCCGAAGCTCGTCACCGACGAAGAGAACAATATCGAGGTCTATAAGACCATTTCGCCCGGCGTGGCATTTATCAGCACCACGTCCTATCAGCAGAACTGGTGGGGCGACATTCAGGAAGGCCGGGGCAACGGAAGCGGTTCCGTCATCGACAGCCAGGGCCACATCCTGACAAATTATCACGTCATCGAAGGCGCACAGCGGATGACCGTCAATTTCGGCGGTGAAAAGGTCTATCCGGCAAGGCTGGTCGGCGGCGACCCCGACACTGACCTTGCCGTGATAAAGATTGACGCTCCTGCAAATGAGCTGACCCTTGTCCCGCTTGGCGATTCGGACAAGCTGGTCGTCGGGCAAAAGGTTTTGGCGATAGGAAATCCCTTCGGACTCGACCGAACGCTGACGACCGGTGTCATTTCAGGCCTTCAGCGGCCGATCCGCGCACGAAACGACAGGCCGATAGACGCTGCGATACAAACGGACGCATCCATCAACCCCGGCAATTCCGGCGGGCCGCTGCTCGACAAATACGGCAGAATGATCGGCATCAATTCTCAGATACTGTCGCCCGCAGGCGGTTCGGTCGGCGTTGGCTTTGCCGTTCCGGTAAATACGGCAAAACGTGTCGTTCCGCAACTGATACAATACGGCGAGGTCAGACGGCCAAAGCTCGGGGCCGACCTCAGAGCGGTCAATGAACTGACGGCGAACGGATATCGCCTGCCGGTTGACGAAGGCCTTCTTATCGGAGCGGTCCAGCCCGGCGGAGCGGCCGCGAATGCGGGCCTTCGCGGACTATCACGCGACACGGACGGTTCGGTGCTTTTGGGCGACATCCTGATGTCCATCGACGGCGAAAAGGTGAACCATGTTGATGACCTGTATCGCATGCTCGACCGCAAGCAGATAGGCGACACGGTAAACGCAGAGATCTATCGCGCCGGCAGCAGAATAAAGATGCCTATAAAGCTCACGGCCACTGTCGGCTCACCGTCGCGTCGCGGAACGCGAAATTAAAGTTCCGAATTGTTCAAATGCATCAGTTGGATCATTTTTTCAATGACGGTTTTGGCTGGACGTGCCGCCATTGTCACAAGGAACTCGGCGAGGAGGCGGAAAAGGCTTCCTCACGGCTCCTGAACGAAGGCGAGGCCGAAAGCAAAAAACCGGCATTGTCCTCATCGGCGCTCGCCAAATGGGCGGATGCGGCCAGGCTTCATCTGATGTGTCCGCGATGCGGCATACAGGAACCTGTGAGCAAGGCTTAGGACTTGCGTTCGTATGATATTATGTAACCGGATGTATAAGACAGAACTTGAAACCGCAATGGAGCTGGGCAAAAATGCCGGCTCCATTATTCTTTCACATTATGCCAACGGCGTTGTCGCCGAGGAAAAGATCGGCGTTGACAATTTCAGCGAACCCGTCTCAATAGCCGACCGCGACGCCAACAGAGTGCTGGTTGACGGACTGAAATCTGCGTTCCCAGACGACGCCATCCTTTCAGAAGAAGAACCGGACGACACACAGCGGAGAATGAACAGCCGGCGCGTCTGGATAATCGACCCGATAGACGGCACGTCGGGCTTTCTGGATCACAACGGTGATTTCGCCATCCATATCGGCCTTACCGACCGCGGCCGGCCCGTTGTCGGCGTGGTGATACTTCCGGCTTTCGGCATCACATATCACGCATCACTTAACGAAGGGGCCTTTCTGCAACGCGACGGCGAACCGTCCGTCAGGATGTCCGTTTCCGACAACACGGAAATATCCGCGATGTCGCTTGCCGTGTCGCGGACGCACAAAAACCCTAAGATACTGACGGTTTCTTCCGAGATCGGCTTTGGCCGCAACATCGAACGCGGTTCGGTCGGGCTGAAGGTCGGCCTTATCGCCGAACGGATATGCGATGCGTACATCCACCTAAGCCCGCGAACAAAACTTTGGGATACATGCGCTCCTCAGATCATCCTTACGGAAGCAGGCGGCAAAATGACCGACCTCTGGGGTGCGGAATACAGATACGATGTTGCGGATGTGCAGAACTGGGGCGGGATCTTAGCCGCAAACGGCGCGGCACATGCGGATATAGTCGAAAGGCTCGGCCCGCTGCTGCGCGAGGCGGGACGGCACCGTGTCGGCCCGTCATCCCGAAAAGCACACAAATCCTAACGCAGAAAGATCTTTTTTATCAGGCTGCGGAATATCGGCTCCGGCAGAGCGCCGCGAAAAAAAAGAACGCCTTTTGTATTTATAGGATAACGAAGCCGCTTTGAGCCGTCGGTCACTGCGTTGTAGATGACCTGGGCGACCGCCGAACCGTCAGGCGCCGTCTTTCCGCCCTTTCGCATAAAATCCATAAATGCATCCAGCTTTTCGTCATAGATGTTCAGGCCTTCTTTTCGTGCGATCTCCTCAGAACGTCCATAAAAATCTGTGTTTATCGGGCCGGGTTCGATGAGCTTTACCTTTATGCCGAAAGGTTCCAGTTCGTAGCTGAGCGATTCCGAAAAACCCTCGACAGCGTATTTCGTTGCTGAATAGAGGCTGGAAAAAGGTATCGCCGAACGCCCGCTGAGCGAAGATATGTTCACGATAGTGCCGCGTTTTTGTTCACGAAAATACGGTATCGCCTCGCGGCAGACGTTCATCAGCCCGAACAGGTTTGTTTGAAACTGTCGTTCGATCTGTTCATCGGACGCCGCCTCGAACGGTCCAAGCAGCCCGTAACCTGCATTGTTCACGACCACGTCCACGCGGCCGAACTTTTCAAGCACCTCGGCAAATGCCTCACGAATGGAATCAGCGTCGGTCACGTCCAAGCGGAAACATTCTATGTCGGCGATGCGGCTCAGGTCGGCGTGCTCCTCCGGCTTTCGCATTGTCGCCGCAACCTTCCAGTTCTTTGCCTGAAACAGTTTAGCGGTCTCTTTTCCGATGCCGCTGGAAGCACCGGTTATCAGAATGACTTTTTCCATACCGTAAATGTAACCGAATCAGACAACAATGCAAAGAGAAAAGTCCCGCTGCCGCAACGCGCTGAAAATAGCATATAATCATCAGCAATGAAGTTTCTGCACATAGCCGACGTGCATCTGGGATGCACGCGATACCATTTGCCGGAAAGTCCGCGCGATTTCTTTGACGCGTGGATCGACGTTCTGCGTCGATATGCCGTCGGGGAAAATGTCGATTTCGTCATCATGTGCGGAGATTTTTTTCATAAACGGAACGTCCCGCCGGAAACAATGGACCACGCCGTCGCGGGGCTTTCATTTTTGCGCGACAACGGCATTCCGGTCGTATCCATTGAGGGAAACCACGATCAGCGTCACAGCGACAGCGAATACAGTTGGCTGCGTTCGCTGGAAAAATGGGGATTGATGCACCTGCTGGAACCGCGTGGCGAAGATGGCAGGATAATTTACGAACCGTGGGATGCTGACCGCGACAGCTATCTGCGAGGCGGCTATATCGACATCGGCAACGCCAGGATATTCGGCTCGGCTTGGTACGGGGCAACGACCAATCGTGTCATTCCTATGCTGACTGACGCGATACGCGAGAACCGCCGCGAAGGCGCGTTCCACATTCTGATGCTTCACACCGATGTCGAAGGCCATCAGATGCATCCTATACCGGCTCTTTCGCTTTCTGCACTGAAGGAATTGAAGACCGTGACCGACTATGTCGCACTCGGCCACACGCATATGCACTACGAGATCGACAACTGGGCGTTCAATCCCGGTTCGATAGAGGTGACGAACATTGCCGAGTTCCGCGAAACACGCGGCGTTTTTGTCGTTGAGGTCGGCGATGACAATTCCGTGTCGGCGCGGCACATGACCGAATATCGCCATCGGCCGTTTCAGCGTTTGAGCTTTGATGTGACAAACATGTCCGATCAAAAGGAGCTTACCGAAAAAGTTCTGGAAATGGTAAAAAGGGACGCGCGTGCGGCAGTTGAGGAAATGCCCGCACCGATAATCGAGGTCGCCCTGACGGGACGGCTCGGTTTTCCCAATTCCCTGCTGGAAACGCAAAAGATACGCGACACGGCACGCAAAATGACAAATGCTCTGCACATCAGACTAAAAAATCTTTCGGTGCCGACTGAATACGCTGTCGCAGCAGACGCAGAACAGGAGATCAGCCGCGAACGCCTGGAACGCCGTGTGGTCGAGGACCTTGTCATGCGTGACAAGCGATTTACGAAAAACCGGATGGCGGTCGCCGAAGCCGTCGTCGGTGCAAAACAGCAGGCATTGCTCGGTGAGGATCCGGAGAAAATCGCCGAATTCATCTCGCTGAAGACCGGCGAAGAGACGAACGCGATTCGGCAAAACAACTGAAAACCTATACGATAGATAGCAATGTCCGAAGCTCTGGAAAAGATCAAAGGAGTCGATCATCTGGCAATATTCCCGTTGCCGCTGGTCCTGCTGCCTAACGAATTGCTGCCGCTGCATATCTTTGAACCGCGTTACCAACAGATGCTCAGCGACGCTCGGGCGGAAAAGAATCTTTTCGGGATAAATCTGTTTACCGAAGAGATGAGTTTCGACACACGGCCCGAACCGGGATCGGTCGGTTGTGTGGCAGAGATACGTGACGTTCAGGAACTGCCTGACGGACGGTCGAATATCGTCACATCAGGCCTTGTTCGTTACCGGCTGCTGGAATACATCGACATCGGCAAGCCGTATCTGACGGCGGAGGTCGCCTTTTTTGAGGATGACGAACAGGATGAAAGCGTTCTGATGCCGTTGGCGGATGAGGTTTTTATATTATTCGGCAGGATCGCCAAAGCGGCGTTCAAAATGAGCGGCAACCGCGGCCAGTTGCCGGAAATACCGATGGCGGAACCCGAACAGCTTTCGTTTCTGGTCACGGCGGCATTTAATTTTGACAACGAACTGAAATACGACCTGCTGCAAACGACCTCAACGGTGGAACGCCTGGACAGGCTGAAAGAGATCCTTTTCCGGGCTGTAGATGAGATGGAAGCAAGCGCGGACATAATAAAGGCCGCTCAAACGAACGGCCACAGCAAGAAAAAACTGGATATCTAGGCAATCTTACGGCATTGTCAGCGCCTGTTTCATAAATTCGATGACCCGCTGGTCATAACCTTCCGAAAGCTCCATCGACGCATTTAATATTCCCATTCCTGACGGACTCAGGTCGGTTGCCGAATCAACTGTCGTGTTCACCGGAAAGCATTTTCCGAGCTTTGACGTCGTTTCCTGATACTCAGGCGCGTCAACGCCGCCGAGAAGAAGCGTCCTTCTTTCGCTGATGACCTTTGCAAGTTCGCAGGAACTTTCGCGGCGGTAACAGCCTTCGTAATAGTAAGGATACGAACCCAGCGAGGCAAATGACGACGTGACCGAACTGACGAACGGATAGCGTTTTGCTATGACACCGGCCATCAGCCTGTCAGAATTTGCCGGAGCCGAATCAAGCACAAGGGCCTTTACGGACTTGTCCTTGACGGCAGTTGCAAGAGCGGTCAAAGCTCCCATTTCCAGGCCGTAGATGCCGATGTTCTTGCCCACCAGCGGCAGATCTTCAGGCGAACGCAGCGACCGGAGATATTCGATGGATGATGCGGCATCGTCGCTTTCGCATCCGCCAAATGACGAATACGGTACAGACGGATTTTCACCATGGCCGCGCATGTCCGGCATCAGAACGGTGAAATTCGTCGCCTCGTTCAGCTTTACGCCGAGGTTCAGAACGTGGGAACGGTCGGCGTCAAATCTGTGGAGCAGAATGACGGCGGGCGCATTCGGAATGCCGCGCAAAAGCCATCCTCGTGCCGTCGTGCCGTCGCCGTTCGCCCACGTTTCATTTGTTACCTGTGCGCCGCGCGAACTTAACATTCCGTATTGTTCGGGTGTGACAAGGTAAATGTTGTTATAGGGCCGCGACGTTTCGTGAACCAACCACACGGAGGCTACACCAACGGCAACGATGGCAACGACAAGTGTCGGGGCCACCAAACGAATAAAACTCTTTGTTAATTTCTTTATTCCAGCCATGATCCGGGAAATTAAGGAAAATTTCTATGTGATGTTGAAAAGACAGGACGTTCTATACGCGAAAGAAAAAGGCTTCTGGAAAGCCATCTAAGATGATAACATAAGAGCGATAAGAAGGGGAAGAACTTTTTTTTAAACAATGATCAACGCTCGATTTTTAGCAGTTTTCGTACTGATCCTGAGCCTGTGCTGCATTACGCTCGCTCAATCTCCGGCAAGTTCCGTTTCATCCGGCACCACAGCCGGCAAACTCGGCGGAAAAGACTATCTTCCGCTAAGTTCCGTAAAGGAAGGAATGCGGGGAAAGGCGTGGACGGTCTTTCGCGGCTCGGAACCCGAAGAATTTGAGGTTGAGATACTCGGCATTGTTCCGGGCAGCATCGGGCCTAAACAGGACATGATCGTCGGACGCATTTCGGGCGGCCAGGCCGACCGCACGGCGGTCTTTGCGGGAATGTCCGGTTCGCCCGTGTATGTGGACGGCAAACTGATCGGGGCCATTTCATACAGCTTTCCTTTTGCAAAAGAACCGATCTGCGGCATAACGCCGATAGAACAGATGGTCTCGATATTTGACGAAAAGCAAAAAGAGACGGCATCGCCAAAGGGACGGCAGACATTTTCCTTTGCAGAGATCGCCTCTGCGGGATGGGACACGCCTATGCCGTCGGGTTCTACTGTGGTGAATGGAGGCCTGATAGGAGCAATGCCCGGTTCAATGCTCTCTTCGGTCGCAGGCCAGAGTTTTCGTCGTATCGGCACACCGATGACCTTTTCAGGTTTTCGGCAGGAAACTCTTGACCTTTTTGGGCCGAAGCTGATGGCAGCGGGTCTGGTGCCGGTCGCAGCGGCAGGCGGTTCGGCCGCCGTTACGCCAATGAAAAAGGCGAACGACAACACTCTGAAGCCCGGAGCTTCGGTGACTATGCAGCTAAGCCGGGGCGATTACACGCTGGCGGCACACGGCACCGTGACGGCACGTGACGGCGAGAAGATATATGCTTTCGGCCATCCGTTTTTGAGCCTCGGAGCGTCGGAACTGCCGATGTCCGAATCAAGCGTAGTCATCGTCATCCCGAACATGAACAATTCGTTCAAAATGGCTGTTCCCGGCGACATGGTCGGGACAATGACCCAGGACCGCGCGACAGGTGTTTTTGGCAAGCTCGGCCAGTCGCCGAAGATGATCCCGGTAAAGCTGAACCTGACAACGAGCCGCGGACAAAAGGAGGTTCTGAATTTTGAGATAGCAAAGGACGATTTTCTGACGCCTTTGCTGCTTAACATCACGATATACAACACCATCGTTGCCCACGAACGCGGCATCGGCGATCTGGACATCATCATAAATGGAGATATAAAGCTGGCCGGACAGCCTGTTATCCCGATAAACAGGCGCTATGCTGGCGCCGCTTCTTCTCAGATGGCCGCGACATCCGTTTCTGGTCCGGTCAATGTCCTTTTGCGGAGCCGTTTTGACGACCTGGAAATAACAGGCATCGACCTGAACATAACTTCCGCCGAGAGCGGACAGACCGCCGTGCTGGATCGCCTTTCGATTGACCGCACGGAAGTAAAGGCGGGCGAGACCATCATGATGAAGGCTTACGCCAGAATGCCGTCAGGCCAGGTGTTTGTTCAGGACATTCCCGTTACCATTCCCGAAGGCACGCCCGAAGGCAAGATAAATCTGACCGTTGGCGATGGTTCCGCGATACAGCGTGACGATGCGATACAACAGTTCGTTCCCGGCGACCTTTCTGAACTGGTCAGCATAATAAACAAGGTGAAAACGCCGGACAGGCTCTACCTAAAGATCACGAGGACAACTCAGGGAGCAGTCATCGGCGCCAGCGAGATGCCTAACCTGCCGCCCTCCGTTCTGGCCACGATAAACAGCGGCCGCACGACCGGCGGCATCACCAAAACAACGCAGACCGTCGTGTCCGAATCGCTGTTGCCGCCGTCAGAATTTCTCATCACGGGCAGCATGTCCCTGACACTGGACGTGGTCAAATAGGTCGGGTACATCCTCACTTTGTGATAAAGAGCATTGGATTAGAGTTATCAGCAAATGACTTATTTGGATACAATAATTCCATCAGGAGCAATAATGGCTTTGGTCTGATACCAGTCGTTTGTATCGTACAGGTTCCTGGTATCAAAATCAGATGGTTTCCATTTGAATACTGATTCACCTCGTATTTGCCAAAGGACAGCATTCTTATTGGGCAGAATCAGCCAGCGCGACCAGCGACTCGGAAATTTTTCGGAAACTTGCACAAAAACAGCTCTTTCAAGACCGTTCAAAATCTCTTCGCTGACAGCATTCGGCCCAAAAACTCCAAGGTCTTCAAGAAAGCCTTCATGAGCTTTTTTGCTCAGCGAACGGTCTTCAACAAACCGGATCTCAAACTCTTTATCAGGATTGTCCGTGATCTGCTCATTGAGCCATGGAACTGATAAAACATGTTCCACGAGTTCATCTATCTTTTCAAGAAAAAGGTCAAAATTTTCAAGCCGGTTTTGTTTATACGGCAAACTGAGGCCGATCATAACATTTGATGGAAGATCATTTCTCGTCAGTTCCGCATTCCAACTGGAATAACTCCATTTTTTATAATCCCCAGTTTGATAACTGTTCGTTGGAGGGCCTACATCGATCGAGTGGATCAGATTTATTGCTGTCTTTTGTAAGGTATAACGGTCTTTTAGCCTATCTAATTCCGGGCCAAGCCTGTTTCTTGTTTCCAAATACAGCATTTCCTCGCGTATCTCGTCGGATATTTTTTCAGCAAGTCTGTTCGCCAGAGAGCGTCCATCGATCCGGCCCTTATTGATAAATTTTTCGGGCAAAATATTAGCGATTGCAAAACTGAGTCTTGGATTAGAGTTATAATACGTATTGTCTTCGCTAACTATCTTCCAGGGAAGCATGAAGATTGTTTGTTCCGATGAATATGCCTTGATCTTTTTTCCTTTAATGTATGTGATCTCTATCTCAAAATAAGGATAATCATCGGTCCACCATCCACCTATCACCTTTGGAAAAACCCTTTCTACTAACTTAATGTCCCGAAAGGATTTTAAAAATAAAGCTTTTTCATTTTCGAACGAACTATGCACCCTGTTTGGAAGAACCTTTTCAGCATTCAAGTTGAGCCAATCTTGTGTAATGCCGAAGTCTTTTAATGATAGTTGTTCTTCGGGGACATCCAATGCTCTGATAACCGCTTCAATGAGTTCCGTTTTGATCAGTCTGCGGTTTCCGTAAAACTTCCCTTTTTTTTGTTTGATCGTGAGTTTATCACTGGCAGGTGTACCCAAGCCTTCCCATTTTGAGACGACCTTGAGAGAGCTAATACCTTCGGTTTGGGCAGACACACAGTTGCCGAAAACAATCAAACATACGATAAACAGTAGAGTTCGTATTCTGCACATAACAATTAGTTGCGGAGATTATGATGCCTTACCCTCGATCCAGGTTTCTCTGTTGAAGTATTCTTTTTGAATTCTGAATTCACTTCTGAAGATATCTCATTCGGATGAGCAGTTTCGAAAAACAGCTCAACAGCCTCACGCAGATTTGCCCGTGCTTCTTCGACCGTATCGCCCTGGCTTGCGATATCAAGTTCGGAACACAGGGAAACAAACCCGTCATTCTCTCGCCATATTGTTGCTGTTAATGTCTGGATCATACGGCTATTATCCACTATTTTGATGCTAAATTATACTCTTTCACGATCAAATATTTGCTTCGGAGACAGAGGCATGTCTTAATTGTCGATCATTTTATTGCTCCGGCAATAGGGCTTGAAGCAGAAGCGTAGAGGCGTTTGGGCATACGGCCTGAGAGGTAGCCGAGGCGGCCTGCCTGGACGGCGAGTTTCATTGCGGTTGCCATTTGTGCGGCGTCGCCTGCTTCGGCAATGGCGGTGTTCATCAATATCGCCTCGGCTCCGAGTTCCATTGCAACGGCGGCATCGCTGGGAACGCCGACACCGGCATCGACAATGATGGTCGCGTCGGGTAACTGTTCGCGCATGATGCGTAAATTAGAAGGATTTTGCACGCCCATTCCCGAACCTATCGGCGCGGCCAGCGGCATCACCGCCGGACATCCTGCATCAAGCAGCTTTTTCGCCATTATCAGATCGTCAGAAAAATACGGCAGCACGATAAATCCCTCTTTTACAAGCACTTTCGCCGCTTCCAGCGTCTGCTCATTATCAGGCAAAAGCGTGACGGGATCGCCGATGACCTCAAGCTTGATCCATTCGGTATTGAGAGCCTCACGCGCGAGCCGCGATGTGCGGACGGCGTGTTCGGCATCATAACACCCCGCAGTGTTCGGCAATATCTGCATCGCCGGGTCGAGGTGATCCAGAAACGATTCGCTCGAACCATCCAAAGGAACACGGTTGACCGCGACCGTCACCATCTCCGCACCGGAAGCCTTGTGCGCGGCCTTCATCTCATCATACGAGCGATATTTGCCCGTCCCGATTATGAGCCGCGAACCAAATTCTTTTCCTGCTAGTTTAAATACGTCTGACATTTTCTTGAATTTACCACAGTGACAAAAGAAACCACAGAGACCTAAAGATTTTCGAACAAACTGACTGTCTCCCTGTCTCCCTGTCTCCTGGCCTTGCCTACCCGCCGCCGACGAAGTGAACGATCTCGATCCGGTCGGCGTCATTCACCGGTGTTGTTTCCCAGTCCTGCCGCCGGACTACCTGTTTGTTCAGTTCGACGGCAACGCGCTGTTTGGGCAAAGAGAAAAGATCGAGCAGGCGGTCAAGCGTGACCTCTGTCTCGATCTCTTTTGTTTCTCCGTTCAATGTTATCGTAACCATGCTTACGACCATTGTCGAACATTCGTGCGGCAAAACCAAGATGCCGTGCTAGCCTAATTCCACCGGACGCCTCAATTCCACCTCGTCCCCGCCGTCAGATGCCCTGACAAGCAGGGCCGCCCGCCCTGAGCGAAATTTCGGAAATTGCAGGTTTACGCTGGCTATGCCGTTGTCGTCAGTTGCCGAATGAAAGATGAGCGGGCGAAAGCTCGACCCGATTATCTTTACCATTATCTGTACATCAGGCACGATCTTTCGCTCGGTCCCGCGACAGACCATCACCGTGACCGTTCTCCGCTCTCCGCCCTTGAACTTAACATCACCCAGCAATTCGATCGAGAGTTTGTCATTTACAGGGCGTTCTTTCCCTGCCATATCGCTGATGATCTCAACGGCGGTTTCGGGCAAAACGACCTCTTCAACAGGCTCTTCTTCTATGATGCTGATGGCACCAATGTCGAGAACAGGGCTTTCCATGACCGCGTCAAGGTCAAATTCCTCGCCAAGATCGGGCCTTGGTATCGGAAAGCTAAGCTCGCCCGTGTCAGGATGCGGAACCGGCGGTTCAGGCATATCCGGCAACTCAAGCCTGACCGTCACGGCCTCGGCCTTGCGAACGGTTTCAGCCATTGCCGGTTCGGGGGAACGTGCCGGAACTGTTTCGCGCGAGGACATTTTCTTCAGGTCGTCTATGCGGCCGGCCTTTATGGCGGCGCATATCAGGCGATGCTGGCGGTTAAGGCGCTCCTCAAGCTGCTTTTCATCAAAACCCGCCTTGACCAGGTCATCATAAGACGCCCTTTTGCTGGCAAGTATCGTCCCGCCGTTATAGACGAGCGAAAGGATCATCGGGCGTTCCAGTCCCTTATCCTCCGTCTGAACGTGGTAAGTGACCCCTTGATATTCTATGTCTGTATTAAAACCTGTGATCACAATAAGTAGGGAAACCGAGGCAGAAATATGGGCAAGCGGCACAAGTGTTGTACCCTGTATAAACTTACCATACACAGACAAAAGCGGTCAATGAAAATCCGGGCCGGAGGCCTTAGCGGCGCATCAGGCATGGCCCGTTTGCCGGTTGCCGGGTAAAACACGGCATCGGGGTTCAAACTGCCTTGACACTAAATGATGCTTAACTTACGATTTACCTAGGGCTGAAAATCACAACAATTCATTGTATTCCAGTTCCCGGATCACTTTACCAGGAAAGTGATCGGCAGATACTGCCTTAGAGGAGACCGATGTCGAGTTTTGACCTAATGGATTATGCCCCGATCGGGCTGATGTTCCTTGTGGCGATGGGCTTTGCCGTCAGCCAGATACTGGTGACGCATCTGATCGGGCCGCGAAAGCGCACGGCAACCAAGCTGATGCCTTATGAATCGGGCAAAGACCCGGTCGGCACGGCCCGCGACCGTTTTTCGATAAAGTTCTACATGGTCGCGGTCACGTTCCTGCTTTTCGACCTCGAGGTTCTCTTTATGATCCCCTTCGCGGTCGCCTTCAAGGAACTGCTCGGTCTTGAAAGGTCAACAGGCATTCTTTACGGCACGGTGGCCTTTTTGGGCATTATGGCGTTTCTGGCAACAGTCGTGATCGGATTGATCTATGACTGGAAAAAAGGAGCGTTCGAATGGGGCCTGCAGGCCAGACAGTCAGCCAAGGCAAGGGCATTGGAACTGCATAAAAAAGAACAGGCGGAGGCTGAACACCTTAGAAGGGCCGCATAGAAGGGCTTTGGCTTTCATGCCGCCTTTTTGGCCTCAGATCAGCTATGGGCATAGAAAATAAAATATTTGAATCACTCCCCGACGTTGTGACCGTAAAGCTCGACGCCGTGGTCAACTGGGCGCGTAAATCCAGCCTTTGGCCGGCAACATTTGGCCTAGCCTGCTGTGCGATCGAGATGATGAACACCGTTTCGGCGCGAAACGACCTTTCGCGGTTCGGAGCGGAAACATTCCGCGCAACGCCGCGTCAGGCCGACGTAATGATCGTTTCAGGCCGTGTTTCGCGAAAAATGGCCCCGGTGCTTCGCCGTATCTATGACCAGATGCCGGAACCGAAATGGGTCATATCAATGGGAGCCTGCGCGACATCGGGCGGCGTTTTTGACAATTACGCCATTGTCCAGGGCGTGGATAAGGTCGTCCCGGTGGACGTGTATGTTCCCGGATGCCCGCCGAGGCCGGAAATGCTCGTTCACGCGATAACGATGCTTCAGGAAAAGATAATGAACGAATCGGTCAAGGATCGCCCCGACGCCTTTGAACCCGAAGCACGCGGATCCATTGTTCCCGGCACGCTGCCCGTGACCGAAGGCACAAAGCTGGAACGCGAAACCGAGGTCGAGGTCGCCCAGCACAGAACGGCACGTCCATATTCGATACCGTCAAGACACGAAAGGAGGCGGTCCTCATAAAAATGACTACTTCCCTGCACGATTTTGTTGAAAAGATCAGAGCGGAGAACGCTGATTGGGTTCAGGACGTAAAAGATGCTCACGGCGAAGTGACCGTCACGACCCCGCGCGAAGCGATCGCGGATATTTGCCGCTTTCTAAAAGCGGATCACGGGTTTGATATGCTGGCAGACCTTTGCGGTGCTGATCGCGGCCCCGAGGATGATCCGCGTTTTGAGGTAAATTATCACCTTTTTTCGACACGGCATTACAGCCGTTTGCGGCTAAAGGTTCTGCTGACAGAGGATGATCCGACGGTTCCGACAGTAACCGGAGTATGGAAAACGGCTGATTGGCACGAAAGGGAAACATACGATCTGGTCGGCGTCATATTCGACGGCCATCCCGATCTGCGGCGCATTCTTTTGCCATCTGATTTTGACGGCCACGCATTGAGAAAAGATTATCCGCTGCGCGGTTATGAGCCGTACAGCATGAACTAGAGCCTGGAGTTCCGCTTTCAGGCGCCCGCCTGCCAAAGCAGGGACTCAAAAGTTTATATGAGCACAGCAGTTGATACAATTCAGGCAAATTACGACGCCATGGACAGGCCGCTCGAATCCGAGATGACTCTGTCCATGGGGCCGCAGCACCCTTCGACGCACGGCGTTTTGCGTCTGGAGCTAAAGCTGGACGGCGAAATGGTCGTAAGGGCGATACCGGACATCGGGTATCTCCATACGGGCATGGAAAAGCTCTTTGAATACAAGAAATACCAGCAGGGCATCGTCATCACTGACCGAATGGATTATCTGAACCCGCTCGGGAACAATCTGGCCTATGTGATGGCCGCTGAAAAGCTGCTCGGGCTGGAAATACCGGAAAGGGCGCAGGTGATCCGTGTTCTGATGTGCGAATTGCAGCGGATAGCGTCGCACATGGTCTGGTTCGGCACGTCGTGCCTGGACATGGGAGCGATGACGCCGTTCTGGTTCACCTTTAAGGAACGCGAAAAGATACTCAACATCATCGAATCGGCATCGGGCGGACGCATGACGCCGAGCTATTTCCGCATCGGCGGACTGATGATGGACCTGCCGGCCGGTTTTGAGAACCGCGTCAAGCAGTTTCTCGAAAACTTTCCTGACGCTCTGGAAACTTTTGACACACTGATAACCGGTAATCCGATCTGGCATAACCGGACAAAAGGCGTCGGCGTGATCTCACGTGAGGACGCCATTGACTGGGGACTGACCGGCCCGTGCTTGCGGGGCAATGGCGTTGAGCTTGACCTCCGCCGCCATAATCCTTATTCGGGTTATGAGACGTATGATTTCGACATCCCGACCGAACCTGACGGCGATGTCTGGTCGCGTTTTCTGGTCAGGATGCGTGAGCTTCGCGAATCGCACAAGATCGTCCGGCAGGCCCTGGAACGCCTGAAACCCGGCCCGGTCAAGGCCGACGCTCCAAAGGTCGTGCTTCCCGACCGCGACGATATGCGTAAGCATATGGATTCGCTGATACACCACTTCCTGATCGTTGCAGAAGGCTTTAACGTGCCGGAAGGCGAGGTATATCACGCCATCGAAGCCTCAAAGGGCGAACTAGGCGTTTATATGAAATCGAACGGCGGCCCGAAACCGGAACGCGTTCACTTTCGCGGCCCGAGCTTTGTAAACCTCTCGGCCCTGCCAACAATGGCAGAAGGCGAGATGATAGCTGATACCGTTGCAATAATCGGGAGTCTGGATATTGTGTTGGGAGAGATCGACCGATAGCTTAGACAGGAGGCTTTATGGCAGACGAAATTGATGATTCCCGCTTCAAATCTGAGGTCATTAGAATGCTCGGAAACCTTGTAAACAAGGCAAATGAGCATGACAGGCGATTTGATGAGCAAGACAGGCGATTTGATGAGCATGACAGACGATTTGATGAACACGACAAGCGGTTTGATAATCTTCAAGTCAAGTTAGATACCTTGAGCGATGATTTCAAAGTTGTTAAAGCTCAATTTAACGATGTTGGCTCAATGGCTATAAAGGATAACAAACGGATAGATGTGCTGGAGGCGAGAGTTTCAGAGATCGAATCGGGAGTTCATTAATTACTCACATGGCAGCAGTAAGACCTACAACATATACTGACGAGGTAGTTTACACCGATGAGGTGGCGGAGTTCTCGCCTGCGGTGGTCGAGGAAATGCGTTCCCATCTGGCGAAATATCCGCCGGAGCGGAGCCGTTCGGCGTTGATACCGCTGCTGTTCGTTGTTCAGCGCGAACGCGGCTGGATAGACAATCCGGGTGTGAACTATTTGGCAAATTTTCTGAATCTTGAGGTTACGGATATCTGGGAGACAGCGACGTTCTACTCAATGTTCAACCTGCACAAGGTCGGCCGCCACCACATACAGATCTGCAAGACGCTGTCGTGCAAGATAATGGGCGAACCGGAGATCACCGAACACGTTTGCAGCAAGCTCGGCATTCACCCCGGCGAAACCACCGAGGACGGCAAATTCACCGTCTCGCTGGTCGAATGCCTAGGAAGCTGCGGCACCGCCCCGATGATGCAGATAGGTTTTGATTATTACGAGGACCTGACAAAGGAGAAAGTTGACAAGGTATTGGACGGGTTGGATTGATCTGTGTCTTTTTTCTGTGCGTTCTGTGGTAAAAAATTGAACACAGAAAACTCAGACCGAAGACACAGAAAAACACAGAATAAATCGCCTCTGCCTTTTGGTGGAGGCGCTAAAGCTGTTGGCAATTGATAAGGAGATCAAAGCAATAGGCTGCGAGCCGTTAACGAAGTGAGATTGGATCTGAAAAATCTGCTGAGAATATTTGGAGCTATATTTCTCGCATCTCTCTGTATTGGCTGTGCAGTAAGGGCTTATAAGATACCGACAGCGGCAATGTCTCCGGCCCTGAACCCCGGAGACGGAGCAATAGGCGACCATATCTCCTTAAAATTGGGGGCGGAGATAGAACGATTTGATATTTTGGTTTTTAAGGCTCCGATGCATGAGCAATTTGGCTCCACTCCTGAAGCGGAGATGATATTTGTTTTTAGGGTTGTCGGGCTTCCGGGTGAGACGATAGAGATAAAAGACGAAACGGTTTTCATAAACGACGGGGAGTTGGAAGAACCGTTTCAAAGGGTTAGTGGTGGAAAGGATTTTCCGAAATTCACCATACCCGCAGATGAATATTTCTTTCTGGGAGACAATCGTCCGGAAAGTTGGGACAGCAGATTTTGGACGCCGAACACGATCAAAAAGGCTGATATTCGTGGAAGAATAGTAAAGATCATGCCCGGACAGTATAAAGACCAAATGGGCAACTGATGGTATGGAGATCAAAGCAATAGGCTGCGAATCAGTACAAGTGGAAAGTGGAAAACGACCGAGCCAAGGCTGAAATTGCCGCTCAACAGGAAATGGGCAGTATGTTTTACAAAGTAGTTCTACAACCAAGCGAAGAAGGTTACAGCGTGTCGTGTCCGGCATTGCCGGGTTGCTGGTCTCAGGGAGAGACGGAACTTGAGGCTTTAACCAACATCAAAAATGCAATAGAAGAGTATCTTGATGTTCTAAATCAACAGATCGAAGGCGGGATCATCCGTGAAGTGGAGGTTGCGGCTTAATGCCAAAACTTCCTGGCATTAATCATCTTCAGGCTGTAAAAGCGTTGGAGAAGTCCGGATTTTGGATAGCTCGTCAAGGCAAGCATATTGTAATGACAAATGGCGAACGAATAGTAACTATTCCTCGTCACAATCCGGTAAATGCGATGACAATGGGCGGAATCGTTCGCGACGCGGGACTTACGCTCGAACAGTTTAGAAAACTACTGTAATTTATGGAGATCAAGGCAATAGGCTGTGAGCCGTTACAGTTAAAGCGAATGCACATTGAGGATGGGCATACGCTGAAGGTGTATCAGGAAACGGGCGGTTACGCGTCGCTGCGAAAGGCGCTTGAGATGTCGCCGGACGACATCATTCAGACGGTCAAGGATTCCGCGCTTCGCGGACGCGGCGGTGCGGGGTTTCCTACCGGGATGAAATGGTCTTTCGTGCCAAAGGATTCGCCGAAGAACAAATACGTCGTTTGCAACGCTGACGAATCGGAGCCGGGCAGCTTCAAGGACCGCTATCTGCTCGAACGCGACCCGCATGCATTGATCGAAGGAATGATCATCGCCGGCTACACCCTCGGGGCATCGACCGGCTATATCTATTATCGCGGCGAATACAATTACCTTATCGCAGTGATGGACAAGGCATTGGCAGAAGCCCGCGAGGCAGGCCTGTTGGGAGAGAACATTCTCGGCTCGGGCTTTTCGATGAACATCCACACGCATACCGGCGCCGGAGCCTACATTTGCGGAGAGGAAACTGCCCTTTTGAGTTCGCTCGAAGGTTTTCGAGGCCATCCTCGGATGAAACCGCCTTTTCCTGCCGTCGAAGGCCTCTATGCGTCGCCGACCGTGGTCAACAATGTCGAAACGTTCACGAGCGTTCCGCAGATCATTGAGATGGGCGGCACAGCGTGGCGCGACCTCGGAACCGAGAAAAGCGGCGGCACAAAGCTCTGGTCTATCAGCGGCCATGTCAAAAAACCGGGTGTTTACGAACTTCCGATGGGCTACGCCGATATGGAAAAGTTCATCATGGAAGACTGCGGCGGAATGCTTCGCGATGACAAAAAGTTGAAAGCCGTGATACCCGGCGGGTCAAGCGTTTACATTATGAATGCCGGCCAGATCCTCGGAAAAGGCGTAACGCTTGACTACGAGGGCCTTGTCGAAGCGGGGTCGATGCTCGGCACCGGCGGCATGATGGTAATGGACGAGACCGTTGACGTGATGGAAACGACCATGAACCTGTCCGAATTCTACAAGCACGAATCCTGCGGTTGGTGTACGCCCTGCCGCGAGGGAACGGACTGGATAGTGAAGATATTTCACCGCATAGCGGCGGGCAACGGCAAACCCGGCGACGCGCAGCTTCTTCTGGACATCTGTGACAACATCGAGGGCAAGAGCTTTTGCCCGCTCGGAGACGCCGCCGCATGGCCCGTACAAAGCGCCATACGCCAGTTCCCGGATGATTTCATGAAGTGGCTCGATAAAAAGACTAACGGCGGCATAACCGCCAATGTATAAGACCTTTTTGAACGGCTTTGGTCAATGACAAGGCCCATATTTACAGATAGTTAGGAGAAGATTAAAAAATGGGAAAGGGAGATAAACGAACGCGACGCGGAAAGATATTTGCCGGCAGCTACGGCAAAACCCGTCAGCGCGGAAAGAAGAAGATCACCGGTTCAGGTGAAGGCAAGGAACAGTCGTCCAACGATTGATCCGGTCATAAGGTTTGAAACGAGACGGTCAATTTTAAATGTCAACTGAACTTGTAAAGATCACCATCAATGGTGTCGAGGTCGAAGCCGAAAAAGGCGCGGTGCTGATCGACGTGTGCCGGGAGAGCGGAGAGCATATCCCGTCATTCTGCTATTACAAGGACCTGGAACCGCAGGCCTCGTGCAGAATGTGCCTGGTGCGCATCGACAAGATGCCGAAACTCCAGACCTCCTGCACCATAAAGGTCACGGACGGCATGGCGGTGACGACCCGCAGCCCCGAGATAGAAAAGGCACAGCGTTCAATGGGCGAATTCCTTCTGGCAAATCACCCGCTGGATTGCCCCGTTTGCGACCGCGGCGGCGAATGCGAATTGCAGGAAGTGATATTCGACTGGGGCGATGTCGAGGAACGATTCACCGAGAAGAAGAACGTCGATCCGGAAAAATATCTTTCGCCGATAGTCGCAAACGACCCGCAGCGCTGCATTCTCTGTAAACGCTGCACGCGCGTCTGCAACGAATGGATGGGCGAAGACGCCATCGAAGCCGGAAACCGCGGTGTGAATACCGTCATCGGAACATACGGCGGCTGGCTGAACTGTTCGCAATGCGGCAACTGCATCGAGGTCTGCCCGACCGGAACGCTGCTTGACGGCGTTTACCGACACGCAACGCGTCCGTGGGAACTCGACCAGACCATCACGACCGACGTTTACGGTTCTGACGGAATGCAGCTTTCCATCGGTTCGCGGTCGGGCGAGGTTCACCGCATAGTTGCCCGCGACCGTTATGTCAATGGTTTGAATGGCGAGTTCCTTGACGTAAAGGCGCGTTTCGCACACGAGTTTGTCAATCATCGTGACCGCGTGAAAACGCCGATGATCCGCTATTCAAAAGGCGGCAAGTTGATTCCCGCTACGTGGGACGCGGCCCTTGAACTGATCTCGCAAAAATTTGGAGAAGCGAACGGTTCCGTAGGTGTTGTCGCAAGCCCGAGGCTGACCAATGAAGCCTTGTTCGCGCTTCGCCGCTTTGCGGAAGCGACGGGCGGCGACATCGGCGTTTCGGACAGAGGCGATATGTCGGCGTTCTTCACGAACATGACCGCTCCGCTGGCAACGCATCGGGACATTCGATACGCAAACACGATCGTCATCATCGGCGGCGAACCCGAGGAAGAGCAGACATTTACCGCAAAGCAGGTTCGTCAGGCTGTCCGCAACGGCGGTGCAAAGCTCATTATCGTCAACGACACGCCGATAAATCTGACGGCACAGGCGACAAAATTTGTTCACATTGCTCCGGGTTCGTATGACGCCTTTGCCCTTGCACTGGCCGATGGTTCGAATGTCGCCGGAAAACTCGGGGTTGACGCTGCTGAGATCAATGCCGTTCGTGATGCTATTGCTTCTGCTCAGGGCGACGTTGTCATCATGACGGGCAATGAGCTTTCGCCTGCCGCACAGGCGGTGATCGCCGCTTCTGCCGGCGGTTTTGCCGGAGACGGACGCCGCATTCTGCTTCATCCGCTGCCGCTTTATAACAATTCGGTTGGCACGATAGATATTTTGCCGAATGCTCGGCCAGTCGATGATGTCATTGCCTCGGCGAAAGCATTGCTGATAGCGGGCAGTTTGCAGGACGCATCGGCTCTCGCCGGAAAGGATTTCGTGGTGGTCCAGGAACTTTTCCTTACAGAAACGACGGAACACGCAGACGTAGTGCTTCCGGCGGCTTCATTCGCTGAGGTTGACGGAACATTTACCAACAATGCCGGAAACGTTCAGCGTGTCCGTCGTGCGATAGAACCGGTTCACCAGTCAAAACCGGACTGGCTGATAACGGGCGGCATCGCCGCGTCGCTTGGCATCGATCTGGCACTTGATTCGTCCGCGTCGGCAATATTCAGAGCATTGGCGGAAACGGTCGCGGCCTATGAGGGGCTTCGATACCCCGCGTTGAAGGATGAAACACAACCGGTTCAGGCAAAGCACCGTGTTCACGACAGCGTCGATGTAACCGCTGCGGTTGACAGCCTGCGGGCAAGCGTTGCTTCCCTGCCGGAAAACGCCGAAAAGATCGTGGACGTACCAAGGATAGGACACAAGCTGCATCGCCTGACGACCATGACAAGCAAAACGCCGCAGTTTCACCTGCTGGCAAACGGCAACCCGAAACCGGCAAATCTGCTTGTTGCGCCGCTTGAACAATTCGACGAGAACGGAAATCCTCTGGAAAACGTCAGAGTCGCGTCGGTCACTGCCGCAGACAGGGAGTTGGTAAAAATATGAAGTACCGGGTAACGATCGAACCTGATGAGGATGGTGTCTTTATTGCGGAAGTCCCGGCTCTTCCGGGCTGCATTACTCAGGGAGCAACTCGACAAGAAGCTCTTGCCAACGCGAAAGAGGCCATAGAGTTGTATATTGAAAGCCTGGAAGCCCACGGCGACCCGATTCCGCCTTCGATATTTGAGGAAATTGTGGAGGTTGCTGCTTGAGTAAGCTGCCTGTTGTTTCAGGTCGTGAATTGGTCGCCGCTTTGGCGAAAATAAACTATGTATTCGACAGGCAGCGCGGCAGTCACATGATCCTGCGTCAGACCGAGTCTCCTTTTCGAAGAGTGGTTGTACCCGATCATAAAGAGGTTGCGAAAGGGACACTCAGAGGAATTCTTAGGCAGACGGGGCTTACAGTCGAAGAATTTAAGAAATTGTTGTAACAAGAGATGGTCGTTTACGCCAAAAAATTCATAGCCTTAGCTGTCTTATGCGTTGCGGGCTGTATTGTCTCCCTTGCACAGGATGGGGGAGATATGAATTACATTGATCCTGCAAGACTTGATCGAACTTATATTGGCAGATTTTTGCATATTGATTTCTTTAGAAAATCACGTAATTGGTTATTTCGTAGTGGAAAAGAAAATAAAAATATTGATCGCATTTCACTTTTGATCGGTGAACGTAAAATAGAATTCGTCGAGATCCGAACGGACGATGGCTTCAACAATTGGTTTCATCGTCAATGTCTAGAGTCAGTCGATGATTTTCATTTAGCCGGCAGTAAAAAGGTCAGGATAAGTGGGTTCAAACTCAAGGAAGTTCACGAAAAAGAGATAACAGTAGTAGGCTATTTCAATATGATACCGTTTGAGCAGGAATTTGTTTTCAACAGGTCTGATATTGCTGAGTTACTTTTTTTAGCGAGAGACAAATAATAGAATTCATGGAAGATGTCTTAAAAACGGCTTTTCCGTTCGTTGTATATTCGGTCGCTATTCTGCTCGCCTTTCAGGGCGTGCTGATGATAGTTGCTTATACCGTTCTCGGCGAACGCAAGATATTGGGTTGGATACAGGGCCGCGTAGGGCCGAACCGCGTCGGGCCGTGGGGCGTTCTGCAGCCATTTGCCGACCTTTTCAAGTTCATCCTGAAAGAGGACATTGTACCGGATAAGTCCACAAAGGTCGTTTACATGATGGCGCCGCTCGTGGCCCTGACGTGTGCCCTGCTGCCGATCGTGGTCTATCCTTTCGGGCCGCCGATAGATGTCGATCTCAGTTTTCTGCCGTACGGACTCGGTGAAGGCATCAAGCAGATCCCTCTGACCATTGCAAGATTAGATGTCGGCGTTCTGTATGTTCTTGGTATCACTTCGGTCGGCGTTTACGGTATAGCATTGGCAGGTTGGTCATCGAACAACAAATACTCGCTGATGGGCGGACTGCGTTCTTCGGCACAGATGATCTCGTATGAACTTGCAATGGGAGCATCGATCATCGGTGTGGTGATGTTGGCGGGTTCGTTGGATCTTCACGAGATAATTTGGGCACAGGGACACTCGACGTTCAAGTGGTTCATCATTCCGCAGTTCGTGGGCTTTGTGGTCTTTCTCATTGCCGCCTTTGCAGAAACGAACCGTGTTCCCTTTGACTTGCCGGAAGCCGAGACCGAACTGGTCGCGGGTTTTCATACGGAATACTCCGCTCTGAAATTTGCCCTGTTCTTTATGGCGGAATACGTGAACATGTTCACTGTTTCGGTAATGGTGGTAACGCTGTTCCTCGGCGGATGGTACATTCCGGGCCTGACGCATATCTTTGATTACGGTTCGATACCGTACGCGATAGTCAGCCACGTGGGATTTTTGCTGAAGATATTTTTCTTCCTTTTCCTGTATATTTGGGTCCGCGGAACGCTGCCGCGTTTTCGCTTTGACCAGTTGATGAGCTTTGGATGGAAGTTTCTGCTTCCGGTGGCGATCGGCAACGTGATAGTGACGACCATTGTCGTTTACTTTATGAACAGATGATAACGCTGTAATGGGAACCAGGTTGTCGTAAAGACAAGTTCCCGATGCGGTTAAGCTTATGGTGACAACAGTCCTATTTTTCCTTCTTGCCGGTGTGGCGATAGCATGTGCGGGCCTGACGGTATATTACCGCAACCCGCTTTACAGCGCTCTGTCGCTGATAGGCGTGTTCATATCGCTGGCCGTCCTGTATCTGACCCTGGCCGCTCCTTTTATTGCGATCACGCAGATACTTGTCTATGCAGGTGCAATAATGGTGCTTGTGGTCTTTGTGATAATGCTCCTGAACCTGGACGAGGAAAGGCCGCTGAACCGCCTGAAACATCTGTACTTTATCGGCGGCGGGCTGGGAGCCGCAATGCTGGCACAGGCATTCTTTATATTTTACGCCGTGCTGAAAACACCAAAGCACGTTGTCGATACCGAAAGCAATGCCGGCAGTACAATGAGCATCGGAACCCACATGTACACGGAATATCTTTTGCCGGTGGAGATCGTCGGCGTGATGCTGTTGATGGCGATAATCGGGGCCGTGATGCTTGTAAGAAAGGACACTCATGCCTCGCTTGAAGCTGCGGCAGAAAAGGAAACGAACGATTAAGGACTTGGGCAGTGTTGTCCGAAAGGCACGCTCCTTTTTAGTTAAAAGATGGAACCAGGACTGGAAAATTATCTTGCACTCTCCGGCATTTTGTTCGCTATCGGAGCGGTCGGTGTCGTTTATAAACGAAACGCCATCGGGATGTTCATGTGCATCGAGCTGATGCTGAACGCCGTGAATCTTTCGTTCGTTGCGTTCTCACGCTACTACGCGGACGTGACCGGACAGCTTTTTGTTTTTATGGTCATGGCGGTGGCCGCGTGTGAAGCGGCGGTCGGGCTGGGCATAATCATTGCCTTTTTCCGCAACCGCATCTCGGTTGACGTGGATGACGCGAGTATATTGAAGCACTGATTATTTATCATTTACCGGGGGAAAGTAATACGATCATGGGTTGGGAAGATAAGTTCAAGGCATTTATGTCAAATATGGTCATTGTCGAATCGGACTGGAAGTTCGTCACTTCCGCCGGTGCGACCCTGACGGTTTCTACTCCGATAGCACGTGTGGGCGTGAATGGAACCGGCGGTTTGCTGCGTGTACAACGAGATTCTGACGCACAACCGACACAGCTTAACTTTGGCGGACTAGGAGGTGGTGTCGGTGTCAGTTTGATCCCGACTCCGGCAAACTTTTCATTCTCGATCCCGCAGATGCCAAGTGCGGGTCGGGTTTATAAACTGCCTTTCGCCGGTCGTACGCTGAGCCTGCATGAATTGAAAGGTGCGTTTATAATGATCGAAATAGGCGCGGATTTTGGCCCCGGAGGCAGCGGAGCATTAATGTTCTTGGGCGGCAACACAATGATCGGGGCAATGATGGGGCCGATGCAGGTACCCGCGATCTTGGCTACATCAAATGCGTGTGTTCGCTTTGGTGGCATGAACGCAACCCTGATACCTGCAAATGCCGGTATCAATATTTACGCGGGCGGAATTTTTTAGAGGCCCTTAATGAACAGGAATGTCGTGACGCCGATACTTATAATTGTCATTCTATTCATCCTGGTCGGATTTTTCGGCTGGTGGATGTACAAATGGCAATACAATAAGGCTGACACAATACTGGACGAGTGGGCGAAAAGGAATAACCTCACGGTTATAAAAAAAGAGTCGGCAAACCCGAGCGGAACCGGCCCCGGCGTCAGATATGCCGGAAACACACAGGTCGTTTACCGCATTGAGGTAAGGGACAGCGAGAACAGGCTGAGGTCAGGCATTGCAAAGATCGGCAGCGAAAAGACCGGAACACTGTCTGACGAGATAGAGGTTGTCTGGGATGAATAGACACAAGCCACGATCTGAAAGCCGGTGATAATTTAAAGGGATTGATTTTAATAATCGATTTTCCAAATGATCGAAAATAACCTTTTAGCAATAATAATTTTTGCGCCGCTGGTTGGTGCGGTCATCAACTGGCTGGTGGGCGGACGCCTGCGGAACGAGATGTTCAGCGGCGTGGTCGCGTGCGGTTCGATAGCGATCTCGTGCATCGTCGCGTTCTACATCGCCTTCGTCGCGGATGGCGGAGCTTTGTTCATTGACAAGCCCGTCCTCTCGCATATCTGGACGTGGATCGACGTTGGCGGTTTTCGGGCGGATTTTGCATTGGGAATGGACCGGCTTTCGGGCATTTATGTCTGTTTCATAACATTCGTCGGGCTGTTCATCCACATATTCGCGACCGGCTATATGCACGGCGACAGCGGGTTCTATCGCTTTTTTTCGTACCTGAACCTGTTCATGTTCGCAATGCTTGTTCTTGTCCTTGCCGATAACTATCTTTTGATGTTCGTCGGCTGGGAAGGCGTCGGCCTTTGCTCATATCTGCTGATCGGTTATTACACCAATCAAGACGAACCGCGACGCGCCGCCAAAAAGGCATTCGTCATGAACCGCATCGGCGACTGGGGCGTGCTGATGGGCATTTTTCTTATTTTCACGCTTACCGGTTCTATCTCGTTTTATGATAAATCCGTTGACGGCGTGCAGGTTCATAGTGTCTTTACCTGGGTTCTTGAGAACATATCGGTAGCTGAACCGTTCACGTGGGGAGCTATAATCGGCGGTGGATTGACCTCGATAGGCGTTTTGCTTTTCATCGGAGCCACAGGAAAATCGGCTCAGATACCGCTGCTGACATGGCTGCCTGACGCAATGGCAGGCCCGACACCCGTTTCGGCTCTCATCCACGCCGCAACGATGGTCACGGCAGGCGTCTATCTCGTTGTCCGCTCAAATGCGATCTATCAGCTTTCGCCGACGGCAATGTGGATCATCGCCGTCATCGGCGCCGCTACTGCGATCTTTGCGGCGACCATTGCCATAGCTCAAAACGACATCAAAAAGGTGCTGGCATATTCAACCGTGTCACAGCTTGGGTTCATGTTCCTTGCGGCCGGTGTCGGTGCGTTCGTCGTAGCGATATTTCACGTGATGACACACGCGTTTTTCAAGGCGCTGCTTTTCCTCGGTTCGGGGTCGGTCATTCACGGAATGCACCACGAACAGGACATGCGCAAGATGGGCAATTTGAAGAAATATATGCCCATCACCTTTATCACAATGGCTACAGGATGGTTGGCTATTGCGGGTATCCCGATCTTTTCAGGCTTTTTCTCAAAAGACGAGATACTTTACAAGACATTTGCGGCGGACAAATACTTTCAGGGCGGATATTTTCCCGGCAATGAGGTCCTTTGGGTCGTGGCTGTCATCACGGCGATCCTCACCGCCATCTATATGACGCGGATGATGATAATGACCTTCTGGGGCAAAGAGCGTTTTCACGATCCGCTGCCGGGCGAGGAACATCATGACGATGACGGCCACGATGACGACGATCATCACCACGCGTTGCCGCACGATTTCAAACCGCATGAATCTCCGTGGGTAATGACCGTGCCGCTTATCGTTCTGGCATTTCTTTCTACGGTTGGCGGACTGATAGGTATTCCATACGCGATGAGTTCGCTGCCGGTCGTCAGTTCCATCGTCGGAAAAGAGGCAAACCATTTTGAGCATATCCTCGAACCGGTCATCGCCGAGGTTGAAACGCCGACCGCGATAAAGGCAAGAGAAAATGCCGCATCACATTCGCCTGAGGCCGTCAGCACCGAACGCTGGCTGGCACTGCTCTCAACCGTGCTGGCAGTCGTCGGCATCGGTATCGGCTTTGCATTGTTCAGGAATAGCCCCTTGCGGCAAATGCCCAAGATACTTGAAGAAAAATGGCGGCTCGATGAGCTTTACAACGGCTGGATAGTCGATCCGCTGACGCGGCTTTCGACCAACACGCTTTGGAAAGGATTTGACGTCGGCTTTATTGACGGCATCGTCAACGGCATCGGCGGATCTATCACCGAGGCCAGTTCGTATATGCGCGGCATTCAGACAGGCTTTATTCGCAGCTATGCGGCGATGATAATCCTCGGTGCTTTGTGCGTACTCGGCTATTTTGTCTATTACGGAATACGCCTGATCGGATAGACCATGCGGATATTTTTTTCATCGGTCATTGCGGCAGCCATTTTGGCATTTGCCGCCGCCGGAAACGCCCAAACGGCGATCACATCCGGCGCCTATGACAGCCTTTTGCTGGCGGTGGATGAAAAGGGAAAACTGACCGGTTATTTCTACGAAACTACCGGAGTGGATGACAAAGGCAGGCCGCGTTTCACTTGTGCATTCCTGATAAGCGGGACACAAACAGACGAAGGCCGCTTTGAAATAAAGACGTGGCATCCGATCGCACCGGAAGACGTGATCCAGGGCGAGATACTTGCCGTGGAGAATGACGGCGAACGGGCGGTCAGGATAAAACTTGACAGCGAACACGGCGGATGCTGGAACGTTGCCCCGATGCTGTCCGATGAGGAAGGCACAGAATACGAACTGTCTTCTCCGTCCGACTGGAAAGCCATAAGGATGGCCGCATCTGCAAAGGTGTTCTTTCATAAGGCGGCGGATAAAAAGACACGGCTCAAGACCTATGTCGTCAGAGGGAACGTCGTAAGAGTGCATAAAAGCTCCGGCGAATGGGCGGACGCCGAACATATCAATGAGAACGGCAAATCCGTGCGAGGTTGGCTGCTTTTGGCTGACCTCCACGGCGATATGCCATAAATTTGGATAAGAACAGATCGTTATGGATCTTATTTCAGAAAATCTTTTGACCATCCTGATATTGCTTCCGGCATTTGGCGGACTGGCCGTGCTTGGCCATTCGCTGTACTGGAAAGACGATGGCCATCTTAAATGGATCACGCTCGGTTTCACGGTCGCGGCGTTCCTGATCTCGCTGCTGCTGCTCAGCGGCACACCAGGCTCCAACGGCTATATGTTTGAAAAGAACATTCCGTGGATACAGGCGATAGGAACGAATTACCACGTCGGCGTTGACGGCCTGAGTCTCTGGCTGGTGCTGTTGACGACGTTCATAATGCCGATAGCCGTGCTTTCATCATGGCACGCGGTGGAAAAACGCCCGGCGGCATTCTATGTGTTCCTTTTGCTGCTGCAGAGCGCGATGATCGGCGTTTTTGTATCGCTCGACCTGTTGGTCTTCTACCTCTTTTTTGAGGCGTCGCTTGTACCGATGTTCTTTCTTATCGGCATCTGGGGCGGCGAGAACCGCATTTACGCAACGGTCAAATTCTTTATCTTCACGGCGTTCGGCAGTTTGCTGATGCTGGTCGCGATCATTGCCCTGTATTACCTGCACCTGCAGGCGACCGGAACCGGAACATTCGACCTTTTGACGCTGCTTGCCTCGCTGGAATCGGGCAAACTGGCGTTTGCCGCTCCTGTAGGAACACTGTTGTTCCTTGCGTTCGCTATCTCGTTCGCTATCAAGGTGCCGGTCTTTCCGTTCCACACGTGGCTGCCTGATGCCCACACTGAGGCTCCGACAGCCGGTTCGGTCATCCTTGCCGCCGTTCTGCTCAAGATGGGAACCTACGGCCTGATGAGGTTCAACTTTCCGCTGTTCCCGGAGGCCAGCCGCGAACTTGCCCCGATCTTCATCGTCCTTGCCATCATCGGCATCATCTACGGAGCACTTGTGGCAATGGTCCAGCCGGATATGAAACGGCTGGTCGCATATTCATCGGTCGCTCACATGGGCTTTGTCGTTCTGGGGATGTTCTCCTTCACCGAATGGGGAATGCAGGGTGCGCTTTACCAGATGCTCAACCACGGCATCTCGACCGGAGCATTGTTCCTTCTTGTCGGTTTCATTTATGAACGGCGACACACAAGGGCCATTACCGAATACGGCGGTATATCGAGCGTAATGCCGCTTTACGCAACATTTTTCGTCTTTACCACGATGTCCTCGATCGGGCTGCCGTTCCTTAACGGATTTGTCGGCGAATTTTTGATAATGGTCGGCATGTGGAAATCAACGATCCTGTCCATTACCGATTCCGCCAACTGGAACTATATCGCGACAATGTTTGCCGGAACCGGCGTCATCTTTGCTGCGGTCTATCTTCTCTGGATGGTGCAGCGGATATTCTTTGGCAAACTGACGAACGAAAAGAATCGCGGCCTGAAAGACCTGACCTATCGCGAGATCGGGCTTATGGTTCCGCTCCTGTTCCTGATGGTCTATATGGGCGTGTATCCGAAACCGTTCCTTGAAAGGTCGCGTGACACGGTGGTCGCCATTCAGGAACGCGTCATGCGGCAGGCGGGCGGAACCGTCGATCATGACGAACACACGGCAAAAGCGGAATAGAAATGCCGCCAAGCGGTGTCCTTAGTTAACTTTTATTGTTATGCAATTGGCTGATCCAAATGTAAACCTTACCATCATCCTGCCGGAGATCATTATCGCGGTCGCCGGTGTCGTGGTGATGCTTTATGACTGTTTCTTTCCCAGGAACCGCGTTCTTACCGGCGCCGTTTCGCTTATCGGCATCGGCCTTGCCGGAGCGGCTCTGGCGTGGATATGGTCGGGAGCCGGCGGTGTTCCGGTGACGGCGTGGGGCGGCATGGTCACACATGATAACCTCAGGCTCGGTTTCACGACGGTTTTTCTGCTGGTTTCGGCCCTGACGATACTCATCTCAACCGTCTGGGTCGAACAGGAAGATGTCGCGGCGGGCGAGTTTCACGCCCTGCTGCTGTTTGCCACGTTCGGCATGATGCTGATGGCCGTCGGCAACGACATGGTCGTCATCTTCCTCGGTCTTGAAACGCTTTCGATAGCAACGTATGTCATGGCCGGACTTCGCAAAGGCGATCTTCGCTCCAATGAATCCTCGATGAAGTATTTCGTTCTGGGTTCGTTGGCATCGGCATTTCTGCTTTACGGCATTGCCCTTGTTTACGGAGCAACGGGTTCTACAAACATCACGGAAATAGCCGCCAAGATAGCAGATCCCAACTTCCCTGCCCTTCTTTTAGTAGGCGCCGCCATGCTCATTGTCGGATTCGGCTTCAAGATCGCAGCGGTTCCCTTTCACGTTTGGACGCCTGATGTTTACGAAGGCGCTCCGGCAACCATCACAGGATTTATGGCGACCGGGCCAAAGGCGGCCGCTTTCGCTTCGTTCACTCGCGTTTTCGTCATCGGTTTTCCGTTCATTGCCGGAGCCGAAGCTGCGGGCTATCTGCATCAGGCATGGATAACGGTAATGGCCGTCATTGCCATTCTGACAATGACCGTCGGCAACATCGCCGCCATTATGCAGAACAACGTCAAGCGTATGCTCGCGTTCTCATCCATTTCGCACGCCGGCTACACGCTGGTCGGACTGATCGGAGCGGGTTTTGCCGCAACGACAGCGGCTCGTGATGAGGCCGTCGCCGCCGTTGCATTCTATATGCTGACCTACGCGGTGACGACGCTCGGAGCATTCGCGCTCATAACGCTTCTTGCCCAGAGGAACGACCGCCGTGCTGAGTTCAACGATTTCAACGGCATCGGGACGCGGTCGCCTGTTCTGGCGTTCACAATGGCTCTTTTTATGCTGAGCCTTTTGGGAATGCCTTTGACCGCCGGTTTTATCGGCAAGGTGCTTGTGTTTCGCCCCGCCCTCGAAGCCGGAAACACGCTTCTTACAGTTGTAGTCGTGGCAGCGGTTCTTAACACGGCGATCTCGGCATATTATTATCTGCGGCTGATCGTGGTGATGTTCTTCAAGGAAAGGACGACAAGCTGGACGGCTCCGCAAATTCCGGCCGCGGTCACTGCGGCGATCATCATCACCGTTCTCGGCGTATTTTACCTCGGTATTTTCGGCAATGGCCTGATCGAGAAATTCTCGCGTTCGGTAACAGTCGCGGAAGCTCAGGTCAAATAGATCATTTTGCAAAAGGCCGTCCCGGGCCAAATGGTCCGGGCGGTCTTGTTTTTAAACGCAATGGATGTCATTCAACAGATCCGTTCCGGCATGGGCAAGGATTGGATATCGGCCATCTACGAAGAACAGATCCGGCCCGGCCGGACACGTTCGTTCAAGATGGACATACCTGAGCGCGAAAATGCACCTGCGATCCTGCATACGCTGCTTGGGACGGAACTTAAGGTCGGACGACTTCGCGTTCATTGCCCCGACCTGGGAACGGCCCGTTATTTGCTGATATTTGCCACTTTGGGCTGTCGCGAAGTGGCGGTTCCGTACGATATAACGACAATTCCCGCAATGGCGGACAGCCTGACAACCGCTCTGGACAGAACATTTGAGGCATTTAACGCTTTGACCGGCAAGGAAAGCCCGCAGGCACGCGGCCGAATGCGTTCAAAGCTTGTCCGAACGCTGCGCGAAGAGATAAAAGCCATCGGAGCAGGAGAGATGATGCCGCTTTTTAACCGTTCGACCAAGCAGCGGCAAAACTGATATAATAATTCGATGTGCTTATGGTCGAATAAGCGGCCTTAGCAAAACAAGGACAAACATGCTCGACGCAGCAACGACAACCAAAGAGGAACTTCAGCAGGAGGAACTGCCGTTCCCCTATAATAAACAGGCATATTGCCTGTATGAACCGATCGAAAAGACCGTCTCTCATGCCCGCGTGCTGATAGTCAACAGCCTTTTGCGCTATGAATCGGACCTTTCAGACCTTGCACGCGCCGAATGGAACGGCACGATGGAATCAAAGCTCAGGTTTGAAAGAAAAATATCATCGCTTGCCTGTAACAACATCGCCCAGAACGTCAACCGCCTCGTTCAAAATCCCAAAACACTTACAGTTCATTTGTCCGAGATCGCCGAGGCCGCCAATGCTTTTGAACCGGACGCGATAGTGATGAGCGGAACGTTCGCGGATTTTGATTACTACGACCCGAAACAGCTTGCCTCCTTCAAAAAGTTCATTTTAGAGACAAAGATACCGGTGCTTGCCATCTGCGGTTCGCACCAGCTTGTCGGAGTTTCATTCGGTGCGGAACTGAAGACGCTGGACGGACTGGAACTCGGTGAAAAGAGAAATGACAGGCTGGTCGAATATCAGTACCGCTTCGTCAAGATAACTGACACATCAGACCCGATATTTGAGGGCATCGAGGATAAGACATCCGGCCTCTGGCAGGATTATACAAAAGAGGACGACATTCTCCGCGTATGGCAAAACCACGGCGTGCAGGTCATCGGCGTCCCCGAAGGCTTTGAGCTTCTGGCGACATCATATCTTTGTAAAAATCAGATGATGGTCAAACGCTCTGACGGACAGCTTATCTACTGCGTCCAGTTCCATCTGGAAAAATCCTTTGAGGACTGGTCAAAAAACCCGACCCGCTGGGAACACCCCAACGAATCACGCGACGGCCGCGTACTGTTCGAGAATTTTCTGAAACTTGCCCTTGCCCACAAACCGACAGCCTAGCCAAAGCATTTTTCCGGCACGTTCTCAAGTGTGTTCTTAATGAGCATGTCAACGACTGCGTTGTAATCACCGCCGCTTTCTTCATAGACGCGAAGCTGCTCATCAGCGGACGTGCCGCGTTCTAAAATCTTGTGGACATGCTCGACCTCTTTGCGCGAATCGAGCGGATCCAGCACGTCGTCAACAAACTCCAGCAATTCGCGTATCAGGTCCTTTACCGGAACTTCTTTCTGCTTGCCCAGATCGAGCAGTTTGCCGTCCAGGCCGTAGCGAACCGCACGCCATTTATTTTCCTGGATAAGGCGTCTATGATACAGCCTGAAACCAAGATTGCGGTCGATCAAAACATGAAGTTTGGCGACTATCGCCTGAAAGAGGGCCGCAACCGCAATGGTGTCGTCAACGCGCGTCGGGATGTCGCAGACGCGAAATTCGAGCGTCGGGAACAGATGATGCGGACGAACGTCCCACCACACCTTTGAACCGTCCTGAATGCAATTCATCTTCACCAAAAGATCGACATAACTCTGAAACTGCTGATACGACTCAAAATGATCGGGTATATCCGTTCTCGGAAATTTCTTGAAAACCTCTGAGCGATAAGACTTTAATCCTGTGTTGAACCCAAGCCAGAACGGCGACGATGTCGTCATCGCCAAAATGTGCGGCAGAAAATACCTTGCGGCATTCATTATGTGGATGCGCCGTTCGGGGTCGATGACACCGACGTGAACGTGCAGGCCAAATATCAGCAGGCTCCGCGCCACCATTTGCAGTTCGTCAACAAGCAGCTTGTACCGGTCGCCTTCGTAGATCTGCTGTTCAGACCATTTTGAAAATGGATGCGTCGAGGCGGCAACTATCTCCAGCCCCTTCTTTTTGGCAAGGCTGGATATGATGCAGCGCAGTTTTGAGATGTCCTCGCGCGCTTCGCCGATATTAGCGCAAACACCTGTGCCGACCTCGATCATGGACTGGATCATCTCAGGCTTGATCTTTTCGCCCAGCAGGAGTTTGCCCTCGGCCAATATCTCGGAAACGTGCGACTTCAGTTCACGGGTGTTCGGGTCAACTATCTGGAACTCTTCCTCTATGCCAAGGGTAAATTGTTCAAACATATATGTTCCTGGTTATATCCTGACGTCTCCTGTTTTTATGCTCCCAAGGGTTTCTGCCTGCATACCAACTAAACCCGTCTCCGTTATAACGGAGACCGTTCCGAAAACATTTGTACTGCCTTGATCTTAGGAGTAACGCCATTCTATAACATTTCGCTGCCGTAACCGGTATTATTTTTGATTTTTTCGTCCTTTTTTATCACTTTTTTTACGCCTGTCCATCCGCTGACATCTCTTTGGCGATCTTTATGAACTCCTGTGCGGCATGTGACAGCACCGACCGGCGGCGATATATGATGTGCAGCTTTCTTTCGAGTTTTAATTCCGAAACCGTCAGCCCAATGAGCCTTCCGTCTGCGATCTCGGCCCTTGTACCCAATTTAGGCACCATTGCTATGCCGACACCGGCCTGAACCAGCCGCTTTATCGCCTCAAGCGAGGGCAGTTCGACCGATATGTTCAGCGGTGTGTTATTTTTTTCAAAAGTCTCTACGACCAATCGGCGATACGGCGAAACGGCGTTATGAGCAATGAAGGTTTCCTCGGCAAGTTCGCGGATCGACACGGAAGTTTTGCCCGCCAGCCGATGTTCCGGCGAAACTATCAGCAAAAGCTGGTCGTTCAGTACCGAGATGGAACGCAGAGTGTCATCGACGGGTTTGAATGAGACGATACCGAGTTCGACCTCGCGGGCGGTTATCTCCTTTGGTATGCGGCTGGCAACGCCGCGATGGACCTCGATCTTTATATGCGGATGCCTTTTTCGGTATTCGGCAATTATCGGCAAAAGATAGAACACGGTATGTTCATTTGCGCTCAGCGTTACCTTGCCGCTGTGAAGGTTGCGCATCTCCTTGATGGCGGTCTGCGCCGTCTGGCGCAGGTTCAGCATCTGCCGTGCGTAATCGACCAAAAGCTCTCCTGCATAGGTCAGCGTCCCGTCCTTTGATGAACGGTCAAAAAGTTTCTCGCCAACGTCCTGTTCAAGGCGGCGGATCGCCTGGCTCACCGCCGGCTGAGTTCTCTGCAGCACCTCCGCCGCCCGCGAAAAACTCTTTTCACGCGCGACCACGACCAAAACCTCTAGCTGATTTATGTCCATATAGAAACCCGTCCCATGACCGTTTAGCCGAAATACAGAAAACTTCGGTTTATGAAGATTCACCGAAGTATAACATCAAATGACAATATGTATAACATAGCCGTTGCAATTTATTGAAATAAATAACTCATACGTCACCGGCCCGCTTTCTTTTCCATCGATATGCGGTTCCAGGCCGCCGTATCTTAATTTATCGCTGATTTTGTAGTATGTTTGAAATAGCCTAACCATAAAAAGTTTGGAACTTTAACTTATGTCCCAACCGAACAAAATTGAGTCGGCAGGCCTGCGTTTCAGGTCAGCCATGGAAAAAGAAAAACCGCTGCAGATAGTCGGAGCGATAAACGCCAATCACGCCCTGCTTGCCGGACAGGCCGGGTTTAACGCAATTTACCTTTCGGGCGGCGGCGTTGCGGCAGGGTCGCTTGGCGTTCCCGATCTCGGCATCACCGGATTGGAAGATGTTTTGATCGACATTCGCCGGATAACCGATGTGACGGATGTGCCGCTGATGGTGGATATCGACACCGGTTTCGGGCCGTCGGCATTCAACGTCGCCCGGACTGTTCGCTCATTGATAAAAGCCGGAGCCGCCGCTTTGCACATGGAAGATCAGGTCGGAGCAAAACGCTGCGGCCATCGCCCCGGCAAAGAGGTCGTGACGCAGGACGAGATGGTTGATCGCCTGAAAGCCGCCGTCGATGCCCGCACCGACGAAAATTTTGTCATTGGCGCGCGGACAGACGCTTTTTCCGTTGAGGGAATTGAAAGAACGCTGGAACGAGCCGCCGCTTATGCCGGTGCCGGTGCCGATTTCATCTTTGCCGAGGCCGTGCCGGATCTGTCTTATTACCAACAATTTGTCGATGCCGCCGGCGTTCCCGTTCTGGCGAATATAACCGAGTTCGGCATGATACCGATGTACACGGTCGATGAACTTCGCGAAGCCGGTGTCGGGTTGATATTGTATCCGCTATCGGCATTTCGGGCGGCGAACAAGGCAGCCGAAAATGTCTATCGGCACATCCGCACCGAAGGCACGCAGAAAAATGTTCTGGACACGATGCAGACACGTGAGGAACTTTACAAGAGCATCAATTACCACAGCTACGAACAAAAACTGGACGAACTTTTCAAACAACAATAATAAATACAGCCATGTCAGAAGAAACAAAAGAAACACCAACATTCAAACCCAAAAAAAGCGTTGCCCTGTCGGGCGTTCCGGCGGGCAATACGGCGCTTTGCACTGTCGGACGCAGCGGCAACGACCTGCACTATCGCGGTTACGACATTTATGACCTCGCGGCCAAAGCAGAATTTGAAGAGGTCGCGTATCTGCTTATCCACGAAAAACTGCCTACCGCCGCGCAGTTAAAAGCATATAAGACAAAATTGAGGTCACTTCGGGGATTGCCACTGGCCGCAAAGGTTGTTCTGGAGCAGCTTCCGCCGTCAGCTCATCCGATGGATGTTCTGCGGACATACACATCAGTTCTTGGCACATTGCAGCCCGAAAAAGACGATCACAACGCCGCCGGTGCGCGCGACATTGCCGATAAACTGCTGGCTTCGTACAGCTCGGCTTTGCTTTATTGGTATCATTTTTCGCACAATGGCCGCGAGATCGAGGTTGAGACCGATGATGAAACGGTTGGCGGGCATTTTCTGCATCTGCTGCACGGCGAAGAGCCAAGCGAAAGCTGGGTGAAAGCGATGCAGGTCTCATTGGTGCTTTATGCTGAACACGAATTCAACGCATCGACATTTACCGGCCGGGTTATCGCCGGGACAGGTTCTGATATGTATTCGGCGGCAAGCGGAGCCATCGGAGCTCTGCGCGGCCCGAAGCACGGCGGCGCGAACGAGGTCGCGTTTGACATCCAAAGCCGCTATGCCAACCCGGACGAGGCCGAAGCGGACATCAGCGAACGCTTGTCACGTAAAGAGATCGTTATCGGATTTGGGCATCCGGTTTACACTGTCTCCGATCCGCGCAACGTCATCATCAAAGGCATCGCCAAAGAGCTTTCCGAAGAAGCCGGTGATATGCAGCTTTATGACATCGCCGAACGGCTGGAAACGCTGATGTGGAACGAAAAGAAAATGTTCCCGAACCTCGATTGGTTCTCGGCCGTTTCTTATCATCTGATGGGCGTGCCGACAGCGATGTTCACGCCGCTTTTCGTCGTCGCCCGCATCACCGGCTGGAGCGCCCACGTCATAGAACAACGTCAGGACGGCAAAATAATCCGCCCCAGCGCAAACTACACGGGTCCCGAAGATCTTGAATTCGTCGCCATTGAAAACCGGTGATGTGCGATCTGAATTTCTAAACCCGTCGAATTCGATGGGTTTAGATATGAATTGGGGGTAATATTTTTTTATACTTATTTTGAACTGTAGCGGACTTATCGCAGTTAACGTGGCCGAAATCACCCTTTTAGAAAGCAAACCCCAGTTTTAATTACCCCGAATTCGGTATAATTAAAAAGCGTGCGAAAAGCAATAGTGTTGCAGCGATCAATAATTGACCATGGCAAGAAACAAGATAATACAGGTCGAGGGAAGAGAGATCGTAATTATTTCTCAACGACAGGACGATTATATCTCCCTTACCGACATTGCCAGGCATTAAAACGAAGAAGCCACAGGTTTGGTCATTTCGCACTGGTTGAGTACTCGATACACCGTTGAATTTATGGGTTTATGGGAGCAACTTCATAACCCTGATTTTAATGTTACTGAATTCAGTAACATTAAAAGTGAAGCAGGAAGTAACGGTTTTGTCCTCTCATCAAAACAATGGATTTCCAAAACAAATGCCATTGGAATAATATCAAAGGCGGGTAGGTACGGTGGCGGCACTTTTGCCCACAAAGATATAGCATTTGAGTTTGCTTCGTGGATCTCCGCAAGTTTTAAATTGTACCTGATCAAAGAATTCCAACGCCTGAAAGACGATGAGAATGACCGACTAAAGCTGGAATGGAACCTGCAACGCACCATTTCAAAGATCAACTACCGCATTCATACGGACGCGATCAAGGAAAATCTGATTCCCAAAGAAATTACAAAACAACAGGCAAGTTTTGTTTATGCCAATGAGGCCGATCTGCTGAATGTTGCCCTTTTCGGTATTACGGCAAAAGAATGGCGCGACGGCAATTCCGACAAATAAGGAAACATCAGAGATCATGCCACATTGGAGCAACTGGTCGTGTTGAGCAATATGGAAAGCATCAATGCCTTGCTCATCGAACAAGATATGCCGCAAAACCAACGATTGTTACAACTAAACAAAGTCGCCATCGCCCAAATGAGGTCGTTGACAGCCAGCAACACAACCAAGAAACTAAAACCCAAAAAGTAAAACTACGTCTGCTATCATTAAATAAACAGGAAACTGGATTCTGGATTCCAATGAAACAAATATCGGAATAAAATTGATTTCTCTTAAATATAGAAAAGCTGTAAAAGAAGATGTCCCGGAGATCGTGAAGATGTTGTCCGATGATGAGCTTGGGCGGATGCGGGAAGATTTTGGCATTCCGCTTTCGGCAAAATATTATACCGCTTTTGAAAACATAAATAATGACCCGAATCAGGAGTTGATAGTGGTTGAGAACGAAGCTGACGAAATCATCGGGACGCTGCAATTAAGTTTCATCCAATATCTGACCTACCGTGGAGGCATCAGGGCTCAGATCGAGGCCGTAAGGATCAGACGCGAGGACCGCGGCAAAGGTTACGGCAATGCCTTCTTTCGATGGGCGATCGAGAGGGCAAAACAAAAAGGCGCCCATCTGCTGCAACTGACCACTGACAAACAAAGGCCCGAAGCCATCCGCTTTTACGAAAAACTCGGCTTTACAGCATCTCACGAAGGAATGAAACTGCACCTTGATAAATAACAACTCCACGGCGGTTTCAGTACGAAAATCGAAAAAGCCGCACCTCCGCTTTGCGGACTTGCCGGATTCACCTACCCGCATTAAATAAAAATGCCTTATTTGAAACCGTTTTGCCTAAAGCGTAAAATTAAGGCCAATACTGAAGTTCTTGTATCAATTCGGACGCACGCCGAATGATTTTATCAATTAGCATTATATAAAACGAAAAAATGTCATCACATATTTCAAATGAAAGGCCGCAGCCGGACAAGGTTCTGGCAGATATTGCGGATTACGTTTTAGGTTACGCGATAAAGGATGAGCTTGCGTGGAAAACGGCGCAGTATTGTTTGCTCGACACGCTCGGGTGCGGGCTGGAAGCATTGACCTATCCGGCGTGCAATAAATTGCTCGGGCCGATAGTGAAAGGAACTGTTGTGCCGAACGGGGCGAAGGTTCCGGGAACGCAGTTTCAGCTTGACCCCGTGCAGGCGGCGTTCAACATCGGTGCAATAATACGCTGGCTCGATTTTAACGACACATGGCTTGCTGCCGAATGGGGACATCCATCAGATAATCTCGGCGGCATCCTTGCAACCGCAGACTGGCTCTCACGCACCAACATCGCCGAAGGCAAACCGCCGCTGAAAATGTCGCAAGTGCTGGAAGCAATGATAATGGCGCACGAAATACAGGGCGTTCTGGCGCTTGAAAATTCATTCAACCGCGTCGGGCTTGACCACGTAATTTTGGTCAAGGTTGCTTCGACCGCCGTCGTCGGCAAGCTGATCGGGCTGAACCGCGACGAGCTTATCAACGCCGTTTCGCTGGCGTTTGTTGACGGCCAGTCGCTGCGGACATACCGCCACGCGCCGAACACCGGCAGCCGCAAATCATGGGCGGCAGGCGACGCGACATCGCGCGCGGTGCGGCTCGCATTGATCGCAAAAACAGGCGAAATGGGTTATCCGTCGGTGCTGACCGCTCCGGTTTGGGGTTTTTACGATGTTTCATTCAAGGGCAATGAGTTCAAATTTCAACGCGAATACGGTTCGTATGTGATGGAGAACGTGCTGTTCAAGATCTCGTTCCCCGCCGAATTCCACTCGCAGACAGCAGTCGAATTAGCGATGACATTTCACGGCAAGCTGAAAGAACTCGGCAAAACTTCCGACGACATCAAGAAGATAACCATCCGCACGCACGAAGCTGCCATCCGCATCATCGACAAAAAAGGCCCGCTCAACAATCCGGCTGACCGCGACCACTGCATACAATACATGGTCGCCGTTCCGCTGATATTCGGCAGATTGACGGCCGCCGACTATGAAGATATTGTAGCCGCCGATCCGCGAATTGATATTCTTCGCGACAAGATAGAATGTGTCGAATCAGAACAATTCACGGCCGATTATCACGACCCGGAAAAGCGTTCGATTGCGAACGCAATGACCATTGAACTTAACGACGGAACGGTTTTGGATGAGATCGTCGTTGAATACCCGATTGGCCACAAACGCCGCCGCGACGAAGGTATTCCCGAACTTATCAAGAAATTCAAGGTCAATCTGGCCCGCAAATTTCCAGAAAAACAGCAGAAGCAGATATTGGATATAGCTCTGGAATATGATAGATTGGCCGATCTGAACGTCAACGAATTTGTTGACCTGTTCGTGATCTAATTAGTATGGAATTAGTCAGTTCATTACAGCAGAACGGCGCGGAGTTCCTGGAAGTTGACCGCGAGAAATTGGAACTGCCCGCAGGCGGCAGCAAATTGCTGCTCCATTCGTGCTGTGCGCCGTGTTCGGGCGAGGTGATGGAAGCGATCATCGCTTCGGGCATCGAATTTACGATATTCTTCTACAACCCGAACATTCACCCTCGCAAGGAATACGACCTTCGCAAAGACGAGAACATCCGCTTTGCCGAAAAATACAACATTCCCTTTATCGACGCCGATTACGATACCGATAACTGGTTCGCCCGTGCCAAGGGAATGGAAGACGAACCCGAACGCGGCATCCGCTGCACAATGTGCTTTGATATGCGGTTTGAACGCACGGCGCTCTATGCCGCTGAAAACGGTTTTGACGTTATCAGCAGTTCGCTCGGCATTTCGCGTTGGAAAAATATGGACCAGATAAACGACTGCGGCATCCGTGCCGCCGCCAAATATCCAGGGCTGCAATATTGGACCTACAACTGGCGCAAAAAGGGCGGCGCATCCCGTATGCTTGAGATCAGCAAACGCGAAGAATTCTATATGCAGGAATATTGCGGCTGCGCCTATTCGCTCCGCGACACCAACAAATGGCGCAGATCAAAAGGCCGCGAGGTCATCAAGATCGGCGTCAATTATTACGGCAAAGACAACGCAAAATAACCGCATCCATTTTTCACTAAAACCTGCCGCTATATACAAGGCTCCGCAATATACATTACAAATAGCGTATTGCGGATCTTTATTTGCCTAAAACGCCTCGGCATCACTCCGCCGATCGACACTGTTTGAGCGCACGGTGTTTATTCCAGATTCAGCGTTAGCGATACTAAAGTTTGTTTGTGTTGTCTTTGTCCTGGCGATTCTTTGCGAACTTTGCGGCTTTGCGTTAAAAAATGATCACGCAAAGCCGCAAAGACCGCAAAGAAAAACCAAGGAAAAACCGTCTAATGCGGAATCCGGGTTTATTTAACACCTTTATATCGCCTTTTCCGGCCAGATTCGTGCAAAATTGATGCTGCCGATAAATTGTAATGTTTATGTATTATTGAAATAGATAACCTTGACTTATACTATGCTTTGGCGATAGGATTCGGATATTGCGGCGATCATTCCCTTTGCGCGTTTTATTGCGCGGCCGCTGCGGAGAGGCGATATGGAAAAGAAAAACATCAGGATCTTCGATACGACATTGCGTGACGGCGAGCAGTCTCCGGGCTGTTCAATGAATCTTTCTGAAAAGGTCTCAATGGCTCGTCAGTTGGAAAAACTCGGTGTTGATATCATCGAGGCGGGCTTTCCGATAGCTTCCGAAGGTGATTTTGAGGCCGTAAAAGCGGTATCGGACGAATGCCGCAATGTTACCGTCGCGGCACTCTGCCGAACCGTTGACGGCGACATTGACCGGGCGGCCGAGGCTCTGAGAAAAGCGGCCAATCCGCGCATCCATACGTTTCTTGCAACGTCCGACATCCACCTGGAATACAAATTGAAAAAGACACGCGAAGAGGTTCTGGAAATGGCCTATCGCGGAGTCAGCCGGGCAAGGGACGCTGCATCTGAGGTCGAATTTTCGGCAGAGGACGCGACGCGCAGCGATGTTGATTTTCTCTGCGAGGTGTTGAGCGCGGCTGCTGATGCAGGGGCGACCATTCTGAACATTCCCGACACGGTCGGCTACACGCTCCCCGAAGAATACAGGGCTTTAATAAAGACCGTAAAGGAAAAGGTCGTGGGCGACCGCGACATAGCGATCAGCGTTCATTGCCACAACGACCTTGGGCTGGCTGTCGCGAACAGTCTGGCGGCGATAGACGGCGGAGCGACGCAGGTGGAATGCACGGTCAACGGCATAGGCGAGCGCGCGGGCAACGCATCGCTCGAAGAATTTGTCATGGCGTGTACGGTCAGGGCGGACAGGCTTCCGGTCGGACACAATATCGATACGACACAGCTTTATCCGACCAGCCGTCTTCTTTCATCCATCATCAGTTTTGATGTTCAGCCAAACAAGGCAATTGTCGGGCGAAACGCGTTTGCACACGAGGCGGGCATTCATCAGCACGGCGTGCTTAGCAATCCGCTTTGCTATGAGATAATGACACCCGAATCAGTCGGCGTTTCAAAGAACAGCATTGTTCTGGGCAAACATTCGGGGCGTCACGCCCTGCTCGCCCGATATGAGGAGCTTGGCTATCACTTTGAAGCGGAAGAAGCTGCCGCGATATACACACGTTTTGTGGCACTGGCCGACAAGAAGAAGAGCATCTACGATCAGGACCTGATCGCGATAGTGCCGGAACAGGTCAGGCTTCAGGCTGCGGCTTAAGGATATATGAGAATCGTAACATTGCCCGGCGACGGCGTCGGCCCGGAAGTAACCCGTGAAGCGGTAAAAGTTCTAACTGGGGTCTGTGATGTTCACGGCATCGACCTTTCGCTCGAAGAACATCTGGTCGGCGGCACCGCGATAAGAAATGCCGGATCGCCGCTTCCCCGTGAAACGGCAGAGGCGTGTTCGGCGGCGGACGCGGTTCTTTTGGGCGCGGTCGGCGATCCCGAATTTGACAACTTGCTGCCCGAACAGCGGCCTGAGATCGGATTGCTGAAACTTCGTCAGGTTTTGGGCGGTTTTGCCAATCTGCGTCCGGCAAGAGCGGTTCCGGCCCTTATGGATTCATCGCCGCTGAGGCGCGACATTTTTGAAGGCACCGACCTTCTGATCGTCAGAGAACTTTTGGGCGGGCTTTATTTTGGCGAACCGCGCGGATTCAGGAACGACAACACCGAAGCCTTTAACACAATGGTGTATTCGGAAGATGAGGTTCGCCGCGTGGCACGCGTCGCTTTCCAGGCCGCGCAAAACCGTCGCGGCAAGGTTACGTCCGTTGATAAGGCAAACGTGCTGGAAACCTCGCGGCTCTGGCGGCAGACGGTCGAAAGTGTCAGCAAAGAGTTTCCGGGTGTTGAACTCGACCACCTTTTTGTCGATGCCTGTGCGATGCACCTTGTGACCGATCCGCGGCGTTTTGACGTTATCCTGACGGAAAATCTTTTTGGCGATATTCTTTCGGATGAGGCCGCCGTTTTGACCGGTTCGCTTGGGATGCTTGCCTCGGCGACGATAGGCGGGCCGATCGACCTTTTTGAGCCTGTCCACGGATCGGCTCCCGATATCGCCGGGCGCGGTGTTGCGAATCCGCTCGGAGCGATAGCCTCGGCGGCGATGCTTTTGCGTTACACCGGCGGACACGAAACAGCCGCGAGGTCGATAGAGGACGCTGTGGCCTCAGTTCTGGACGAAGGTTACAGGACACCCGACATCGCGCGCGGCAGCGGCGAAAACATAGTTTCTACCGAAGAAATGGGCAGCCACGTAGCAAAACGGGCGGCTGATAATTCCCGATCCGGCCTTGCCTATCACGCGGTTTAAGATCAGATGAGAACGCTTTACGACAAGATATGGGATGCACACATGGTGCGGCAAGAGGAAGGCAAACCGGCGCTCCTTTATATCGATCTGCATCTTATTCACGAGGTGACCTCGCCGCAGGCATTTGAAGGTCTGCGCATAAACGGACGTAAACTAAGACGCCCCGACCTGACATTTGCGACGGTCGATCACGCCATACCGACCATAGGCCGCAACCTGCCCTTTAATGATCCGATAGCCTGGAAACAGGTCGAAACGCTTCGCGAAAACTGCCGCGATTTCGGTGTCAGGCTTTATGACATGGACCGAAAGGAACAGGGCATCGTCCATGTTTTCGGCCCCGAACAGGGGCTGACGCAGCCCGGTTTCACGGTCGTCTGCGGCGATTCGCACACATCGACGCACGGAGCTTTCGGCGCGTTGGCGTTCGGCATCGGCACCAGCGAGGTCGAACACGTTTTCGCGACCCAAACGCTGCCGCAGACAAAAGCAAAAAATCTGCTTATCGACGTAAAAGGCGATCTGTCTTTCGGCGTCACGGCAAAAGATCTGATCCTTGCCATCATCAACAAGATCGGCACAAGCGGCGGAACCGGCTGTGTGATCGAATATGCGGGCGATGCAATAAAAAACCTTTCGATGGAAGGCCGAATGACCGTCTGCAACATGACCATCGAAGGCGGCGCTCGGGCCGGGCTGATCGCACCCGACGAAACGACCTTTGAATATTTGAAGGGCCGGACATTCGCTCCGAAAGGCGACGACTGGGAAAGAGCGGTCGAATATTGGCGAACGCTGCCGACGGATGACGGCGCCGCTTTTGACCGGACGGTCGAGATAGACGCCGCATCGCTTGCCCCGTTCGTGACGTGGGGAACATCGCCCGAAATGTCAGCGATGATAACCGACCGCGTACCTGACGCTCCGCCGCCCGGACGCGACGCAAATTCCTTTGCAAAAGCGTTGGAATATATGGGCCTTGAACCGTCACAGCCCATTGAACAAATTTCCATCGACCGCGCGTTCATCGGTTCCTGCACCAATTCACGCATTGAAGATCTGCGTGAGGCAGCCCGTATTGCTAAAGGACACAAGGTCGCGGGCAATGTAAACGCAATGGTCGTTCCGGGTTCGATGCAGATAAAGGAACAGGCTGAGGCCGAAGGGCTGGCAGAGATATTTACAGACGCCGGTTTTGAATGGCGCGACGCCGGATGCTCGATGTGTCTGGCGATGAACGAGGACATTTTGAGCGAAGGCGAAAGGTGCGCTTCGACCAGCAACCGTAATTTTGAAGGCCGTCAGGGACGCGGCGGCAGAACGCATCTGGTCAGCCCGTCAATGGCGGCAGCGGCAGCGATAGCCGGACATTTTGTTGATGTCAGAAATTGGGAGTTTCGCAGCTAAAGATCATGAGACCATTTGACCGACATACGGGAAAGGCCGTAGCCATCGACCTTGCGAATATCGACACCGACCAGATCATTCCGAAACAGTTCCTTAAACGGATAGAGCGAACCGGTTACGGCCAATTCCTGTTCAATGACTGGCGGTTCAACGCGGATGGTTCCGCGCGTGAGGATTTTCCGCTGAATGATCCGGCATATAAGAATGCTTCCATTCTCATTGCGGGCGCAAATTTCGGATGCGGCTCATCACGCGAACATGCCCCATGGAGCATTCTGGATCACGGTTTTCGTGCTGTGATAGCACCGAGTTTTGCTGACATCTTTCACAACAACAGCCTCAAGAACGGACTGCTGCCTATCACCCTGCCCGAAGATGCTGTTGCCCGATTGACCGCTGCCAGCAAACAGCCGAACGGGCTGGAAATAAGCATCGACCTCGAGGAACAGTCTGTTCGGGGCGAGAACTTTGACGAAAGATTTGAGATAAACGAATTTGCCAAATATTCCCTGCTCAACGGCCTGGACGACATCGGGCTGACCCTGAAAAATGCGGCTGATATCGAACGATTTGAACAAGACTCGGTTCCTTCATACAGATTTGCCGCATTTTAACGCCGACGGCCATTTGTTTACTAAATCCCGTATTTGCTTTTTTGTTTTCGCCAAGTTACCATATCTACTTGTAAAATCGGGATCTCAGCGTCAGAATCTCAAGCTTACGACACAGGGCCAAACTCTATACTTTCCATTTTTTTTGCGCGCATATGGGCTTTTCTACAACTGCGATCCATGCCGGTAATGAGCCAGATGCGGCAACCGGAGCCGTTAGCGTTCCGATCTATCAAACCTCGACCTACGCTCAGGAAGCGCTGGGCAAACACAAGGGGTTTGAATATGCCCGAACCCAAAATCCTACGCGTTCAGCATTGGAAAAGAACATTGCCGCCCTTGAGGGAGCAAAATATGGTTTTGCATTTGCCTCCGGCATGGCCGCCATTGATGCCGTGTTAAGGCTGGTAAAGGCCGGCGACCACGTTATTCTCGGCGACAACACTTATGGTGGGACCTTTAGATTGTTTGACAAGGTGCTGCGTGATTACGGGATCGAATTCAGCCTTGTCGATACGTCTGACATTCACGCTCTTGAGGCGGCATTTCTTCCCAATACAAAGATGGTCTTTGTCGAAACGCCGACCAATCCGGTAATGACCGTCACCGACCTTGCGGCAGTTTCCGAGGTCTCTCATGCTCACGGTGCGCGGGTCGTTTGCGACAATACGTTCATGTCGCCTTATTTTCAGCGTCCAATCGAACACGGCGTGGACATTGTTGTCCATTCGACGACAAAATATCTGAACGGCCATTCGGACAGCGTAGGCGGCTTTGCGGCTTTGAATGATGAAACGGACGCGGAAAGGATCGGTTTCATCCAGAACAGCGTCGGAGCGATCCTGTCACCGTTTGACTCCTTTCTGGTACTCAGAGGAACAAAAACGCTTGCTGTCAGGATGAAGGCACACGATGAGAACGGCCGTGCAGTTGCCGCTTTTCTTGCTGAACATCCGGCCATCGTTAAGGTATACTATCCGGGGCTGGCATCTCATCCTCAGCATGAACTTGCCAAAAGACAGCAGTCCGGCTTCGGCGGAATGGTTTCTTTTGAAACAGGTTCATTTGATAACGCAAAAAAAGTTTTGGAAAACGTCAAGGTATGTACCCTTGGAGAAAGTCTGGGCGGGGTTGAGACCCTTATATCTCATCCGGCCACTATGACCCACGCTTCCGTTCCTGCGGAAAAACGCGATAAACTGGGAATAACGGACGGATTGGTCAGAATATCGGTCGGTATCGAGGATGTCGAGGACATCATACAGGATCTGGACCAGGCTCTGAAATAGATCGAAAATAAGACGGCCGGATGCTTGCTGTAACGGGCGTCCGTGTTACTGTCTTATCAGGATCATCGTAGAGAATTTTGTGAACTGATTATGCTAATTGTCGAGACTCATGCAACTTCTCACGTAGGACGTGTAAGAAAGGGCAACGAGGACAACTATCTTCTTTTGAACATTTCGCGGTCACGGGCGTGGACGAGCGCCCAGGACGACGGCGAATTTGTGATCGAGAGCCAGAAATTCGAGATCGACGACAATGGCATAGTATTGGCCGTTTCGGACGGCATGGGCGGAGCGATGGCAGGCGAGGTCGCCAGCAAGATGGCGATAGAATGTGTTTGCGAAAAGCTCCTTGATGAGGACATCGAGGAAACGCTGACACCGGAGGCCTACGAATATAACCTGATCGCGAAGCTGTATAACGCCACGCTTTACGCAAACCACATCGTTCATCAGCAGGGGCGTTCCGACCCGCAATTTCAGGGAATGGGCGCGACCTTTACGGGCATGGGCATTACCTCTCGCGGCATCGACCTGATACAGGTCGGCGACAGCCGTGCCTATCTTGTCAGAAATGGCAAGATCTATCAGGTGACAAAAGATCAGTCGCTGGTCCAGCAGCTCATAGACGCCCAGCAGATCTCGCCGGAAGAGGCCGAGACGCACACGTTGAAGAACGTGATATTACAGGCCTTGGGCGCTCAGAACGAGATATTTCCGGTTTCCGCCCGGCTTGAACCAATGCAGGGCGACGTCATCCTGCTGTGCAGCGATGGCCTTTCGAACAAGGTCAATCCGGCCAATATGCAGCGGATAGTACTGGAAAATATGGATTCGCTGGAAATGGCATGTGCCGACCTTGTTACCGAAGCGAACGCCAACGGCGGAGAGGACAACATAACTGTCGTGATAGCCAAACTGACCGGAAAGAATCTCCCGGAACCGAACGGAGATGAGGTTCAGATAGAAGTGATAGACCTTGGCAATATCCACGACACCGCCGACCAGGACACCGCAGAAATAATCTAGGAAAAAATACGTTCAATCATCCTGTCGCCAGCCACGCAGCTGCCGCTTGGCCGATCTGACATATATCGTGTTGCCTGAGACTCGCACGACTTTGACCTTTTCGCCTTCGCGAAAAACGCTGTCCCCATCTTCGGGAAACGCCGTCCATATCGAACCATACAGGCTGACCGCCGCCTCGTGCATTTCTCCGTGACTGGCTATCGTGACCGTGCCGATTTTGCCGGGAAGAGCGTCCATTCCCAATTTCAGGTCATCGGAACCGGCTCCCCACAGATATTTTGAGAAAATGGTGCGAGACATGGCCGTCAGCAGCGTTGACACCGCTGCAAAGACCAGAAATTGCCACAAAAGCCCAAAACCAAACAGTCCGGTCAGAGCGGCCGCGATGGCCCCGACCCCGAACCAAAAGAGAAAAAAGCCAAGCGTGAATATCTCGGCCACGATAAGCGTGACACCGAGTACGAGCCAGAGTATCCAGGAAAGGTTTTCCATCGTCAGGTTCAGCAAAGATCTGCCATTTTGTAAGAGTTGCCGCAGCCGAACGGCAGCGGTTTCCTAGTCGAATCTTATCACAACCATTGTAAATTCAATAAGAACTCACCATATCCGCAATGTTTTACACGTTCCCCTTAAAATTTACACAGCTTTAGAAATTCACACAGCATAGAAATGACCCGCTTATCACCTCGGACGGATTTTTCATTTCGGACAGGGATATGCTAATCTCGGAAATCATGCTGGGGTGGCGGAATTGGTAGACGCCCAGGACTTAAAATCCTGTATCCTAAGGGGTGTGCGGGTTCGACTCCCGCCCTCAGCACCAACTTAACCTATCTATTCATAAGCACTTATGGGCCGGCTCAAATAACGGGCCGGTTATTTTTTTGTGTGAGGGTCGGTTCCGTGAGAAATTTTGCAGGAAATTTCCGGGTATCGGCGGCGTCGATCTGGTGGCAATAAGCAGGAGTGGTTTCGAAAAGGGCATTCCCGGCAACTAATGGAATGACGTTTGCTGTTCTATACTGAACGGAGGGTTGGAGGAACGACTATGAGAATCTTCAAGTATTCAGTGGCAGCGGTTTTATTGGCGGGAATATTTCTGGGCATTACGGCGGACGTCAATGCTCAGGATCGGCGGACTTTGGCGGAGGCGGAAAAATATTCCGGTGACAAGTTCAATTATTCCGCCAGAACCAGACGCGGAGCGAGGGTCTATGCGGTATCGCGTCCTTCGGCAGAGGTGCTGAACGCGATAGATAAAGGCCTGACAGACCTTTTCGCCGTCGCCAGAAAGAACGGTTATCGCAGCCAGTTAAAATATTCCAGTTATTCCATTTTTATCGCCAAGGCAGACCGTGAAAACAGCAGTTCGGGCGTTTATACGCCTTCGTTTGCAATAGGTGCGGCCCAATATGCCGGGACAGATTATGACAAAGGCGGCCACATTTTCGTCGCCGGCATGGTTATCTCAAACAACCCGATGGCGTTCATAATTGCCGAACACACGCGTGAATTCAACAAGGTTTCGGACATTGTGCGGTATGAAGGCGAACATTTGGTGCTGTATCATAACGACCGCCGGAAATATAACGAGACCGCCGACCACAGCAAAGGCGGCGGACACCCGATATTGAAATAAGCCGCGCCCGATTTGGTGCAGAGAATAGACCATTTTGTTAGGCGGCAACGGGCCGTTTTTAGAGAAAGGCAGAAGACCCCCTAAAAAATAGGCGTCAATGGAGACGAGCCGTGCCGGACATTGTTGTGGCACGGCCGTTGCTTTAAGACCAGTAACAATTGAACTTGACCAATAGCTAAGGTTAGAGGTCAATTTGGAAAAGCCTGATGTGAAGGGGAGAGCGCATCAGGTTTTTCCATTTTGCATTGATAGAACTGTGTAAAATGACGCCTTTTATTTTGACTCGGAACGGGCTTTTGAAACTATCTCCCGCACTTCGGCAGTAAGCGTCGGCACATGAAAAGGTATGCCGTCCTTTATCGTCCATTCTATGCCGCCGCCGTGAACCACTTTGCCGTCACGCACCATGTCGGTTCCGGTCGGATACAGCACCTTGAAGTTTTCAAGCGGATTGCCGTTCACAACGATCAGATCGGCCTTATAGCCGACGCGAACGCGGCCTATTTGATCGCCCTTGCCCATTATCGTGGCGTTATTGACCGTTGCGTGTTTTACGACCGTCAAGGGATGAAAACCTGCTTCCTGGTGCAGCTCAAGTTCGCGAATTAGGCCAAAGCCATAAAGCTGGTAAATATAACCGGCGTCCTCACCGACACCGATCATGCCGCCGCGTGTGCCGAAATCATAAAGGGCCTTCATCCAGATGCGGTAGTTCTCTTTCCAAAAGGTCTCGTCCGTTGTTGACCAGCCGATAAAGTACGAACCGTGATTGGAGGGATTAGGCCTGAAAAATTCCTCGAGCGCAGGGTGCAGATAATCGGCAAATGCCGGATTTGTCTGCGCCCTTTGCAGATCGCGTGAGGCTTCGTAAATAACAAGCGTCGGGTTCCACGCAACATTTGCCTCGATCATTCCGTCCAGCACTTTGCTGAGGCGTTCGGGGTCGGCCTCTCGCCAAAGCCTGCCTGCATAACGAAAGCGGTGAACCTCGTCGTTGTAATTGTAATCTGAGGGAAAATTTTGCCTGCCGCCGATTATCGCTGCGTCGGGAATGCCGTACCAATGCTCGATGCTCGTTGTGCCGAATTTGATGTCGTCCCAGGCGTTCGTTTCCTCGACGCCGGTGTGGTGCATCACGCGCATTCCCTGTTTTTTCGCCTCGTCCATCATCGCTGCCATCAGGTCGCGGTCGATGGTGTAAAGCTTGATGCCGTCGTAACCGGCGGCTTTCAGGTCGCGGACACGCTGGCGCACCTGTTCGGCCGTGTTCAGGTTGGGTGCGGGAAATCCGCCGTAGGCAAATATACGCGGAGCCGCAAGCGTATTGGCGGCGGAACGGTCTCGGTATTCGAGGATCTTGGCATTAGACCATGCCTCCCGCACGGTCGTAATGCCGCAGGCGAGCCAAAGTTTCGTAACGTATTCGACCGGCCACGGCTTGCCCGAACGAGAATCGTGTGCATGGCCGTGCAGATTGATAAGCCCCGGCAGGACGTATTTCCCCGCCGCGTCAATATCCAGATCGCCCTTCTCAGGACGCCTCGCCCTGCCCGCTGCGGCCGCCGCCGGATCGAACCCGACGATCTGCGTGATAACATCGTTCTCAATAACAATGTCGTACGGCCCCGCCGCCGGTTTGCCGCTGCCGTCAACAACCGTCGCACCGCGCACGACCACCCGCTTCAGCCGCTTGCCTGACACCGCTTCCGGCGACTGTTGTGCAACGACAAATAACGTAAAAAACGAAACAAATAATACGGCCGCAACCGCCCTAAACATCTGAGGTTTTGTCATAAGTAAAAATACAGAGGTTTTGATTGTATAAAACACCGGGGTCAATCCTGCAATTCCAGCACGGTATGTTTTCAACAAGACTTTTTGCATGATCAAGCTTTGCGTAGGTCGCTGCCTTTTTAAAAACCTTTATTTCACCGGTCAACTAAAAACAAATTAATCGGCGGGTCCGGGAATTCGATATCGAGATATATTTCCGACAGCAGTATCTCTACCCCAAAATTCTCTATCTTCAGTTTTTCTCCAAGCCCGACGGCCTCGCGGTGCAGCCATTCATTCTTGCTCTGCTTTGTAAAAAGCGTTACATGCGGGCGAAGCGTTCCAATGAGCAGATAGTCTGTAAGGCTTGGAATTGATTTGTAATAAGTGAATTTTTCGCCCCGGTCAAAAGCCTCGGTCGAAGGCGACAGCACCTCGATTATAAGCTGCGGATTCGTCAGTACCTCAAGCCCGCCCATCGTTTCATACATTCCCTCGCCGCAATAGATCGTCAGATCGGGATAACGATACGGTTGGTAATCAGGAACCTTTACTTTCAGATTCGATCCAAAAACCGAACAGCCGCGTCCCCTGAATATATCCCGGAAATGTCCGCCTGCATTTATTACTATCCGTTCATGCACCGGGCTTGCCCCGGACATCGACCAGACATTCCCATCCCAGAACTCTAATTTCTCCTCGGATGTCCGTTCCAATTCGAAGTACTCTTCCAGCGAATATTTTTGTTTTTTTGACGCAAGGATCATGAATATTTTCCACCTTTTTGCCGTTTCCGGTCAATTATGACAGAATATGCTTTTTATTTCACAAAAAATATCAAAACAGGGAGTTTAGTAATGGCTGGAAGACATAAAGTAACGGTTGTCGGCGCGGGAAATGTAGGCGCGACGGCCGCGCATTGGATAGCAAGCAAGGAGCTTGCGGACGTTGTATTGGTCGATATCGTAGAAGGCACGCCGCAGGGCAAATCTCTGGATCTGGCACAGGCCGCTCCGATTGACGGATTTGACGTAAAGCTCGTCGGGACAAATTCCTATGAGGAAACGGCCGGTTCGGACGTGGTCATCATCACTGCGGGGCTTCCCCGCAAACCCGGCATGAGCCGCGACGATCTTTTGAAAACCAATTCGGACATTGTCGGACAGGTGACTGAGCAGGTCGCGAAATATTCGCCGGAGGCTTTCATTATTGTCGTTTCAAATCCGCTGGACGCGATGACGCAAGTTGCTTTCCGCCGTTCGGGATTTCCGAAAAACCGCGTGATCGGCATGGCCGGCGTACTGGATTCCGCCCGTATGCGATGCTTTTTGGCAGAGGCGTTGAACGTTTCGGTCGAGAACGTGACAGCATTCGTTCTCGGCGGCCACGGTGACACTATGGTTCCGCTGCCACGATATTCAACCTGTGCCGGCATTCCGGTCACGGAACTGCTGGACAAAGAAACGCTTGACTCCATCATCGACCGCACCGCCAACGGCGGCGCCGAGATAGTCGGCCTGCTCAAGACAGGTTCGGCTTTTTACGCTCCGTCGCTCGGCGCAGTTGAAATGGCCGAAGCTATTTTAAAAGACAAGAAAAAGATACTGCCCTGCGCCGTCTTCCTCGAGGGCGAATACGGCATCAGCAATCTCTTTGTCGGCGTTCCCGTCAAACTCGGCAAGAACGGTGTCGAGCAGATCATCGAGATCAGCCTGACCAACGATGAGCGCACTGCCCTGCAAAAGAGCGCCGCTGCCGTCCAGGAACTGGTTGACATCCTTGAAATATGACGCGCTTTTAACACGACGCCGGTTCCGGGCCTTTGACATCAAAGGTTCGGAGCCGGCGTTCTGTTTGAATTTCCCCCCTGCCATATCACCCCTTTGATAACCTTCGTCATTCATTCTGACCGATTCGGTCATTCAAACTGCTTGAATATCGCCTCCGAAAAGCACACCTCGCTTAGCTAACCCTTTTATTTGCACCACTTGATGTTTGGCATAAACCTTGTATTAGTGATTGGTCTGGCACACCGTGCCCCGATCAACAGATATTACAGGAGTAAAAATGCTTCAAACGCTAAATTTCTTTGACCCCACTAAAAAGATACTTTCCGGCCTCCTTCTCTTTTCGCTTGTTTTCGTCAATCTGGCATTTGCCGGCGGCACACGCCCAACTGACGGAAACAGGAACGTTTCGGAAGCTGCGGTTTCCCTGACAGATCTGACACAGCTTGGCCGCGAAGGCCGCCTGCTCGAAGACCTGTCATACGAAGCTGAAACGCTTTCATTGGAGAAGATGCTGGCAAGCGGCTCCAGACGGCAGCCGATGATCCTGGACGATAACGGAACCGCCCGAAACACCATCGTCGAGCGTCTGGCACGAAGGATAGCGGCGGGTTCAGCCCCTGCGGAGCTTGCCGGAAGGCAGGTGCTGAGGCTGGAAGAACGCAGCATAACCGCTGATGCAGTGAATGAAGCACAGGCAGTTGAAAAGATAAATTCTGTCATCACGAACCTCACGAACAGCGGCAATAAGGCCATCCTGTTCGTCGATAGCACGATCGGACTCCTGAAATACGAAACGGTTCGCCAAACCCTCGTTTCCGCTGTCGAAGCGGGCAAACTTTCTTTGGTCGCTGCCGACCTCAAAACATCCTATGCAGATGTTGCATTGACCTATCCTGAAACTCTTGAACTTTTTGACACGCTGCTGATCGAACCTACGACAGCAGGCGAAGACACTCAGGACGAGACAAATGAAGAAACAAGCTATCGCGGTGACAACGTTTCATCCGATCTTCGCGAACTGATAGCAAATGATCCTTCAAAACGAGTGGACGTTATCATTCAGGCAAAAGACGCCGGCAATGCCGCTCTCCGCGCCCTTTTGCAGAGCGGTGAAGCACGCATTGCCAGCCGTGTCGGTTCTACTGACACGCTCGTCGTCAACCTGCCCGCGTCAACGATAGAGACCCTGTCCGCAAGCGGACTTATAAATTATGTTTCCCCCGACCGCCCGACTTCCTCGACCGGCCACGTTGCCGAAACGACCGGTGTCGCCGCTGCCCGCAACTTGCCCGGAGCAGGCGGCTCCGCACTGCCGCTTGAAGGAAACGGCATCGGCATCGCCATAGTCGATTCGGGTATCGACACGGATCATGCCGGTTTTGCAGGCCGGATAAAGGCAAATGTAAACTTTACCGATTCCGGCTTGGGCGACCGTTACGGACACGGCACACACGTTGCCGGATTGGCCGCCGGCAGTTCGCCGAAGAACAACGGAGCATATCACGGCGTCGCACGCGGGGCAGATATAATCAGCGTCAAGGTCCTCAACGACGAAGGGATCGGACAAACCTCATGGCTCCTCAACGGGCTTGACTGGGTATTGCAAAATCGCCAGCAGCACAACATACGCGTTGTGAACCTCAGCCTCGGAACCCTAGCGGTTGACAGCTATCACAACGACCCGCTTTGCCTTAAGGTCAAGGAATTGACCGACGCAGGTATAGTTGTGGTTGCCGCAGCCGGAAATCTGGGACGCGGAACAAACGGCGAAAAGCTCTATGGCACGATCCATTCACCGGGCAACAGCCCTTACGCGATAACGGTCGGCGCTACCAACAGCTTTGGCACCGATGACCGTAGTGATGATTCCATAACGACATACAGTTCGCGTGGCCCGAGCCGCAGCTCATATTTGACCCTGAGCGGATCTCGTGTTTTTGACAACGTCATGAAGCCCGACCTCGCCGCTCCCGGCAACGAGGTCATCTCGCACAAGGCCGCGAACAACCGCATCTCTGAACTGAGTTCCGAATCTGATGTTCCGATGGCGGAAGGCGAAACGCAGGCAGATGCCCTGATGTATCAAAGCGGAACATCAATGTCCGCTCCGATCGTTTCGGGCGCGGCCGCTCTGCTGCTTGAGATAAACCCCAAACTGACACCGGGAATGGTGCGGATGATCCTGCAATACACGGCACAGCCGATAGCGGGCGCCGATATGCTGGAACAGGGAGCGGGACAACTCAACGTCGAAGGCGCTGTGCGTTTGACCCGGTCGCTTAGAACCAATGTTAATTTTGCAAATCTGAGCCGTGGAGCCTCGCTCCTCTCACCCGGAACGTCGCTGCCGACCACATTTTCAGACATCGCCGGCGGCGGTTTCGCGTGGTCGCAGGTCGTGACGGCAAACCATAACTTTATGACCGGCCAGGAGCTTGTGACCAAATTTCAGCTCCCGTACAAGGCCGGCGGCCTGATGCAGCAGGGACTCCAGACGATTCAGGGAACAACAACGATACGAACCGCTTACCTGACCACGGGTGTCACGGCCCATCAGAATCTGACCATCAGCAACGGCGGTGTTCACGGCTCCGGTTCGATCCTGGTGCCGTCCGGCGTCCTGATAGGCGACGGCGTCCTCATCGGTGACGGTGTTTTGATAGGTGACGGAGTTCTCATCGGTGACGGTGTCCTGATCGGCGATGGCGTTCTCATAGGCGACGGTGTCCTGATCGGCGACCGTGCGGGTGTTTTGATAGGTGACGGCGTTCTGATAGGCGACCGAACGCCCAGAATGTTCTGATGCGATGACCGTAAAGGATCATTCTATTTTTATCTGAATGCAAAGATAGGAAGGTGAAAAATGCTGTCAACCTCACTCAAAATGCGTCCGCCCGTCAGTGAATTCCGGCCCGTGCCGTTCATTGTGCCGGTCCCGGATCTCACCCCGGTGGTCAAACTCGGATCATCCGACACCGAAGAGGTGATGAATTTTCTCAATGAAAGGCCGGTACACACGGTCGCGATGGCGAGCCTGATAACGGACAACGGGATCGAAAGCGAACTTAACCGAGGCATCTTTTACGGCTATCGGGACAGAACAGGCAGCCTTGAGGCGGTCGCCCTGATCGGCCATTCAACGCTGGTCGAGGCCCGATCCGATCGTTCGCTCAGGGCGCTTGCCTTTAAGTCACGCTCGTCGGCAACGCCGATAAACCTGATCATGTCCTCGGACGACGATGCGGATACATTCTTTGCCTATTATGGCAACGGAGCATTGCCGCCAAGGATGGTTGCCGATGAGCTTTTATTTGAAACGAGCTTTCCGTTCCCTGTTCAGGAGTGTAAATGGGACCTGCGGCCCGCCGCCCCGGACGAACTTGACCAGATCGCATGTGCTCATGCCGAGGTGGCGTTCATCGAAAGCGGGATCAATCCGATGAGCCGTGACCGGCAGGGCTTTCTCCGCCGCGTTCTTCGCCGCATCGAACAGGGCCGAACCTTTGTGGTCTTTGAGGACGGCAGGCTTGTCTTCAAAGCGGACATTATAGCGGAAACACCGGAGGTCATTTATCTGGAAGGCGTCTATGTGGCACGCGAACACCGGGGAAAAGGCATTGCTTCGTCCTGTTTGGCAAAGATGTGTCTGCATCTTCTGGAACGAGCATCAACGGTATGCCTTTTGAGCAATGCGTCAATGCCTCATGCTCATCGCTGCTTTGAAAAAGCCGGTTTTCAGCATACCGGCTCATGCAGGACGGTCTTTATATAAATGTTGGCAAATAATATAAATACTGGACTTGATAGGGTGAAAAATAAGATAATAGAGGAGGACTAGGCTGTTCGGTCGTGGTCACATTTCATTCCTCCCTCATTCCACAGACTATTAAAAGATCGCTCCCCTGATCCTGAGTTTGTTCAGCCGGTTCAAATTGTCAGGACAGATGTCAACAAACAAAACAATCCTGTCCGAGGAAAACCGCACACACCTGACCACACGATTTATGTTCGTGGTGGTGGCGGCGGGCGGTATTTGTCTGTCTATCGCCCTCATTGACCTGCCCTACGCAAAGCTCGACACCCTCTTTGCCATAATTCTGGTTTGTACGCTTGGGCTTGGCTCACGTATCTCAATAAAGATACCCAGGCTGAAATCACACGTCGCGGTATCAGACAGCCTTATTTTCCTGACACTGCTCTTGTACGGCGGCGAAGCGGCCATTGCTCTTGCCGCAGGCGAGGCTTTTTTGTCATCGCTTCGCTTTTGCAGCCGCCGCCTAACTATTTTGTTCAATGCCGCCGCGATGGCCATATCGACAACGCTGGTCGTGATGATGCTAAGGCTTGCGGGGCTTTATTCGCCTGAGCAGCTTCGCGGAACTGGCGGAAATCTGGATGATCTTTTGATCGCGCTTTCGGTTATGGCGATTACGCAGTTTGCCGTCAATACCGCACTAGCTTCCATTCATGATTCGATCAGTTCGGGTGAGCCTCTGTCTGAAATATGGAAAACACGGTATTTGTGGACATTCATCACGTATTTTGTCGGAGCCATTGGGGCCGGAGCTTTGGTCCAACTGATCGATCATATGGGCTGGGGCATTATTCTGGCGGCTATTCCTCTGATCTTTTTTGTCTTTATGACATACCGGATGTACCTCAGGAATGTGGAAATGTCAGTGGCCGAGGCAGACCGGTCGGCAAAGTACGCCCGTGAGATCGAGGCCGGTTCGGTAGCTCTGGCGGAATCAGAGCAAAGATTTAGAAGCGCGTTTACTTATGCTCCCATCGGCATCGCCCTCGTTTCGCCCGATGGCAGATGGTTAAAGGTCAACCGTTCGCTTTGCGGCATTCTGGGTTATCTGCCTGAAGAGCTAAAGGAAATGTTCATAATGGATGTGATGTTTCCGGAAGACGTCAAACCAACAATGTCCCGGCTGGAAGACATCCTCGAAGGCCGGAAAATGAGCCATGAAATGGAGCAGCGTTATATCCATAGCTCCGGGCGAACCGTCTGGACCTCATGGAGCGTTTCTTCAACAACGCCGGGCAGCGGCAAAACTTCCGACCTGATCTTTCAGATACAGGATATAACCGACAGAAAACTCGCCGAGGAAAGGCTCCAGCACGAAGCCAGCCACGATTCGCTGACCGGCTTGCCCAACCGCTCCCATTTTATGGGAAGGCTGGCTGACGCTCTCAATCGAAAGGTAAAATTGAAGGACCATGATGTCAGCGTGCTGTTCATCGACCTTGACCGGTTCAAGTTCGTGAACGACAGCCTCGGGCACCTGGTCGGAGATCAGCTTTTGGTCAGAATAGCGGAACGTCTGAAGGCGTGTATGCGTCCGAATGATATGGTCGCCAGGCTCGGCGGCGATGAGTTCGTCATTCTCGTCGAAGGAGAACATTGTCTGGACGAAATAACTCAGATAGCCGAACGGATTCAGCAGAGCTTTGACCTGCCGTTCGAGATACGGGGGAATATCATCTACAGCTCGGCCAGTATCGGCATCCTCAATGCCTCGGAAAAACATCTCAGGGCGGAAGAAATGATGCGTGACGCTGATACGGCAATGTATCACGCAAAGCGTTCAGGCAAGGCACGTCACGAGGTCTTTGACGAAAACATGCACGCCGAGGCACGCGAAACGCTAAGGCTGGAGACCGACCTTCGCCGTGCCATCAAGAAAGAGGAAATATACGTCGAGTATCAGCCGATATTCTCGCTTGACGACCACACGGTGACGGGACTTGAAGCACTGGCCCGTTGGCATCATCCTGATCTGGGCGAGATCGCCCCGCATCGCTTTGTACGCCTTGCGGAAGAGATCGGATGGATCGACAGCCTGTGCGAACAGGTGCTTCGCCGGTCGTGTACTGAGCTTGGCGGCGTTTTCCGAACGGATGACGGCCCGCCGATCAAACTCAGCATAAATCTTTCCTGCCGCCAGTTCGTTTCTCGCGGACTGGTCAAAAGGCTTCTGAACGTTCTTGAGGAAACAGGTTTTCCGTCCAACCGCCTGCGGCTGGAAATCACGGAATCCGTCTTTCTGGAACATCAGGAAAGGGCAGTGGAAATGCTCCACCATCTGCGCTCGCATGACATTGAGATAGACGTTGACGATTTTGGCACCGGTTACTCCAATCTCGGCTACCTTGTCACCCTGCCGATCTCCAATCTCAAGGTGGATCGCTCTTTCGTCACCGCGATGGAAACGGAAGGGCCAAATCAGGAGATAGTAAGAACCATCATTTCGCTGGCAAGGAACCTCGGCCTGGCTGTAACAGCCGAAGGCATTGAGAACGAGAGGCAACTGACGGCGTTAAAGGAACTCTCATGTGACCGCGGACAGGGATATCACCTGGCACCGCCGATGGGCAAAGACGATTTGCTGGAATTTCTCGCCGCCGAAGACCGGCTGCCGCACATAAGTTCCCAGTCGATACATATCTCAGAAATACCTGCAATACAATAAAAAGCCGCTCAATAAATAACTGAGCGGCCCTTTTTATTTCACTTGCTTTAGATCTATTTTGACAGCCAGCCGAACAGCGCGTTAACGGTGATGTCACGGTTCGTTTCATAGATGGCCTTTGGCAGCGGTATCGACATTGGGCACACCTCAAGGCAGTTTTGAGCGTTGCCGCAATTCGTAATACCGTCATCGCCCATCAGCCCGGTCAGGCGTTCGTCGATGGTCGTTTTGCCTGTGGGATGCATGTTGAACAGCCTTGCCTGAGCTATCGCCTGCGGGCCGATGTAATTGTCATCGCCGTATTGCGGACAAGCCTCCAGACAACAGCCGCACGTCATGCATCTCGAATACGCATAACGCTCCTGCGCCACTTCGTTCGTGATATGCGGCCCCGGCCCAAGGTCGTAGCTGCCGTCAAGTTCTACCCAGGCATGAACCTGCTTGAGATGATCGAACATCTTTGTGCGGTCAACCTTTAGGTCGCGGACATTTGGAAATTTCGACATCGGCTGCAGAGAGATGGTGTCGCTGCCGGAAGCCAGCAGCAGGTCGTCGATCAGCGCCGAACACGACTGTCGAACGCGGCCGTCGATCACCATCGTGCAGATACCGCAAACCTGCTCAAGACATGACATGTCCCAAACGGGCGGCGTGGTCTGCTTTCCATCGACAGTGACCGGATCTTTCCTGACGTCCATCAAAGCCGATATAACGTTCAGATTACGCCGATACGGCAGCTCGAACGTCTCCCAAACCGCCGGAGCATCCTCATTTGCCCGCCGCTGTATCTTCAGCTTGAATGTCTTCGGCGGATTCTCCAGTCTTTTCTTTTCTATGTGTCCGTTTGTGCTCATTAGTGATGTATTAATTAAACCTTGAATGTATCAATTCCTGTTAAGGTTATGGAATCATCGATGTTCTCAAAATCCGAAAGATTATTAGTTATCAGATCAGCACCGATGACCTTAGCGGTGGCAAGAATGGCCGCATCCGGCAGTTTTATCTTCTTAACAGCATTCTTTCTGTACTCAATTGTTTGCTCGGCAATGGTTCTGTCTAATTCAACGATCTCAAGATTCTTAAATATCTCATCTATGGCATCTTTCTCAGAAAAATCAGCAAAATCATAAGCATATACTTCAATGTAAGTAATTATCGAAACATAATTTTCTTCTTTATCCGCCAGTAATTCTTCTGCGTCGATCAAACCTTTCGATATATAAATGATCGAATTACTGTCGAGAAGTGCTTTAGTCCCACTCATTTCTAAGTTTCCTCTGCCACTCAACAGGGTTATCAATGTTCTTAAAAGCTCCAGCCTTGCTGGCCTTCTTAAATGCTGTAATGAGTCGGCTTTTTTTTGCATCTTTAGACACATCTTTGGGATCTTCATCCAAAATAGTGACCAAAGCTCTGCTGCGTTTGGAAACTTTCAGCTCAGCCAAAAGTTTGACCGTACCACTTGTTTCTATTATTGCTTCTAAAGTCTGCATAATAACGAGTATTTTACCATTAAATCTTACTGACGGCTGGGAAATACATAATTGCGTCGTCAAAGTAAATTCCTCTAATTGCATTAGTGCTTGCTCGAATAATCACGCTTCCTCGGTTCGACCAGCGATATATCGACCGGTTCGTACGACAGGATCGGAGATTCGGCAGAGTATTCCGCAATGGTCGTCTTGAGGAAATTCTCATCATCACGATCAGGAAAATCCGGTTTGTAGTGCGCTCCGCGCGATTCATCGCGGTTTAGCGCACCGAGCGTTATCACACGGGCAAGCTGGAGCATGTTCCATAGCTGACGTGCATGCGGAACGGCCTGCGTCGCCCACAGGTTCGAATCGTTGATCGAGATATTCTGGAAACGCTCCTGCAATTCGAGGATCTTTTCGTCCGTCGCCTTGAGCCGGTCGTTGTAGCGGACGACCGTCACGTTATCGGTCATCCATTTACCAAGCTCATCGTGAAGTTTGTACTGATTCTCGCCGCCCTCGCTGTTAATTATGCTCTCATTTATTTCCGCTTGTTTGCGAAGTTCCGCGTCGTGTATGCCGTTGGTCTCCGTCTCGCCGCGTTCGACGTTCTTTGCGTAATCAATGGCTGACGGAGCGGCAATAAATCCGCCGTAAACACATGAAACAAGAGAATTTGCTCCGAGGCGATTCGCTCCGTGGATCGAATAATCACACTCACCGGCAGCAAAAAGCCCTGGAATATTTGTGCGCTGTTCAAAATCGACCCACAGGCCGCCCATCGAATAATGAACTCCGGGAAAGATGCGCATCGGAACATGTCGCGGATCGTCACCGACGAACATCTCATATATCTCAAGGATCGCGCCGAGCTTTCGCGTCAGCGTCTCGGCGTCAATGTGGGTCAGGTCGAGATAGACCTGATTTTCACCCGCAACTCCGTGGCCTTCGATACAGACCTGAAAGATCTCTCTGGTGGCGATGTCGCGCGGAACAAGATTTCCGTATGCCGGATATTTTTCCTCAAGAAAATACCACCGTTCCGATTCGGGAATGTCCTTCGGATCGCGTGTGTCGCCGTCCGTTCTGGGTACCCATACACGTCCGCCTTCACCGCGGGCGGATTCTGACATCAGACGCAGTTTGTCCTCGCCGGGTATCGACGTCGGATGCACCTGTATGAACTCGCCGTTAGCATAGCGTGCTCCCTGCTGATACGCCGCCGACGCGGCCGAACCCGTGCATGTCATCGAGTTGGTCGATTTGCCGAAGATCAGGCCCGGCCCGCCCGTAGCCATGATGACGGCATCGGCTTTAAATGACCTCAACTCAAGCGTTTGCAGATCCATCGCTATCAGGCCACGGCACACCTGATGATCGTCCAGCACCAGCGAGAGCATCTCCCAGCCCTCATATTTTGTTACCTTTCCGCCGACCTCGTATTTGCGAACCTGTTCGTCCAGCGCGTAAAGAAGCTGTTGCCCGGTCGAAGCTCCGGCAAACGCCGTGCGGTGGTGAAGCGTTCCGCCAAAGCGGCGAAAATCCATCAGGCCTTCCTTTGTCCGTGAGAACGGCACGCCCATGCGGTCAAAGAGATTTATGATATCCGGAGCCATGTCGCACATGCGTTTGACCGGCGGCTGGTTCGCCAAAAAATCGCCGCCGTAAGCGGTGTCGTCAAGGTGTTTGGCGGGCGAATCGCCCTCGCCTTTTGTATTAACGGCTCCGTTAATGCCGCCCTGAGCGCATACCGAATGCGACCGCTTTACAGGCACGACCGAGATAAGGTCCACATCGTGTCCCGCCTCGGCTATTTTCATCGCCGCCGCCAAACCGGCAAGCCCGCCGCCGACAATTGCTATTTTTAATCCTTTTGTCATCTTTTGTTTTATGCCGCTCTTCTTTCCAGAACCGAATCCTGCAATGAGGTAATAGGTATCGTCTCCACCACAGAAGGCGTGTATGCGGAAAACGAGAGTATCTCGCCTACCTCCGAACCATGCAGTATTTCTATGACCATCTCTCTGGTCTCAGCAGGCAGATCATCGAGCCCGGTCAGAGGCAGGCTTCGATGGCCGATCTCTGTCGGCTGCGCAAGCACTGAATAATTGAACAACGTCAGGCCGACCGCACATCGCCTGTCTTCGTCAACACGCAAAAGTATTTGCTCATTCAATTCGATCCCGGTTCCCTCTTTTGCCGGTTCAAACGAAATGAACATCGTGTCGCTCATTTCATCGTAAGAAAAAATCGGCTCATTCATAACCTCACCAAATCTTTTTCTGATATGCGGTAACAATAAAGTTGTTAGGCATAAGTTCCTTTGAAAATCGGAAAATTACCACCGCGACAATATGCGTGTTGGATGCGGCCAGGTCGCCAAATGCCCGCGAATATCTATATTTTTGCGGATCAAGCATTTCCTGCTTTCGGGAACCGAACCTTATCGTTTCACGCAGTGCAGTTTCGCACTCCTCCATCTCAGGATGATTCATTGGGTTTGTTATGTGTTCCCAACGCTCATCGGTCAGATATATCTCATTGCCGTAGCGGTCTTTTTCAACCCAGCGGACTTTTTCCATAGCTCAACAGGGTCACACCTTTTTAGGCATCACGGTCTTTTTTGTTGACGGCTGTTCGCACAATATTTCCGGCAGCAATCCGCACGGCCTTACGAATGCGAGGGCAGCATTTGCCCCGACGGCAAAAAGCCCGAACGCCAGAGCCACACACGCATACAATGCATATTTCTGTGCCCGCTGGCCGATAACGATGCCCCAATCGACCGCAAACAGCCAAAAGCCGTAAGCCAAATGCCACGCCGTTGCCGCAACGCCGAGGATATAGAGAGCCAGCACCCAAGGAATGGAAAACTCTCCGGCGACAATGTCGTAGGCCAGGTCTGCATTTCCGGCAACTGGTGTCATATTCAGTCCCGGCATCAGGCCGAACCGCAGGTTCAAAACATGGAAAAGAATGAACGCGAACAGAAAGATGCCCGTGGCTCGCTGCACAAAATAGAACCAGTTGCGGCCATAGTTGTACGTTATGACGTTCGGTTTTGCCTCGCCTGAGATGATCACGCCGTATATCGAATGAAACAGCAGCGGCAGAAATATCCCGAAGATCTCAATAAAGAGGAGATACGGAATATCGTGTATGTCCTGTACCGCTTTTTCAAAACTTGCTTCCCCGCCGACAGCCTTTGAGTTCGTGAACATATGGGCGAAAAAGAAAAGGCCGAGCGGAACTATGCCCGTCAACTGATGTAGTTTTCTTAATAGAAAGGTTCTGCTGTATTTATAGGCCATTGGCTTTGCTGGTCCCGGATCGGGCCGTAATCGGTTTTGAAACGATAATAAATCGAAATCCTCTTTACGGCAATCCAATATCGTCAATTTTTATTTTACACCCGATCACATATTAGTTGAAATGAATTCCGTTGCGTGGATTTTACACGTTTGCTAATATTAAATTGTCTTATGCATATCGAGACCCTGAAAGTCTTCTGTGACCTTGTTGACCTGCAAAGTTTTTCGCTTGCGGCCGAGCGAAACTTTATAACACAGTCGGCGGTCAGCCAGCAGATCAGGGCGCTTGAGGACAAATTCAAACGCAGGCTGCTGGAGCGCGTCCGCGGACGCCGTGACGTAAAACTCACTCCGGCCGGAGATGTCTTTTACCGCGAATCTAAAACTGTTCTTGCCGCCTACGATCACCTGAACGAAAGCCTTCGCGGCCTGGTCGGCAAGATCGGCGGAACGGTCAAGGTGTCGTGTGTTTACAGCGTCGGGCTTCATGAAATGCCTCGTTACGTCGGCGAATTCATGGCAAAATTTCCCTCGGCCCGGATCGATCTGGAATATTCCCGTACGACAAAGGTCGCTCGCGACGTTCTGAGCGGAGCCGCCGAACTTGGCATTCTGGCCTTCCCTGAGGCAAGGCGAGGGCTGACCATTGCCCAAATGCCGCCCGACAGAATGGTACTCATCTGTCCCAATGATCACAAGTTCGCCTCAAAGCTCAAGGCAAAGATAAAAGATCTGGACAAACAGGATTTTGTCCATTTTGAACGCGACACTCCAACGCGCAAAGCCATCGACAAGCTGCTCAAGGCAAAGGAGGTCGAGGTCGTAAAGGTCGCCGAGTTTGACAACATCGAAACCATAAAACGTGCTGTCGAGGTCGGTTTCGGCATCTCGATCATACCACGCACGGCCGTCGCCGATGAGGTAAGGGCCGGACGCCTCGTGGTCGTTGAACTGGCGGAAAAGGAATGGGTCCGACCCGTCGGCGTCATTTACCGCAGCGACCGGACGATCTCGCTGGCAGCCAAAAAGTTCGTACAGATGCTCTCAGGCGAATGACCTAGTCAAATGAAACGTACGTCAGCGGCGAGGTCGGGGCCATTTCGTTCAGGGTCGTTTGCAGCATTGCCGAAAGGCCTTCGGTTTCCATATATTCCCTGCCAAGCAGCTTTCTGAAACGCCTTTCGGGAGATTCGCCGTTAAGCTCCCGCAGCATGCCTCGGAAAAACGCGGTGACAAGTTCCGGTGCAAACTGTTTTCCCGCGTTTCTCTTCATATCATCAATGACCTCATTGGCCGGACGGCGGCGCTTGTACGGCCTGTCCGTCGTCATCGCGTCAAACGAATCGGCCACGTTGACCAGCTTCGCGATATATGGGATGTCCGTATCGTAAAGGCCGTCAGGATAACCGCGTCCGTCAATTCGTTCGTGATGATATTTTGCAGCCAGCGGCACATCGGCATACGGATGGTGGATCGGCTGAAGTATCTCAAAACCGACGCCGGGATGTTTGTTCAGTTCGGAAGATTCCTTCGCATTGATCCTGTACGGCGCGTTTATTATCTTTCTTTCGACCGTTATCTTGCCCACGTCGTGCAGATAACCCGCAACCGCCGCTCCCTCTATCTCTTCGGCGTTCCAGCCGAGTTCGGAGGCGATCGCCTCTGCGTATTTACCGACGCGAACCGAGTGTCCCTCGGTATATTTATCCTTTCTGTCAATGGCAGCGGCGAATGCGCGGACGGTGTCCTTATAGGTCGTTTTCAGATTTTCGTAAAGGTCGTGATTCTCCTCGGCTTTGCGTTCCAGTTCGGCCAGCATGTTGCGCTGGGCGATGGCGACGCCGATGTGGCGGCCCATTGCGCACAGAACATCCTTGTCGTGCGATGTGTAGCGGTCGCCGCTCGCTTTTTCTCCTAAGAAAACAGCACCGAGCAGTTCGCCGCGCATGATAAGCGGCAGCACCAGTTCGACGCGCGATATTTCCAGGCTGCGGTCATAGACCTGAAAGAACGGAAGAGCTTTTGCCTGAGAATTCTCTATGGGATAAAGTCCGGCGGCCAGAAACTGCCGCTCATCCTCATAACAAAGCGCAAGCGAAAGCGGAAAATTGTCACCCAGGCCGCGTCCGGCGACCATGTTCAATTCGTGGCTAAAGCGGGAAAATCTGGCAACGCCGCCTCGCATTATGGCAAGCGAACCAAGTATCAGGTGAAGCGAAGTGCGGATCGTCTCGTGAAATCCCTGACGGTTTGAAACCTCCTGGCCAAGCTCCGCCAATGCCCCAAAAGTATGGATGAGTTTGCCGCGCTCGGCGGCCAGAGGATTGATGCGGGGCTGTTTATAATTAAGGTCTTTCACGATTAGCGCACCTCGACATGTTTTGTTATGCCGAGCATTTCAAAAAGTTCTACCGTGTTCTGATTTAGGTCGGAAAACACAACGCGGGCGCCGGTTCCGGCGGCGGAATCGATGACACCGAGCAGAATTGACACACCGATAGAGTTGACGATTTCCGTTTGCGAAAAATCAACGACTATCTCACGGCAGCCGCCTTTCAGCCGCTCCCGGCATTCACGCTCTATCCTTTCACCCGAAAGTTTATTCAGATAATCGCCCGCGTGGACGATAGCGGTGTCGCCCTGTTCCTTGAAAAAGCCCGAGTAGCCGGGATCGCTCATTGTTTAACTTGTTTTCCTTGTGTTATTTAAAGGCCAAAACCTTAACCGGTAACTTAGCAATAAGTTTTAACACAATGGAAAGAAGAAAACAACAAAAAAGGGCGGAAAACCCGCCCCAAGGTCTCAATCATCAACGGATATGGTGATCCGGTGTTGGTGAATGACTAACTAAAGATATTCCGCACCTTGTCCATAAAGGATTCGTCGTTGAACTCGGTGTCCTCGATCTCAGCCAGTTGTTCGAGCAATTTCCGCTGCTCTTTTGTAAGCGATCTTGGCGTGATCAGCGTCACGGCAACAAACAGGTCGCCTCGCCCGCGTCCGTCAAGGGTCGGCATTCCTTTTGACTTGATGCGAAAAACGGTTCCTGTCTGCGTTCCGGCGGGAACATTCAGTTCCTCTTCGCTATCCAGAGTTTTTACGGAGATGTCCGCCCCCAGTGCGGCCTGTGCAAATGATACCGGAACAGCGGAGTAAAGATTTGCCCCCTGACGCTCAAATATCTCGTGTTCCTTTACGTGAATGACGACATACAGATCGCCCGACGGCCCGCCGTTCGTCCCTGCTTCGCCCTCACCGCCAACGCGGAGCCGCGAACCGGTCTCGACACCGGCAGGTATCTTTATCTCCAGCGATTTTTCTTTTTCAATGCGTCCCTGGCCGCGACATTCCTTGCAGGGTGTGCGGATGATCCTGCCCTTGCCCGCACAGTTGGGACACGTGCGCATAACGCTGAAAAATCCCTGCTGATAGGTCGTTTGGCCGCTTCCGCCGCAGGTGATGCAGTTTTCCGGTTCGGTGCCGCTTTCCGCACCTGAACCGTCACACTCATCACACGTTTCGAGCCGCGGTATCCTCAGCTTTTCATCCTTTCCTTCGGCGGCTTCTTCGAGCGTTATTTCCAGATCGTAACGCAGATCGGAGCCGCGCTGGACGGTTGACCGGCGGCGTCCGCGCGAACCGAACATATCGCCGAACCCGAACATGTCAAAGATGTCCTCGATATTGCCGAAACCGGGATCGAATCCTGCTCCGGCTCCTGCCGCCGCGTGGCCGAAACGGTCATAGGCCGCCCGCTTTTGCGAGTCGGAAAGCACCGCATAAGCCTCGGCACACTCCTTGAACCGCTCCTCGGCGTGCGGGTCGTCAGGGTTCTTGTCCGGGTGATATTTTACCGCGAGCGAGCGATATGCCCTTTTGATCTCCGCGTCGGTGGCGGAGCGATTTATTTCCAAAACTTCGTAATAATCTCGTTTTGCCATAGGTCTTATAAGATCAGGCGGTCGGCAGTAAGCGGTTTGTGTAGTTTGAACTATCCGCACGCTGCCGGCTTCCACAAGCAAAGCGCCAGTCCAAATGCAATGAACTGACGCTTTTACTATTTTCCAACAACCCGCGTATTTTCACAACCCCGCAGCCGTCTATCCGACCTCGGCCAGCATTGCGGCAGTTATGCGGTTTGAGGCCTCCTCGGCCTTTTTATACGAAGATTCGAGAACGGACATTTCCTCGGAAAGAAGCGTGCTGTCTGCCTCATTCAAAATGCCGTTTATCTCCTGCTGTTCCTCCAGCGGGAACGAACGGCCAAATTCGGCCATTGCCTTTCGGGCATTTTTTATCACGCTTTCCAGCCGGTTTCGCTGTGTTATAAGTTCGCGCTCCTGACGATCCTTTTCGACGGAATTTTCGGCTTCCAGTATCAGGCGCTCGATCTCATCCGGCGAAAGGCCCGATGAAGGCGTGATCTGCATTGCCTGTTCCAATCCGGTCATCTTGTCCTGTGCCGACACGTTGACGATGCCGTTGGCGTCTATCTCGAACGTAACGTCGATCTGCGGAACGCCGCGCGGGGCCAGCGGTATGCCGACCAGTTCAAACTTTGCAAGGCTTCGGTTCTCTCTGGCGATCTCGCGTTCGCCCTGGAGGATGTGTATCTGCACGGTCTGCTGGTTGTCCACGACCGTGGTGAACGTCATCGTGTTCTTGAGCGGAATGGTCGAGTTTCGCGGAATGAGTTTTACAAAAATGCCTCCGCGCGTTTCCAAACCGAGGCTCAGGGGAAGAACGTCCAGAAGAACGATGTCCTTGACATCGCCGGTGAGAACACCGCCCTGAATGGCGGCTCCCATTGCGACCACCTCGTCCGGATTGATCTCCGCCGACGGTTCCTTGCCGAAAACTTCGGTCACTGTCTTTGTGATGATCGGCGAACGTGTCTGTCCGCCAACGAGGATCACCTTGTCGATATCCTCAGGCTTGAGCTTTGCGTCCCAAAGTGCCTTTTGGCAAGGCTCGACCGAAGAATCGACCAGATCCTGTACCAGTTCCTCAAACTTGTCTCGTGTGAGCGTGGCGTTGATGTGTTTCGGCCCGGTCGCGTCCGCCGCAATGAACGGCAGGCTGACATTCGCCTCGGAAACGGTTGAAAGCTCACATTTGACACGCTCTGCCGCTTCCTTCAAACGCTGAAGCGCAAGGCGATCCTCTTTCAGGTCGATGCCGCTTTCTTCCTTAAAGCCCTCGACCAGCCAGTCAATGATGCGCTGGTCAAAATCCTCGCCGCCGAGGAACGTGTTCCCGGAGGTTGAAAGCACCTCGAACACGCCGTCGTTTATCTCAAGTATCGAAATATCAAACGTGCCGCCGCCAAGGTCGTAAACGGCAACCTTTTCGGTCTTGTTCTTGCCAAATCCGTAGGCAAGAGCTGCCGCCGTCGGCTCGTTTATGATGCGTTCGACCTCAAGCCCGGCTATTTTGCCGGCGTCGCGCGTGGCCTGACGCTGCATATCGTCAAAGTAAGCGGGAACCGTTATGATGGCCTCGGTTATGCGGTCGCCGAGAAATTCTTCGGCGGCCTGCTTCAAACGCTGAAGCACGATGGCAGATATTTCCGGCGGACTGTAAACGCGATCCAGCACTTTTATATGGGCGTCACCGTTAGGGGCCTCGACTATCTCAAAAGGCACGGTGTCGCGCATCTTTTCGACCTCGGGCGCGGTATATTTCCGGCCGATCAGCCTTTTAACGGCATACAGCGTATTGGCCGGGTTGGTCACGGCCTGGCGTTTCGCTATCTGGCCGACAAGGCGTTCGTCCTTATCAGTAAAACCGACAACAGACGGTGTCGTGCGGCCGCCCTCTTTGTTGGAAATTATCTGCACCGTTCCGCTCTCCAGAACGGAAACGCAGCAGTTTGTCGTACCAAGGTCAATTCCGATTACTTTGCTCATACGGGTTCCTTATTTATTCAGATGGATTCTGTGGGATCTCCGGCGGGTCTTGCTGTGAGTCGGGCTCGGGATCCGGTGAGGGGATAAACTCCGCATTGCCAACATCTTCGTCATCCTTTGAAAATATCTCTATCTCATATTCCGTCGTCGGAGCGGCCTCCGAAACGGGTTCGTTCATATCGGTTTCGCTGTTCAGGTCAGCGTTATTATCGTCATCCTGTTCGATCTCTGCTTCGGCTTCGATATTCTGTTCTTCTGCGGCCTTTGTCGGCGCGGCAACCGCCACTTTCACCATTGAGTGCCGAAGCACGCGGTCGCCGATCTTGTAGCCTTTTAACAATTCCTCAGACACGGTGTTGTCGGGAAATTCGGTCTCTTCTTCGGTGGCGACGGCTTCGTGAAGATGGGGGTCAAATGTCTCGCCGACGGCCGATATTGGTTCGACGCCCATGCCTGAAAAGGTTTCATTGATCTGCCGGCTCAGCATCTTGATGCCCTCAAAGAACTGGCTGAACTCCGTGCTCTTTTCTCTCTGAAGGTTTTCGGCAAATTCGAGAGCGCGGTCAAGATTGTCCATCGAAGGCAGCAGCTTAGATACCAGATCGCCGGCCTGGCTGCTTCGAAACTCCTCGCGTTCCCTTTCGGTGCGGGCCTTGTACGCCGCAAAATCCTTTGCTCTTCGCTGGGAGTTTTCCAAGAGTTCCTTTCGTTCGCCCTCAAGCCTTATAACTGTCTGTTTCAGCACGGCCAACTCGTCATTCAGGCCGTCTATCTGCTCCATCAGTTCCTCGGCCTCATCGCCTTCCTCCGGTTCGTCATCCACGTCGGGTTCCGAAACGGGGGCGAGTTGTTCCTCTATTGCCTCAGGCTCTGCCTGCGGTGCGGGCTGAGGCGCGGCGGCAGCGGCCTCCGGCGACCTGAACACCGAAGGGTTCACGTCGTCAAAGCCCTGCTCTATCTCGATCACAGTGGTTTCGAGCGTGATATGAAGGTCTTTTTCCTTTGCCTCAAGCTCTCGGATAAAGTCGTCAACGGACATTGAATCGTCCTCTTGCGGCTCATCACGATACAGATCGAGATCATCGATTTCCTGGTTTGGATCCATTTTTTGCAAGGCGGCGGACGCCGCTCCATGGTCTAGTCGCGGATCATGTCCTTTGACATCATCCTTTCAAGTACCCGTGCAACATACGAGACGATCGAGATCATTCTTGCATATTCCATCCGGGTCGGGCCGAGGACGCTCAGCGTCCCCACGGTCGGGCTGTTGCCGATACGGTACGGGGCCGAGATCAGCGTACAATTTTGAAATGAAGGCGTTCGGTTCTCGCTGCCTATGACAACCTGAATGCCGCCGGGAACGGTAGTGTCCCGCCCGATGCATTCCTCGAGTATCTGGATCAGCCGCGACCTTTCGCCGATCGTGGCCAAAAGGTCACGAAGCCGTTCAAGGTCGGCAAAATCCTTTCCCGTGAGGATATTGGTCGTCCCGTCAACAAACACCTGGCCGGCTCTGTCCCCTTCACTGTCAATACTTTGAGAGCAAAGGATGACGGCCGTTTGCAGCAATCGGTCGAACAGGGACCTTTCCTCGTGCATCAGCACAAGTATCCTGTCCCTGATCTCTGACAATGTCTTTCCGCCGTATTCGACATTCAGGTAGTTCGCGCATTGTTCGAGTTCCTCGCGGGTAAAGGACATCTTCAGCCTTATTATCCGATGATGGACAATATTCGGCGAAGAGACCAACACGACCAGAATGCGGTTGTCGGAAAGATTGACAAATTCGATGTGCTGCAGGCGATCATTGGCCAGAGATGGCGATACTACGATGCCTACGTTATTTGAAAGAGCAGAAAGAAGGTGAGATGTACGTTCCATCAATCTGTCCGGCGTTTCAGCTATCTCACTGTCGGCCAGGCCGAGATCATTGCCGATCCGGTCCAGGTCTTCATTTGAGATACTCAGAACCCCAAGTAGATTGTCAACGTAAAATCTGTACCCTTTGTCAGTCGGCACCCTGCCTGCCGATGTATGAGGATGTTCAAGAAGGCCAAGCTCCTCCAACTCGCTCATCACATTGCGGATAGTCGCCGGGCTAAGGCCCTGCGCATTGGCAAATGTGTCCGCGACGGCCTTGGAACCAACCGGTTCACCGGTAACAAAATGTTCTTTGATCACAGCAGAAAGGATCGTTTGGCCGCGAGTATCCGGAAATTCCCGAATTTCTCCGTTCTTTACGTTTCTCACTCGATCCTGCATCTTATTACGGTGAGTTTGAAGCAAACGGCACAAAGGCAGTATGCTTCCTTTAAAAGGAATAGCATTTTGAACCTGATGCTGTCAACGATTATTAGTTAAACCTTGATTAACATGAGTCCCGCATTGACAACCGCAGCCATTGGCGAATTATACCGCAAAGCGTTCACCCATTACGACCGCGACCGCATTATACCTGAGATCAACGTCAGTTTTTACCCCTATGTAGGCATAAATCACACGATCCGCGTCCGGGACGGCAGAGTATATGTCAGGATCGCCGAGATCTGCGGTGAAATGCCCGAAACCGAACACCTTGCACTGGCTTTCATCCTTGTTTCCAAATTGTATCGCCGCAGACCCCCAAAATGGGCACGCGAAACATATGCTGAATATATTAAAAGTGATGAGATACGAGAACTTTCGACCGAGAATAAACGCACACGCGGCAGAAAGGTGATAACCGGAACAAGAGGCGAATTCTTTGACCTGAACGAGGTCTTTGACACGCTGAACGCCACATATTTTGGCGGAAATCTGCAAAAGCCGACGCTCACATGGTCAGCACGGCGGACATATCGGATACTTGGCCATCACGATTCGACCCACGACACGATAGTGATAAGCAGGTCGCTGGATTCACACGACACGCCGCGCTACGTAGTGGAATACGTCGTATTCCACGAAATGCTTCATATCCATCATCCGACCGTCCATCACAATGGCCGTCGGTATAATCACACACCAGCGTTTCGGCGCGATGAGCGGAGATTTTCACGTTATATGGACGCCGAGGAGTGGATAGAAAGAAATGTGCGAAAGATGCGGCGAAGAGCAAGGGCATCATGAACGGAGGCGCTATTCCTTTGCGAACTGCGACGCGATCAGGCCGATCAGGCCGAGCTGCGAGGTCATTTTTCGTTCTATTCCGCTCCGATTGAAACGGGTTTCGGTTATCCAACGCATATTGACATTGGCTGCGTCTTCCTTTTTGTCCGAGATCACATCTGCGACCTTTAACGCAGTCGTCCTGTCATTGGTGACAGTGACGGCAGATGCCTGTTTGCCCGCGAATATCGCGGACAACGGTGTATCGGCCGGACTTACCTGAGCGGAAACGAACCGTTTGTGAAATTCCAAAACCTCTTCAGGATCGCCCGCGACAACGATGTCGTCGACGAACAAAGCCCGAACATCATTGTCCTTTGAAAGCCACGTTTCCGCCTCACCGACCTTTTCAGGCGGCTTTGAGATCTCAAACTCCTTTGCCAGCGATGTTTTTACTTTTGCCGCATCCTTAACGCTTGCAATAAAGATGGCTTTTTCACCGTCCTCATCGAACCGGACGGTATATATCACAGGCCCGACGGACGATAAAAGAGCTTCGGGTGCATCCACGCCGTAAGGTTCAAAAACGGCGGATGAAAATGCCATCAGGATGGCTCCGCTGACCTCATCGGTCAATTTCGTTCCCGTAAGCAAAACGCTTCTCCACGCGACCTGCGGGTCGCGAAGGTCATATCGCGTTATGCTCTCAGGCGTCGCAGGCAAGCCGCCGATGATGCGGCCGTCAGTGCTGTTCCCTGACGGAACAAGCGTTTCGTTAAGGACGGTCGCCACGTCCGTATTCGTTACAATGTCGAAACGGTCCTCAATGCCGTTATCGGTCTTTACGGCGGTCCATGTCGCCTCTTTCAGAGAATTGCGAAGCAGTTCGGGCAAAAGCCGTGCGATAAAACTTTGCGTTTCAGGATCGCCGCCGGCTCTTTGTGCCATCGAAATGCCGGAAATATTTGCAAGCTGCCCAATGCCTTCCGGCGAGATATAACCGAAAGCTATCCGCTCATCGCTTGTCAGCTTTGGATTTCCGGCGATCGAAGGAACCTCGCCGCGTTTTACCGCAAGGCATTTTTCTATCGCGGTCTCATCGTTTCCGAAAAACACAAGGCTGCCGATGACAAGAGCGTAAGCTTTGCGGCCATCCTGTGACTTCCATACGTAATAATCACCGTCGTGCTTTTTTGAAGTTTCGAGTAACGCCTCGCCGCCGTATGCCTCGCTGATAAAAAGGCCCAGTTCCTCCTCGACAAAATGCAGCACCTGAAAGTTCCAAAACCGCGTTTCCGCCACGGCTACAAATCTCGGCTGAAAGTTCAGGATGGAATTTTCCTCGGTAAGCTCCTGTTCCGTCGTTTCAAAACCGGTGACGGCCACTGCCATTTCAATGCCGTTGATGCCGCTCAGATCCGGTTTTGTCACGGCAGCCTGTTGATATATCTCGCTTTCGGTCAGTGCCGCCACGAGCGCGCCGAGGTCTTTGGTCTCCATGTAAACCAGAGAATCCGCAGGCATTACCGTTCGCGGATCGGTCGGCGGCGAACCGCAGGAAAGGGTCGCCACAGTGAGGCAGAGAAGTATAAAGACAAAGAGACTCGATGACACGGGAACACGACGGCGCCTTTTGCCGTGGCCGCTGTGACATAGGCCGTTTTGATAATTGTCTTTAAGACCCTGCTTACTTGCGTCTTTGCGGTTGTATATCTGTGATAACATCTTTCAAATATGACGGAAACTATTTTTACCAGGGATATTTTACAGGGTAAGGTCGCTTTTGTAACTGGCGGCGGAACAGGCATAACCGGCGGCATCGCCAGAGCGATGGCCGAACACGGCGCAAAACTGGCGATAACCAGCCGCAAGACCGAGAACCTTGAGCCGATGAAAAAGCTGATCGAAGACGGCGGCGGCGAATGTCTGGCCGTCGCTGCTGACGTTCGCGATTATGAGGCTGTCGAATCGGCCATTGCACAAACTGTCGAGCATTTTGGCAAGATCGATATTGTCGTGAACGGCGCCGCCGGAAATTTTCTGTGCGCCGCTGATGAGCTTTCAGCGAACGGCTTTGGAACTGTGGTGGATATAGACACAAAAGGAACATTCAACGTCTGCCGCGCCTCTTTCGAGGAACTTAAAAGATCAAAGGGACAGATACTGAATATCTCGGCAACTCTGCATTACCTTGCCACGCCGATGCAGATACATGTTTCCGCCGCAAAAGCCGGTGTTGATGCCATAACACGTAATCTGTCGGTCGAATGGGGACGTTACGGCATCCGCGTAAACGGCATAGCACCCGGCCCGATAGAGGATACCGAAGGGATGAAACGCCTCCTGCCCGAACCGCTTAAAGATAAGATAACAAAGAAGATACCGCTGGGACGCTTTGGCCGGATAAAGGATATTGAGAACGCCGCCCTTTTTCTTACATCGGACGCCGCCGGTTATATCAACGGCGTCACGCTGGTGGTTGACGGCGGACAATGGCTGCTCGGCACAAGTTTGGCATGACCCTCAGAACCTCGATCATTGCGGGACTGTCGGCAGCTAACACAAGACTGCTGCAAAGACTTTACTCAACGTGTGCCGACTAGATCTACTTCATCCGGCCCGGCTGGCTTTTGGCCAAGTACGGAGCGAAGTATGATCATCTTTGCCAAAACACGCATCTCCACGCGGTCAAAGCGGTCAGCGGCCATTTTGGTTCGTTCAAAATCAGCTTTCAGCAGCGATCTTATCGAAGATTCCGCCATATTCATCTGCCGGGAAAGATCGCCTATCAGTCCGCCGCCGAAAACGCCGACCTGTGCTTCGCCGTCAACGATCATCTGCTCAGTGACCTCCATGAACTCGCCGACCTTTATAAAAGCGGTGATCAGTTCATTTCCCCTCAGAATAGTGTCCTCAAGAATGGGAAACGCCTTTTCCGGATCGGCCTCTGCGTAACCGGAAACGAGCATCCATGTATGGAGAAACTCCAGATATGTTTTCGGCGGCATTGGGACCAGAGCGGCGGCATCACGCATTATTTCTGCGGCAAGTTCTTTGTCGCCGGCTTTGGCTGCCACCGTTGCAATGGCGCTGAGGCCGATTATCTTTTTGTCCGTGCCGGGCGTTGACATCAACGTCTCACGGGCCTTTTCCAAGATCTTGGCGCGTTCATCTTTTGACAGATCTTTTTTGGCGAGTTCCGCAAACTCTTTTATCAGATCATCTTCCGCCGCTCTTACCGACCCGTCATTTCGCCGCGGCCTGTTGCCCGAACCGGTCATTGACGACCGCGGATAACCTGCCGCAGGCGTTCCGCTTCCGATCCCGCTTCCCCGCCTCGCAGCTTCAGACGGTGCCGGAATGTTGAACTTTGCGCGTATCTGAAGCGCCCTTCCGGGATTGTATTTTTCGATGGTTGCGGCATACGTGCGGAAACCGCCTTTTTCATCGCCTTCCAGCATTGCCCTGGCAAGAATTTCGGATATCTCCCGCAGGTCGTCAACGGAATAGATCGGCGGTTTTTGGGCGTCCTCCCGCGAAAGCTCCAGCATTTCGCCGCCATACACCAGAAGAGAATGGACCGCGTGCATGACCACTTTTTCAGTGGACTCATTCTTTATCTGTGACAGAATAGCGGAGGCAAATTCCACCGCTTTTTCCGGGTCTTTTGCATTCAGGCTCCTTAATAAATTGAGATGATACGGATTATATCCGTTCCTAAGAGAGAGCCTGGAAAGCTCCACGGCTTTTGCGGCGTCCTTTTGCGCGATCTGTTCCAAAAGCCCGGCCTCGACATGATCCTGCCGCCCCTGCCCCATCATCGCGATAAGTTCGGGGTTGGAAACACCGCTGACGCTGTCATGATAAAAATTAAAAGCAAGGACGGGTTCGTGTTCGGCTATCGTTGACGCGATACGCTCGCGAACGCCGATCGCCACCTGAAATTTCCGCATCAGGCGGCTGCGTTCGTCAGGCTCAGCACCGAACAAAAAGCTCCGCGTGCCGCGTCCGCTCCGCGTTGCGGGCGGCAGCATATTCATCCGGTCGTTGTAACCGGTTATCAGTGTCTTGAATTCGTTTACCGCCCAGCCGAACATCGGGCGTGCCTGACGGTCATCGTGATACCACATCAGCGCCGCCGCTTCGGACATAAAACTTATCCTGTTTTCGGGCGTGCGCATGTTCCCGATCTCAGAAACGGTCTCTTTCATCAACTCCACCGCTTTTTCGGTGAGTTTTTTCTCTTCCTCATCAGGCGAGGGCGTCGGGGTTTGAGCAAATGCCGTGCAGACGGCAAAAAGAACGGTCAAAATAACAGGAAATCGCGAGAATCTCATCAATATGCCTCCGAAAAATGACGTGTTAATCATAGTTTTATTGCGGTCATAAGTAAACGCTTTTATTCTTGATAAAGTTGCTCATCTTTCTATTTAGGCGTTGATAGTGCAAAATTAGAGCCAATATTCCTATGCTTTTGGTTATAGATAATTACGATTCGTTCACATATAACCTTGTTCAATACCTCGGTGAACTCGGGGCCGAAATGCGGGTGATAAGGAACGATGAGATGAACGCGGATGAGATCGAAGCTCTCGGCCCGGACAGGATATTGATCTCGCCCGGGCCGGGAACACCAGATGATGCCGGTGTCTCGTTACAGGTGATCGAGCGTTTTGCCGGTCGCGTTCCAATTCTGGGTGTGTGTTTGGGACATCAGGCAATCGGCCGGTTCTATGGCGGAAAGGTCACGCGAGCGCCCGAACCTGTTCACGGAAAACCCGTCGATATTCTCCATGACGGAAAGACGATCTTCTCCGGCATACCAAATGGTTTTGCAGCCGGACGCTATCATTCGCTTGTAGTTGAACGTGAAGGCTTTCCTGATGAATTGGAAATATCCGCGTCATCGCCGGACGGATTGATAATGGGCCTGCGTCATCGTGAAAAAAAGATCGAAGGCGTGCAGTTTCACCCTGAATCCATCCTGACGGAACACGGCAAACTGATGCTGAAAAATTTTCTTGGCCTCTGATGAAACCACTTTCGCCTATCGGGATGCTTTACGGCGGCATCACCGCCGCCAGAAACGCACTTTACAACAGCGGGCGGCTGCGTTCGCATGACCTGGGAGCGCGGACGATCAGCATAGGCAATATCACGACCGGCGGCACCGGAAAGACGCCGCTTGTCGCACTCGTATCAGAACTGCTGGCGGAAAACGGCGAACGCGTATGCATACTGACACGCGGTTACGGCAGAGCGAACGCTGCGGAACGCGTTGTGGTCAGCGACAGCGAAACGGTTTTGGCCGATGCCGCGACCGGCGGCGATGAACCTGTCGAACTTGCCGAACGCCTTTTGGGCAAAGCCGTTATCATAGCCGACCGCGACCGCGTTGCGGCGGCAAAATTCGCCCTTCAGGAATTTTCACCGACCGTGTTCGTTCTGGACGACGGATTCCAGCACCGCCGCGCAAAACGCGATGTTGACATCGTTTGCATAGACGCGACCAACCCTTTCGGCAACGGTGAGGTCATTCCCGCCGGGCCTTTGAGGGAATCGCTCCACAACCTGAAACGCGCCCACGCTTTTGTCATCACACGAACGGAACAGGCTGATAACACGACCGAGATAACGGCAATATTAAATAAACACGCTCCGTCAGCCCCTGTCTTTTACGCAAGAACCGCCATTGAACGAATAAAGCCGTTTCACGGCACAGCTGCCAGTGAAAACCTGCAATACTTCGCATTTTGCGGCATCGGAAATCCCGGAAATTTCTTCAGATCGCTGGAACTGAACGGGATCGACATTCGCGGAGATCGTGCGTTTCGCGATCATTCTTCATACACCGTCGCGACCATAAAGGAACTTGAGGCCGAGGCCGCCAAAGCAAATGCCAACGCTCTGATAACCACAGCCAAGGACGCCGTCAAACTTGGTAAAATGGCTTTCTCGTTGCCCTGTATGGTCGCTGAAATACGTCTGGATGTGTCCCCCGAACCGGAATTTCGCAGCCTTATCCTGAACGGTTGAACCGCCAAAGACATTCCACACTTCATGTTTTGCAGACACAAAACGGAGATTTTTGCCATGTCCGGCAAAAGTAGCCGTATAATGTCGGTTATGTGGCCATGCCGATCCAGACCGATCGTTGCTTTTTTGATGGCTGCCGCGTGGTTCGTTATCGGGCCGGCGGCATTGACGGCACAGACCGCTCCGACAAAGATTCGGGCTTTGCTGACGGAAAGCACTCAGCTTACCGCTGATGAAATAACGGCACTCGACAGCGGCAAAGCGGTCGTCAAAGCCTTGCCAACAGCGAACAAACAGGAAACGGCTGTTATCGGCATTTTGCGGCTGAGCGATATGAGCTTTGCGGACATCGCGATATTCCGCGAAAGCCTTGCCCAAAAACGCGGCAGCGAACGCACATCTGGCAGCAAGTTCAGTTCGCCGCCACAGATAGATGACCTTGCCGGCCTTGAGTTGGAAAATAAAGACTTTGAGGAACTGCAAAAATGCGTCGTTGGCAGATGTGATATGAACCTTTCCGCCGACGCCATCCGAAGATTTCAGAAGGACATTGACTGGAACGCCGAGAACCGCAATGAGAAGGCAACTGCCCTGATGCGTCAGATACTGCTTGAATACGCTGTAAATTATCTCGAAAAAGGCGATAAGGCATTAGGCAGTTATGACAACAGCAGAAAACCCGTCAATCTTGCAGAAACTCACGATACTCTGCTGGCGTCATCCGGCCTTGCGAACGAACTCGTACCGGAATTGACGGCTTTTCTAAAGCGGTTTCCGGCAGACCCGCCTGACGGAATGCAAAACGAGCTTCATTGGTCAATAGTCGATTTCGGCCTGAAACCGATGGTCACGCTGACGCACACCGCCGCGTATTCCGCTCCTGCTGACAGCGGCCCGAAACTGCTTGCTATCGCCGCCAGACAGATATACGCCGGCCGCTATCTTGACGCCTCGCTTTCGTTTTCCATTCTGGCCCATGACACTGACGCGTCCGGCACTTTCAGCTTTCTGATCTTCATGGACCGTTCCAGATCGGATGCCCTCGGCGGGCTTTTTGACAGCCTGACCAGATCGGTTGTCGAACGCGAGGCAAGCGAACGCGTTCAGAAAGTTCTGCAAACCGCCCAAAACCGTCTGGAAACAGAGAAGCGGCGAAAACTCGAACCGTCGCCCGTTTCCGATACGAGCGGAAACGCCACACCGGAAAACAAAAGTTTTATGATCGCGGCAGTTTTAGCCGCTCTTCTTATCACAGCGGTTCTGGCATTTTACCTGCTCCGGCGAAAATAGAACGCCTGCAACCGAAACATTCCCTTTTTCATCCTATTGCGGTAAACTTATGTTCCGCGTCAGCACCTGTAAGATGTTTACGTGGGTTGCGGTAACACGCAATTGTTTACGAACGCACTCATTTTGGGGGGCGACAGGCTTCGACAGGGGCTTGTATGGATCTTTGAATGCACGTCGGGCTTGCTTGGTTAGCTCGTTAAAAAAACCGATGCAAAAAACAAATGCTAATCAAGAATTAGCTCTTGCTGCCTAATTAACTTTAGCTACAGCAATGTCACGTCGGAAGTCCGCCTGATGCGACCGGTTGTGGCATAACCCAGTTCAGGCTCGCTTCACGCCTCCACCTGCGGCGTACGGTTAAAATCAGCCGGGTTAGCCTTAGACAAGGTCTTGTTCGTTCATCTGCTTGTCTTTGGCGAAATTAAAGTGAACGGACTAAACGTGTAGATTTCACTGGTCGCAACCTTTGGATGCGGGTTCGATTCCCGCCGCCTCCACCAACTTTGCATTTATAATTTCGCTAATGGAAAAAAAGCTGTCCGAGAAAAGATTTTCGGACAGCTTCTTTTTTTGCAGCATACCTGATCCGCAATTTTAGGGTAAGGGCAGGAAACTGACATCCGTCAGGCTGTCATTCAGAAGAATAGTGATCGGGGCAAACCGATATTGTTTGTGGGTCGGTGTCATCACATAGCTTGAACCGGACGGAAGCGCACTGAAGCGATAATAGCCGAATGCATTTGTCCGCACCATGCCCGTATTGCCCCGCCCGTTGTCGATCACAAGCTGAACATTGCCGATGCCGCGTCCCCAAAGGTCGGTCACGCGGCCCGAAACCGAAACCGGAGCCGATGACGGTGCAAGCGATATGGTGAAATTCGATGATGAGGTTGCTGCCGGAGCGGTAAAACCGGCCTCACGCACCCGAATGCGGGCCTGTGTGGAAGGCAGGTCGGGAACGGTCCATTGAAAGAAACCGGTATTCACGGCGTCAGCGGCGATCACAGCCGGATAGGTCGCCCCGCCATCTGTCGAAAGCTCTATTGTCACGTTTCTGTTAAAACCGCCGGTGTTTATCCATGTAATATTCACACTGTCGCCTATCACCGCGACACTTTCGCTCAAAAGAAGATCGGTAATCGTATCAGGCACATTGTCCGCCGTCGTGTCCCGATACCAGCCAATGTCCCGCATCAACTGCCGCGTCAGATCAAGCGTCAGCGGAAGCCCCGAGTTAATACTTGGTTCCATTAAAAGATTCGGCGTGGCTGCTGTGCTGAAATGCGAAATAGACGAACCACTTGCGAAAGTAACCGGGGTATGAAGGGCCACACGGCCCGTTTCTGCTTCACGTCCACCTGTTAGAAAACCAGAGGCAATTCGGACGTTAGGCCCGTCCCAAAATACGTTGCCATTGTTTACGGCCGATGCCTGCCGTTGAGCATTCGACATCTGATGCCAATGCAAGCCGACGGAACGATCATACATATTGCGAAGGTAAACATCGGGAAATCCGCTGAAATAGGCTCCCGTACTACCACTTACAAAACTTTGAAATCCAAGTCCGTGTCCCATCTCATGAAGCAGCACCACGAGCAGGTTGATCCTTTGAGAAGGTGTTGCATTGTCAAAGCCGTAATAAAATCGCCAATTTGGCCCAAAACAGGTGGGACTTTCATCAAGATCGAGATTAAAGTTTGCATTTATTTCAGGATTAGCGGGAATAAGGTCAGCACCGGCACGTTTGTTTGCAAGCGCAGATGAATACCAGGTGCCTGCAAACTCGGCACCGGCGAAATCCCGAAGTACATTTACCGAACCGGCTGATCCCAGAACACCGCCGCTGGTAGAACAGGTTTGCGGAGTAAACTGTGCCTGCACATTTGTCGGCACCGCACTGTCCAGGAAAGCTCCCCAGATCACTGCCGCAAAATTGAATACGTTCAGACGCTGTTCGCCGCGTGTCGTGCCGTTATTTCCGCCTTCGCCAACAACGAATGCGGCCTGCGGATCATTAAAGCCAACTCCCGGGCCATTATTGTTCACTATGGTTATCACCGCGCTCGATGGTGATGCAAGTGCTTCGTTTATGGCGGCATCGCTTATCATTTTGGTGTAGAAAAGATATTCATCCACGCCCATTCCGTGCCGTCGGGCGATGGTGGAGATATCTTCGCGGAGAAATGAGAGAGACGGGACAGGCCGGCCCGTTTCCAGATCGCGTCCGAAGAAATCGTTTGCTTCGGCCAGGCTTGTGACGCAAGCCGCAGCCGGTTCGCCATCGGGATCGATCCGGCCGAGCATAACATTTTGAAAACGGCCTTCCAGATCAAAGAAGACAGTGCCGTCGTGCAGAGTTTGCTCGACCAACCCCTCGGAAGAGCGGTCAGTAAGCCGCCTTATTGTGTCGGCCAGTTTTTTGTCATCGTCGCCATTGCGGGCCGAAACATCGGCTGGCCGGTCTCCCGCAGAACGCTGCTGGGCCGTGACGTGTGACCGATCCTCGGCAAGAAAGAAAACAGCCGTGGTCAGAGTGAGAACCAATAAAAAGAGTAGTGCGCGTCGCATTGGCGATCCTCCGGGATAAATATGATTTGATCAGAGTTAGGTGATGGAACCTCAGTTCCGGTTGATGTTAAATGGGCCGTCAATATTCCATTAAAAACGGAATGGGGGGAAGCACGAATACAATTGTATCCGTCCTGCCGTTCTAAAATCAATAAAAAACTCAAGGCGTGTAGTTAGCACATAATATGTCCGGTAAGAAGCGCAAGTTAGATGTCCGGTAAGCGAGCGGTAGTAGAGAATCGGAGAATGACGAGACTCTACAGAAAGGCCGCGGTGGAGCGGGCGATGAAACGACAGGAAATAATATTGAGGGCGTATGCGAAGAAGATCAGTTGGATCGAGGCAGCGGAGATATTGGGGTATAGTGCGAGGCACTTGAGGCGGTTGCGGGAGAAATATGAGGAGTATGGGTTTGAGGGGCTGTTTGACGGGCGGATGGGGAAGGTGAGTCCGAGACGGATAGCGGTGGAGGTGGTGGAGGAAGTGCTGCGGCTGTATCGGGAGCAGTATTATGACTTCAACGTGCGGCATTTTCACGAGAAGCTAGAGGAAGAGCATTCGATGACGATCAGCTACACGTGGGTAAGGAATCTGCTGCAGGAGTCGGGGCTGGTGGCGAAAAAGCGGCCGCGAAAGAAGCACCGGAAGAGGCGGGAGCGGAAGGCAGTGCGAGGGATGATGCTGCATATCGATGGATCGGAGCATAGATGGCTGGCCGGGGACGGGCGGCGGTATGATCTGATCGTGGTGATGGACGACGCGACGAGCGAGATCTATTACGCACAGCTTGTGGATGAGGAATCGACGGCAACGTGCATGGCGGCGATACGGGAAGTGATAGAAAAGCAGGGAGTGTTCTGCACCCTGTATTCTGATCGCGGGAGTCATTTTTGGACAACGCCAAAGGCGGGAGAGCCTGTGGATAAGCAGGCTTTGACGCAGTTCGGGCGAGCTTTGAGAGAACTGGGCATAAGGATGATCGCGGCATATTCTCCGCAGGCCAGAGGAAGAAGCGAGAGGAGTTTTCGGACATGGCAGGGGAGACTGCCGCAGGAGCTGCGGCTTAAAGGGATAACGACGGTCGAAGAAGCGAACCGATTTTTGAAACAGAGCTATATCGGGGAGTTCAACCGAAGATTTACCGTGAGTGCGTCCGAGCCGGAAGTGTCGGCGTTTGTGCCGTGCACGAGAGACGACCTCGACCGGGTCTTCTCGATCCATACGGAGCGGACCGTCAACCGCGACAACACGGTCAGCTACAAGGGAATGATCCTGCAGATCGAAAAGCAGTCGTGGCGCGGCTCGATGGAAGGCTGCCAGGTGACGGTGCATCGACACCTCGACGACACGATAAGCATCGGCTTCGGGCCGCACGAGATCGGACGCTTTGCCCCCGACGGCCAGACACTGAAAAAACAGAAAATGAAAATAGCGAAAGAGAAAGCTGAGAAAGTTAAGAAAGCTGTGGAAATGCCGCTCATGAGGAAATGTGGAAAATCAAAAAACGATTTCCCACATTCCCTCAATCGCTTGGAAAAGTCGCAAAGCCGACTTTCCCACATTCCCACAGCTTCTGCGGCTATCTAACTTAAGAAAATATAAAAAGAAAAAAACCAAAAGCGGACATCTAATGTGCTAATAAAACCGGACATCTTCATTTGCGCTTAACATAAAAAACTCAAGGCGGGATCCTGTCCCGCATTCTGCGAAAGAGCAATTTTATTTCGAGTAGATTTTCTTCGTGAGGCAACGTATGCCTTTCGAGTAGATTTTTAGTGAGTCACTTCGGAGCGTTGACAATGAACTCGGCGAAACCTATTCTCATTTCTTTCAATGAATGCGATGGATACAAAAGAGAAGGCCGATCTGGCATCGCTGCCAATCGGTATCTTCGATTCGGGTGTTGGCGGCCTGACGGTCTATCGCGCACTTCACGACCGTTTGCCGAATGAGCGTTTTGTTTACCTGGGCGACACGGCGCGTGTGCCTTACGGCACAAAATCGCTGGCGACGGTTGAGCGATATGCTTTGGAAAATGCACAGTTTTTGGCGTCTTTTGGCATAAAGCTGCTGGTTGTGGCGTGTAACACGGCGTCGGCTTTGGCACTTCCGCAAGTACGCGCCAAGATCGGCCTTGACGTTGTCGGCGTCATCGGCCCCGGCGGGCGAAAGGCGGTTGAGATAGCCGGCTGCGAAACCCCGCGTATCGGCGTTATCGCAACCGAAGCAACGGTGGCGAGCAATGCCTACGCTGACAGGATCCTTGACGCGTGTGATAAAGCGGAGATACTTCAAAAAGCATGTCCGCTTTTTGTGCCGCTGGCCGAGGAAGGCTGGACCGATGCCCCGGAAACCTTTTCCATCGCAAAAAAGTATCTTGCGGCCTTTGATGATTTCAAACCGGACGCCATTGTATTGGGCTGTACCCACTATCCGATCCTTAAAGAGGTCATTCAACAAACGGTGGGCGAAAATGTTAAGCTAGTTGATTCCGGCGAGGCCACGGCGGACGAGGTGGTGGATCTTTTGCGTGATAAAGCCCTTGATAACCGTAACATCGTTTCCGGTTCGCGACGGCTTTGCGACGATCTGGATCATTTTTTTGTGACCGACGCCACCGAGCGCTTTGGCAATGTTGCCGAACGGTTCCTTGGCATGAAGCCGACAAAGCTCGAGGCCGTAGAAGTTTACGGCAGCGATAATATGAAAGGTTAAAAGTGAAAAAGCACTCCGGCGAAAAAGAGAGCCTTTTCACATCTAAACTTTTAAACCCTTTCACTTTTAAAACTTTTTCGCCTTTTTACTTTTATGACCTTTTCACGACCAGACAACCGCTCCGTTGACCAGTTGCGGAACGTAAAGATAACCCCGAACATCTCTCCGTATGCCGAAGGCTCGGCGCTGATAGAATTCGGCGGGACAAAAGTGATCTGCACGGCTTCTGTCGAGGACCGCGTGCCGCTTTTCTTACGCAATAAAGGCGTCGGCTGGGTGACAGCGGAATATGCCATGCTTCCGCGTGCAACAAACACCAGAACACAGCGCGAGGCCCAACGCGGGCCGTCCGGCAGAACGCAGGAGATACAACGCCTGATAGGCCGCAGCCTGCGGGCCGTTGTCGATACAAAGCTGCTTGGCGAACGGCAGATAATTCTTGATTGCGACGTGATACAGGCAGATGGCGGAACGCGCTGTGCCTCAATAACCGGAGCTTACGTTGCTCTTGCGCTGGCGTGCCGAAAATTGCTCAAACAAGGCACCGTCAAATCGTCACCGCTTTTGAGCGAGGTCGCGGCGGTCAGCGTCGGCGTAATGGACGGAACAACGATACTCGACCTTGCCTACGCCGAAGATTCCGAGGCCGAGGTTGATATGAACATCGTCTGCACCGGCGCAGGAAAATTTATCGAAATACAGGGAACCGCCGAACGCGAGCCTTTCTCCAGAGATCAGATGGACGAAATGCTGGCTCTGGCGGAAAAAGGCATAAATGAATTGTTCCAGATACAGCGTAATGTTCTGAATATCTAGCCCACAAACTGTGGTAAAATATGCATTATGGGACTGGCACTAAAAAAGACGGCGCTTTACACTCCCGACGAATATCCCGAATTTGAACGGGCATCTGACGTACGGCACGAATACGTTGGCGGCGAGATATACGAGATCGCAGGCGAAAGCCTGGCACACAGCCGAATATGTGTGAACATAGCACGTGAGATAAGCCTTGCTCTCAAAGGCAACAAATGTGAGGCCCTATCACCCAATATGAAGGTGCGTGCCGAGAGCAAGGGCATGTTCGCCTATCCCGACCTGTCGATAGTGTGCGGCGAGCCTGTTTTTCACGATAAGCAAAGAGACGTTCTGCTCAACCCAAAGGCGATTATTAAATTGCTTTCATCCTCAGCCCAGCGATACGACCAGACGAAGAAATTTTTCCGCTACCGCAAAGAGATACCGAGCCTGACCGACTATATTTTGATCTATCAGGATTCGCCTTTTATCGAACATCACGAAAAAGTATCGGACGGACGCTGGGTGCATAATGCGTTCGACGGCATTGAGGATGTTTTACGAATCCCGTCAATAAACTGCGAAGTGCCTTTGTCCGAGATCTACGACCGTGTTGAATTTGCCTCAGCCGATGAGGAAAATAACGAAACTGACGCAGAAGGAACCTGATCCTGCAATCCCCTAACTGAAAAATGCCTCAGCAGGAATGACATCCAGCTTTGGCATGACTCTTTGCAGTAATGAATAATCACGGATGTTGTCGGTCACTACAAAGCATTTGTGCATTGCGGCAGAACGCGCAATCAAAGCATCATTCTGCAAAGAGGTCGGCGAGAGATTTTTGTTGATGAGGTTTTGATGCCGCAGTCGCCGAATTGCTTTTGAGGCTTCTATCCAATCGGTTTTTCAGGAATCAATAATTTTTCATTCTTTGCCAGGACGGCCAGCCATTTTTCGTATTTTTGAAGTGTTGACGCATCAATAAGGGAAGCCATCAGTTCATAAAAAACAACTATCGAAAAATGAAAAGTTTCCAGATTTTCATCAATTTGCTTTTTGTAGGTGGAAAAGACCGAAGTATCAAGCAACGGATATGCCATATTTTTTCTCTTCTTTTTCCAACGCTTCCAGTGCTTCACGCGCGATCTTCTTATGTTCCTTCTGAAGTTGCGTCAGCTTTTCAGGTTTTTGAAAATCTTTTGCACGCGGCAGATGTGAATAATCACGAAGCCCGTTACCATTTTGATCGTGAGTTGGTTTCTTCTTCATGGCCGTTTATCCCAAAACAATTATAGCAAATCTATGACCCAGGCAAAGTCTAGAATTATTTCATATGGCTCTCATAATTTATAAAAGTTCACCCTGCTATTTCACAATGACCGAAAAACAAGCGAATATAAAATAATGAACGATAAGCAATTTGAGGGCCGTTCGGCCATCATTACAGGCGGGACACGAGGAATAGGAAAAGCTATCGTATTGGAGCTTGCGAAGAACGGATGCAATATTGCGTTCAATTATTCAAAAAGCGCCGAAGAAGCTGAAAAGCTCAAAGGCGAGGTCGAAGCGCTGGGCGTGAAAGCTTTTGCGGCTCAATGTGATGTCGCTAATACGGAGGCGTCGGCGGATTTTGTAAAACAGACGGTTGCCGAATTCGGTTCGCTGAGTTATCTGGTGAACAACGCGGGCATCACCCGCGATCAGCTCATTCTTAGGATGAAGGAAGAAGACTGGGATGCGGTAATAGACACCAACCTCAAAGGCGCCTGGAATTTTTCAAAAGCGGCGATCAGGCCAATGATGAAGAACGAGAACGGAGCTTCGATCCTGAACATCGCATCCATCTCGGGCGTTGTCGGAATGCTCGGCCAGTCAAATTATTCCGCGTCAAAGGCAGGCATGATCGGCCTGACCAAATCCCTGGCAAAAGAGGTTGCCAGCCGAAAGATCACCGTCAACGCTCTCGCACTCGGCTTGATCGAAACCGAGATGGCATCGGAAATGAACGCCGAATATCGCGAGAAGATACTTGCCTCGATCCCATTGGGACGGCTCGGCAATGTTCAGGAAGTGGCCGAGATCGCCTGCTTCATGCTCTCTGATTCTGCCCGTTATCTTACGGGGCAGGTCGTCCAGCCCGACGGCGGTTTGGCTATGTAAAAAAGAGTGATGCCGATGTTTTGACACGTCAGACGGCAGAAGGAGAGCAAATTGTCATTGGAATATCTGGAAAAGACAGAAACTGAGAACGACCTCGCCGGTGAGCAGGAAGTTCCGCAAGCTCAGGTTGGTTTTGGAACACCGTATTATACGTGTGTTCTGATAGGCTGTCTTATTCTGGTTGTTTTGGTTCAGATGTTCGCGGGCTTTGACCTGTCCAATTCACGAGTGGCTTTTGACAAGAACGCTTTTCGTTACGGCGATGAATACTGGAGAATTTTGACCGGAATGACGGCCCACGGATTCTTGCTTCATTTTCTTCTGAACACCTACGCATTTTTCAGTTTCGGCAGGCTTTTTGAGTTTTTGTCGAGCGGTTCGCACCTCGCGATAGTGTTTCTGCTCGGCGGCATCTGCGGAAATGTTCTGAGCCTTCTGTTCCTGCCCGATGTGCCGTCCGTCGGCGCGTCAGGCGGCATCATCGCTCTGGTCGGCTACCTTGCGGTCTATGCCTTTCGCCGCCGGCAGTTCGTCTCGCCGCAGTTCCGAAAGAGCCTGATGATGAACATCGGCTTCATACTGGTTTTCGGACTGATCCTGTATGACGTGGTGGACAATTACGGCCACATCGGCGGCCTCCTTGCGGGAGCCGTTTACGCGTATTTTCAGATACCTTCAGATGTTTATAAAGACCCGCGTGAAACAGGCCCCGCAGCACAGGGAGCGGGCATGGCATCTTTGGGTATCTTCATCGCAGCATCGCTCCTGAGTGTTTATCTGATCATTACCGCGATAAACTAGACCTTTGATATGGCCAGAGTCCGAGTTCATCAGCACGTCAATCCGCTTGCTCCTTATTTTCGCCAGGCTCCCGAACCGCTTGATCTGCACAGTATATTTTCCGATCCGACACTTCCGCTTCACCTTGATCTGGGCTGCGCTCGCGGACGTTTTCTTTTGAAAATGGCAGAGTTGGAACCGAACCAAAACTTTATCGGTGTGGAGATACGCGAAGCTCTGGTCAAAGAAGCGAACAGGCTGGCTGAGGAACGCGGCCTCGGTAATCTGCACTATTCCTTTTGCAACGCAATGTTGTGGCTCAGCCGCCTGCTGGAAAAGATACCCGCCGGAGTGCTTCAGACCGTGACCATCCAGTTTCCCGACCCCTGGTTCAAGAAGAAACACTCAAAGCGGCGCATGGTCACACCCGAACTGGTTGCGGCGTTAGTTGCCGCTGCAGCACCAAATGCACGCATATTCGTTCAAACGGATATAGAATTTCTTGCCGAAGAGATGTTTGACATTTTTAGAAAAAATGAACGTTTTAACGAGATTGAAATAGATAAAAATCCTTTTCCCGTGAAGACAGAACGCGAGAACGCCGTGGAAGAAAAAGGCCTGCCTGTATATCGGGCAATGTGGAACGTAATATAAAAAGCGGCCCGATGACAGGACCGCTTTCCTTCAGGTTACCTGGATACGCCAAACTACCAACTGACATCTATCCGATAGTTATCGGCACCGCCTTTGTCGTCATAGATCTCTATGACAGCCATGTAATCATTTGAAGCCGAGGGCTGCTGGAACACTCTTACTTCCCCGCGTCCGTCACGCTTTCTGACAGTAACACTGCCGGGGCGACGTGCCAGTGCGCCGGTGAAATTAAAGCGAGCATTTTGCACCGCGCTTCCTTCTATGACCTGCGGAAACACGTCTCTGCCGGAAATATACAGATACACTCTGTGGTCAACCCTGCCGGACCATGATACGCTGCCGCGCTGATACGGCTCTATCGCGGTGCTTCCCTGCCAACTGACCTCAATGCGATAATTGTCGGCCCCGCCACGCGGATCTTCGATCCTGATGACGGCCTGAAAATTATTTCTGCTGTTCGGCTGTTCCAGAACGCGTACCGTGCCACGGCCGTCGGCCTTGCGCACCGTCACGTTTGCCGCCCGCCGCGGAAGCGTGCCGTTGACAAACTGCTGCGTCGTGGTCAGGCCCGTATTGCTTACATCAACAGCACGAATGGTGTTTCCACTGATAATCACATTTGCAGTTTTATCAACACGTCCTGACCACGTTGCGGTCCCGGTGGTCGTTCCGCCCGGAAATCCGGGATTGCCCGGATAACCCGGGTTGCCGGGATAACCGGGATTTCCCGGATACTGGCCTATCGGAAAATCATATCGGCGCGGAATACCTTCGTAGCCGTCCATATACCCTTGAACGTAATATGGGCGAACCGCCGCGTTCTGTCTTCCCTGCTGAGCCTCGGGCGTCCGGCCGCGCGACATAAAGCGGTCGTTGGCGCCGACGTTGTAGCCGGTCCCGTACGCCGTTCGCTGGGCTGTCGTCCATCGGCCAAACGAAGGCCTTGTGTCAAATCCGGCATTATAGCCGTCACGAAAGTCATTTTCGTACGTACGAGTGTACTTGCTGCTGTGTCTTTTATAGTTTCGGCTTCTTCCCTCGCTGGCGTCATTGGCACCGTCCTGATAGCCCTGATTATAGTAGCCGCACCTTATCGGTGTCATCGAATTGGTATCACACTGGGCCTGAGCCGTCTGCGCGCTGAAGGCGAACAGTCCGACGACAAAAAGCAAACTTGCTAATATTTTCATTGGTGATCTCCTTTTGTTTATAAGGTTCTGTTAATGCAAATTGGAACGATCGGGTGTCGATCATCCTCTTTTCGTGTCTTCTGTAAAGCTGAAGGTCATTTCCATCGTTTCTCCTTTTGAAAGCGTTTGACGACCATGTCACGCCTCATTTTAGGTAGATGGTCAATAAACAGTTTTCCGTTGCAATGATCTGTCTCATGCATAAATGCCCTGGCAGCATAGCCTTCGGCTTCCGTCTCGAACCACTCGCCGTTCTCGTCCTGGGCCTTGAGCCGCGCCTTCATGGGGCGAGTTACTACGGCCGGAACCTTACCGACCGATAGGCAGCCTTCCTGTCCGCTCTGTTCGCCCTCAGTCAGGATTATCTCAGGGTTTGCCGCTACGAGCTTGACTCCGTCACAATCCATTACGAACAACCGCAGGTTCAAACCGATCTGCGGAGCCGCCAGGCCGACACCTTCGGCATCATACATCGTCTCGAACATATCCTCGCAGAGCGCTTTCAGCTCGTCGTCAAACGCCTCGACAGGCTTGCCGGCCGCCGCAAGAACGGCTTCGGGATATTCGGTTATCTTTCTGATCGCCATCAGTTTCAGACAGGCTAAACCGGCCCGCTTCCCTCTATCAGGGCAGCCGGGAACATATTATCGGGGAATGACCCCGAACCGCGAACCTCGCCGAAAGTCCCGTTTGGCAAAAAATCCCTTCTCGTCACGGGCAAGGCATTCCCAGCACACATTGCGTTTCTCATTGGTCGGAGAAAAGAAAGTATTGTAGTGCCTTACCTCGCGGTCGCATTCGGCACAGCGCACCATTGGTTTTTCAGTGACCTTGGGGTCAATGGCGTCGATCATAAAAAAATTGGCTCCGAAAAATAGATCTCTTCATCTTATCTTAGTCCCGTATGCAGTTTTTGCCAAAACCGGATGGCGTTCATTCTGAAGATGTTAAGCCGGATGTTACCCTTATTCTGCACTGACACGTTGCCATGGCCGTAACCGCCCGAACAATTTTGCTGATCTTTGCCGCCCTTTTTTCCGCAGAGGGAATGTTTGCGCAGACGCGCGGGATCAACGTGATCGTCAACGATGAGGCAGGTTCGCGGATACATAATGCAACAGTTCGTATCGTTATTCCGAACGGACCCGCCCTTGAATGTGATCTCGCGGAAGAGCTTTTCGTTTGTCCCGAAACAGACGAATACCCGTTCGTGCTTGAGGTCAGAGCCGAGGGCTTCGCTCCTTTTCGACGAGCTTTCAGCAGGCCCGAAACAATTTCCCCGATAAGCGTTACGCTGAAAGTAGGCACATTCGATATAGCACATCCAGCGATCATCGTCGGACGCATAGAGAACAGAGCGGGGGACACACCTGAAAGCATCGCCGTCATAACTCGTAGTGACATAACATCATCCGCCGCTCCAACGCTGGACGACGCTCTTCGTCAGATCGCCGGATTTTCGATCTTTCGGCGCTCCGGCAGCCGCACTGCGAACCCGACCACGCAGGGAGTTTCATTGAGAGGCCTCGGCGGGAGCGGGGCCAGCCGCACCGCGGTCATCTTTGACGGAGTGATGCTGAACGACCCTTTTGGCGGCTGGGTGCAATGGAACCGGATACCGCCGATCGCGGTCGAACGCGTCGAAGTGCTTCGCGGCGGAGCTTCGAGCCTGTACGGAAATTCGTCCCTCGGCGGTGCGGTACAGATAGTCCCGCGCTCGGTGGAACGCAAACATATATTTTCCGCCGAGGTTTTCGGCGGCAGTGAACGGACGCTTTCAAGCTCGGTCTATACCGGCAGGGCGTTCGGGCAATGGACGGCGGATGCGTCCGCCTATGCCTTCCGCACCAAAGGACATATTCCGGTCGATAAGACGGAAAGAGGAGAGATGGACACTCACGCAGGTGTCAGGGCATTCTCATTTTCGTCGCGAATCACAGGCCGCGTTGGCAATACCGCTCATTTCTTTGCGCGGCCGTCGTATTTTGCCGAATCGCGAAAAAATGGAACGCCTCTGCAAACCAACGATACACATTCGCGTCAACTGATCGTCGGCGGCAGCTTTTCTCCCGCAATAAAACAGGGAAACTCACCTCAACTGTCCGTGAACTGGAGCATCCACGGCGGGTCGCAGGTATATGATCAGGTGTTCACCTCGGTCAATGCCTCTCGAACAGCGGAAACGCTGACAAGGCTGCAGCGTTCGCCCGCGCAGACGCTGGGCTTTTCGGTCGGGGCCTCGGCCGCTTTTACGAACCACACATTGCTGGCCGGAGCGGAAGGCCGAAACATCAGAGGGGCCAGCGACGAGATCGGCTTTTCCGCCGGCAACCCTAGCGGCCTTTTCGGTTCTGGCGGCCGGGAAGCTTCTTTCGGATTTTTTGTTAAGGATCAGGCATTTGTGGGAAAGCGTGTTGTGATAACCGGTTCGGTGCGTTATGACCGATGGAATAACCATCGCGGGCTTTCGGCAACGCGCCCGATCAATGAGGCCGCGATCAGCGTTACGCACTATCCCGACAGGATCGAATCAATGACCAGTCCGCAAATATCTCTCCTGTTTCGTGTGAATGATACTGTTTCGGTCTATGGCTCGGCTTCAAGGAGTTTTCGCGCTCCGACGCTTAATGAACTTTATCGTGGTTTTCGCGTCGGGAATGTGGTTACAAATGCAAACGAAAACCTTAGGGCGGAGCGTGCGAACAATATCGAGACCGGCATAAGTTTTGCCGGAAGCAGATATTTTCTGCGCGTTAACGGCTATCTGACCGAAATAGACGGAGCCGTTTCAAACGTGACGATCTCATCCGCCCCGGCATTGATAGTCCGTCAAAGACAAAATGCCGGAAGAACGAGAACGAAAGGCATAGAAGCTGACCTGGAAACACGTTTGGGGCCGCTTTCGTTCAATTTCGGTTATCTGTTCGCCGATCCGTCCCTGAAAAGTTTCCCGTCAAACACAGAATTGGTGGGAAAAATGATACCGCAGGTGGCGAGGCATCAGGCAACGATGCAGATAAGCTATCACGCCGGACGCTGGAACGTCGCCGGTCAGATAAGGCTGTCGAGCGAACAGTTTGACGATGACCTCAATGCCTTTCGGCTGGAACCTTACGGACAGGCGGACATCATGATAGGAAGAAAGATGGGAGATTCGGGCCGGATGTTTATTGCGGTCGAGAACGTTTTTAACTCCCGCTATTCGGTCGGGCGAACACCGATCAGGACAGTAAGTTCGCCGATCAACTTCCGTTTAGGCTACAGATTTGACAGGAAAAAATAAAAAAGCGGCCAAAATGACCGCTTCCAATATCCTGCAAAAGTTGGTAATACCAACTTTTTAGGCATTTCAAGAAGATGTGTACAGCAAATGTTTCAGCTTATTCGGGCTGGCCTTTACAACCCGGCCCGAAAAGCGCCGGCATCTTTGTGCTGATGATAGGATAATTTTCCGCATCCTTGTTTATTTCAAGCCAATTCAGATATTCCTCAGGAATGGACATATCCGAAAATATGGCCTCAACCGGGCATTCCGGCAAACAGGCGTCACAGTCTATGCACGTATCGGGGTTGATCAAAAGCTTGTCAGGAAGCTCATGAAACGCCTCAACAGGACAGACGGCGGCACAGTCAGTGTACTTACATTCAACACAAGGTTCGGCAACTATATAGGTCATTGGGCAACATTCTCCAAGCCCGACACTTATATGCCAGGCTAAAATTAAAACGTAATATTGTGAGGTGAGGTTGTCAACTGTCGCGAAACAAATGGACAAATGGTAGAATGCGTTAGACAAAGTCTTCAGTTCGACATTTTTAGATAAAATTTACGGAGTACCGGATGACCAACATCAAAGTGGAGCGAGAATTATCGCTTGATTTCCTGAGAGTTACCGAAGCAGCGGCCATTGAATCCGCTAAAACAATGGGACAGGGCGACCGCAAGCATTCCGATCACGTCGCGGTCGAGGCGATGCGTGAGGTTATGGACACCGTCCAGATGCGCGGACGCATTGTGATAGGCGAGGGCGAGCGTGACGAGGCACCGATGCTTTATATCGGCGAAGAGGTCGGCGGCGGCGTTTTTCCGGCAGATATCAGGGCCGGTTTCCCCGAGGTTGACATCGCTGTCGATCCGCTCGAAGGGACAAACCTGTGCGCCCTCGGCGCCAACAACGCCATTGCCGTGCTTGCGGCAGCCGAACGCGGCGGGCTACTGAACGCGCCGGATATTTACATGGACAAGATCGTCGTCGGACCGTCCTGTCGCGGTGCGGTCGATATAGATGCTCCGGTCGAAGACAACCTTAAGCACATCGCCCGAAGGCTTGGCCGCGACGTTGACGATCTGACCGTTATCTGCCTTGACCGTCCGCGTCACAAAAAACTTGTGGATGACGTTCGCTCCGCCGGAGCAAGGATCAGGCTAATTTCGGACGGCGATCTGTCCGCAGGAATTTCAGCCGCTGTTGCGGGAACGAATATCCACGCCCTGATGGGCATTGGCGGAGCGCCTGAGGGCGTGATAACCGCTGCCGCGATGAAATGCCTCAACGGCGAGATACAGGCAAAACTGGTCTTTGACCCCGAACGCCTCGGTGTTGATGCTTCAAAGGTTCCGCCGGTCGAAGCCGTAGTGGAACGCATCAAGAGCATGGGCATTTCCGATCCGTACAAGGTCTATGACACGAACGACCTTGCTCCGGGCAAAAAGATCATCTTTGCGGCAACCGGCGTCACGGACGGTTCGCTACTGCGCGGCGTCAGATTCTTTGGCGAGGGCAAGCGGACGCACTCCGTCGTGATGACGACCGACAGCAAGAGCATACGCTTTGTTGACACTGTCCACGTCGAAGGCGGGCCAGACGCTGTGATAAGATTTTAGATCACGGAGGTTATAATTATGGCCATCAAAACAGACAGCAAAAATAAGGCAAACATCCACGATCCCGGGATCAAGACCGTCAGCGTCGTTAAAAATACATGGGTTTTGGAAGTGCCGGAAGATGTCTGCAAAACAGAAGGCTTTGCAAAAGGGACGCTCGTTTGTCTTACCTTAAAAGATAACGGCATCCAAGCGCAATACATACGTCCGCCATCAAAAAAACTCCGTCAGGCGGCAAAAGCTGTATTGAAAAGAAATCTCGGAGCATATGAGGAACTGAGAAAAATTGACGACTGAGAACGTCCATTACATCGAGGTTGAAGACGCTTTTGTACTCCATGTTGAGCTAATGCAGATCTGGAATGAGAAAAGATGCGGTATCGACCAAAGGGAACTTCTCGAATCCGCGCTTGCACGTCCCAAACACGCGGTTATTTACGGTAATGCTGACATATTTGCACAGGCCGCAACGCTAATTTATGGACTGATCAAAAACCATCCGTGGCTCGGAGGAAACAAAAGAACGGCGTCATATATTACGGACACTTTCCTTCAATTGAACGGTTATGCCGCCATTTACTCGCCGAAAGAAGGTTATGAAATAGTTCTTGCCATCGACTTGGACAACGTCGGTCTGGATGAGATCGAGGAGTGGTATAGAAGCAAATCGAAAAAAATTTAATGAGTTCGTCTCGGGTCATCACTTTCACACCCGATGTCGGGCTGCTTATTGATCTTTACCGTCTGCGTTCGACGCTGAAATTTATTTGTAATGACAGAACAAAACCCATACGTACTGGACCTTGAGCAGGTTGGAGCCGGGGACGTTGCAATCGTCGGTGGCAAATGCGCCAGCCTTGGCGAGCTTTTCCGCGAATTGACGACGCAGGGCGTCAGGGCCGTGGACGGCTTTTCAACGACCAGTCACGCCTACGAAACGCTGCTTGAGACCGACGGACTTCGCAACAAGCTGAAAAAGCTGCTCAAGGGGCTGGACGTCAATGATCTTGATGAGCTTGCACGCGTCGGGGCCGAAGCTCGGCGCATGATGATGGAAACGCCGTTTCCTGATGACCTGGAAACCGCAATAACCGGCGCGTATGAGCGGCTGGGCGACAGGATCGGCAAAAAGTCTTTTGAAGTGGCTGTCCGCTCTTCGGCCACCGCAGAAGACCTGCCCGACGCCTCCTTTGCCGGACAGCAGGACACGATCCTGAACGTTCGCGGAGATTCCCGGCTGATCGAGGCGTGTAAAGAATGTTTCGCTTCGCTCTGGACAGACCGGGCAATTTCGTACCGCACGGCAAAGGGTTTCGATCATTTCGACGTTGCTCTTTCGATAGGCATTCAGCCGATGGTGCGGTCTGATATTGCCTGTTCGGGCGTGATGTTCACGCTCGACACCGAAAGCGGTTTTCGTGAGGCCGTCGTTATCAACGGTGCATGGGGACTTGGCGAAGCGGTCGTTCAGGGCATGGCGACACCCGATGAATGGATCATCTTCAAACCGACGCTGAAAAAAGGCTTTCGCCCGATCATCACTCGAAAGCTCGGCGTCAAGGAAGTGAAGATGGTCTTTCACGACGACGGAAGCGGCACGATGGTGCGTCCCGTGGTCGAATCTCAGCGTAAGCGTTTCTGCCTTGCCGGATTTGAGGTGCTGCAGCTTGCTCAATGGGCGTGCGCCATCGAGGATCACTATTCAAAGATCGCCGGACGCCATCAGCCAATGGACATCGAATGGGCAAAGGACGGCATCACCGGCGAACTCTTTATCCTTCAGGCAAGGCCGGAAACCGTCCATACACAGAACACAGAGAATTTCATCGAGACTTACGAACTGACCGGAACGCACGGCGCTCCACTCTCATCGGGCGTGGCCGTCGGGCAAAAGATCGGCAGCGGAACAGCGCATGTCTTGCTCGATCCGTCCAGGCTCAATACGTTCAAACAAGGCGAGATACTTGTCACGACAATGACCGACCCCGCGTGGGAACCGATAATGAAACGAGCCTCGGCCATTGTCACCGAACGCGGCGGCCGAACCTGCCACAGCGCCATCATCAGCCGCGAACTTGGCATTCCGTGCATTGTCGGAACCGGTGACGCAACGGAAAAAGTAAAAAATGGAAGCGAGATAACGGTTTCGTGCGCCGAGGGGGACATCGGCAACGTCTATTACGGCAGCATTGATTTTGAGATCAAGAAGCACAAGATAACTGACGATGTCCGGCCAAAAACGCAGATCATGATGAACGTCGGCGACCCTGACCATGCTTTCAAGGTTTCGCGGCTGCCGAATGACGGCGTCGGCCTCGCCCGCTTAGAGTTCATCATCAACAATCACATCGGCATTCACCCGATGGCCCTTGTGAATTATCCTAACCTGAAACGCCGCGAGGATATTGAGACGATATCTTCACGCATTTTAGAAGAAGACCCTAAGGAGTTCTTTGTCCGTTCGCTGGCGGAAGGCATCGGGCGCATTGCCGCCGCTTTTTACCCAAAACCGGTGATCGTCAGAATGTCGGATTTCAAATCAAATGAATACGCGATGCTGATAGGCGGCCGCGAATTTGAACCGGTCGAGGAAAATCCGATGATCGGTTTTCGTGGTGCATCACGTTATTACGATGACCGCTATCGCGCCGGTTTCAAGCTCGAATGTCTTGCTCTGCAAAGGGCGCGCGAGGACATGGGCCTGACGAACATCAAGCCGATGATCCCGTTCGTCCGCACGGTGGAAGAAGGTGAAAAGGTCATCGCTCTGATGGCGGAACACGGCCTGGTGCAGGGCGAGAACGAGCTTGAGATCTACGCAATGTGCGAACTGCCCGCAAACGTCGTCTTTGCCGATGAGTTTCTAAAAGTGTTTGACGGTTATTCGATAGGCTCGAACGACCTGACGCAGCTTGCCCTCGGCCTTGACCGCGATTCGGAGATGGTCGCGCATCTTTTTGACGAACGCAACGGCGCGGTTGAAAAAATGGTGGCGATGGCGATAGATTCGGCCATTCGCAGCGGCAAAAAGATCGGCATCTGCGGACAGGCTCCGTCCGATTATCCCGAATTTGCGGATTTTCTGGTCGAACGCGGCATCAATTCGATCTCTTTAAATCCTGATACGGTTATCCAAACAACCGAGCATATTCTTAAAACTGAAAAGGCTCTGGGAACAAAGAGAGAAAACTGATAAACGTTATCTCCATTCCTGATGCCGTCGGCAATTTTGCTAAACTGGTCTTGCGTCCATAACTAATGTGGCCGCGGGACCTTTTAGCGATGATGGCTGCCAGAGAACAACTGAAAAAAAAGGCATACCGCGCATGGTTCATTGTTGCCTTGATCGCAGCCGTGTGGGCATTGGCAACGGTTCTGCCTGCGATACTTCCGCATGTTTCCGAAACAATTACAGGCTCATCATTTTTCCGGTTCTTTGGCTATATCTGCCATCAGATGCCGGAGAGGTCATTTCACATCGGGGTTCACCAGTTCGGGGTCTGTTCGCGGTGTTTCGGTGTGTATTTCGGAGTTGCCGCGGGCGTTTTGGCATATCCGCTGTGGCGAAACGTGGACGAAATTGAACCGCTTCCGCGAATTTGGCTTTTCGCGTCCATTATTCCGATGGGCATTGATTGGTCGATGGGAATGCTCGGTATTTGGGAAAATAACCATCTTTCTCGCTTTGTCACCGGCCTCATTTTGGGTGTCGGATGCTCGACATATATAGTCCCGGCGGTCGTAGAGATAACCTTTAACTTGTCTCAGTCTCGGCGTTCAGCCAAATAGGGAACGTGTCGGGACGGAGGCAGCGGCTGTTCCGGATGTTGACTATTCTCGCTAAAAGGAACAGAATTTATCATTATACCGATGAGTTTTGATCAAAATAGCGCGATACAAAAAGCAAAGCAGGACCTGGCCGGAAGGCTCGGCATCAGCGAAGGCGATATTTCCCTTTCCGGCGTAAAGGATGTTGAGTTTCCCGATATGTCGCTCGGCGCTCCGGCGGACGGAGAGATGGCGGCCCAGATGATCTCCTACGGATGGCGGATCGACCTTGAGGCCGCCGGAAAGAGCTATGAATATCGCGGCGATAAATATCAGCTCCGGTTAAAGAATTTCAAGGGTCAAAATCACGTTGTAGTGTATTAGGCCCGTTTCCCTTTCCCTTTGCTGAGGGAACAAGGAGATCTTAACTATGAATCGAAGCAATATCTGGATACATATTTGTGTCGCCTTGATCCTGGTCACTCTTGCGGCAGTACTCGGACAGATCAGTAAACTCAGGTCGGGACTTCGGCCTCAGACGGCTGAAACCCGCGATCTTGCCCGCCCGGTCGCAAAGCCGACGACGATAAAGCGTGCCGTATCCGAATCGGAACCGGAAGTGCTTGTCCGCTTTAAGAAGAATGTCACCCGCGCACAGATAGATAAATTGGTTGCGAAGAACAATGACCGGATAGAAGATCGGCTTGAACTTGTGGCCGGTCTGAAAGCGGTTGACGACATGGACAATGCCGATCCGGAAACCGTTGCTCAGCAATACGCTTCGATGACGGACCTCGTCGAATACGCCGAGGTCAACTACGAGATAATATTAGACGAACAGGAAGTTGTTCCTGTCTTGGAACACTTGGATAAACCTTCTCCGGCTGCACCTAACGACCCGCATTTCGGCGATCAGTGGGGTTTGAACAACGACGGCCAGAACGGCGGAAAGAAAGGTGCCGACGTTGCCGCGACAAAGGCATGGGAAACGACCAAAGGCAGCGAAGAGGTCGTGGTCGCCGTGCTGGACACCGGCGTTGACTACACGCACCCCGATCTGGTCTCGAATATGTGGATAAGGCCGGACAACATTCCCGCCTACACTGACCCGGAACTCGGAACGTTCAACGACCGCTACGGTTTTAACGCGGCGGATAACCTTGCCGACCCGATGGACGACAACGGCCACGGAACGCATTGTGCAGGCATTATCGGAGCCGAAGGCGACAACGGCATCGGCATCGTCGGCGTCAACTGGAAAGTGCGCATAATGCCGCTCAAGTTTTTGGGACGCGGCGGTTTCGGTTCGACCAAGGACGCCATCGAAGCGATAAATTACGCCGTTGACCGTAAAAAGAAAGGCGTAAATGTTCGGATCATAAGCGCAAGCTGGGGTTCGACCATGCGGTCAAAAGCTCTTGAGGACGCGATACGTGCCGCCGGTGAACACGGCATTTTGTTTGTCGCCGCCGCAGGCAACAGCGGAACCGATAACGACAAGCGACCGCATTTTCCTTCAAACTACGATCTGCCGAACGTCGTCAGCGTGGCGGCTCTTGACCGCTCCGACGCTCTGGCGTCTTTCTCTAACTTTGGAGCGAACACGGTTCACGTCGCGGCCCCTGGAAAAGAGATAGTTTCCACGTGGCTGAAAGGAGCGTATCGCGAAGCTTCGGGAACGTCGATGGCGACGCCGCATGTTGCCGGCATCGCGGCCCTGCTTTTGGCCGCCGATCCTGACATTTCGGTTGAAAAATTAAAGAAAAGGATCATCGCCGCAAGCGATTCGCTTGACCCGTTAACGGGCCGCATAGTTTCCGGCGGACGCATAAACGCACACAAAGTTCTGGCAAACTGATCGGCTTTACGATCTGCCGCGACCTTAAACCAAATGGGGCATCGCCTTCACACAGCGTGTAGGGCGATGTCTTTTTCTTTGCTTCCCTTCATCCGCAATTTGTTGTAAACACAGGCCTTATGCATGCCTGGGCCAATGCGGCCAAATTGTGGCACACCCGTTGCTTTTACCATGATCGGGCAATGGCAGAACCATTGCGATTACAAATTAGAGTAGGAGAACAAGCAGCATGAACAAAATTAAATATTTGATCGCAATCTCAGCATTTTCTTTGGTGGTTTTGGCATTGCCGTCCGTCGCTTCGGCACAGTGGTATCCGAACAATCGGCCAGTCTATGGTAATCAGACAGGCAATATCAAGAGTTCGGCCAGCCGTCTGAAGTCAAATTCAAGGAACTTTGAACGCGCCATCGACAACGCAGTTGATAATCGCGGCGGCTGGGGCAATCGCAACAGTAACCGTTATTACAGCGGCGATCTGAAGACCATCGCGGGTGATTTCCGCCGGGCAGCGGACAAGTTCGAGGACAAGTACGGCAACGGCCGCAACCTCAACAACAGCGCCGAGGCTGCCAGGAACATGCTCGATGCGGCATCCAGACTGGAGAACGCTCTGAACAATTCCGGTATGATGAGCCGGTTCAGAAGCCAGTGGAACTCGATCAGGAACGACCTGAACATGGTCTCGCGAACCTACGGCTACAATATGAACAACCGTAACCGCAACAACGGCGACTGGCGAAATCGGGTTAGATTCCCGCTTCCGTTCTGATAATATCTCTAAGCAACTCACCTTCACAGGCCCGGATGGAAACATTCGGGCCTTTTTTGCATTGATACGGCCGGCATTGGACTATAACGCAAAACGATTGCAAACTTTATGCGGAGGTCCAAAATAATGCCCGGCACACTTTATCTGATAGCAACACCGATAGGCAATCTTGGCGATATGTCGCCGAGGGCGATAGAGACAATGAAAGCGGTCGATGTCATCGCATGTGAGGACACACGCCATACGCTGAAGCTGCTGAACCATTTCGGCATCTCAAAAAAGCTGGTCAGCTATCACGAACATAATGAATCGGCGCGAGCCGAGGAACTTGCCGCGATCCTCGCCGAAGGCGGCTCGGTCGGCCTCGTTTCGGACGCCGGAACACCGGCGATCAACGATCCCGGCCTTATTCTTGTTCAAAAAGCTCGGAGCATCGGCGCCGAGGTGATCTCCATCCCCGGACCGGTGGCATTCGTCAATGCCGCCATAGTTTCCGGCCTGCCGACCGATTCGCTCTTTTTTGGCGGATTTTTGCCGTCAAAACAGGGCGAAAGGCGAAAGCGGCTGGCCGAGATCGCCTCTATTCCCGCCACGCTTGTTTTCTACGAATCTCCGCACAGGATCGGGCGATCGTTGGCGGATTGTCTGGACATTTTGGGTGACAGAACGGCGTCTGTCAGCCGCGAATTGACCAAAATTCATGAAGAAACGCTAACAGGTTCACTTTCCGGTATTTTAGAGCATATTTTATCTGCAAATTCGCGTGGAGAATACGTTCTAGTAATTGACCGCGACAGGAGTGGACGGGAAACAAGGTCCGGCTCAAGTTCTTTGCAGGAAAGGGTCGCCGAACTGGAGGCGGCGGGACACGATAACCGGGCGGCATTGAAAATGGCCGCAAAAGAGCATGGCCTGAGCCGTTCGGAAGCGTACCGGCAACTCCAGCTTTCCAGGCCCGGTGACACGTAAAACGATCTGCGGGAACTTTTCCGCAAATTCGGTGTCAAATTCCTGAAAATACGAACGCGGCAAGGCAACCATTCGGAAACTTAAGGATTCTGAAAGTTGCCATGAAAATATAGAAATTTGGAACCGGGAGTCACCGAATATGTTCAGATCAATCTCTTCATTCCTTGCGATAATTGCTGTCGCATTTTCCTTCTTACTTGCCCCCAATAAGGCGATGGCCTGTGAAGATCCGCCGCCGACGCTTCTTGCCCTATATCGCGTCAGCAGCGAGATACATGTTGCACGCTATGAGGGAGAGGATCGGGGCGGGATCGTCGAACAGGGTGACGATTATGTGATAACCGATGTTCATAAACGCTTTTCCATCATTTCATCATTGAAAGGCAGCCATCAGGGATCGTTCGTTTCGACGGAACAGCAGTATAAATACACCGGCAGCGAGGCCGTTGACGGCGAGGACGCTGAACACGGCCACGACCCCGAAAAGCTAGAGGCGGGCGACACTGTGCTTTTGTTCCTGAAACGCTCATCTGAAGATAACAAGCTTGTTCTGTCCAATTATCAGGGCGCGGCGAAAAAGCTTTCGGACAAGGTTCTGGCATCATACACAAAGGCGATCGAGGAGCTGAACTCCATCCACGCCATGCGGCAGGGCCAGGACGAAGCATTGGTCGAATGGCTCGTTCAAAGAGCGGTCGATCCGAACACGCGAAGAGAAGGTGCTTTTGAGCTTCTGACCGGCTTTCAGACCATTGACTGGAAAGAAATGCAGGAGCGTCAGATAAAGGAAAAACTCGCACGCGGCGAGGAACTCGAGGAATGGGAAAAACCGGGCTATGAAGAGCCTTCTGAGGACGGCGAATATTTCGACAACACCCCTTATGCCCGCAAGCTGACCGACAGGCAGAAAGCGATCCTGCTTGACCTTGCAATGACGTTGAAACCCGAAAAACTGGGAGACAGCGAATACATCACGTTCAATGAAGGCGACTCTCACCTGATCGAACTTGCTGCCCGCTGGGGAGACGAAAGGTATGCCGGTTTTCTTTTGGAGCAGGCAAGGGAGAAAAAGTATTACGAGTATGCCAGATACCAGTTCATCTCTCAGGCAGCCTCTATCCTAAAGGATGACGAAGCCAAAACTCTTGCCGAGGAATACGGAAATGTCTATTACTACGAGGACACGGACAAGATAGAGGATCGCTTGGCAGAGAACGCACTTCCGGAGGTGACCGTGACCGTAAAACCGGGTTCCACATTCGGCGACCTCAAGAATGCCATACTTGAAAGATTTTTTTCACGCTGCGGTAAGGTTCTTGCAACCTCCGGCAAAACAGCAGCATCTTAAGTGATGTTGCAAAACCCATAATTGTAACGGCCTGACAAATTTAGCGGTACCGAATTTGTTGGGCCTTTTTGCGTTTTCTTTCCCCTTTTTATACTTTCCCCATAAATTCATAATTCAGGGAGTATTTTTATATGAAGAAGTACGTTTTAGCATTGTGCGTGGGTGCTTTGGCAAGTTTTTCGGCCATGGCCCAGTCAACCGAGCATAAAAAAGCCGAGGCCTATATCGGGTATTCGGCCAGCAGCGTGGACACCGGCGTTTCGCCAAACGATGATTTCAGCGATCTTGTCGGCGAACGCGAAGGTTTTCACGGATTTGAGGTAGCGGGAGTTTATAACTTTCACCGCTATGTCGGCTTCAAGGGTTCCGTCTCGGGAACCTACAACAACAAGGACTTTGCCTTTACCGTTCCGGTTGGTGAAGGAACAGGACAGGTTTCTTTTGACGCGAACAGTTCGCTTTACAATTTTTTGGGCGGTGTCCAGTTCAAGGATAACGCCAGCGAAGCTCGTATCAAGCCCTTTGCTCACATCCTGGCCGGTGCCGGCCACGGACGCGTTAAGGTCAAGAACCTGTTCTGTGACGAAGGCATTGATTGTGCCGGATTTGCCGGCACGACCTCAGAGACCGGTTTTGCCGGAGCATTCGGCGGCGGCATTGACGTAAAACTCAACAACCGCGTCGATCTTCGCCTGATACAGGTCGATTACAACCCGATCCGCTTTGACAACGCAACCACCCACAATGTCAGATTCGGCATCGGCCTTGTTTTCAAATAGGCATTGACTAAAATGAGGTAAAAGAAAAAGGAGCGGTCGCTTGGCCGCTCCTTTTCATATTTACCGAAAGAACTAACGGCTGCCGGTGAGTTCCGGCGGAAGCTGCTTGTCTATCTTTGGCCGCTCCTTGAGGTCGCTTAGTTTCCACATGGTCATAAAGATCGTTCTCGTGATCTTTTCATATTTGGCGTAATCGATCTTGTCGGCATGATCTTCGGGCTGATGATAATCTTCGTGAACGCCCGTGAACCAGAAAGCGATCGGGATGCCGTTCTGTGCATAATGGAAATGATCGGAACGGAAAAAGAACCGGTTCGGGTCTTTCGGATCGTCGTATTTGAAGTTGTAGTCCATCTTCAGATAAGCGGAGTTCGTCCCCTTTGTGATCGTCCCGAGCGTAGAACTCATCATATCTGCACCGATTACATAAACTTCATTTGGTCCGGCAAGTTCGTCATTGCAGCGTTTTCGCGGCTGATCGCACGGAATGGCATTCTCAGGCGTCCGGCTGCGGCCGATCATGTCAATGTTCAACTGAGCGATGACATTCTTTATATCGACCGTCGGGAATTTGTTGAAATAATTAGCCCCGAGCAAACCTTTTTCTTCAGCAGTGTGCCATACCAGCAGTACCGAACGTTTTGGCCGTTTCGGAGCCTTTGCCAGTGCCTCGGCAATCGCCAGGACCGCGACCGTTCCCGAACCGTCATCATCGGCGCCATTCCATATCTTGTCCTCGCCGGGAGCATTTTCATTGACGCCGACGTGGTCATAATGGGCGCCAATGGCGACCATTTCATTCTTCAGAACAGGATCGCTGCCTTCCCACAGAGCGACAACGTTCTGCGTCCATTTTCTCTCTGATCTTGCCTTCGTTTCCAGCTTGGCTGTCTTGTTGATCGCAAATGCAGTTTTGGAGGAAATATTGCCGGATTCACCCGCAAAGATAACATCTCTGATCTTAGTTGAAACCAGGGCGACCGGCAGACTTGCTCCCTGCGGGGCAGGACTCAGCTTGTCCATAACCATACCGCCGCGGCCGAGAAACCTGCCGATCTGTGCCCACGAGTTCTGCAGTTCATCAGACGCGACCATTATTATGCCGACAGCGCCTTTTTGAGCGGCGTATGTAAGCGGATCGGCCCAATCGGTTCCTTTTGTTCCGGTCAGGTCAGCTTGTGTCACACCTTCGGGCATTCGGGTCAGTTGATTCCGGTTCGGAAATCCGCCGTCGTAAAGAACGACTATCTTGCCGCGAACATCGACGCCATTAAAAGCATCTATATTCTTCGCCTTGACCATCCAGCCGTTTCCGCCAAACACCAGCGAACCTTCTGCTGTATTGTCGCCCGAGATGCGGAAGAAATCCTGCACAAGATCATATTTCTGTCCGTTTAGAACCAATGAATTGTCCTTTGGATCTATGGAGGTCATGCTTAACGCGATCTTCTGAAAGAACGTCCCGTCATCGCCCGCCGGTTTGAATCCCCAGCGTGAAAGCTTCATCTTCAAAAACTCGGCGGTGACATCAAGGCCCTGTGAAGGTGTGTCGCGTCCGGCCATTGCGTCCGAAGCTATAAAATGCAGCCAATTGCTAAGCTGATCGGCCTTGATCGTTTCCGCCATCTTGCGTTCCTTTGACGACACCTTTACCGTTTGGGCAAAAGCTGCCGATGGCACAAGCATAACGACGAACAAAAAAATAGTAACCAGGTTTTTTCTCATGTTATCTCCGATTGGATATTTTATTTGGATAAAAGATTGATACGTCACCGGTAAGGTTTAAGTTTCGGCAGGAGAGCCGATAACGCATATTCCGAGCTTATCCGCCAGTTTGATCATCTCTTCTTTTTCAAAAATAAGCGTCTTGCCCGACGTTACCGACAGACACGTCGCACCCGCCGAATGCATTACCTCGATGGTCGGAACACCGACAACAGGAACGTCAAAGCGCATGTCCTGATCGGGTTTTGAGACCTTTACGACCGTAAGTTTGCCTTTTGCCAGCTTGCCGGCACGAATTATCGTCTCATCCGTTCCTTCCATTGCCTCTATCGCGACACAGGCACTTGCCCGGACAACTATGGTCTGCCCCAGATCAAGCCTTGCGATCTCGTTCGCGACGTGCAGGCCGTATTTGATGTTGCCAAGTTCAACGTCATTCGGCTTTCTTTTTGTCATCACGCCGGACGGCGCCAGATGGTCGCCGATAAAGTATGTGGAATCTATAAGTTCCAAGCCGTCTTTTGCCAGTTCCGCCGCAATGCCGCCGATAAGAGCATCCGTATTCCTGCGCGGCAGGTTCCAAAGCATTTTCAGCATCCGAATGTCCGGCAATGCCCCGGAAAATATCTGAACATGTTTGACCTGGCCTGCCATCATCACCTTTTCAACGCCTTTTTTCTTAAAATGCGACAGCATTTTGCCAAGCTGGCCGATGCCGACCCAGACCACATCGTCAGCGACGTCGTCGATCTTAGGGTCGGTCTCTTCCCTGATGGCGACAATGCTCAGTTCGGCCCCGGCCTTTTTCGCTCCTTCAACGACCAAAAAGGGAAACTGTCCGTTGCCGGCAATAAGTCCATATCTCATACGCAATTCGATAATTATTGGGGGTTGAGGTAAAAAAAGCAAAATCCGGGCCGTAAAATTCTTTTGCCAAAACTAAAACCTTCCTTGCCGATTGGCGTATAATCAGGGTCGTTCCCTAATTAGTTCACAAATTAGCCAACAAATTCGGAATATGAAACAATTGATCGTCGCCCTTCTTATCGGATCGGCTTTCGCCGTGTCAAGTTCGGTCTCTGCCCGGGCATCGGTTCCATATATGACCGAGCCGTCGCTTTCGCCTGACAGAAAGGAGATAGCGTTCGTTTCGGGCGGTGATATTTGGTCTGTCCCCGCAGACGGCGGAACGGCACGGCTGTTGGTTTCGCACCCCGCGACCGAATCGAAACCGCTTTTCTCGCCCGACGGAAAATGGCTGGCTTTTCTGTCGAACCGAACCGGAAACGGAGATATATATCTTCTGGATCTGAACAAAGGAAATTTGCGAAGGCTGACGTTTGATGATGGCCTGGATAGCCTTGATGCGTGGTCGCGCGACGGCAAATGGATATATTTTTCGTCAAACGCCCGCGACATCGCCGGGATGAACGACATATACCGCGTTTCCGCTGACGGCGGAACGCCGATGCAGATAAGCTCTGACCGATACACGAACGAATTCGGGGCGGCTCCGCTTGCGGACGGTTCGGTCATTTTCTCGGCACGAGGTATCAGCAATGCTCAGTGGTGGCGGCGCGGCCGCAGCCATATAGACGAGACCGAAATATGGTCAAAAACCGGCGAGGCATATACGGAAATAATGCCGCGCGGAGCAAAGCAGATGTGGCCGATGGCGACGGCGGACGGCTCACAGGTCTATTTTGTTTCCGACCGCAGCGGCGAGCAGAACATCTGGGTCAAACCGCGAAACGGCCAGGCAAAACAGTTGACGAATTTCACTAATGGCCGCGTGCTGTTTGCGAATCTTTCTTATGACGGCCGCGAGATCGTTTTTGAGCGCAATTTCAAAATATGGAAAATGAATGCCGAAAGCGGAAAGGCATCTGAGGTGGCAATAACGCTTCGCGGAGCGGCGGCAAACCCGCTGCGTGAGCGCCAGAATCTCGGCACACAGATACGCGATATTGCCTTATCGCCGGACGGCAAAAAGATCGCTGTCATTGCTCGCGGCGAGGTATTTGCTGCATCGGCAAAGGACGGAGGCGAAGTATATCGCGTGACGAACACCGCTGCTCCGGAATCTTACGTTGCGTGGTCAGCGGACAGCCGAAAGGTCATTTATTCTTCGGAAAGGGACGGCTCAATGTCTGTTTTTGAATATGATTTCGGCACCGAAACCGAAACGCGTCTGACTCGCGGCACGGCTGACGATGCCGCTCCCGTGTATTCGCCGGACGGCAAATACATCATGTTCGTTCGCGACGCACGGCGGCTGATGCTTTATGACACGAACACCAAACAGGAACGTGAACTGACAAGATTTTTCACCGATCCGCCGCCGCTGCTCGGCAACAACGGCTTTAAATGGTCGCCGGACAGCAAGTGGATAGCCTATCTGACAAACGCTCCGGAAAACCGCTCATATACGAATGTGAACGTCGTTTCGGTTGACGGCGGCGCGGCCCGACCGGTCAGCTTTCTTGCAAATTCGTTCAGCGGAACAATATCGTGGAGTCCTGACGGCAAGTACCTGCTTTTTGACTCATCCCAGCGAACCGAATCGGGTGTGATCGCCCGCGTTGACCTGACACTGCAAACACCGAGATTCCGCGAGGATCAGTTCCGCGATCTTTTCAAGCCCGAACCGCCGCGCGAATCTCGGCCGGCATCCGCGACGCCTGCACCGACGGCATCGCCCTCGGCTTCGCCGGAGAAAAAGGACGAGTCCAAAAACACCGAGATCGTATTTGACGACATCCGCCGCCGCTTAAGTTTTGTGCACGCAGGACTTAACGCGGGTTCTCCCGTAATAAGCCCTGACGGCAAAACGCTGCTTTTCGGGGCATCCGAAGAAGGCCAGTTCAACTATTACACGGTCAATCTCGACGAGCTCGCCGCTGACCGCTCGCCGCGTCAACTCACCTCAACACCCGGTTTTAAATCGGACGCACATTTTTCGGCGGACGGCAAAGAGGTCTTTTATATGTCGAACGGCCGTGTCTTTATCGTCGGCCTTGACCGCCGCGAGGTTCGCCCGCTGAACCTGGGCATAGAGATCGACACCGATTTCGCCGATGAAAAAATGGAGATATTCAAACAGGGCTGGCGTTACCTGCGGGACAATTTCTATGATGACAAGTTTCACGGCGTTGACTGGAACGGCATCCGCTCAACCTATGAACCGATGATCGCCGGAGCCAGAAATATCGACGAGGTTCGCCGCCTGATGGCGCTGATGGCAGGCGAACTGAACGCTTCACATCTTGGTGTTTCGGGTTCGTCGGGCATTCAGGCCGCTCCTGTGGGCAAACTCGGCCTCCGGTTCGACCGCGCTGAATTTGAAACGAACGGAAGGCTGCGGGTGAGCGAGGTCATAACGCTTGGGCCTGCGGCGATAGTTAAAAGCATAGCCGTTGGGGACTATCTGATAGGCATTGACGGCAAAAATATCAGCCAGAACACTAACATCGACGAACTTCTGGAAAACAAGGTCGGAAAACGCGTTGTCCTTCAAATATCAGGCTCCGCAGACGGTTCGGACAAAAAGGATGTGGTAGTTCGTCCTGTTTCAACAGGGGCCGAAAAGAACCTCCTTTATCGCCAATGGGTCGAAGACAATAGGGCCTATGTCGCCCGCATCAGCGGCGGAAAGCTCGGATACGTCCACCTGCCCGACATGGGCCAGGGAACGCTGAATCAGCTCTACATTGACCTTGACGCCGAAAATCAGGCAAAGGAAGGCGTTGTCGTGGATATCCGCAACAATAACGGCGGATTCATCAACGTCTATGTGATCGACATTCTTTCGCGACGCGGTTATCTGACAATGCGTGAACGCGGGCTTTGGAACGTTCCGGCAAGAAGCGCTCTGGGCCAGCGTTCGCTGGAACGGCCCACCGTTCTGGTCACGAATCAACACTCTCTTTCTGATGCCGAAGACCTGACGGAAGGCTATCGAACGCTGAAGCTCGGAAAGGTCATCGGCGAACCGACATCGGGCTGGATCATCTATACGTGGAACGCTCAGCTTTTTGACGGGACCACGATCCGCCTGCCGCGACAGCTTATCCTCGGGGCAGACGGTAAGAACATGGAGCTGAATCCGCGTCAGGTTGACATCGCCGTAACTCGCCCGATAGGCGAAACCCTGTCAGGCCGTGATTCACAACTTGATCGTGCGGTTCGTGAGCTTTTGGGGAATTAGAATTGCCGGGAATCCGGTTTGGAACTCAATTTAACCGCTCGCTTATCCATTCCGGGTCGCGGCGGTTATCCAGGACGCGATAAACATTGATCTCGGAGTGTTCGACTTTATAATAGATCGAAAACGGAAACTTTTTGCAGACCTTTCGGCGATAGCTGCCGCTAATGATCTGATGACCGCCGCCGGAAATTCTAAGTGAGCGAATGTCTGACATTATCGAACTCACAAAACGAGACCCCAAGCCAGATTCCTGATTCTCATAAAAATCGAATCCTTCCATTATGGAAACATGAGCTGAACGAAGTATCCTTACTCTCATCCGATATTCCGTTGTCTTATCTTTTCCTGCAACAGGCTTTCTAACTCTTCAAGTTCTATAAATTCATCGGTTCCATCGGCAACACTTCTTTCAGCTTCATCAAGAGCATCCAAATGCCATTCCGGCGGTTTGGTCTCGGCATGATTTTTACCCATCTCTTTCCACAGGGCTTCCATCAGTTCCACCCTTTGAGCCGGGGTCATATCTTCTATTGCGGGTATTGTCTGAACTGTCATATACGCATTATAGCGCATCATACTGCGCTTTTTTGCACCGGTTTCGGCCTGCCTTACAAGCAAAAAGACGCTGCCGAAACCGACAGCGTCCTTTTATCTGAACATACTTCACATTTATTGAGCGGCCTTTGCAGCCTTGGCAAAATCGCCCGCCTTAAAGAAGGATATCTTTTCCGGCGTGATGTATTTTTTCACGGCCGCGTTGACCTCAGCCAACGTCAGGCTGTCGATCTTGCTTTCAAGGTCGGCTGTCCACTGCATCGTCCTGCCAACGTTCATGGCACTGGTCAGCATCGACGCCAGAGAACCGTCGGAAGCCCTCTGTCTTTGCTGTGCCAAAAGATACCCTTGTTTCGCGCTGTCAAGTTCTTCCTGAGTGAAGCCGTCTTTTATGACACGCTCGATCTCCTCCTTGAACGCGGCTTCGAGTTTGTCGCGATTCTCAGGCGCATAGATCGCCTGTCCCATGAAGTAGCCCGATTCGCTAAGCTGCGGCACCTGAAGGCCCGAACCGACACCATAGCTTAACCCGTCCTTTTGGCGGATGCGCGTGGCAAGACGCGAATTAAGAAATCCGCCGCCGATTATCGAATTTGCGATCTGCATTGCCGCGTAATCAGGATTGTCGCTGTTCATCTTGATGTTAAGGCGTGCAAGGAAAAAGGCGTTCGCCTTGTCCGGCGTTTCAAAGTTTTGATTCACCGCCGGTATCTCGAAATAGTCTGACAACACACGGGCGTAGGAACTTCCGCTTTTCCACGACCCGAAATGCCTGTTAAGTTTTTCCGAGACCATTTCCGGGTCGAAATCCCCGACAAAAGCCGCATCGCCCTGTGAAGCCCCGTAGAAATCCTTATGAAAAGCCTTTATCTGATCGAGCGTGACCGCCTTTGTCGATTCGATGCTTTCATCAAGCGTCCCGGCGTAACGCACGTCGCCCTTTGGATACTTGTTGAAATGTGTTGACATCGCCTGTATCGCGACCTGTGTAGGTTCGCTCCGGCCCGATTCGAGGCCTGTCAGGGTCTGTGCCTTCAAGGTGTCAAACTCGGTCTCGGGAAAGGCCGGTTCCTTCAATATTTCGGCAACAAGGTCTAGGACCGCAGCAAGGTTTTCTCTGGTCGTCTCGATCGAAACGGTCGCGGAGTTTACAGAACCGAAAACATTGACCCTGGCCTTAAGGCGGTCGAACTCGTCCTGTATCTGCTGACGCGTCCGCTTTGCCGTGCCGCGCATCAGCAGCCTGCCGGTAAAGCCGCCGACATCCGACAGGCCAAACGTGTTCTTGTCATCGCCAAAGCGGAAAACGATATTGGCAAAAACGGTCTCGCCGCGATTCTTTTTGGGAAGGAACGCGACATTGATGCCGCCGATCTTTGACTTGGTCGTTCGGGCCTCCACATTCGCAGGTGTCGGGTCAAAGGCCTCGCCCTGAGCTATCGCCTCGCCGCCCTTGTATTCATTGACAAGTTTTGCCAACTCTTCAGCAGTTACCAGCGGTATCTCGGCCCTGTCAGGAGCATCGGTCGGTATGTACAGAGAGACCGTTCTGTTAGACCTCTTGAAATATTTATTTGCCACGCGTTGAACGTCATCAGCGGCAACGTCCCTTATCCTGTCCCTGTTGATGAAGAACAGACGCCAATCGCCCTGAGCAATGTATTCGCTCATGCCCAAACCGACCCGGTTGGGATCGTTCAGGGTCATCTCGAAATTCTTGAGGCTCTGGGTCTTGATCCTTTCCACCTCTTCTTTCGTAACAGTTCCTGAACTGATCTTTTCCACTGTTTCCAGAAGTATGTTTTTTACATCCTGAAGGTCGCCTGCCTTATCCACCTCCGCCATAAAGAAAAGATAGCCCGGATCGTGCAATTCAAAATGGAGAGCGGAAACAGAAGAAGCCTTCTTCGTTTCAACCAGTTTCTTATAAAGTATTCCAGACGGCGTGTTCGTCAGCGCCTGTGAAAGGACAGAAAGAGGAGCGTTGTCCGTATGAGACCCCGGCGGTATCTTGTAGCCGACCATCAGCATCTGTATATCGCCCACACGGCGGACCGTCACTTCCCTTTCACCGTCCTGTGTCGGTTCAATGGTGTAGATCGGATCGATCGTTCTGGCCGGTTTCGGAATAACGCTGAATTTTTTGTTGATCAGGTCAAGCGTTTTTGCCTCATCAAATTTACCCGCCACGAGAAGCACGGCGTTGTCCGGCTGGTAATATTTGCGGTAAAAGGCCTGGAGCTTTTCGATAGGCACATTTTCAATGTCCGAACGCGCTCCTATGGTTGTTTTCCCATAGTTATGCCATTCAAAGGCCGCCGCCATCATCCGCTGCCATGTAATGCGAAACGGGCTGTTCTCACCGGATTCAAACTCATTGCGAACCACTGAGAATTCACTGTCCAGATCCTCCTTTTTTATAAAGGAATTGACCATGCGGTCTGCCTCAAGGTCCAATGCCCAGTCCAGATTGTCATCGGTCGCGGCAAATGTCTCGAAATAATTGGTGCGATCGTAAAAGGTGGTGCCGTTCGGCGATGCTCCGCGCTCAGTGAGTTCCTTGGGTATATTCGGATGTTTTGGTGAACCCTTGAAAACCAGATGCTCCAGCAAATGAGCCATGCCGGTCTCACCGTAATTCTCATGCCGCGACCCGACCATATAGGTTACGTTAACGGTGATCGTCTGTTTTGTCTGGTCAGGAAACAAAAGCACTCGCAGCCCGTTGTCCAGCTTATACTCCGTAATTCCCTCGACACTCGTAACCCTTGTTATACCTTTCGGCAGTTCGGCCGCTGTTTGTGCCCAGCCCGAAACCGTCAAAAGGACCACGGCTGCAACCAAAAACGGCCCGCGCAAATATGCATTGATTCTCACAACTGATCCTCCAAAAAAATGACTATTTCAACGAATTATACATTGTTTGGCCTGAATGTTGTAAGAAACAGGCCGCTACCTCAGCACAACGGATTGACGCGGGAGTTTTTGACACTCTGCTCGAACGTGTTCTTAAAGCTTTCAACCGGCCGCATCATCTATTCTGCCTGTTCGCGCGCGTGATAGGAACTGCGGGTGAGCGGTGAGGATTCGACGTGTTTGAAGCCCATGTCCAGTCCGATTCGTTTCCATTCGGCGAATTCCTCGGGCGTGACATAGCGTTCCACGGGCAGGCGTTTTTCGTACGGCTGAAGGTATTGGCCGATGGTCATAATGTCGCACGAAACGGAACGCAGGTCGCGCATGAGGTCAACCACTTCCTCAAATTCCTCGCCCAAACCCGCCATGATTCCGCTTTTGGTCTTCATCGCGGGAAAATGCGTGTCACGAAACTTTGCCGACCGATCAAGCAGTTCCAAAGTTTGCTGATACCTTGCGTCGGGACGAACGCGGCGATAGAGCCGGGCGATGGTCTCGGTATTATGGTTCAAAACATCGGGACGGGCCAGCAGAACATTGTTCAACGCATCCTCGTCGCCGTTAAAATCGGGTATCAAGACCTCGACCTTGCAATCAGGATTTAATTCTCTGACCTTCAGTATGGTTTCCGCCCAATGCATTGAACCGCCGTCGGGCAGATCGTCGCGGTTTACTGATGTGATAACGGCGTGCTTCAGATCGAGATGTTTCACTGCCTCGGCAACGTGCGTCGGCTCCATCGGGTCGAGGTCCATCGGCTTACCCTTGTTGACGGCGCAAAATCCGCAGTGACGCGTACACGTATCGCCGCCGAGCATAAATGTAGCCGTCTTGTCCGTCCAGCATTCAAAAATGTTCGGACACTTTGCCTCCTGACAGACCGTATGCAGATTCAGCCCGTCTATCAGGCTCAGAACTTTGTTCTGATTGGTCGGGTCGCCCAGCTTTATTTTCAGCCAGTCCGGCTTTTTCAGCCGTTCGCGCTCTTTGCGGTTGAGAAACTTTTGAACTAAAACACGTTCTTCGATCATGCTTATAGTATCTCACACGATGTTAAAAATTCAGATCGTCAACAAATGTCCCGGTAAAGCATTTCTGACCGCAGCCGTCGATATCGTCTGATCAAAAGTAACAAATACTGCATTTCGTGAAACTGCCAGTGCCAGAAGGTATAGGTCGGTTATCTGTTTCGAGCCGAGTATTCGGCCATGATCGAAGATCTGCGGATCGTTTAATGACAGGTCATCAGCCCAAAATTCATGATCGGTATTGCCCGAAAAACTCGTCAGCCATCCAACGACCTCTTTTACTGAATAGCTTTCAGTATCACCGTAATTAGGATGGGACATTATTCGTACCACCCCGTTTTCGGTAAGAGGGCAACTCGCCCAGCCGTCATGCTTTGCAAGCTCCCACCAAGCGTGAGAACGATCATGAAAAAGATGGTCGAGATCTATCAGCGCAATGACAACATTTATATCAAGTAAGAACCGCATGGCCTAGATGCCTTCTTCTTCTCTGATCTTATTGATCATCTCATTGGTGACGATCTTTCCCCGGCTCGGGAGTACCGGAACTCCGTTTCGAAAGGTCATTTCTCGCGGGCGGTCGTTCCCGGTCAGGCCTTTCCGAGCAAGCCGCGAAAGCATCTTCCCAGTTGTGGTTTTCTCATATTCAGCCAATTCCTTGGCGGCCTGCAAAATATCATCTTCTATATCAAGCGTGGTCCTCATAAGTTGATGCTACTGCATCACTGCATCAGATGTCAATAAAAATACGTCTGAAAAATTTACGTAGAGGGCTTGACAACCGGAACGTACTGCTTTTAATATATCCAAAGTTCTTTTTCATAACGTCTTTTTATAAAGGCGTCGAAAGTGGCGATTTAAGGTTAACTTGCTCCACTATAAAAAACTGCTAAACAACCGCGTGGAGTTTTTAAAAGCTTTCGTGCTGTTTTTGGCACGAAAGCTTTTTTATTTTGCGGATCGCCACTGCCCGAAAGAGCATCAGTGAAGTTTTTACAAGGAAATTTCACCGGGGAGAAAAGGTATTTATGGCAGATCCGATAAATGTTTCCAACGCTACACGCTTTGTCCACGCCGGCGAACGCCGTGATTTTCCCGGCGGCAAACCCGCCGCAACACCCATCTATGCCACATCATCATTTATTTTTGATGAGATCGAAGACATTGACCGCATCGTGGAAGGCGGCGCCAGCGGCTATGTTTACAGCCGCTACGGCAATCCGACCGTCGCTGCGTTTGAAGAAGCCGTCTGTGAAGTGGAGAACGGAGCTTTCGCTTACGCTTACGGTTCGGGCATGGCCGCTCTTCACGCGGCTCTTTTGGCGTGTGAATTGACGACCGGATCGGTCGTTCTGGCGTCGCGTGATCTTTACGGTTCCACGTTCGAACTGCTCTATACCGTATTCGGGGCATTTGGCATCAAGACCGTAGCGGCGGATTTCTCCGACCTTGAAACACTTCAAGAGGCCGTCGCTGAAAACAAGCCGTCGGTTCTCTTATGTGAAACGCTTTCCAATCCTCTGCTGCGGGTTTGTGATATTCAGGCAGTTGCGGAAATTGCCCATGCCGTTAATGCAAAATTGGTCGTGGACAATACGTTCGCCACGCCGTATCTGTGCCGTCCGCTTGATCTTGGCGCCGACCTGGTCGTTCATAGCGCTACCAAATACCTCGGCGGACACGCTGATGCGACCGGCGGCGTTGTCATTGCAAAAAATGAATTTGACCGCCCCGCATTGCTCGGAGCATTGACTCTCGCGGGTGGTGTTCTCAGCCCGTGGGAAGCACATTCGCTGCTTCGCGGATTGAAAACCCTCGGCCTTCGTATGGAGAAACAATGCTCCAATGCCGAACGGCTTGCTCATATCCTGAAAGACTCGCCGTATCTGAGTGAGGTCATCTATCCGAAATTCTTTGACGGCGAACACGCGATCGCTCTTGATGAGACATTCCACGGTTCCGAATTCGGCGCGATAATCACGGTCCGATTAAAAGAGGACACACGTGAGGCCGCATACCGCTTTCTCAACTCGCTCAGGGTCTGCACACGGGCAACGAGCGTCGGCGATCTTTTTACAGGCATTGTTCATCCGGCGACCGCAACGCATCGTGAATTGTCACCGGCAAAACGGGTTTCGCTCGGCATCACCGAAGGAACGCTTCGCATTGCAGTCGGCATAGAAGACCTGAACGACATAGCAAAGGACATCGAGAACGCTCTCAAAGAGTGTCATCCGGCGGAAGCGGGCATTGTATCTGATATTCCGTTCACCAATGCCGCCGCTGCGGCGCAACTGTTTTAGGAAGGTAAAAGAGAAATGATCGAAGTTGACCAGAACATCATAAACGCGATCACGGCCCATGCGGAACGTGATTATCCGCACGAATGCGGCGGAATGCTGATCGGTAAATTTGAGGATGGAAAAAAATCCGTTGTCGAAACTTTTCCGCTGGAAAATGCACGTGACGAGGCCGACCGCTATGACCGCATCCTCATTCTTCCCAAAGATGTGATGCGTGCCGAAAAATACGCCCGCGAAAAAGGGTTGGATGTTGTCGGCTACTATCATTCGCACCCTGATGACAAAGCGTTGCCTTCGCAATATGACCTCGACCACGCTCTGCCTGTCTGGTCATACATCATTGCGTCGGTGATAAGCGGAACAGTTGTTGATTTCCGTTCGTGGGAAATGGAATTTGACCGTTCAAAATTTAACGAAGAACGCATAGAAGGAATTGACCGTAAAACTGCGGCCGGAAGATGACCGCAGATCATTTGTTTTTTTGGAGGACCAAATAATGTCTATTAAAATAGCCATACCAACACCGCTGCGGCAGTTCGCAGGCGGAAATTCTGAGGTCGAGGTGGAAGCGGCAACCGCCGGTGATGCCCTTTTGGAGCTGACATCAGCCTATTCAGGCCTTCGCCAGCATCTTTATAACGAGCAGGGCAACCTTAGAAATTTTATAAACATTTATGTCGGCGATGAGGACATTCGCCATCTTGACGGCCCCGCGACACCTGTCGCCAACAATGAGACGATCATGATAGTTCCGTCGATCGCGGGCGGAAGCAGCACGGCGACGGCGCGTGCCGGAGACACGCTGCCGGAACTTTCCAATGCCGAGATCGCACGTTATTCCAGACACCTTTTACTGCCCGAGGTCGGCCTCGAAGGCCAGAAAAAGCTAAAGAACGCCCGCGTTTTGACCATCGGAACAGGCGGTTTGGGTTCGCCGTTGGGGCTTTATCTTGCTGCGGCCGGTGTCGGGACAATAGGCGTCGTCGATTTTGATGTGGTTGATGAATCAAACCTTCATCGGCAGATAATCCACGGCACAAAGGATGTAGGAAGGCCAAAGATCGAATCGGCCACGGAACGAATTCTGGACATAAATCCGAATACAAAGGTCGAACAATACGAAACGCGGCTGACCAGTCAAAATGCTCTGGAGCTTTTTAGAGAGTTCGATGTGATCGTTGACGGCACGGACAATTTTCCGACGCGCTATCTGGTCAATGATGCCTGTGTTCTGACCGGCAAGCCGAACGTCTATGGTTCTATCTCGCGTTTTGAAGGCCAGGCGACCGTTTTTTGGGCTGAAAAAGGAGCGTGTTACCGCTGTCTCTATCCTGAACCGCCGCCGCCGGGACTTGTTCCGTCATGTGCGGAAGGCGGCGTCCTCGGCGTTCTTCCGGGAATCGTCGGGACCATTCAGGCAACCGAGACGCTAAAGGTCATCCTCGGCGCCGAAGGCATTCTGCTCAACCGTCTGCTGCTTTTTGATGCGTGGACTATGGCTTTCCGCCAGTTAAAACTGCGCAAAGAACCGAACTGCCCCGTATGCGGCGACAATGCGACGCAGAAAGATCTGATCGATTATGAAGAGTTTTGCGGCCTGAAAGGCCCTGCGGTGAAAGAGCCGGAATTGGAAGAGATAACGGCATCTGAACTTGATTCGTGGTTCAAGGGAAATGTGGATTTTCAGCTTGTCGATGTCCGCGAGGCGCATGAATATGAGATCGCCCGTATTCCAGGTTCAAAACTCATACCGCTCGGCGAGGTCGTCAACCGCATCTGCGAACTCGACAAAACAAAAACGACAGTTGTGCAGTGCAAAGGCGGTGTCAGAAGCGCGAAAGCCATCGGCTTTTTGAAGGATGCCGGATTTGCCGGAAGGCTCATCAACCTAAAAGGCGGCATCGGAGCATGGTCGGATGAAGTGGACAGTTCGGTCCCGAAATACTGACGGCTCTCTCAGACAAAAAAGCTGCCCGAATACACGTTCGGACAGCTTTTTTTCCGATTCCTCATTAGGAACTTTTACTAAAAATGGTGAGATCAGGCGATCTGATCTCAGTTTCTAACAGTTGATAGTTGATTAGTTTTTAGTTGACAGTTAAAGAACTGATAACTGTAAACTATGTGACTATTAACTGTTAGGCTGATATTGGCTCCGCTACAAAACGCTTATCCTTTCAGCTTTGCGTATCTTTCGGCAACTGCTTCCCAGTCAAGCACTTCCCACCATGCCTTCAGGTAATCGGGACGGCGGTTGTTGTATTTCAGATAATAGGCGTGTTCCCACACGTCATTTCCGAAAAGCGGTTCGACGCCCTTGTGAAGCGGCGTGTCCTGATTAGGAGCGGAGGCGATCTTCAACGCGTCGCCTTCGACCGTAACAAAGACCCAGCCCGAACCGAACTGCTTCGCTCCCGCATCGTTGAACTGCGTTTTGAAATCATCCAGCGAACCGTAATCGCGCGTTATCACGTCCGCGACATCGCCCGTCGGTTCATTGCCTTTTTCGAGGCTCATAATGCCCCAGAACATAGAATGGTTCACGTGGCCGCCGCCGTTATTGCGGACCGCTCCGCGAATGGCATCTGGCACGGAATCCAATGAGCCGAGCAGTTCGCCCAGCGTCTTTGAATGAAGATCCGTGTGTGATTCGAGAGCTTTGTTAAGGTTGTCAACGTATGCCTGATGATGCTTGCCGTGGTGGAGCTGCATCGTCTGTGTATCAATCACCGGTTCGAGGGCGTCGTGATCGTAGCCCAGTTCCGGCAGCGAATACGGATAATTCTGATCTTTTACGTCTGCCATTTTATTTCTCCTTACTTCTTTTCAAATCCATTTGACGTCAAGCGTGCAAAGTCACTGCCTTTAATCGACCGGCCGCGGGCCTGCGTCGATGCCATCGACGCTTACCTGACGCATTACCTTTATATGCAGGTTATCATTTACCCTTATCTGACACGAAAGCCGTGTCCTTTCATTGATGTCCTCTTTTGTGCTCAATATGACCTGTTCCGGTTCCGTTACCGGCCCGGGATCGCCTGCCAGTATCTCGACGCGGCACGTCGTGCAGCGGGCGTTCCCGCCGCAGCGGTGCAGAATGTCAATGCCGTTATCCTCTAATCCGAGAACCAGCTTTTTGCCGTTCTCACAATCAAATGCGACCTGTCCGGCCGCGGTTTCTGCGGTGATCAATGCCATCCAGATATCTTCCTGTTGAAAAAAATATTAAAAGCCTGTGTTTAAATTACTCGCACATTGCGTCGGCAAAGGCAAACCTTGCCGCTTTACTCACCGCCGATCTTTACCTTTTCGCGAAATTGATTGATCGCGACATAAACTACCTCGGCCTCAGTGACGATGACCTTTTGCATCTGATTGCCAAAGCGTTCGGCCTCTACGACCACGTGAACCGTTATTGACGTGTTGCCGACCTTTATTGTTTCGACATAAAAGCTGACGAGGTCGCCCATGAATACCGGCTCGTGAAAGATGACCTCCTTCATCGCCACGGTGACGAATCTGTCGTGTTTTGTATGCCGGACCGCGCCGACCGCTCCCGCAACGTCAATATAGCTCAATACGACACCGCCAAAAACGGTTCCGTGTGCGTTGGTGTCACGCGGCATCATCGTCAGGCGAATGGCGGCGTCTCTTTTTTGTTCGCTCATATTTTTGATCTTTAGATCTATAGGACATATAGGTCCTATACGACGTATATGTCCTATTTGGTATCGATCTTTTTAATGACCCAATCTTTTATCGCTGCCCTCAGTTGATCCAGATGTTCGTCAAAGAAATGGCCGCAAGCGCTGAATGTCACAAGCTCAGTGTCAGTGACCTTTGCCACGTCGTCAACAAGCCTTTTCAGGTTTTCCAACTCACCGAATTCATCACTGTCGCCGTGGACGAACAATATAGGCTTTTTCAGTCTCAGCAGAAAGTCATAATCCTGATATTTATCGACCGGCGTGCCTATGCTTATCAGCCTTTTTACGCGACCGTCGTCTATTCCGGCTTCCATGGCTGTGCGCGAACCGAAGGAAAATCCCGCAAGCGTCAGGTCTTCGCCGGGATATTCGTTCGTCATATAATCTATTACCGTTTCCACGTCTTCGATGCCGCCGGGTATCTCGGAATGCTCGCCGGTCGAGGCCCCGACACCGCGAAAATTGAACCTCAGCGTGACGAGGCCCGCATCTACAAGGCCCGCCGCCGCACGAAAAACGACCTTGTTGTGCATTGTCCCGCCGCCGAGCGGATGCGGATGAGCTACGATGCCGATGCCTTTCGGTTCGCCCTGCGGCTCCTTTAATATCGCCTCAAGACGGCCATGCGGAGCGGGTATGAATAGATTGCCTTTTGGATACATCTTTAAACTCCCGATTTTAAAGGCGACAGGCCGTTAAAGCAACCGCTCCTGTTTTGCATTCCTGTTGCTAAACCATCAGAATTACCTAATCGCCGGTTACGGCGGTGTTCATAAGGCAAATTGGATAATTCGCCCTTTGTCGTGTTACTTTTTTGATTTGAACGTGCTTTACAGGTTCTGATCGAATATCTGATGGAAGACAACCCAAACACAGTTTCTGTTCCCGCTGACGAACCCAAACCGAAAGCGGCCAAAAAAAGTTCGTCGTGGCGTGCGTATTTTGAGACGGAAGAAGCAACGCGCACCGTTTATCTGATCTTCGCCTTTGTGGCGGCGGCGATGGTGATGTCGTTCCTGCAATTTCGCACGGACGCCATCTGCTGCGGCGATTGGGACGGCTATTACCACATCCGCTGGAGCCAGCTTTTGTGGGAAAGCCTTTCGTCCGGCAAATGGCTGCCGACGTTTGAATGGCTACCGCTGACGGTGCTGAATCCGCAGGATTACAACGACCATCATTTTCTCTTTCACCTGCTCCAGATACCTTTCCTGTGGTTCTTTGAGCCGGTGATGGCGGCAAAGATAGCGGCAATAGTTTTTGCGACGCTGGCGATCTTTTCGGTCTATTGGCTGCTTCACCGCTACAAGGTGGATTATCCGTTGATCTGGTTCGGAGCGATAATGTCCTGTGCCAATATGTTCTTTTACCGGATGAACATGGCAAAGGCTCCGCCGCTGACGATCATCTTCTCGGTCGCGGGCATCTATATGCTCTTTGAGCGCAAATATAAATGGCTGCTGCCGCTGATGTTCGCTTTTGTCTGGACATACAGCCTGTTCCCGCTGCTTTTTATCGGAGCAATGATCTGGACTGCCATCATTGCCTGGAACGAACGCAAATTTGAGTGGGAACCGCTTGCCTACACAGGCGGTGGAATGATCTTGGGGAACATCATTAACCCCTATTTTCCCAACAACCTGCTGCTCTTTTACGAGCATTTCATTACCAAATTCAAGGTCGGCAGCGATTTTGCCGTGACGGTCGGGAACGAGTGGTATTCATACAGCGGAATGGATCTGCTGACGCATTTTCCCGTCGCACTGATCGCAATGCTCGTCGGCTATATCCTGTTTATGCCGCGTAATGGCAAGGTGCCGGAAAAAGCCACGTTTTTCCTGGTCTTTGTGACCATTTTGCTGGCGGCACAGTTCCGCTCAAAAAGATTTGCGGAATACTTTCCGCCGTTCGCTATCCTGTTCGCGGCTTTTAGCTGGCAGGCATTCACGGCCAAAAAAGTTGTCGAACTTCCCGCTGAATTTGTCCGCGACATGGAACCGTACCTCGATGCTGAAAAGACCCGTTCGGATGTGATAGTCGCCTCTATCAAACAAGCAGCCGCATGGACACTTGGCATCATTCTCATTTTCAGCTTTATGGCAAATATGCTCGGCCTGCAGCGGTTCGGCATCGAATACGGCGGACTGATGAGAACGATCTCCTCGAACGAAAAGGATGAGAGGTACAGGGCCGCAATGGAATGGGCCACCGGAACGGACGATAAGGGAAATGAGAACATCCCGGCAGGCGAAAGGATCTTTAACGCTAACTGGGACGACTTTCCAAAGCTCTTTTTCCTGAACACAAAACACAGTTATGTTTATGGCCTTGATCCGAATTATCTCTTCTCGGAAAATCCCGATCTTTACAAACTCCTGACGGAGATAGCGTCCGGAAAACAGGATGAGGCCGCACCGCTGATCAGAGAAAAATTCGGCGCGAACTGGGTCTTTACCGACGCCAAGGAAAATGACCAGATGGTCGCAAAACTTCTGGAGAGCGGATGGGCCGACGTGGTGTATAGCGATGACGAGGCACGGCTGATAAAGATCAGGGCCGAAAAAGGCGATCCGCCGGGCATGGAAGACGCGGCCGAGACAGAAGAGGAAAAACGCATCCTCGACGAAGAGGAAAAGAAAGCCGCTAACGCAAACAGTGAACAGGATGATGACGAAGAGGCGGAAGACGGGGAAAATTGATGCGAAACCGGCATTTTCAACATAGTTCCGTGTCAAGATCGGCCCTGACCTTGATATTTTTCTTCGTGCTGATATTCTCCGCCGGCTGCACGCCGAATAAACGTATAATGGAATCGGCTTCAAAACCCGAGCAGGCCGATGCACCGGCGGCGGAAAAACCCGCAAAGGCAACATTTGAAACTGACATTGCGGCAATGAGGACGGCTGAATTTCGTTTTGTATATGTTTTCCGGCGCAAGGACGGCGGGCCTTTTACCGATGACGACAAACGCCTGCTCGGAAGCGGAATGCCGTTGGAAATAAACCGGAGAAAACTTTCTGACGAAGGCCGCGCTTTGATCGTCGGGTCAAATTTTCGTATGCCGGAAGACGACATGAATATGCTGAAGGATAATTTTGCATTTCAGGACATGTCACTGCCGCGTCCGGCGGAACCGCAGACGGCAAATGATAATGCTCAATAAAGTGAGGATGCTGCAATGCCCAGACAGATCGATCCTGTTGATGAAGGAGCAGAAAAAATATCCGTAACCGCGTCGGATGACAGCGGGCCGGTGCGTGTCGTTCTGGAACCGGCGTCGTTTTCGGTCAATACCATCGTAGCGGTCGTGGTTGCCGCTCTGCTGGTCATCTTTGTCGCCGGATTTGTTCAGACGATCTTTTATTCGCTTTCATACCTGTTTTTTGTCATCGTTCTGTCGATATTTTTTGCCTATCTGCTGGCGCCGCTGGTCACCCTTATCCGAAGCCCTTTCAAACACCGAAAGCTCGAACGCCTTATGCCGCGTTCGCTTGCCATAGCCATCGCCTACGTCGTTGTTTTTACGGTGGTCGGCATCGCTTTGGCGAATCTTGTGCCGAGGGTCGTCGATCAGGGACGGGAATTTGGTGCAAGCCTGCCGCGTTATGCGACCGGTATCAGGCAATCTCTTAATGACCTCAACCGCCGGTTTGACCGGCTTCGCGTACCCGAAGATATACAGACCCGCATAAACGACAACATTGTGGCCGTGGGCGACCGCGTGACCGCGTGGTTCGGAAGTCTGGTAATTGTCTCTGTCATGTATCTGCCGTGGCTGGTCGTCGTACCGGTACTTTCGTTCTTTTTTCTGAAGGACGTCAATCAGATAAGGCTGGCAATTTTACGAATGTTCCCGGCGGGCCGCTGGCGGCTGCGCTCCGAGGCGGTGATGGAGGACATAAACCTGACCATGGCGGCATACACGCGGGCACAACTGCTGTCCTGTTTGCTGATAGGAACGGTTTGTGTGCTGGGGTTTTATCTTATCGGCCTGAAATACGCCCTGCTGCTTGGGATATTGGCGGGAATTTTTGAATTTGTCCCGATGCTCGGGCCGCTGTCAATAGGCATCATTGCCACAACGACCGCCGCTTTTGGCGATGATCCGCGACGTGCGATATACGTTGCCGTCTTTCTGGTGATACTCCGCTTATTTCACGATTATGTGTCCTATCCGAGGATCGTTCGCGGCGGCATCCGCATGCACCCGCTGCTTATCATCATCTCAATTCTGGCGGGCGAACAGGTCGCAGGCATTCCGGGCGTCTTTTTGGCGATACCGGTCGTGGCAGTTCTCACAGTTTTTTACAGGCATGTTTTGGAACACCGTGGCCAGACGAGACTGTTTGATAAGCTTTCAGAAAATGACGAAGGATCGCTTGAAGAAAACGGGAAGGCCTTGGTCTAAAGATGAGATCAGAATAACCTTTATCAGACAGATGCTCCGTTCGCTATCTCGGTCGGGTATCTGCCCGTCCAACATGCGGCGCACGCTCCCTCGGTAATGCCGATCGCTTCGAGCATTCCTTCCAGCGACAGATAGCCGAGGCTGTCCGCCCCGATATATTCACAAACCTCGTCTGTGGTCATTCGTGAGGCTATCAGGTCCTTGCGGTGCGGGGTATCGACGCCGTAATAGCACGAATGCGTCGTGGCGGGACATGAGATACGCAAATGCACCTCACGCGCCCCGGCCTCTCTTACCATCTCCACGATCTTTTTCGAGGTGGTCCCGCGAACTATCGAATCATCGACCAAAATTATCCTCTGGCCATTTATGAGGTCCTTGATGGGGTTGAGTTTCAGCCTTACGCCAAAGGAGCGTATCGACTGTGTGGGTTCGATGAACGTCCTGCCGACATAATGATTGCGGATGATCGCCTGTCGGAAATTGATGCCGGACTGTTTTGCGTAGCCGATGGCGGCAGCGACGCCGGAATCGGGCACCGGAACGACCAGATCGGCCTCGACCGGATGTTCGAGCGCGAGCTGTTTGCCCATCTTGTGACGCGATTCATTGACCGATGCCCCGAAGATGATCGAATCAGGCCGTGAAAAATAAACGTGTTCAAAGGTGCAGACCGACCGGGGCTTTTCGACAAAAGGATGCAATGAACGAATGCCGTCGGTGTCAACGATCACCATCTCGCCCGGCTCGATCTCGCGGACATACTCGGCGTCGATCAGGTCAAACGCGCACGTTTCAGACGCAACGCACCAGGCGTCTTTCAGTTTGCCCAACACCAGCGGACGAAAGCCTCTGGGGTCGCGAACCGCTATCAGTTCTTTCGGCGTCAGAAAAAGCATCGAGAACGCCCCTTCCGTGTCCGTAAGCACCTTTGTGATGGCGTCTATCGCGGTCGGGGCAGGCGTGCGGGCAATGCTGTGCAGAACGGTCTCGGTGTCGGATGTCGATGAGAAGATCGCGCCTGCTTTTTCCAGTTCCGCACGCTTTGTCGCCGCAAACGGCAGATTGCCGTTATGACAAACAGCGATCTGGCCGTGCTGGCACGTCACAGAAAAAGGCTGCACTTCCTTGATCGTGTTCCGTCCGCTGGTGGAGTAGCGCGTGTGGCCGATGGCACTGTTGCCGGCCAGTGATTTCTGCACCTCCTCGGTCAGCACATCCGCGACCAGGCCCTGCGCGCGAAACTGGTGAAGGTCCTCACCGTCCGACGAAACGATGCCGCAGGCCTCCTGTCCGCGATGCTGCAAAGCGAACAGCCCCAACTGCGTAAGCGTTGACGCCTCCGGGTGGCCGAAGATGCCAAAAACACCGCACTCTTCGTGAAATTTGTCCAATACCACATCCATTGCCTATGTATCTATCCTAAAACATTTCACGGGAAAGAAACAGGAATCCCGAACGTCTATTGCCTCTTACCTGCGAGTAGCAGAAAAATTAAAACAGCGAGGCCGCGCATTCACCGCATGGCCTCGCCCTAACGTCCCTCTCATATTTCCTTCAAGGCTGAACGGGTCACTTTGCCGTACGTCCAAAATTGACCCTGATGCCTGTGGAAAGGAACAGGTCGTTCTTTTGCGCTCCGGCGACGGGATCGCTGTTAAAGCGGTCGCCGACGGTGACGTGCCACCCGAGCCAGCCGTTGATGTCTGTCAGCAGCGAAGCGTCAAATTGCGCGCGAAAACGTCCGAGATCGGACACGTTCGGATAAAAGACAAAACGCTGTGTCAGATTCATTCTCTGGTTGATCTTATGCTTCAGCTCATCACCGATCAACACCTCGGCCGAATTGCGGCGAAGCCCTGTCTTGTAATATTCGCGGTTGTAGGCAGCACCGCCAAACAGGTCAAGCTGCGTATTTTCGTTCCTGATCGCCCGATAGCCAAAACCGCCGCCGAAGACCATTCTCAGATCGAGAAGCTGCGGTGAATCTATCTCAAAATCAGCCGAGCCAAAGGCGAAAAGCTTTTCATTGACGTTGTAATCATAGCGTCCGCCGAACCACAGCGCCTTAGCGGTCGTGACGTTTACACCGGTCGTTGAATTGCTTGCCTGAACGGCATTTGCATAGACAGAGATCTTGTCTTTCGTAGTTTCGCGGGCGGCGCGAATGCCTGCTGTAAATGACCGAGTTTTTGAATTACCTGTGGTCAGGCTGTAACCGACATCCGCCGAACCTGTCCACAGATCGCCAAAACCCGGATTGAGAAAACGGTCGCGTTCCTCGATGTACTTTGTCTGCTCGGCGTCGTTTCGGGCCGTTGTTATCTTCTCTTTTTCAACGACGACCTTTCCGGCATCAACGGTTTCCACCTCAACCTTGTCCTCGACCGTCTCAACTGTTCCCTTGATAAGCTGGCCGTCGGTCAGTTCCAGATTGAGCGGCTCGTCAGAAGCAACACGTTCGACTGCCGCCCACAATATCGTGATCGTTCCCGCCGATTCAGTTTCGATAACGATCTTGTCCCCGTCTTTCTTAAGGATCTTTCCCGTTATCCGGTCGCCATTCTTTAATACTATCTGATCCGCAAATACATTCAGCGTGTTTCCCAAAAGCAGGACACACATCAACACAAAAATAGTCGTTTTCTTCATAAAATGCTCCTAAATGTTGCTCTGATAGTTACCGAGAGCTCGGCAAAAACGGGTATTATATCGAAAAATGGCAGGATGTAACAGGATTGGGGGGTTGGATATTGGTATCGTAGAATTTATCGGCAATTAGACCCAGAATCCGCATTCGAGAATCCCGAAGTTCAAAATATAGTAGATCAGACCGATCATTTTGGTTTCTAACAGGTTATAGTTGGTCAGTTTCTAGTTAATAGTTGAAAAAACTAATAACTGTAACCTGCATAACTATTAACTGTTAGGCCTGTTCCGGTTTTCGTCGGGGCGTTTCTAGCACGTGATTCGGGTTTAATTATGCGGGCAGGATGCGGCCGCGGCATTCGCCCAATCCTATGCGGCGAAAGCCTTCGCGTTCGCAGAAGCCTTTCATGATGACCTCATCGCCGTCTTCGAGAAAGCGGCGTTGTTCACCGTTTGGCAGTTCAAGCGGTTCTGTTCCGCGCCATGTGAGTTCGAGCAAGCAGCCGCGTTCATCTTTTTCCTTGCCGCTGACGGTTCCCGAAGCGATAAGGTCGCCCGTTTGCAGATTGCAGCCGTTCGAGGCGTGATGCGTCAGCATCTGCCCGATGTTCCAATAGAGGTCTTTTGTGTTAGAACGCGAGAGCAGATGCGGTTCAATATTTTCGTTACGCATCTTTTCGGTCTGAATATAGACTTCGAGGTTTATGTCCAGTCCGCCGTATTTCTGATTTGCGGCGTCGTTCAGGTAATCCAGCGGCTGCGGATCGCCTTCTTCGCGTTCAAAGGCCGGTGTGCGAAACGGTGCAAGTGCTTCCATCGTAACAACATACGGCGAGATCGTCGTCGCAAAATTCTTTGCCAAAAACGGCCCGAGCGGCTGGTATTCCCAAGCCTGTATGTCACGCGCCGACCAGTCGTTCACAAGACAAACGCCGAAGATATGCTTTTCCGCATCGGCAATGTTTATCGGCTCGCCCATCTCATTTCCCTTGCCGACAAAAAAGCCCAGCTCCATTTCATAATCAAGATTTTTTGCCGGAATGAAAACTGGCGGAGCGTCTTGATCGCTGCGGTTCTGCCCATGCGGCCGCTTTATGTCCGTCCCCGAAACGACTATTGACGAAGCCCGCCCGTGATACCCGATCGGCACATACTTATAATTCGGCATCAGCGGATTATCCGGCCTAAACATCGACCCGACATTCGTCGCATGATAGATCGAGCAGTAGAAATCGGTGTAGTCGTGAATGAAATATGGAGAAGTAAACGCAATCTCATCTCGTTTCCACATGCCGTGTGATGCCAATTCCTTAACTGTTAAATCGGCATCTTCCCTGAAAATCTTATGCAGTTCGTATCGCAACGCCATCAAGCGTTCTATCCGAAAGTTAGACAGATCAAATCTCTCGCCCCGATTGAACTCAAAGTAAGGAACGGCTGAACCTTCAAGAACCTCTTCTGTAAGCCACTCAAAATCGGCTATAAAATCACCGATAGCGACTCCGGCACGGATTCGCTCGTTTAGTGGAGCGAAAACACAAAACGGCAAATTCTGTATCGGAAAATCCGTATTCGGGTCGTTGGCTGATTCGACCCAGCTTTTCAGGTTCGGGTCGTGAGTTTCGTTGATCTCGTACATATTGGTCATTTGTCCTTTGTCATTGGTCCTTTGCCGTTAGAAAACTAAGGACTAAGGACAAATGACCAAGGACCACTTACAAAAGCCCCATTGCCCTGAGGTCTTCCACAGGTTCGTCAAATGAGCATGAGCCGAAGGAGTTCATGCCGCGGTCGCGCATCAGGCGCAGATGGGCATTGGTTAGAAAATATTCGTCGCGCCAGGCAACGCCTGCCTCGCTGAATGAAAACGCTTCCTCAAACTCCTCTTCCATCAGCTCTTCCAGCAAAGGCGGGCGATAGCTTTCGCGTGCAAACCCGGTCATCATGAGCGTGTTCATAAAACCATGCATTGTTCCCTCGGGTGCGTCCGGTGCGTAGGTCAGCGGTTTGAAGCACCGCAAAGGATGGTGCAGCCCGGCCGTTGCCTTGAAAGGCACATTGGCGGCCATACAGGTACGAACAAACCTGATTATCTCTTTTGAGGACGGAAAATCTTCATTCGTCACGCCGCCCGTGCGTATCTTTGCCCGGTGGCCGCTCATCGCCAAAGCCGTGACCAGATCAATGAACTGTTCGCCCATCGAGATCTCAAAATAAGCTGTTATCCCGCTCGGCAATGAGGTCAGGGTATTGTCTATCTTTGACAGCGTGTTGGCTTTGACCTCCAGCGTGTCTATTATCACGCTCGATTCATTCAAGCGATTAAATTCTGCTATCTGGCGAAAGGTCTGATTTATATCCTCACCCGCCAAAACACTCAGCCGCCAGGCTTCGCTCATTTCGCCCGAGACAAAATCCGTGGCAGATTCCATGAACTCATCCAGACGGGCAACCGGCAATATGAAACGCCCCAACATCCAGCCATGGTTACTGTTACGATATGTTGCGTAATTCAGAACGGCCTCTTGCATCGAAAGCTGTGATGGCGGAAACAGACCGGCATAATCTATCACACCGGTCATTAGCTCACGAATGGATTGTAACGGCTTGGATGCCTCGGGTTGGGCGTTCATGTTTTGATCTGGACGTAAATCCTTAGCGTCAATAAGAAATGATAATGTTTGATGCTTCTTTTTACAAACTCTGATCAGGCGGGCATCCGGGCTTGTGTTAACAAACAACTTCGGTTATCTTTGCTGAAAACCTAGGTTAAATAGTTTTACCAATGCGTGTTCTTGGCATCGATCCCGGCAGCGAGACACTGGGTTGGGGCGTGGTCGAAGGCACCGGCTCAAAGTACGCCCTGGTCGAGTTTGGCACTGTCCGTTCAAACTCCAAAATGCCCTTTGCCGAACGCCTTCTTGCCGTTCACGCGGGCCTTGGCGACGTGATAGCCCGGCATACGCCCGATGTTGTTTCCGTCGAGGACACGTTTTACGCGGCAAATGTCAGCGTTGCCATAAAGCTCGGACAGGTTCGCGGTGTCGTGCTTTTGCTGGCGGCACAGAACGGCCTGGAAATAGCGGAATATGCTCCGCTCCTTATAAAACAGACGATAGTCGGTTACGGGGCCGCCGACAAGAACCAGGTCGGCGAAATGACGCGGATCCTTTTGGGTCTGCGGCAGATACCAAAACCGCATGATGCGGCGGACGCCCTTGCGATAGCAATTTGTCATTTTCACCACGCCGGGGTCAACGACCGGCTCAAAAAGATAAAAGGTTGACGGAAAACCGAGATGAAGATCCTGCCTTTGCTCGTGTTATTTTTAATGTTTGCCCCCGCCGTCGAAGCACAGCGGCGCGGCTCGCCAAAACCACGTCCCGCCGCCCAGCCAAGATCACAGGAAATAGGCCAGACCGCCGTCATTTTTGACGAGACCTTGTCCGTTCTGCGTGACGGCCCGAGCCTTTTTGCCAATGCCATTCAGCGGATGAGATTGGGCAGAAAAATGGTCATCCGCGATGTGAAAAGGGCCGACGGCGTGACGTTCTATCGCGTCACGGCCGCGCCGTCGTATGACGGATGGGTACAGGCTGACGCCGTCATCACAAAATTTCGCGCCGATGACGAGAGCCGCTTCTTTGACCTGATCCTGGCGGCAAGCGGTTTTGAACAGATAGAGATGGCGGTGCATTTCAGCGAGCTTTTTCCGCGATCCGAAAAGCGTCCGGCGATATTGCTCCTGTTGGGCGACCTGCTGGAAGATACGGCGAACAAGCTGTCGGGCGACGCGAACCGCCGCCTGAACCGCCGGCAGATGGCCGCAACCCAAGCCCCGCTGCACAGCTATTATCTGAACTTTGTCAGCCTTGACCGCTATCGGCGGCTCGGCATCAAATTCGTCTTTAATTCATCGACGCTGAAATATCATTATGATGGTGAATCGTGGTCGGAGATAGCAAAGAATTTCTCAGGTTCTGAACAGGCCGCCGAGGCAAACCAGCGTCTTGACACACTAAAGCAGAAGATGGAGGCAACTGCCGCCAAACGGTAAGCAGCCTACATTGCCGCTGCGATGCGGGCAGCAACGCGGGCATTGTTTTCCAAAAGGGCGATGTTGGCGTCCATCGTTCTTCCCTGGCTTCGGGAAGCGAGTTCGGCAAGCAGGAACGGCGTGACCTCTTTGCCGCCGATGCCGTGTTCACTTGCCGACCGGAGCGATTCCGCCAGCATCCTTTCAAGCTCATCCAGCCCGATCTCGTGTTTTTCAGGAACAGGGACGGTGACAAGCGTCGCTCCCGGCAGGCCCAGATCTCTCCGCGCCTCGACCGTTTTTGCCACCTCGCGAGCAGTTTCGACACGGTCATCAACAAAAAGCCCGCTCGTCCGCGAATAGAACGCCGGAAGTTCGGAACACTGCCAGCCCAAAACGGTGACACCGTATGTTTCAAGCCATTCGCGCGTGCGCGGCAGGTCAAGAACGATCTTTGCCCCCGAACATACGACCACTATCGGCGTGCGGGCAAGTTCGGGAAGATCGGCGGAAATATCCATTGCATTGCCGCGATGAACTCCGCCGATGCCGCCGGTCGCAAAGACCCTGATGCCGGCACGATGAGCCAGAAAAGCGGTCGTCGAAACGGTCGTCGCACAATCCAGCTTTTTAGCAACGGCTATCGGCAGGTCGCGGGGCGACGCCTTGCGGATGTCCTTTGCGGACGCCAGATGTTCAAGCTGTTTTTCGTCCAGGCCGATAAAAGCCTCGCCGCCAAAAATGGCGATGGTTGCCGGAACGGCTCCCATATCACGAACTATCCTTTCCAGTTTTTTTGCGGTCTCAATATTGTGAGGGAACGGCAGCCCGTGCGCAATGACGGTGGATTCCAGAGCGACAACAGGCTTGTCAAAATGTATCGCTCCGGAAACCTCGTCGTTCAAATTAAGCTTCATCGGGAATATGCGGGCCGTGCTGCCGCCCGCCGGCATTTATTTTACAAATTTGCCGATGCGGTTCAGCCTCGGGTGCGTAAGGCATCCGAGCAGCCCGCCGTTTGACGCTCCGCGGTCACACGACCAGTAAACGAACATCGCCCGGCCTATCACCAGTTCGCGTGGGACAAATCCCCAACCCCGGCTGTCATCGCTTTGGTCGCGGCTGTCGCCCATCACAAAAAAGCTGTTCGGCGGCACGGTCATCGGCTTGCCTTCAACGCCGAAATTCCAATGATCGAGCTTTAACGTAAAACCATTTCGGACCGCGCTCATTGTTCGCGAAGAATAATAGACGCTCCATTTGTCATCAGGTTCGCGATCCTCAAATTCGCTTGTTTCCAATGCCGACTGACCGTTGAGATCACCCTCAGGCAGATCGCCGATGATGCGGTGTTCGGCCAGTGGTCGGCCATTGATGAAGACCTGATTGTTCCTGAACTCGACCGTCTCACCCGGCAAACCGATCACCCGCTTTACATAGTTGATCTGGTATTTGACCAGACCGCGTGAGGCATCCGATCTCGGATTTACCTCATTGCCCGGATATTTGAAAACTATGATATCGCCGCGTTCGATGTCGCGCATCGGCAGGAACGGCAGCGGGTTTCCGCCCGGATTGAAAATGAATTTATTTACCAGCAGATAATCGCCGACCAGAATGGTGTTCTGCATGGAACCGGTCGGCACGGTCACGGCCTGCAGAATGAACGTCATTCCAAAAATAGCCATGATCAGAGTTACCGTAAAAGATTCCAGATATTCCCGAAAAATGGATTTTGGCGGGCCTTTCGGCTTCTTTTCCTTTTCGTCGGTTTCCGGTTTTTCCTTCTCTTGCGTATTCATAAATTCCCGCGTAGTTCTGCCTGTATCGCCTACGTTTCCTGATCTATCATCTCCAGTGCCTGACTGGCGGCGTTCATCTCGGCGGCCTTGATCGAACGGCCCGTTCCCTCTACGCTGCCGCCATGCCATTCGGCCTTTACCCTGAATGACCTGTCATGCGGCGGGCCTGTTGTTTCCAGCAGGCTGTATGTCGGCGTCGGCAGTTTGCGTGCCTGGAGCTTTTCCTGAAGCAGCGTTTTGTAATCTGCAGAGCCTTTTGGTGAAGCGTTCTTTAGCTCATTCGCAAAAATCCTGACGACAAATTCCCTTGCCTTGTCATAGCCTGCGTCCAGAAAAACGGCCCCGATGACGGCTTCCATCGTGTCGGCAAGAAGCGCCGTCTTTTTCCGTCCGCCGGAACGCTCTTCGCCGCGGCTGACGCGTACGGCCTCGCCCAGCCCGATCTCAGCGGCAATGCGGGCGAGCGTCGCCGTGCTGACCAGGCGATGCTTCATCTGCGTCATGTCGCCTTCGTCCAGCGTCGGATGATTTTCAAAAAGCCAGTCGGCCGTCACCAGCCCAAGCACGGAATCGCCCAAAAATTCGAGCCTCTCATTATCACGCAGCGGCGAGTCAGATGACGCATTCTCATTTATCCAGGAACCGTGGGTCAAAGCCCTTTCCAAAAGTTCCGGCGAATGGAATTCATATCCCAGGATATTTTCAAGCCGCGATTCAGTCATTGGACACAAGAGGTTAGTTTAGGCAGAAATGAGCAAAAAATAAAGCCGGAAGCTTTATATAAAGCCTCCGGCCCATTATTTAGATTTGTCGGCCCGTCCGATCTTTCGGGCGAACTTTCATAAGAACCATCCGATCTAGTTCCCCGATCCGGTCGTGTTATCGCCAGATGCGTTCGCGTCCGGTTCAGGATCGGCCGCAGGCTGGACCTCACTGGTCGGGTTCGGCAACGGGCTGCTCGGAACGGAAGCGATGTGCTTGTCCAAACCGTCCTTTTTACCGCGACGCTCCCACAGGCCCTTCAGTTCCTCATAGACCTCAGCCTTAAGTGTCTTGTCTGCGGGAATTGACTCATCCGCTACCGCATATGCACGGCTGAACGAATCGATAGCACGATCCATATAGCCGTTAAAAAGAGCGACTTTCGCCTTTACGTCAGCGTCTATCTTGAGCTTTTCGTCATCGTCCTCGGTCACCTCTATCTTTTTGATCAGAGCACTGATCTCCTGGCCGATCGGAGCTGCCTGTTCCAGATAATAAGCCCCGAGGGTCGTGTAGAGACGCGGCTCGTCCTTATATGAACCCGGCAGTTGTGCGGCCTCATAATAATACGGCAGTGCGTTCTTTCGATCCTTGTTTACGTAGTAGGTCAGGTGAGCGATGCCATAGGTAAGTTCGCTAATGGCCTCTTCCTTTGAACGCTCAAACTCGAAAGCGCCGTAATTGCCGTTCGGCTTGGTCGATTTTGCACCGGCTTTCAGCTTCTGAACGGCCGATTTCGAATAGGCTATAGCATCGGTGCTGTATTTGTTGTTGCCTTGAAATGACTGATACAGGCCGATCAGGCCAAGCGGAACCATTATGTTGAGGTTATCCGGCTGTTTGGCCAATATCTCCTTGCCGGCGGCGTAGGTTCCGTCGTAACTCTTGCCCTTGATGCCGTCATCGAAACTTGCAAAAAGTTTGCCGAGTTTGACCCTTTCGTCGTATTTTTTCTTCGCTTCTTCCCAACCCGGAAGCTGGGCCTTTACCCAATCGCCGAAATCCTTGAACGGTTCACATGCACCATACTTTTCAAGGTATTGTTTTGATGCATCTATCGCGATGTGCAGAGTCTCATCCTTCGGATAATTCTCACGGATCTTGGTATCAAGTTCCGCGTTGCCGTCATAATCCTCACAAGGATCCTGGGCTGAAACGGTCATCGCCCCAACCCCCAAAACCACAGCGAGCAACGCTCCCATGCCAACAAATCTAAAAATGTCTTTCATTTAGGTTACTTCCTCCCACCCGAAAAAATCGGTTCAATATTCTGTTACCGAACCCGCGCCGCATTCACACGGGTTTCGTGCAAATTCTGATGTAAATAAAACTTAAAAAGTTGCAAGAATTTCAGCAAGGCAAATCACCTTAGAATGAAATTTATCCTAAGGGTGCCAATTCTTGAGAATGTTAAATAATCACGCAAAAGACCGCATAATGTCAAGCCTTTATGTACCCGTTCAGTCACATTTCAGCACCAATATATGCGATCTTTTTCTGTGGTCCCTGGCCCATCGCGAACATAGCCGCTATTTACGTTTGACCACGCGCGGGCGGCTTCCTTCCTTTGATTTGGACGCGGTATCCGCTTTTTTGCTTTTGTCCGCCGGTTTCTTTGCTGCCGGAGCCTTTTTTGTGTCTTTTGCCTTAGACGCGGCTGCCGGTTTTTTGGCGGCAGGTGCGGCCTTACTTTTTGCCGGAGCCGTTTTGCCCTTGGCTGCGGCACTGCCTTTTGCTGGAGTTGATGACTTGCCTGCCGGAGCTTTTGATGATTTGGACGCTGGGGCCGCGGACTTTGAAGCTGCGGGTTTTACCGCCGCTTTTGCCGGAACGGACTTTCCTTTTTTCTCAGCCGGTGCGGATGCAGGTTTTGCCGCCGGTTTCGTTGCGGGTTTGACTGCGGATTTTACTGCAGGTCTGGCGGCCGGTGTTTTTGCTGCAGTCGGCGGGGCCGAGCTTACAACAACCGGCTTTGAGCTTACCGTGGTCGATCTTTTGTCGGCGGCGGATGCTGTCGGGCCGGACGGTTTATTTTTCGCAGCAGCCGCCGGTTTTGCCGTTCCGTCTTCGGCCCCGGTCTTGTCATATCCGATCACGACCGGAGAAAATACCGGATTTGACTGCCCTGTACGGACGACCCGCCCCGGTTCGTCTTTCTTTTGCTGCTGTGCTCCTGCAACCACGACCGGACGCCTGGCGTCGATGTCGCGGTCAGCGGCCGGAACGGCGGATTCATCGTCATCATCTTCATCATCACCGGTTCCCGCTTCGGCCAGCGTCGAGGGAATGGCGTTAGGCGGAGGCAAGGACGTAAGCCGTCGAATGGCAAGATTCTTTTCCTGATCTCGTGAAATGGTCGGAGCAAGCGCCCTGTATATCTGTCCGGCAATGGCGGCCGCGTTACGCCCGCGTTCGCTCTCACCGCGTGTAATAACGACAACCGCGTATTTTGGATCTTCGACAGGAGCGACAGAAGCAAAAAGCCCGACCCACGAACCGCGCCCGATGCATGAACCGGTCTTTCCGGCAATGCCCAACGCGGGATCGACACCTCGGCGGGCGGTCCCGTATTCTGCCGCGCCCATCATGCCCGGCAAAACACGCTGATAGCTGTATTCCGGCAGATCGATGCTGCCGTGATATTTCGGCTTAAGAGCGGCTTTTTGCGCCTGCGTTTTTTGAATGGTCGGAACGACGCGCTTGCCGCCGTTGGAAAGGGCCGTGACCATTACCGCAAGCTGCAGCGGCGTCACTTCAAAATCATCAGCATGAGAATATATCCGTAAATTCTTATTGCCGTATGGAAGTTTTCCGGGATTTTCCCCTTCCGCGTTTATACCGGTCCTTTGCCCGAGGCCGAGCCGCTTGGCGTAATCGATCATCTTCTCATTCCCGAGGTCAGACCCGACGCGCTGAAAATACGGATTATTTGACCTTGCCAGAGCATCATCAAGCGTCATCCGCATGGAATTGCCCGTTATGTTGCCTTCGCCGTCTATCAGCTTTTCGTTTACACCGGCAACGCCTGTCACGAGTTTGATGGTGGAGCATGGTTTGAAACCATGTTTTATAGCCCAATCCTGATTGACCATTGTAACGACGCGGCCGGTTTTGGCCTCCATCACAACGACCGTTCCGGCCTTTTCGCCAAGTGCCTCCACGGCGACCTTGCGAACGGCAAGGTCTTCGCCTTCCGTGTTGTCCTTTAAGATATTTTCGGCAGTTTCCGTGCGAAGCCCGCGTTCAAACGCGATCTTTCTGGCGCGGGCCTCACGGGCGGCCTGTTCGCGGCGGCGCTGTTCCGCCAACGCAGCCCGGCGGCGTGCTTCTTCGGCCTTTTTACGCTGAGCCTCTTTACGCCGCTCGGCGGCGGTCAGCGGCTTGGCTTTTTTAGCCGGGGCCTTTTTTGTGGATGCGGCCTTGGCGGTCGTTTTTGCTGAACCTTTTTTAGGAGCGGCGGCTGTCGCCTTTTTTGCCGGAGCGGTTTTTTTGGATTTGGGAGCGGCTTTGGCCTTTTTGCTTTGGGCAAATGCGGAGGTCGTAAACAACGACAGGGCCAACACCGCCAGGACTAAAAAAAATGAATACTTCCCCGGACGCTTTTCGGAACGCAACAACTTCATGCTTTACCTCGGCTCAACTAAGTATCTGTATTTTCTGATTAAGAAAGAAAGGTAATTTCTGCCCCGAGGGAATGCTCAGAAATAATAATTTCTGACGGGACTTTGCGAATTTACTAAGTGACAAGATAACATTCAAGGCATCGGATGGCAAGTAAAATCTTAAGCACTTGCATAAAGTTGAGGATACTATGCCCTTTTTGCACACATTTCGCGGCCGTTTGCTGATGATACTGGCCCTGATGCTGGTGGCGACACTGGGCGTCCAGTATTACCTCAATCTGGTGATGCAGCAGGAGAACGACGAACTCCGTCGGCTTCAGGGAGAAGCCCTGAACGCCGGCATCACGCTCGGGTTTCAGGGCCTGACGTCTGAAACGGATCGGCTGCTCGACATTGTAAACAACCCTAACCAGCCGTTTCTGGACGAATCGGCAAGAAAACGCATCCGCGATGTCATAATAATCGACAACGACTGGCACGTTTCAGACAGCCTTAACCTCGAATATCTGCCCACTGTTGACGAGGACGGAGAGCTTGATTACAAAATGCTCTCTGAACTTACCGATCTGCCGCCGCTGGTGGAAAGCAGCCGCCTCGGCGATGACCTGTCCAGATTTCCGAACCAAAGAAGCGAGCGAAACGTTGCCTTTGATGACGAGGCCCACGCGGTGCCGATAGAGACCAGCCGAGGCCGCTGGTATGTGATGGTCCTGCTAAAAAATGACCGGAGCGAGGCGGCGGCACGCGCCGCACAGCCGCTGGTCGTAACGCTTGGCGTTCTGCTTATTTCCACGCTGATCACTTTCTGGCTTGTCTGGCGGTTTACACGGCCGATAGCTTATCTTTCTGATGCAGCAAGGCGTGTTGCGGACGGCCAGTTGGACGTTCGTGTCCCGATAACGGGCCGAAACGATGAAATGGGACGCCTTTCCGAACGTTTTAACGAGATGACCCGCGAACTGGAAAAATCAAAGGAACTGGAGGAACAGCTCCAACAGGCCGAAAGAAGCGCGGTCGTCGGGCGGCTCGGTTCGGCCATTGCGCATGAGATACGCAATCCGCTGAATTACATAAACCTGACATTGGATCACCTGCGTTCCAAGTATTCGCCCGACGAACCGGACAGACGGGCGAACTTTCAGAAATTGACCTCGCAATTAAAGGACGAGGTCGCAAGGATAAACCAGCAGATAACCGATTTTCTGAATTATTCGCGTCCGGCAACGGCGAACCTCAGGCCGATAGAGGCAAGAGAGGTGATCGGGGCATCGCTCAGGATAGTGGAGGCACAGGCAGAAGAGAATGATATAAAGATCGCTGTCATAGAACACGAGAACATACCGCAGATAATGGGCGACCCTGAATTCCTGCGCTCCGTTTTCAACAACCTTTTTATAAACGCCGTTCAGGCAATGGGCAACGAAGGCGGCAAGCTGACCGTCAAGATAGAAGCCGACGATGCCGAAGCCCTTGTCCGGTTTGAAATAGCCGACACAGGCAACGGAATACCGGCGGAAAACCTCTCAAAGATATTCGAACCCTATTTTTCAACAAAGGAAACCGGCACGGGCCTCGGCCTCGCCATCGTGCAAAAAATAGTGGAACAGCACAACGGATCAATAAAGGTAGAATCGACCGAAAGCAAAGGAACAAAGTTTACGGTAAAATTACCTTCAGTAAAGCAATGAAGTATTTAACCGCAGAGACGCAAAGTCACGGAGACCTTGTTTTAATCTCTCTGCGTCTCGGCGACTCTGCGGTAAAGTTAAATTATGGCTAGAAAATCGATACTCGTCGTTGATGACGAAAAGAATCAGCGGGAAATATTGGAAACGATCCTTTCAGGCGAAGGGTATGACGTGACGACGGCTTCGTCGGGCGAGGCTGCGATGAAGTTTGTCGAATCGCGGCGTTTTGACCTTGTTCTGACAGACCTGAAAATGACGGGCATGAGCGGCCTTGACCTGCTCAAGGAACTGACCAATTTCGACAGGTCGATCATCGTCATATTGCTCACCGCTCACGGTTCGGTCGATTCTGCCGTTGATGCTCTGCGGCTCGGCGCATTTGATTATCTGCAAAAACCGTATGACAGCGAAAAGCTGCTTGAGACCGTTTCACGAGCGCTGAATAAGCTGTCGGCTTTGGACACCGAGATCGTTTCCGTTTCGCCGGAAATGGACAAGGTTAAAAAGCTGATCCTGAAGATCGCCAAATCGAATTCGACCGTTTTGATACGCGGCGAAAGCGGAACCGGCAAAGAGCTTATCGCCCGTTCGATACATATGAACAGCCTGCGGGCAAGCAATACGTTTCAGGCCGTGAACTGTGCCGCGATAAATGAAAATCTGCTCGAATCCGAACTTTTCGGCCACGAAAAAGGCTCGTTCACCGGTGCGGTCGGTGAAAAGAAGGGCCTCTTTGAAATAGCTGACGGCGGCACGCTGTTTTTGGACGAGATCGGCGAGCTTGATATTGCTTTGCAGGCAAAGCTCCTTCGTGCATTGCAGGAACGCGAGATACGGCGCGTCGGCGGCGTGAAGGAGATCGCGGTGGACGTTCGCGTACTCGCCGCGACCAATCGCGACCTGCTGAAAATGACCGAGGAAAAGCGCTTTCGTGAAGACCTTTACTATCGGCTCAATGTTCTGTCGATAGAGATACCGCCGCTCCGCGAACGCCGTTCGGACATACCCGTACTCATTGAGTTTTTCATAAAGAAACACACACGCGGAACCGCCAGGGACATAAAGCCGGACACTGCCGCCAAAAAGCTGCTCAACGACTATCACTATCCCGGAAATGTCCGCCAGCTTGAATCCGCCCTTGAGCGGGCGATTTTGCTTTGCGAGAACGACACCATCACGCTCGATGACCTGCCGCCGGAAATGACCGCAGGCTCACGGCCCGCATCCGCTGACGGTGACTTCCAATTCAAACTGCCGCCCGAAGGCGTCAATTTTGAGGACGTCGAACGCAGCCTTATCGAACAGGCAATGTCACGCACCGATAACAACATTACCAAGTCTGCAAAACTCCTCGGCCTGACCTTTAGAACACTGCAATATCGGCTTGAGAAATTCGGTTTTAAAAAAGATGGTGACGAAATAGAAGACGAACCGGAGAATTAGGTTCTGTGATAGAATGGGAAAACAGGAACGAGCCATGATAACAGTTGAAGGAATATACAAGAATGGCAGAATAGAGCTGCTTGAGTCCGTTTCGGTCGATAGACAATCAAAAGTGTTGGTCACATTTCTTGAGAATTCTGATGTTTCGCTTTCGGCCCATGGAATAGATGAGGAAGAAGCGGCGGAGCTCAGAAACAATCTGGCCGCTTTTGAAGATTGGGACGACCCTGCCATGGACGTTTATAACGATTATGACAATGCAAGAAACGCCCTTAACGGCGGGGCATAGACGCGGTGATGTTGTTCTCGTTCCGTTCCCTAACTCAGACCTTAAAACCGCCAAGCTGCGTCCCGCACTGATAGTTCAGGCGGACGGTCTGGATACTGGGTTAGCTCAGATAGTTATTGCTATGATCAGCTCTAACCTGAATCGCACCGGACACAGATCGCGTGTACTGATAGAGACCGCTTCGGAAACAGGAAGACAAAGCGGCTTGTTATTTGATTCTGTCCTGATGTGTGACAACCTTGCAACCATAATGTCAAAGATGGTCACACGAAAGATCGGCTCAATACACGATCTGAACGAGGCTGACACTGCATTACGTCACACACTTGGCCTCTAAAATAGGTTTGCTATGGAATGGTTCTCGACATTGACACTTGCTCTCGGCTCGGCATGGACGAGCGGGATCAATCTATATGCCACGGTATCTGTGCTGGGGCTTGTGCAGAGATTTGGCGGTGTAAAGCTGCCCGGCGGCCTGGACGTTCTTGATAACTGGTGGATCATCGGCGTTGCCGGCGGGCTTTACCTGGTCGAGTTTTTCGCAGACAAGATACCTTATGTTGACAGCGTTTGGGACACTCTTCACACATTTATTCGTGTCCCTGCGGGAGCTGTTGTCGCCTGGGCGGCGGTATCGGATATGGATCCGGCGATCGTAATTCCCGCAACTCTGATAGGCGGCGGATTTGCCTTTGCTTCACACGGAACAAAATCGGCTGCACGTGTCGCAGCCAACCTCTCTCCCGAACCCTTTTCAAACTGGATACTGTCGATAGTTGAGGATGTGATAGCGTTTGCCGGGGCCATCCTTGCGGTCGTCGCGCCTATCGTCATAGCTGTTGTTCTTATCCTGTTCACTATCTTTTTTATTTGGTTCTTTCCTAAGATATACAGGGCGGTCGTCCGGTTGTTCAGCGCGGCCCGCGCCCTTTTTAAGGGTGAAAATTTAGAAGAAGTTGCACGCAAGGCGGGCTAGGCCCTTTCGTTCTACATAACGGATCAAAAAAAGGAGAACGTTATGAACAAACTGTCCGCAATAGTGTTTTTCACCGTTTCAGGGCTTTTGCTGTCCGGTTGCATGGGAGCCGGAGACCGCGCCGAAAGTCCACAATTTGGGGCCTATGATGTGGCATCCGCCTCAAACACCGCCGCTCCATCAGCATTTGAGGGCGAACGCGGCACCGGCAGCGGCGGCGGTGGAAAAGAGGCAAAGGAACAGTCGATCCCGCTTGACGGATCGGGTCGAACCTCTCAGCCGGCCGTTCCGTCCGAAAGAAAGATCATCCGCAATGCCGACCTCAGCCTCGAATCGGAAACACCCGAAGAAGTCCAGAACAAGATAGCCGCCATCGCCGAAAGCAAAGGCGGATTTGTCATCGAATCACAGCAGCGGACATCCGACAGACGCTCTGCCAAACGCGATACCGTCACAATGTCCGTGCGCGTGCCGGCGGAAAAGTTCGCTGAGGCGGTAGATGAGATACGAAAAGCAGCCGGACGCGTTTTGGTCGAAACGGTAAAGGGCCAGGACGTTACCGAAGAGTTCATCGACATCGAAGCCACGCTGGTGGCAAAACGCTCCCTGGAAACACAGTTTCTTGAAATAATGAAGCGGGCAAATTCTGTCGAGGACGCCCTCAACGTCCAGCGGCAGTTGTCCGAGGTTCGTGCCGAAATAGAAAAGATCGAAGGCAGAAAAAGGTTTCTGCAAGATCAGGCAAGCCTTTCGACGATAAAAGTCACCATTCAGACGCCTGCCGCGATCTCAGCCAACAGCGCCGGATTTTTTACTAAACTGACGGAATCGATCAACAGCGGCCTCGATGCCGCAACCGGTTTTGTCCTCGGCCTGGTCACCCTTATCATCGCACTGCTGCCTTTCCTTCTATTCATCTGCCTTCCGTTGTTCTTTATCATCCGATATTTTTGGAGAAAGGCAATGCGGCGAAAAATGGCAGAAGAGATAGTGCGTGAAGAGATCGCCAACGAGGATATATAGATCGTCTCAGCCTTGCGAAAAATCTTATCCCCTTTTCCCGGGCCGATTTGTGATCGGCCCTTCTTCGGTTTAAGCTCATAAGAACATGGAACGCATTTTTCAGGCTGTCGCCGTCGTTCTTGCCGGAACCGCCGTTTATCTTTTATGGAACGGCAGGCCGGACAGCGCGTTTATAGCCGCTGTTTTGGGCTGTATCGCATTTTTTCTCGGCATCCGTGTACAGGTCAAGCGGCGAAACACACTGCGAGAGGCAGCCGCAGTTGCTGAAGCTGATAACGAGTTGCCCGACCGCGAATAGCGCGAACAAATGGCCTGCGATAGAATATCCACGTGAAAACTATCAATGAATTGCTGGAAAGCAATCGTAAATGGGCCGATGAAATGAAGGGCCGCGACCCGAGTTTCTTTGAAGAACTGGTCGAGGGCCAGCAGCCTGAAATTCTCTGGATAAGCTGTTCGGACAGCCGCATTTCACCAAGCTCCAGCATCGGGCTGCTGCCGGGCGAGATGTTCGTTCACCGAAACGTCGCCAATCTGGTCGTTCACAGCGATATGAACTGCCTGTCCGTGATGCAGTTCGCCGTTGAGGTGCTCAAGATCCGCCATATCATCATTTGCGGACATTACGGCTGCGGCGGCGTTAAGGCGGCGTTCGATGATTCGCGGTTCGGCCTGATCGATAACTGGCTGCGGCACGTTCAGGACCTGATCCAAAAACACTCGGCGACACTTAACGCGATAGAGGACGACCGCGAAAGACTGGACAAACTTTGCGAGATAAACGTCGTCGAACAAGTGATAAACGTTGGCGAGACGACGATAGTCAGAACCGCGTGGGAAGCGGGATGGGACATCACGGTTCACGGCTGGATATATACGATAGCGGACGGAATATACCGTGACATGGGCATTTCGATAGACAATGCCGAGGCCCTTCGCGAACTTCGCCAACGCGCCGCAACAGGCCTGTAACAACAAAAGAAATCTGCTTACGAAACACAATGAACTTTTTTGCCCGGCGATATTCATACGCGCTTTTTCTTCTTCTGGCTCTGCTGGCGGCTTCGGCGGCGTTCGCTCAGGACGTTGACAGCAAACCGTCAGATGAACCGGCGGCCGAAGATAGGACGGTCGTGGAATCCGTGAACGCGGTCGCGTCACGAGAGGAGTTTGACCGCATCGCCCGTACATATCATCAGGGTACGCCGTATTCGCTGCCGCACGCGATGTTCGTCATCGACCGCCGCGACGGCAACAAGGTCTATTACGTAAACTCGCTCCGCTATCGTTTTCACAAGGATTTTCTGCTGGCGACCTACCTTGTTCCGCGCGGAGCCGATGTCTTTAACCCGATCTACATTGACGAGGACAGGCGTTTTATCGTCGGTTCGGTCGCGTGGCAGCAGACGGTCGGAAAATGGACATGGGAGATCTGGGAGGGCGACATGGCGACGGCCGATCACCTTAAAGCTGCCCACGAAGCTCTGAACAAAACGTTCTTTGAACCGCTTGCGTACAAGCCAAATTCCTCGCGTCAGGAAGACGTCAGCAGAGATATCGGCATCTCGCGCGTGCTTCAGAGTGATATAAACAAAAATCAGGAATACCTTGCGCTCAATCCCGGAAAGGCCGTCGGCCGCATCCATATAATCGAAACGCTGGATGACACGGTCGAGATCGGCGATAACGAGATCGTCGTATTAAAAGAGCTGCCGATGTCGCTGCCGCCGGTTCGCGGCATCATTGTGGCAAAACCCTCCTCGCCGCTGTCGCACGTCAACGTCCTGGCAAAGGGCTGGGGCATTCCGAATGTGTATATCAAGGATGCGGACAAGCTCTTCAAAGACAAACATTCATACGTTTGGGAACTTGAGGCAACGCTGACCGACTATAAATTCAACCCGGTCGATATAGATGCCCTTCGCGAAAAATTCGACTCGCCGGATCAGCAGATACCGCCGGTCGATCTCTCGGTCAAAACGCTTTCAGGCCTTCGGGAAATGAGAAAAACGGACAGCGTCGCGTTCGGCTCCAAGGCCGCGAACCTCGGCGAGATAATGCACGCAAAGGTTCCGGGCATAACCGTGCCGGATGGTTTCTCGGTTCCGTTCTATTGGTACGATAAATTCATAAAGGACAACGGCCTGGACAAGATGATCGACGAAATGCTGGATGAATATGAGTTCATCCACAATCCGCGTCATCGCCGTAAAAGGCTTGATGAACTGCGAAACGCCATTCAAAAAGGCCGTTTCGACCCCGCGCTTCGGCGTCAGGTCGTTGCGAAATGGCGAACACAGCTTCGCTTTGCTCCGGTCTTTGTCCGAAGTTCCTCAAATGCCGAAGATCTGCCCAATTTTTCAGGCGCCGGTCTTTATTCGAGCGTTTTTAATGTCAGAACTTCCGCCGATCTGGCCGAGGGAATTAAAAAGGTCTGGGGTTCGCTGTGGCGATTTGAGGCATACGAGGCGCGTGTAAGAAACTACGTCAGCCAGGAAGATGTCTATATGTCTGCGATGATCCAGGTCGGCGTCGATATGCGAAAGGGCGGCGTTCTGATAACAAAAGACCCGTATCGCCCCGAAACGGACGACGCCATCTATATCAGCGCCGTTTGCGGACACAATTCCAACGTGGTCAACAATGTCGGTCTTCCCGAACAGGTTCTTTTCATACCGTCTTCCGATTCGATCTCGGTGATGACGCTGTCCGATCAGACCAGTTCGCTGCGTTTTGCGGCGGGCGGCGATATGCGGCAAACCTCTGATAAATGCGCCGATGCAAAGGGACGTGTCCTCACGGACGCGGAGATACGAAACATATCAAAGGCCGCGATAGCGATTCGCGACGTTTTTGGAAGCGACACTCAGGATATAGAATGGGGAGTGATAAACAGCCGTCTCTACATCGTTCAGGCACGGCCGTATATTGACACTCTGAAACCTTTTGAGAGCAAATAAGCATTTTTGCTCCGACACGAATTTTATGAGACACACAGCATTTTTTCTTTTTGTCGCGATGGCTTTCGGATGCGGTTCTAATTCTCAGCCAACGGCTCAAAACGCGGCTCCCGCAAATGAACCGATACGCACCGGCCAGATGCAATCGACGATCCCGCATACGACTGAAAACCAGCAGCCCAATGCTCCGGTAAAACCGACCGGCGGGAAATGGTCTGCCGACGGCACACCGATAGACACAGCCAAATACGATAAGGCCATTGCGGACGCTGAAAAGGTGCTAAAAGCAAAACGAAATGATGCCGAAGCCAAAAAAGAAGCGGCAAAGGCATATTTTGAACGCGGTTTTGCCCTGACCGAGGCTCGGCAATACGCTTCGGCCCTTGGCGATTATCGCCGCACCTTAAAGAACGATCCGTCACACGAAGAGGCGAAAAAATGGGAACAGCAGATCATCGGCATTTATGAAATGATGAAAAAGGAATACCCAAAACCGGGCGAGGAACCAGCACCGCTGCCTTTTACAAAAGAGGAGACCAAATAACGATGTGGAACGCTTTCGCACTAACATTTGTGGTTATTCTTCTCTGCCTGACGGCGAGCGATGTATCGGCGCAGGCTGAAAAACGGATAAAGTTCAGGCGGGGAGCGGTTTCGGCGGTAGCGACAGGTAAATTGAGCAGTTACGATGACAAAAAAACATTCGTCATCAAGGTAAACGCGGGCCAGACGCTTTCGGCCGAACAGATACGCGGTGCAAACTCGAACAGATACATCACCATACTGATAACCGGCCCGAACGGCGAACCGGTTGGTGATTCGGACGCGTCGTGCAACAACCGCCGAGAGATAACTCCGACCGTTGCCGGAGATTACAGGATCGAGGTCGTTGAGTGTCAAAAAGCCGATCCGTGGCGGGGAAATTTCAAATTTCGCGTAACAGTCCGCTAGACAAAACACCCTTTGGAAATTTACACTAACACGTTTTATTACTCTCGATATTTTTAACAAAGAACAAAAGAAATATGGCAATTTCAGCAAACGATATAAGAAAAGGAATGGTAATTTTGCACGAAGGTGCTCCGGTAAAGGTGATGGAATTTCATCACCATACGCCGGGCAATCTGAGGGCGATGGTTCAGGCGCGTCTTCGCAACCTGCTGACCGGAAACTCGTTTGAATACCGCTTTCGTTCAAACGACTCGCTTGAAAAAGTGACGCTCGAACAGCAAAAGATGGAATATCTTTATTCCGACGGTTCGCATCACCATTTTATGAATCAGGAAAACTATGAACAGGTTGCCCTGACCGAAGACGAACTTGGCGACGCCGCACAATGGCTGATGGCCGGACTTGCCATCGAGGTCGAATTTTATAGCGGAACACCGATAGGCGTAACGCTTCCCGCTTCGATGGAACTGACCGTCACAACGACCGAACCGCAACTGAAAGGCGCAACCGCGTCCAATTCCAACAAACCTGCAACGCTTGAGAACGGAGTTACGCTGATGGTTCCGCCCTTTATTACAGAAGGCGAAAAGATCCGCGTAAACCCTGCTGAGGCTCGGTATATGGAACGAGTTAAATAGATCTTTTTTGAGGTTATCACGTTTACAGAGTTGCGGAGTTGCTGAAAACTCTGCAACTCTGTTTCTTTATCATCAATGCTCTTTTTTTATTCGCTCATTTATACTTTAGGATTTCTGCTGATGCTGCCGGTGTTCATCTTTAACCGAAGCAAATATCTGGCAGGGTTCAATGAGCGCCTCGGGAAATATCCTCAGTTCATTCACGACGGACGAAAAGTGATCTGGCTACACTGCGTTTCGGTCGGCGAGGCGAACGCCGCCCGTCCGCTGGTCGATGAAATAAAAAGATCATTTCCGGGGTATGGTCTTATCGTTTCGACAACAACCAAGACAGGGCAGGAACTTGCCAAAAACATCTTTGCCGGAAAAGCCGATGCGGTTTTCTATTTTCCTTTTGACTGGAAATCCACCGTCCGCCGCGCGCTTGATAATTTCAAGCCCTCGGCCGTGCTTTTGATGGAGACCGAGATATGGCCGAGATTTATTCACGAAGCATCACGCACTGGAGCAAAGGTCGCCATCGTCAACGGACGCCTTTCGGAAAGGTCATTTAACAGATATTCCAATTTTGCCGCGCTGATGAAAAAGGTTTTGGCGAACATCAGCCTTGCTCTGATGCAGGGCGAGGCGGACGCAAAACGCATCACCTCGCTCGGCATGGACGCGGGCAGGACGAACGTCACCGGAAACATCAAATTTGACCTGGAACTTAACGAAAGCGACGCCGCTGTGACAAGCGAACTGGATGAACGGTTCGGTTTTTCAGATGGAAAGCCGCTCATCATCGCCGCCAGCACGCACGAACCGGAAGAACGTTGGGTTTTGGATGCATTCTGCTCTGTTCTCGCGGGCGACGCTCGAAACCGCTCGAGGCTGTTGATCGCCCCACGACACCCCGAAAGATTTGATGCGGTGGCAAAGCTCATCCGCGATTTCAGGAACGATCCCGCGTGCGAATGGACACGCTATTCCTTCGCCCGCCGTTCGGCGGAACCTTCGCCGGAAGACAGTGACGCAGACATCATTTTGCTCGACAGCATAGGCGAACTTCGCGGAGCCTATCCGCTGGCGCAGGTGGTCTTTGTCGGCGGCTCGCTGATACCGCACGGCGGACAAAGTGTCCTCGAACCGGCCGCCGCGGGCAAGGCAATAGCGACCGGCCCTTATACACATAATTTTACCGACGTTGTAAAAACATTCCTTGAAAAAAAAGCTCTGATACAATTTGAAAAGATACCCGAAACCGCGATCCCGGATGATCTTTTCCTCGCCTTTTCCGATCTGCTCGAAGACAACGAGGAACGCGAGGAACTTGCCCGAAACGCGGCAAATGTAATGGCGGAAAATCGCGGCGCGACGCGGAAAACGGTCGAGCTTTTGCGAATGGTCCTGTCCTAAAATTTTCGAATGATCTATATTTTCTATTTCTTTGCGGTCATTCTTGTTTATTTCAGTTGCAGATCGTTTCTGAGCGGGCTGGAGTATCTGAATTATTTCCGCCGTGAACTCGCCGGAACTTCATCGGGCCATCAGCCATTTGCCACGATCATCGCTCCGTGCAAAGGACTTGACGAGGGCATTCGCGAAAACTTTGCCGCGCTGTTTGAACAAAACTATCCGGCTTATGAGGTCATCTTCGTCACTGACGATGAGAACGACCCGACCGTTCCGGTGATAAAAGACCTTTTAGATCAGCATAAGAATACAAAATTGATCATTGCCGCAAAGGCATCAAACACGGGCCAGAAGGTCGAGAATCTTCGCGAAGCGGTACTACATGCTGACAACGCTTCGGAAGTTTTTGTATTTGTGGATTCGGACGCTCGGCCCGCAAAAGATTGGCTGCGATGCCTTGCGGCTTCGCTTGCCGACGGCAATATCGGCGCGGCAACGGGCTATCGCTGGTTCTTCTCCAAAAGATCGTCTTTAGCGACCGAGTTACTCTCTGTCTGGAACGCTTCTATTGCATCGGCTCTCGGCCCGAACGAAAAGACAAATTTCTGCTGGGGCGGTTCGACGGCGATCCGCCGCGACGTTTTTGAAAAGATCGATATGCGGAACAGATGGAAAGGCACGCTTTCCGATGATTTCGCTGTCACGCGAGCGGTTCGCTCCGCCGGGCTTGGTGTAAAATTTGTCCCGCAGGCGCTGACACCGACCGTCGAGGATGTCACGTTCCGGCAGTTGTTCGAATTCACGACGCGGCAAATGAAGATAACCCGCGTCTATATGCCCGGCTTGTGGATAAAGTCGCTGATCGGGGCCGCCGTCTATTGCGGCGTTGTTTTGGCCGCGCTCGGCATTATCATCTTCAGCCGACAGAAGACGTTTACCGTCTGGTTCTCCATAGCAACATTAACGTTGGTGGCAACACTCTCCACTGCAAAGGCATATCTTCGGCTGAAAGCGGTCACTCTTGCTATGAATGGCTGCGAGGAATTGCTGCGAAAACAGACATTTTCGCAGCTTGCGTTGTGGGCTGTGACACCGTTCATTTATCTGGTAAATTGCCTTATGGCGGCCTTTAGCCGCACCATCCGCTGGCGCGGAACCAATTATGAAATTGTGTCGCCGACCGAAACAAACATTCTCAGCCATCTCAAAAAATGATAGAATTTCACGTGTTTTACGGCATCCAAACCAAATGCGGATGTATATCTTTATTTCAATGCGGGCAATTTTAACTCGAAAGATCTGGTTTGTTCTGCTCTTTTTGGCAGCGGTCGTTCCTGTCGCGGCACAGGACGTTCCCGTGTCTGCGGAGGAAACCGCGACCGTCACCGGCAAGGCGCCGATAATAATCATTCCCGGCATCACCGGCTCGGAACTTGTCAATAAGAACACCGGCGAAATGGTCTGGTTCAACACCAGAAGGTCAAAGACCAACGATCTGCGTTTGCCAATATCGCCCAATATCGCGCAGAACCACGATGACCTTGTCGCGAAAGATATAATTCGCGGTGTTCGCATAATCCGATTTTTGCCCGAGGTCGAAATATACGAAAGGCTCATCGACTCTTTGCAAAAAAGAGGCGGCTACACCGAGGCGACATGGGATGAACCGGGCGCGAACGGCCATCAGGACACTTTTTATGTGTTTCCTTATGACTGGCGTCTGGACAATGTCGAAACGGCAAGGCTGTTGATACGAAAGATCGAGGCGCTGAAAAAGAAACTTGGCAAGCCCGATCTGAAGTTCAACGTCATCGCTCATTCGATGGGCGGCCTGATCACACGCTACGCCGCAATGTATGGCGACCGCGACCTGTCCGCCGGAGACCCGAAACCGAACTGGGCCGGAACAAGGCATTTTGAGAAGATCTTTCTTTTAGGCACACCGAACGAAGGTTCCATTCTTGCCCTAAACGCCTTTATAAACGGATATTCATACGCGCCGATAAATCTGCCGTGGGTTCGGGACATAAATATCTACGACGTGTTCACCATCCCGTCGCTGTATCAGCTTTTACCGCATGAAGGCAGCCTGCGGGCCTATGATGAAGACCTCCAGCCGATGGAAATAGACCTATTTAACCCCGCAACGTGGGAAGAATACGAATGGGCGATCTGGAAAAGAAAGAATTTCTCGAAAGAATTCAGCGCAGAAGAGCAAAAGGTTGCCAGATTGTATTTCAGGAATGTCCTGGATCGTGCTAAAAAGTTTCAAACTGCCCTTAACGCACGCCCTTTAGATACTGCACCCGTTACATTTCATCTGGTCGGCTCTGACTGTAAACCGACAAACAATGCTGTTCTTCTGCGTCAGGACAAAAAACGCGAAAAGTGGATAACGCAGTTCAAACCGTCCTCATATACGGCCTCGGACGGCAAAAAGATCACGTCCGAGGAACTTACCTCGCTGCTTATGGGCATGGGTGACGGCGTTGTGACGCGGCGTTCGCTGGCCCGCCAGTCGCTTGCCAAACCGGGCGAGGCGGCCACCCTTTTGATCGATTCGGAACTGTCGATGTGTGAATCGCACGGCAGTCTGGTTTCCAATGCGGACATCCAGGACAAACTGTTCAATATGCTGACGCAAACGCAGATCGGCCAGCAAATACCGGCAGGAACACGCCAATGATAAAAAGCCTTTTTGAAGATGAGCCGTCAGAACTTTCTGAGCCTCAGCCGGCGGCAGAGCGGCCTGTTGCGGACCGAGCCAACGTCCTCGGTATTTTCGGTAATGAAGAAGAGGAAAAAACTCCGCACCGAACCGCTTCGGGGCCGTTCGACATTTCCGGCCTCGACCTGCCTTTTCCGATCACGGATAATAAAGCAGACGAACCATCCGCGACGAACGAACAGCCGGAACCTCCGCAATTTCTGACACTGTCAACTCCCGAACAACCGGAAGAAACACCAATACAGCCGGAGATCATAGCGCCAAAGGCCGATTATTCACCGCCGACGACCGAGGAATCGGTAAGAATGACCGGCCTTGCCTTTTCCGCAGGGATCGTTCTGGCCGGGCCAATAGTCTTTATGATGGTGATCGGCTGGTTCGCGGATCTGCTCATCGGCAGTTCACCGTGGGGACTTGTCGGCGGGGTCGTTCTAGGCTCCATTGTTGGATTTGTGCAGATATTTCGCCTGAACACTCAAATATTGGGTACGTCGAAACGCGACACGACGGCAGGCCTGCTTGACCTCAGCAGCCATCAGAACACAGAAGAAAAACCGTCCGCCGAAGCACCTGAAAACACATCCTCGCCCGAAAACGGAAAATCACTCGGCCTCCATTGAACTTTCCGCATTTCCTTTGTAAAATTTAAGGTTTGAATGACGGATGACCGGAACACCATTGACGGGACGGAAAGTTCTGTGTTTCCGAAAGCACACCGGAGAATTCTGGTAATTCTGGGCGTTATGGGCATTATCGGAACCGCAGCCGGAATGATCTTTGTATCCGTGAGGTTCGGCATCGGTGTAATGATCGGCGTCGGGCTTGCTTTCGCCAACTATTATTGGCTAAAGCATTCACTCAAAAAGGTTTTTGATGAGGCCGCCGAAGGCGAAAAGCCAAAGGTTTCCGCGATACGCTATATCGGCAGATATTTGGCACTCGGCGCCGTCATCGCGTTCATTTATATCACTGAGATAGTACCGATAGTTCCGGTCATTTTGGGTACAGCCGGTTTCGGCTTTGCCGTTGTCGTGGACGGAACGCTGAATATATTTACGAGCTTCTCTAACAGGAAGGAAATTTAATAATGTTCTTATTAGCAGCCGAACATCCTACGCCGCTTATTGTTGAATTTGTCAATCATTATTTCGGCAAACCGGTTCATGATTTCCAGATGGCCTATACCAAGCCGGTATGGGACAAGTTCTTCTCTCTCTTTGGCTCTGAAGCCGAAGCGGTGTTTGGAGCTTACACACCCGATAACGCGATCCCGTGGTACACGATCATGTTCACCATCGCGTGTGTTCTGTCTGTGATAGTGATCGGGCTGTTAAAGGGCAAGCTTTCGGAGGACGACCCTCATCCGGGCCAGATGACGCTCGAATCGGGCTTTCTCGCCATCAAGGACCTTGTCGTCAGCGTCATCGGCGAACACGGGTTCAAATATTTCCCCGTGATAGCAACGTTCGCCGTTCTGGTGCTGATCTCGAACCTGATGGGAACATTTCCGCTCTTTATGTCGCCGACCGCGTCGGTCAGCGTAACGTTTGCCCTCGGTATTTCATCGTTCGTTTATTACAACTATGTCGGCATCAGCGAAAATGGCCTGATGAAGCACCTCGGACACCTGTCAGGGCCGAAACTGCCGCTCTTGATGGCAATATTCATCACGCCGCTGATCTTTTCGATAGAGCTGTTCAGCAACATGATCAGGCCGCTCACCCTTGGCGTTCGCCTTTTTGCGAACCTGTACGCGGATGAGCAGATATACTTCTCTATATCGAACCTTTATCCGCCTTACACACAGATACTGGTTCCGGCAGCCTTGCTTGTTCTGGCGGTTTTCGTCGCTTTTGTGCAGACGTTGGTATTCACGCTGCTTTCGTCGATATACGTTAGCGAGGTGACACACGCGCCGCATGACGATCATCACGTGGAAGATCACGCAACAGACCATGCTGCTGCCGCACATGCGTAAAAGGTTGATCGGCCGGCAAAAATCTGCCGGTCACTTGAAAATTAAGAAAGGGTTTTGGGAGATACGTTTCCCGGAAAAATAAGGCCTTTGGCAAAAAGGCAGGCACGGTGAACCGCGTTTTATAGTAACTATGCCCGCACGCTACAGGAGCCTTGACTCCAACGAGAGTAGAAATCAAGGCATACCGGAAGCGAGGCGAAATAATACCGCTGGCGGTTTTTCGTGAAGCCTGAAACAAAGGTCTTCGTTAAAAATAAAACAGGAGACTATAAAAAATGATAAAGATCAAATATTTTGCATATTCAGTTCTGGCACTTGCCCTTATGGCGCTGCCGGCAATGGCTCAGGGCGGAGCCGCTGACAATGAATCGACCGTTGCCGCTTACAAAGCGATCGCCGGCGGTATAGGTTTCGGCCTCGCTGCCGGGCTTGCCGCTCTGGCACAGGGACTTGTCGGTTCGCGTGCTGCCGAAGGTGCCGCCCGCAATCCGGGTGCCGCCGGTACGGTTCAGACCCTCATGATCATCGCTCTGGCGCTTATCGAATCACTCGTGCTTTTCGCTCTTGTTATAGTATTCGCTAAACTCTAGTTCGATATCGGAATTGGTGGACGCGGGCCGGATCGGAAAATGATCCTGTCCGCGTTTTTTGGGCCTGCGGGCAAAAAATCCGGCCCGATTACGTCTTTATTTGCAACCAGAGCGTGGTTTGTTCGTTCTAATTAGTGATGGCAAACGAAGTTATCGGAAAAGTGATCGCTGAAAAGTACCGCGTTGACGCCCTGATACGTCACGGCGCAGACGGCGACCTGTATCAGGCAACGCACCTTTTGATGGAAAAACCTCTTTCCATCCGCATTTTGCCGTCACACCTCGCTCACAGTCAGGCCGCGACAGAGCGGTTCTTTGAGGAATCAAAGATCGCCGCACGGATAGCCGATCCGAACGCCTTTGGCGCGGTCGATTTCGGCACGGACGACAACGGGATCGTTTATTCGGTTCACGACGTGGCGAACGCGAGAACGCTAAAGTCGATGATCCTCAGAGACGGGGCTTTTCCGGTCGATTCGGCTGTTGAAACTGCCCGTCAGGTGGCAAGAGCTTTGGCCGCCGCCCATCTCGTTGGCGTCGTCCACGGCAGTTTGTCGGCGGAAAACGTCCTGCTTGCCGATGGGCCGGACAAGGACGTTATCGTTAAGGTGGCGGATTTTGCCACGCCGAACGCACTGTCCCGATCCGTGATCGGAACCGATGATCCGGCGGAACTGGCATATCTTTCACCGGAACAATGCAGCGGTTCCGACCAGCCCGATGAGCGCTCTGACATCTATTCGCTTGGCGTTTTGCTTTATGAAATGCTTGCTGGTGTTGTGCCTTTCACCGGCGAAAAGCCCTCGGACGTAATGGCAAAGCACATTGAGGAGCCGCCCGCACCGCTGGTCGCGTTCCGAAGCGACATTCCCAAAGCTATCGAACCTGTCATGCTCCGCGCTATGTCCAAGGACGCCGCAATGCGGCAGCAAACCGCACAGGAATTCATCGACGAGATATCAGCGGCAATGAAAGCCGGGTCAGCGGGCCATGCCGCCGCTGCGGCCGCAGGCGGCACCGATCTGTGGAAAACAGCCCTGGCCGTTATTGTCGGCATAGGCGCTTTGGCCGCGGTTATGATCTATGCGACCCAGAGCAAGCAGACCGATCCGCAGACCGTTTTGATGCCTGACACCAATGGCCTGCCTGTACAGCCGATCAATCCGGCGACAGGCATAGAAGAGCAGCAGCTTGCCGCCATGCCTAATGCTTTTCCTGAAACGCTGACCGAACAGGGGGCGGCGCCGATAGACACATTACCCGGCGGCGACGGTTATAATCCGTGGGCAACCGGAGCTCCTCCGCCCGGAGCGCCGCAATACCAGCCGCCCGGCGGCTATGTCACAATCGATCCCAATTCCGGCAGCCCGTTCATGCCCAATGAATCCGGGGTGATACTTGTCCCGGTTCCGGCGAACACCGCGCCTGAGGAGACAAAGCCTTCTCCGTCACCGACTAGGTCTCCGGCTGCAAATACGAACACGGCCCCACCCGAAAGATCGGCTCCGCCGACACCAACGCCGACACCGGCCCCAAGGCAGTCGCCGCGACAGACGGCAACACCGGTCGCTACACCTTCGGCCCCGGCCAGAACACCTGCCGAAGAGCCTGAAGGTTCTTAACTTTTGGACAGATCTATCTGGGAACCTCGACGGTCTTGATTATGTCCGAGATGACAGCGTCGGTCGTCGCTCCTTCCAGTTCCGCCTCTGCTCTCAGTGCAAGCCGATGCCGCAGAACCGGCAGGGCAATGTCGCGAACGTCGTCAGGCGTGGGAAAATCCCTGCCGCGTATCGCCGCCAAAGCCTTTGAACAAAGAAGCAGAGCTATCGAAGCACGCGGGCTGGCACCATACAGGGTTGTCGGATGATTTCTCGTCCGCTGAACGATCTCTACGATGTATTTCTGAACTCCCGGCTCCATCCGCATCGCTCTTATTTCTGCACGGCAATGTGAAACAGCGGCGGCGTCTTCCAGCGGTGTGATGTTCGCCATTTCCAGATGACGCGAATTGAATCCGCCGTCCCAACGCGCCACTATCTCCAGCTCTTCCTCGACACGCGGATAATCTATCAATATCTTTAACAGGAAACGGTCAAGCTGTGCCTCTGGGAGCGGATACGTGCCTTCATATTCTATCGGATTCTCTGTTGCCAATACCGTAAAGATAGGTGAGAGCTGATGGCGGTCGCCGTCAATGGTGGTCTGGCGTTCTTCCATCGCCTCCAGCAATGCCGCCTGAGTTTTCGGCGGTGTGCGGTTGATCTCGTCCGCAAGCAGAATGTCCGTAAAGATCGGCCCGTGACGCAAGGTGAATTCGGACGTCCGCATGTTAAAAACATTGGTTCCGGTAATGTCAGACGGCATCAGGTCAGGTGTGAACTGAATACGGGAAAACCGTGCGCCGATTATCTCAGCCAGCGTTTTGACCATAAGCGTTTTTGCCGTTCCCGGCACGCCCTCAAGCAGGGCGTGGCCTTCGGCCAATATCGCCACCAGAACCTGTTCCAAAACCTCATCCTGGCCGACTATCGTCTTTCGGAGTTCGTTAAGGATATGAGCAACTGTCGCGGGTGTATGATTGAGCATAAGTTATTCTATAACAAAGTCTTTTTCCTTGAGAGCGATCTTTGGTCTTATGTATGTCAGCATAAAACTGATAGGTGACATCTGTTCTTAAAATTTCAGCAAAACGTTCTTTTCCTGGAGCCAACCAACCTCCTGCTGCCTGCTGCGGTCATCGGGCCAAAAGGTCGTAAAACGTTTTCCCTGCCAAAAGGAACACGGTTGAAACAAATATGACACGCAGTACGCGGTCGTTCATTTTGGTCACAAAATGCGCACCGGCATAAGCTCCGCCGAACATCGTCACCGCCAGCAGAACGCCAAGCCTGTAGTCCACAAGGCCGTTCCACATAAATATCGCCGTCGCTATTGCCGACGAAAAAACATTTATGACCTTTGTGGCGGCTATTGAACCGCCGTATGTCATCCCGAAAAATGCAACATAGACCGCTGTCAGAACGGTGACATATCCGCCGCTGTAAAGCCCGCCGTAAATGGCAAGCAAAAACGTCAGCAGATAGGTAAGCACCGCCTTTGCAGGAGCGACCTCAACGACATCAGGCCCGGTGCTTTTTTTTGTCCTGTCAAAAAACGTAAAAACGACGACCGCGACCATCGCCACCGAAACCATCAGTTTTATGCCCTGATTAGTGATCACACCGACCAGTGCCGCACCGAGCGCCGAGCCGATAACGGTAAGAACGATCAGCGGCGACAGCCGTTCGAACTCGACCTTTCCCGCCCTGATGAACGGGATCGAAGCCCCGATGGACATGAACGTCAGCCCGAACATATTCGTTCCCAGGGCGACCTTTTCATCAATGCCGAACTGGAACATTACCGGCACCGTGATGAGCGAATTGCTGCCCGTAACAACGCCGATGACGCTGGTTACAAAGAACAGCAATAGCAGTATCAGCAGAGCGGTTGACGACATTGGTTATATCCTGGTTCTCCTGTGACGCGTCAACCGGAGCTTTTCCTCCGCGTCCCGCAGCCATGCGGTCAGCCTCAGCATCTCGTTCTTGTTGGTCGGTTCTCCGTGGACGATCGCCTGACATTTGAGTATCGTCCTCAGAACCTCTTCGCGGTCAAGTCCGCTGCGTTCCGATATGAGAGCGGCCAGTTCTTCGGGCTTTACGGCCGTGCCGTCAACACCCAACATCCGCGATGCCCGGCGGCGAAGATCATAATAGATATTCTCCATCGCCAGATCGTACGCTCGCGTTCTCTGCTGCAACTCGGCCATCGCCGCTATGTATTCCAGTTTGGAAAGCCTGTCCGGATCGGGATCGGGAACGGCCCTCGCAAACCGGCGGCTGCGCGAATACATGACCAGCGCAAGCACAAGGGCGGACTGAACTAACAACGCTATGACCGGCGTACCCGCAAAATATTCAAACAGGCGATTGTTCCCCGATCCGTATCCGTGATGGTATTCATCAAAAACAGCGGGGCCGGAACCCGCAAGGTTGATTGCAAGCCGTGCATTATCGGCCATTGATATACCGCCGTTCGCGACGATGAACGGATCGGCCAGAACAACTATCCTGCCCATGCCGTATGGAACTTCGGCCAACAGCACGCGGTCACCGTCCGATATATGCACGACCGGAGCGCTGAACGAGGCCTCGTATTCTTCCTCGTCGGTGTCTTCCGTCATCTGCTCGATCTCAGGAGTCGGTTCCGCTGCAGGCGGTGGCGGCTGTTGCGAGCCTTCAAAAAAATCATGCGGCTCCGGCGTCGCTTCCGCATCGTCCTGATCACCGGAATACTCGCTCTGCTCTTCATCCTGATAAATGCTGTCGTCGAGGTTATCTTCATAATAACCGTCCTCGTGGCTTTCTCCCGGTTCCGGCTGAAGATGCGTCAACAGCAATGACGACGCGAACCGCGACGGCTGCACGGCATTGACGCCCGTGGCGAGAATGGTAGGCTGATCCGGCGCGGCGGCTCCTGCTCCGGTCGTCATCTGTTTCTGATCGGCCGGATCGACCGCTAAAAGGTCAAGACTCGTTGAGGACATCGACGCAATGCTCCAATCAGACGTTGTCTTGACCAGTTCGGACGCGGGATCTCTGTCGATGATGATCAGCCTGCCGCCTCTGCCGACCCATTCGAGCAGTTCGCGGTGTTCCTCAGCGGACAGTTCCTTTCGGAATGGCCCGGCCATAATAAAAGTTGCCGGCTTTTCACCGCTGTTTGAAAGCAGTTCCGAAACAGGACGCTGCCATCTGCCGACTGGCCTGCCGGTTTCGGCAAGCAGCGTGTAATAGGCAAGCAGGCCGGTCGCTCCGGGGTGGAACGTTGACCGATTTGGAAAAATTTCCGTGTCGGGTTCTTTTATTTTTTGAACATAGGACGCGGCATTGAGTCCCGCCATGACGGCAAGCACAACGACCAATCCTCCTATTATCAACAGTCTTTCCCTCATCTGCCCGTTTGTTTATGATCTTTCAGCATGGCCGAATATCCTTCCTTAAAATACTGCCACGCTTCCGGCCCGACGGCCTGAGAACCGTACCATGCCGACTCGAAAACTCCCGTCAGCCCGCTCATCGGAGCAAACAGGCCCTCCTGTTTGCGAACGTCGCGGAGGTAATCCCTGTTGGTCTTGTGCCGCGCCAGGCCGACGGCCCCACGCTCGCTCAGTTCAAAAAGCAGGGCGATGTAGCCTTTGCGGATCGCTCCGCGATTGTCACCTTGTTGAGAAAGCAGTTCGGCCTCACGAAGCAGGTCGTTCGGTGTCCGGTCCTTTTCTATTGTTTCGCCAAGTATGACGCGGTCGCCGTCAATATCCTTTTTAGAACGACGCCAGGACGGAAAGATGTGCGGAGCAAGTTTATAGACCGTAAAAAGTACCAGCCCGCTGACGAGCAGTATGATGACGATCTGCATGAACCGGGCTAGTCCCGGCGACGCGCTCATCTGCGGGCCGCCCGACGGCCTGGGAAGCAGTCCTGACAGCCATTCAATGATCCTGTCGATCCATCTTTCGATAAAACTTTTTTGTTCTTCGGACGGTTTTTGAAACTGCTCTCTTTGCAGTATCTCAGCCAGTTTCTGCTTGTCTTCGTCCTTTGACCTCTCTGACGCTTTGGCATTCTCATACTCCGCAACCTGCCATGCAAGAGAGGTCAGCCGCTCATCGATCCCGTCGAGAATGGTCAGGCGTTTCGGCGGATCGCTTTCGGTCAAAAAGGCATCCAGATCGGTATGCAGCCAGTTGTTCGAGACATCGAACTCATCGCTCGCCGTAGTGACGCGCATCTGCGTCGGCATCAATTCCCTTATGCTTCGCACCTTTGCCGGATCGAAGCCTTCGGGCGGGCCGCCGCTGTCCGTCTCGTAAACATCCTGCCGCATATCATCAATGATCTCGCGGACATCCTCGATCTTTGACCGATACTCAGACGGCGAAATGCCAAACACGGCCGCTCCTGCCGCCAATATGACGACAGCCGCTGCGGTGAATATGAAAAGATAGTTTCGAGGCATTTATTCCAGACCGAGCATTGAGCCGGAACGCCCGGCGGCCACGGTCTCGGCCTGTCGGATCGACCCGAGAGCGGGCTGTAAGGGATTTACGTACGAACTTGGCACATCAGGTATCTCGCCCAGATTTGCGGCGGCCATCAGTTCGATATCATAGCCCTCGTGGCGAACCCTTTCATCAACGTAAAGAAGACAAAGCCCGATCATCCAGACGGGCGACATTATCACAAAACTCGCCTGCCATATAAGCTGCTGGGATATTTCCAGCCACGCGGGCGTTGCGGCATTGTCGAACGACAGCACTTCAACACCCTGATACCACGCAAACCACCCGAGCGGGATATAAAGAATGGCAAGCGCGGAATAGGTCGCCAGCGTCGTGAAGGCAAGAAGCGCCGCAAAGCGTTTTACGTTGCCGCTGGCAAGCGAAAGGCTGCGGCCGATAGAGGCAAAAACGCCCTGGTCCTCAACCAGCATCACCTGCGGAACATATGCGAAACGCGACGCCAGCAGACAGAACAGCCAATATGACCCGGCCAGTGCCGCTCCGCCGAATACGACAGACAGTATCACCGCGACCGGCGGCAGAATAGAAAGAAAAAGCATCGTCAACGATATCAGGAGCGTCGCGACGAGGAGTCCGATATACAGCACCGTCACGCTCAGCACGCCGAGAATGGCGACGATTATCGCCGAGGAAACCAGCAGCCCCGCAAGCCGTTCCCTGACGTTGCGGTATGTCGCGGCAAAACTGATCGGCTCGCCAAACAGCAGATGCCTGACAAAATTGCGCGAGGCTCCGCCCATTACCGTCAGCGTCGTGACGGTTTCGGTGAACCATATCAGCATTGTGCCGAGAGCGGTGAAAAGAGCGTAAAGCGTCGTCTCGATCTGGCTGTAACCGCCGGTGAAGAATATCTGACGGGCTATCTGAAGCCAAACGACCGAGAGAACTGTGCCGATGACCACCGGCGGCGCCGCTATAAGCACCAGCGTCGCAAAATGCCTGCGATAAAAACGGACAGACCGGTCAATAATGTCCCCCGCACCAAGCGGAACCAACGATGATCCTGTGGCATTGAATTTGGCTTCGCTCATCGGTCAGAACGGAAGGCGGGAACGGGTTCCCTTCGCATTTCATTATAGCCTCTTTCCCGCAACTCCAAAAACAGAAAAAGGCGTTGCCGGTAACCTGACAACGCCAAAATGGAAAGTATTCCTAGATGCTATTTGTTAACAAAGATCAGAAGTTGATCCTTATCATCAGATCGATCATACGACCGCCAGGATTGTTCGTGGTTGAAACATCCTGATACGCCGAGCCTGATCCCATCTGGCCGAATGTTGAACCGCCAACACCGGCTGCGATGACGTCAGCCCCAAATCCGCCTATACGGAAAGGCGGCTTGTTGAGCAGGTCAAGGAATGTTGCCCTGAATTCAAAGTTGCGCTTCTCATCTATACGGAACTGCTTTCTGACTGATGTGTCCACCATCATAAAGTCAGGCCCGTAAAGGATAAGGTTTGCAAATCCACATTCCGAATTAAATCTGGAAACACAGTTGCCGGTTCCCGCCGGAGCAATATATCTGCCCGTCGGAGGACCACCATATGTAGTTCCGTATCCGGTCGCGCTTGTAACGTTGATGTTATAGGCCCGTCTTGTATTTTCGATTATGTCCACGGGCAAGAATGTTACGACATTTTGTCCGTCAACTATCGAATCTTTCCGAACCTTGATCTCTTTCTGCAATTCGTCAGCGGTCATGCCAACCAAAGCAACGTTACCGAAAGAGAATGGCGAACCGCTTTGCCAACGGAACGTCGGCATCACGGACCAACCACCTATTATGAAGTTGGCTACCCGTCCGGCATCGGTAAATAACCACCGTCCCGTGCCGATCGGAAGGTCATACGTCGCATCCAGTTTGAAAGAATGTCGAAGGTCGAAAACCTGAACATTCTTGGCGTTTATCAATCCTTCGGGCCGCAAGCTGTAGTTAGATTGCTGCGTCGAACTTGAAGCAAACGCATTCGACTGAGCTTTCGCCCAGGTATAGTTTGCCTGAACGCGCAAACCGTTGGTGAGACGACGCCTAAACTGCACCTGCATTGAGTCATACCATGACTTTGCGTCAGAGCTGAGCATGAAGGCACTGGCGACGGTCGGGTTCACACGAAAATGGTTAATAGCAATATTGTTAGCCGCTGCGTTAGCCCTTCGGCCTGCATCTGCATACAATTGATTTGCCATTGTCAGAACATTTGGGTTCAGATTTGACAAGTAACTCAATAACGTGGCATTCGCAAAAAGGCTGCTGGTGTATGCCGCGGCTGAGTTAGGATCAGCACCACCCGCGTTAAAGTAAGCAACAAACGTCGGGAGCGGGCTTGTTCCCATTCCCGGGTAATGTCTAAAATTGGCGCCTCTTCCGGCCGCCATATTTGCGTAGAGGTTCTGTTGAGCCAACATAAACTCCTGGGCAAAGTTGTTCTCAATAGAATTGATCTCATTTACCCAGTTCGTCCTGTGAAGCTTATTTCCGCGGTTGGCTACATAGCTGACCTCGAGCACTGAATTTCTGTCGAGTTGGCGTTGATAACCAAAGCTGAACGAATCAACATACCCGGTTTGGAGAGCCGGATCGACCACCATTGCGTTGTTGGCAATCGTCAATTCTGTCGGCACATTCGGAGTGGCATTAAAGGCCGGATACGTCAGATTCGGATTGTTAGGGGTCCGAAGATTGGTACCGGTCGTTATGTTTCCAATTCCTGTTGTGCGGCTAAGAGATATACTGCCGCCGGGAACGTTCGCGGCGACAGTGGTCTGAAGTGAAAACCCTTCCCGAACAAACGCCCTGGAATATCCGCCACGAAAGACGCTGTTGCCGTTCCCGCCAAAAAGAGAGCCTAGAAATCCATTTTCAAATGTCGGACTCCATACAAATCCAAAGGACGGTGCCCAGTTATTGAAGTCATCGCTATAGGCCTTTTCACCAATTTTATACAGTGTATATCTCGGCTGTGTCCCCTGTAGAACACCCGGTTTAAAGATATTGCCGGGTCCTGAAAGGCCCCAGATCTGATCGGGGTGTTCCAATTTACCAACGTTACCGCTCTGGATGGTGAATGCTTCATAGGGCTGCCATCTCAAACCAAATGATAGTTGGAAATTGGGCGTTATACGCCATGTATCCTGGGCGAATAGTCCATAGATCTTCTGTGAGAATTTCTGTACATTGTTGCCCATTGCAGCGTACTGGCCGTTGCTCTCCAACACTCCGGAGGCCGAGAAGGATAAAACCCGCCCAACGAGGAATGCATACATATTACGAGCCTCATTGACCTGTGTCGTTGTGGCTCCCGGCATACACCATGCCGGCGCCCCTCCTCCACACGCAACGAACATATTGTATGCGGTATTTTCACTGGTGTGAACGCCAAAGCCTACCGTGGGAGCTATATTTTGGTTATAGCTATCACTTTTTATCAGCTTATGCGAGCCACCGAACATGATCGAGTGATTTCCGGCTATCCAGGTAGTGGTATTAGTAATATCATACGTTGGGGTGCCGCGTCCCTGCCGGTTGTTATTGTTGTAAGGAGATGTTGCGCCTGCCGCTGTGAAATCAAGAAAATACCCCTGACTAAAATCAAAATCAGCCGGTGAAATGGTGTTAAAGAAGTCAGTAAAACCGCCCGAATTTGCAATCCGGAACTGGTTGACAACATTTGTTCCAAAACTGGAACGTAAAGCACCTGTGCGGGATTTACGCACACCACCCTGGCCATAATATGGGAATCCGGGAAAGATCGGATCGCGACTATTCAAAAAGTCAACACTCGGAACAAAGTTCTGACGGTTCATCACAAATTCGACCGCATGATCTTTATTGATATTGACGTCAAAACGTAACGTAAGGAATTTACGCAGGTCCTTACCGGTGTTCGTGAAACTAAACTGACTCCTGTTCGGATTATTGGTGATCGGAATGAACGTACCCTGACCATTGGTAGAAGTTTGTATTCGATTCAAAACCGATGAGATGGTCGGGTCGATCGTGGCAAGTTCACCATTCTGATTTGCAATATTGAAGAGGTTCACGGTCTGAACAGCTCCGCCGGACACATATTGAAAATCACCGGAGAGGATGTGCGGATTAAGAACTGTCCTTGTTCTGGTCAAGGCATTCGGATTGTGAAATTCCTCATAGTTAACAAAGAAAAATGCTCTGTCTTTGTATAACTTGAAGAATGGTCCGCCGTCATCACCGAAGTTCAGAAATGGGATCGGTCCGCCTAAGCGTCCGCCAAACTGATTCAGGATGATCCTCTGACGGGCCAGCCCATCGCGGTTGTTATACCAATAGTTCGCATTTAGGGCGGTGTTACGATGCTGCCAGAATAAGCTTCCGGCATAATCATTGGTACCGCGCCTGGTGGCAAACTGTATCTGAACGGCTCCGTCGGCCCCGGAATCAGCCCCGGCATTGGCAGTTGAAACGCTGACCTCATCGATGGCATCGATCCTCGGACGAACATAGGTAAAAAACCCGTCATTGGAACGAAGGGTCTGATCCTGAACATCAACACCGTCAATTGTGATGCTGATAGCACCTTTAGGCAGGCCGTTGATGGAAGCACTTCTTGGACGTCCGACTGTCGCCGTTCCGGGCAAGAGTGCCACCAGGTCCAGAGCGTCACGTGATGCCTGCGGGGTTTCAAGTATCTGGCGTCCCTGAATGGTTGATCCCACCTTTGGCGATCCTGTCTGCAGTACCTCGGCACCCGTGGTGACGATGACCTCTTCATCAACACCGCCGACCTCAAGGACTCCGTTCACGGTGGCGGGTGTGCCAACGTCAACCTTTACATTCTGAGCGACCAAAGTCTTAAATCCCTGGCCTGTGAATGTAACTGAATAAGTACCTGTGGCTACATTAGGGACGACATAGGTGCCGTTGCTGCCCGTGATCGCCCTGAACTCCTGGCCGGCTTCGCCACGGACAACGACCGCGACGCCCGGAACCACGGAGCCGGTGGCATCATGTACTGTACCCCCAATGGATCCTGATTGAGCTTGCGCCGAGATAATAGCAAACGCCAAAACCCCCAATAGCGACAAGCAGTTAACAAATCTTTTCATTTGTTCCTCCTGATTTTAAGTAAAAGCACATCAAATCCTGAAATTTCCGCTAAACATACGGACATCCATATATCCATGTTCAAATGGAACTGTTTCAAGCTATGGACTACTTTTTGTTCTTATTCGAACTCCGCCCTATGGCATCTGAGTTCCCGGAATGGATAACCGCACATCGACGTCATATAATTTGCCAACCGTCACCTGGCGGAACCCCTTTGCAGACATTACTAGGCAACCAGTATGCCATTTAAGGCCGGAGGCGGCCATATCTGACAAGTAGTCATTTTTGCAACACTTAGTGGCTCCGCCAAGGGCCTATTCATGCTGTTCGGAGACCCTCGATGGTCAAAAGTTTGAATTTTATTGCAATATTTTGTATTTCAGAGCGGCCCGCCGTTCAGCGACGGGCCGTCGGTGTCGCAAGGCCCTTACCGGGCAATATTGTATGTCTTTATCTTGGAATTGAGGGTGGTGGCGTTGAGGCCGAGGAGGCGGGCGGCGCGGGACTGGTGGCCGCCGGTCTGTTCCAGGGCGCGGCGGATGAGGTCTATCTCGAACCTTTTTACCTCGTCATAAAAATTCACGCCTTTTGCCAGATCGATCTCGCCGGAGGCTCCTTCGGTGCTGCGGATGCTCTCATAGGCGGCATCGGGGTCCTGCACTTCCGGACGGAGGCAATCGACGGTTATCTCGTCGGTTGAGGCAATGACAACCGCCCTTTCGATTATGTTCTCCAGTTCGCGGACATTGCCCGGATAGTGATAATTCTCCAGCAGCGAAAGGACCTCGGCGGAGACATTTTCCGAAATTTGGCGTCCGTTCTCCGCGTTGTATTTGCGGATGAAATGCTTTGTCAGCGGCAAAATGTCCTCACGACGGTTTCTAAGCGCGGGCAATTCCATCGGGACGACCGACAACCGATAATAAAGGTCCTCACGAAACGTCCCGGTGCGGACGGCCTCTTTCAGGTCGATATTGGTCGCGGCGATTATCCTGACATCCACTTTTGTCGCCGCCGTGTCTCCAAGCGGAATGAACTCCCTTTCCTGAATGACGCGCAAAAGCCGTACCTGCGTTTCGGGTCGGAGGTCGCCTATCTCATCCAGAAATATCGAACCGGTGTCCGCCACCTCGAACAAACCGCGCTTTACCGCCACGGCTCCCGTAAATGCGCCTTTTGTGTGGCCGAAAAGTTCTGATTCCAACAGTTCGGAAGGAATGTTCGAGCAGTTTACGGGTACGAACGGCCGGTCGGCACGCGGGCTGGCTTCATGGATGGCTTTTGCGACCAGTTCCTTTCCGGTCCCGCTTTCACCTGTTATCAGAACCGTCGAACGCGCCGGAGCGACCCTTTCAACAAGGCGGAATATTTCCTCCATCTTTTCGGAACGCCCGACTATCGCATCACGCTGAACCGATCTGGTCATGACCTGACGCAGCGTTTGGCGCTCTTCTTCTTTACGGCGTTTTTTAATGCCGCGGGCAACCAGGGCAAGTATCTGCTCGTTCTGAAACGGCTTTCGGATCACACCCGAAGCTCCCTTTTCCCAAGCCGAAATGGCGGTGTCAAAGGTCGCAAAGGCGGTTATCATGATGACAACGGCTTCAGGGTCGGCTTTTACAAGCTCTTCGAGCGCGGTCAGGCCGCCCATGCCGGGCATCGAAACATCCATCAGCACAACGTCATAAGAACGTTCGCTGTAAAGTTCCAGAGCTTCCTCGCCGGTGCGCGCCAGATCGATCTTGTACCCGGCGGACGACAGTATCGTCCCCAGGACATCGCGCATTATTTCCTCGTCATCACAGATGAGTATGGTTCCTTTCTTTGGCATATTCAGGTTACAGCGTAAAGCATATCGCAATCCGGTAAAGGCTCAAAGACGCCGTTCGTCAAACTTTCCCGCTCGTTAAGTTCTGTTTGCGGCTTTTATCCTGACGTTCCGTGCGTTAAGTTTCCAGTAATGGCTGTTTACGACAGATTCGCTCGCTTTTATGACAGGCTGTTTGCTCCTTTTGAGAGCCGGTTCCTTAGAGCCTGGCGAAAGGAGTCCCTTGCCGAACTGCCGACCGGAGCGGACATTTTGGAACTCGGCTGCGGAACCGGAGCAAATTTTGAACTGTATCCGCCATTTCGCCGGGCCGTTTCGACCGAATTGTCGAAAAAGATGATCGACATCGCCGTTGGCAGGTCTTGCGGTTCCGCCCTGCTTCAGGCCGATGCACAGCACCTGCCTTTCCCCGCAAATTCCTTTGATGCCGCGTTCGCGACGCTGGTTTTCTGCTCGATACCGGATCCAAACGCCGCATTTTCAGAACTCCGGCGTGTTCTTCGCCCCAACGGAACTGTTATACTGTTGGAACACGTTCGTCCGCCGGGCATTGCGGGCAGGCTTTTTGATGTTCTGAACATTGCCACGACGGCGCTTATTGATGACCATTTCAACCGGCAGACAGCCGATCTGGCAAAAACCGCCGGTTTGGAAGTAAAGGAAGTAAGAAAAAAAGCGGGCGGCATCGTCAACCTTATCGTCTGCCGCAATGTTTGACGACATTTTTGACAAGGCACTGCTGGTCTCGGCGACGGTCATAGTTCCCGTTTTTCGGAAAGCGGCTCTCAATAAACTTTTTTCAAACGAAATACGTATGTTCAAGCAGGTACGGCTCTTTCCGTTTACGGGAACATACCCAAATATCTTTTAGACATGGCAGCTTCAAAATCAACAAAATGGATACTCATCGGCGGCGGGCTTTTATTGGTCGTGGTCATCGCGGGTATCATCGGCTTTATCCTGCTGGCAAGTTCGCTTGGCCAGCCGAGCGTTCCCAATAACAGCGTTCTCGTCCTAAACGTCACCGGTGAACTTCCTGACTATGTTCCGGACGATCCGTTGATGGAAGCCATGGGCGTCGGCCCGTCGCAAAGCTTTACCGGCCTGATGACCCAGTTGCGAAAGGCAAAAGCCGACAACCGCGTCGGCGGCGTTCTGCTGAACATCAATTTTCCGGGCATCGGTTGGGGCAAGGCCGAAGAGCTTAGAAATGCGATAAAGGACGTCCGCTCATCCGGCAAACCTGTCTTTGCATATATGCAGATGGGAATGAACAAGGATTACTACATAGCCACCGCCGCCGACAAGATATTTCTGCCGCCGCCCGGCGACCTCTGGATAAATGGTTTTGCCGCCGAAGCAATGTTCTACAAAGGCTCGCTGGACAAACTCGGTGTTGAGGCAGACGTTATTCAGATCGGGCCGAAATACAAGAACGCTCCCGACCAATACACAAAAACGTCAATGGGCGAAGGCCAGAGAGAGGTCGTGAACGCGATCCTGGATGAATATCTGGAACGTTTTACCGAGGCCGTGTCCGAATCGCGCAGCAAATCAAAAGAAGATTTCCTCGCGATAATGGACAACGCGCCCTACGGAGCGCTCCAGGCGAAGGAGATCGGCCTGATCGACGACGCTCTCTACCCTGAACAGGTTCATGATGCCCTAAAGGCAAGACTGGGCTACAAGGAAGACGAAAGGCTGAGGACCGTTCCCGCATCACGGTATAAACAGGTCACGTCCGATTCGCTCGGGCTGAATAACGGCGAACAGGTTGCGGTCATCTTTGCCAGCGGGGCCATAAACACCGGGTCGTCGAGCGACGGCGTCTTTGGCGGAAGGGTCGCCGGCTCTGACACCATAGTAAAAGCCGTCAGGGATGCGGCGGAGAACACCGCCGTCAAGGCAATCGTGCTGAGGGTTGATTCTCCCGGCGGTTCGGCCCTTGCGTCCGACCTGATGTGGTACGCCATCGAAAAGGCCAAGGAAAAGAAGCCCGTTGTCGTTTCAATGGGCGATGTTGCGGCGTCCGGCGGCTATTACATCTCCGCCAACGCCAACAAGATCGTCGCCGAACGATCCTCGATAACAGGCTCCATCGGCGTTTTTATGGGCAAACCCGTTGTCAGGGGAATGTATGACTGGCTCGGCATTTCAAATGAATACGTGATGCGCGGCAAGAACGCCGGAATCTTCAGAGAAACCGAAAAATGGACGCCTGAGGAAAGGACAAAGATGGAGGAGCAGACCAATCGCATCTATTTCGATCAGTTCATCCCCAAGGTCGCCGCAGGAAGGAACATCACCGCCGAACACGCAAACACGCTCGGCCAGGGACGCGTCTGGACAGGCACACAGGCAAAGGAAAACGGCCTGATAGATGAATTTGGCGGGCTGGAAAAAGCCATCGATATTGCAAAGGAACTGGCACAGCTTCCGGCGGACAAAGATGTTCGGCGCGTGGTCTATCCCGCACCCAAACCGCTTCTTGAAAGCCTCTTCGGACAGAACGAGGCAACGCTGACCGCCGAACAGAAGGCTCAAAAGGCGTTGATCGACTCCCTGCCTGAGGATGCTCGGCGAGCGTTCCGCTTCGCCGCACTCCTGAACGGAATGAAAAGGGGCGAGGCAATGCTTTTCCTTCCTTTTGAGATCAACGTAAGGTAAATTTCACGGTCAAAATTTTTGCCAAAACGACGGACGGAGCTTGTGATGTTCCGTCCGTTCTGTTTTGCGGCGCCCGGAGCTGCCCACGGCATCTTTTCCCGACAGATACAAAGCCGCTTGGCATAATCCGCAAACCAGTCTATAATCGCCGACACGCCTTTTCTTTGATAATGGCGTCCTCACTCTAAATAAAAAACCGGACAGGAGATTTTATGCTTCGAATTATCATGGCGGTGATAGTTGGTTTTTTCGCTTGGTCGATACTATGGGTCGGCAGCGACCAGGTTATCAGGTCTATGTCGCCTGAGTGGTACGGACGGCATCAGGCAGCGGTCGAGGTCGCGGCGTTCAACAACGAACCGTTCGAATCCGATGCGACAATAAGCCTTATATCGCTTTTGCGCTCAGTGCTTTTTTCGATCATGGCAGGCTTTCTGACGGCGATCATTGCGGGTGAGAACAGGTCTTCAACGCTTATTCTCGGCATAGCTTTGTTGATGGTAGGGCTTATTTTCCAGATATTCGGCTGGAACTATTTTCCGGTCTGGTATCATCTCTTGTTCCTTGCGCTGCTTGTGCCGATGACGATCCTCGGCGGAAAACTGCGAACGTCGTCTTAGAGCAGTTTGCGGCTGTTTGTATGGCAAATTATATGTGTCCTATGACCCTATGTGGTTTTAAGATCAGCATTAACCACATAGAGACATAGAGCACATAGTTTTTCAAATAATTTTATCAGCTATCTGTCTCACATTTGCCGTACACGCTGCCGGAAATCGTCCTAAGGCCTTTGCCTCCTGCGGGAAAGGGCCAAAGGTATCGGCAGCGGAAGCATATCGCTGCCATACACTTTCCTGTTCAGCCGCCCGACGCTGCTCTCGTGCAGATCCAGCAGTTCCGGCGGCGGCAGGTCGCTTTCTTTCTCATAGCAGGCGTGCATAACGCACGGCATCGGCTTTGCCTTTCCGTGAACAAGACATCGTGCGTCGTCATCAAGCAGCGGGCAGGCATAACCGGCCGTATCGTCTTCGGCTTCCTCAAGACCGTAACGAACGACCGCTCGTTCTATGCGTTCCTGTACGGCCTGAGCCTTCCACGCAGGAAGTTCGTCAATGACCTTTCGTATCGCCGCTGCCTCAAGCCTGGTTATTCTCACATTTACAAAATGCTCGTCGCGGCAGCATTTGCCCCGGTCATCACACACGGAGCAGTCAAGCGCATTATGCTCAAAGCCATCGGCTATTTCGAGCGAAAGCCGCTTCACCGCCACATTGAGTTTCCCAAGGGCCGTTGTTTCAGAAAAGGTTCTCATGGTCGAACAAAAATCGCGCCGCAAACAACAATAAGCCTGTCGGCCGTGTCCTGGTGTTTTATAATTCCTATTGATTCACATCTTTATTACATAATGATATGGTTATATCATATTCGGTCAACCACTCACCCTATTGACGACCGTGACAAAGAAGGTTCCACAATGAAAAGATCGAAAAATCTTGCGCTCCTGGCTTTGATGCTTTTCGCACCGATAGTGACGGCTGCCGACGGCATTGATGAGATCAAAATGAAGAACGGCGACCGCCTCAGCGGCAAGATCGTTTCAAAGAATGAAGATACAGTGGTGATCGAGACGCCCTATGCCGGCGCCATCAAGATAGATCCGAAACATATAGATTCTATCGCATCAGCAACGGAAAATGCGGCCGTTGCGGAAAAAGCGACCGAAAAACCTGTGGAGCCTGTCAAAAAAGAAGAAGCCCCGGAGGCAAAGAACGATGAGGCTGCCAAAGCCGAAAAACCCAAGCCTGCCGCTCCGCCCGAAAAGGCAAAAGTTCCGCCTGCGGCAACTGTCAAACCGAGACTTTGGGGACACGGGCCGTTCTTTGGCCTTGCCACAGGCTGGGAAGGAAACGCGAACATGGGTTTCAGCTACACGACCGGAAATTCGCGCACAAGCACGATGACAACGGGCCTTCGGGCAACCAAGAACGGCGGCAAAGACAAACTGACCGTCTATGCCCGAAGCCTTTGGTACAACAACCGCAACCTGACAAACAACACCACGACCCAAAATGCCGTTTGGGGCGGCGCCCGCTATGACCGGAACATTCGCGATATGACCTTTATATTCGGTTCCTATGATTTTGAAAGGGACCGTCCGAGGAATCTTTATTTCCGTTCTGTTCTGGGCAGCGGGCTTGGCCACCGATTTCTGAAAACTGAGAATACAGAGATCGACATCCTTGTCGGCGGCGGATGGAACAGGACGTGGCAGGCGGGCGACAACACGGACACGCCCGAAGCTCTCTTTGGCAATACGGTGAAACACAGACTGACAAGCAGGTTACGGTTCCAGCACGCGATGACGTTCTATCAGAACATCACCGACATAAATGAATTTCGCTTTATCTTTGATTCGTCATTGACGGCCGATCTGACAAAACGCATAGGCATTCATTTTACGATAGGCGACCGCTTTAACAACGATCCGGTGGGTGTTGCCAGACGCAACGACTTTCTTTTCACCACAGGCATCCGATGGAATTTCGGAAAGAAGAAATAGCGTCTCGGCAAAGCGGCCGGACTGACTTCGGCCAATGTGCGTGATACAATTTTGTTCTGACTTAAATTCGGAGGATCGGTTGGCAATAAATGCTCAAAGAAGGCGACAAGGCTCCCGCTTTTACGGGAAAGGACCAGAACGGCAATAAGATCAAATTGAGCGACCTGAAAGGCACGCGCGTGGTTTTGTATTTTTACCCCAAGGACGATACGCCGGGCTGTACGAAACAGGCATGTTCGCTTCGTGATTCGTACGATGTCTTTCGCAAAAAAGGCATCAGGGTCTTGGGCGTCTCGGTCGATGACGAGAGATCGCATCAAAAATTCATCTCAAAATTTGACCTGCCGTTTGATCTGATCGCGGACACGGACAAGTCGATAGTGGAAAAATACGGCGTCTGGGGCGAAAAGAGCATGTATGGCCGAAAGTATATGGGAACTTTCCGCAAGACGTTCCTGATCGACGAAAAGGGAAAGATCGTGAAGATCTTTGATAAGGTCAAGGTGTCCGAACACGCTGACGAGGTCCTGGCGGCTTTTGGAGAAAAGTGACCGCCGCCGCGGCTTATGGCGGCATAATATTTTAACGGGATTTAAAATAACTGCTATGAAATTGAGATATTTAGTGCTTTTTGCCATTGCGGCGCTCGCCATCGGCTGTGGCCAATCACCTGCCGGCAACGGTAACAACTCGGCTCCGGCCGCGAACGCGAATGCGAACAAACCGGCCGTCAATAACACGACGGCTCAGACGCCTGCCGCGTCAGGCTCGAATACGACGGCCGCTACAGAAAATAAAGGGCCTTACCCGGACGTTCCAAGAATAACCGTCGCTGACGCTAAGAAGGACTTTGACGCCGGAACAGCGGTCTTTATCGACACCCATTCAAAAGTGATGTTCGATAACGAACATATCAAAGGGGCGATAAACATCCCGTTCAATGAAATGGAATCTCACATTGACCTGGTGCCAAAGGGAAAAAAGATCATTGCCTATTGTTCGTGTCCTGCTGAAAACACAAGCGCGGCCGTCGGGCATTTCCTTTTGGAAAAAGGCTTCTCAAATGTATATGCTCTGGTCGGCGGCAACAACGCCTGGAAAACCGCCGGACATCCGATGGAAAAGAAAGCCGCGAAATAGGCCGCCGAAGATAAGCCAAAAAGCCCGGTCTCCTGTAATGGTTTCCGGGCTTTTCTGTATTTGCAAAAGCAGCGTCTTGCTAGAGCCTTATGATCTTTGCCTTGCCGCCGTTACGCACGTCTTCCGAAAGTGCGTTGCGGGTATCAACGATCAGCCCGGCCAATTCGACGACGCGGGCATAGTCCACATCAGAATGCTCGGTGCAGATGATAACGCAATCCGAATCGGCGATAAGTTCGTCCGTCAGATCTTTATTATGAAGCGGTTCGCCCGCTCCGATGGTGTAGGCGTGGTCGAACGTCACTTCGGGGACAAAGGGGTCATGATAAATAACCTCGGCGCCGCGTGAACGAAGCAGGTCGATTATCGAAAGGGCCGGCGATTCGCGCATGTCGTCAATGTCTTTTTTATACGCGACGCCGAGTATCAGCACCTTTGATCCGTTTACTGCCTTTTTCTTATCATTCAGCGCGGTCGAAACCAGCTTGACCACGTATGCGGGCATTCCCGAATTTATCTGTTCTGCCAATGAGATGAACTGCGAATCAAAGCCATGCTGACGCGCCTTCCACGACAGATAATGCGGGTCGAGCGGTATGCAGTGGCCGCCGATGCCGGGGCCGGGATAAAAAGGCATAAATCCGAACGGCTTTGTCGCTGCCGCCCGAACTACTTCCCATGTGTCAATGCCAAGCGTGTTGCACAGGCGTGCCATCTCGTTCGCCATGCCGATGTTGATAGCCCGAAAAGTGTTTTCCCAGAGCTTGCATGCCTCAGCGACGCGTGCGGACGAGACAGGATGAACCTGATCGACGATCTGGCCGTAAAGCAGGGCGGCGACATCCGTCGAATCCTTAGAAACACCGCCGACGACCTTCGGGATATTGTGTGTCTGATACTGCGGGTTTCCCGGATCGACGCGTTCGGGCGAAAATGCCAGCAGAAAATCTTTGTTGATGGCAAATCCTTTTTCCTCGAACATCGGCTGCAGAACTTCGTCGGTCGTGCCGGGATATGTTGTCGATTCGAGAATGACCATTTGCCCCGACCGCATGTAATGCTTTATCTCGTTTCCGGCTGAGATGATGTAGGACATGTCCGGGTCTTTTGTCTTTCGCAGCGGCGTCGGAACACAGATGACGATAACGTCGCATCCGCCAAGAAGGCTGAAGTCCGTCGTTGCGGACAGCTTGCCTGATCCGATGCATTTTTGGACGTCTTCTGATGAAACATCCACGATATATGACCGGCCTGCATTCAGATCCTCGACCTTTGCCTTATCGACCTCAAAGCCGACGCAGTCAAACCCTTTAAGGGCAAATTCAACGATCAGCGGCAGGCCCACATATCCGAGTCCGATGACGCCGATACGCGCCGATCTTTCGCCGATCTTCTTTTCAAGTAATTCCTTTGTCATCAATTTTTATATATGTATTACAGTCTTAAGGGGCCGGTCAGTAACTTCCAACCCATTAGCTTTATTAAACTTATGCCACCAAAAAGCGTTAGTCAAGACACTCGCTTTCTGTGTTAAACTGTTGGCAACAGCTTCGGTGCCGGGGACAACCCTGTATTAAATGCTCAAAGGTCTTCTGCTTCCTTTAAAATATGACGTTCGCCATTGAATCGACAAATCCCGTAGTCAGGTCGCTGATAGAAGGCGCCGCGCCCGAACCGGCAAGAGTTGCCGCTTCCAGAGGCATTCTGCCACTGCCGCAGAATGACCTTTTCGAGGTTCTGGTCGCCTTTGCCGCTTCAACAAACGCCGAATTGGCGGAAAATGCCCGCGAGGCCCTTTCGGAACTGGATGAGGAAACCCTGCTCGCGGCCGCCCGGTCAAATGATGTTCCGGTCGCGTTTCTGAACTATTTTGCGGGAAGGCCAAAAGCTCCGGCCAAACTTCACGAAGCCATCATTCTGAATGCGAGAACACCGGCGGCGACCGTCATCGCGTTTTCACGAAACACGGACAACGGCAGTTTGCTGGAACTGATAGCAACGAACCAGCAGATGATGATCCAAAATCCGGCGATCATCGAAGCAATAATCGCGAACCCGCATCGGACGCCAGAGGCTGAACGCCGCGCGGCAGAAACAAAACGTGAGTTCTTTGAAAAGGAACGCGGTTCGGAGCAGATCGTCGGCGAGCTGCGCGCTCAGGGCAAAGAGGCTGCTGCCGAGTTCATCGAGCAGCTTGACACTGCTTCATCAGGCCTTAGCGACGACGATGCGTTGTTGATCGCCTCAATGATAGAGGTTCCTGACAGCGAGACCGATGATGCATGGCTCGGGCTGGAATATCTGGAAGAGCTTTACGAGGAAACTGATGAACAGCGTCAGCATGTCATCAACAAGATAGTCGGCGATCTGCAGGTCGATGGCGACGAGATCACGAACGAACGCATCTCCGTCATCAACCGCGTGATGAAGATGGGAATGAAGGATCGCGTCCGCCTGGCAATGAAAGGCGACCGCGAGGCACGCAACATCCTCATACGCGACCCGAACCGCGTGGTCGCACAGGCCGTTGTCAACAACCCGCGTATAACGGAACAGGAGGTCGAAAAGATCGCCGCCATGCGGTCGATACCCGAAGACGTTCTTCGGATAGTCGCCAACAACCGCCAATGGGCCAGAAGCTATGCCATCGTCCATAATCTGGCCCGCAACCCGCGAACGCCGATAGGAAGCGTGATGACCATTCTGAACCGCCTGCAGCTCCGCGACCTGAAAACCATCTCGGAAAACAAGAACGTCTCCGACGCTGTCCGCCGCCAGGCCCTGCGGCTATTTCAGGCCAGAAAGGGAAGATAGAAAAGCGGCTTGGCCTAAAAATGTTCTTAACGGCCGATGCGTGGGTCGGCGGCAGAGATCATTTCGCAGGCGGTTATGGTGTAGCTTTCAAACTCCGGCAGGGTTTCGGAGACGAATATCCACACTTTTCCTTTTTTCAGATACTCAAATTCGGCGGCCGGGAATATCGGTTTAAGGCTTTCGGTGTGGCTTTCCTCGGTGGCGATGTAGATGCCCTTTTGCATCGGTTCGCCCTCGCGGCGTATCAGCGGACGTTCGCGGTTCATCAAAAACAGGCACAGCCTGCCGTGGGCATAGATGCCATGACAGCCGAACATCGGCTTTATCTGGACCTCAACACCGGTCAGATGGTCTAATACGAAAGCAAATGAGATCTTGTCCGCGTAACGCATGGTGCATTTCATTTATAACCTATCGAATGTCTTTGGGAAAACGCTTCGAAATAACTGAAAACGAATAGCTGAAAACTGATAATGCCGGTCTCATGGCCGTTATCAGTTTTTAGTTATTCGCTTTAGGCTATTCCGGGTGTGTCAGAAGGTTTTTCAGAAGTCTGTGCTGCCAAAATCTGCAATCAGCCGCAGGTTTTGGTAAAATCAGCAATTCGGCAAAAAAAACCATTGCAAGACGTTTTCTCAATGAAGGCACTTTTATCAAAACTGCGCACGACGCTGGAAATGATCAAATTTGAGCATACGCTCTTTGCGTTGCCGTTTGCATTTCTCGGCGCTGTTCTGGCGGCGAACGGGCTGCCGACGTGGTGGCAGATATTGTGGATCACCGTGGCGATGTTCGGCGCGCGGTCAGCGGCGATGACCTTTAACCGCATTGTTGACAGGGACATCGACGCGCAAAATCCGCGAACCGCGAACCGCGAACTGCCCAGCGGAAAGCTCACTGTCGGTTTTGCGTGGATGTTCTTGTTCGCATCTATCGCTCTGTTCCTTATCGCCGCGTGGTCGCTGAACTGGCTCACGTTTGCCCTGTCGCCCGTCGCTTTGGCCAGTGTTCTGGGTTATTCATACGCAAAACGGTTCACGCCGTTCGCGCATCTGCTTTTGGGCTGGGCGTTGGCGATCTCGCCGACCGCGGCGTGGATTGCGGTTCGCGGAGCGATAGATTCTGAAGTTCCGCTGCTGATATCGCTTTTTGTGCTGATGTGGACGTCCGGCTTCGACATTCTTTATGCCTGTCAGGACATTGAATTTGACAGAAAGGCCGGGCTTCAGTCCATACCCGCCCGAATGGGCATAGCACGCTCGCTCTGGATGGCACGTATCTTTCATTTTCAGGCATTCATCGTGCTGCTTTTCCTCTATATCGTAACCGATCTCGGCTGGCCGGCATTCATCGGCATTCTGGCGGTCGCGGCACTGCTTGTTTATCAGCACACACTGGTCAAACCAAACGACCTAAGCCGGATGAACGCCGCGTTCTTTACGACAAACGCCTTCGTCAGTGTCATTCTGTTTTTAACCTTTGGCGGGGCGGTGTTTATTAGTAGAATGTAAGCGGAGGTATGTATGATCTCAACAGATACGACCACAGGACAAAAAATTCACATCAACGGCTACTACGGAATGGAGGTCGATCTTGGCGGTGTTGTCAAGACATTTTCTGATGAAGAGTTTCTTGATTTCTGTCGTCGTCATCCTGATGCGCGCATTGAACGTGAAAGCAGCGGAGAGATCTCGATCATGGCACCTACATCTTCTGAAACCGGCCGGATAAATTTTGATCTTTCCTTGTCTCTTGGTATTTGGTCAAGAAAAGATGCTACAGGAAAGGCGTTTGATTCATCGACCGGGTTCACTCTTCCGAATAACGCCATACGCTCGCCGGATGTATGCTGGATCAGCGCCAACCGATGGAACGCCCTTTCTGACGAAGACCGTTCCGGGTTTGCACGCATCTGTCCTGATTTTGTCGCTGAGCTTCGTTCTGAAACCGATCCGATATCAAGGCTTCAGCAAAAAATGGAAGAGTATATCGAAAACGGAGCATTGCTCGGCTGGCTGATAGACCCGATCGGCAGAACGGTTCATATATACCGCCCGAATACGGAGCCGGAAATACTGAATGATCCTGCCGAGATCTCCGGAGAGTCCGTTCTGCCGGGCTTTGTTCTGAACCTGAATGAGATATGGGATTAGGCAAACCGCTATGAATAAATGTGAGATGCTTCATTAAAACCGCCTCACCCTGGCTTTACGACAAACGCTTTCGTCAGTGTTATATTATTTGTCTCTTTCGGAGCTGCCGTTTTTATTCAGGCGTACAACGGCGGCCGGTAATAAATGAAACCGATCCTTTATTCATTCACTCCCGAACTTCGCTCAAAGATAGAGCAGCACGGCAGAAAGGTTACGTTTGTGCCGAATGAGGAAATATTCGTCGAGGGCGACAAGGCATCGGCATTGCCCATCGTCCTCAAAGGATCGGTCAGAATGATGCGCTATCTTGAACCCGGCAAAGAGGTCACGATCGGTATCTTTCGCGAAGGCGAGATGTTTGCCATTCCTCCGGTTTTCGACGGTAAAACCTACCCCGCCAACGCAGAGGCAATGGAAGAAAGCAAGCTGTTATTGATACCGAGAGAGAGTTTCCTGCAGCTTTTGCGCGATTCAAACGAATTTTCCTTTGCCGTGCTGGGCTGGATGTGCGACATGCTCCGCGAAAAGACGGCGATCATACAAAACCTGGCAACATCCTCGCCCGAACATCGCATCGGCACCATTCTTTTTCGGTTGGCCGAAGAGAAGATCGACACCGGGCCGGTTCGCATAACGCTCCGCCGCGAGGACATCGCCAAAATGGCGGGCCTGACGACCGAGACGACCATCAGAGCCGTCAGGAAACTTGCCGACAAGGGCTGTTTCTCCATCGTTCACGGCAAGGTCGTCATCAATTCACTGGAACCTCTGAACAGGTTTCTCAATGCCTGATCTCCAGCGCCGGAACACCCGCGCAGAAATTCAGCATCCTGTTTGCCATAAAGACCGATCTTTCCCTCAGCGTTTCCGCATACGGGCCGGCAAAATTCTCGTCTATGACGGCGTGAAATATCTCCAGCCAGCGGTCAAAATGTTCCCTTTTCAGCGGTTCCAGCATGTGCAGTGCCATATGCACCTGCAGCGGGTTGCGGCCGTGACGGCCATAATCGCCTGTCCGAAACAGCATCGATTCCCAAAAATCGCCTATTACCGGAAGGTGTACATCCAGGTCAAGATGTGCCACCTCCGTAAAAAGATAACCTATTCTTTCATCGACCATCGCCCGCGAATAGAATTCGCGCATCAAGAGGTCGATGTCCTCTCTGTTCTCGACATCCCTCATAAAAACTACCTGTCTGGGGCATTAAAACTTCTTTTCGAGATCAATATACCCATGACCAGAAGCGTCAGTATCTTTAGCAGTTCAAACACGATATACACGATATGAGTGTTCGATCCGGGAGGCGATTCGCCGCGTATTACCATTTCTGCCCTGATGTCCAGCTCCGGCAAAAGCCAAAAGGTTTGGAGCGCAAGCAGCACCGCCACGCCGACAAAAAGATAGAACGGCAGGCCGCGGTCACGGCGTGCAATGAGAAATGTCGCCGCCAGAATAACGGCAAACACTATCTCAACCATGTTCATCACCTGAAAGACCAGCCGGCCGATGCCAAGCCCCAATCCGAGGGTGATGCCCGGCGCCCGAAACTTTAGCGGAGCCTCAAGAAACGAGATGCCGCCGAGCATTCCCACCCAAATAAAGGACATCGCTGTTTGAACCACTCTAACCATTATCTTTGATCTTAACTTATCCGGCCCTCATCAGGTTACGGCAGGTCTTCTCCCGCCCGTTCCTCAGATCTTCCGGTCAGCATCAGCTTGACCGCAAACCAGACAAAGGCCACCGCGCCCACCGCGAATATCGTGTCGCCGAAAAGCCGCATCCAACGCAGGAACTGCATCAGGTCGGTTTGCATGAATTCAGGACTGCGGGCGGACCAATAGCCGACGGACACCGACTGATACGTCTGGAGCAATCCTATCGGCAAAAGGCTAAGCATTATTTCCAAAAGCATGCCGATGTTGATGGCCCAGAAGGAAAATGCCAAAAGCTTTGTGTTCCATTTGCGTTCCGGATCCATCGCCCGCATACAGAACAGCATCAGGGCAAGCCCCAGCGTGCCGTAAACGCCGTAAAGAGCGCCGTGTGCGTGGACGGCGGTCGTGTTCAGCCCCTGCATATAATAAAGTGCTATCGGCGGATTTATCATAAAGCCAAAAACACCGGCTCCGACCAGATTCCAAAACGCGACCGCTATAAAGAAATAGACGACCCATTTATATTGCACAAGCCACGGGCGGGCGTTCGAATGCCTGATATTCTCAAGCGCCTCGTAACCGACGAACACGAGCGGAACTATCTCAAGCGCGCTGAACACGGCACCAAAGGCAATGGCAACCGTAGGCGTTCCCGCGAAATAAAGATGATGAAGCGTTCCGATGATGCCGCCGCTCAGGTAAATGGCTCCTGACAGCAATGCGGCATAAGCAGCATGGTCGGCGCGTATCACGCGAAGCCTTGCAAAAAGGAACGCGATGACAACCGTCGCGAACACTTCAAAGAAGCCTTCTACCCAGAGATGCACGACCCACCAACGCCAGTATTCGACGACCGTCAGGTGGGACCTCATTCCCCAAAACAATCCCGGCGCATAGAACAGCGCAATGCCCGCCGTGGTCAAAAGATAAAGCATCACCAGTGACCGGCTGCCATCCTTTCTTAACGCGGGAACGGCGCTTCGGGCAATAAGGAAGAGCCACAACAGAAGCCCGATAAACAGCGCCGCCTGCCACACGCGGCCGAGATCGACATATTCATATCCCTGATGTCCGAACCAGAACCAGAGGTCGCCCGGCAGCAGGTGCATCACGCTCATCCACTGGCCGCCCATCGAACCAAGCACCACAACAAGCAATGCTCCGAAGAGAACGTCCACGCCGAGTTTCTGAAACTTGGGTTCGTAATCGCAGATGTAAGGGGCAATAAAAAGTCCCGCTGCCAGCCACGCCGTCGCTATCCAGAAAATTCCAAGTTGCGTATGCCATGTACGGGTGACGACATACGGCAGCCAATCCTGCAGCGGTATGCCGTAAAATCCGCCGCCTTCAACACCGTAATGGGCCGTTATTATGCCCATCACTATCTGTAAAAGGAACAGGAGCGAAACGACCAGAAAATATTTGACCGTCGCCTTTTGCGAAGGTGTCAGAACACCGCCCACCAGCGGATCGACATCCGGCGTATCTCTGCCCTCGGAATCCTTATGCCAGCCGGCATAGAACCACACCATCGCGCCGATGCTGGCGATAAGCAGTATCACGCTTACGCCTGTCCAGATGATCGAACTGCTTGTAGGATAGTTTCCGACCAGCGGTTCCGAAGGGAAATTGCTCGTGTAGGAAATGTTGTTGTCAGGACGGTTGGCGGCCGATGCCCACGCCGTCCAGAAAAAGAACGTCGTCATCGAACGAAGCCGTTTCGGATCGGACTGAGCGCCTTTTTGAATTGCGTAGTCCGAATTGCCGTTGGCAAACACGTCGGTGTAATGCTCCAATATGCTCTCAAACGCCCGAAGCCTTATCGGATCGACGGTCAAAACTCCGGTCGATTCGTCATACGTATTTGTCCTGACCAGTTCCTGCAGACGAAACTCCAGCCCCGCCTTTTCCTCGCCCGACATGCCGTTGGAGTATTGCCCGTTCGACCAGTCATCCAAAATATAAAGGGCCTCGCGGTGCAGATAGTCGGCTGTCCAGTCCGGAGCCACATAGGAACCATGTCCCCAAACCGACCCGACCTGCATACCGCCCATTGCCTGCCAAACATTCTGGCCGTCCAGTATCTCATGTTCGGCAACCATAACGCCGCCGTCTGTTGTCACTACTTTGTCAGGTATCGGCGGCGCCTGGCGAAAGATCTCAATGCCTACCCAGCCGAGTATCGCAAAGGAGATCAAAAAAACAGATATCAAAATGATCCACAGTCTTTTCATCGTTTTCCTCGCTTATATGGATTTCTGCCGGAACACAAGCAGTTTTTAGCGAACAATATTATCAGTTCTTTTAAATTTTGTTAGTAAAAAATAGAGTCCGGGTTCGGAGCGGACCTCATGAAAAACACCGGCGTCAAGTGTTAACAGCACGCCCGGGCTGAGCGATGTTGCCTCCTCAAGTTTCTCTCCGGCAAGAAATGTCCCTTTTCCGCCGAGGCAAAGAACGCTGATCGGCTCTGCAGAAAGGTGGCGTGAAAGAACCTCGCCGTCCCTGAGCACAACGCTGATCGCCTTGCTAAATTCCGTTTCAAGAATGCTTTTCACCGATCTGGGACGCTCCGATAACGGAACGTCCCCAACCATTTCCAGTTCAGCCGTTTCAATAAGAGGCATTTTGTTTCTTCATCCCAAGATATTAATGTGCGGCCGCCGCTCGTGCTGCTTTTTCGGCCGTCGGGCGATAAAAGTAAATGAACCAGTCGCCTGGATGGCGTTCTTCGGCCCAGCTTGCCAAACCTTTTCGGCGGGCGAACATATCCCTCAGCGGGATCGGATCGAAAGGATGCCGTATCAAGAGGACATCGTTATTTTCCTTCAGCGTGACCAGGCCGCGTGCAATATCGGGCATCGGATCACGCCGACTGTCAGCGTGCGGCGTTACGTCCACAAAGACCACTCTCGGGTCATTGTCATCCAGTCCCAGAAGTTCGCTCGGTTTTAGGGCAGAGTTCGTCTCGCGATATTCCATGTCCTCACGCGGAAGACGGCAGAGTTCCTCGTTCAGTTCATCAGGGTCGCAGCCGGCGGCAAGGTTAAGCACAAAAAGAGCTTCCGCCAAAGGCACTCTGCCAATGCGTGCCGCCTGTGCCACGGTTACGCGTCCGCTCATTGCCCGCCTCAGTTTTGGATAACGCAGCCGCTCAAAAGCCGGAGCCAGCCAGAAAAAAGCATCCAGCATGTGATCGCCGAGATCGAGAACTTCCTTGACCTTCATTTTTTCGGTTATCTTCATCTCGAATCTCCTGTGTCTATGAAAGACCTTTTGCTCAGTATAGCCGCAGTATAAGGCCAACAGATGTATAAAAAAATGATTTCAATCATAAATGAGGCCCTTTTGAGGCTGGAACGCAGATTTTTTAGGATATTTGCCCCAAAATGCAACAAACCGGCCCTCAACAGAAAGGCCGGCCGGAAGATCTTATGGATCAGTCTGTAAGCGAAACGCGGATCAGAAAAGGCCGTCACCCGAACCGGGAATTTTCAGATCGGTGCCTATCCTGTCATTTAGAAGTTTTATGAAATGAGCCGAGAGCAGCGGCGAGGCTTCTTCGACATTTTGATGAACAAAAAAGTGCAGTTCCTTCAGCCCTTTCTCTTTCCATTCCGCAATGCGTTCGACCCATTTGTCGAGCCGCGAATAATCTGACTCGTGATTTGCCCCGACGTAGCGCACAAAAGCGGTCGGCGTTGTAAGGCGCATATGCATCAGGTCGCGGCGGCCCGCAGTATCGACCAGCACATTCGTAACATCGTTCTCTTCTAAAAGCGAATACATTTTTGCCGACACGTCCGGATCGTTGAACCAGGCAGTGTGGCGAAACTCGATCGCGATTCGGGTATCGTACTTCCAGTCAGTGATGAATTTCTCAACCAGCTCAAAATCTTTCGGGGCGAAATTATTATGAAGCTGCAAAAAAGGCATCCCAAGCTTTTCCTTTAGCAGCGAGAAATGTGACACGTTGTTGTCCACCGCCTCTTCAACACCGCGAAGCCGTTTGAAATGCGAAATGGTCTGTTCAAATTTTGGGAAGAATTTGAAGTTTTCAGGAGCCGTTTCATGCCATTTCTCAAACGTCGAGGCGGGAAACAGACGATAGAATGTCGCATTTAATTCTATGCTGTTGAATTGGGTCGAGTAATACGCAAGTTCGTCCTTGGTGCCGCGCGGATAAAAGTTTTTCAGGTCGGCCCTGTTCCATTTTGCACAGCCCACATGAACGCGAAACCCGTCCGAATTCGCGCCTCCCAAAACACGCGCCGTGTCCGGGTGATCGGGCGGAATGGTAAAGTCAATTTGCGAAGGGTCTTCAACTTGTCCAAATTTCATATACTCAAAACTCCTGAACCGTTAATTCCAGCCTTCCAGATCGGTCAGATCCTCGTATATCATTCCGCGTCGGTCGGTCTTTGCCTTTGTCACGGCCTCAAATCCGCCGTCCTCATTACGCGAGATCTTATTTTGCGTATACAGCCCTTCGAGAACAAATTCACACGCCGAAACAAGCTTTGCCTTGTCCTCACGGCCAAACTCCAGCGGGACAAGCGTGGTTCCTATCAGTTCGGGAACCGCCTCCAGCAGCATTACGCATTCCTCAGCCGATGCAGTGTCTGAAAGAAGCAGCTTGTTCCCTTCGTCAAACCACTGGATCGCCGGGTCGAGATCAATGCCAAGAAAAAATCCTTCAAAAATGACGCCGCTTGCGCGTTTTATCAGGTCTTTTGCCAGCCGGTGCGCGCCTATCTGTTCGCCCTCGTATTCAAGCTCCATCTTTCCGGTCATCGCCGGCAGGGCAGCGTAAATATCTGAGATACGCGGAACTATCTCTTTCTCACCGGTCAAAAGGCTTCGCCGCTCGGCGTTTGAAACTGCCGATTCGGTCACGGATATCGAGAACCGCTGTGACACGCCGCTCCGCTTGTCCACACGCTGGTCGTCCCGCGCCTCGAAAGCGATCTGTTCTATCACCTCGGCGATGAATTCCGGTATGTGGACGGCGGTCCCGTTTTCTTCCCTGTCGATCCACGCCTCTTGCCGCGTTATCTCCGCCGAAAGGGTGATGTCGCGCGGATAATGCGTCGTTATTTCAGCACCGATGCGGTCCTTTAGCGGCGTTATGATCTTTCCGCGAGCAGTGTAATCTTCAGGATTTGCAGAGAATACGAGCAGCAGGTCAAGCGGCATCCGCACAGGATAGCCTTTTATCTGAACGTCGCCTTCCTGCATTATGTTGAAAAGCCCGACCTGTATCTTTCCCGCCAGATCGGGCAATTCATTCATGGCAAAAATGCCGCGATTCGCTCTCGGCAGCATCCCGAAATGAATGGTCAGCTCATCCGAAAGCAGATGTCCGCCCTTTGCCGCCTTTATCGGATCGACGTCACCTATTATGTCAGCCATTGTCACATCCGGCGTTGCCAGCTTTTCAACGAACCTGTTCTCACGTCCGGCCCAGTCGATCCGTGTGTCATCGCCGTGAAGCCCGACCTGCTGTTTGCCGTAGGCGCTCACCGGAGCGAAAGGGTCGTCATTTATCTCAGAACCGGCAATTATCGGGATCTTCTCGTCCAAAAGTTCTGTCAGTTGTCTGATAATGCGGCTTTTTGCCTGGCCTCTAAGCCCAAGCAGGATAAAGTTGTGTTTGGAAAGTATCGCGTTTACGATCTGCGGAATGACCGTTTCGTCATATCCCAAAATACCGGAAAACAGGCGTTCGCCTTTTCTGAGCCTGGTTATCAGATTTTCCCGTATCTCTTCCTTGACGGAACGGGACCGATAACCGCTTGCCTTTAATTCCCCAAGGGTCTGAGCATCGTGCATTCTTTGATTCTATCGCAGAAGAGGCAAATATCGAATGGACGGGCGGACATCGTTTTACCTTAGTGTTTCGCCCCGATCAGATACAGCACCGGCTCTTCGCCGATGACGCGAGCGGAATGATAAGTGTTTGCAGGCATAAAGTCCCTGTCACCGGCCTGAAGCAGAAAAGTGCCGACCCTTTGCACAGTTATCTCCAGAGCACCGGAAACGACCCAGTGAGATTGCTCTTCGTTGTGAAAATGCATTCCGTATTCCATCTCGGGCCGGTCGCACCACTGATAAACGCTGTAACCTTCCTGTGTCATTATCAGCCGCATCAACGCCATTCCCGGCGTTTGCAGCTCTGACCATTTTTCCACTCTGTACATATCCATTTTCTTTTTATCTTACACTTATCACCATAAAACGTCCGAGTGAAAAACCCGATCAAAAAAGAGTGCTTTCAATAAATGAAAGCACCCTCGAGTGTGGGGGCAAGAGATCTTCAGCCTAAACTTTCCTCTTGGGGGAACACGAGAAACCATCCGTCGAATCTCGTGACAAAGCCCGGCTGGGAGGCCTCTTTACCATGACCATTTATTAGACGCAGCGGCCAAAATATTTTTGCGTAAGATGTGAAAAAAACTTAAGCGGAAAGCTTTGGCCAGTGTGCTTACGGGAGTTCGCATCAGAACATTTTGCCGATGTGGTGTATATTACACAGTATGCGCGCCAATGTTTCGGAGATGCTCGGAAAATTTAATGAAGCCGTAGGTATTCGCTTTCAGCTTTACAACAGCCTGTTCCTGTCGCTGCCATTTTACGGTGTGGACAGAACGGGCGTTCTGCTTTCACTTTTCAACCAGCAATGCGCGGACAGCCTGGAAAGCGGCAAAAGCCCGGCTGAAATGATCGACGATTTCTTTAACGTTCATGACGAAGTCGATAAAACTGACCTGATGTTCCGCTTCGTCCAATACGCCGAAAGACAGGTCGTGCTTTTTGACGCTCTGGAGGACGCGGCGTTCACCCAGTTGAATGATATACGCGGTGCAGGAACGCTCGCACAGTTAAAGAACACGGCTATTCAAACCGAAAAACTGGAAGCCCTGAAACAGCGGCTCAGCGAATTTTCCGTACGGCTTGTGCTGACCGCTCATCCGACGCAATTTTATCCCGGAACGGTCCTTGGCATAATAAACGACCTGACCGCGGCGATAGCCGCCGACAACGTGGCTGAGATCGACACGCTCCTGCGCCAGCTTGGCAGAACGCCGTTCTTTAAAAAACAGAAACCGACACCTTTTGATGAAGCCGTCAGCCTGATCTGGTTTCTGGAAAATGTCTTTTATGACGCTATCGGCGCCATTGCGTCGGAAATAAGAACGCTTTTTACGCACGAAGAGCTTGAACTGGCCGATCTGATCCGAATGGGCTTCTGGTCGGGCGGCGACCGTGACGGAAATCCGTTCGTTACCAGCGACACGACGCTGGACACCGCCGCCGCGCTGAAACGAGCCGTTTTGCGCTGTTATCACAACGACCTCCGGCTTTTGAAACGCCGCCTTACATTCGCAAATGTCGAACAGGCCGTTGCGGAATTGGAAAGAAAGCTCTATGCGAACGCATACCTGTCGCCCGAGGCAGAACTGACGCGGGCCGAGTTGTTGGATGATCTCCTTGCTATCAGACAAGCCCTTGTGGAACGCCACGACGGACTTTTCGCGCATCTGATAGACGATCTGCTCAACAAGGTCGAGGTGTTTGGACTTCATTTTGCGACGCTCGACATCCGACAGGAAGCGTCCGAGCATACCGCCGTGCTTCTGGCCGTTGCCGAAACCGGGGTCGGCCTGTCGAACGCATACGCGTCTTTTGATGATCGTGAAAAAATAGAAATTCTTCTTAACATCACCGAAGCAGCCGATACTGACGCCCTGACAGATCTGCTGGCACGTGACACGCTGCTGACGATAAAGGCAGTTCGGCGGATACAGGAACTGAACGGAACCGAAGGCTGCGAACGCTATATCATCAGCCAGTGCCGAAGTGCGTTGAATGTCATAGAAGTTTACGGCCTTTTTCTTCTTGGCGGATGGAATCCTGAAACTCTGGACATTGACATCGTACCGCTTTTTGAAACGATAACTGACCTCAAACACGCCGCCGGCATCATGCGCGAGCTTTACGAACTGGAGCCTTATCGCCAACACCTTGCCCGCCGCAAAAACAAGCAGACGATAATGCTCGGCTTTAGCGACGGCACAAAGGACGGCGGTTATCTGATGGCGAACTGGAGCATTTACAAGGCAAAGGACGAGCTTACAAAAATTTCCGCCCGATACGGCGTGGACGTCATTTTCTTTGACGGACGCGGCGGCCCACCGGCTCGCGGCGGCGGCAAAACTCATAAATTCTATTCCTCAATGGAACAAAGGATCGTCGGTGACGCGATCCAGTTGACCGTGCAGGGACAGACCGTGAGTTCAAATTTCGGCACGGTCGATGCCGCCCGGTTCAACATTGAACAGCTTCTTCACGCCGGTATCTATAACCGGCTGTTCGACCCGCGTGACCACGCTTTTGACGGCCGTGAAAAAGACCTTGTGCAGAAACTGGCGGAACACAGTTTTGCCGCATACACACAGTTGAAGGAAGACCCTTTGTTCCTGGATTACCTCGCGGCGATCAGCCCTTTGCGTTTTTATTCTGAGACCAACATCGGCAGCCGCCCGGCAAAACGCCGCGAAGGCAAACTGACGCTGAATGACCTCCGCGCAATTCCCTTTGTCGGCGCGTGGAGCCAGTTAAAGCAAAATGTTCCGGGATTTTACGGCGTCGGCTCTGCCATAAAACAGATGGAAAACCGCTTTGACGAAATAGCGGCAATGTATCATTCCAACGGTTTCTTTAAGGCTCTTTTGGACAATGCTGAGATGTCTATGCAGAAATCGAATTTTGCTCTTACAGCTTTCCTGGCTGACGATCCTGAATACGGCGCCATCTGGCAAAAAATATATGGGGAATTTCAACTGACGCGCCATTACCTGAACAAACTTTCAGGAGCGGACGAATTCATGTCCGGCCTGCCCGTCGAACAGCAATCCGTCCGAACCCGCGAACGCATCGTCCTGCCGCTCGTCACGATCCAGCAATACGCCCTTGCAAAAATACGTGAGATCGGAGACGACAACACACGCTCTGATGAACGCTCCGTCTATGAAAAACTCGTCATCCGCTGTTCCTTCGGCATCATCAACGCCGGCCGAAATTCGGCGTGATCGGCGGGAACGCAATATTATCCCAAACTACGAATTAGAAACACCTCGTCGAAAGGCCGAACCGATCTAACAGTTAATAGTTGTGCAGTTTACAGTTATTAGTTTTTTTTCAACTGACAACTAAAAACTGACTCACTATTAACTGTTAGAAACCAATATATATCCGCCTGATCTGCTGTATTTTGGACTTTGGGATCCTCTAGTGCTGAATCCGGGGTCATTGATTTCCCTCGCGAATAATGCGTTTGATCACTGCTATCTGGCCGCAGGCATATCAAGCCCTGAAACATAGACTCCGATCTCATGCGTAAACTCGGACGATCAAAAGTCAAAGATCAAAGTTCAAAGATCAAAATGTATATGTATTCGCCTCGATCATCACATCCGCTATTCTCTGCCGTGCCGTTATGGTGTTGATCGGCGAATTGTTCTTGGTAAAGCGTTTCAGAGCTACCAATAGTGTGCGGCCTTCGTCGCCTTCGGCAATGGCGGCTATGGTGTTCTTTGCCTTTGCCTCAACACGCTGGATGGCGTCATTGCAATAGACAGCCGCCATGTCGATAAAGCGTCCGGCGGCGTCCTCGCCGTTTTTCGCGGCGATCTTTTTCGCCCGCAGAACGGCGGATTCCATCTGATATGCTTCCATTATTATATCGGCTGAGTTGAGTAGAACTTCCTGCTGTTCGCTCAACGCCTGCATATATTTTTGTGCCGCCGTTCCAAGCACCATCAACGCGATCTTCTTGGCATTTTGCGCAAGTTTCGTCTCGGCCGCAAGCAAACTCGTGTCCTCATCAAACGAAAGCTGCGGGTTGAGTATCTCGTCCTGAAGAGCCTTTGCGGCCTGAAGAAGCGGCAGTTTTCCTTTCATCGCGCGTTTCATCAACTGGCCGGGAATGAGTATCCGGTTTATCTCGTTCGTGCCCTCGAAAATGCGGTTGATGCGGCTGTCGCGATACGCTTTTTCCGCCGGATAATCCGCCGAATATCCATAACCGCCATAAACCTGCACCATTTCATCAACAACATAGTCGAGAGCTTCGCTGCACGCAACCTTGTTTATCGACGATTCGATGGCGTATTCCTCTATCGACTGCATCTTGCGGGCATTGTCAGCACCGTCGCCGATCAGTGCGTCGATCATTCCGACCGTGCGGTATGTGATCGATTCGGCGACCCAAGTCCGTATCGCCATCTCGGCAAGTTTGTGTTTGATCGCACCGAATGTCGAGATCTTTTTGCCGAACTGCTCGCGTTCATTGGCATAACGAACTGCTTCATGGATCGCGAGTTTTGCTCCGCCCGTAACCGAAGCTCCAAGCTTGAACCTGCCGACATTCAGAATATTGAACGCGATCTTTGCTCCGTCGCCCACCGCGCCGAGCAGGTTCGTGGCCGGGACCTTCGCATCAGAAAGAATGATCGGCGTGGTCGATGATGATTTGATGCCCATCTTGTGTTCCTCGGCCCCGGGACGGCAATTCTCGCTGCGTTCGACCACGAATGCCGAAAACTTTTCCTTCTCGCCATCGACCTTTGCGAATACGATAAAGACATCGGCAAAGCTGCCGTTGGTGATGAACATCTTTTCGCCGTTCAGCACATAATGCTGGCCGTCATCCGTCAGGCGAGCGACAGTTTTTGCTCCCAGAGCGTCGCTGCCCGAACCGCCCTCGGTCAGGCAATATGCCGTTGTGATCTCGCCCGATACGATTCCCGGTATCCATTTTTTCTTTAATTCCTCAGAGCCGAAATAGAGTATCGGAAGCAGCCCGATGGACGTTTGAGCGCCGAAAGTAGTTCCAAATCCGCCGGCGCGTCCCATCATTTCGGCAATGATCGCTCCGGTCGTCTGGTCGAGGCCGAGGCCGTCGTATTCTTCGGGAATGGTCGCGCCAAGCAGGCCAAGCTCGCCGCCTTTTTTCAGCAGTTCACGCGAAACGTCCCAGTTGTGCTTTTCCATCGCCTCGATGTTCGGGCGAACTTCATTATCGATGAACTCGCGGCTTGTCTCGCCGATCATTTTCTGCTCGTCGCTAAAATCTTCGGGCGTGAAAATATCTTCGGCCTCTGTTATTAAAAACTCGCCGCCTTTCATATATTCTTTTTCCATCTGCGCTTCCATATCCTCAAATGTCCTCCAGGTAAGTTGAAGCTACTATACCACAAAAATTAAAATGAATGAACACTCATTCATTTTCAAAAACAAAAATTTCCTGATGCTATTTTCGTCTGTTCCCGACACCGATCTTACTCTGTCACCTGGTCGAGCAAATTGATCAGAATCCCGGCGGTAAGCGTTTCGCTGATATTCTCAACAAACTCTTTGTTCGCATCTTTTACGCTGGCGATGCCGTTTTTTAAGATGACAGGGAAATAATCGAGATCCTTGGCTCCGCGATAGGTTGAGAGGACGCAATATTCTGCGCAAAAACCGGTCATGACAATCGTGTCAACGTCGTGTTCCTTTAATATCGCGTCGCAATCGGTTTTATTAAAACTGTTGCCGTAGGTTTTGTGTATCTTTATATGGGCTTCGGCCGGCTTTAGTGGGTCAATGAACTCAAACGCATCGTTGCCGGGAACGGCACCGTCTTCCTCATCAAGGTTATAGACCCAAACTATGGGCAGTCCCTTTTCCTCAAATTTTGGAATGATGTAGTTGATATACTCGGCTGCCGCGTCCATCTGCGAAACGGCCGGCCCGCTGTAATATGCCTTCTGCATATCTATTATCATCAATGCCGGTTTCATAAAATCATACTTTATGCCACAGAGAACACCGAGAAAGACCTTCTGTATGTCCTCTGTGGCTAAAAAATTCAGACCTCTTTAAAACTCAAAGCAAACTAATTAGAACATCTACTTGTTCGACTTCATCCTTGCCAGATCGTCGGCAAATGCCTTTGGCAGAGTGATGTCGCCTGCCTCCTTATATTCCTTTACCTTGCCGTCTTTGATATGAACCACCTGGAGAACATTTTTGGCGGCATCGGCAAAAAGGATGTATTGATTTGGCCCGCAGTTGTGCTGTTCGCAGCCCGTTGTCATTACAACGTCACCATCGACCCTGATCGGTGTCTGGGTGTTCCAGTGCTTTTTCATATCGGTGTGGTCAGCACCCATCATCTTTTCCAAACGGGTCACGATCTCTCTGTTGTCCCAGAATTTTAGATCGGTCACAAGCTGCCCCTCGGACGCCTTGAGTTCCTGAAGAGCCTCGGACCTCTGAACGGCATCATCAACTGTTTCCGAAGACGCCGTCGGGTTGCCGGGGCGTGCCGTATTTCTTTCATCGGAAGGTGTTACGCCATCGGCATTCTTCGGGGCCTCGACCGAAGAGCCGCAGCCAAACGCAAACAACGAAACGACAAGAACAAATAAGAATTTTTTCATATAGCTTCTGTGGATATCCATTAAATATGGCAATTATACCTTAAGGCCCGCCTTGGCCCGTAAACAACCCGGTCGGAAATCGGATCGGCGACGGCGGAGCATATCTTACCGTATCTCCAGGACTGTTCGACATGAACCAACTCATCTAAGTGATCGCTTCAAAAATCCCCGCCGCTCCTAAAGGACTTTTTATGCAGCGTTACGGAGACACAGAGTTTACTCTTTATCCCTGATCCGGTCGCGGGACTCCTTTAATACTGTTGCGTATGTGTCCAGAAAAGGTTCGCTTAACACTTTCTCTAACTCACTACACAAATTCCATAAAACCCGCTCTTCAGCCTGGTCAACTATTTGCAAAATTCCTTTATCGGAAAAACTTGAGAGAAATTCAAACAAAACGATCGCTTCGTCTTTACTCAGATCTATGCGAATTTTCTCTTCCATTCTCTGCGTCTCCGTGTCTCTGCGGTTTAATCCAATCTCTCAAAAATACCCGCTGCGCCCATGCCGCCGCCGACGCACATTGTGACCATTCCGTAGCGGGCATTGCGGCGTTTTAGTTCCTGTAATACGGTTGCGGTCAGCTTTGCTCCGGTGCATCCCAAAGGATGGCCGAGAGCGACGGCGCCGCCGTTTACATTCACCTTTGACGGGTCCATTTCGAGGACTTTCATAACGGAAAGTCCCTGTGCGGCAAAGGCTTCATTGAGTTCGATAACGTCGATCTGGTCGAGCGTCAGTCCTGCCAATTTCAGAGCCTTTGGTATCGCATAGACCGGCCCGATGCCCATTTCTTCGGGCAAGCAGCCGGCGGTCGCGAACGAAACGAACCGCGCCATCGGCGTCAGCCCAAGTTCTTTTGCTTTGTCGGCGGACATAACGACCGTCGCCGCCGCTCCGTCCGACATCTGCGACGAATTCCCGGCCGTGACCGTACCGTTTGCGTGAAAAGCGGGCCGCAGTTTTGCAAGCCCCTCGAGCGATGTGTCAGCACGCGGGCCTTCATCAACCTCGAACACGGCCTCTTTACGGCGAACGCGGCCCTGTTCGTCCAACTCATCGACCTGAACCGTCATCGCCGCTATCTCATCCTTGAATTTTCCGTCCTTTATCGCCGCGAGGGCTTTCATATGCGAACCGTACGAAAATTCGTCCGCCTGTTCGCGCGTGATCTCATATTTGCGGGCGAGATTTTCGGCGGTGAGGCCCATGTTCAGGTAATAGTCGGGATAAGTGTCCGCCAAAGTCGGATTTGGGCGAAACGTGTTGCCGCCCATCGGTATCGCCGTCATTGATTCCAACCCGCCGGCGACTATCGCATCAGCACCGCCCGTCATTATCCGCTCGGCAGCAATAGCTATCGTCTGCAAGCCCGATGAGCAATAGCGATTTACCGTCATCGCGCTCGTTTCGATTGGTAAACCGGCCAGAACCGACGCCGTCCGAGCGACATTCATCCCCTGTGACGCCTCAGGAAAAGCGCAGCCCATTATCACATCGTCGATCAGCGACGCGTCAACACCCGCTCTCGCCACCGCTTCCTTGATCGCAACCGCGCCCATCTCATCCGAACGCGTGTTCTTCAACGTCCCTTTCGGAGCCTTTCCCACAGCCGTCCGCACGGCCGATACAATAACTGCTTCTTTCATATATACTTACAACCTCACATTCAAACTCAACAATGCCCGTGCGACCGGCCAAAGCCGGGAAGCGTCGGAAGCCTCGATGCCGAGTCCATCTCTCTCAATTCGTTGAAGGGCATTCACAAGCTGACCCTCATCACGAGTTGTCACCATTATTCGATAAAGCGGGGCAATGTACGCATCGTATTCGTCAACCGATCCTTCATTACGAATCGAGGTCGGGTCCCACTGAGTAAACAAAACGTTTCGAATCGCGGCTCGAATTTCCAGGCCGCGATTATTATTTTCGCCTTTAGAAGCGACTTTTACTTTCCCGAGGGCCTTGCCAAGCAGCCAAAGTCCTTCCATCTGCTTCAGCCGGTGTGTCACGGCCTCACGGGACATATCAGTTTTCGAGGTCATTGGCTTCCAATTCCTTAATATCGAGCAGGTCCTTATCGCGGCCTGCGAGCAACTTCATCTTGATCAAACCTGCTTTTGAAACAACTTTCATAGGGCCGAACTCAGAATCTGTTTCTTCTTTTGTGTCCCAAACATCCGAATAGGCCTTTGTCACCAGCAGAAAATCTACGGTAATCAGTTCGCGGCTTTCGGAATCAACTTTCGAGATCCGCCGCAGTTCAAAGTCTCCGTCGTCAAAACTCAACGGCAACCCTTCAACATCGTAACCGCAAGATCGCGCAACCGAAAGTGCCTTATCAACGTCCTCGGCGAGGACAAGCAAATCGATATCCACCGTTGCTCTAAGCAGGCCATGGATAGCCATCGCCCAACCGCCGCAGACGGCGTATTCGATCTCCGCCTCGTTTAGCGCGGCTGTGATCGATCTGAATTCGTCCAGCAATGTTGCCATCTTACAATTTCTCTACGTTGTTGGATCGAACATATCAATCTTCCACCTGATCCAACGATCATCAATTATCCACGCCGTTCCTTTACTACCTCACAAGATCATCCAACCCGTATTTTCAGCGTCCCTTCGAAGCATTTCCGACACCCGTCCACACGGCCGATACTATGACTGCTTCTTTCATATCTATTCTTGAACTCTCTGATAACATTTAGCCGAGTCTTGCGGCCTTCCCTTTGTCAATCGTAAACAATTCTTTAGCCTGGCTTCTTTCTCAAACCATTCGCCCATTAACAATGTTAGAACCATCTTCTTATCAGCTTCTTCTACTGCTTCTATCACCGAACAACCAGATTGAGTGGTAAATACATCGTGACTGTCTTTTCCAAATCTAAGTTCTTTATATCTGGTTAATTCGGCCTCATAACATTCGCAGCCGAGCATTTTCAATCCGAACAGGCCGTATAAACCACCTTCTAATGTTCCGTCCGTTATCAACTGACTAAATGCCCGGATCGCATTCTTTTCTTCAACAAGGATTTCCAGAGATGCTTCCCCGGAAGATCTCTCCCCACTGTATCCGACACCACCGATCGCGAAAAGTCTGACTTTGCTTAAGGATGAGTAGGCCTGCTTCCCTTTTTCACTTAAGGTTGACGGATCAAAGACTTCCGCTTGAGCGAATGTCGCCGCATGGCACAACATGATGGCCATAAAGAGAAATAGCAGGTCGTTTATTATTCTATTCATCCTCACTCCTACTATCGTCGAAACCATAATAAACTGGAGCACTCCTCTAAGATGTCATTCCCCCTCGACCTCATTTATCTTATCCAACACCCTATTCACATTCAGCATTCTCGCTGTGCCTTCGCCGCCGCTGGTGGAACATGAAGCGAACCATCTCCACTCTTCAAGAGACAAGTTGTATTTTTCGATGGCGGCATCCTCAGGGCGTAATGCATCGCCCCAGGCCTCATAAAATTCTGCTTTTGCGATCAGCAGGTCGCCTAAGGGATCGGGCTGTGACGTCGCTTCGATCATCAGCGGTTCTGCTTCTGCAAAACGACCGATTTTCATCATTTCCTGCCAATCGCTCATATTCCAACCTCTATCTCTGAAACGCCAAGCACATGCAACACAGATGGCGATATCTCTATCAAAAACCCGCGTTTGCCGCCGTTTATATAGATGCGGTCGAGGTCGAATATGGTTCGTTCGGCATAGACCGGCATTGTCGTTTTAGTGCCGAAAGGCGATGTGCCGCCGACCTGATAACCTGTCAGTTTTGTTACCTTTTCAGGCGTCACTGGTTCGACCGATCTCACGCCAAGATGCCGCGCCAGATTTTTTGCCGAAACCTCGCGGTCGCCGTGCATCAGCACGATCAAAGGCCTCTTTTCGTTCGTTTCAAAGACCAGTGTTTTTACAACAGCGTGTTCATCCACACCAAGCTGTTTCGAAGATTCCCGCGTCCCGCCGCGTTCGACGTAATCGTAAAGACACGGAACAAACTCGATCTTCTTCTCTCTCAAGAACCTGACCGCTTGTGTGACCGGATAATCCATCATCTTAAGCCGCAATAATTTTGGAAAGCTTTCTTCGGTCAATTCCCGCCCGGAACAAACTGCGGATCAAAAGATCGAATGTTACGCTCGGGTCGCCAGCCTCCATTTTCGCAACCCTTGATTGGCTGGAATTCAACATTCTGGCAAAACCTTCTTGTGTTAATTTGGCGTTCAGGCGTTGCTTTTTTAGCGCGTCGCTCAAAGCTATCCGCAATTCGACCACGCGTTCCTCGTCTTCGGAAAGCCCGAGAAATTCGCTTACCGATCTGACCTTCCATCCTTTTTCATCAAGCCTTTTTCTTTTTTTCTTTTCCATTTTTTTCTATTCGGCATCGTAATTTTTAATACGCCGTTTACATGTTCTTATAACTGAAGTTGGCGTTGTCCTGGTCTTTTTACTGAAAACCTCCAAAATTACGACAGCGTCGTCATCCGTCCTGTAAATTATCCGCCAGGTTTGAGTTTTATCGACGATCCTCAGTTCATGACATCTGCTCCCTATGATCGGCATAGGCCGTGACGCCGGCATCGAAAGCGACTCGCCTCTTTGCAAACGCCGCAAGAGGAAACCGGCTTCGATCCTTGCCTCGCTAGACATCGGCGGGGTTTTGATCTCTCCTTCCAAAATGACCAGAACTTTATCGACATTACCGGGCATAATTATTTTATGTCAGATTTGACATAATAAGCAAACTTTTTTTAACCAGCTTTATTACAAACTCAGCCTTTTCTCTCTTAAAAACCTGACCGATTGTGTGATCGGATAGCTCATCAAATAATTTGAAAGGTACATCTATCGGCTGTAAAAATGAATGCCCAAAACAGCCAGCAGCAAGGCTATTGCACCGACATCTATGAGGGCAACCTGTCTGATCTCCGGCGTGTGGCCTGTTGTTGTAAAGGCCAGAAAAATAAACGCTAACTTGCTTATCAGCGCCAGCGAGATTGCAAATATCCTGAGGTCAGGTTTAAATGCCGCCGTCAGCAAAGCGACCCCGACAATGCTCAAAAGCACGGCCCTGTGCCGCATCAGCAGCGTCATGTTTTCTCCTTCAAGCGAAACGCCGTAAAGCCTGACCGTCTTTGCCGGATCAAAAAAAGCCGCCAACGGCAAGAGGTTGACTATTCCGACAATGGCTAATAAAACGGAAGCGATCTTATCTGCCATGTTTTACCTCGCTGTATCTGAAACAGCTTGCTAAATGATCGTTCACCATTCCCGTTGCCTGCATGAAAGCGTACATTATGGTCGAGCCGACAAAGTTGAATCCGCGTTTTTTCAGGCCTTTGCTGATGGCGTCTGAGATGTCGGTCTTTGCCGGAACGTCGCTTAAAAGCTGCCGCTTGCCGTCTATCGGTTTACCGCCGACAAAAGACCAGATATAAGCATCGAACGATCCGAATTCCTTTTGCACCTTCAAAAACGCTTTTGCATTGCTGACCGCCGATGCTATTTTCAAACGGTTGCGGATGATGCCTTCGTTCGTCAGCAATTTAGCGCATTTTGCATCGCTGTAACGGGCGACCTTTGCGGCGTCAAAATTATCAAACGCCTTGCGGTAATTATCGCGTTTCTTCAATATCGTGTCCCACGACAAACCTGCCTGAGCGCCCTCAAGTATCAAAAATTCAAACAGCCCGCGGTCGTCATGCAGCGGCACGCCCCATTCCGTGTCGTGATAGTGAATGGCAAGATCATTTGCAGCCCAACTACATCTCATACACTTCGTCTATTCCTTATTTTCTGTCTTAACAAAACCCTGTAAGCCGCCTGTGTGAAATGCCAGGACCTTTGATCCCGGCGGAAAATATTCCTCGCCTGTCAGCTCAAGCAATTTACGAAACATCTTGCCCGTGTAGATCGGTTCAAGCGGTATTCCAAATCTCTCACTCATCCGTTCAACGGCATCCAGATGTTCCTCGTCAAATTTGCCATAACCGCCAAACGATGCATCAATAAGCTCAGTGTCGTCCTTTCCGCTCAGCCTGAAAACAGTTTCCGCAAGCGAGCCGTCACGGACGACCTTAAATCCAACAACTTTTTGCCCGGCTTCGGCAAATTTTGCGATTCCGGCAACGGTTCCGCCCGTTCCGACCGGACAACACATATAGTCAAAATCTTTTGTCCGTTCATCCAGCATGAACTGAACGCCTCTGACGGCCTGATCGTTCGTCCCGCCTTCGGGAAAAATGAGAGCGTCAGGAAATTCTTCCCTCAATTCCGCCGCAAGTTTTTCCTTGTCCCTGTATTCATCGCGTGCGACAAACCTGAACGCCATTCCATTCTCCGCTGCCTTTGCAAGCGTCGGATTCGCCTGCCATTTGTCGCGGAGTTCGTCGCCGCGTATCACACCGACGGTTTTTGCACCTATCTCACGGCCCAACGCCGCCACGGCGGCAATGTGATTGGAATATGCCCCGCCAAAAGTTATCAGCATCGGCTCAGTCATATCCGCTGTTAAAAACTCTTTGATGTTAAAGAACAGTTTCCAGTATTTGTTGCCGGAGATCTCTTTATGTATAAGGTCTTCGCGTTTAACGAAAAGCCTGATGTCGGCATCTGTCGGAACTTCGACAATGGGGGTTCGAGCGCGGCGGCCGTCAATGTCCGCGTACAGCTTTTCAAAAAGATCGAACGGCCGGCCTTTCATTTTTGCAACTCCGTTCCGGCGGCTAATTGTCCGCCGTATCGCTCTCGATATACATCACCCGAAGCGAACAGACCTGCGTCCCACTATCCACCACCAAAGCTCCGGAAAGGTCTATCGTTTCCTTAGTATGATCTTTAAGGTTTCCAACCCGATCATAGATCAGTATGTCTTCAAACTTTACACTGAAAGGTGCGGCAACATCGGCAGGAGCCTGCGGTACGATGATGACACTTGCCCATCTCGTCACGTCATCTTTTCTGACGACCATCCTGACAGAGGCCTTTACCTGGTTTTCACCGTTCCGGTCTGCCAGCCAAATATCGCATTTTCTTCCGCCCGGAGCATCGCCGCACATTACCTCACCGGTATTGTGCAGCTTTCCGCTTAGCCTGACATAAAATCGTCTGTTCTCTATCTTGCAATCTTCAGGCACGTCCTTCAGCTCAACACGACGCGGCCTGTGCGCACACGGATCCATAAAGAACATCGCAAAGATCACTAAAACTGTCAGCTTTATAGCCATGTTTCACTCCCGTCAGGCCGCCGCCGCAGTTGTATATCGCTCTATCAGATCTTCGGGGACAATTCCCGTAAAATCCTGATGGGCCTCAACCACCGCCTCGGCCTTTAATACTTCCTCAGCCGAATTGACTGTCGTTATCCCTATTGCTTTCATCCCGGCGCGCCGGGCCGCTTCAAATCCGCCCAGAGCGTCCTCAAAAACAATGCAGTTCCCTGCTGCAACACCCATTTTTTGCGCTGAAACAAGAAACATTGCCGGATCTGGCTTGCCGACCGTAACATCGGTCGCCGTCGTTATCGCGGCAAAATATTTCCGCAGGTCGAGGCCGTCCAAAATGAACTCCATGTTCGGGTTTGACGCGGCCGTCGCCACCGCCATTTTTATGCCCAGATCACGTGAACGCTCCAGAAATTCAATAAGTCCGGCAATGGGCTGCCGTATCGGCAAAAACGCCTCGCGGTAAAGCGTTTCTTTTCGCACCGCAAGACGAGTAATATCCTCATCAGAAAGCCGCCCGAAAACCGTCGGGATTATCTCTCGGTTCGTTTGGCCTGCCGTTTCCACGAGAAACTGCCGTTCATTAAATTCCAGGCCATTCTCTTCGATCAACTGCCGCCATGCCGCGGTGTGAACATGCATATTGTCCACCAGCGTTCCGTCCATATCGAATATGAATGCCTGATTTGTAAAACTGCTCATTTATCTCTTTTCCTGGCTATGTAGAGCGTCTTTTCGATCTGTGCGTGTACAACGCCATTTTTATCCCTTAGTTCCAAATCATAGATCCGGTCTATAGAACGCTCATTTTCCGCAAGGCGTTTTATTTCCGCTATCTCATCATCGGACAAAAGAAACTCGGCGTAAAGCGTTTCGCGTCCGGGCTTGCGGAACCTGACCTTCGCCGCCTTGTCCCAAACAATGTAATCAGGCCCGAGTATCTTCATCAGCATCAGCATATAGATCGGGTCAATGCTTGCATAGATGCTGCCGCCGTAAATGGTCCCGACGTAATTTCGCGTCCGCCAGTTCAGCGGCAGTTTTATTCTGACCTCGTGCCAGTCGTCCGCAATATACGTTACCCTGCCGCCCGTGCCGCGATAGGCGGGGAAAAGATTGAACATCCAGCGAAAACTTTTAGATGATAGATCTTCCGCCATGACCTCTTAGCCTCTGCCGGGAAATTGTTCGAGTTTCATCACACGCTCAGCCTGTCGCATGTGCCGCCGCTGATGTTTGGTAATAATGGTAAAAGCATCAGCCAGAGAATAAGTGACGATCTTCATGAATGATGAGGTAAGAATGGTCTTTTGCCAATCAAGTTCTGCGGTTGACCTCACCGTCTCTTTTAATTTTTCCTGGCTATTTGCAAAAAGCTCGACCACATTTGCATCTATACTGCTGGGCGGTACAAAGCGGTCTGAGGTCTTTACCTTCTTTTCATCATTGTCCATCGCCTTTATCAGCAGCTTTCCGAAGAAACCGCTTAACGGAGAAATTTTTTCTAAAAGGCTGAAGCCGCGTGTTCCCTTGGCAGCACCGTTAATATCAACCGAGTATATCTCGTTAGTTTTAATAAGGTGGTCCAGGCATTGCCCAACGCTCCAGCTTTCTGCCGCTGGTTTCCAGTTGATCTGTTCCGAGGTCAATTCGCCAAATCTTTGAACGATATCCTCTGTAATTGAATCAACATCCAGTTCTACTTGGATGATCCGATTGTCCATATTTTTTAAATCTGCCGGTTTAGTTCCTTAACGGCTTGCCGGTTTTCAGCATTGCGGCGATGCGTTCCTGCGTTTTCCGCTCACCACAAAGCGAGACAAAAGCCTCGCGTTCGAGGTCGAGCAGATATTGCTCGCTTACCATAGCCGGATGATTCATATTGCCGCCGGTGATGATGTTCGCCAGTTTTTTGCCGATCAGAACGTCATGATCCGAAACATATCCGCCCTGTTTCATCATGTGCAGGGCGATCTTCATAGCAGCCTGTCCGGCCTCGCCCATAACGTAAATGTCCTCACGCGGAACGGGCCGGACGTAACCTTCGGCGTCCATATCGATCACAACCTGCTTTGCGTCAGCGATAAGCCGGTCGCCGTTCATTGAAATGGAATCAACGTCGCGTAAAAAGCCCCACGCTTTTGCTTCCTGTGCGGAAGTCGCGACCTTGCCCATGCCGATCAGTTCAAATGTTTTCTTTAGGAAAAGAAGCGGATCGGCATCGGGCGTATTCAGTGCTTCATCCATCGCCCGCAGGGTCATTTCCTTTGTGCCGCCGCCAGCGGGAATGACGCCGATACCGACCTCAACAAGGCCGATATAGGTTTCAGCCGCTGCCCGGACACGGTCGCCGTGAAGCGTTATCTCGCATCCTCCGCCAAACGCATATCCATACGGAGCAACGACCACGGGCTTTGCGGAATACCGCAGACGCATGATGGCATTTTGCAGGGCACGAACCATCAGATGAATGTCTTCCCACTCTTCTTCCTGAGCGGCCAGCAGAAGCATCATTATGTTCGCTCCGGCGGAAAAATTGCCGCCCTGATTGCCCACAACGAGGCCTTTGAAATTCTTTTCAACCTCGTCGATGGCAAAATTCATCATCGCGACGGTGTCGCTGCCGATGGAGTTCATCTTTGAATGAAACTCCAGACACGCCACGCCGTCGCCTATGTCTATCAGCGAAGCTCCGGGATTGCTCTTGATAACACCGGTGCGTTCTTTTACATCTTTCAGAATCAGAACTCCTGGCCGCTGCGGCACGGGTTTGTATTCGCCCGCAACGAGATCATAGAAATAATGCTCGCCGTTTTCGCTCTTATAAAATGTCTCTGCTCCTGCCGCAAGCATCTTTTCGACACTTGCCGGCACAGCTTTGCCTTCTGCCCTAATTCGTTCGACAGACTTTGCGACGCCCACAGCATCCCAGCTTTCAAAAACGCCGATCTCCCAGCCAAATCCCCACTTGATCGCGTCGTCTATCTCGTTGATCGTGTCGGCGATCTCAGGAATACGATTTGCCGAATAGATGAACGTCCGCGACATCGTTTTCCATAAAAATTCGCCAACGCGGTCATCGCCCCAAACCAGTTTGTTTATCCGTGTCGGCAGATCCTCAATGGCCTTAGCCGCGTCGAGCGACGGGAATTTCGTTTTCTGCTGAGGCTTGTATTCAAAGGTTTCGAGGTCAAGCTCCAGTATCTCGGTCTTGCCTTCGGCGTTCTTTGTCTTTTTGTAGAAACCGCCCTTTGTCTTGTCGCCGAGCAGCTTCTTTTCCAGCATTTGCCCGATCAGATCCGGTATCTTGAAAACATCGCGATCCTCGTCATCAGGTATTGCCGGATAAAGATTTGTGTTGACGTGTGCCAGAACATCAAGCCCGACAAGATCGGACGTGCGAAAGGTCGCCGACGATGCGTGGCCGATGGCCTTGCCCGTCATCTGATCGACCTCGGTCGGCGTAAAGCCCATCGCAAGCATTTCGTGAACCGTCGCCATCATCCCGAAAGTGCCAATGCGGTTTGCGATAAAATTCGGTCTGTCCTTTGCCGGAACGACGCCCTTGCCAAGCCGCTGATCCAAAAAGCCGCTCAATTTACATGCCATCACGCCGCCCGTCCATTCGGTCATTATCACCTCGACCAGCTTCATGTACCGCGGCGGATTGAAGAAATGAACACCGACGAAATGCTTTTTGAAATCATCGGAAAACGGCTCGGCGATGGATCTGATGGGAATGCCGCTGGTATTGGAGGCAATAACGGCTCCGGGCTTGCGGTATTTTTCAACCTCGGCATAGACCTTGTGCTTGATCTCAAGGTTTTCGACGACCGCTTCGATCACCAGATCGCATTCGCCGAGCTTTTCCATATCGTCGGTAAAATTTCCGGTCGTGATGAGTTTTGCATTATCGCCAAGCATGAACGGAGCGGGTTTGAGCTTTTTGGCCGCCTCAAAAAGCGATGTGACGATGCGGTTCCGCACCGAAGGCGAATCGAGCGTCAAGCCCTTTTTTTCCTCATCGGCGGTCAATTCGCTCGGGGCTATATCCAACAAAAGAACGGGGATGCCCGCGTTTGAGAGGTGTGCGGCAATGCCCGCGCCCATTGTTCCCGCGCCAAGCACGGCGGCTTTCTGAATATTCATATTTTCCTTTTCAAGACACAATGATGTAAGAACACGTGTTTTGCCGAGAATTATAACTGAATGAACGTTCATTCAGCAAGCGAAATAGCGTTCGGCGGCGAACGGTTGACAAGAACGGTGTTTTGAAAGGATAATTCCCGCATCAAATAAAACAGATCTGGTAATTCGCGGCTGTTCGGGCAGGCTTTGTGTATTTGTCCGTTCCGTTCGACCGCCGCATAACCATAAAAAATGGAGGTTTTCCGATGAAGAAATTTTTTGTTCTGGTTTTTGCTCTTTTTCTGCTCTACATTCCGGTCGAGGCCCAAACGTCCACGGCCAGAGACTCTTCCGCACAGACAAAGCGTGTGATCTTTCGTCCCACTAAGGCACAGATAAGCGAAGTTCAGGAAAAATTTCGCGGCGACGGAACATACACCGGCGAGGTCACGGGCCAGCTCAACAATGAAACAAGGGCAGCCATCAGAAAATTTCAGAGCGAGAACGGCCTCACCCGAACAGGAACGCTGAACCGCGCCACGTTGGAAAAGCTAGATATAGAACTGACCGAATCGCAAAAGAAGATACCGGCTTCGCCAAATTCCTACGCCTCGGCTGATACGCAAAAGGATTCAAAAGAAAAAACTCCTGCTAAATCAAGCACCGCCACAAAACGTTCGCCAATTTTCCGCGCAACTGCGGATCAGGTCCGCTCCGCCCAACGCTTGTTGAAGTCCCAGGGATTGTATAACGGCGGCGAGACAGGCCGGCTCAATGCCGACACCCGCAACGGCCTGAAAAAATTTCAGGAAGCAAATAACATAAAAGTAACCGGCACCCTGAACCGCATAACGCTCGAAGCCATGAACATAGAGCTGACCGACAAGCAAAAAGAAGATGCGGCGGATGGGAACTGATATGGGTTCAGTTAAAACGGTAGTTCTGATCCTTTTTTTCTTTTTGATGTCCACGGCCTTTGCATCGGCTCAAAGTACAAAAGAGATCGACCGGATCAAGACAGATATCATCGAGGTGATGACCCGGCAAACAGATGCCTGGAATCGCGGCGACCTGGAAGGCTTTATGATAGGTTACCTGCGTTCTGACGAGCTGATATTCGTCTCAGGTGACACCGTGACCCGCGGATGGCAGGCTGCATTGGAAAGGTACAAAAAGAGTTATCCGTCCAAGGAGCAAATGGGCATGCTTTCTTTTGCCGACCTTGAGATCACGGTGGTTTCCAAAAATGCGGCGTATGTTTTGGGAAGCTGGTCTCTGAAGCGCGAAAAAGATATGCCCAAAGGAAAGTTCACGATCATTTTCCGCAAGTTCAAGGAAGGATGGCTGGTTGTTTATGACCATTCTTCATAAGCAGAAAGAATGATCCTCGTAGATCATTAAAGGCCCCTGTCAGTATCCGACATCTGACAGAGGCCTTTTACTTTTTAAAGTCCGCATTCCATCGTTACGGCCACGACGGTGTTTGTTTCGTTCACCTCGATTATCTCGTTCCAGTGGCCTTCGTAATAATGTACGTTGAGCCAGACCTCCATCTTGCCGTCGCCATTCAGGTCAGCGACAAAGACAATTTCGCGCGTATTGGGCGGCGGATAGTCATCCGGTTCGGTAAAAAACTCGCCGTTCAGTATTACGTTTTGCGGTTTGCCGTCAACGATCTTTCTAAGAAGTGTGAATGCGTAGTCGCCCGGCACCGGCACTTCCATTTCTCCACCTTTGTAGTAGTTTGCTGTGATCAGCACCTCATCCGTGCCGTCACCTTCCAGATCGACCTGAAATATCTGAGTGATCTTTACTTTCGGCGAAGCGACGCCTTTCGCCTTTAGAACATCCGAAACTGCCTTTTGATAGTCCTTATTTGAAACGGATATCGGCCTGGATCGTCGGGGAAAAGGGTCCCAACTGATATTGGAGCCTACTGCGACGGGATAGACGCCTCCGTCAAAATCGACAAACCTTGTCTCTTCGCACACCTCTGACATATCGCCTTTGGTGCCAATAAGAACCTCTTTTTTTAAGCCGGCCGGGCCAATGAGGAACATCTCTATTTTGCTGTCGATCAAAGATACCGTCTCCTTTGCCGAAAGCCATTTTCCATTTTCCACGCCGCCAACCACAACACCGTGTGAGACGAACGGCACAACACCTTGCTGTCCAATTACGGCCACGGCTAAGGACAAGCTCAAAATAAAACTTATGATGATCCTCATAACTCTTTTCAAAACTTTTTTTCTGATGGTTATTTCTTAAATCCAGATGTAAGGCTCACGCCTCTGACGCTCGTCCTGATCGTATGCGGCGGCCCTTCGTAACCCCTGACGACCTCGACCAATATCACAGCCGCTCTCGATTCAAACGGGCTGAGCAGATGGCCGAATATTTGTGCATCTATTACTCCGTTTATTCCATAAAGAGTGTCATTGCCTTTCAGCTTCTCTTCAAATATCACTTTTTCGCCTTTCTTTGCCGATACGGCCTTGCCTACGATCCGCACCAAATTGTATGGAAAACCGATCAACGGGTCAGCATCCGTGCGCGTAAGGTCAATCGATAGTATGATCTCATCCGCTTCCGTCTTTATCGGCCCCGTCTGCCGCGAAAATGACTCGGCAGGCTGAATGCCGTATTGTTTCAGCTTGCTCTTGAACTCGGCATTCTTCGAAGCCCAAAGCTGTTTTCGCTCCTCGCCTATGACAACCGCTTCATCCCTTTCGGCCCCGATCTCATCTCCAATATGCCTGTGTTCCCACAATATCTTGTCGGTCTTAAGATCCTGAATGATAAAGGCGCCGAAATAACATCCGCAGGCCTCGTCCGCCTGTTCTTCAAAGTAGGCGAACTTCCCATCCTTTGACCAACCGATCGGATAAAACTTGTCCGTAAGAAAGTCAAAATGTCCGGGCTGGTCATAAAATCTCTTGAAATGCAGCGGAATATCCTTTGAGATATCCAACTGTGCCGGAAACTTGAGGTCGCCCGAACGGTTTTGACAAAAAGCCGGTATCGCCAAAAATGCGAATAACAATGCGAATGTATATTGTTGCTTTCTCATCTTTATCCTTAATTTCATCCATCTTAAAAAACAGGCCGCTCCGCTAGGCTTGATGCCCCAGCCTAAAAAAATAGACGTAAACTCTGAAAAGAAATGCGGAGTTTAACGATATTTTCTATCATTTGGAGCAAATAATTTTGCCCCGGCGTGTTCTAAAGGCTGTGGATCAGGAATTCCGGTGTCACGATGGTCGGTGAGAAAAACCCGGCTGTTGTGTTGAATATCCGCAGACGGGCCTGTTTCCGGACGTTGGCAATGTGGCCGAAATTCCATGTCACCAGATAATCTATCTTGTGAAAAGCGGCAAGGGCGACATGAAGAGCGTCGCCCATGAATTTTCGCTGAAAGATGCCCCGCGATATGTAGCCGTCGGCAAGAATAGCCGCCTCATCGGTCAGTTCCAGCCGCCGCAGCGGTTTTATCAGGTTCAGATAACTTCTGCGATAAGGCTCTGCTATCCGCTCCAGTTCGCGCTGAACGAGGATGGATGTCCAGACGTCGTATTCCTTCAGCTCATGCTCGAACCATCTGATGGTCAGGTCACGCCGAAGCGGGTCATCGTTGTCCAGATATGACCCGATGACCGATGTTTCAAGGTAGATGCTTATCTTCATGCCTTTTGGCGGACCTGCGCTGTCAGGGTTCGGCGTCTATGGGGACAAATATGACCAGCGAGTTCTTGAAATCAAATGTCATCCTGTAATTTCGCAGAAAGTTGCCCCCGAGAATGCCTGCCTGTTCAAACCCCGTCGTTGTATTGATGGTATCAAGATCAAGCGAAATAGCCGAGATGTCGTTCCGGCTCAAAGGCCCAAAGCTGATCTTTGGCAGTATGTATGACGGGACGTTTTCCTCTATTCCCGCCGCCCCGATGACACGCATCTTTGCATCGCCCGCAAAGGAACTTACCGGATCAAGCCTGGCCAGGTCGTCCGAGATCACGGAAACGCTTGAGCCTGTGTCAACGATAAAATTAAGCGGGTCTTCAACGCCCTCGACACGGACCTCGCCGCTCAAAAATCCGCTCGAGGTCAGCCTCAGCGGGATCGCGGTTCCGCTGCTGCGAATGGCTTCGGCGGCCGCTGTGTCCTTTCGCATCAGGCCGAACGTGCTCTCGCCGTAATCGATCGTGGTAAGAAATTTTGATACCAGCGAAAGGCCGATGTAACCGTCAACTTTATTCGCCTGGCCGTGAAAATGGCGGATATAAACAGGCACGTTCCTTATCTTTACCTCGCCTATTTCCATGCTGTTGGCAAATCCGTAAACGATCTCGAACCGGCCGTCGCCGCCAAAACCCTTTGCGTGTCCGCCGCGGGCAACGGATCTCATTCCCAAAAGCTCGGCTGTCTCTTTTGATATGACCGTGGCTCCGGAACCCGAATCGAGCACAAAGTTGAGAGGCCGGCTGCGGCCGTTCACGCGTACCTCAAGCACCGGCCTGTTGCCGACAATGCGGATCGGGATCTTTGTCTGCTCTGCTCCGCCGATGGCGTAAAGCTCGTGCTTTCCGCCCAGATATTCCATAAAAGCGATCAGGCCCTTGATGCGGGCGCGACGGTCATCGTCCAGCCCGCGCGATATGGCGAGGTATTTTACGTATCCGCGTGCCGCTTCCCTGTACTGTTCAGAGCGGGCAAGCGCCTGTGCAAGCGAAAATACATGATCAGGATGATTTGGCTCGAGATAAACAGCCTCGCGAAGATTCAGAATGCCTTCGTCGATGTTGTTCTCGTAAAATTCCAAAAGGCCGAGCGACGCCCATGCAAAAGATTCCCTTCTGTTCAGGTGAATTGCTGTTACGAGTACCTGCCTTGCCTGAGGGAACCGGCCGGCACTCAAAAGGGCCGATCCGAGAATTGCATAGGCATACGAGTTCTTTTCTTCGGCCTGAGCAATTGCCAAACTGATGTTGTATGCGTCAGCGATCCGCCGCTGCTTCAGATGAAGATAGGCGACCCGCAAACGTATGGCCGAATCGTCCGGATGAGCTTCGACCGCGCGCTTCAGGAATGATTCCGCCTCGGCCAATTTTCCCTGCCGGAGCAATTTGTCCGCCTGCTTGACGATCTTTTTGGTATCGTCGGGCAGGATCTGATAGATGTCTGCCTCAAACGCAAAGGCCGCGGGCGAGAGTATGACAAGGAGGCATAAGACCGGTACTGCTAAACGGAACCGGCCAGAGATAAGCCGCCGAAGCGAATAAACTTCTTTCATTTCCAAACTCCTCCGTTCGTTCTTTTTAGGCCGGCTGTCTATTTGAGTATCTCGCCTGTCTTCATGGACCAGAGAACAAGGTCCATTTCGTCCATGTCTATGTTCAGGTCGGATGACAGATCCCTCAGGGCGGTTTCCGTGGCAATGTATCTGTCACGTCGGGTTGGAGGCGACGGGTCATCTATAAGCCCGAGTTCCGCAAGACAGTTCAGAACGTGTTTATCCAGGATGGCGTATCCTGAAAAACCGATGTTTCGCAAGTAATGGCTTGCTTCTTTATAGCCGAGGCCTTTGATCCCCTTGTCTTTGACCAGCCAGTCTCTGCGTTCCATATCGTCCGCAAACGACGACAGCTTTTCGCGAAGCCGAAGTCCGCAATGTTCCGTCAGATGATCGCGTGACGCGACAATATAGCGGGAACGGGCATTGGGATAGCGGTGAACGCCGGTCAGCGCCGCCGCCAGGTCTTTTTGCGAACCGTCAGCGAGCAGATGCCGGACGGCCTCGATCGACCTGATGCCCATTCGTGCCGAACAGCCTCCGGTAAAGAAGCAGAACACCATCTCTTCCCACAACCGGAGATCCGATCCGCCCAGCCATACTGAGCGAAATTCGGCAAGACGCTCTTTTATCTCATCATGCCGCTCTGCGTGAACCGCCCTGATATTTTCAAAGGTCAAAGGAACTTTTTCTTTTTTCACAGCCTGGGTAACTGTTGATTTTACGTCTGTGTCAAAATTGTGTCAATAAATTTTCTGAACCGTGCGGCTCGCACGAGCGTTATTGCAGTAAGTATAAGGAATATGCGTTAAGGCCATAAGCAATGCAAATTATTCCAAGCATCGCAAAACTTGTGATCTTCATCGTATATTCGTAGAGCGGCCGCATCGTTTGGCCGATTGTTTACCTTAGGGGTTGAATTGCAGGGTGGTAAATGTGGTATAGTTAGATACGGAACGTGGGATACAGCCCCGCCCGATCCACTCACCCTAACGAACATCGTTGATGAAAAGTTTTAGTTTTACAAAAGCCTTTTGGCTGGGCATCGCTTTCCTGATCGTCGGCTCTGACGCCGTGTTTGCTCAACAGAGCAACGCTCCTCAGCCGCTTCTTCAGGAAATAAAGGTGTATCGGGAAGATCCGTATCCAGCGGTATCGCCGACGCCGCTGGTCCGCAGAACGGCCAGTTCGACCGCTGTTGATATTGTCAACCCGGCGGTAACATCGGCCAACCCGATAAGGACCTCGATCCCGCTTCTCACAGAGACCTCGATCCCCGGTTATTCGGGAATTCTGGTCGAATCGCTCGAAGGAAATGTCGTTGTCGAAAGCGGATCGAACATACCGCTCAATCCGGCGTCGAACGTAAAGATCGCGACCAGCTATGCTGTCCTGAAAACATTCGGCCCCAACCACAGATTTTCGACCAATGTATGGACGGACGGAAGCTATGAGCAGGAAACCGCGACCATACACGGCAATCTATATATATCCGGCAGTGACCCTGTGTTTTCATTTGAGGACGCCGCCCGCCTTGCCAACGAACTGAACCGAATGGGCATCCGCGTCATTAAGGGCGACCTTGTCGTAGCTGACAATTTCATCATGAACTATTCTCCCTCCGTGTCGCGTTCCAGCCAGACGCTGTTTGCGACAATGGACGCGGCAAAGCGTTCTGCGGCGGCCTCGCGGGCATGGGGAGCATACAGGATAAATTCCGGCCAGTTCAATCAACTGAATGAAACGCCGGGTGTCGTTTTCACCGGCAGCGTTTACGTACAGCCGATGCCGAGCAGCCTTCGCCTCCTGTTCTCGCACGAATCAGCCCCGATGCGGGAGATCGTTAAGGTGATGATGAGCTACTCCAACAATTTTCTGTCCGAAAGGCTTGGCGATACCGTCGGCGGCCCTTATGCTGTTGCCCGAATAGCTCAACAGGCAGCAAAGGTGACACCTGCCGAGTTCTCGCTGCAAACGGCAAGCGGGCTTGGCATCAACAGGGTTTCCGCCTCGGCGATGATGAAGCTTTTGCGGGTCTTGAGGTCTGAGCTTTCGGGCTGGAACATGACCTTTGCGGACATCATGCCCGTTGCCGGTATGGATGAAGGCACGCTGGAAGGCCGTTTCGCTACGGATTTTTCACGCGGAAGCGTCATCGGCAAGACCGGCACGCTGAACAACACCGACAATGGCGTCAGCGCCCTTGCCGGTGAGGTCCACACACGGCAGGGAACGTTCCTTTTTGTCATATTCAACCAGCGCGGAAGCGTGGCGCGGTTCAGGAGTTTCCAGAACAACTATATTTCCCTGATACAAGGCCAGTTTGGCGGCGCGGCACAGATCCGTTACGCTCCTGTGTCTCACGTTTCCCGTCTGGCAAAAACCAGAATTTCCTATCCTGACGGACGCCCAAGGGTTATCAGTTGACCCCGCATAAAAAAGATCGAACTTTGAGGAAGCTGTTTCAATAAGGCTTCCTCATTTTTATTTCCCGTCTCTGATGCCGTAAGATAGAGCAGATCTTTTGCATTCGCCTATCTCAATGACCGAAATAGAGAAAGTACCGCCAGAAGGAGAAACGCCGGAACAGCTTGGCGATCCCGCCTCACCTGAAAACATCGAACAGCCTGTCGCTGAAAAACCAAAAAGTGTCGCCCGTTCGGCCGGGATCGTTTCCATTGCGGTGATGTTCTCAAGGGTGCTTGGACTGGTTCGTGAAACGATATTCGCCAATTTTTTCGGAGCAGGTTTTCTGTACGACGTTTTTCTGGTAGGCTTTCGCATTCCGAACCTGTTGCGCGACCTGTTTGCCGAAGGTGCTCTTTCAGCGGCCTTTGTAAAGGTCTTTACCGATTATCAGATAAAAAAGAATGAGGCTGAGGCGTGGCGGCTTGCCAGCCTTGTTTTCAACGGCCTCGCCGTTGTGCTCAGCGTTATCACGCTGCTCGGCATTCTGTTATCGCCGCTGCTTGTAAAGGCCTTAACCTATAATTATCTCGGCGATCCGAACCATTTCTACCCGGAAGAAAAAGCTGCGTTGGCGACCTTGCTGATGCAGATAATGTTCCCGTTCATTCTGCTTGTGGCTCTTGCCGCATTGGCTATGGGCGTTTTGAACACAAAGGGCAGATTCGGCATACCGGCGTCCGCATCGACCGCATTCAACATCGCCTCGATAACCTTTGGGCTGATCTTTGCATATTGGCTCAGCGGCGGCGCGTGGGAGCCTTCGTATGATAAATTTGCCGTTCCGAGCGACGCCGCACAATGGGCGATAATCGGTATGTCCATCGGCACGCTTATCGGCGGGGCCGCTCAGTTTTTGATACAGGTTCCGTCGCTTCTGAAGGTCGGGTTTCGGTTCACGCCGCGCATCAGTTTTCGCGATCCGGGAGTTCGCCGCGTGGCCCTGCTGATGGCTCCGGCGATCATCGGCACATCGGCTGTTCAGATAAAGGTGCTGGTTGATACGATAGTGGCGTCGGGCATCGAGGGCGGCCTTTCATGGCTCAGCTATTCGTTTCGCCTGATGCAGTTCCCGATAGGCGTGTTCGGCGTTGCGGTCGGCACGGCCGCGATACCGACGCTTTCGCGTCTGGTCTCTGAGAACAACATAGACAAATTTCGCAGCACGCTTTCAGGAGCGCTTCGGCTGGTTTTTCTGCTGGCGATCCCGTCCGCTTGCGGATTGGTCGTTCTTGCCGATCCGATAATTTCGCTGATATACGAACGCGGCCGGTTTACGGCCCTTGATACTGACATGACCGGCTGGGCATTGGCGGCGTACTCGGTCGGGCTGGCCGGATATGCCGCGATAAAGGTGTTGTCACCATCATTTTACGCGCTTGATGATGCAAAAACGCCGATGTATGTGAGCCTCGCATCCATCGCCGTTCATATTCCGGCAAGTTTCGGGTTTATGATGCTTTTTTCGACCATCGGCGTTTCGCCGGAACGCCCGAACGGTTTCGGACATGTCGGTGTCGCTCTGGCAACGTCCATCGTCGCTTTGTTCAACTTTCTCGCCCTTGCCTATCTGATGCGAAAACGTATAAACGGTATGAACGGGCGCGACGTGCTGACAGCCGTGGCAAAGATCGTTGCAGCCTCGGCCGTTATGTCGGCGGTTTGTTATTTCAGTTATCTTTATCTGACATCCCAGTTTGCATCCAAAACACTGATGATCCGTTTGCTGGAAGCATTCGTACCGATAGGCCTCGGCGGCATCACGTTCATCGTTATGGCAAAGCTGTTCAAAATAACCGAGGTCACGCAAATAACCTCGGCGGTGAAAAAGAAGCTTTTGCGGTCGTGACCGGCGGCTTTTGTTACCATTGGAAAATGATCAAAGCATTTGACGGTATTTATCCAAAGATCGACGAGACGGCATTCATCGCCGAAAGCGCCGACGTTATCGGCGATGTCGAGGTCGGCGCCGGATCGAGCATCTGGTACGGCTGTGTCGTACGCGGTGATGTAAATTACATCCGCATCGGGGCAAGGACGAATATACAGGACGCATCGGTCATTCACGTCAGTTCGGGGACGCATTCGACGATCGTCGAAGACGAGGTAACTGTCGGCCATCGTGTAACGCTGCATGGCTGCTATGTGGAAACGGGATGTCTGATCGGCACCGGGTCGATATTGCTGGACGGCGTTCGCGTCGGCGCCCGTTCATTGGTCGCCGCCGGCTCGCTTCTCACGCCTGGAACGCAAGTGCCGCCCGGTTCGCTTGTAATGGGGTCGCCCGCGCGGATCAAACGGCCGCTGACACCGGAAGAACTTGACGACCTGCCCCTCTTTTGGCAAAACTATCTAAACCTCCTCGAAAAATATCGCTGACTCCTTTCTGTGGAAATGCGCTGTTTTCCTGCGAGGTTGAAAATTGGACAAACACCGTTCATTCGATTGGGAGATCATTGATTTTGCATTATTTAACACTGGCCAGGTTGACGCTTGGCATCGCTTTTTTGTGTTTCTCCTTGAATGTTTTGGGACAAAATAACGACCAGCCCTTTACATCAATAGAGACAGCTAATGAAACAGACCGGACCCGCGATTTGCCGGACGAGCCGCCCGTTAATTGGAAGCTCCGACGCGGCGCCTGGGAACTTGGCATTGAGGCGGGCTTTGCACCGCTTCAGCCTACATTTTTCAGCGGAGAAAAGGAATACGCTACCGAAGGAAGAAAGTTTGGCAGCGTAAGCATCCACGCCGGAAGGGTCATTGGCACAAAAGGCCCGATAACGTATGAATACCTTTTTGAGGCGATCCCGTTCGCCCTTGCAATAAAGAACGAGGTCACCAACCCCGCATTTATCTCTGAAGAGCAAACGCCCGAAATCGCACCGACAGTCCGCGAAAACACCTATGCGTGGGGCGTGATGCCGGCAGGTTTCAGATTTATTTTCCGCCCTGAGAAACGACTTAAACCCTATGCCCGCGTCGGCGCCGGATTTGTTTTTTCATCAAAACCGATCCCGATCCCGCAAAGCCCGACGTATAATTTCGCCGGCGATTTTGGCGGAGGCGTGATGTACAGCGTCAATAAAAAACAGGTCATCAGCTTTGGGTACCGCTATTTTCATATATCGAATATGAACATAGGCGAGATAAATCCGGGCTACAACGCAAATGTCGTTTATGTCGGCTATTCGTGGTTCAGTAAATAGGATCTGATGGCCGCACCTGTTATTGACAGCTTATGATCGACAATAGTTGGTTATAAGCTGTCTTCCTTTCATTTCTTGGCCGATCCTGCGGTAGAATCTCTTTTATGTCGAAGACGAACCCGGCGCGCGGAATGCGCGATTTTCTGCCAGCGGACGTACGCAAACGCAACTACGTCATCAATATCATCAGGGAAGTTTACGAAAGCTACGGCTTTGAACCGCTCGAAACGCCCGCCGTCGAAAACCTCGATACGCTGATGGGCAAATACGGCGAAGAAGGCAACCAGCTTATCTTCAAGATACTGAAACGCGGTGAAAAACTTAGACAAGAGACAGGAGCAGAGAGACAAGAGTCTGATGTCTCCGGTCTCTTGTCTTCTGTCTCCGGTCTTGCCGACCTGGCCTTGCGCTACGACCTGACCGTTCCGCTCGCCCGCGTCGTCGCCAACCACAGGAACGATCTGCCCAAATTCTTCAAACGCTATCAGATACAGCCCGTCTGGCGAGCTGATCGTCCGGCAAGAGGAAGATTCCGCGAGTTTTATCAATGCGATGTTGACGCGATTGGATCAGAATCCGTCGCGGTTGATTGTGAGTTGATTTCAGCGGTTACGACGGTTCTCGTGCGGCTGGGTTTTACTGATTTCAAAATTAGAGTAAATCATCGACGGGAACTGACCGACATTCTAAATTACTTAGGCGTGTCGCCCGAGAAACATGAAATAGCGTTAGTTTCGATTGATAAAATGGACAAGATTGGCCTTTCTGGCGTCATCGAAGAGCTGGAATCGAAGCAGATATCGAAGGACAGTTGCTTAATGCTATCTGATTTTTTTGGAACGTTTTTTGAAAGAGACAGAACTTCAGAAAATCGAAACGAGGTTATTCATCATTTAATATCTGGCGGTGATTTATCCGTAGAAACTTATTTTCAAAAACTCATTGCTTATTCTCAGAATGACTATATCGAACCCGATCCGACATTGGCTCGCGGTCTGTCGTACTATACCGGTGGAATTTTCGAAATCGTCTTGACCGATGGCGATTTCAAAGGCAGTATCGGCGGCGGTGGTCGTTATGACGGTTTGATCGGGATGTTTGGCAAGGAGCAGATACCTGCGTGCGGATTTTCGTTGGGTTTGGAACGCATTTTGGTCGTTATGGACGAGCGCGGAATGTTCCCGCCGGAGATCGCCGCATCAACACCAGCCGATGTGATGGTCACGGTCTGGAGCGAAGAAACGCTTGCCGAATCGTTGCGGCTGGCAAATGAATTAAGGCAAAACGGACTCCGCGTCACGCTTTATCCCGACGCCGACAAACTCGGCAAACAGATGAAATACGCCGACCAGATAAAAGTGCCGTGGGTCTGCGTACTAGGCGAAAACGAGATCACAGAAGGTAAAGTAACGATAAAGAATATGCAAACCGGTGAACAACAAAGCGTAGATCGGAAAGATGCCTTCAACTTTTTACTATCTTCTTCAGAAGGATAAATACCGGCTTTCAGCTCTGAGCCGACAGCCTCCAGTTTCTGGCTGAAAGCTGACAGCTCATAGCTGAAAGCTGGAATGCACATTTAACAAATGCAGGATTTCCGAAATCTTAAAGTTTGGCAAAAGGCTCATGAGCTTGCTCTTCTCGTTTACAAAATAACCGCGGACTTTCCGAGAGAAGAGACATTCGGCCTCAAGCACTCAATGCGAAAAACGGCCGTCGATATTGCGGCCTACATCGCCGAAGCATCCGGCAAACCGAACGATCGCGAAAAGGCCGCCTGCATGAACACGGCCATAGCCTTTTCAACACGGCTCGAATATTATGTCCTTATGGCCTATGACCTGGAGCTAATCCCCGAAGCGAACTTCACCTCGATGAGCGAGAAGACCGTCGAAGTGCGAAAAATGCTCACAGGATTTATTCGAACTCTCGCCTGACGCCAAAATGCACCGCAAACTTGAACCTGAAATAGTAAACACTTTTCGCGAGGGCTATACCAAAAAGCTCTTTCAGGGCGATCTGATGGGCGGGCTGACGGTCGGTATTGTCGCTCTGCCGCTTGCTATCGCGTTGGCGATAGCCTCGGGCGTAAAACCCGAACAGGGACTTTATACTGCTATCGTTGCCGGTTTTGTCATCGCGATACTTGGCGGTTCGCGTGTGCAGATCAGCGGCCCGACCGGTGCGTTCGTCGTCATTGTTTACGGCGTCGTGCAAAAATACGGCTATGACGGCCTAGTGGTGGCAACGTTCATCGCCGGTGTAATGCTGGTCGTAATGGGATTTTTGCGGATGGGGGCATTACTCAAATTCGTCCCCTATCCGGTCATTGTGGGCTTTACGTCGGGCATTGCATTGATAATTTTTTCATCACAGGTTTCCGATCTGCTCGGTCTTGGCATTGAGACCGTTCCGGCGGATTTCACCGAAAAATGGATCGAATACGCGCGACATATCACAACGGCCGATCCTTACACCGCGGCGGTCGGGATCGCCTCTCTGCTGATCATAGTTCTGTGGCCAAAGATCACTACAAAGGTTCCCGGCCAATTGATAGCTATTTTGGTCGTGACGTTCATTGTTCAGATCTTTCAGATACCGGTCGCAACCATTGAATCCAGATTTGGCGGTATGCCGACAAATCTGCCGACGCCGTCGCTGCCTTCGGTAAGCTGGCAGGTGTTTCAGGAAATGTTCTCACCGGCGCTGACCATAGCGATACTCGCGGGGCTGGAATCGCTCCTTTCGGCGGTCGTCGCGGACGGCATGACTGGCAAGCGGCATCGCTCGAACATGGAACTTGTCGGCCAGGGAGCGGGCAATATCGCATCGGCCATCTTTGGCGGCATTCCGGCAACAGGAGCCATAGCCCGCACGGCGACCAATATCAAAAGCGGCGGCAAAACGCCCGTCGCTTCGATCATTCATTGCGCATTTCTTTTGCTCGTGCTGCTGTTCATCGGCAAATGGGCGGCGATGATCCCGATGGCAACTCTGGCGGCGGTACTGATCGTCGTTGCTTACAATATGAGCGACTGGCGCGAGTTCGTCCACCTGCTAAAAAGCCCGAAAAGCGACGTTGCGGTTCTGCTTGTGACATTTTTTCTGACCGTGTTCATCGAACTGACCGTCGCCATTCAGGTAGGCATTTTGCTGGCAGCTTTTCTGTTTATGAACAAGGTCTCGGACGAAAGCCATGTCAGCCAGATAACGAACAGGCTAAAAGGCGAGGACGAAGAGGTCGAGGCCCGCGACATGACACAGATCGAGGTCCCGGACCGTGTCGAGGTCTTTGAGGTACACGGCTCGCTCTTTTTTGGTTCGGTGAGCCAGTTCAAGGAATCACTGCGTGTGATAGGCCGTCGGCCAAAAGTGATCATCCTGCGAATGCGAAACGTGCTGACCATTGACGCCAGCGGCATACATATTTTGGAAGAGCTTGCGTCCGAAGCCAGGTCAAACGGGTATCTGCTCGTGTTCTCCGCCGTTTCGCGTTCCGTGTATCGTGTAATGCGAAAAAGCGGATTTGTTGACACCGTCGGCAGAGAGAATTTTGCAAGAGACATTTACGCCGCGCTGGAGATAGCCGAACGCCATCTTGCCGCAACCCAAAACGACGTAACCATAACGCCGGAGAAATAACCTGTCCCCGTTTTATCCGAGCGTGACCACGGTTCCCGTGCGGTCGGACGCACGTGCGGCATCAAGAACACGCTGCACTTTTACTCCGTCCTCAAATGTTGCCGCGTGTTCGATAAATGACGAACCTGTTCTGATAGCGTCAACGATCAGCGGAGCAAATTCCACAAAACCGCGTGCGAAACCGGTATCGGGCGCACCATCAAGGTTGCGGCCGATGTCGGCTTCTGCCTGCCGCCATTCTTCCCCGTTCTTTGCAACAAAAACCTCACCGCGTTGGTCTATCCGCATTGCTCCGAGCGTCCCGAAAAACTCGATCCGGTTCAGATATTCCGGCTGCTCGACCATTGAGACCGAAACCAGCCCCGTTGTGTTTTTGGTTATCGGCCCGTCTGCAAACCGGAGGAGCATATTCGCCTCGTCGTCCGTCGTGACCTGACGAAAGCTGTCGCCGTTGGGACGTTCTTTAACATGGGTTTGCAGTTGGCAGAAAACGGATGATATTTCCGCCGCAAGGAACCAGTTGAAGGAATCGATAACATGAGAATTTATCGCTCCCAATGCTCCGCCGCCTGCTTCGATGTCCGACCACCATGTCCACGGCAATTTCGTATCGCCGCGATGCGGTGCCCGAAAATTATATTTTGCGTGGCGGACCATGCCGATCTCGCCCTGATGCAGCATCGCTCGAGCCTTCTGTCGGCCGCGTTGAAATCGCAGTTCATGATCTATCAACGCCAATTTGCCGCCCGCGGCCGCCGCTGCGGCCATTTCCTCGGCTTCGGCCAGATTCATCGCCATCGGCTTTTCCGCCAGAATGTGTTTGCCTGCCGCGACGGCGAACATCACCATTTCGTGATGCAAATTCGGCGGCGTGGTTATGCATACCAGATCGACCTCAGGGTGCTCGATCGTTTGCCGCCAATCATCGGAAAAATGCGGTATCTCAAATTGCCTCGCGGCCGCCTCGGCATTTTCAAGGTGTCCGCTCGAAACCGAGACCAGCCTCGCTCCTTCACATTCCCTGAACGCGGGCATCTGCACCGTTCTGGCAAACCCGCTTCCGATAAATCCTATTCCTACCTTGTCACTCATATATTGTTAAGTATAAAACGAAAAGGCGTCAGGATATACCCAACGCCCGCATTGATGGTAAGCTTGGAGCTTCTCAGTTTCCGCCCATTTCCAGGCTCGGTGATGTGGCTTTTTTGCGTTTGCCGAATTTGAGGAAATACTCGTATCGTTCGCGGTCGGCGTCGCTTATCTCAACTATCTCGGCACCGATCAGGAACCTCTCGGTCGAAAGGTGTATGCCTACTTTTTCATAACGCCGCCCGATGACCTTCATCCTGACCTTGCCGCCCGGCAGGTCAATTTCGGCGGTCAGCGGCCTGTCCTGGCCAACCAGATAATTTTCGCGAACACGGATAGACGAAACGATAAAACCGACGCCCGTGTGGCTGAGGTCACTGGTCTCGCCGGTGATAAAAAGCTTTTCTGTCGGCGACATCAGCTTTCCGGTCGTCAGCAGCGGCTCAAATGTGATCTTGATAGGAAGGCTGTGTTTCTTTCGCGCAGAATGAGACGTTTCAGCCACCAAACCCGTCAGTTTTGATACCAGATCTCTTATCATCGCTTTACTTCCCTTGTGTCCAACACCATCAAGTTCGTATTAACTGTTGAAAAAGATAATGTTAAACAATTTTCCCTGCAAATGTAAATGAGTTTTTTGTAACACGTATGTTACTTTTGCAGAGGTTTCCCCTTGTTATCACGGCCGCTTACCACCGGCGGCCCTTTCTCACTCGGCACCAGAATGTACGAATTCTTCCCCGTTTTACCGTAAACGGCGGGCGTGGCCGTCGCGTAGTAATTCTTACGGTCATCCGTCAGGTGCAGTTCGTAGTTATAGCCTGTTGACTCGCTTGAGGTGATGTCAGCGGGCAGATACCCAAGCTCAATCAGACGCCTTATCTCGCCAAATGTGCCGGGATTTTCCGCCGAAAATGCTATCTGTGCCTTTGCCAGGCGTTCGAGCATTTTCTTTGCCTCTTCCTGATGCGTGTCTATTTTCAGGTTGCGGAAATAGTTCTTGCCTTCCGCCAATATCTTCTTTTCGGCCTCGGCATCAGCACTGATGATCGTCCAGTGTTCGCCTTTCTTTTTCAGATGAAGCTGCTGATCTTCTACGCCATCCTCATTGTCTTCCGAAGGCAATCTGACTATCACGGTGGCGTCATCACCGCTGATAACCTCTCCATTAATGGTTATCTGTGCCGGAACGCGCTTTGCGACCGCTTCAAAATCAACTGAAAACTCCTTCAATTCGGCCTCGGTGAGTCCTTCTATCGCCGGGCGAAGATTGGTCAGATATATCGCCTCGCGGATCTTTCCCTCGCGAAGTTTCTGATAAAAAACACGAACAGTTTCCGCAGGAGAACCCGGTTTTATCCCTATCATCGGGCCGCCCGTGTTTGCGGCTGAGTTGGCAGAGGCGTTTTTTACATCAGCCTGAGCGTTCTTTTCGGTGTTTACATCACCGGCCGTTGTTTCGGCGTGCGACGTACAGCCGACCAGGATCGCCGTCATGGCGATCATCACATAAAACCGTACCTTGCTCGTCGCGGTCATCGAGAGATGGAACATATTTGTAACTTTCAGGGTGATGAAACCGAACTTTCTTCGGTATAAGACCCACACAAAATTTGGGGCAAGTTTTGCCTTTCCGGGGGCGTGCCAAAGGCAAAAAAAGGAAAGACACGCGCAGTTATTATACGTGTCTTTCACAAAAAGGTAAAACAAAATTTCACAATTACTTACATATGTTTATCCTTTTTCGGCATTTTTTTCGTTTTCCGCTCCTGAAAAGAACCTGTCACGGCCAACCAGATAAAGAAACACCGCCAACGCCGCGAACGGTATCATGGACAAAATATCTGAAAAGTCGCCGTTGTAAAACGGATTTCCCGCTTCGGCCATTTTGCTGAAATACGACATCATATCGCCAAAATAGACGGCAGACAGAGCGACCAGTATCCCGGCCAACGCACCGCCGGCGATGTAGCCCGAAGCAAGCAGAACACCGGAACTCTTGTCCGTTTCGGCGATAAATTCCTCTTCGGTCAGGTTCTTTTCGGTGAATTTGCGTTTGAGATATTTATCAACGCCCCAGCGAACCAGCCCGCCGAAAAAGATCGGCGAAGACGCCGAGATCGGCAGATAAAGCCCGACCGCAAACGCCAGCGACGAGATGCCGCAAAGTTCCAATGTTACTGAGATCATCACACCTAGAATGACCAAGGCCCACGGCAGCTGTTGGCTGAGAATGCCCTGGATGATGTAGCTCATCAGCGTTGCCTTTGGCGCCCGATATTTTTCAACCGACTGTGTCACCGGATTACCGTCTGCGTCAACACCCGTCTGTACCTGTGTAATAACGCCGTTTATGCCCGGATCGACCAGATACGCGGGTTTGCCCTGCATCCCGACCAGATATTTGCCCGTCGGCCCGCGGCCGGCGTCGGTGTTGTGCCAGACACGATAGTTCGTCGTGTCTTTTTCCGCGTAATAGCCGCCGACCTTTTCCGCCTTCAGTTCACTTCCGTTTTTGGCAAGCTCATCTGCCGGAACCTGAAACTCCGCCGCAAACGCATTTGGCGCCACGGGCTGATAGACGGTCGAGGAACTGTTCAACTGAATAAGGATCGGCCCAAGCAGCAATGCTGATGACAAGGCACCGATAAGAATTGCCGTTTGTTGTTTCCACGGCGTGCCGCCGACCCAAAAGCCGGTTTTCAGATCCTGCGATGTCGTTCCGCCGTTTGACGCCGCGATGCAGACGATGCCGCCAACGCTCAGCGCCGTTACAAAATACGGGTCTGGAGCGGTCCAGCCAAGCAGGAGAAACGCCAATGATGTAAAAAGCAGCGTGGCAACGGTCATGCCCGAGATGGGATTTGACGACGAGCCGATCTCGCCCGTCAGCCGCGATGAGACCGTCACAAAAAGAAATCCGAGAATGATGATGAGTATCGCCCCGAGCAGATTCATCTTCAGCGAAGGCATCAGCGTAATAACGACTATCAGCGCCAGTATGCCGATAACGACCCATTTCAGCGAGATGTCCTGTTCGGTTCGCGGCAAAGCCCCGTCCTCGCCGTTCTTGTTGTTCGCCCGTTTTGCCTGAAAATCAGCGATGCCGCCTTTGAGTCCGCCCCAGATCGTCGGCAGCGAACGTATCAGCGAAATGATGCCGCCGGCCGTGACAGCACCGGCTCCGATGTAGAGAATATACTCACTCTGGATGCTGCCTGCTCCCTCGATCGGCATGTCTTTTATTAGCGTCGTTGCGGGAGCAAGCGGTTCCGTCAGATATTCGCCGAAATATCTGATCATCGGTATCAGCACCCAATACGCCATCGCACCGCCCGCGAACATTATTCCCGCGATCCTTGGCCCGATGATATAGCCGACGCCAAGCAATGCCGGATTGTTCTCAAGCGAGACGCTGCCGCCGCGAAACGGTTCACCAAAGATCTTTTCGGGATATTCCTTCCATCCGCTGAAAACCTTCATTATGGCGCTGTATATAAAACCGATGCCGAACCCGGAAGCGATTATCATTCCGCCTTTTGCGGCAGTTGAATCGCCTTTCTTTGCAATTTCAGAATGCTGTTTTGATTCTTCAGAAGCTCCTGCAATGAGAACCTGTGCGCAGGCCGTGCCTTCGGGATATTTCAAAATGCCGTGCTGGTCGCGTATCAGCGCCCGCCGCAGCGGTATCATCATCAAAATGCCGAGCAGGCCGCCAAGCACGGCAACCATCGTCACCCGCCATATTTCAAGGTCAAATCCCAATATCAATATCGCGGGCATTGTCACGCCGATGCCGAACGCTATTGATTCGCCCGCCGAACCCGTTGTCTGCACGATGTTGTGTTCAAGTATGGTCGCGTCTTTCGCTCCCATTTTTGACAGGATGCGAAACAGCGTTATCGAAATGACCGCGACCGGTATCGAAGCCGAAACGGTCAGGCCGACCTTTAGCACCAGATAAAGCGACGATGCGCCAAAGATAACGCCAAGCAGAACGCCGACGATCAGCGGCACAGGTGTAAGCTCACGCAAGTTTGTCACCGAGGCCGGAATGTACGGACGGAACTTCTCAAGAAACGGATTTTTCATTTTTCGTTTGTCCCACGGTCGGGCAGAGTAAGGTTATTGTCGGAATTTACACCTCATTCACAAAAAAGGCAACAATAGAACTCCCTGAACGGCTTATGAAAAGGTATGCTTGCGGACGAAAGTCGGCAAACGTCATGGACTTTTTATTTCCATGCGTGTTTCGAGCCTGTCCTGAAGTTCACGCGGCAACGCAGAGAAAAGATCATATCCCGTCTTTTCCTCGATGGCCCGCACCGTTGTTGAAAAACTCCGCCACGGCCTATCCTCAATTCCCTTTATGTTCGGCATATCGACGGCGATGATCCGCGTTCTTTCGTTTATCTCTGCGGCCTTTGCACCGCGAGGCAACAGAACGACGATCTTCCAGCAGTTTGTCGGAGCGGTCAGCCTGCCTTTTTTTGTCGGGAGCGAACCGTAACCGCCCGCTATCTGATACGCGTCAAAACCGTTCCTCGCACGAACAAGCGACCTTATCTCTGATTCGAGTTTTTCCCACGGTTTCTGATTCAGCGCGGGTGTCTGCGGCATTATGTTCGTCAGATAAAAGGTCTCCCTGTTCAGCTTTTTGTTGGCAAAACGGTCGGCACTCGGAACCAGATGGCCTCTGTCATAATCGCTGCCGGAATAGTCGTAATATTCTACGGGTTCAAAGACAGCCGGAAGACGCGGATCGTGGCGAAAATCCGGCCGCGGTATCGAATTGCCCAGATCGTTCCGCGTTGTCCGCCATGCTATCCAGTTCGCCGTGCCGCGACCGTCGTTATAAGAGATCACCGAGCCTTCGCCGACGATCAGATAATTGTCCTTGTCGTTCGCACCGGCATTTGAAGGATTGCCGTACGGAAGGTGAACGCTGTCCACCGTGTTCGGCAGATCGGCAGGTGTCGTGTCGTTGACGTTCGCATTATCTGTTATTACATTCGGGGCATTACAACCCGCAAAGATCGCAGCGGCGACAACAAATAATACTGCGAAAAGGCATTGTCTGGATGTTAGTAATGAAAGGTGCGCTCTCATCTCAAAAATATCTCTGAGTATGATAACAGACCAACGCGGTGTTTTCCCGATGATGCACATTGGGCGTTCACTGCGTTATGATATTTGTCATGGCGGAAAAACCGCATCTTACCGGTCATTCACGCGCGGAGCTTGTGGAACTGCTTGCCGAACACGGCGAGCCGCGTTACCGCGCCGATCAGATATTTCGCGGGCTTCACCAAAGGCGTGTCCGAAACCTCAGTGAATTGACCGATCTGCCAAAAGCGTTGCGGGAAAAACTTCGCGACATTGCCGTGACCGAAACGCTCACTGTCGAATCGCGCTATCTGTCATCGGACGGAACGCGGCGGTTTCTGATGAAAACGCATGACGGCTATCCGGTCGAAACGGTCTTTATCCCGACGGAGAACCGCGACACGATCTGCTTTTCCTCGCAATCGGGCTGTGCGCTGAAATGCGACTTTTGCCTTACGGCACGGCTCGGCATTCTTCGCAGCCTGACAGCGGGCGAGATAATTGAGCAGATCATTATCGTCCTGAACGACGTTTATGGCGTCGGCGGCGAAACTCCGCACGGAACCAATCTCGTTGCGATGGGAGCAGGCGAACCGTTCCTGAATTTCGACAATCTGATAAAGGCTCTTGATACGATGTCCGACGAGAACGGGCTGTTTATCGTTCCCGGACGCGTTACCGTATCGACGGCGGGCATCGTTCCCAAGATCGAGGAATTCACAAAACTTGAAAAGAGGCCGAACCTTGCTATATCGCTTTCGGCGCCGACGGATGAGCTTCGCGACCGTCTGATGCCGATAAACAAACGCTGGAATCTTGACACGCTCCTGAATGCGGCAAAGGCATTTGAACGGACGCTGAAACGCGGTGAAAGATTTACGTTCGAATATGTCCTGCTTGGCGGCGTTAACGATTCTGAGAAGCAGGCAGCCGAACTGGCAGAACTTTTGCGGCAATACAACCTGCGGCGTGTAAAGATAAACCTGATACCGCATAACGCCGCCGAGCCGCTTGAATATGCTCCGCCTGATGACGTGCAGGTCGAGCGTTTCAAGGCAGTTTTGGAACAGAACGGCGTGTCCGCTTACGTCCGAAAACCAAGAGGCAGAGATATTTACGCCGCCTGCGGACAGCTTGCGGCAAAGGCCGTTTGAACCTTTGAGAGATCATGGAACTATTGATACCGGGGCTTATTCTGGTCGCGTTGATGGTTTACGCCTCAACAAAGATCAAAAAGAACGCCGCCAAAGCATACGACGAAGAGGTGATCGAAAATGAACGGTTCAGGCTGACCAAGCCCGAAGGGTTCATCAATCCGGTCGAACCTGTCGGCGATGCCATCTTCTCGGCATACACACGCGATTTCGGGACAGAAGAATCCGCGGAAATGCGGCTTGCCGCTGCGAACATCTATTTTTCTCCGGGTAAAAGTATAGCCGACAGACAACCCGAGATCGCCGGAGAGGTCGAGGTCGTGAACACCCGTTCTTTTCATATCGGGCAGTTTCCCGCTATGCTGTTAGAAGGCACTCACGCTGACAACAGTGTCAAGTTCGCCTCATTTTACAAATTTATCGAAGACGAAAACGATCTGTACGAGCTTCGGGTGGAAATTCTGGAAGATGAGCGTGAGGAATTTGTTGAGCGTGTTGAAAAAATGATGGACAGCTTTGAGCTTAGGTAACGGCATCAAAGCAACTGAATCTCTTCTCCCTAACTATTATCGATATATGAAAAAAGCACTTATTCTGGCGGTTTTTGTGCTGTTTGCGGCATTTGGCGGCGGTGTTGCGGAGGCGAAAGGACAGACCGTTTCCGGTTCTATCGGCAACGGCACTGTGGCCCGCGGCGGTTCCGCGCGCGGAACGATCGTGCTGAACATTCCGGCACATCTTCACGTCAATTCCAATAAACCGGCAAGCCAATACGCCATCCCGACAACTGTTAGGCTTACCGCAACGGGAGCAACCGTAACGGGTGTAACATATCCGCGGGGAAAGAATCGAAAGTTTCAGTTCTCGCCGGACCTTATCAATGTGTATGAAGGAACGGTGCGGTTTCCTTTCACCGTTCGGGTTCCGGCAAACTATCGCGGCAGGACGATAACCGTCAAAGCGGCCGTACGCTATCAGGCATGCACTGATGAGGTTTGCTATCCGCCGAAGACACAGAATGTGACGCTGACCGCTCGCGTAAGATAGCCGCATCTTCACATTCGGCCGATAACTGAAAGAAGCCGGCCTGTTTTTCCGAATTTCGCTTTTTCCACGCGATAGGAAAAGAAAAGGTCGGTTCGTTCCATCGTGCAGAACGGTGCGGTCTGCACATTCTCTTCAATCAATCCCTCAGCTACCAACTGATCACGATTCGCCGCGTGCAGATCGACCAAAGCGTGGCCTTCACGCGTTGCCGTAAAATATTTCCCGCTGTCCGCAAAATTTTCACTAAAAGCGTCCATCACTTCCCGCCCGATCTCATAGCTCCGGCATGTCGCCGCCGGGCCGATGGCCGCAAGCATATTCTCCGGCTTCGCTCCATATTCACCGGAAAGATTTCTGACCGCTTTGGCGACTATCGCCGCCGCCGTTCCGCGCCAGCCTGCGTGAACCGCTGCAAAACTTTTGCCGACAGGATCGGCGATCAGGACCGGCACACAATCTGCGGTCTTTACACCTACAAGAATATCCGGCGTTGCAGAAACAACTGCGTCAAACTTGTCATTGCCGTTCCTGGCCTCGTCCAATGTCCTGACATCTTTTATTCCGTCACCATGCACCTGCCAGACGGTCGCAAGCACAAATTCATGATCGAACAACGAAAGAAATCGCCTGCGGTTCTCTTCGATATTTTCCGCACTGTCCTCGTCATACCCTGCCAGATTGAGGCTGTTCTCAGGAAACGGCGAGACACCGCCGAGCCGCGTCGAAAAGCCGTTCGCAAAACCCGCCTGTTCCAGCCGTGCGGAAACCAGCATCTTCACACCGCTGCGCTCTCGCCAATAGAAGCCGCTTTCTGATAAAGTCTCATCAGGCTCATTCGTTATGATAGTTTCGACCGGCATTGACATAGTGGAAGTCTATCGCATCCGCGATGCCATAACCAGAACGCCGCGTTTTGCGGAACGCATTTTCACGCCTGCGGAAAGAGCGTATTGCGAATCGCGCGGAGCAGCCGCTTATCAGTCGTACGCCGCTCGCTTTGCCGCAAAAGAGGCTTTTTTCAAAGCGTTAAAAACGGGCTGGCGGGGAAAATTATCGTGGCACGATGTCGAGGTCGTCAATGACGGGAACGGCGCTCCGTCGTTGGCCATAAGCAATGAGGCAGACAGGCTGATGCAGGAACTCGGAGCAGCACGGATCCACATTTCCCTGTCACACACCCGCGAAGCTGCTGTGGCTCAGGTAATATTAGAACGCATTTGATAACACTTGTTTATATTTACCGATTGACATTTCATCGGTGCCTTGCGTAAGATTATCCGAAAGATGCGAACAAGAAGCGAGAAAAATATAATTGTGAACAACTGGCGAACATGGCGGGCATCAGCGGTCGTGTTCTCTGTTCCTGTTCTCTGCTTTTTTTAGCCAAAACCGGAAATCTAGTTAACCTCACGCCGCCTGTCAATATACTTTGCAGGCGGATTTTTTTGTCAGAAATGATGACTTCGAGCAGTTATTTACAAAGCGCGAACGTGGTTCCGGTCGTTCACACGATGCCGGCCGATCTGCTGACGCCGCTTGCCATTTATCTGAAACTCGCCGATGAGAAAGGCGGTTCTTTTCTGCTCGAATCGGTCGAGGGCGGCGAAACGCTGGCACGATATTCCTTCATCGGTGCCGATCCCGAATTTACGGTCACCGGAAACAATGCTTTTCATATTTACCGTGACGGATCGGGTGAACGGCCGGTCGAAACGTCCATTCTCACATTTCTCCGCGATCATTTCAGCCGGTTCACCATCGAGGATGACGGGTCGCTTCCGGGCTTTGCCGGCGGAGCCATCGGAGCGATGAATTTTTCCTGTTCGGCGTGGTTCGAGCCGCGTCTTGCGAGGTCGCTGCAACCGGATGAGAACGAGGCCGCGTTCATGTTCTGCAGGACGGTCATTGCCTTTGACCACGCAAAGCAGGTGATAAAGATCGTCACGCTGGTTTTCATTGATGAGGCCGAGGGCGATGACGCTCGGCTGGACGAAATGTTTCAGAACGCACGGACAACAAACCTGCATCTCCGCGAAAAACTGGAAACGCTGCCCGTCAGCATTCCGAAAACTCAGCCGAACACGATCCCGCAAACGGTCACGGCCAACTTCACACAGGAAGATTTTGAAAAGGCCGTCGAAACTGTAAAGGAATATATTTTTGCGGGCGAAGCATATCAGGTCGTCCTGTCGCAATGCTTTACGCGCCCGACCGACGCAACGGCAGTTTCCATTTACCGGGCGATGCGTTCGCTGAACCCGTCGCCGTATATGTTTCTGATAAATATCAACGGCCGTTCCATTATCGGAGCTTCGCCGGAGATGCTTGTCAGAAGCCGCAGCGGGCATCTTGAATATCGCCCTATCGCCGGAACACGTCCGCGAGGAAAAACACCCGATGACGACGAACGGCTGGCAAAGGAAATGGCGGCGGATAAAAAAGAAGTTGCGGAACACCGGATGCTTGTCGATCTAGGCCGAAATGATCTTGGCCGTGTAGCGGAGTTCGGTTCGGTCGAGGTCACGGGTTTGATGACGGTTGAGAAATATTCTCACGTTCAGCATCTTGTCAGCCACCTTTCGGCAAAGCTCCGTGACGGCCTTGACCGTTTTGACGCGCTTGCCTCGTGCTTTCCGGCGGGAACGGTCTCCGGCGCGCCAAAGGTCGCCGCCATTGAGATGATCAGCCGGCTGGAACCGACGCCTCGCGGCATCTATTCCGGCGCCGTCGGTTATTTTGATTACGCGGGCAATATGGATACGTGCATCGCCATCAGGACTCTTGTTCTTGAGAACGGCGTCGCCGCGGTTCAGGCCGGAGCGGGCATCGTCGCGGACTCGGTCCCTGCATCTGAATTTCAGGAAACGGTCAACAAGGCCGCAGCCTTGCTAAAGGCGATCGAGATAGCCGAAACAGGAGGCCTATGAGCAATATCCTGCATAGATACATTGGCGAATTTGGCAAAGGCGGCGACCTTGCCGTTGCCGATACCGAAGAATTTCTTGATGCCATGATCGGCGAATCGGACGAAACTCTGATCGCTTCCGTGCTTCGCCAATGGAACGAGAAAGGCTTTACCGAAGACGAGATATTTCAGGTTGCCGCTCTGATGCGCCGACGCTGTAGAAGCATAGCTTCGCGTCATAAAGATTTTGTGGACATCGTCGGCACGGGCGGAAGCAAGGCAAAAACTTTTAACGTATCGACCGCCGCCGCATTTACGGTCGCAGGTCACGGAATACCGGTCGCCAAACACGGCAACAAGGCCGCGACAAGCAATTCGGGAAGCGCCGACGTTCTGGCGGAGCTTAATGTCGATGCCGCCGCGACGCCTGAAGCAGTCGAGCGCAACCTTAATGAATTTGGCATCTGTTTTATGTTCGCGCCAAATTACCATCGTCTGTCGCCGACATTGGGAAAGGTCAGGCGCGGTCTCGGCTTTCCGACGATCTTTAATTGCGTCGGGCCGCTGTGCAATCCGGCAAACGCTCCCTTTCAGATCATCGGTGTGTGGGATCGTCAACTTGTGCCAAAAATGGCGAACGCGCTTGCCCGCCTCGGCACAAAACGAAGCTGGATCGTCCATGGCAGCGACGGTCTGGACGAGATCACGCTTGCCGGAAAAACTTATATTGCCCAGATCGACGGCACAACGATGCGGGAGTTTGAGATATTACCTTCGGATGCGGGACTCAACGAAGCTTTGACCGAGAATTTTCGTGCAGCGTCTCCTGCCGAAAGCGCGCGGCTGATAGAAGACGTTCTGAACGGAAAATATGCGGGCGAACCCGTACAGGACATCGTCGTCATCAACGCCGCCGCAGCCATCGCCCTGACAGGCGGAGCCGACAATTTGAAAGATGCCGTCAGCCTTGCTCGCGAAAGCATTCGCTCAGGCAAAGCCACTGCGAAACTCGACGCCCTCAGAAAGGAGGCCGCAAAATGACGGAAACGATACTGGAAAAGATCGTCAGGAAAAAGCGTGTAAGGATCGATTCGTTAAAGGCGGCAACCGGCCTCGAAAAAATAAAAGAAGCGGCTGAATATGCCCGCCGCGACGCAGTTGCTCATAGATTTTCAAGCGCTATTTCGGCATCTGACTCCGTGAACATCATCGCCGAGTTCAAAAGAGCGTCGCCGTCAAAGGGAGTGATAAACGATGGTGCCGACGTGACCGAAAAGGTGCGTCAATATGAACAAGGCGGGGCCGCCGCCCTTTCGGTGCTGACAGAAGAGGATTTCTTTCTCGGCTCTCTGGATGATCTGCATTCGGCTCGCTCCGCTGTGAGGATCCCGATCTTAAGAAAAGATTTCGTGATAGATGCCTTTCAGATATACGAATCCGCCGCGAACGGTACGGACGCGATCCTGCTTATCGTCGCGGCTTTGACGCCGGACGAACTGAGGTCGTTTCAGGCTCTCGCTCATTCGCTTGGCATGGACGCGGTCGTCGAGGTCCACGACGCGGACGAAATGAAGGTTGCAGCGGAGATCGGCGCCAAGATCATTGGTGTGAATAATCGAAACCTGAAAACTTTTGAGGTTTCTTTGGATATTTCCCGTAAGCTGGCGGCGTTAGCCCCACAAAATGTGGTGATGATAGCCGAAAGCGGCATCACGAACGCCGCCGAGATAAACGAGCTTAGAGAGCTTGGCTATTCGGCATTTCTGGTCGGCGAAACCCTGATGCGCGGCAACGCATTAAAATACCTGATGGAGAGTTCAAACAACGGAGATCAATGAAACTATGGTTCTGGTAAAAATATGCGGCATAACCAACCTGAAGGACGGCCTCGCGGCTCCGGCATTTGGAGCCGATATGGTCGGATTTAATTTTTATGCTAAAAGCCCGCGCTACGTTCGTCCCACAGCCGCCGGTGCCATCGCTTCGCGCCTGCCGCGAGAGGTAAAAAAGGTCGGGGTTTTCGTCAATGAATCTCTTGAGGACATCAACGCCACCTGTCAGGCCGCGAGGCTGGATGCGATCCAGCTTCATGGTGACGAGACCGAGGAGTTTGTTCAACAGATACGATCCGCTCTTGCCTTGCCGGTCATCAGGGCGATACGGATAGGAAATCCCGATAATGAGATCAAAGACACCGTCGCAGATGCTGTTCTGTTAGACGCTTATTCACCTGACAAATACGGCGGAACCGGCGAGAGATTCGATTGGGAAAAAGCCGTCGCCCTTAAAGACCGGTTCAACGAGATATATCTTGCCGGCGGCCTGACACCGGAAAATGTTGCAGAAGCTGTGAACATAGTCCGCCCTTTTGCGGTCGATGTCGCCGGCGGCGTCGAAGCCAGACCCGGAATAAAAGACCTTGTAAAAATGAGAGCGTTTATTGAGAACGCGAAAAATGCTTTATGAACCACGAACCTGACGAGAGAGGCTATTGGGGCGAATACGGCGGGCGTTTTGTGCCTGAAACGTTGGTCGCTCCGCTTGATGAACTGACGAAAGCATATTTCGCGTTCCGCAATGACACTGCATTTCAGGCGGAATTCTCCGGCTTTCTCAGAACGGTCGCGAACCGCCCTTCGCCGCTCTATTTTGCGGAACGCCTTACCAGAGAATTGGGCGGTGCAAAGATCTATCTGAAACGCGAGGACCTGAACCACACCGGCGCTCACAAAATTAACAACTGCATCGGCCAGATACTGCTTGCCCGTCGGATGGGCAAAAAGCGGATCATTGCCGAAACCGGAGCGGGCCAGCACGGCGTCGCCACGGCAACGGTCTGCGCAAGATTTGGGCTGAAATGTGTGGTCTATATGGGCACGGAAGATATGCGCCGTCAGGAACTGAACGTCTTTCGGATGCGTCTGCTCGGTGCCGAAGTTCGCGGCGTAGATTCGGGTTCGCGAACGCTCAAGGACGCCATCAACGAAGCGCTGAGAGATTGGGTTACGAATGTTTCGGACACTTATTATCTTCTCGGTTCGGCTCTCGGGCCGCATCCGTATCCGCTGATGGTGCGTGATCTTCAGAGCGTGATCGGGCGCGAAACGCGCTCGCAGATACTTGAGGCCGAAGGCCGTCTGCCCGATCTTCTTATCGCCTGTGTCGGAGGCGGCTCAAACGCCATCGGGCTTTTTCATGATTTTCTTTCGGACGACAACGTCAGGATGATCGGCGTCGAGGCTGGCGGACGCGGCGACCGGCTTGGCGAACATGCCGCACGTTTCAAACCCGGCGGCCGGGCCGGAGTTCTTCACGGCACAAAAAGCTATTTGCTGCAGGACGACGACGGACAAATCGCTCTGACACATTCGGTTTCGGCAGGCCTTGATTATGCCTCGGTCGGGCCGGAGCACGCCTTTCTTTATGACTGCGGCCGGGTCGAATACACATCGGTCTCGGACGCTGAGGCTCTGTCTGCATTTCAGATGCTTTCAGCCGTCGAGGGCATAATTCCCGCGCTCGAATCTTCTCACGCCGTTGCCCACGCCGTGAAGCTGGCTCCGCAAATGCCGCCTGACAAGGTAATCGTCGTAAATCTTTCAGGACGCGGTGATAAAGATGTGGCGACGGTCGCCGAAGAGTTTGGAGGGATCGGTTAAAATGAGCCGGATAACACGAAAATTTGAACAGATGAAGGCACAGGGACGCAAAGGTTTTATTCCCTTTATCTCAGCGGGCGACCCCGATCTGGAAACAACGGCGGAAGCGGTTCTCCTGCTTGCCGAACTCGGCGCCGACATTATCGAACTCGGCGTGCCTTTTTCCGATCCGATAGCTGACGGCCCGGTCATTCAGGCATCTTCACAACGCTCTCTCGCGGCCGGAACAACGCTCGAAGGCATCCTGAAAATGACAACGGAACTCAGAGACAGAACACAGGTTCCCATCGTGCTTTTCAGCTATCTCAATCCACTTCTCAATTATGGTATCGGCCGTCTGGCAGTAGATGCAGCCGCCGCAGGCATTGACGGTGTTCTTGTCACCGACGTGATAGACGACGAAGCCTCGGCGATATCCGATACATTCGCCAAAAATAATATCGACCTGATATCGCTGATCGCGCCGACCACGATCGACGAGCGTTTGGAACAAATAACACAGCACGCAAACGGATTTCTCTACGCGGTTTCGCGTACAGGTGTCACCGGAGCAAGGACTGAAACATCATCAGAGGCCGAGGAATTGGTAAAGCGAACCCGCCGCTTTACCGATCTGCCGATAGCGGTCGGCTTCGGCATTTCAAAACGCGAACATATCGAAGATGTCTGGCAGTATGCCGACGCAGCGGTCGTCGGTTCGGCCATAGTTGCTCAAATAGAAGAGGCAAAGAACCGTGCCGAACTTCTTAAACGCCTAAGGGCGTTTACCATCTCGCTTTTGCCCGAAAGATAGATCACGGCTGATCGGCAGGCAAGGCAAAGCCTTTCTCCACAAATTCTATCGACATCATTTCACCTATTGCCTTTTTCTGCGGCTTGTCAAAAGGACGATAGGTAATTATAGACAGAGCATCGGGGCTGGAAAAACCGCATCCGACATCGCCCTGAATCGGCCCGATAAATGTCATCAGATGCAGTTGCTGAAAATCTTTGGACGTAAGAAGTATTTCTTTTCCTTCTACTGCGACCCTGTAAAGAACCGTGTTGTCACAAGTGATCTTTTGAATGCTGCCAAGAACACGCACCTCGCCCGCTTCCGGTTTTCTCAATGACTCGTATATCGATTCAAGCTGTGCCTTTCGCCGAAGCTCTTCTATCTCCTCTTCGGTAAGTTCCCTGTCAACAATGATCATTCTGTCCTTCAGGACAGGCAGGCCGTTTTCCATCGGCGTGTCCGAACCCGCTTGTGAAGGAATGTCCTGTCTGTTCTGGGCCTGGCGATATTTCTCGATCTGTTCTTTATATTGCCTTAGCTGTTCAGCATTATTCAGAACATTCTGGGCCATTTGGCGGATGCCGGGATCTGCGGCAGAATTAGCCACGGCTCTTGCCATTGCCGCACCTCGATCTATGTCTTCTTTTCTTACGTAAAGGCCCGCCATCGTCAGAATATATCTTTCATTTCCGGGCGACATTGCCAAAGCTGTCTCCATCAGCTTTAGGGATTCATCTATCTCATCACCGCGAACCATACTGATAAAACTGAGCAGGTAATAGCTTTCAGGAAAGCCGGGATCTATTGCTATTGCCCTCTTGAGAGACGTGCGCATTTTTTGCGTCAGGTCATCCGAATAACTCTGAACAAAGCCGCCCGGGCCTTGTGCCCTGAGACTCAATCCGAATGCATAATAATAATGCCCGAGATGATTATTGTTATCGCCGGCGATCGCTTTTTCCAGATATGCCGTTGCCTCGTCATATTTGTTCTGACGCACCTTCGCCATTCCCATCGTCGTATTAAAAAATGATGAGCCGGATGCATCTTTTTCGATTCCGGCCAGCAGCTTTTCCGCTTCCGCATGACGGTTGGTATGTACCAGCAGATCACCAAGATAGGTCTGTGCCTCAGGTTCCGGCAATGGTTCTACGGTCAGTGAACTTTCAAACGTAAGTTTTCCGCTCAGCGTAACCAGCGTTCCGACAAAACTTCTCTGCTCGACATATCTTTTCAGCTCTTTCTCCATGGTCGCAAAATCTATTGCGAATGCCTTTGTAAAAGCCTCGGCCGGTTTCTCGCTGTTGACGACGGCGTTTGCAAAACGCGGCAGGCCGTCGCGATACGCTCCTTTTTTGCCGTGCAGCAGATAGTGCATGAACGCCCATGACTGGGCATAAAAGATATTCGCTCCGTGTCCGCCCTGACGATGCAGCGAGTAATAATCAACATTAAAAAAGGTCTCGAACGGAAGAAGCTGTGTGCGCTGCAATGTAGCCAGGTGATTGTCGTTAAGATTGCCGAGCTTTACCTTTTGGTCGTCCTCTATGGTGAAGAGTTCGTAATACTCGGCGATGCCTTCATTGAACCAAGGCGGTATCCTGGATCTGCCAAAACTGTTATTCACCAAAAAATGAACATACTCATGAAAAATGGTCCTATAGGTTTGTTCCGCAGGCCCCGAAGTGCTGAGTGTGATGTAATTTACATCCTCGCCCGCCTGAAAATATCCCGCGACCCAGTCCGTCGCTTTTCCATCGGCATTCACCGGTTTGAAAGGGCGAAAAGACCTCTCGTTCCTAAATACGATCACGGTCGTCGGAATTGACGAGCTGAATTTCAGATTAGGGAATAGTGTCCTGAAAACCTCGCGAAACTGCTCCAGTTTGTTGGCGACCCGCCGCATGTCCTTTTCGGAAGCGTTCCCGACCAGCGAGAAATTGGTCGAGCGGACACGGATCCAGTCATCTGCTTTCGCATCTGACACGAACAGAACGGCAACTACAAAAAGTATGCAAAAGGCATAACGGCTTGGGGATCTTTCTTTCATATCTACATACTAGAGTGATCAGGTTAGAGGTTCCCCCGATACTAATGCACTTATAACTTTTCGTCAATGTTTTTCCGGCACGAAAAGAGAATGAAAGAGTGGAAATTGGGCTAGGCAGGCGATTTTTATAGAAGGTCGGCTATCGAACAAACTGGAAAAACGTCAGACCCTATTCGTCAAGATCTGATCTGATTGATACAACTTACTGCAATATTTTCCACGCTTCAAACTCGCTTGGCAAAACCTTAAAACGGGCGATATTGCCATCGTGCAGATATAGAAACTCAGTTTCTATTAGGGTAAACAATGCCGCTCGGTCGGCTTCGGGTATGTGGTTGGTTTCTATCAGTTCGCGGATCTTTGACACTACATCGCTTCCTGTGATCTTTTCGAGGATGATCGTTCTGACGATCTCTTGAATTACTGACCTATATCGCAATTTGAGAGGATCGGGTTCGCCAAGTGATTGTTGAACTGCCGAATATCTATGAGCCGAGCGGTTATAAGCCCAAACATACAGATCGCGTAACAAACTGACATCTTTTTTTTCGTAAACGCCCAGAATGGCGCTAACGTAGGCAGATTGTTCTACATCTGTGAACGAAAGAGGTTTCAGATTTTTTTTAACAAGCGGAATATTGGCAACAAGCCTTCCTGTGCGTTTGTTCACATCTTCGAATGCCTGCAAATATGAAAGATGAACGATAGCGAACAAGGACTGCTCGAACGCATCGTCGATAAGATTAAGTTTTTCGATGAACAGATCGAACATATCCTGTATCAACGGCGGATTCTCAAGCGGAACATAAACCGACCCGCCAATGTTTACCGCAATTGAACGCAGCCTGCCCGAAGCAGAAGGATCGCCCAAGAGTCCGTCAGAAAGCAGCGCGTGTATGCTTTTTACTTCGTGCGGAGTGATCTCCTTGTCCTCTGCCGATTCGACGATATATTCGATAGCTGCTTTGTGGTTCAGGATCATCTGCGTTTCGATCAGGTCTTTTCCCGATGCCGATTCGCCGAGTTCGATCAGGCGTTGTGTTTCAAGCAGTGAATAGGTGTTGCCTTCAAGACGGCTTGAGTTCCATGAAAGGTCGATAAGCAGACGGTTCAAAATATTGCGCGCGTAAGTTCCGGCCGGACGCACCACAGATTCCACACGTCCTATGACATGCAGTTTTTTGCGCTGTTCGGCAGAAAGATAGAACGTCGCGTTAGGCTTGTATCCTCGTAAGAAATCTTGATCATAACCTATCGGAGTCCGTGCGGTGACCGGCTGTGCAATATACTTTAGGAGCGATCTCGAATCTGAAGACAACGCGATATCGTTAATAGAAATCCGTTGCGGCTGTTCCGGCAAAATATATACCCGTGACCTGCCCGCGCCCTTTGAAACAATAAGATTCTTTTTTTGCAAGGAGACAATGGTACGGTTTATGGCTCTCCGAGCTGTTTTGTCGTCTTTAGGCGTATTGCGGGCTTCGATGATGTTACGCACGCTGACTTCCGAATTTTCGTGAAGCAGATCTAGAATAAAAGACTCTATTTCAGTAATTTTTTTTGCCATTTTAGCACTAAATATGACAAAAAGCTGTCATATTTGTCCTCATAATGACATATTATATACAAATATGACAGAATGCAACGTATTTACGTCATATTTAACTAATTATGACAGTACATCTTCGAGATTGGCGCACTATTGGCACACTAAACGTATAAAGACGACCGTCGGAGCCGTCTTTATTATTGCTATGTAGTTGTATTGATTGAAGTTATATTGGTGGAGTCGAGGGGGATCGAACCCCTGACCTCATGAATGCCATTCATGCGCTCTCCCAGCTGAGCTACGACCCCATATTTCTGATCCAGATTCACCAAGATCCGGATGACAGGGCAAGAATTGACTTTAGCGAAAACAATCGCGAGCGTCAAGATTCAAAGCATTTTTCCTGCTGCTACGTTATCAACAGCTATTATTTGCCTTTGAAGTCAGGCTTTCTTTTTTCCAGAAAGGCTCTGACGCCCTCTTTCATATCCTCGGTCGAAAAACAGAGGGCGAAAAGGTCGATCTCGCGCCTTAAGCCTTCATCCAAATTAGACTTTGATGCAAGTTTTACTGCTTCTTTTGAAAGCTGCATCGCAACAGGCGCCTTTTCCGCCAGTTTTTCGGCAAATTTGATGGTTTCCTCTTCAAGGTTTTCCAGCGGATACACACGATTGACAACGCCGAATCGAAGTGCGGTTTCGGCGTCGATCATATCTCCTGTCATAAGCATTTCCATCGCCCGGCCCTCGCCTATCAGCCTTGTGAGCCGCTGAGAGCCGCCGCCGCCGCAGATGATGCCGAGGTTTATTTCGGGCTGTGAGAATTTTGCGTTCTCGCTGCATATACGGATGTCACACGCCAGCGCAAGCTCATTGCCGCCGCCCAGGCAAAATCCGTTTATCATTGCGATGACCGGTTTGGGAAACGAATCCACTGAATTGAAAAGCGTCGGCCGCTGAAATTCGGCACGCTGGGACACGGCGGTGTGTTCGGTAAATTCCGCGATGTCCGCTCCGGCAATGAATGCCTTTTCTCCCGCTCCGGTAAAAACGACGACGCGGACATCATCGTCCTTTCTTAACTCTTCTAGCGCCGCAACACCCTCTCTGTGTACGCCGCTGCTCAGGGCATTCAGCTTGTCCGGCCTGTTAATGGTGATAACGGCAATACGCCCTCGTTTTTCAACTTTGATGTTCTCAAATTCGGTCATAATAAAAATTTTGACAGGCTCAGCGGCCTGTCATTTTGCAATAAGATAAAATTGTCGCGGCCATTTATTCTTCTACGCCTTCGGCCTCGTTGTCATCCGCTATCCACGCAACGAACAGGCGAAGCCAGCTTTCCTGAGATTCTACTATCGAAACGCCGACGCGCGTCGCGCCATAACTTGCGGCGCTGATGCGGACGACCTTTGCCTTGACCTCGACCGGCACGCCGTCCGGCCTGTGCGAACGCAGGTAAAGGCTCTCGGCAGGTTCAACTTCCTGATTAAGCTGAAAAAGAGCGCCAAGCGTTGAGATATCGTCCGTCTCGGTGGGTTCACTCCAGGAAGCTCCGTCCTCGGTCCGGCCGGAAACGACAATGGGGAGGCGCAATGCCATTCTAAGGGCGAAGCGTTTTTCCTCAAATTGAGGCTGTGTTGTAGTTATCATTTCGAGTAAACCCGGACACGATATGATCAGAACTCCGGAAAGGCCTTGGATCCTTTTAAGATCGTCCTGTCGTTGAGAGCCAGTGTGGGGGAACCGCTAACGGCAAAAGGCGTCAATATTTAGCAACGAATGGTGTTCTGATTCGACTAACCTAACAACCGATAGTTATACTATAAATGAAATACTTATTTCAAACGTTTTTTTGTGTTTGCCCCCAAAGGCTTGCGGTATTGAAATGAAACAGATCGAAAAAAAAGTAGTTATCCTCGGCTCCGGCCCGGCGGGTTTGACGGCTGCCATCTATGCTTCACGTGCTCAACTGGAGCCGCTCGTTATCGATGGGCCGCAGCCCGGCGGCCAGCTTACGATCACGACGGATGTCGAAAATTATCCCGGATTTGCAAAGGGAATAATGGGTCCGGCCCTGATGTCGGAGTTTCGCGAACAGGCAGAAAGGTTCGGCACCGAGATAATAAATGTCTGGATAGACAGGGTCGATCTTTCCGAACGCCCGTTCACGCTTTACGGCAAGGAAAGCGCCGATGCGGACGAGGTCACCACTATCATCAAGGCCGAATCGCTGATAATCTCGACCGGCGCGTCGGCAAAGTGGCTCGGCGTTCCCGGTGAAGAGCCGGTTCCGGTTGGACTTGGCGGCAACGGCGTCTCGGCCTGTGCCACATGTGACGGATTCTTTTTCCGCGATAGGCCGATAGTCGTTGTCGGCGGCGGCGACACGGCCATGGAAGAAGCCATCTTTCTTACCAAATTCGCATCCTCTGTCACGGTCGTTCATCGCCGCGATGAATTTCGGGCATCCAAAATAATGCAGGAACGCGTACTCAACCATGAAAAGATCACCGTGCTTTGGAACACAGAGGTAAAAGAGATCAAAGGCACCAAGGAAACCGGTGTTGAAAGTATTGTCTTGTATAACAACCAGACCGGAGAAACAATAGATTACCCGACACAAGGCGTGTTCATCGCCATCGGGCATAAGCCGAACACGGATCTTTTTAGGGGAATGTTGGATATGGACGATGTCGGCTATCTCATCACCGAGGGCAGGACAATGGCGACCAATGTCCCTGGTGTTTTTGCCTGCGGCGATGCCCAGGATTCATATTACCGCCAGGCGATAACGGCCGCCGGAACAGGCTGTATGGCAGCGATAGACGCCGAACGCTTTATGGCGGAACATCCGCTGGCAAAGGCCGAGGAAATAGCAGTTTGATACCTTTCCCTGACCGTTGCTATGGCTTAGGGGAAACGCGGCATCATTTATTTATTTATTGACTGAAAAGCTCTTTTATCAGGCCTTTTGCCCCGTCCGGGCCGGTCAGTTCAAAACTGACTCTGTCGCCGCCTGCATTTGCCGTTATCGAAAAATGCAGGAACGCACAGCATTCTTTTTCAAGCAGCATGAACTCTGTCAAAAGCGAAAGCGAACTGTCGGAAAACGGCAGCTCATACAAAAAGCCGGACGACGTTTCACGTGTTTCAATGACCGCCTCTTTAAAACGGTCTAGCAGTACTGCCTCACGTTCGCGAAACTCCGCATTGGTCAGATGACACATCACAGGCAAAACAGGTTCATTACTCAGATCGGACATACTAAAACCTTACCATAAAGGAGGTTTCGCGGCAGGGCTGTGTTTTGGGCTTCAATGATGAGAGCATATATTCTAAAATAGTTATCCTTGGGATGAACTGTCGTTCTGCCGCTTTTAGATGGAGCGGATGTAAAGAATCAAGTTCGACCGGGAATTTACTTATGCCGATCTACGAGTATTTATGCAAGCAATGCGGCGCCAGGCTGGAAAAGCGTCAGAACGTGTCCGATCCGCCGCTGGAGATATGTGAGGACTGCGGCGGGCCGCTTGAGAAACAATGGTCGCTTTCAGGATTTCAGTTCAAGGGAGCCGGATGGTACGTGACCGATTATTCAAAAAAACCGTCCGCATCGGGCGGAACAGCAGAAAAAAGTTCAACAGCCGAATCAACCGTAACGACGGACACTGCATCAAAGCCAACAGGTGACACCGGTTCAAGTTCTTCTTCAGGCTCATCTGAAAAGAAACAGGGTAAATGAAAACATCCTTTAAGCTATTTATTTTCTTATACTTGCTGACATTGGCGGCAAATATTGTCTGCGCGCAATCAAGACACAATGCGCGTGCCGGCGATACTGAGGGAACTGTGCTTACAGTGACGGCAACACGTTCTGACGGAAAAACGGACCCGATCAGGCCGGAAAATCTTTTTCTTTATGAGAACGGCGTAGAACAGCGTATCCGCAATTTCTCGCTCGATCCTTCGCCGTCAAGAATAGTGCTGCTTGTGGACAATTCACAGACGCTTCCCACCGACCTCGAACGGTTAAAGGCGGCGGCGCTCGAATTTGCCTACGAGATATTTGACGGCGATCAGCTTTTTGTCATCGCCTATGACGAAAAACCGGAGATAATCCAGGAATGGACCGACAGCGCTGATAAAATGAGCCAGTCTTTCACAACATTCCGAAAAAAGGGAAATCCGCATCTTTTTGACGCCATAAATTCTGCCCTGAAAGAGATATTGATCCCGCTGATGCCCGGCACCAGAAAGACGGCCATAGTGGTCATAGGCGACGGCCTTGACCGCGGCAGCGTGTCGTCATTTGATCAGGTACTGGCCGATCTACAGTTCTACAACGTCACCGTCTATTCGCTCCAACTGCCTGACCGCACGGGCGGCGCGTATCGGCGAAATATGCCTAAACCCGGCTCCGTCATCTCTCAGCTTACCGAAGGGACGGGCGGACTGGCGTTCCCTTTTGAAAATTCACAGGAAGCGGCAAAGGCTATATGCGACGAACTTCGCAGCAACCGCTATCTGCTCTCATATCTGCCGCTGAACACTTCCACCTACAATGCGAAACGAGTGTTTCTGATGGCTGACGAAGGCATCTCGATCCGGACAAAGGCATTTCAGCCGCCCAACATCAAGTAATTTTCTTTTTCGCCTTATCCGCGTTTATCAAACCTTGCCGACGCTCATTGGCAGGATTTGTGCTAAACTATTTTCCAACAGCGATTCTCTCATCTTTGTGGAGCCTGATCGACCGTGAGTGATTCAAACAACAATCCAGGGCCGCCGCCGGACGATTTTTCAAAGACCGTTCCGAACCTTAACCGGCGCGACGATTTTGACAACGTCGATTGGGACAAGACCAATTATAACTTTCCGAAACAGCCGTCACCCGATGAATGGGGAAAGACCGTTACAAACATCCGTCCGATAGACACCGGCGCGACCGATTTTGGAAAGACCATATCACCCGGAAGCCAGCCAAATCCTGACTGGAGCGCCACTCATGCCGCTTCCGGCGGCATACCCGACACGGATTTTGGCCCCGCGCCGGGCGGTGAGGGCGACTATGGCAAAACGACCCCGTATTTCCAACTGCCCGAAGCCGAACGGCTGAAATATCAGAACCTGCCGCCGACGCCGACCGAACAGGCCGAGCAGGAGGAAAAAGAAAAACAGGGCGGCATTCCCGGCTGGGTTTGGGTCGTGGCGGGAATGGTCTCGATGTTCATGTTCGCGGTGCTTGTCCTGCTTGTCGTCTATCTCTGGTTCATGCCCGAATCCTCATTTCAAATAACGCTCAGACGTGCGCCGGCGGGCAGCGATGTTCGTATTGACGACGTTTCCTGGGGCGTGACCAATCCGGACGGGTCAAGGCAGTTCACCAACCTTAAGGTCGGCCGCAGGGTGATGAAGATAATTCATCCCAGCTACGAGTGCGACCAGATGGTCGTCGAAGGCAGAAACGGCGTCAATGAGGAAGTCCTTGCGAATTGCCGCGAGATACCTGTCCAAAGCACGGACGACTGCGGCAATATCGGCCTTGGCGAAGAGGACAAGGCGGAACGCTGTTATCGGGCCGCGCTTGAGGCCCTGCCCGATCCTTTTACTCCTGAGGATCTGGTAAAGGCCCTGAACATTCTGATAATCAATTTTGAAAGCGGCAAGTACAACATCCCGGAAAGGCGTCTGGATGCTCTGAAAAAAGGCGCCGGTTTTATTCAGAAACTGCCTGCATCGGTCGTTCTTGAGGTCGAAGGCCACACGGACAATGTGGGAAGCGATGCGTCTAACCAGGTGCTTTCGGAAAATCGCGCGAACGCGGTAAAGGATGTGCTTGTAAATTATGGTGTTCGGTCAGAAGTGCTTGTGACAAAAGGCTACGGCCCGGCCCGGCCCAAAACGACCAACGATACCGAACTGGGCAAGTTCTACAACAGGCGAATTGCGTATTCTATCCTGCGTCAATAGGTTCGATCCGCTAACCGAACGGTTAGCCTAGACCGCAACCGGAGCAGCGATCTTTCCATGAGACTGATAGTTATTCAATTTTACATTCTCAAATTTGAAATTGAGCAGGCCGTCCAGTCCTTCTAACCGACCCGCGTTCTCAAACTCCAATGTCGGCAGCGGCAGCGGTTCGCGCGACAGCAGTTCCTCGACCTGTTCCAGATGATTGGAATATATGTGGAGATCGCCAAAGGTGTGTATGAGATCACCGGCCTGCAGCCCGCAGACATGTGCCACCAGATGCGTCAGCAAAGCGTAGCTGCTGATATTGAACGGCACGCCGAGAAATGCGTCCGCCGAGCGTTGGTAGAGCTGGCAGTGCAATGTCGATCTTTGATCTTTGACCTTTGATCTTTGATCCGATGCCGCGTGAGGCTTCTCGACCTTGAACTGGAACAACGTGTGGCACGGCGGCAGGGCAACATTGTCGCAGGTTTCCGGGTTCCAGCCCGTAACGATCAATCGGCGTGAATTCGGATTTGTTTCGATCTCTTTTATAAGCCGGGCGATCTGATCCACGCCGTTCATACGCGGATAATCGCCGCCGAACGACCGCCACAGATAACCGTAAACCGGCCCCAGATCGCCTTCTTCTCTGTCAAATCTTGCTGTCTGTTCCTCGGTCGCCCATTCCTGCCATATATCAACGCCGCGTGCCCGCAGATCGGCCTCGTCGGTCGAACCGCTCAGAAACCAGAACAGTTCCTCGGCCACCCAGCGAAAAGGCACGCGTTTTGTCGTGACTATCGGAAACCCGTCGTGCAGGTTGAACCGCGTCTGATACCCAAAAGTTGAGATCGTCCCGACGCCGGTTCGATCCTCGTGCCGCGTACCGGTGTCTAAAATGTGCCTGAGAAGGTCTTGATACTGCCGCATTAGGAATAATTGTAAATGGTTAATTGGTAATTGTTAATCGCGGCAATGACGTATTGGGCGTCCGAATGTCCTTTTCACTTTTAACCTTTCACTTTTTACTTATTTAGGAATAAGTTATAGGTGATAACTGAAAAGTTGGAACTAACATATAGCGGGTTAACAATTATCCATTAACCATTTACAATTAACTTCTTTGGTTATGACACAGAAACTAGAGGTCAGCTTTAACAGCCCGCAGTGCGGATGGATGTCCATCGGCTTTGACGACGGCGTGAATGAGTTTCACACAACGACCGCGCATGCTCCGCACGAACGGGCCTTGCCGGAACTGATGGACATTCTGACGGCTCTGGCGGGCAGGGACGACGTCGCGAGGGAATATACTTTAAAATGGAACCGCGACCCCGAGGAATTCGATTTCCGCTTTGTCCGTAACGGTGAAGAGCTGCTTTTGGAGATATATCAATACCCCACGGATGAACGCGACGCAGCCGAGCGCGAATTGGTATATTCTTACAACGGGTCGGTCAGCGCCGTCGTTTCGGCTTTTGCCGAGACCTTCGATCAGCTTTATGAGGACAGAGAAACGGATGAATTTGAGTTCAACTGGCGACAGCCGTTTCCTTACCGGGAATTTAAGGAGTTCAAAAGCAGGCTTTAAAATTTAAAAAATGTATCCTTGCTATATAATAGTATTTTTGCCTTTATGCTAATGACAGATAGTTAGTACTGCCAGAGATCGCCATACCATAACAATGAAAGAACGACTATTGGATCTGCTTGCATGTCCCAAATGTGGTGGAGATATTCTCCTGGCATATGCAAACAAATATGAAGAGAAAGAGATAATGGAAGGCGTGCTCACATGTAAAAAATGTGAGCGCGAATACAAGATCGAACGCGGCATTCCGCGTTTTGTTGATCTGAACAAGATAGAGCCGGACAAGGCCGCCACTGCCGAGAATTTCGGCTGGCAGTGGACAAACTTCACTCAGGAAGACCCGCGTTACAATGACCAGTTCCTTGGGTGGATAAAGCCTGTTACAAGCGAATTTTTCAAGGATAAGATCGTCCTTGAGGGCGGATGCGGTAAGGGCCGTCATACAAAGCTGGCAGCTCTTTGGGGAGCAAAGGAAGTGGTCGGCATCGACCTCGGCGACGCGGTCGAGGCCGCCTATGCCCTGACGCGGGACCTGCCGAATGTCCATATCATCCAATGCGATATTTTCAAACTTCCGCTGAAAAAGGCATTTGATTACGCCTTCAGCGTTGGCGTGCTTCATCACACGCCCGATCCGGAAGGGGCATTTCTCTCCGTCGCCTCTAAAGTAAAAAAAGGCGGGAACATATCGGCATGGATCTATGGCGCCGAGAACAACGGATGGATAACGCGGTTCGTCAATCCTGTCCGCGAAAAGATAACGTCCAAAATGAGCCACAAGGTTCTTTATCATCTTTCCAAACTTCCCACGGTCCCGCTGCTGCTTGGGACAAAACTCATATACAGGCCGCTGAATGCCGTCGTCCCGTCACTGGCGAAAAAGCTCTTTTACAATGATTATCTGAATCATCTGGGAACCTTTGGCTGGCGCGAACAGCATTGCATCGTATTCGATCATCTGGTCGCCCCAACCGCTTTTTACATACCAAAAGAAGAGTTCGAGAAATGGTGGAAGGACCTTGACGCAAAAGAGGTTCAGATAACCTGGCACAACAGCAATAGCTGGCGCGGGTTTGGGAAGATAGTTTGAACCGCGGAGACGCTGAGCTAAAGAGTTTGTGAGTTACAAAAATCTGTCATTATCATTTCTACTATTATTTTTCTCTGTGTCTCCGCATCTCTGCGGTAAAATATCCTGATGAAATTCGATTCCGGCATCAACAAAAAGTACCGCCGTTCGGTCGAGGACGCCCTGGACACGATCATTGCCAACGGCACGGCTGAGCAGCGGCGGATCGCCACGCTTATCCGTGATTCCGAAATGGAGATACGCGTCCGGCCTGTCAGCGTCGTCAAAGCCTCGGGCGTAACGGGCCTGATCGCCCCTTCGGTGACAAATGAAAGGATCGCCGAGGAACGCCTGAGCCTGAAAGAAGCTCTGGGCGAGGTTTACATAGCCATTGCCGAAGAGACCATCGACACCGGCGGCCAACGCGGCTGCGAGGGCACTCTCGTTCACGAAGGCCGTCACGCTTATGATTTCGCCCGGATGATCGAAAGCTACTCAAAGGCCGGTACAAATCCGCTTAGCATCTTTGACCCGACGCTTTATGAACTTGAGCTTGAGGCCCATCGCACTTCGGGCGAGTATATGCTCTGCATAAACAAAGACGAATATCTGGACGAAGGCCTGCATCTGATGATACTTGGCCGTGACGAAAATGCCGCACAGTGCCACGTCAGCGAAGACGGCATCCATAAACGGCTCTGTGACAGCTATGGCCTCACGCCCGACGGCAACCACGGCCCGACCGCCAGCAAACTGCTTGGGTTGGAGCCGAAATGAATGTTGGCCTTTTATCAGATCGGAACTGAAATATGCAGCTTGCAAATTTTTTCCACACTATTGCTGTCCGTCGGTTTATAATATCTCAAGAGCATCCGGCCCACATGCTCGCCGGCATACGTCAAATAGCTTTATCCACAATGAACAATTCGGTCTTAAAAATAGTCCTGCTTATGCTTTGAGCCGCATTGCCTCATCTGCCGGCATCTGGGAAAATATCTTGGAAAATGAATCAATGACAACTACTTTGCCACGAGAAATGCAGCAGCACACCTACGCGATAATGGATCGCGTGGAGGACAGCCATTGGTGGTACGTCGGGCGAAGAGCGATACTTGAGACATTTCTTAAACAAATAGACACGGCCCTTGTCGCAGATCGTTCCTCGATAGATATTCTTGATATAGGCTGCGGGACAGGGGCAAATCTGGAACTGCTTTCTCTGTATGGCAATGCCGAGGGTGTTGACGTTTCGGACGACGCCCTGGAGTTTTGCAGGAAAAAAGGTTTAAAGGTTCAAAAAAGCCCGGCGGAAACACTTCCCTTTGCAGACGAAGCATTTGACATCACGACCGCATTGGACGTGGTCGAGCATCTTGATGACGACATCTCCGGCCTGAAGGAAATGCTTCGCGTTACCAAAACGGGCGGCTACTCCCTTGTATTCGTGCCTGCTTTTATGTGGCTCTGGGGCGTTCAGGACGACATATCTCATCATCGGATCCGCTACACGCGCAAGCAGATCGTCGAACGGCTTGAACAAGCAGGTTTTGTGGTCGAACGGGCTTCGTATGCAAACTTTACGTTCTTTGCGCCTGTTCTCGGCGGCAGAACCTTCATGCGGCTGACGGGCATTAAACCCGAATCAGAAAATCACGTTAACATTCCCGCCCTTAACGGTTTTTTCGGCAAAATATTCTCCGCCGAACGCTTCTGGCTAAAAAACTTCAATTTTCCGTTCGGTGTGTCGATAGTCGTCGTCGCCAGAAAACTTCGTGAATAGCAGCTTGTCCTTTGAAATTTGCGTTGATTCGGTCGAATCCGCTATTGCCGCACAGAGTGGCGGAGCGGATAGGGTTGAGCTTTGCGACAACCTTTTTGAAGGCGGCACGACGCCGAGTTTTGGTTCGACCGCGATGGCGCGAGATCTGCTGAACATAAAACTCCACGTCATTATCAGGCCTCGCGGCGGTGATTTTCTTTATTCGGACACGGAATTTGAAATAATGAAACGCGACATTGAGGCCGCGCGAAAGCTTGGGGTTGACGGCGTCGTTATCGGCCTGCTGAACGATGACGGCAACGTTGACAAAGAGCGGACAAAAGAACTCATAACGCTCGCCAGGCCGATGTCGGTGACGTTCCATCGGGCATTTGATGTTTGCCGCGATCCTTACGAAGCTCTTGAAACTCTGATCGAACTTGGCATTGATCGGGTCCTTACCTCGGGACAAAAAGCGAATGCCGTCGAGGGCGTTGATCTTATTGGCAAGCTCGTCGAAAAAGCGGCTGACAGAATTATCATTATGGCATGCGGCGGCCTCAATGAAACGAACATCGCCGATGTCATCTCGGCAACCGGCGTCAAAGAGCTTCACTTTACGGCATTTGAAACCGTTGAAAGCGCGATGCAATATCGCAACGACGCTGTCGCCATGGGCAGCGAAGAAGCAGGTTCTGAGTATCTAAGAAATGTAACGAGTGCGGAAAAAATAAAGCGAATTATAGCAGCGGCACAATGACGGAAGATTTTTATTGCGAAGAAGTTTTTAGCGGCAGGACGCGGGTTGAGAAGGTTTTAGAGACCGAAAATGTCCTGGCCTATCACCACACGCGGCCTTTCTGGCCGGTGCATATTGTCGTTGTGCCAAAACAGCACGTGGCATCTGTTTTGGAATTGGAGAACGAATTGCTTATCGAGCTGTTTGATGTGATAAAACAGGTCGCCGCAACGGTCTATCAGCAAACAGGAGCCGCCCGCGTTCTGACAAACCTCGGCGAATATCAGGATTCAAAACATCTGCATTTTCATGTAAATTCCGGTGAAAGTTTGGAGTCCCGCCTTTAGGCGGCTTTTGCTAATAAATATCCCACTTATCCCCATAATCGAGTATTGGATATTCGTCCCATATTTCAATGGCCTTTTCCCGACCAACAGATTCTAAATACTCTGTGGCGTTAGACCAGGGCCAATCCTGCCATCGCACTGTGTAGCCATGACGCACCGGATTGTGCAAAACATAATTAAGCGTCGCAAAGTAATGTCTGGCCGAACGCATTTTGCGTTCAAAACAATTGTGCCAAACCTGACGCCCGCGGGCATTGTCTTCACCATTCCACTTAAAGGATGATTTCCCATGAAATTTTCCGAGTGCTTTGCGAAGCTCTTTAATAAGACGTGTTCTCAATAAAATGTGATAATGGTTGGGCAAAAAGCACCATCCGTAAATATTCTCTGCATACTCATCACATATTTTAAGTATCTCTGTTTCACACTCGGTCATACGAGCCGGCGAAGTTCCTATAATATGTTTGTGCTCATAACACGCGGCGGTGATTAGAAACCTTGCCGAATCCTCTGTATCGAAATGCGGCGGCGAGTGTTTTGGAAATCTTTGCAGGCGTCTGTATTCAAGGACGTCCTGACGTTGTTTATCAGTAAGTTTTCTCCAGATATACATGTGGATCTCCGAGCCGCCTAAAGGCGGGACTCCAAACCTAAAACCAGCTTTTGGATTCAAACACTTTTCCCTGCGGGTGCTGTGAATTTGTCACTGAAAAAGTAAATCCTTTTTGTATGGCGAAGGCTCCTATCTCGCCTTTTCTTGAGAGGGCGAGGAATCCGACCTGCATCTCTTTTGCCTTTGCCGGATCGCGTTTGACAATGCGGCGGATGGCCTCGCGGCAAGCGGCTTCGGGCGAACGGCCCGCACGCATTTGCTCGATAACGGTGTGCGTCCCGCAGATGCGGATGACCTCTTCGCCGACGCCGGAGCTTGTAGCTGCACCTACCTCGTTATCCACAAAAAGTCCCGCGCCTATGATCGGCGAATCGCCCACGCGGCCGCGCATCTTAAAACCCATTCCGCTTGTAGTGACCATGCCCGAAAGGTTGTTTTTCGCGTCTATGGCAATGGTTCCCATCGTGTCGTGATTGAACGCTCCGTCATCAAAAACATATGGGGCAAATTGGCGTGAAACGCTGCCCGGTTTTATATTCTCGATATTTATCACCGGTTTGTATTCCGATTTTTTCAGCCATTCCTTCCAGGCTTTTTCGGCGTCGGGCGAGAGTTTGCCGCTTTCCAGCGAAAAGCCGTTCTCAATAGCAAACTGTTGTGCGCCTTCGCCCGAAAGCAAAACGTGCGGCGTTGTTTCCATCACCTTGCGGGCAACCGACACAGGATGCTTGATGCGTTCCAGAAACGACACGCCGCCGATGTCGCCGTTGCCGTCCATTATGCATGCGTCAAGCGTTACCTTGCCGTCACGGTCAGGATTTCCGCCAAGGCCAACGCAGCAGCTTATCTCTTCCTCGGAGGCCCGGCCCGCCGCCTCGACCGCGTCCAAAGCCCTGCCGCCTTTTTGCAGAACGGGCCACGCCGCCGCATTTGCCCCAACACCGCTGTCCCATGTGGACACCACAACAGGCAGCTTCACCTTTTGGGTCGATATGATCTCGGTTTTTTGCCCAAGGGTTTCTTGCGAAAGGAAAAATGGAATGCCCAGCAGCGGAAGTTGAATAAAGTCACGTCGTTTCATTAGAGCATTTTAACCGCAAATGCACCGAAACACGACCACCGGCGACATCGCCGTTATCAATTATAAATATCGCTGTATGGCTGCGATAAAGACATAAGTAATAAGGCCGTTTCTTTGCGAGATTATGTACGTACCTAAATGTTGTATTATTATCATTTGATCACATATGAAGATATTGGTCACAGGCGGAGCCGGTTTTATCGGGAGCGCGGTCGTATGGCGGCTGAATGAACTTGGGTACGACGACATCCTGATCGCGGATGTGATGGACGAGACCGACAAGTGGAAAAATCTTTCTCCGCTCAGGTTAGCGGACTACATAGACGCATACGATCTCATTGACAGTCTGACCGATCTTTCGGACGTTCGTGTCGTATTTCATCTCGGCGCGTGTTCTTCCACGACCGAGACCGACGCCGACTACATGCTCCGAAATAATTATGAATACACAAAGGAGTTGGCGAATTGGGCCGTTGCAAATGACGTCAGGTTCATTTACGCGTCTTCGGCAGCAACATATGGCGACGGTTCGGCGGGCATGGCGGACGGAACTGATGACCTCAACAGCTTGCGGCCGCTGAATATTTACGGCTATTCCAAACACCTATTCGACCAACACGCCGCGCGAAACGGAATGTTTGAAAAGGTCGTCGGGCTGAAATATTTCAATGTCTTTGGCCCGAACGAGGATCACAAAGGCGATATGCGTTCGCTTGTCAATAAGGCTTTCGGCCAGATAAACGAAACGGGGAAACTAAAGCTTTTCAAAAGCGCGAATCCAGATTACGCCGATGGCGAATTTGGCCGTGATTTTGTTTATGTCAAAGACGCCGTCGATATGACACTGCATTTCATGGAGCGAAAGGACGGCGGACTTTTCAATGTCGGTTCAGGCAGGATGAACACGTGGAATGCTCTGGCTGACGCTATATTCAATGCACTTGATCTGCCAAAGAATGTCGAATTTATCGACATGCCCGAACATCTGCGCGACCGCTATCAGTATCACACCCAGGCAGACCTGACCCGAATAAGAAACACGGGCTATGATGCAGCGACCACAGCGCTCGACGACGCCGTCGCGGATTATGTGCGAAACTATCTGATACCCGGCAAACATCTGGGCGATTGACCGAATTGTTTTACAGTATCAAGTCAAAAATGCCATCGCCTCTCTCAGCTTCTGAACTGCTTGATTTCGCGATCCCGATATGGACTGCCGAATCTGCAATGAATGCGCAGGACGCGTACAAATGGCTCCATCAGGCGACACGCGGCGCCGAACATGCCCTGTCGGATATTGATGAGGCATTTACTAAACTCGAAGCAGAATGGAACAGCCTCTCAGCACCCTTTGCTGATGAGCCGCTTTGGCAGCCGCTTCGCCCTGATGGTTTGATCGGACGGCTGCATCTGCGGCCTTTCAAAAACTCGGGCGGTTCGGTAATAGACCTGCAAAGAGCTTTTCTGAACAGTTCGGTGATGTTTGACAGTAATGATGAGTTTCTTTATTCAGCTTGGATCGATCTGGGAAATCGTCTTTCCGCGTCGCCTTGTGGAAACCTGAGTTTCACGGATTGGCGTGTTTTGGGTGAACATCTGCAAATCACCGGCTTTCCTGCAATGAGCCACTCTCAAACCTACAGGGCTGCACATTCACCTGCATACCGCATACTTGTCGATGTAGAAATGAAAAACCTTCTTCGCCAGACCGGCAAATGATACTTTATGCCCGTGTCGCCCTTTCGATGCGACTTAAATAGATATCTGCGTTAAAATCACTCTATGAGTGAGATGCCGGGCGACATTAACCGCAATAGCGGAAACTGGAGCGGCAGCGTATTGCTGTGGGAAGAACAGGCTCTTTTTATAGGCAATGCTGCCGACACGATCTTGCATGAATCTCCGGCGATCAAAATATGCGTCTCGCTTGGCGAGGATTTTTATCTCCTCACCGACGGCGGCAGAGATTGGGAACCATTTGCGTCGGCCATTATCGCGCCCGGCCAGTATCACGCCATTGACGGACGCGGACGCAAGATGGCAATGCTCATCACTGTACCTGAGGCAGAAATGGCTCGTCCGCTAAATCACCTCTTTGACCATTCAGGCATTACCGCTCTGTCCGTCGATGCCGTTGCTTCCATCCGCGAACTGTTCGGCGGGCTGCAAGATCTTTCCGATGCGGACGAAGCTGTTTGTGCTCAAATGACCACGTTCATCGCTGATGATGTTGGCTCTAACGAAAGCCTCTTGATCGATCCTCGGGTTGCAAAAAGTATCGAATGGATAAGGTCGCGTCGTGAACACGGTATTTCGGTCAAGGAGATCGCCGCAGGTGTCGATCTTTCCGAAAGCCGGCTTTCTCATCTTTTTTCAGAAAATGTCCGCGTTCCCGTCCGCCGTTATCTGTTGTGGCTTCGTTTGCGTGATGCCTTGCATCTTTTGGCAGGCGGCGGTTCGCTTACAGAAACAGCATATGAAGCAGGCTTTTCCGATTCAGCACACCTTACACGCACATTTCGCACGATGCTCGGCATTGCACCTTCATCGCTTATCAGGGAAAGCTCTTTGCGTTCTTTTCTCGGATAGCAGAATCGTTCAATTCTTTTCGTAACATTTCGGACATAATCATTTTCTCCGTTAAAATAGGCTGCGCCTGCGGCGTTCGATGTCAGAGATGAAAAGAGGCAAACTGATACATCCGGAACCTGTGGTTATCGGCCCCGATGAGGCCGAAAGTCATGAGAATTGGGGCTTTCGCGACACTGCGTTTGGCTTTAACCAAAATGGCAATGTGACCATAAATGGTGACCGCTATGAACTTAGCGGCAAAGAGCTTCCTCGTTTACTGCCGTGGATCAGGGAAACGCTTGATATAAATGTTGATCCGGCAGACCGCTTTGAGCCTAATTATCCGCCAAAAATAGACCCGCCGATAAAAAACGAGGAGTTTCTGAGCGAAATATCCGACTTTTTGTCGCCCGACCAGATCGAAACTGACGACCATTCCCGTATTCGCCACGGCCACGGGCATACGCAGGAGGAAATGTTCCTAATAAAATACGGAAATATCGGCCGTGTGCCGGATATTGTCGTGTTTCCGCAAAGCGAGGAGCAGGTCACGGCCCTGATAACCGCCGCATGTAATTACAATGTAGCGCTTATTCCCTTTGGCGGCGGCACAAATGTCACAGAAGCCGTCAGGTGCCGCGAAAATGCAGACCGAATGATCGTTTCGGTCGATATGCGGCGGATGAACCGAATTCTCTGGATAGACAAAGAGAACATGATGGCGCGGATCGAGGCCGGAGCGGTCGGGCGTCACATCATGAAACAGCTTGCAAAATACAACGTTACAATGGGCCACGAACCGGACAGCGTGGAATTTTCGACGCTCGGCGGCTGGATAGCGACCAACGCCAGCGGGATGAAAAAGAACAAATACGGAAACATCGAGGATATTGTTGTTGACATCTCCGTTGCGACCGCTGACGGCAAACTGGAACGCCAAACCCAGGCCCCGCGCGAATCGGTCGGCTCCGACCTCAGACAACTGATATTCGGCTCGGAAGGAACGCTTGGCATCATAACCTCTGCGGTCGTTAAACTTTTTCCGCTTCCTGAAGCTCAGGAATACGGCTCCGTCCTTTTCCCAAACTATGAGGCCGGATATGACTTTATGTATGAGCTTGTCCATACATCGACACCGCCCGCAAGCGTCCGCCTGGTAGATAATATGCAGTTCCAATTCGGGTTGGCTCTAAAACCTGCTTCCACCGGCGGCGCGGCCGATCTAAAAAGCAAGATCGAAAAATTCTTTGTAACAAAGATAAAGGGCTTCGATCCTTATAAAATGGTCGCACTGACCCTTGTCTTTGAAGGAACGCAGCGTGAGGTCGAACAGCAGAAGCGCGACGTTTACCGCATCGCCAAAAAGCACGGCGGAATGAAGGCAGGCGGCGAGAACGGCAGACGCGGTTATCAGCTGACATACAGCATCGCCTACATACGCGATTTTTTGATGAATTATTACATCATCGCCGAATCGTTCGAGACGAGCTGTTCTTGGAGCGATGCGATGGCGATCTGCGACAACGTAAAACGCGTTCTGGCCGAGGAGTATGAGAAACGCGGCCTTCCCGGAAAGCCTTTTATCACGTCGCGCATAACACAGCTTTACCGCACCGGCGTCGCTATCTATTTTTATTTCGGGTTTTATTTCAAAGGCGTGGAAAATCCGTCAAAGGTTTATCTTGACCTTGAAAATATCGCCCGCGAAGAGATATTGCGTTCGGGCGGATCGCTTTCGCATCATCACGGCGTGGGCAAGATACGCGAGACATTTTTGCCCGAAATAATGTCCGAAACTGCCCTGAAATGGAAAAGCGATATTAAACGGAGCCTCGACCCAAAGAACGTCTTTGGTGCGGGAAACCAAAATCTGAGGTAACGATCTGATGCTGAGAGCGGAAAAGCTGGTCAAGATAATAAAAACGGCCAAGCTGAAAAAAGGTGTTGACGAACCGCCGATCTGGCAGATCGAAAAACTGCGCGTTCAGGCGACCATCTGCCGCATAGCTCTGCTGCCGGTTTGCGGAGCTGTCGCCGCCGCATTCAAATATATCGGCGGTTATCGGATTGAGAATATGGCCGAGATACGCCGGGAGTTCAAACGCATCTGGGCGGAAAAGGAACGAGATGATGTTCCGATGGTGATATGCGCCAACCACCTGACCTTTATTGATTCGGCGCTGATGATCTGGGCGCTTGCCTCAAATTTTTGGTACACGTTCAATTACAAAGCTTTTATGTGGAACGTTCCGGCGGGCGATTTCTTTAAGAAAAAGCTTTCCTATCACGTCATTCTTTACCTTACAAAATGCATATTCATAGATCGTAAGGGCAGTTCCGCACACAAGAACGAGATACTCAACCTCTGCCGTCACCTGATGGCAAAAGGCAACGTCGTTCTTATCTTTCCCGAAGGCCAGCGAAGCCGAAGCGGCGTTTTTGATACGGAAAAACTGCGCTTTGGCGTCGGCAAGATCGTAACGAGTTTTGACTGCGCCAGAGTGTTGTGCATCCATCTTCGCTCCAATAACCAAAAAGGCTACTCCAACTATCCGCCGAAAAATTCAAGGTTCACAATGCGGATGCGCGTCATAGAACCCGATATGCGGCGCGACCTGCACAAAAAGCAGGCAAGCATCGCGGTTGTGAAAGACATCGGGGCCGCGATAAAGCAAATGGAAGATGAATTTTTTACGGAAAAGATAAGAAAGGATCGGCTTTTGCCTGATTTCTGATACCATTATTCAAACCTTGCCCGATCAGCCTGAGAAATGAACAGAAAGGCCTTAATAACAGGAGCTTCTTCCGGCATCGGAAAAGCCCTTGCCGCTGAATTTGCCAAACGAGGGTTTGGCCTGCTGCTGACCGCTCGCGACACGAACCGGCTTGAAACTCTGGCGGACGAGTTAGAAGACCGGTTCGGAATTGACGCCGAAACCTTCACCGCAGATCTTTCGACATCGGATGATGTTGAAAAACTTGTCCGTTGGGCAGGAGAATATGATGTAGATGTGTTGGTCAACAACGCCGGATTTGCTGTAAAAGGTGATTTTGCCGACACTGACATCAGTGATGAATTTACGATGCTCGATGTGCAGCTTTCGGCAATGCTGCGGCTGACGAAACACGCCGTCGCCGCAATGAAGCAGCGTAATAAAGGCACGATCCTCAACGTCGCCTCTGTTTATTCCTTTTCGCCCGTTCCGCAACAGGCGGTCTATGCCGCGTGCAAATCGTTCATTTACTCATTTTCATCGTCGCTAAAGGCCGAACTCAGATCGACCGGTGTTACCGTTTCTGTTCTCGCTCCGGGAATAACGCGAACCGAATTTCGCACACGTGCTGGCATTGCCGATAAAAATAACGCGGGCATGTCCGCCGAGGCCGTTGCCCTAATAGCCGTCGAACGTGCATTGAAAGGCGATCTTCTCATCGTTCCCGGTCTCCAAAATAAACTGTTCGTTTTCCTTTCCCGCCATCTGCCGATAAGCCTTTCGATCAGGCTTATTGAGTTCATCAACGCACGCCGCGGCCTCAAAACAACCGCAGATCGGTCATAAAGAGGAAATGAGCCGCCTACTATGAGTTTGAGCGATAACGAAATAGCCGCTCTCTCATATCTCGATGCTGTTGATTCTTGTTCGACACTAAAATAACATCCTTATTATAATGAGAATTTTTCACGGCACTGAAAATGCTAATATACACCGGCCGACGGTTCTGACGCTCGGCGTTTTTGACGGGCTTCATCTCGGCCACCAGCGGATAATGAGAACCGTTGTCGATAGGGCGGCCGAGATCGGTGCCGTTTCCACGGCCATAACTTTTGATCCGCATCCGCGGGCCGTGCTTTACCCGGAATCTGCTCCGCCGCTGCTGCAGACGCTTGACCAGCGGCTGGCAAATTTTGAGGTTCTGGGCATTGAACAGGCAATAGTCATACGCTTTGACACGGAGTTTGCCGCACAGCCCGCCGAGGATTTTCTCTACGAGGTCATCCATGACCGCCTTCACGCCGCAGAGGTCTATTTGGGCAAAGGATTTGCGTTTGGCAGGAACCGCGACGGCAACATCGACCTGCTGAAACGCATGAGCGCAAACCTTGGCTTTCATGCCGAAGAAGTTCCTGAAGTGTCGCTGCGGGGCAACAGGATCAGCTCTTCAAAGATCCGCCATCTTCTTTCCGAAGGCCGCGTCAATCTGGTCCGCCGGATGCTCGGGCGGCCATACGGTGTCGAGGGTGTGATAGAACGCGGAGCGCGGCGCGGCCACACCATCGGCTTTCCCACGGCAAACCTGCGTCCGAACAATCGCGTCATTCCAAAATACGGGGTTTATGCTACGGCGACGCTTATCGACGAAACGTGGCGGCGTAGCATCACGAACATCGGCGTCCGCCCGACATTCGAGAACGATGCCGATCCTTCAATCGAAAGCTACATATTTGATTTTGACGGCGACCTCTACGGCGATGTCCTCCGCGTCCGCTTTCTGCACCGCATCCGTGATGAGCGTAAATTCAACGGAATAAACGAGTTAAAGGCTCAGATCGAAAAGGACACACGCATCGCACAGAACTATTTTCGCCGCAGCGGCGTAAGAAATATGCTAGATTTGTTGTAAGAGGTGGGTTTATGAGCATCACGATCACAGTTTCAGAAAAGACCGAAAAAAAGATCAGAAAACATGTCGAACAAACCGGTCAGGATATTGACACCGTTGTAGATAACTTGGGCAATCTCGTTGATGAGGTATGGGATGAACATTTTCCGAGTGAAAATGGCGCCAAAAAAGAAGAAAAAAAATTAACTCTGGAAGATCTTACCGGTATGTTTTCATCGGAAAAGCCGGTTGATACTTCGAGTCGTGCGTCGGAAATTTTGCGGGCTGAGATGGGTTTATCGAGTCTCGGTCGAGATTAGGCATGAAATACATTTTAGATTCCGGCTACTTGTATGCTCGATTGAACAACAATGATATCAAGCATGAATGTGTTATCTCGACATCTCTGCCCCGAAATAAGATCGTCTATTTTCCGATACCGGCGATCACAGAGGTCGCGTATCTCTTGGGACGAGACCTCGGTATCGGTGCGGTTGCAACGTTCGTTCGCGAGCTTTCGGAAACCGATATTATTCTGGAACCTCCTGCACCCGAAGATTACTTGCGGTCATCTGATATCCTCCGCAAATACAACGACAACAATATAGACTTTGTCGATGCCTGCATAGTGGCTATGGCCGAGAGGTTGAATATCACAAAGATCCTCACGGTCGATCACCGGCATTTTCGGATCTTCAAGCCGGAGCATTGCGAATCATTTGAACTGATCCCGGAGGCTTTGTGATCACGTTTCTGCGCCCGATCATGTACACCGAAGACCTTGACGCGACCATCGCGTTCTATTGCGATATTTTGGGGTTTACCTGTCACGCAAGGGATGATGAATGGAAATGGGCATCGCTGGGCAAGGACGATGTTGCGATCATGCTTGCCGCTCCGAACGCACATACCGAATATGACAAGATCGGCTTTACCGGATCATTCTATTTTACGACCGACGATGTTGAGGCTCTCTGGCAAGAACTAAAAGACAAAGCAAAGGTCTGTTACGACATCGAAACATTTCCGTGGGGAATGCGTGAATTTGCCATTTGCGACAATAACGGCTACACGCTCCAGTTTGGGCAAGATGTATAGAGGAAAATATCACTGAACACAGAGATGATCTGACCTTTCAGGCATCCTCTCTTTTTGGATGAACGAGCAACAGGAAAATAAGGCATTGGCAGTTTTGGAGCCATTCGGCCATAACGGGTCAAATGGGAATATGACGCCGACCGTGTCTCTGCCGATTGCAAAGCAGGTGTCTAATGAGCAGCGGGCCGCCGAGGAAAAACTTTTGGTGGAGCGCGAGGCGGCGGTCGGACGCCGCTATAAGGGTATTCGCGGATATTTGCGGATAATGAGCGTGTCGCTGGTGATAGGAAAGCTCGCTCTTTACCTGTATCTTGATCAGCTGGACACGCACCGCAAACATCAGCTCCGGCTTGCCAAAGAAAGAATGAAGCAGGCAGAACGTCTGACGCGGGCGGCCGTTTACGGCGAATATCTTTACGGTGTTCGTTTGTGGTTCCTGCACAAATTTCTAGGTATTCTTAGATGGTTTTTCCTCGGCAGCGAAACGAATCGCGAGATAAATCAGCAAAAGCAAGCCATCTGGTTAAAGGAAAAACTTATCCGGCTTGGGCCGACATTTATCAAGATCGGGCAATCAATGGGAACGCGGGCCGATCTGCTGCCGCTGCCGTTCGTGATCGCGCTTGGCGAATTGCAGGATCAGGTCCCGCCTTTTGATAATGAGATCGCATTTGCACGTATCGAACACGAGCTTGGTCAAAAAATAAATTCGATCTATAAGGAATTTGAACTTGTCCCGGTCGCTGCTGCTTCGCTCGGGCAGGTGTATCGCGCTCGGCTGCATACGGGCGAAGAGGTTGCAGTAAAGGTTCAGCGGCCAAACCTTGAGGCAACGATCACCGGCGATCTGGAGATCCTGAAAAAGGTCGCAAATTTCGCCGAGCGCTTCCCGCATTTGAACGAGAACGCCGATTGGGCCGGAATGCTTCGCGAGTTCAACGAAACCATTCATGAAGAGATGGACTACGTTGCCGAAGGGCAAAACGCCGAACGCTTTCGCGAGCATTTTAAGAACTGGGACAACATACACGTCCCCAAAATTTACTGGAACGCCTCAACCTCAAAAGTGCTGACGATGGATTTCATCCACGGCACAAAAGTGACCGATCTTGAAAGGCTCCGCGCTCAAAGCATTTCACCGGAAAGGGTAAACCGTTTGCTGATAAGGACTTATCTGAAGCAGTTGCTCGAAGACGGATTTTTTCACGCCGATCCGCATCCGGGAAATCTGTTGGTAATGAATGACGGCAGGCTCGCTTTCTTTGATTTCGGCATGGTCGGCCGCATCACGCCCGAACTTCAGTCAAAGATGATCGACGCATTCTTTCATGTCGTCAGCAAAGACCCTGCTGGCATTGCACAGGACCTGATCGACCTCGATTTTCTCAAACCCGGAACCGATCCGCGAACCGTTCGGCCCGTCGTCGAACGTATGTTCGAGTTTCACCTGAATCTGAAACTCAAGGACGTGAATTTCAAGGAACTGACCTACGATCTGGCCGACGTGATGTACGATTATCCGTTCCGTTTGCCGTCAAATTTCACGTACATAATGCGCGCCCTGATGACGCTCGAAGGCATCGGTATCATCACCGATCCCGAATTCAATTTTTTCGAGACCGCCAAACCGTACGCCAAAGAATTCATGCTCCGCCGCGAGGGCAAGGACTTCCGTAAAATGTTTGTCAACAAGCTGATGGGCCGCGATGACGGCGGCAAAATCGACTGGAACCGCACATGGAAACTCGCCAAAATGGCTGTGAAAACTGTTTTGAATACCGGCAACTAATTTTCTTGTTGCATCGATGGTCATATTGTCTTACAATATACGCATCGATATGGAAACTGTTACACTATCATCAAAATTTCAGATCGTTATTCCGCAGGCGGTCCGCGAAAAGCTTCGTCTGACTCCTGGAAGGAAATTCCGTGTAATTGGCTACGGAGATCGCGTTGAATTGATCCCGATAAGGCCAATAGAAGAAATGCGCGGCATTTTGAAAGGAATGGACACTAATATCGAACGTGAGGACGACCGGCTGTGAGCAAATCAAATGTGGTCGATTCTTCCGGCTGGCTTGAATATTTGGCAGGCAGCGACAGGGCGGAATTTTTTGCCGGTGCTATCGCGGACACTGAAAATCTTGTAGTGCCGGTTATCTCGATCTACGAAGTTTTTAAGAAAACACTGCGTGAGCGTGATGAGGACGACGCTCTGCAAGCTGTAAGCGCTATGCTTTCAGGGCGCGTCGTGGAACTTGACCTTTCCTTGTCGCTTGAGGCCGCCAAACTGCGGCTCCCGCTTGCCGACAGTATCATTTATGCAACAGCTCAGCGATTTGACGCGACCTTATGGACACAGGACGAACATTTTGAGAATTTGCCAAATGTCCGCTATTTTGCCAAATAAGCTAACATCAAGATAGACCGAAACCGCACATGGAAACTCGCCAAAATGGCGGTCAAGACTGTGCTAAATACGAAATAGAATTGAACAGTTATCATGAAACCAGGCAACGTTTTGATAATCAATTCGCTTGACGAAGACTGGATCGACAAAGATATCGTCATGCTGCACGCATGCTTTCAATTGTTGACCGATTACGTTGAGAAAGAAGAGAAACAGATACCGACAGACTGGGAGCATTCGCCGGAACACCGATCTGCAAAAAGCGAGATCGACCTCCTCTACGAATGGTGGTTAAGTCGTTCGGAAGACATAAATGAGCTTGACCCCAAGCAATTTGAAATTGATTCTGAAATGCTCATAAGGTTGATCAAAATTCGCGGATATTTATGGACATAGAATGTCACGTTTTGAAGATGATAAACGGGAAAATGTCACTGTTCAGCACGAAGTAAACCACGCTCGTGAGATAGTTCAGAAATACGGCTGGAACACGACGTGTTTTCAGATCGTGAATCCCGGGATGGAGTACTGGTTTGGCGATGACGGTGAATCTGTTGTTGCCTATGTGTCCACAAAACACACTCGTGTGGTTGCGGGTGCGCCGGTTTGTTCGGAGGTGTCGCTGCCTGACATCGCCCGCAAATTTGAAAAAGACTCTGCCGATATCGGGAAAAAGGTCTGTTATTTTGGCGCCGAACACCGGTTGGAAACCATCTATCACGATTCCGGCGGTCATTCAAAGGTGCTGCTCGGAGCACAGCCCGTATGGCATCCGGCAAACTGGCCCGATGCCGTCAAGAATAAAAGCTCGCTCAGGGCACAGCTTAACCGGGCCGTAAATAAAGGTGTTCTCATATCCGAATGGCCGCTGGAGAAAGCGACGGACAATCCGCTGCTGTGGGCATGTCTGGAAAAATGGCTGGACACAAAAGGCCTGCCGCCGCTGAGTTTTATGATAGAACCGGCAACCCTAAAGCACCTCGAAGGGCGACGTGTTTTCGTTGCCGAACACGATGAAAAGGTCATTGCTTTTCTCGTGCTTTCCCCGATCCCGACAAGGTCGGGATGGCTCACGGAACAGTTTCCGCACACGCCCGAAGCCCCGAACGGAACGGTTGAACTAATGATGGACAATGCGTTTCGAAAGCTTGCGGAAGATGGCGCTCAGTATGTCACGCTTGGGCTTTCTCCGCTTTCGCAAAGGGCAAAGATAGATGCGTTTGAAAACCCGATATGGTTACGGGCCTTCCTTGCGTGGATGCGAAAACACGGCCAGCGGTTTTATAATTTTGACGGGCTGGACGCCTTTAAGGCAAAGATGGCACCCGAATATTGGGAACCGATCTTTGCTATTTCCAACGAACCTGAGTTTTCTCGCCGAATGCTCTTTTCCATTGGCGAGGCGTTCAGCAATAATCGTCCCTTTAGGGTCTTTGGAAAGGGACTTTTGCGTGCGGCAAGATCAGAATTGAACTGGTTTAAACGGCAGCTAGAAAGATAGATATGCAGCCAAAAACGATCTCGATAGGTTCTATCGGACACGATATTGATGTAAACGATCTGCTCGGCAACGTGTGGGAAAATATTCCTTCAACAACGGTCTCGACCTATTGGTCAGGCAGCGAGGCTCCGGTAGGGAGACATTTTTCGTTTAGGATGCTGTGGTCTGCCGAAAACCTCTATGTGCACTTTAGGGCAAATATCGGCGAGCCGCTTGTGGTCAGCGAAAAACCTGATCTGACCTGCAAATCGATCGGACTTTGGGATCGCGACGTTTGCGAGATATTTATTGCACCGAACTTGGATGAACCGCGAAAGTATTTTGAATTTGAGGTTGCCCCGAACGGCGAGTGGCTGGATGTGGCCATTGATTACAGCGGCGGCGAACGGGTCGCCGACTGGAACTATCATTCCGGAATGGAAACAGCGGCTGTTGTCAGAACCAGAAGCGATAGCGACGGGTCTCTTAACATCGTGATGGCGATGAAAATACCGTTCGCATCGCTTGGGAAAACCCCGAAGGCCGGCGATGTGTGGTTGGGAAATCTGTTTCGCTGCGTTGGCAAAGACCCGACGCGCGGTTATCTTTCATGGTCGCCGACCTTTGCGGAAACGCCAAATTTCCATGTGCCAGCAGCTTTTGGTGAGTTTAGGTTTGTCTGAACGCCTGTGTGAGCAGACGGCCGATCTTGAAAAACTCGCCGCCCTTCTAACGCAGGCGGGTCTGATCTGGTTCCGTAGAAATTTTCGATGTTGACATTTTTAGAACGCGGATCTAGCGGATCGGACGGATCAGCGCGAATCTGAAATTTCATATCCGCTACCATCCGCCTGATCTGCCTGATCTGCGTCCCAAAAAAAGCTCGCCGATATGTCTTACTGTAAAATATCGACAAAAACTAGACCGTCATGCCGCCGTCAACCGCGATGGTTTGTCCGGTGATGTAGCTCGACGCATCAGATGCCAAAAATACAACCGTTCCTTTCAATTCTCCCTCGTTTCCGATCCGGGGAATGACGTTGTTTTCCTGTATCGAACGCTCGTAGATATCAAGCACCGGATCGGCCAGCCGAGAGTGGAAAAATCCCGGCGCGATGGCGTTTACCCTGATGCCTCGTCGTCCCCAGCTTGCCGCCAGTTCGCGCGTCAGGCCGATAAGGCCGGCTTTGCTGGCAGCGTAACCTGCATAAAAAGGCCCGTTTGCCGAAGATGTCATTCCGGCAATGGACGTGATGTTTATGACCGAACCGCTGCCTTGTTTCAGCATCTCGCGGCCTGCCGCCTGTGCCATTAAAAAGCAGCCCGTCAGATTCACGTCCATAACCTTTTGCCATTTTTCCAGCGGCATTTCCTCCGGCATCGCTCCCCACGAGATGCCCGCATTGTTGATGAGAATATCCAGCCTGCCAAATCTCTCAACGGTCGCTGCCACAAGTTTTTCAACATCATCCGGCTTTGACACATCACAGGTCATCGCGGCAGCGTCGAAACCGCGCATCGTAAATTCAGCCGCCGTTTCATCCAGCCATTCGCTTCGCCTGGCACACAGCATTACACTGGCTCCTGCTTCTGCCAAACCTTCCGCCATCTCTTTGCCGATGCCCCGCGAACCGCCGGTAACAATGGCAACACGTCCCTTCAGGTCAAACATTTCTTTTACGGTCTTTTTCATATTCGTTTTCAAATAGATTAACACGTTCACATCTGTGAAACTGATCTGGCGGGCGGATGCTTGCATCGGCGGCCACTGTATGTCTTTAATCTAATTATGACTAAAACCCCAAGGGAACTCGCATTTTTGCGCGACCTTTATATCACTGATGACTGGACAAAGCGTTTTACCGAACTCGCGAACGAGCACGTTAAGTTTGGTGATGCGGAAAACCTTTTATATATCAATGCCGGAACCGGGACGCACTGTTTTGAAATAAGGGAACGGGTTGATGACAACACCGCTGTTTTCGCCCTGTGTGAAGATGAACATCTCTTGGCAATAGCACAGGACAAAGCGGTTGCCGTCAGCTCAGACGTCGATTTTTCGACGATGCATTTTGAAGACGATGCCTTTGACGCCGTCATTACAGATGCCAGTTTGGTACCGCCATCGGATATTGATGAGACATTGCGGGAAAGCTCTCGGGTTGCCAGAATAGGTGCGGATATTTCGGTCCTGACCGTAACCGCAGGCAGCTTTGGCGAGATATTTTCCTTGCTCTGGGAAGTTCTTTTGAACGAGGATCTGGGTGAACACGGGGCCGTCGCAGAAAAAATGATCTCGGATCTGCCATCGGTCAGCCGTTTAGAAGACCTTGCCGCTAAAGCAGGTTATGTAAATATACATACACACACCTCGAACGAGGTTTTTGAATACGAAGACGGAGCGGCTCTGATATCTTCACCGTTGGTAGCGGATCTTTTCATGCCTCAATGGTTGGAAAGTTTATCCGAAGATGAGGTTAATAATGTTTTAGAAAAACTCGGAAAACTGATAGACAGCGAAAGGGGATCAATGTCTTTCCGCTTTTCCGTAAAAGCGACATTGCTCACCGGAGAAAAAAGCTGAACAATTACTAAAATGATACAGGGCGGACAAGGTTCTAAAAATAAAACCTTTTCCGCCCATCCGTATCGCAAGAACTGTTTAGTACGAGATCACGACTGGTTGGCTTCTGCCCGACGGCGAAGCTCACGCGCCAGTTCATCATCGCTCATCTCGGAGATCTTTGGAGCCGCCGCCGATGAAAGCTTTTTGTCGGCCAGTTCCTCTTCTTCAGCTTCTTTCATCCCTTCCTTAAAGGCTTTTCGTGACTGGCCCAGCGATTTGGCAAGCTGCGGCAAACGCGACGCCCCGAACAAAAGGAAAAGAACCGCGACAATAAGTATGATCTCCGTCGATCCCAAAGCAATAGCAAACAACATATCTGTTCCTCATCGAACCGTGTTCTGCATAGCGTAATACGGCTCTAAAACACCTACTTTACAAAAATAGTATATCAAAATTATATCTTTTTGACGTGTTTAGGGTCTCACGGCCGAAAGAAATCAGTTGCCGACACAACCCGCAAACCGGGCATAACGCGCTGTATCATTTGAAAATCATCAATGTCATGAGTTACGACAAAGCCGTTATGCCTTACGGCCAGTCTCGCGATAAGGGCATCGTTTCTAAGAGTTCGTAATTTCGACGGCTGCGAATTTTTCATCAAATAAAGACGGCGTATCGCTTTCGACGTTTCCCACCAATCGGTTATCGTTGGATTGAGAATCCTGTCTTCATTGTTAAGCCAAATACGCCATTTCTCAAACTTCTTTAAAGAAGCAGCATCCAATGAAGTTGCTATTAATTCATAGAAAACAACAGTTGGAAAAAGCACATTTACAATGCGCTCCTCTATCTGATCCGCATAGTCAGCAAACACGGATGTATCAAACACCGGAAAAGTCCTTGGGGCCATATTTGGCTATTTCTTCCTTAAGTGCTTCCATTGCCTCACGAGTAGCTTTAACAAGTTCTTTTTGGGATCTGGTCAATCGCTTTGGATTCAAATAATCACTGGCGCGCGGCTTGAAATCCTCATCGATCTTGCCGCTGCCATTCTTTTCCGCCTTTTTTTTTGGCCGTATTTCCTTATTCGCTCGCATAGCAAAACAATAATAGCCTTTTTCGGCCCAATACTCCATTATTATTTGACTTTGAACCTGTCCATCGCATCAACCAATGCCGATGTAATTCCCTTTTCCGAGACGGAATGACCCGCGTCAGGCACTACGACAAAATCTGCCTCAGGAAATGCTCTGTGCAGATCCCAGGCAGAGGTCATCGGGCAGACAACGTCGTATCTGCCCTGTACGATAATGGTAGGGATATTGCGGATCTTATCGACATTATCCAAAAGGTAACTGTCACTTTCAAAAAATGACCCGTTCATAAAATAATGACATTCTATGCGGGCAAGCGAAAGAGCGGCGTGTGCCGATTCCCAATGATCTACGAGGTCAGAATCGGGAAACAGTTTTGATGTCGCGCCTTCCCAAGTGCTCCACGCACGAGCGGCCGAAAGCCTCACTTCTTCATCATCGCTGGTCAGGCGCTTGTGATAAGCCGACATGAAATCGCCGCGTTCTTCTGCTGGAATTTCGTCTCGGTAGCGTTCCCAAAAATCAGGGAATACCTCTGAAGCTCCGTATTGATAGAACCACTGCAATTCCTTTTTCCGCGTCAGGAAAATGCCGCGAAGTATCAGCCCCAGGCATCTGTCGGGATGACTGATGCCGTACGCAAGGCTCAGCGTGCTGCCCCACGAACCGCCAAAAACATACCATTTGTCGATGCCGAATTTCTCGCGCAGCGCCTCAATGTCGCTTATCAGGTCCCACGTCGTGTTCTCGCGAAGCTCAGCGTGCGGCGTCGAACGGCCCGAACCGCGCTGATCGAACAAGATGACATGATACGCTTTCGGATCGAAAAACTGCCGATACATCGGTATCAGCCCGCCACCCGGCCCGCCATGCAGAAAAACGACCGGAATGCCCTCAGGATTGCCGACGCGCTCATAATATATCTCGTGAATGTCAGACACCTTTAACATGCCCGAATCAAAAGGCTCGATCTCTGGATACAGTGTTTTCATATAAGGAAATTATCACACCAAAGCTGAAAAACAAGCAATGTCCAAAGCTCTTTGTGATGCGAGGCGGTGGCGGTTTCGTGTTCTTTTATCAGTTTTTGAACATATTCCGCGTTAAAGATGCCTTGTTCTTTTAGCCTGTCGGCGGCAAGCAGGTCGTGCATCAGCGGGTTTAGGCGGCCTTTCAGCCATTCGGCGATGGGGATGCCGAAGCCTTTTTTGGGGCGGTGAAGGATGTCGCGTGGGAGCAGGTCTTTCATCGCTTCCTTGAGGATGTATTTGCCGCTTTTGCCTTTCAGCTTGTATTCAACCGGGATCGAGGCGGCAAATTGTCCGACGCGCGGATCAAGGAACGGAGCGCGGGTTTCGAGGCTGACGGCCATTGCCGCACGGTCAACTTTGGTAAGGATGTCCTCGGCAAGATAAAAATTTATATCGGCATACTGCATCTTCTCGATGACGTTCTTCGCATCGGAAGCATCGACCAGTTCGCGGACGCCGCGATAGATATCGGCATCGGTCTGGGCAAGCACGTCTTTGGTAAAAAGCCGCTCATGCTGATCCTGCGAGAACGAACCGAACCACGAATGATGCCGTTCGATGTCATTAAATTTGGATGCACGGACAAAGCGTTTTGCCTTGTAATCGAACGAGAGATTCTTGTTAGAAACCGGCAGGGCGTTCACCAGCGGCTCGATCATTCCGCTTCTGACGAACGACGGTATGGCAAGGTATCTGGACGCTATCTTGTGCGCGTAATACATCGGGTAGCCCGCAAAAAGCTCGTCGCCGCCGTCGCCGCCAAGAGCGACCGTTACGTGTTTGCGAACAAAACGCGCCAGCAAAAAGGTCGGTATCAGTGAACCGTCAGACATCGGCTCATCAAGCCACGTGCCGATCTCGGATATAAGATCACCGGCCTTTTCGGCGGAGAGGCGGTCTTCGTAATGCTCTGTGTTCAAATGAGTTGCGACTTGTCGTGCGTATTTAGATTCATCAAATGAATCTTCTTCAAAACCGATGGAAAATGTTTTCACTTTCTCCGTCGCATGACGAACAGCGAACGCCGCAACGGTAGAAGAATCTATCCCGCCCGAAAGCAAAATGCCAAGCGGTACATCAGAAACCAGCCGCATCCGCACCGCATCAGAAAGCAGATCCCGTAAATTCTTCGCTTCCTCGGTTAGAGTATCTCTGCGTCTCTGCGTCTCTGCGGTGGATATCCCGTTTGAATGTTGCGGCGCAGGAAACCCGGTCGCTACCGCTCCCGGTTCTGACTTGCGTGACCAGCTTATATCCCAATATCTGCGGGTCTTTATTTCGCCGTTCTCTATGCTCATTAAGTGAGCAGCCGGCAATTTGCTGATGCCTTTGTAAATGGACATCGGCGCCGGAACGTAATCGAACGAAACGTAATGCCGTAGCGCGTTGAGGTCAAGCTCGGCGCTAACGGCAGGATGAGCAAGCATCGCCTTTGGCTCCGAAGCCCATATCAGCTTGTTGTCAAAAACACCGTAATACAGCGGCTTTTCGCCAAAGCGGTCGCGGGCGAGGATGAGCCTTTTTTTGCGGGAATCCCATAGCGAAAAGGCAAACATCCCGTTCAGATGATCGACCATTGCATCGCCGTATTTTTGATAAAGGTGCGGGAGAATCTCGGTGTCGGTCTGCGTGACGAACCTGAACCCGTCCTTCTCAAGCCCGGCCCGAACCTCGCGGTAATTGTAAAGCTCGCCGTTCATCATCACGACGACCGTTCTGTCTTCGCTAAAAACCGGCTGATCGCCAGTGTGCAGATCAATGATCGACAACCGCCGCATCCCCAACGCGACCGTCTCATCCACCCACAACCCCTCAGAATCCGGCCCCCGATGCACGATCCGCTCACACATCGAATGCAGCACCGCCTCGGCGTCGTGGTTAGGTCTAGTTGTATCCAGGTTTACCCAACCCGCAATTCCGCACATGTTGTTTTAATCGGCTCTTTCGGATTCGAAAGATTTGAACTGAAATTCGGGATGCACTGTCAATTCAAGATCCATTATCCAAGTGAAAGCTGTCTTATCAAAAACATCATTTTTATCGGATTTGTAATACATCCAAAACCGGTTGGAAACAACAATGCAATCCCGGAAAATAAGGCTTGAGTAATCCTTCTCATTGATAAAATCGATGCGGTCTCGAACGATAAAATGTAAGTCCAGGAAAGGGACGGCTTTAGTATCTTTCGCAATACTGAGTGCAACCAATCTTTCAATCTGCCAGATAGTGATATTTATAAAAAGGCCGTCTTTATTTAGTAGAAACGAATGGGATGAAAAAAATTCATCGGTCTCCGGCAGGACACCAAGACATTCGATCACATCTGTTTCATTCCATTTTAATTCGGGCATTTAGAGATGTCGGTCGGAAGCAGTTTATAAATTCATGTTTTCGCCAACACCGGCTGTTTCAAAAGTTTTGATTCGATCTTCAAAAGGCTTGGCCCGTCAAGGTATGTTTCGCCGCAATCCGCACAGACAGATGCTTTTATGTTCTCTACCCTGACCTGTCGGCCGGCGAGCGGGATGGTGCGCGAAACTGTTGTTCGGGTCATTTTGCCGCCGCATTTGCAAGTCTCTTTTTTAGAACTTCGGTTCATACACAGTTTTAAGGAACAATGTTCCGTCTGAAAAGAAAACGATCACCACTATTTCTCTGTTCGTCGCGGTCGATCCATAAATTCGGTAACGGATGTGCGACCCATCATCTGTAAGTTTATCAAACTCTGCGGCATCTAAGATAGCTGAAATCACTTCAGAAATAGTTAGTTCGTCATTAGCTAACTCATAAAGGCAATGTTCGCCGATCTGATAGTCGCCTTTTCTGACGGCCCGTTTTATCTTGGAAAGAACAGTTGCCATACCGTTTGGGGAAATTGATCCGCAGATTAAAATCCAGATCAACCACAATTCCGCATACTATTTTCTTCGAAGTTTTTGTTCCTTTTTTGCCGCTTTTCTTATTTCTGATTCAATGTTGGCTGGTTCAACCAGATATTTCTTAAATTCGTGCAGGTTGTCACGACGTAAATGCAGTTGCCCTTCGCCGACATTTCCGCGATGCTGCCCTTTCGAATAATATTTGCTGTTTTCAACTTCGTGAGACGGGATAACCCAGCATCTGATGACATCTCTCCAAACTCCAAACCAGACAAACACCTCACAATATCGAGGCTTGATCTGTTGGAAATTCATATCAAAATCTTTGTCTGAATCAGATGACAGAGCTTTTAATGAAAGCGGAAGATTTGACCTGAATTCAACCGCACGAGAGGCCTTTACTTCGACTCTGATATCCGGCGGCAGATAAAAATCGTATTGCCCGGAATATTCCGGGTCTAATTTTTTGCTCGGCCTTTCTAATGAAGGCACCAATTCCTTGAGGTGCCCTTGCGCCCAAAGCTCGCCAAAACCTCGCGGGGCGCTTATCTCAAAAAGATTAAGATACAGATTGCGGTCAATATAACTTTGTCTGATCTCGTAGTAATCCTCGATCGATATCCTTTCTGCGGCCAGCAGATGTGAAATTATGAATTCAAACTCGTTAAACGGATAGACCGAGATAAGCTCGTCTAGTTTTTCATACAATTCCGCCGCATTTTCCAGTTGGGAAATAAGTGCATTGAGTTGTTCCCTGAGTTTTTCCATTATTAAAATAATGACTGCTGAGCCTTAGCCCTGGATTTTAAAGGCACATTTTCACCTTCTTCCACTCGGAAAAATTCCTCACTAAGTTCTTTCTCAAATGGGTTGCTGTTTTGCCAGCCGGTCTTGCCGGTTTCAAGGAATCTCTCAATTCTGCGAATTGTTATTTCACAAAATATAGGATCAATGTCCATTGTGAAGCAGCGACGATTGAGTTTTGCGGAAGCTATTGCAGTCGTGCCGGAATGTGAAAAGAAATCTATTACCAGATCATTTTCATTCGAGCTTGCATGAATTATTCTTTCAATGCTTTTCAATGGTTTTTGGGCGTAACATCCATTGACATTTTCGTCCATTCGATAAAACACCTGCTGAACATCAACCCATACATTTCCAGCACGGATATTTTCTGATTTGCTGCGCTCAAAGTTTTCGGTGGTTTCGCCATTAACCTCCTTATAATAACCTCTGAGTATTTTGGGGATGTCGGTATATTCTGCTTCAACATTGAAGATCGGGTTTCCCTTGATGTAATAAAGCAGTTCCTGGCGCACCGCCATCCAGTTTTTTTGAGTTCCAAAACCGCGCTGGTTTCTCATTGTGATAAAAGAGCGCGGATGAAAACCTGTTTCACGCATCATCAGCATAAAATCAGGAAGCGGCTGAAAGCCATTACGCTGGTCGGCCCCAAGCCAGATATAAGCAGAACTATCGTTTGCTAGAACCGACTCTATGTTGCCAGTCCACTTTTTGCACCAGTCAATAAATTCAGATACGTCTGTTTCCTGAAAAGCAATGAAATTGTATGGTGGATCCTGAATTGACAATACTGCCCGCCGGCCCGCCATTAAATATTCAACCTCTGCTTTTGAAGCAATGTCTAAACAGCCGACACGAAAATTACCTGATTTATCTTCCCAAATCTCTCCTTCTTTTAATCGACAAAACGGCAGTATTTTCTCTCGAATTTCCGGATTTTCATCAAGTCTGGGTATTGGCTGGTTCTTCATATAATTTTGAAGTCTGGTTGAATCCTATTCTCTCCCTTATAGCATATATCGCCTTGTCCTGCGATTCGTGATAGGTGCGCACCAAAAGCTCAGCCAGCAGGCCCATGAGGAAAAACTGGACGGAGATCGCCAGCATAACCACGGCGATTATCGGCAGCGGAGTGAGTATGAACGACGTTCCCTCGAACAGCTTTAGGAAGACGGCCCACGCGGCGGCGATGATAGAAATAGCAAAAGCGAGCATCCCAAATCCGCCGAAAACATAGATCGGTTTTGTCTGATACGACGCCATGAATTTGATCGTCATCAGGTCAAAGATCACTTTGACGGTGCGCGAGATGCCGTATTTTGATTTGCCCATCGTGCGGGCGTGGTGATCTACGGGAATTTCGGTCACGCGTGCTCCGGCCCAGCTTGCATAGATCGGGATAAAACGGTGCATTTCGCCGTAGAGCCTGACGTCCTGTATCACCTCGCGGCGATATGCCTTTAGCGAACAGCCGTAATCGTGCAGCGGCACGCCGCCGATAACAGAAATTATTTTGTTCGCTATCTGCGAAGGTATCTTTCGCGAAATGAGCTTGTCCTGCCGGTTCTTTCGCCAGCCCGAAACAACGTCATAGCCTTCGTCCAATTTTTCGAGCAGCCGCGCAATATCCGCCGGATCGTTTTGCAGATCGGCGTCCATAGGAATAAGGATCTCGCCTTTGGCGGCGTCGATGCCGGCGGACATCGCGGCGGTCTGGCCGTAATTTCGCCGCAACGAGATAACGCGGACGCGGTCGTCCTCGGCGGCGATCTCTTTCAATATCCTCAGCGAATTATCGGTCGAGCCGTCATCGACAAAAATGACCTCGGCCGTTTTGCCAAGAGCGTCCAGCGCCTCTTTGATCTTCGCGTGCATCGGCCGCAGGTTTTCCTCTTCGTCCAGCACGGGCAAAAAGAGCGAAAGTTCAGGGTTTTGGTGTTGGTTCGATGAATTCATCTTGTGTCTGCCGCAATGACAGGGCTGACGTTCTAATTTAAATGTTTCGAGTAAAAAATTACAGCGTAGAACGTCTTATTTTGCAATGCCTTGCCACTTGGCATTAAGATTTACCTTTCAATGAACATTTGGCAGATCATATCCAGGTTATGGCCTTTTGTCAGGCCTCATCGTGTTTTGGTGGCGGCGTCGCTGCTGCTGACATTGCTCGGAGCAGTCGCGGCACAGGTCAATCCGCTCGTGCTGCGATACACGGTCGATACGGTCGATTCGCTGCTGGCGCAGGGCGTTCACGCACAGGAAGCCACGCGCCTTCTGGTCTTCATCTCGGCCATTCTTTTTGGAAAAGAGCTTGTTAACATCATCGTAAAATACGGCCAAAGCATGGTCGGCGAAAACCTTCGCGTACAGCTTTCCAGCGCGCTTTCGCAATACGCCATTGAGAGAATTCTGACATATCGTTACGCTTTCTATGCCAGCGATGAGAACGCCACCGGCAAGCTGCAAACGCGTATAGACCGCGGCACCGAAAGCCTGACCGGATTTGTCCGCAACATATTCATTGATCTGCTGCCGCTTTTTGCCAATGCGATCCTGGCATTGATATTGATGTTCACTGCCAATTTTTATATCGGGCTGGTCGCCTCGGTCATAACGCCGATATATTTTCTTTTGAGCTGGCGGCAGGCCGGTTTGCTCAAAGGCGTTCGCCGCGGGCTTCGCGCCCTTCGCGAAGAAAAGACCAACGGCCTCTTTAACATCATCGAATCGATCATCGTCATAAAATCCTTTGTCCGCGAAGAATACGAACGCGACAAGCAGTATCGGCTTCAGCAAAACCTGATAGATGCCCAGCTAAAACAGCGAAAGACGAATTACCTTTTTGACGCGCTGAAAACTTTTGTGGAACAGATCGGGGTTGTGCTGATAATAATCCTGACAGCGTATTTTGTTTTGGAAGAGCAGATGACCATCGGCGCCATAATGTTTCACATAATGCTCTTTAACAACGTCTCGGCGCCGATCCGTCAGCTTCACCGCATCTACGACCAGATGAACGAAGCGATGACATACGCCGAAGGATTCTTTGAAATAATCGAAGCCGATGACGAAACTGAGGAAAGCGGCGATCTTGTTGTCGAGAACTTGAAAGGCGAATTTGAGCTTCGCGATGTCAGCTTCATCTATCCGAACGGCACGCAGGCGCTCTGGAACGTAAATATGACGATACCCGCAGGCACGACTGTCGCTTTTGTCGGGCTTTCCGGAGCGGGAAAATCTACGCTGCTCAATCTGCTTTGCAAATTTTATCAGCCGACATCCGGCAGGATTTTGCTGGACGGAAAAGACCTTGCCGATTACGACACACAGCTTTTGCGGAGAAAGATCGGCCTTGTTCTGCAAAAAAATCACATCTTTCGCGGCTCTATCGAAGAGAACATCCGCTATGGATATATGCGGGCGAACACAGAAGAAGTTGTCGAAGCCACCAAAAAAGCGTATCTTCACGATCAGATAGAAAAGCTGCCGAACGGTTACGACAGCGAGGCGCAATCGCTCTCCGGCGGACAGCAGCAGCGTATCGCCATCGCGCGGCTGTTCCTGAAAGACCCACCGGTGATCTTTTTGGATGAACCGACCGCCAGCCTTGACGCCGTCGCCACCGAACAGATAAAGAACAGCCTTGACGCAATAAAAGAGAACCGCACCGTGGTCGTCATCTCTCACAGCATCTCGCAGATAATCGATTCTGACCTGATCTACGTCCTCAAAGAAGGCCGCGTCGTCGAAATAGGAACCCACACCGAACTCTACGACCGCGACGGAACCTACACCGAAATATTCAACGCCTCCGCCCGCAGCCTAAACCTCGACAAGATCGCCCAAACGCTCGATTCGGAACTGGCCGAATGAAACGAGCAGAAGAAGATATTTGAAAAGACGGATCTGTTCTGTGTGTTTCGGGTTTTGTCTTTTATTCTGCTGTATTTTCCGGATTGTCAGAGACTTCATCGTAGGAACCACTGAACAAGCAAATTCGAAGATGACCTTGCAGGCAACAACTTGCTAATTTGGATCGGTCAATGATGCACATCTAGTGAGCGATCAGTAAGTCAGTACCATTTTTAAAAAGTCGTCAATATCGGCCTGAGAAGCTATCTTTGCGGAAAAATTTGCAGATGCCTTTTCGAAACTCGCAATTATGCGTCTCTCTTTTGTAAGAACGATCAACACGGAATCATCTCGGACATACTCCGTCTTCGTCCACTCGGCAGAATTTGTATTTGCATAGCGACTTGCAAAATTATCCGTCAGATGACCTATGTCATAACGGATCTCCATTCCGCCGTCTATTTTTATGCTGCCGACGCTTGTGTCAATTCCACAACCGGGCAAGTGTATATATCCCGGCAATAGCTTTATACGTCCCGGCGGAGGTATTTCAGGCTCTTCATGTAGAGACATCGTAGCGTACAACCATGTCTCTTCGTGCCACGCCATCAACGTCGTAAGGCTCTTCCACTCCTCCTTAACACCATAGCACCCTTTTCCGAGTGAACATGAGATATTGACCCGTGTGCTGCGTAACGGGACACGGCAGGCACGGCTGCCTACAAGTTCCCGAATAGCTCCTCGGATGACTTCGATGCTGGGAAAGGAATCTTTGTTCTTTGGATCGTCCGGGAATATTCGAAAGGCCTTTGCTTTGCCGGTATCAGAAAATGCTACTTCTAATGCAATGCCTGGTTTTATTCGATACAGATTGTCCTGGATCAGATCGTATTTGCTGTCCAATTCAACCTTTGTCTGGGCCGCCAACGGCAATACCAAGAATAAAATTGCAAGAAGACCTTTCATAATATGTTTCCTACCACTCCAAAATATAAGCAAACATCAGCGGGGCGACTATTGAGGCGTCGCTCTCGACGATGAATTTTGGTGTGTCGGCGGTGAGTTTGTCTGGCTTATTCCAGTAATCTGACAAATCCTTCCTGTTTGAAGTGTCTGTCAGTTGTGAGGGCTTCGGTCAAGTTGTATTCACGCATGACGATAAAGCTGACCGCATCACAAAGAGAATAGGTTTTATCGAGACGGGCTTCAAGAAGTTTCATGCCCTGTTCGTGAAGTCCGTCATCAACCCAGACCAAACGGATGGATTTATCCTTTTCAATTTTTCTGATGAATTCGCAAGTCTTGTTGCGGGAGACGCCGCGTGTATTCGCTAAGGGAACCAACTCGGCCAATATGTAATTTGTCGTGATCCGTGAGTGCGTCGAGTGGTAATAACTTACGCCTTCTTTATGTCGCGGCTCATCCTTATCGAGCAGGCATATCCAACCTGAAGTATCGATCAGCATGGTTTATTCGCGTCCCGCATACTCTTTTGCGAGATCGGCATCAATAGCCTCGTTATCAATCCCCACAGGATGCCCGAGGCTAACAGACCCGAACAGCTCGCTGACATCGGCCCCATTGTCTTTTGATCCGCCATTGCTTTCGGGAGCTTCTTTCTCGACCTCAACAATAACTATCGCACGGCTCTTTTTCTTTATGTTCACAGGTTCGAGCAGGACAACACTGCCGTCTGTCTCAATTTCTGCTTCGATTTGAGTAAGCATAATTCAAACCTCCGAACGCATTATAACACCTTACCACCCAAGAATATACGCAAACATCAGCGGGGCGACGATGGAGGCGTCGCTCTCGACGATGTATTTTGGTGTGTCGGCGGCGAGTTTGCCCCAGGTTATCTTTTCGTTGGGGACGGCGCCGGAGTATGAGCCGTAACTTGTGGTCGAATCGCTGATCTGGCAAAAATATCCCCAAACCGGAACGCCGTCACGCTGTAAGTCCTGGTGGAGCATCGGCACGACGCAGATCGGGAAATCGCCCGCGATGCCGCCGCCGATCTGGTAAAAACCGATGGTCGAATCGTCGGTGGCGTTGGCGGTGTACCATTCTGCCAGCATTGTCATGTATTCGATGCCGGTGCGCACCGTGTGGACGTTCTTTACGTCGCCGGTGATGACGTGGCCGGCGAACATATTGCCCATTGTGCTGTCTTCCCAGCCCGGCACGACCATCGGCAGGTTTTTCTCCATCGCGGCGTACATCCACGAGTCCTTCAGGTCGATCTGGTAATATTCTTCGAGCGAACCGTTCTTCAAAACCTGATACATAAACTCGTGTGGAAAATACCGTTCGCCTTTCGCATCAGCCGCAGTCCAAACATCGACCATTGCTTTTTCCAAACGCCGCATCGCTTCCATTTCGGGGATGCAGGTGTCGGTCACGCGATTCATGTGGCGTTCGAGCAATTCCTGCTCATCTAGCGGCGTCAGGTCGCGGTAATGCGGCACGCGTTCGTAAAAATCATGCGCGACCAGATTAAAAAGATCTTCTTCCAGGTTCGCACCAGTGCAGGAAATTATCTGCACCTTGTCCTGACGGATCATCTCCGCCAGGCTCAATCCCAATTCAGCCGTACTCATCGCCCCGGCCAGCGTTATCATCATCTTGCCGCCGTTCGCCATGTGCTGAACATAAGCCTCTGACGCATCAATAAGCGCCGCCGAATTAAAATGCCGATAGTGATGCTTGATGAAATCTGTAATTTGTCCGTTCATAAGAAAATTAAACCGCGAAAAACATAAAAACGCTAAAGGTCATAATAACTCATTGCAGGGGCTGAGTTAATCTTCCTCGTCTAGGCCTTCAAAAAGATATTGCATCATCTTTTCGGGTTTGTTGAGAAATTCCTTTGTGATCGCGTAATGCTCCGTGTCTTTATAGTCGATAGGATGGATGCCTTCGTCGGAAAAGTTGTAGATCAGAGCGTCGGGATATGCCATCAGGATCGGTGAGTGTGTGGCAACTATCAGTTGCGATTCCATCGAGGCGACGAGTTTGTGAAAGATGGCAAGAGCGGCAAGCTGGCGTGAAGGCGACAGTGCCGCTTCGGGTTCGTCAAAAAGATAGATGCCCGCACCGCGCAGCTTGTTTGTCATCGTTGCTATGAACGATTCACCGTGCGATTGTTCATGCAGTGACCTCCCGCCGTACATCCAAAGATAATCCTTACGGCTGTATTCCGGGTCGTCATCGTCATCCATATAGGTCGCCAGATTGTAAAAGCTCTCGGCCCGGAGAAAATAAGAATCGTACGGCCGTTTCGGGCTTCTGATCAGCCGCGTGTTCTCAAAGAGGCTCGAATGCGTCTCTTTTGTCGAGAATGTCGTGTTGCGGCTGCCGCCTTCCGGATTCAATCCGACCGCGGCAGCAATAGCCTCAAGTATCGTAGATTTTCCGCTGCCGTTCTCGCCGACAAAGAAAGTCACTTTCGGATGAAACTTCAGCGAGCGAAGATCGGCTATCGCCGGCAAAGAATATGGATACTCGTCAAACGACTCAACCTTTTCGCGGTCGAGCACAAATTCAAGAAGATATCCGATTCCCTGTGATCTCATTCCGCAGACATTATACCCGAATAAACGGTTTGAATATGAAAGGTATACAAAATTCTGCCCGCTTTAAAATGATGTTAAACGACCGCGGCCAAAGAGTATGCCGCCAGCCTTCTGATCGTATTATGTAGTTATTATGAACCGATCAAATCGTATTTACGGCGTATTGTTTTTGTTGTCAGTGTTTTCCGTTTCGGTCTTTGCTCAAAACACGGTTTCGGGAGTTGTTTTTGAGGACACTAACGATAATTCCAAACGCGAACAGACAGAAAAAGGCATTGCCGGGGTTGGCTATCCCTTGAAACTAAGTTCGATGACGACCGTGATCTGGCAGGCAGAAACTTATGTTTAGGTCCAATCCTGCACTCTCAAACTCGGAACCTGTTCAAAGTCTGATAGATTGCGGGAAACAAGGATTGCGTCATTTGCCAATGCGATCGATGCTATCTTCAGGTCCATCGTGCCGATTCGGACCTTGTCAGCTTTTAGTTGTTTGTAAAATGATGCAGCAGCCTCATTAAAATCCAACACGTTAGCAACTTTGAAATCATTCAACGCGGCGTGCAGTTTTTTATATCCGAAAATTTGGTGTTCTATACTTTGATCTCTGTTAATGTAAGCAAGCCATCCACGCATCTGCTCCTCAAAGGTGATTATCGTTGTAAAGATCTCGTCAACTGAGAAACGGCCAAGATTCTCTCGTAGTTTTGAAGCTTTAAGGATATTTTCGCGTTGAAGAAGGCTTACGCAATCGGTGTCCAGAATAATCATTTTACAAGATCATAGTCTTCACGTTGAGAAACCCTATACTCACGTCCTAGCCGCATTGCTTCTTCGTGCGCAGGGTCATCGGCAAAAGTGCCGATGATCTGTTTCCACCACGGCAAATCATTTTTCTCAAGACGTTCTACCTTTTGCTTCAGAGAACTGATCTCTTTCTCCAAAAATAAGATTTTTGAATCAATATCTGTCATAGAGACATATTATCTCACATCTTATCTATTGATATGACTAAAAAGTTTCCTCGAAGTTGACCTCGCCGCCGACGGCTACCTGATAGGCCGAGACGCGGCGTTCGAAGAAGTTCGCCAGTTCCTGAACGTCTTGGAGATCCATAAAGGCAAACGGGTTCTTGGTTCCGTAGATCTTATTTAGTCCGAGCATTATCAGGCGTTGGTCGGCGATGAATTCGAGATACTGCCGCATATCCGCGACCGAAAGCCCGGCGACGCCGCCGCTCAAAAGATCTTCGGCAAACTGCATTTCGCACTCCACCGCTTCTTTCAGCATATCCACTATCTGCCGTTCCATTTCGGCATCAAACAGATCCGGCTCTTCTTTTCTGACAGTCTGCACCACCTCAAAAGCAAAGTTCATATGGGCAGATTCATCGCGAAAGACCCAGTTCGTTCCCGAAGCGAGGCCGTGGAGCAGCCCTTTTGAACGAAGGAAATAGACGTAGGCGAACGCGGCAAAAAAGAACAGCCCCTCAATGCACGAAGCAAAACAGATCAGATTGAGCAAAAACTTTCGGCGGTCTTCTTTTGTATTCAGTTCATCAAGGTCGTCGATCGTGTCGATCCACTTCATGCAAAAATCGCCTTTTACACGAATGGACGGAATATTCTCGATGGCGGCAAAGGCCGCCTCGCGTTCCTTGTGTTCGGGAATGTAGGTATCGAGCAGCGTCAGGTAAAACTGAACGTGCAATGCCTCTTCATAAAGCTGGCGCGAAAGATACATTCTCGCCTCAGGCGAATTGATATGTTTATACAAATTCAGCACCAGGTTGTTCGCCACGATCGAATCGCCCGTTGCAAAAAATGCCACCAGCCGATTGATCAGATGGCGTTCCGCAGGTGTCATCTTTGCCCGCAGATCGACAACATCCGTCGAGAAATCCACTTCCTCGACCGTCCATGTGTTCTTGATGGCGTTCCGGTACATCTCGTAAAAATCCGGATACCTCATCGGACGAAGCGTTAAATTAAAACCTGGATCAAGTAACATAAGTCTAAACTCCGTTAAGCTTGTGATTTGCGATCACAATAGATAACGGCTATATGCCGTTATCTTAACAACAATTCAATTATTGACACGCCTCGCACGCTTCAGGATTTTCCAATGAGCAGGCGAGGGCTTCGGTATCGGTATATTCCTTTTTCGGCTCCTCGGAAATAATTTCCGATGTCTTGTATTCCGCCGTTATCTGATTGATGCGGGTCGCTGGCCGCGAACGCAGATAATATGTCGTTTTCAGCCCCTTTTGCCACGCGTACATATACATTGATGACAGCTTGCCTATCGACGGGCTTTCCATAAAAAGGTTCAGCGACGCGCTCTGGTCGATGAAAGCTCCGCGGTCGGCGGCCATGTCTATCAGCGACCGCATCGGTATCTCCCACGCCGTTCGGTAGATCGTCCGCAGATCGGCCGGTATTTCTTCAATGTCCTGTATCGAACCTTCGGCAACCTTTATCTTTGAACGGATGTCCTCGTTCCAGAGTCCGATCTCTTTCAGCTCTTTTACGAGATATTTGTTTATCTGAACAAAATCGCCCGACAGCGTCTCTCTTTTGAACAGATTAGAGACCTGCGGCTCGATGCATTCATAGCTGCCGGCGATGGCGGCTATCGTTGCGGTCGGAGCAATGGCTATCATCAGCGAATTGCGAAGGCCGTGTTCTCTGATCTTTTCGCGCAGGGCGTCCCAACGGGCGGTGTCTTCGGGAACAACGCCCCACAGGTCAAATTGAAGCACGCCCTGAGCGGCACGCGTTTCTGCAAATGCCGGATGAGCGCCTTTCAGCATCGCCAGTTCACACGAAGCGTCAAGCGCCGCGTAATAGATCTCTTCCTGTATTCGGGCGGAGATCTTTCGTGCCTGCTCGGAATCGAACGGAATGCGAAGTTGAAAGAAAACGTCCTGCAAACCCATCAGCCCGAGGCCGATGTTGCGCCAGCGGCTGTTCGAATCGGCAGTGCTCTGAATGGCGTAATAATTCAGGTCGATAACGCGGTCAAGCTGTTTTACCGCGAGCCTTACATTTCGGCCCAGCTTATCAAGATCGACTTCGCCGTTCTTTACATAACGGGCAATGTTGATCGAACCGAGATTGCAGACCGCTGTCTCATCGTCGTTCGTCACCTCTATTATCTCAGTGCAGAGATTTGAAAGATGCACGACGTTATCCGGCCTCAGCGTCTGATTGGATTTCTTGTTGCTGGCGTCTTTAAAGGTCATCCAGCCGTTGCCGGTCTGTGCCAGTGTCCGCATCATCTTGGCATAGAGGTCACGCGCCTTTACCTGACGCATATACAGGCCGTCGGCCTCGGCCTTTTCGTATGCCTGTTCAAATTCTTCGCCATACAGATCGGGGAAATGCGGCACGGCCTTCGGGTCAAACAGGGACCACATCGCGTCCGTCTCGACCCTTCTCATGAACAGATCGGGTATCCAGTTGGCGATGTTCAGGTTGTGTGTGCGGCGTGCCTCGTCGCCGGTATTGTCACGCAGTTCCAGAAAATCTTCGATGTCGGCGTGCCACGATTCCAGATAAACGCAAGCGGCGCCTTTGCGCTTGCCGCCCTGATTGACCGCCGCAACCGACGAATCAAGCGTTTTCAGCCACGGCACAATGCCGTTCGAGTGTCCGTTGGTTCCGCGGATGAGCGAACCCTGCGAACGGACGCGGTGATATGCGATGCCGATGCCGCCGGAGAATTTTGAAAGCATCGCAACGTCTGAGTATTTCTTGTAAATGCTCTCGAGGCTGTCCTGCGGCGAATCGAGCAGAAAACAGCTTGAAAGCTGTTCGTGCTTTGTCCCGGAATTGAACAGCGTCGGGGTCGAAGGAACATATTCCAAAGACGAGAACAGATCGTATAGAGCTATTGCCTCGCTCGGCGTTTCAGCCAGGCCGCAGGCGACGCGCATCCAGAAGAACTGCGGCGATTCGATAACGTCGCGCGTCTCGGGATTTTTCAGCAGATACCGGTCATAAAGCGTGCGCAGGCCAAAGAACTCGAACAGGTCGTTGCGCGATTGATCGATGGCGTCATTCAGCTTGCGGCTGTTTTCCTGAACGAACTTGATCACGCGCGGAGCGATAAGCCCTTCGCGAACGCCGTATGCTATTGATTGCGAAAAAGAATATATCTCCTGATTGCCGACCTCTTTTTCTATATATTGATTTAGGAGACGGGCTGCGAGCTTTGAATATTCCGGTTCTTCAAAGATAAGTCCGGCAGCGGTCTGGATAGAGAGCTTGTCCAGTTCCTGTGTCGTGGCGCCGTCATATAGGCCGCTGATCGTTCGCGTAGCGATACGCATACTGTCCACATTTGGAAGTCCGGGACAACAGCGAGATATGGCACGGACGATCTTGTTTATATCGACCGATTCGTGTGTTCCATTTCTCTTTTTGACTCGCATCTGTGTCTGAGCGGTTTCTCCGGGTTGACGTACGGCGGCAGTTCCACTTTGTCCGGCAAATATGTCCATGACGTTTCAGCTCTTATTCTCCTATATTTTTATTATACCCTATCCGGTTTTCAGTCGCTCTTTCGGAAAAATGAGAGAGAAAGGCTCCCCTTCCGGCTATTCAGGGCTTAGCTCGGCAGTCAATTCTGCGTTATAGCTTTTTGTTGCAGGCGGGGCCTCAAGCGCGTATTTCTTTAAGGGGCGATCTCCTGCAGTGGTATAGACTATATTGTGTCTCAAACCGTTTGTCAACACTAAATATAGTGGTTTTAAAAGAAATTGCTAACCCCAACATTTGCCGCATTTAGCGCGCCCGCCGTAATGTAACACGTTAAATATTTAAGCCTGTTCTTGTAACCTGTTGGAAACACAATATGTTGTGGATGATCCCAGCCCTTTTTAGGCACCAAAAGAGACAAAATGACCGGACAAATCGAACTTGCCCGGCCTCCTCTATCAAACTCACAGATTTACTTACTGACTGCTCACTAATGCCTCCGCGACGAGTTTAGCAAATTTTTCGGCAAGTTTTTCATCGGCAGTACCAGCAATTGTAATAACAGAACTGCCCGTCTTGAATTGGATCTGGCCCAAACTGCCTCCCTGTAAAAAGATCTTTTCCCCAAATTCGCCTATTTTGATTGGCACAGAATAGCCATGAGAACGAGGATTATTGAGAGCTTCTTTAAGATCCTCTTGAGATTCAAATTCATATATTGACACATGAATCGCACGATCTTTCTTCTCAAATGACATCCTAGTTACTTGGACCGACCCTCCTACCATCTTTGGTCGATAACTTCCATTTGTGAGAAGCCAGTCAGACTCTTTTGCCTCAATATTAGTAAGAGCCTGCATCCCTATTGCGCTTTTTCCTATCTCTTTCCGCGCATCATCATTATTGTCCATCTCCTCGACGGAGTGTCTCTTTTGTGATTTGGATTCGTTTGTGTTTTGGGCATAGTTAATGCCTAATGCCCCTATAACTACAATCATTCCCAGAGTAGCTATTAACGATCTTACCTGTATTTTTCTTTTAACCATTTTTTTGACTCCTTTTTTTGATGTCCGCCCTCGACAGATGGTTTCCCACGAGCCAAAGCGTGAAAAATTCCTACGGTATATATTTACTACTTATCGGGATGTCGGTTGATAGTCCCCAGTATTCTTCATATACCTCGTCATCATAACTGCCAATGGCGTACCAACGACCATTTGATGGTGACTATACTGCTAGATCGGTTATCCCGTCACTGTCATATTGCGCAAATTCGAGATCACTTATTCAACAACAAGTCCGTCGTAGGCGAGATGGACATTTTCGGGGAGGAGCTTTGAATCGCGGGCGTGGAGGATGTCGTGATTGAGGTGTGTGAGGTAGGCTCGTTTGGGTTTGAGGTCTTCGATAATGGCGAGAGCTTCGTCAAGGTTCAGATGCGTTGAATGAGGTTTTATGCGCACACAATCAAGCACCAGCACGTCCAAACCGCGCAGGCCGTCCATCGAATCGGGCGGGATCGTTTTCAGGTCGGTGGCGTAGGCAAGATCATTAAAACGATATGCGATCACCGGCAGCTTGCCGTGGATGACCTCAAGCGGCGTTACCTCGACCTCGCCGATGCAGAATGGAGCTTTGTTAAAAACAGTGTGCGGCACAAGCTGCGGCAGGCCGCCGCCGTAATGCGACGGCTGAAAGATGTATTGAAATATCCGGCGAAGATCGACCCATGCAATGTCGTTGGCAAATATCGGCATTGCCCCGTAGCGAAAATTCAGCGGACGGATGTCGTCCAAACCAAAAACGTGATCGACGTGGCAATGCGTTATCAGAACGGCGTCAACGTGGCGGATATTCGCCCGCAATGCCTGCTGGCGAAAATCGGCAGACGTATCGACCAATATCGTCTTCCCGGCGTGTTCCACCAGAACCGAAACCCGAAGCCGTTTGTCACGCGGATCGTCAGAACGGCACGTTTCGCAATCGCAGGCGATGGACGGAACGCCGGTGGAAGTTCCAGTTCCAAGAAATGTGAGTTTCATTTAGAATTTTTGCCACAGAGAACACAGAGACGCTTAAAACGTAAGAACCGCCGCGAATAAACATTTCGCGGAAATACTTTTCAACCTAACCCTCTCGGTGCGCTCCGTGGCTGATCTATTTCTTCCCCAAAATGTCCGCGTCCGAGAATTTCTTGGCGGCCTGGGCTTTCAGCTTTTCCTCGGTCGCGCGGACCATCGTCACATACTGCATACGAAGATCTCCGAGAAGTCCTTCCAAAAGACGCGATTCCTGCGGATGGAGATTTCCTTCGGTCTTGTCCTTTATCATGCCCAAAACATCAAGCCAGTATTTGCCCGTATCCAGATCAAGCGAACGCTGGCCCGTCGCCGGATGAGGCACCGCGCCGAGAGCGGCTGCTGCATTGGTCGCAAGCGTGGAAAGAAAATTCACAAAACTTGCCGGATCGTCCGCGCCCGGCACATCTTCCATGTCGTCGATGTCTTCCCCGACGGATTCTGCCGGGCTTTCCACAGCCGGAGCCGCTGCCTGCGCCGTCATTTCACCGCTGTCCTCAGTGGGTATCGGCACCGGCGGTTCGGGTGTCAATTCGACGCCGTCTTTCAGCGTACCGTCCGGATTGAATTTGCGGCGGTCCGATACCTTGAATGTAACTTCTTCGTTGTCTTCGTGTCCGATCATAGCCTTAAGGTCTTTTCTCAGATAGTAGCATTTTGGAGCGCGGTCTTGGAAGTGTTGCCGGCAACGCGGAGAAAAGGTCTTTCAAACCGATTGGACTTCCATCGCCGACTGGATTTTAATAAATGCTATGTCCAAAAGTTTTGATGAATTGGTCAACGTAATGGCTCGCCTCCGCGCTCCCGGCGGTTGTCCGTGGGACGCCGAACAAACCTACGCCTCGCTTTCGCAATATTTGCTGGAAGAGGCGTACGAAACATTTGACGCCATTCAGGAAGTCGACAAGACCGGAGATATCACAAACCTGAAAGAGGAACTCGGCGATCTGCTTCTTCAGGTCGTCTTTCATTCCACCATCGGGGCCGAACGAGGCGATTTTACAATAGACGATGTCGCCGAAGGCGTGACCAAAAAGCTGATATTGCGCCATCCGCACGTTTTTTCGGACACAAAGCTCGAGAAGGCTCGGGACGTTCTGGACAACTGGGACACGCTAAAGGCAAACGAGCGAAAGGCTTCGGGCAAAGCGGAAAAAGTAAACGATTCGATGCTGGACGACGTTCCGGTGCATTTTCCGGGCTTGCTTGAGGCCCTGAAATTGACAAAAAAAGCCGCCAAGGTCGGCTTTGATTGGGAAAATGCCGAGCAGGTCTTTGAAAAACTGGATGAGGAAGTGAATGAGCTGAAGGCCGAGATCGCGAACGGTTCATCACCGGAAAAGATCGAAGAAGAGATCGGCGACATTCTTTTTGTAATTGCAAATCTGGCCCGAAAGCTGGACATTGAGCCTGAAACGGCCCTGAAAAGGACAAACCGCAAATTCCGGAAAAGATTCGGATTTATTGAGAACCGGATGAAGGATTCGGGGCGAAAATTTGAAGAGACCGATCTGAAAGAACTTGACCGGATCTGGGACGAGGCCAAAAAGAGCTTTGCGGCCGCCGACTAAACTGCAAAAACCGCTATTCCGCAAACAATTCATGCAGCAGATCAAGGACGGCTTTGGCCGTCTTTTTATTTAACTCGCCGATCTTTTTTACAAGCCTTTCTTTATCAACGGAACGTATCTGATCGAGAATGATAAAACGCTCGGCATTCAGAAATTCGACCGGGATGCGCGTGGGAAATTTAGCATTTGTCGAAGCCATCGGGGCAATAATGACGTGTTCGACAAACTTGTTCATCTCGTCGGGCGAGATGACAACACCAGGACGTGTGTTCCTCGGGTCGTCCGTGACCCGTTCGTCAAGGTTGATGAGATAGACCTCAAATCGCTTTACCATTTCCAATCTTTCTTGTCGAAATCGGCCGCGGGTACGTCCGCGTTCGCTATGTCGTCATCAAGTTCGTTAAGTGCCTTGAAAGCAGCTTCCCATGTCCCTCTCGGCCTTCTTATGTTCTTTATCAATATACCGCCGTCATCGGTCGATTCCAGCTCAACCTCACCGGAAAGGCCGGTTTCCTCGAGCAAAACCTTTGGAATGCGGATACCCTGAGAGTTCCCGATCTGAATTATCTGGGCTTTCATAATTACATCGTAATTACATTTTCCGGCTTGGTCAATCTGTGACTTGCCCCTTTTGTCGCTTAGGCCTCCTGTGTCGTTTATTACAAGAGGCATAAGGGACGAAAAGGACGCAAGTGCGCTCCCTAGCCGATCTTTGTTAGCCCATACATATAGGGCGACAATATTTCAGGAATATGAATGGAGCCGTCCTCTTGCTGATAGTTTTCCAGGATAGCGATCCACGTTCTGCCGACGGCGAGGCCGCTGCCGTTGAGCGTATGGGCAAATTCGGGTTTGGCTCCGCCCGCGCGTCGAAAACGGAGGTTCATTCGCCGAGCCTGAAAATCGCCGCAGTTTGAACAGCTTGAGATCTCGCGGTAAGTATTTTGTGACGGCAGCCAAACCTCGATGTCATAGGTCTTTTTCGCGCCAAAGCCCATGTCGCCCGTCGATAGCACGACCGTACGATAAGGCAGGCCAAGAAGCTGCAATATCTTTTCGGCGTTTTCGGTCAGCTTTTCGTGTTCGTTCTCGGATTCTTCGGGCAAACAGATCTTTACAAGCTCGACCTTTTCAAACTGGTGCTGACGAATCAGGCCGCGCGTATCGCGGCCATAGCTGCCCGCCTCGCTGCGAAAACAGGGTGTGTAAGCGGTGTAATATTTCGGCAGGTCCTTGGCATCCAGTATCTCTTCGCTGTGATAGTTCGTAACTGGCACCTCGGCGGTCGGTATCAGTGCAAATCCGCGATCATCCTTTATGTGAAAGAGGTCATCCTCAAATTTCGGCAGTTGATTTGTACCGAAAAGCGCCGTCCGGTTCACCAAAAAAGGCGGCAGCGTTTCGGTGTATCCATGCTCACGCGTGTGTATATCGAGCATGAAATTTACCAATGCCCGTTCCAGCCGAGCGCCCGCGCCGTTCAGGATGGCAAACCGCGCTCCGGCAATCTTTGTTGCCCGCTCAAGGTCAAGAATGCCGAGCGCCTCGCCCAGATCGACGTGATCTTTCACCTCAAAACCAAATTCCTTTGGTTCGCCCCATTTTCTTATCTCGACGTTTGCCGATTCATCCGCCCCGACCGGGACATCATCCGCCGGAATATTCGGCAAACCTGCCAACAGGTCACGCATTTCAGCTTCGGCGTGGTCTCTTTTGTCTTCCAGCAGCGCCTGCCGTTCCTTGAACTCGGCAACCTCGTTCCTGATGGCCTTGGCCTCTTCGCCTTTACCCTGCTTCATCAGTTCGCCGATCTCTTTGCTGTAAAGATTTCGCTTGCGATTTATCTCGTCCGATTCAAGGATGACCTTTCGGCGGTCGGCGTCCATTTCCATGAATCTGTCCAGGGCGTCCGCCGGAAACTTCCGGTTGGCAAGCGCCTGGCGAACCAGGTCAAGGTTTTCACGTACAAAATTGAGGTCAAGCATAACTGAAATAAATTCGGCGGCCAAAAGACCGCCGTGCAAACGTGTCAAATTACGGATTTTATTACTTTTTCGCTCTTGTCACAATAAACACACAGAGATTTTACACAACCTGACAAGGCTTATAACGCCGGAGCCTCATAATATATCCCGGCGCCGGGGCCGAGAGGCAGGCCCAGCAGATACCAGACCACGAGCAGCACCGTCCATGAAATAAAGAACACGATGGAATACGGCATCATCAGGGCAATGATGGTTCCGATACCCGCTTTTTTGTCATATTTCTGTGCAAAGACAACGATCAGCGGAAAATATGTCATCAATGGTGTGACGATATTTGCGACGCTGTCACCGACACGATAGGCGGCCTGTGTCATTTCCGGTGAATAGCCCAGCAGCATCAGCATCGGGACAAAGACCGGAGCCATTACGACCCATTTTGCCGACGCGCTGCCAACCAGCAGGTCAAGCAAGATAGTCACTATCACGAACGATATAATAAGCGGCACACCGCCGATGTTCAGCGACCTGAGAAGTTCCGCTCCCTCGACCGCCGTGATCAGGCCGAGATTGGTCCAGTTAAAGAACGCAACGAACTGAGCGGCAAAGAACGCCAGCACAAGGTATGCCGACATCGACTTCATCCCGTCTTCCATGGCATTCATCACGTCGGCGTCGTTTCTCATCGTGCCGGCGCCTATGCCGTATGCCAGCCCAAGGAACAATCCTCCAAAGAAAATGATCGAGACAATACCGCGCAGAAAAGGCGAGGTCAGAAATCCTCCGGTCTTCGGGTCAAGCAAAAATCCGTTCTCAGGCAACAGGCCCGAAAGGACAATTATGACCATGACAACCAGCGTGACCGCAGCGAAAACAAGCCCGCGCTTTTCATTGGGTTTGAGCACGGTCAGGCCTTCCGCTCCGGTCTCTTCGGCGTCTTCCGATCTGTATTCGCCAAGCCTGGGGGCAATGACCTTTTCGGTAACGATCGTTCCGGCAATGGTCACAAGGAAAGTCGATGCGCTGAGAAAGTAATAGTTGGCGGCAGGCGACACCTCATAGGCGGCGTTGATGATCCGCGCTCCTTCCTGCGTTATTCCCGCCAGAAGCGTGTCGCCGGGGCCGATGAAAATATTTGCCGCAAATCCGCCCGAGACACCCGCAAAAGCCGCTGCCAATCCGACCAGCGGATGGCGTCCGACAGCGTGAAATATCACCGCCCCAAGCGGTATCACAACCACGTAACCGACATCGCTTGCCACGTTAGAGATGACGCCGGCAAAGACCACGACCGCCGTCAAAAGTTTGTCCGGCGCCTTGATAACAACAAGGCGGATCATTGCGGAGATAAGTCCGCTGGTCTCTGCGACCGCGATTCCCAAAAGCGCGACCAGAACGATGCCAAGCGGGGCAAAGCCGGTGAAATTTGTCACCAGCGACGTGAGTATGCGATGAAGGCCGTCTGTATTCAGAAGGCTGACCGCCGTTATCTGCTCGCCGGTGCCGGGATGCGTTACCGACACCTCAAAATATGAAGTGATGGCGGACAATATAAGCACGATGACCGCCAGGATCACAAAAAGCGTCGCCGGATGCGGCAGCATATTTCCCACCCGCTCAACGCGTGCAAGAAATCTGTAGGCAAACGACATTTTGGACAGTTCATTCTCTGTGGTTTCTTCGGTATTCAATTTTCTGCCTCCGTTTTTGGGGAGAAGAGAGATTTTCGGAAGTTTAGACGTAAAACGCGAAAATTGCCAGTATTCAAGGTTTATATTAGAATCAACGCTTTGGTCAGGGCAGTTGTTTTATATGTTAAAGAAAGTCAGAAAAGCAGTTTTTCCCGCCGCCGGACTCGGCACGCGTTTTCTTCCGGCGACAAAAGCTTCGCCAAAGGAAATGCTGCCTTTGGTGGATAAACCCCTTATTCAGTATTCGGTCGAAGAGGCCGTGGCAAGCGGCATCGACTCTATCCTCATCATCACGGGCCGCGACAAAAGCGCCATCGAGAATCATTTTGACATCTCGTTCGAGCTTGAACAGATGCTGAAAGAGCGCGGCAAGGACGAGATGTTCAAACAGGTCCGCGCCATCACCGACATCGCCAAGATCAGCTATACAAGGCAAAAGCAGGCGCTCGGTTTGGGACACGCCATCTATCAGGCAAAAGATTTTGTCGGCGACGAACCTTTCGCAGCACTGCTGGCGGATGACATCGTTGACGCCGAGGTTCCAGCTCTGGCGCAGATGATAAAGATCTATGAGGAATTTGGCTGTCCTGTCGTTGCGACGATGCAGGTCGAGGGCGAGGCCATCTCACGCTTTGGCGTGATCGACGCCGAAGAAGTTTCGCCGGGTGTTTTTAAGATCAATGACATGGTCGAAAAACCCGCTTATGAGGATGCTCCGTCCGACCTTGCGATAATCGGCCGTTATATTTTCACACCGGATATTTTTGAGGCGATCGAGGAAACCAAACCCGGTTCCGGCGGAGAGATACAGATAACTGACGCAATGCGGCTCCTGCTCAAAAAGCGGCCTTTCTATGCCGTCAGGCTGGACGGAACGCGTCATGACGCGGGCGACAAACTCGGCTTTCTCATCGCAACGGTGGAATACGCATTGAAACGCGACGACCTGGGCGAGGATTTTAGAAACTACCTTCGGTCGCTTGATCTGTAAGCGGGTCAATGCCGTTTCAGGTTCTCGATGGGTTTAACACGCGTCGCGGCAAGCGCGGGATACAGGCCTGCTATTGCCGCAAGCAGTATCGCCGCCGGAACTGCAGCGGCCGCATCGGCCCATGACGGCATCAGCCGAAATGTGTTCACCAGATAAACGTCGCCGGGAATGTTTATCGTCCACAGGCCATTCACCAGCCATGACACCGCAAAACCAAGCACGACACCTGTAACTGCCCCCGCAAAACCGACCATCACCGCCTGTGCCAGAAAGATCGAGATAACCTGCCGCGTTCTGATGCCGCACGAACGCAGCACGGCTATGTCAGCGCGCCTTTCCGCGACGAGCAGCGAAACAGCAGCGGCGATATTTGCGGCGGCGATGATGCCGACGAAAAGAAAGATCAGGAACGCCGCTCTGGATTCGAGATCGAGCGCGGAAAGTACCGGACGGTTCGCTTCCTGCCATCCGAGAACGCGAAATTCATCGCCGACAACTGTTTTGATCTTTTCAGCAACGGTTTCCGATGTCATCGCGTCTTTTAATTCAAGCCGCAGTTCGTCAGGTGTGAACCGGTCAACGCCGGTTATCGCCGCAAATTCGACCGGCGAGGAGTTGATCGTCACCAAATCGACATCGTAAACGCCGGAATCAATGACCTCTGTAATAAGGATACGGGTCGTTCGCGGCTCCGCTCCTTCGGCAAATACCAATATTTCCGCCCAATCGCCTGACCTGACGCCTATTCGTTCGGCAAGTTCCCGTCCGATGCGAACACCGGCTCGCTCGTCCGCGTCCACCGAAGTGAGGATCGCGAATGCTCTGCTGTCGTTCCCGACAACGACCGTGTGAACCGATGCGGCTCCGCTGATCGTATCAACATCATTCAGATCCAACAGCTTTTTGCGAAGCTCCGTGCTGTCGGCAATATGGTTGCCGTCGCGGCGAAAAACGGTTACGTGGGGTGTTGAGGCGAGCAGCTTTTCCTTTAACTGCGAATGAAAACCGCGAGTGACCGCCGATGTCACCATCACACCCGCGACCGCCACCGCAATGCCCAAAACAGCCAGGATCGCCGTAAAACGTGCCAGCCCGCCGCGGCCAAGGCCGAGGAAACGGACGGCAAGTTTCAGCATTTGCGGCATCGCTTAATTGTATGCGTCTTCTGCGGTTTTGTTAACTCTTCCTGTTGTTCGCAAAAGCCGTGCGATTTGGTTAAAATCGAAATGCTTGGATTTCATATTTTTTTAACAGAAGTAATGCCTTTGAGCACCATAGAAGAGGCTGTTGCGGATATTCGTGACGGCAAAATGATAATCATCGTGGATGACGAGGATCGCGAAAATGAGGGCGACCTTGTTTGCGCGGCTGAAAAGGTAACGCCTGAAATAATAAATTTCATGGCGGTCAATGGCCGCGGGCTTATCTGTCTGCCCATGACGGAAGACCGCTGTGACGAGCTTCAGTTGACGCCGCAAACCGCCCACAACACTTCCAGCATGGGAACGGCGTTCACGATCTCCATTGAGGCCCGTGAAGGCGTTACGACGGGCATCTCGGCCGCAGACCGTGCAAAGACCATCCTGACGGCGGTCGATCCGGCAACGCGTCCACATGACCTCGCCCGTCCCGGTCATGTGTTTCCCTTAAGGGCAAAGAAGGGCGGTGTTCTGGTGCGTGTCGGGCAGACCGAAGCAAGCGTTGACATCGCCCGCATAGCCGGCTTGCAGCCGGCGGCGGTCATCTGTGAGGTGATGAACGATGACGGCACGATGGCGCGAATGCCGGAACTTGAGGCATTTGCCCAAAAACACGGGCTTAAGATCATCTCGGTCGCCGACCTCGTCCGTTATCGCGTTGAAAAGGAAACACTTGTCCGCCGCGTCGTCGAGACCGAACTGCCGACCATTCACGGAACGGCCAGGGCGTATGTTTATGAGAACGCGATAAACGGCGAAAACCACGTCGCGCTTTCCTTCGGTGATATTTCCGGTGCAACCGAGCCTGTTCTGGTTCGCGTCCAAACCGAGAATGTGACCTTTGCAATGTTCGGGGCAACTGTCGGCGAGGCCGGCCCGGCCATGCAGGATTCGCTGAAGATGATCGGTGAGAAGGGTTTGGGAGTTCTGCTATATATGCGTCAGCGCGACAATGACCTCGATCTGGTCAACCAGCTCAGAACCTATGCCCTGATGCAGGAAAAGAATGTTGATTTTCAATCGGCAAAACGCGAAACTGGTTACGGAAAGGTCCACGACTACGGCATCGGCGCCCAGATATTGAAAGATCTGGGCCTGACCAAAATACGGCTGCTGTCTAATCACCCCCCAAAGATAAACGCCCTCGAGGCATTTGACCTTGAGATCGTTGAAACCGTTAGTCTCTGAAATGTCGGCAAAGGCCGAGGTGTTTTCTGAACAATAATGTCGGAAGAAAAGAGCGAAAACCAAAGTGAAATGACCGTTGAGGAACCGGCAGCTAAATCGCCAGCACCAAAAAAACGGAGCTTCCTTTCGCGGCGACGAGTGCTGGCGGCGCTTGCGGCCGTGGGCGGTGTTTGCGTTCTTTTGGCGATCGTCGGGCTTGTGGCATACAGATACGGCGTCCTGGACACATATATCAAAGATCAGTTCGTCTCTAAGCTCTCTGACATCGGAGTAGATTTCAGCACGGATTCGCTCAGGCTCACGGTTTCGCCGCTCGCCCTTGAGCTAAGGAATGCCACATTTAACGACAAGGTATCCGGCGAAAAGCTCATCTTCATCCGCCGAGGCTATCTCGGGCTTACCATCTCCGATCTTTTGGCGTGGCAGCTAAGCCGTGAGATCAGCATTGACACGACCGACATCGAAGGCGCAGAGGTTTGGGTAAAATTTGATGAGAACGGGCGGTCGAACTTCTCAAACCTGACCTTTGTCGAAGAGGAAGGCGAATCAAGCATCAGCTTTCGATATACGTCAATGAAACTTCGCCTTACGGACAGCATTGTTCACGTCGGCGACGTTTCGCGAAAGATTTCCGGCGATGCGAACAATATTCAGGCGTTCTTTGAGCCTGAGGACGCCGGAGTTCCCGACGAAGAAAAGAATTACAAGTTCGAGGTCGCATCAACAAACTCACGCTTCATTTACGACGAAAGTGTCCTCAATGAGATAAACATCCGGTCGAACGGATCATTTAACCGCGAAGGCGCTCAAATAACGGAACTTCGAATAGACACGCCTGTCGGCACATCGGCACTTTCGGGAACGATAACGGACTGGAGCCGGATCATATACGACCTGAACATCGAATCCACCGTTGACCTGACGCAGACCTCAACCACGTTCCCGCTCGGAACCGCCATTAGCGGCATAGGCAATTTCATGGGCAAGGTAAGCGGAAGCGGCGAGAATTATCGCATTGACGGCAGGATAGATTCAGAATCTCTGTCGGCTGACGGCATTTATCTCAAGGGAATTGATATTGAAGCTACCGTTGCCGGAACAAATTTGAACTATGATGCAAACGGGCGAGCGGTCGCCGAACTGCTGACGTTCGAGGATTTCCGCATCGAATTTCCAAAGATCGCCGGAAATGTTCGCGGGACGGGAACCGATTTCCGCTGGGTTGGCGAGCTTCAGGCGGCATCGGCAAAATTCGGCAGTCTGGGCATGGCGGGCCTTTTCGTTTCTGATGCCGTTGCCGAACTCAAAGACAAAAAACTGACAGCAACAGCCGGCAACGCAAGGACGCAGATGTTCTCGGTCGGGGACACTGAGATCGACGACCTTTCGACCGCCGGTCTGCGGCTTACAAGAGAGGGCGACGTGACCTCGCTCTCGGCGCCTTCGGCACGTGCCGGAGCTTTCAGAACAGAGGATTACGATATCCGAAACATCGAAGGCCGGGAATTGAAGGTTCGCGACGCCCCCAACTCGACGACCATCGACATTGAGGGCTTGAAAGCTGCCGAAGCAAATGCAAAAGGCACAAAGCTCAGAAACCTGACTGCAAAGGATTTCCGTTTCAAAGATCAGCCGAATTCCATCGACCTTTCGGCAAACGATCTGCGGGCGGAAAGGCTGGACGCCGACGGCACACGCATCGACGACCTGTATGCCGAAACGGTAACGCTGAAAGATAACGCTGCGGAAACGGTCATTTATTCAAACAAAACTCGTATTGCCAAACTCGAAACAGGCGGAGCCATTCTCGGCAGCCTTAACGTCGCCGGTGTCCGCCTGACGATACGGCAGGGACGTGTGGAAGTACGGTCTGAAGACATCGACGCGGGAACGGTCCAGCTTGCGAGTTCTGACACATTGCCCGAAGGCGGAACGCTTGAAGATGTAAAGATCGCCGCTCCCGTTTACGTCCTCGAAAGGTCGGGACGCTATCGAGCCTCGGCGGATATGAGCCTCGGCGGCGGCATCATCGGCAGCATACCTTTGGGCAACGCTCGTGCGCTGGTCAGCGTGACAAATGACGGAGCCGAATTGAACGAACTGGTCGCGGAGGTAATGGACGGACGCGTCGAAGGCAGCGGCAATATCGCGTTTTCGACACGGAACCGTTCAAATATCAATGCTAATTTCACAGGCCTTGAGCTTTCAAAACTGATCGCGATGCAGGCAGGCCGCGTGTTTCCTTTTGAAGGCACGACCAACGGCACGGCCGATCTTTCATTTGACGGCACTGACTTTTCGACGACAAGCGGCAGAATAAAGGCGGACATAGCCGCCAACGCCGGAAGCGACACTGAGGGCCGCATTCCCGTAAACGGAACGGTCGAACTGGCGGCGGACATGGGACTTTTCAACATTGACCGCGCACAGCTCAAAACGGAACGGTCTGAGCTGTCCGCATCGGGGCGATTTGACCTGCGCGAAGACCGTTCAGATATGAACATCGCACTCGATTCTTCCGATGCGGAAGAGATCGACCGCCTTGTCCGCGTTCTGAATGTGTCGCCGACGCTTACCGAACAGCTTGACACATTCCAGGTCAGGATGGCGGGAGATCTGCAATTTGACGGCAGGCTTACAGGCAGCCTCGCCTCGCCGCTGATCGACGGGCGAGCCTCGCTTGCATCGCTTTCGATGCGCGGACGCGAACTCGGCGCGGTGAGTACGGACATAAATGTCGGAACTTCCGGCGTGACGATTGACAACGGACGGCTTTCGGCTTCGGATGGCGGCAGCGTCACATTTGCAGTAAATATCCCTTACACGGGAACGAACAACATCTCAGTTGACGCCACACTTTCGGACGTGAACGCGGGCAGCCTGCTTGCCGCTCTTCCTGCCGACCTTCCCGAAAATCTGCGTGATTTTACCGGCAGAACGTCCGGCACGATAAAGCTCGAAGGCCTTCCGAACGAATCTCGCGGCGATGTGAATATATCCGCCTCGAGCGGGACATTGGGCGGCCAGCCTTTTGACGGTTTTTCGGCAAAGGCCGTATTTTCCGGAACGCTTATCACAATAGAAAAAGCCGGCATCACCGCATCCGGCGGCGAATTGACCGCATCGGGTTCTTACGATCACGCCAGTTCCGTGTTTGACCTGAAATTGGACGGCGACAACATACCGCTGCCGCTTCTGCTCTCGTTCCTGCCGCCGAGCGAAAGTATGCCGTCGATAACCGGCGTGACAAAGGTGAATGCGACCGCTCGCGGCAATGCGAACGACCCCGCAACATTTTTTGTGCAGTTTGACGGAGCCGCAAGCGATGTCGTCATCAACGAAAACCCTTTCGGCGAGATCACGTTCAAGGGAAACACAGTGAACAACCTGCTTACCGCCGACCTGACCGCAATGATGGAAAACCGTCCGCAAACCTTTAGCGGTTCGGTGAACTTCGGCTCGCCCGATATGCCATTTCGCGTTGAGCATGTGATGAGCCAAAGCCAGCTTGGGCCGTTCTTTGCCCTGCTTCCGCAGCTTCGCGGCATCGACATCAAAGGCGTCGGAACCGGAAAGGTCGAATTTGGCGGCAACCTTGCAAGCCGCAACGAAAAAGGCGAGGTGGTCTATTCGGCAGCGGGACTTTCCGGGTCGGCAAATTTCAGCCAGCTTTCGCTTCAGCTTCAGGACACGCCGCTTGTCGCTACCGAGCCTGTTGCCGTCCGTTTCAGCACCGGCGAGATCGAATTTCAGAGCGTCCGATTTTCAGGAGCAGGTTCAAACCTGACCATCGCCGGCACAAAGGCGCTGACGGATAACGGAATGAACAACCTGGCGATAGACGGCCGCATCAACCTTGCCATACTCAACGTTTTTCCGGGCATTTCATCCGCTGACACTTTCTTTGCGGGATTTTCTACTGTCTCAATGAGGCTGTCAGGGATCAACAAGACCGCACGCCTTTCGGGAACGGCCAATCTGGAGAACGCCGTCCTCGCCACATTTATCGGTGCCAGTCGCCTCAGCATGGATCGCTTGCAGGGCCGCGTCCTGTTCACGTCCAATCAGGCTCAGATAGACAGCCTGACAGGTTATCTTGGCGGCGGTAAATTTACGGCAACGGGCGGCGCTCTTATCAATGACGACCTCAGCCTTGGCTCTTATCGCGTTTCGGTCGTCGGCAGCAATGTGACGGTTCCGCTGCCAGAAAATTTTATCACCACGGGCGACGTTCGGCTTGATATTTCGGGGCGGCGGATCGGGAGCAATCTGACGACACTCATTGACGGCACGGTACTCGCCCGCCGCAGTATTTACAGCCAGGACATAGACCTCGCCGACCTGATCAGCGGCCGTCGCGAAGGCTCGCTCTCAGGCGGGGCATCGACCGGTTTGGCTCCGCGTTTTAATCTGACAATATCAGGCCGCAATGCCCTGATAGTAAGGAACAATATCGCCGACCTGACAGCTTCCGCCGATCTGAGGCTGACCGGCACGACATCCAATCCGCAAATATCAGGACGCATAACGGCCAACAGCGGCACGGTCTTTTTCAGAAGGGACCGTTATGACGTTCAGCGTGCCGTTGTGGAATTTCCGCCCAACACGACGATAGAACCCGTGGTATTCCTGCAGGCAGAGACCGAGATACAGGGCTATCAGATATTTGTAAATCTTTCCGGTTCGCTGACGGACACCGAATCGCTTAACTTCTCGGTGCGTTCCAGCCCGGCACTGCCGCAGCAGGATGTCGTTTCGCTGGTAACGACGGGCAGCCTTTCAAACACCGAATCAGGGATACCCACGCTGGCCTCGACCGGCATCAATACGGCGGCCGAGGTGCTGACGGATTCGATCATAAACGAACCCGCCCGCCGTGCGACAGACAGGCTTTTCGGCCTGAACGTGTTCGAGATAGATCCGATCATCTCCGGCGAAAGGCTGAACCCGTCGGCACGCCTGACGGTCGGCAGACAGATAAACAACAACCTGCGAGTGACCTATTCGACCAACCTGTCACAGGATCAAAATCAGGTATTGGCGCTGGAATACAGGCTGTCGAACAAAATGTCGCTGGTCGCGCAATACGAACAGCAATCGCTGAGCAACGTGACCCGCGAACGGAACAGTTTCAGTTTTGAAGTACGTTTCAGGAGGCGTTTTTAGGACGGCGACCGCCGGGCCGGAACAGCAAAAGATGCTTCCTTTCACAAAGATACTAACGATTCTCTCCGCTGCCGATCCGGCGCGTCGTGCCGTCGCGCGTGTTTTCACGTATAAAGGGCAATTTGTCTTATTTGCGGCTATCATCCTCTTGTTTATGTTTCCGGCCCTCGCTCAACAGTCATTCGAGGGACGCAGGATCGAGGACGTTTCCATCCAACTGGAACGGCGAGACTCTGACCCGGCCGCGGCCGAACCTTTTCTGCTGATCGCGGAACGAACCGTCGGCGAGTATTTCTCCTCGGTCAGGATACGCGATGCCATTGCGGGCATCTACGATACAAAGCTGGTCGAATTCGTTGAGGTCAGCGCGGGCGTATCATCGGGCGGCGGCGTCGATCTTGTTTTCAAGGTCAGGCAAAAGATCGTGGCAAAACGCGTTTCGATAATTATTACCGATACCCTTGAAAATTCCCTGACCGAATCAGAGCTTTTGCTTCGCCTCAATCTGCTCGATCCCGGTACGACCATCGACCAGTCGCTGCTCCAGCAGAACGCGGATCTTATTGTTGAATATCTGCGTGAGCGCGGATTTTATCGTGCTGAGGCACGTTTTGAACAGCAGCCTGTACAGATCGGGAACGAGGTCGAAGCTGCCGTGACCTTTCGCGTGACGGCCGGGCCGCAGGCAAAGGTCAACGAGTTTCAGATAAATATTTTGGGTGCCGAGGCCGAAAAGCTGCGGCGCGGCCTCAAGCTTTCACCAGGCGCAGGATTTTCGCGGGAACATCTCACGGCCGACCTTGAAAGAGTTCGCGAGAACCTTCAAAAAGAGGGATTTTTGGCGCCGACGCTTGAGGAACCGCGGATCATCTATGACAGCGAAACGGATCTGGTTGACCTGAGGCTTACGGGCAACGCCGGGCCGACCGTCGAAGTGGTCGTCGAGGCAGAGCGTGACCGCGTCGGCCAAAGCACGCAGCGGCGTCTGCTGCCGATAAAACGTGACGGAACGCTGGACTATGCCGCCATCATCGAAGGCGAAAGACGGCTGGAGAACCATTACCAGGAACGCGGATATTTCTTTGTCGATGTCACTGCTGTTTGCTCGGTCGATCCGCCGCTGGAAGAATCTGACGCCGTCATACCCAATGACACGGCTTATGTCTGCTCTGCGCTGACAAGCAACGACCTTGCCGGCAAGAACGTCACCGTCACATATCAGGCAGACCTCAACCGGCGCCTGAAACTGGTTGACATCAGGCTTCGCGGCGTTTCCCAATTTACCGCCGATGACATAAAAAGCGCGCTCGGTTCACAGGAAGCGAACATTCTCGGCATCATTCCGCTGTTCGGCTATGGCCGTGGATATACCAGCCAGCGGATACTTGATGAAGACGCCGCGACCATTCGTTCGCTGCTTCGCGAACTCGGGTATCGCGACGCGGAAGTGAGGGTGAATCAGGGTGTTTCGCTGGACGGCGAGAGCCTTATCATCACGTTTGTTGTTGAAGAAGGCCCGGCAACGATCGTTTCGGATGTGATGATCGAGGGGAACACAGCTTTTTCAGACGCGGTGCTGATGTCAAAGCTGCCCAACCTGAGAGGCACGAACTTTTCGATGGCACGGGTGCGCAACGGGCAGCGGGCGTTGTCGGATTTTTATTCAAACGAGGGATATTTTGACGCCAACGTCACCTACTCCATAGACAGAAGCGGAGCCGCTTCCGAATCAGAATCGCCGCGATTTAAGGTCATCTACAACGTTCAGAACGAAGGCAGGCCCGTCCGCATCGGCGATGTCCATATCGCCGGAAACGTCAAAACAAAAGAAAAGGCAATACGGCGGACGCTGAATTTTCGCCATGACGCTCTGCTTACGTCGGGCGGCGTCTATCGCGGCGAACAGAACCTTTATTCAACCGACGCGTTCGAACGGGTTTCCATCAGAACTCGGCCGGCTGAGGACAAGCCCGACGGTGACAAGGTGTATGACCTTCTTGTCGAGGTGGAAGAGCAAAAGCCGAGGCTGCTCCAATGGGGCGGCGGATTTTCGACCGACCTTGGCCTGAGCGGCTTTGTCGATATTCGTCACCTAAATCTTTTCGGTAGCCTGTGGCAGGGCGGCAGCAGGATACGCTGGAGCCAGCGGCAGCAGATAGTCGGGATCGATTTTGTCGATCCGCGTTTTATGCGTGACGGCGAAGACCGCTTTGCACCGCTTACCATCTCCGCCCAGTATCAGCGGGATTCCACCGTGACGCGTTTCTTCCGCTCGGCGTTTGACCGCGGCACTTTCGGGATCGTGCAGCGGCTGGATGAGGAAGGAAATCCGGTTGACGAGTTCGGCGCTCCGGCTGATGACCCGACGCTTGACCGCCTGACATTCTCAGCCGAAACGAACAAGACCATCAGCCTCAAGGACAGAAGTATTTTGTTCTTTAAATACAGGTTTGAGCATGTCCGACTTGCGAATATTCAAAGCCTGCTGATAAAGGAACTGCTTGAACCCGACGACCGCGTCCGCATTTCGGGCTTCGGAGCGACCTTTGTCCGCGACACGCGCCGCCGCTGCGGCATAGAATATTCGATCCTGGACATCATCGCACGCGGCGAACCCGGCGAGCCGTGCCGCTACAATGCCAGCGACCCGACCGACGGCGATTACCTGACGGCGGAATACAACGTGTCCGTTCCGGCGTTGGGCGCCAATATCGGCTTTCACAAGTTTCAGGCGTCGTATAACTATTACTACACCTTTCCGAAACTCAAGAACACGACCATCGCGGCCAGAGGCATTCTTGGCCTGGCAAGCGTTTTCTCGCGGCCTAACGTACCTGCCTCATCATTGCTGCCTGACATCGAAAAAACGCTTCCCATTAGCGAAAGATTCTTTGCCGGCGGCGGCAACACGCTTCGCGGTTTTGAGTTTGAATCCGCCGGGCCTCGCGTTGTGATCGATCCGCAGGGAACATTTCACAACAGCGACGGCGAACCGGTCACACTTGATCCGTTCACGATACCGCTAGGCGGCAACGCTCTCGCCATCGTGAATATCGAGGCCCGCGTTCCGGTTACTAATTCCGTCAGAATGGTCGGATTTTATGACGGCGGAAATGTCTTTCGGCGGGTCGGCGACCTCTTTAAGCCTGCAAGCGTCCCCGATTCCGACATCATTCGACGCAACCTCAATGCAAAGTGGACGCACACCGTCGGCATCGGCCTCAGGCTGAAAACGCCCATCGGCGGCGAGTTCGGCATTGATTACGGTTATCTGCTAAAACCGCCAACATTTCTGATCCCGCAGGACATCGGTCCGCCTGCAACTATCAGGCTAAAGCAGGGTCAGCTTCATTTCAGATTCTCGCAGGCTTTCTAACGGCGGGAATTCTCTCAGGTTATCGTGGCAAAGGAAATTATCGACTGTTCCTCGCCGTCATGTGCGGCAAGGTCGTCGCTCAGAAACGGCGATGTTAACGGCCGCGGAACGGGCATGTTCTCAAGGTCTTCGATCTCCAGGACCCTGACCGGGATCAGTTCCTCTGTATCGACGTCCGTACGTGAGCTGCGAAGACGATTTATGGCCTTTGAGCGATACATCGCCTTGTCCGCCACGACCACAAGTTCGTCAAAACTCTGGCCCTGTGTCGGAAAACTTGCCGAGCCAAAGCTGATGCCGACCTGTGCGAACTTGTCGCCGCCGACCGGCATGGCGAAAGCTCCTACCGTGTCCTCTATTCTTCTGCGGAGCCGTTCCATATAGGTCATGTCCGTGTCGGGCACGATGGCAACGAACTCATCGCCGCCGTAACGGGCCAGAAAATCATATTCCCGCAACTGGCCGCGAATCAGCTTTGCTATCTCGCGCAGCATATCGTCGCCGACGCGATGGCCGTATGTGTCATTGACCGACTTAAAGCCGTCAAGGTCGAGCACCAGCAGTTGAAATGTGGTTCCGCCGCGTCCCGCCCGCATCACCTCTTTGTCAAATTCGATCTGAAGGCTTCGTGAATTTGGCAAACCGGTCATCGGATCGGTCAGTGCATAGGCCTGAGCTTCGGCGTGCCGCAATGCTTTTTCTATCGCGTCAGCGGCAATGCGCGAAACGGTTTCCAGCAGGCGAAGATGTTCATCCTGATAGCTGGCGACTGAGTTTGAGTACAGAGACACGGCGCCGATGAGCTTTTCCTCGGCGATAAGCGGCAGCGAGGTCATTGCGGTAAAATCAAGCACCGCTTCCATGTCCGAAAAAGCGAAATCAAGTGACGGATCGACGTTATCGACCGACGCTCGTTTTTTGAGGACATAACCGGTGGCCCCTTCACCGACCCTGATCCTTTTGCCGGTCAGTTCGAGCTTGTGCTGTCCGTCAACAAAAGCTGCACGGGCGGTTTCGTCGGATTCGTCCAAAAGATACACTACGCATGTGTCATACGGAACGAATGCCGCGACCTTTTGCGTAAAGAGCGACAGCGTTTCACCAAGGTTGAGCGACGAACTGAACTCCCGTGCCAGAGAGAAGAGCGTGAAGACCTCGTGATTGGCACGCTGAATCTGTTCAACATAACTTGGCCGCTCCTCAGCCTGCCCTTCGGCCGTCAGCGTATTCTCATACGACAACCCTGCCGCAGCTATCTCATCATCGAGCGCCTTGAGGTTCTTTATGAAAACCTGCACCAATGCCGGGTCGTACTGAGACCCGGCGCGCGAACGAAGAAAATCACATGCCTCCTCACGCGTGATCGCGGCCCGATAGGGACGGTCGCCGCGAAGCGTGTCAAAGGCATCGGCAATGGTCAGGATTCGGGCCGTTATCGGTATCTGTTTTCCCTTCAGGCCCTCGGGATAGCCGGTTCCGTCCCACGATTCGTGGTGGTACTTAACAGTGGGCACGACCGGATAAGTGAAGCCGACCTTTTCCAGAATTGAGGCTCCGACCGAGGCGTGGATCTTCATCTTTTCCATCTCAGCCGGCGTCAGGCGTCCGGGTTTATTGAGAATGTGATCGGGTACGGCAAGTTTGCCTATGTCGTGCAGCAATGCACCGGCCCGCAGGGCGCTTATCTCGTCCTCGGACAGGCCCAATAGCCTTCCCAATCCGACCGCATAGATCTGTGTGCGGCGAACGTGGCCCGTGCCGACCTGATCGCGGGCATCTATCGCCGTCGCAAGTGCCTCTACCGTCGCCAAATGGAGCCGACTTGCTTCTCTTATCTGATGTGTTTTAACCGCCAGGCTGCGGAGATGTATCTTGTACGCAACGTTTCCGATAACAACGAGCGGAACTATCACAAGTCCGAAATCGAATCCGTAATGCCTGAACACAAGGAATAAAAGTATTGTCCCGAGTATGCTGACAGGATATGAGCTGAGGATCGCGGCCACCTCGTCCCACGAAGACGCTTTTTGATTCCGCACCGCCTCTGTCCCCTGCCGGACAAAAAGAAGGGCGGCCTTTACGCTGAAATGAGCGGCGGCCATCAATAAGGCCGAAATAATGACCTCATTCGGCACCAGCAGCGTGTTGAGGCCGGCCATTTCAATGCGATCGGTGAAATTTGTCAGAGCGAGTCCGTAGATCACCGCACCGATGAATGAAGCTCCGATGTCGGAACAGATGTCGAAAATGTCATGCTTGTCGCGTCCTCCGAACCGCAGCCTGCCGGTTATCGCGGCGGTCGCGGCCAGCAATATCCCGCCGACGGGGCCGAGCGAGACACCGCCCCAAAACGCGGCGACGGTATTGGCATCCGCATTGATCCTGGTGCCCGGTATCGTTAGTCTGAAACCGGCCACCAGGATCGTTACGAGTGTGGACGAAGCGAGCAGAAGAAATTCAAAAAGCGAGAGCGAGGCCGTCAGATAGAACGCATAGCCGATAAGGCCGATGGCGAGCGCGGAGGCCGTTCCGTATAGGACCTGCTCATTCCTGCTCTTATTTGCCACGTTCTTTCCAATCATATTGGTTTTCATCGGGAATCGGGCCGTCTGTTCCGATCCGCTTTTCGGCCGGTGTTGCACGCTTGGGGTCGTGAAACCCGGCCTATGCGGATGATGCCAACGTCCGCCAACGCAATGGCATCGAACAGACGTTATACAAACGTCGTGCCGTAAACGGCATCACCCGTACAACAGCGATTTAGACGGTTTTTGCGTTCGTATTTGCAAGCTGTGATCAAATTCGTTCAAATTGACCTGGCAATATGACCTCTGTATTTCAAAATGAATGGTACGTTCTTTTTCGCTCTCTCGGCGTGATATGTCTGATGTTTGTCGGGACAATGCTGGGACAGGATGACGACCCTATCAGGGTCGATACCGAGCTTGTCACTTTTGAGGTGACGGTCACAGGAAAGGACGGAAAACCCGTTGCGGGACTAAAGGCCGGGGATTTTCGTATATTCGATAACGGTGTCGAGCGACAAGTGGATTTTTTTCAGCCGATAACCGACGCGGAACAAAATAGGCCGATGCTGGTCATTTTCGCTCTTGACGTTTCGGGCAGCATGACCGCGGCCGAAATGGAGAGCCTTCGCAACGCCCTTAAACAGTCGATCAAAAGACTCGGGGCGCCGAATACATATTTTGCAATAATGACATTTGCGATGCGGGTGCGAACGCTCGCGGGATTTTCAAATATCCCGCAGCGGCTGGATCGTTCATTGGAAAAACTGGCACGTGATACAGGCGGATTGTCCACACATGCTTACGATGCCGTCGATGACGCGATCCGGCTGATCGTAAAAAAAGCTCCGAAGAGCATTCGCGGACAGGTTCCCAAACGTTCGGTGGTTGTGATAACGGACGGTTTTCCGGTCGGAGATGTAGTTGCTCCGGAAACGGTAATAGAGCGGGCCAATGCCGCCGAGGTGAGCGTTTATTCCATCATCATGCCGTCATACTCGCGGCTTCAGGGTACAAAACGCCCGCTGATGACGCCTTTTGAGGCAAGCGGCCTGGTTGAAAGAACAGGCGGGATAAATCTGTACGCGGGCGACAAGAGCCTGGAAAGCCTCTTTGCCGAGCTGGAGTCGCAGGTCACGGGATCATACGCCGTCGCCTTTTACCCCGAACCGGGCAGGTCCGTCGATGACTTTCGCGAGGTCCGCATCGAGACACAAGAGGGCCTGAAACTGCGACAGAACAGGCCCGGTTATCGGCCGCGATGACATGGTGAACTGACAACGCCGTCAATAACGGTCATCGTCATAACCATAACCGTCATCGTCGTAATCATCCTCGTCGTCATCGTCCTTCATATCCAGCTCTATCGGGTCCAGCCCGACGACGACAAGGCCAGCACCGCATTCCTCACACGTCACGGTGTCTCCCTGTTCGGATTCCGCATCGACGTAAACTTCTTCGTCACACTCTGGGCAAATGGATGTCGGCATGTTTCTTCTCCCCTAAAAACAAACGAATTATTGCTTTGATATTATATCGGATCAGCAACGCCCGGTTGAAACGACACGGGTTTACTAACCTCTTTTTTTATTCTATTTTTAGACTCATTAGTTTTGCAATTTCCAAATGCGATTTCCATTTAATTTGAAACAAAATGATGCCGATACAAACCTGGATGTGGTGGGTTTCGGCACCAACGCCGTCGATTTTCTTATCCGCGTTCCTGAGTATCCGGCCTTTAATTCAAAGGTCAGGCTTTCAGACTACATCAGGGCGGCGGGCGGCGAGGTCGCCACGACCATGGCCGGTCTGCAAAGGTTGGGTTTGCGGACATCCTACATCGGGCGGTTCGGTGACGATGATGCGGGCGGGTTCGGCATGGCATCGCTTCGTAATGAGGGCGTTGACCTTGCATACGCCGAAAAGATAGCCGGAGCGGCGACGCAGATCGCGTTCATTGTCATCGACGACAGGAACGGCGAACGAACCGTCATCTGGGATCGCGACCCGAAGCTTTCTTACACACCGGATGAGGTCCCGCTCGAGGCCGTCTCGCGTGCAAAGGTTCTGCATTTCACCCCGCATGATGTCGAAGCCTGTATAGTCATGGCAAGGGAAGCCAAAAAGAACGGTGTCATCGTTTCGGCGGACATCGACAATATGTTCGACGGCGCCGAGGAACTGTTTTCCTACGTTGACATCTTCATCGCCTCTTCGGATTTTCCCGCAAAGATATTCGGGCCTATCAATGAGCGAAAAGCTCTGCTCAATTTACAGGACCGTTTCGGCAGCAAACTTGTCGGCATCACATTGGGCCGTGCCGGTTCGCTGCTGCTGTGTGACGGAAAATTTATTGAAACGCCGGGCTATGCGGTTCCGGGCGGCTGTAAGGACACGACCGGCGCCGGCGATTCGTACCGCGTCGGCCTGCTCTATGGCCTGCTGACCGGAAGCGATATCGAGGAAGCTGCAAAAATGGCAAATGCGGTCGCCGCCCTGAAATGCCGAGCTGTCGGCGCCAGAACGGCCCTGCCGACAAAGAGTGAGCTGTTCGAAATGATCAAATAAAAAAGCTCATCTCTAAAAAGACTTGGCCGATATGTGCGTCTCGGTTTTGCGTCTGTGCTTTCTGTGGTATTTCCTGTATTTTTCAGGAGTTTGACCACAGAATGCGCAGATTGAAGACACAGAAAATGACTTTTCTGACTTCCTCAAAACTTTTCGTTCTATCGCGATCTACAATCTGTCGTTAAAGAATCCAACGACCAATGCCCACGCATCCGCCGCGGCATCAGCATCATAGACCTCAGGGCGAGTGTCGTTAAAGAAAGCGTGATCGGCGTCGTATTTTACCGACTCCAGAGGAAGCTCGTATTTTTCGACCGCGGCTTCAAGTTCTCCGACCTTTTCCGTGCTTATCCAGTAGTCACGCGTTGCTGAAATAAAGACCGTCGGCACACGCAGCTTTTTCAGCACATCTTCCTCAGGTATGTCGCCGTAAAAGGCGGCAGCGGCGGAAATGCCCTCGACCTCACACGCCGCCCGCAGGGCAAATGTCCCGCCCATGCAATAACCGGTGATGCCGACATGGGACAGGCCGTATTCTTCACCGGCCTTTGCGACAGCGTTCCTGATGGTATCGATGCCATCCTCAATTTCCAATGCGTGCATCAGTTCTGAGGCTTCATCGGCGTCCTTTGTCACCTTGCCTCTGTAAAGATCGGGAACGATGGCAAGAAAACCTTCCGCCGCGTATCGCCCCGCAATGTCCTTGATGTGATCGTTGACGCCCCACCATTCCTGAATGATGAGTACGGCCTTTCCGTTGCCCGCGTCAGGTTTGACGACGTATGCGGTCGTGTCACCGTTTGCCGTGCCAAAAGCCAGCGTTTCTGTTGAAGACATAAAAAACCCTCCGAAAACCTCGTTTTTCCCCAATTATAAACGAAGCCTTCGGAGGAAGTAAGCGAATGGAGACGCTTTTAAAAGAATCTGACTGTATAGCCAAAACGAATGCCCCGGCCGATCTCCGGCACAAGGTCTTTCACAAAGCTCAGGTGGTTGCGGTAGAGTTTGTTGGTCAGATTGTACGCGTTCACCGAGAAAATATGCGCATGATGCTGACGCCCGATGGTATATGAGCCCGCGATATTCAGCAGGCCGTAACCATCGGTCTGCGTTTCAAGCGGAGAGACTTTCTTTTGCCGCGCGGCAAACAACAATTCCGGCCTGACCGTAAGGTCTTTGTATCTGAGATCAAGCCCAAGACGCACTCTGGCAGGCGGTATTCGCGGCAGGTTCTCGTCCCTATCCGTCAATCTTGCCCGCACTGTGTCAAAGTTCAGAAACGCTCCGATAAAACGGTTAAAGCTCGCTTCTGCCGACAGTTCCGCTCCGGTAAATGCGGCGTTGTCCTGTGTGTAATTGCCGACGAAAAGGCCATGTTCGGTATCCGGTTCGCCGTCTTCGTCCTCATCCGCCGCCGCAAGATAGACGAAATTGCTGATGCTGTAATGAAAAACATCGCCTGTCAATCTGAACTTATCTGATATATGACGAAGCGATACGTCAATGCCGTTCGAGCGTTCCGTTTTCAACGCGTCATTGCCGACCTCATAGGTCATGTTGCCGATGTGCGGACCGTGATTATACAGCTCCTCAAGGGCGGGAGCGCGTGTCGAATGCGTGTAGTTCGCAACCAGTGCGCCGCCTTCCCACAGACCGACATTTATTCCCGCTCCGCCTGAAAAGGCTGTAAAATCGCGATCGGTCAAAAGCGGATCTTCCGGGTTGTAACGATTGTTCTCGATGCGTCCGCCAAACTGGAACTTGACCCTTTTAAGATCGATCTCTTCAAGAGCGTATGCCGAAAAAGAATTATGCGCGATCTTGCCATTGACAAGCTGTTCCTCGCCGTCAACACGGTAATTGCGGTTGAAACCTTCAAACCCGAACCGTCCTGTAAGCCTTCCCGCCCGCTGCTGTTCAAAAAGCGTCCGATATGAAAAGGTCTTGTTCTTGTAAACGGTGGCTATCTCTGATTCATTATGTTCGATCTCGGTCTCGATCTCGTCGTGTTTATAATCTGAATAGAAAAAGCTGTACTGCATTCCCCTTAGGAACGGATTGGTGAGGTCGCGAAAACCGCCCGAAAATTTTGTGTTGTAAGCCCGCGAGCGCAGGCTGACATCCAATTCCTCGTGTTCATGTTCTTCCTCACCAAACTTTCCTTCCCCGTGTTCTTTACATTCTTCGTCTTCTTCTTCACATTCCTCGTGGTGATGTCCGTGAAACTCGCCCGCGTAAGGCACGCCGAACTTGCGTATGTCCACCGCGAACGAACCGTCTATCCACGCTTTTTCTCCGTAATACCCCAAGCCGAAAGATCCGTTGTTCGACCGTGAACGCGAATTCGGCACAACGCCTTCCGGTGTGCTGAAATTGCCGGTGCGCTGGGCGCCGGCCTTGCCCCGAAACATAAAATTCTTGTAGCCGTATTCGCCGCCGCCGGCAAAACCGGCCTGCTTGTCGGCAGAGCCGGTAACGCCGGTGAGGAAGCCGCGAAATCCCGAAACAAAATCGTTGTCGTGATGGTCTATCACGTTGACGACGCCGCCGATGGCGTTGCTGCCGTAGAGCAGCGTTGCCGGGCCTTTCAAAACCTCAATGCGTTCCGCTCCGACCGGATCGACAGGCTCCGCATGATCGCCCGATTGCGACGCGAGCGAACCTGTCCTGATGCCGTCCTGAACGACCAGAACGCGGTCGCCGTCAAACCCGCGGATGACAGGACGCGACGGCCCCGGCCCAAAACTTCTTTTCGCAACGCCTGTCTCTGATTCAAGCACCTCGCCAATGGATGTCGCGGCCTTTTGCATTATCCTTGTCGAGCCAACGGAATTGACCGTCTGGAACGAATCGAAGACCGATTGCTCGGTTCCGGTCGCCGTGACCGTTACCTGTTCCTGCAGAGCGGCGACGCGAAGATTCAGATCTGCCCTTGCCTCACTGCCCGCAGCGACCACGACAACTCTCGTGACATCAGAAAACCCCTCAACGTGAGCCAGAACCGTGTATCTGCCGGGAGCGACATCGGTGATGGTGTAATTACCCTCGGCATCTGTCCTGACGATTCTGCCGGTCTGCATTAGCTGCACCGTAGCGTCGTGGAGCGGTGTCGAGCCGCCGTATGTCACTTTTCCTGAGATGGAACCGTTCTGTGCCAATGCCGTGATCGAGAATATAAATAAAGCTGAAAGTAAGATCAGAGGTCTCATATATAAAAACTTCCCGGATCGGTGGTAAAAGCCCGGGAAAGTTTAGATTATGGGACAACCTGAGGGGCATTCGGACAGTTTTCAACGGTCGGTCACAAATGGTGAATGGATGGAAAGCCTGCCAAATGAACGGAGAAGCGCATATGCGGCAATATCCGCTAAAGTTTCAGCAGTTCCGTTCGCAGTATCTTTGACTGGAGCCTGCTTGAGGACAATTCCTGGCCGTTGGACATATGAATAAGATATGTGCCGCCCGGCAGCGGCGCTATCCGGTCGATCATTCCCAGATTTGCAATGGCACCGCGTGAAAGCCGTACGAACATACGCGGATCGAGCCTCGCCTCCAGGTCCTTTAGCCGATAATTGATCAAAAACCGCTGATTGTCGGCGGTGGTTATATGCAGCAGTTCTCCGTCGGCAACTATAGAGGCGACCTCGGCAACGGGAACGAGATATATCTCATCCTTTCGCTTGACTGGGATCCTTTCGATAAAGCCGGATGAACGCGATTCGTCATACACGGCCGCCGCGCTGCGAAGGCGTTCCGTCTCGACCTCGCGCCAATCGCTTTGTTCCAGCCGCTCGGCTGCCCGTTGTATCGTTTCGCGCAGGCGCGAGTTCTCAACAGGTTTGAGAAGGTAATCTATCGCGTTCAGCTCAAATGCCTGAACGGCATACTGATCGAACGCCGTTACAAATGCCACAAGCGGTGTCTGGTTCTTTTTCAGCGCCCGTATGACATCAATGCCGGAAAGCTCAGGCATTTGCAGGTCAAGCAAGGCAAGATCAGGCTTTAATTCAATTATCTTTTCCACCGCATCAGAGCCGTTCTCGGCTTCGGCCACGACCTCAACATTGTCCATTGAGGAAAGCGCGGAGGTCAGGAACGCCCTTGCCGGACGCTCGTCATCTGCTATCAATATCCTTAACTTGTTCATATCGCGGCCACGCTTGCCTGAATTTCCTTTCGTTCCCGACGGCCTATATCGGACACCGGCAGAACGACCGTCGCAAGCGTCTCTTCATCAACGGTCCTGACCAGATCCAGACGGGCCGCGTTGCCGTAATGGGCGCGAAGACGGTCTGCAATGTTCCGCAGCCCGACACCGTCGCGATATTCGTCCGGTTCAACGCTGCGCCCGTCGCCCGTGTCGGCAACGGAAAGCCTGAGGAGCCTTTCACCATTCTCCTCGAAAACTGCCGCCGCAATGCTAACCTTGCCGCCTTTTTTGCTCTCCGAAATGCCGTGCTTTATCGCATTCTCCACCAGCGGCTGAAGGATCAGAGCCGGTATTCTGGCCGTTCTCAGTTCGTCCGCGACATCTATCTCAACCTCGAGGCGTTCCTCGAAACGGGTGCTTTCGATCTCAAGATAATTCTCGATCAGCTTCATCTCGTCGCCAAGAGCGCAGAACTCGCCGGTCGAGCTAAGCACGCCGCGAAGCAGTTTGGTCAACTGTATCAGCGTCTGAAACGCTTGTTCCGGCGTGGTCTGTATCAGATACCCGATGGTCGTCAGCGCGTTAAAAAGAAAATGCGGATTTATCTGCGCCCGCAGGGCCGTTAATTGAGCTTCGGCCGCAAGTTTTGAGAACTCCTGCTCGCGCGTTTCCTGTTCGCATCGCTCATGGGTTACGCGAAGGGCGTCTATTCTTCGTGCCGTCAGATGCGAGGCGGCTTCGAGCATCGCCATCTCATCAGAAAGCAGCCGTCTGCCGCCCCGCAGCGACGAGAACTCGATGCGATAGTATGGACGCTCAGCGGTGATGATCCTCATTTCCGCCCTGTCGGAGCCGGAAACCACGCCGCCGTCCGCGATGCCTTTATCCGCCGAACGTTCCTCTGACCATTCCGCATTGTTCGCCGTCAGAACATCGCCCAGCAGTTCGCTCACCGTCGAGAGTATCTCGCCGACCGTACCTGCGTTGGCTGTCCGCGAGGCAAGCTGTCGTATCACATCGTCATAATTGGCGCGGTTCAGTATCACCCTGTCCACCGTCCATACGGCCATTTTGTGCAGCCACGGATAGGCGAATGCCGTCGCCATCCACAAAAGCAGTATGAGGCTGATAGCAAAGACATCGTTGCGGTCATGAGTTTCGTGATAACGAAGGAGCGGAGCCGCGACCCATACATAAAGGCTAAAGGCGACACCGGCCAAAAGCATCACCGATATTGCCCGCTTGAGGAAAAGATCGGCAAAAGCGAAACGGTAATTCTGATACAGGATGACCAAGGCAAGCGGGACCGATGACTGATGGGCGATCAGTTCCACTAGCCACGAATTGCCTTCCGGCGTGGCGATGAAATGCGTCCCCGAAAGGACAAAGACCAGCATCGCCGCTCCCCAGACCATTTTCTGTTCCAGCGATTGCCGAAAATTGAAAACGAGAAGTCCGGCTATCAGCGAAACTGCCCCGAACATCAAAATGATAAGGGCCGATCCGGAAGGAACGGCGGAACCCGTCATTGCCGAATAAAAATGCAGGACCGCCGCCACACTGCTGAGCGTGTATGCAACAGGCGTCAGCAGCCGTCGGCCGCCCATGTCATTCTCAGCGGAATGAACGACCACCGACGGAAGAAACCCGAGAGCGGAATAAGCGGCGGCGGTCAAGATGGGGAAACTGGTACCGAGGGCAAAATCGCGAAAGATATAAACGAACAGTTCGCCCAGATTCCAGATAAGGCCGAGGACAGCAGTCGCCAAAAGAAGCACCGTCACGCTGCGGCCCTCGCGGTCGGGCGGATGGCGAAGCACCATGACCGCAAGCATCAGATACAGCAATGCCCCGACCGAAAAGCCGAGCCAGTTTACCAGCAATGCCGCATTTAACGCATCCATTTCCCAACTCCAGAATATGTCCCGAATACTGCGGTGTGGAAACTTAGTTTAACAGAAAGGCGGTTTTCGATGATAGGATGTTGATAAAGGCATATCGACGGAGATCACCGCGAGGAGAATATGAAAAGGCTGATCTTATTAAGGCACGCAAAATCGGAACAGTATCTGACCGGAGTGGCGGATTTCGACCGTCCGCTGAACACGCGCGGACTCAACACCGCTCCGTTCATGGGAGAACTGCTTGTCCGCGAAAACCTTGTTCCCGACATCGTCATTTGCTCACCGGCAAAACGAACCGTCCAGACGGCGGACCTCGTCCGGGAAAGTTCGGGCATCAATGCAGGCATCGTATATGACGACCGGATATATGAGGCGGCAACCGGAACGCTTTTAAATGTAATATCCGATCTGCCCGATACGGCGAACACGGCGATGATGGTCGGTCATAATCCGGGAATGGAGGGCGTTGTCCGGGCTTTGACAGGAGCCGTCGAAACTATGCCGACCGCCGCGCTCGCGGTCATCGACATTGATGCGGCCAAATGGAAGAACACCGAACCGGGATCGGGCAAACTCGCTGCCATTTTTCGGCCAAAGGATGAAATGGGTATGTCGGTTTTTGGACAATGAAACGGTGTTTTACGTTACCATGCCCGAAAAAGCCTGTCATTTAACATGGATGTAACGTAGAATTAACAGTAGTGAAAAGCCCGCTGTCTATTCTGGGACCAACGGAAAGAAAATAAACCGGTTCTTAGGGTATAACACTATGCAGCAAAGCATTTTGATAATTGAGGACGATGCGGACATCGCCGAAAGTCTTCATTACAATTTTAGGCGCGAAGGATTTCGGGCCTCGATCGCCGAATCGGCGGAAAAAGGCCTCCGCATCGCGCTTGAGAACGGCGGGCCGCCGTCGCTGATAATCCTTGACCTGATGCTCCCGGGAATGAGCGGCATGGAGCTTTGCCGGCGGCTGCGAAAGGAAAGTTCGACCGAGCATGTCCCGATCATCATGCTGACCGCAAAGGCCGCCGAAACCGACAAGATCGCGGGGCTTGAAATAGGCGCTGATGATTATATCGTCAAGCCGTTCTCGGTAAAAGAGGTCGTTGCCCGCGTCAGGGCGGTGCTTCGCCGTGCGGAAAAGGAAGTTCCGCCAAAATACGAGGACGGACGCCTTACCGTTGATTTTGAGGATATGCGCGTCACCTCTGACGACGAGGATGTAAAACTTACGCGCAAGGAATTTGCCCTTTTGGAACATTTGATCAAGAACAGCGGCCGCGTCGCGACCCGGCAGCAGCTTTTGGACAATGTTTGGGGCTACAGTTATTTCGGCGACACAAGGACGCTGGACGTACACATCCGCAGGCTGAGGCAAAAGATGAACGAATGCGGCGGATGCATAGAAACGGTTGTCGGCGTCGGCTACCGCTTTATCGGTTGTAAATGAGATCGCCTTCGCATATCGGAGTTTTTCCGGCGGGCTACCGCCCGGAAATGATATCCGGCTCCATCTTTCAAAGCATCATCAACGCGACGCGCGAGGCCGTCGTTCTGGTTGACGCTTCCCTGCGGGTCGCGGCGGCGAACAGACATGCTCTTGCGGCCTTTTCGCGTGAACATCTGCCGCTTGTGGGAAGCCGTCTTAGCGAAGTGATACGCGATGCCGCTTTGCACGAGGCCTTCAGCAGGACGCTCGTGCAAAAAACTGCCTCTGATGTCCGCCTGGACATCATCGCCGCAGCTCCCAGAACATTTGACGTGCATATCGAGCCGCTTGAAATGGAAGACTCTTTTTATGCCGTCGGCGTCTTTTATGACGTGACCAAACTGGAAAATCTGGAAAAAATGCGTCAGGCGCTTCTTTCCAACCTTTCGCATGAACTTCGCACTCCGCTGACCTCGATACTCGCCTATGTCGAAACGCTTGAGGACGGGGCCATTGATGACCGCGAGAATAACCGCCGCTTTCTCGGTACGATCCGCCGAAACGCTGAAAGGATGCACGACCTTATCTCGGACATTCTCGAACTATCATCCATAGAATCCGGCAATGTTTCAATAGAACCCAAACACGTTCGCCTGGGACACATGGTTGACGAGATCTTTGAGGCCCTTTCGTCAAAAGCGTCTGAGCGCGACATCGGGCTGATAAACGACGTTTCGGAAAACGCCGCACCTTACGCCGACCCGATGCGGCTGGAGCAGATGCTGACCAACCTGATAGACAATGCGATAAAATTCAACCGTCCGGCAGGCACGGTGACTGTCGGTTTTCATGAAAACGACTCGGCCGGATGCATAAGCATCACGGATACGGGCGAAGGCATTATGTCGTCACAGATACCACGCATCTTTGAACGCTTTTACCGCGTTGACCGCGGCCGCACACGCGAGATAGGCGGAACCGGACTCGGCCTTGCAATAGTAAAGCACCTTGCCCGGCTGCACGGCGGCAGAATAACCGTTTCATCTGTTTTGGGCAGCGGCACGACATTCACCGTGGAATTGCCCACGCAGTGACCGACGCTTTTACGGCCCCGTTATTTTTCTATCCCTTTAGGCACCATTCGTGCTAAGATACATCTTATAGAACCGAATCAATCCCGGAACAGAAATTTGTTGCCCGCGCATCTGTTCATTGGCCTTCTCCAAATTTTCTAAGGAGCGGAACTGTTATGGAATTGAGTATAGGGCAAAAGGTTGCGTATCCCAGTCAGGGCGTTTGCAGGGTCGAGCAGATAGATAAGAAACATATCGGCGGCTCAGCGATGAAGTGCTACCTGTTACGCGTTCTCAGCGACAACTCCACCATTCTGGTACCGACGGATAACGCCGAGAGCGTCGGCATCCGCCCGATCATCTCATCCATTCAGTGCAAAAAGCTTATCAGAAAATTGTCAGCGGATTTTGATGCGATATCAGCAGACTGGAAATCCCGCTCACGCGAATTTACCGAAAAGCTCAGATCCGGCGATGTTTTCGAGGCTGCCGATGTCCTGAAAAAGCTGACGTTCCTAAGCCATGAAAAGCGCCTTTCTTTCAGAGAGCAGACGCTTTTGGATAAATCGAAATTCCTGATCCTTTCAGAGGTCACGAATGCCGAGTCAACCGACGAAGAGGCATTGTCAGCGGAAATAGACAAGCTGGTCGAACGAGCCTGCCAAAAACATCTCTCGATCCAGCCGTCGGTTATGTCCTCAACCGTTCACTGATCTTTCTTGTAGCTTGCGCGGACGACCGTTTTGATGTTTCCGCGAACGTGGAAATCGCCTTCGAGTTCGACCTCAAGCGGATCGCACGCCTTTACAAAATCTTCCAGGATGATATTTATCACGTGTTCGTGAAAGACCTTGACCTCACGGAAGGAATTTATATAAAGCTTGAGGCTTTTTAGTTCGATACAGCGTTCATTCGGCACATATTTGAGCCTGATAACGGCGAAATCGGGGAAATCTGAGAACGGGCAGATCGCCGTAAATTCCGGTATCTCAAAATCGATCCATATTCGCCGTCCGGGAAATTCATAGCCGAATGTGTCCAACGGAAAAAGCCCCATTTCTTCACGGGGCGTCGATCTTATATCCAGTCCTTGCTGATTTTCAGGTTGCAGATTCATTGTGTCTGATATTTTGTTTTTAAAGTTAGTTTCTTTCGGCTTAGCTGATTTGCTCCGCCAATGTCATAAATGCCTATGCCGGACATTTCTTCGATAAAATGCAAGAATATCTCGGCTGTCGCCTTTGCGTCATCGCTTGCGCGATGATGATTGACCAGATCAATCGAGTAATGTCTGGCGACGGTGTTCAATTTGTGATTCTCTATCTGCGGCAGCAGCCGGCGTGACAGTTTGACCGTGCAGAGCGTCGGATTGCCAAGCCTGTAATCTTCGTAAACGCGCCCGATCTCATGATCCAAAAATCCCATATCGAACTGCGCATTATGCGCCACCACGACCGCATCGCCGATAAAACCGAGCAGGTCATCCGCAATGTCGCCAAAACGCGGAGCGTCACGGACCATTTCATCGTTGATGCCTGTCAGGGCCGTTATGAACGGCGGTATCGGCGCTTCGGGATTGACCAGCGTCCTGAATTCGTCGGCGATGGTTCCTTTTTTTATCGAGTAAGCTCCTATCTCGGTCACGCGGCACGGCGGCGCCTTTGCACCGGTCGTTTCCAGATCGATGACGACAAATTCAGCGTCTGAAAAGCTGATGCTGTCCCGGTCTTGTTCGATATAGACAACCTCGTCCTGATGCAGGGCAAGACGCGTGTCGCGTTCGACTAGGTCGGCAACGAGCCTTTTCGCAAGCGTAGGATCGGGCTTTCTGATCCTCATCACGCGGTCAACGACCTTTACCGCCGGCGCGCGTCCGCCCGACAGTGCCAAAAGTCTTATGGCATCTTTTATCAGAACGGAATCAGATATAAGATTCGGAAATGGCGGCATACTATAAATATTCTATATCCAAAATACCGATCCGCAAGGCGGGCGACAATGTTCCGCCTGCCTGCGTTGGGAAGTTGCGTGCAATTTTGGCATAATTTTCCTTTTGGGGCATGGCCGGTTTGTGTTAACGGCCGCATCTGGAACCGCTTATGACGGAAGATCAAATATTACAACTGTTTCGCGACCGCGACGCCCTGCTCGACGGCCATTTTGTCCTCGCCAGCGGGCTTCACAGCCCAACATATCTGCAATGCGCCCTTGCCCTGCAATATCCGGCTGATGCTGCGCGTTTTGCCCAAATGACCGCCGATAAATATCTCGACGCGGGCATCGAAACGGTTGCGTCGCCGGCAATCGGCGGACTTGTTTTCGGCTATGCGGTCGCGGCGGCGCTGAATGTCCGCTTTATCTGGACAGAACGGCAGAATGGCATAATGACGCTCAGACGCGGCTTTGCCGTCAAGCAGGGCGAACGCATTCTGGTAGCGGAAGACGTAATGACGACAGGCGGCACAACACGCGAATGCATAGAAACACTTACTGCTCTCGGTGCTGACGTGATCGGCGCGACAACCATAATTGACCGTTCGAATGGCACCGCTGATGTAGGCGTTCCCCACACGTCTCTCGTCACGCTCGACATTCCCACTTATCCGCCGCCGCATTGCCCGATGTGCGAACGCGGCGAACCGACCGAGAAACCCGGCAGCAAGACATCCAATACAAAATGACCACTTTACGCCGCTGCTGTTTTCTTTCGATGGACGACCTGACGGGCTACGTCGCGGACGACGATCTTGCCATCGAACCGCTCCGCGCCCTCGGCTGGGAGGTTTCGACCGTTTCGTGGCGCGATACAAACGCGGACTGGAACGATTTTGATGTTGTCGTCATCAGAACAACGTGGGATTATCATTACGCGCCGGATGAATTTCTCAATGTGTTGGAAAAGATCGACGCTTCTCCCGCACGGCTGGAAAATGCCCTTACGACCGTCAGATGGAATTTGGACAAGACGTATCTCCGCGACCTTGAGGAAAAAGGCATCAACATAGTTCCGACCGTCTGGGCGAACGGAGCTTTCTCAGCCGACGATCTTGAGAAATGGAAAACTGGACTTAACGCCGATGAACTCATCGTAAAACCGACCGTTTCGGCGACCGCCCGAGACACTTTTCGGATCAGGTCTTTTGACGCGGCGGTGTCAAATGTTTTCAACGGCAGGAATTTTATGATCCAGCCTTTTATGAGGTCGGTGGTTGAGGAAGGTGAGTTTTCGCTCTTTTATTTTAACGGCGAATACAGCCACACAATATTGAAAAGGCCTAAAACCGATGATTTCAGAGTGCAGGAAGATCACGGCGGGATAATATCCGAGGCCGAGCCGGAAACCGCAATGCTGACGGCGGCCCAACAGATAAACGATACCATCGAACCGCTGCCGCTCTATTCACGGATCGACCTTGTCCGGCACAATGGCGATTTTGCCCTGATGGAACTTGAACTGATAGAACCGGCTCTTTATTTCAGAATGAATGACCGGTCACCGGTATTGTTTGCCGAACAGTTTGACCGCCGGATGCGTTGAACGGATCAGATAAATATGGAAATTTCAGAAAAAGTCACACGGTTCTGGACGGAATTTTGCGTTTCCGAGAGTGTCGATCCGGCAACTCCTTTTCAGGTCTGGTATTTCGGCAACACGCCTGAAATGGCACGGGAATTGGCCGAATTGGTAATCACCGGGAAAAAAATCGCGACCGCAAGCCTTGTCGCGTTCAACGAAATAACGCCCGAGGAATCGCCCGTGCCGGACGGTATAAGCGTTGTGACGGATCTTTACGGCGAACCGATGTGCGTTATTCAGACCGTTGAGATACGCCATGTCCCGTTCAATGAAGTGGACGCACAGTTTGCCTATGATGAGGGTGAGGGCGACCTGTCATTAGATTTTTGGCGAAGTGCACACTGGAACTACTTCACGCATGGAGCCGCAGAATCCGGACTGGATTTTAACGAACGGTCTTTGATCTGCTGCGAACGGTTTAAATTATTGTTTCCTTAATGAACTACAAGCTTTTAATACAATATGACGGGACCGATTTTCACGGCTGGCAGGTGCAGGACAATGCCCGAACCATTCAGGGCGAACTGGAGCGCGTGATTGGCATGTTGGAGGACGGCGAGGTAAAGGTCACAGGCTCAGGCCGGACAGACGCCGGAGTTCATGCCGAAGGCCAGGTCGCAAATGTGTTTCTTAACCGTCATTTTGAACCGGAAAGGCTCCGTGCGGCGATAAACGGCAACCTTTGGCGTGACATCCGCATTATGAACGCCGAACGCGCCGACGATGATTTTCACGCCCGCTTTTCTGCCAGGAACAAGACCTACATTTACCGCATAGTGAACGCTCCGGTCATCTCGCCTTTCCTGCGCCGCTTTGCCCTGCACGAATCGCGGCCGCTGGACGTGGCAAAGATGCTCGAAGCGTCTCGTCTGTTTTTAGGCGAGCATGACTGGACGGCGTTCGCATCGGCTCGGGCTGACGGCGAAAGCCGCGTCCGCACCGTGACCGACTGCATCATTGAATCCAAATGGAACTCCGTCGCCAATGCCGCCGTGATAGAGGTTCGCATCTCGGCGACCGGATTTTTGCGTTATATGGTGCGTTCCATAGTCGGGACGCTGATAGAGGTCGGGCAAGGTGAAAAGGATTCTGATACAATTCAGACGGCGATCCTCACCGGTGACCGCTCGCTTGCGGGCAGAACCGCTCCGCCGCAGGGTTTGACCCTGCACCGTGTTGATTATTGAAACGAACAGGGGAAAAACGCGCCCCAAAAGGGCAGCGTAGTACAAGGATTTTTTTGTATGCTGATCTATCACGTTACTCTCCCGGAAACTTGGGAATATTACAAGGGCCGTCCGTCCTATCAGGCGGAGAGCCTGCAGACCGAAGGGTTCATACATTGCAGTTATGAAAAGCAGCTTGAGGGGACGCTGCAAAGATATTTCGCCAATGCTTCAAAGGTCGTTATATTGAAGATAGAGACCGACAAACTTTTTGCAAAACTTGTTGAGGAGGCCTCGACCGGCGATGAGGTCTTTCCGCACATCTATGGCCGTTTGAACCACAGCGCCATCGTGTCGGCGGAGCTGAGAGACCTGAAGCTCGGGGCCGCGCGCTAGCGCCGGGAACAATTTCGTATGAATGCGAAACGACGGCTGCATCAGCGGTCGCCGTGTTCGTCAGTAACTAATGATCAGCGATAACTTTGCCCAAGTCATTAAACCCGGTTCGCGTGATGCGGAACTGCTGGCGGCGATCGACCCTGAACGCATACCGCGCCACATAGCCGTGATAATGGACGGCAACGGACGCTGGGCAAAGGCCAGAGGCAAGGCTCGCATTTTCGGCCATCGCGAAGGTTCGGAATCGGTCAAGGCGATCATCGACACATGCGCCCGGCTTGAGGTCGATGCCGTTACGCTTTACGCTTTTTCGACCGAGAACTGGAAACGGCCCAAGGAAGAAGTTTCGGGCCTGATGACCATGCTGAAACAGGTTCTGCGGCGCGAGATAAAGGCCGTTGCGAAAAACAACATACGTTTTCAGACCATAGGCAACATAGACGGGCTGGCGCCGGACGTGCAAAAAGAACTGGAATATGCACGGCAGATGACCAGAGAGAACAACGGCCTGATAATGAACGTCGCCCTGAACTATGGCAGCCGCGATGAGATAGTTCGGGCGGCAATTTTGGCGGTAAAAGATATCGAAAGACGCAATGACGTTATCGACAATTTGACCGAGGCTGACATCGAGCGCAATCTGGACACGAACCGCCTGCCTGAGGTCGATCTGCTCATCCGCACAAGCGGCGAGCTGCGAATATCAAATTTTTTGCTCTGGCAGATAGCCTATGCCGAGATTTATGTGACGCCGACGCTGTTCCCTGATTTTCGCCGTCCCGAAATATTCGAGGCGATCATCGACTATCAAAAACGCGACCGCCGATACGGCGGAGTAAAATAGCTCACCGCAGAGACGCAGAGCGAAAGTCAGAACCGGGAGCGGTAGCGACCGGGCTCGTGAAACAGAAAGCTGAGCCGTAAAATAGGGGATCAGCACCCGAACAAGGGCTGCATTTGTATCGGAAAAACTTATAATTTTCTTTGCGCCTCAGCGTCTCTGCGGTGAAATAGATCATGAAAACAAGACTGCTCACAGCCGCCGTTGCCCTGCCTATCCTTATCGCCTCGGTCATTTTGCCGTGGTATTTCCCGGACACGGTCTGGATATTTGTCCTGATCGGCGTGCTGGCACTGGCAGCGGGCCTGTTCGAGTTTTTCACGCTGACCAAAAAGCTCGAGCTAAAGGGCGATGCCTCGATAGCTTATCTGGGCGCGGCGGCTCTGATCGTGGCGTTCATCTTTGACGCTCCGGCAAAGGCGCCTGATATGCTTTTGCTGACGGTTTGCGGTTTTGTCATCGTTTTGCTAATTTCGCAAACCTTCCGCTTTCAGAAGGATTTTTCCAAAATGCTGACGGGCATCGGCGTAACGCTGCTTGGCGTTATGTATATCGCCTTTCTGGGCGGATTTCTTATCGCGACGCGGGTCGGGTTTGAACACGTTCCGGGCCTTTCCACCGATCTGCTCCTTTTCTTTCTCATCGTCATTTTCGGGTCTGACGCGGGCGCGTATTTTGCCGGACGCGCCTTTGGCAAACACAAGCTTGCGCCGAATATCTCGCCCGGCAAAACGGTCGAGGGCCTGATCGGCGGGCTTGTTGCGGCAGGCGGTTTTGCCGCTCTTTGCACACTGACCTTTTTTCCCGAATTGCCCTATAAATTCTCGGTTCCGCTTGCTCTCGTAATGGCGGCGGTCGGCGTTCTGGGCGACCTTGCCGAAAGCGCCATAAAACGCGGCTCCGGCGCAAAAGACGCCGCAACCATCCTGCCCGGCCACGGCGGCCTGCTCGACCGCCTCGACAGCCTGCTCTTCAACGCCCCGATATTGTACTATTTCGCAAGATTTTATTTTGGTTAAATCAAGTGTATGTCATTGATCGTGATAAAACAGATCGGGTCGGGAAGTTCCTGGCGAGTTATAGGCGAGATCTCTGACAACTCCGTGGTCAAGCAATTGACGCCTTATTCATGTGTTGCTGCCGTCGGTGAAATGTTACTTCGCGACCGGGGAATTATAGTGTCTCAGGAGGCGATAATTGATATAATTGGACAACCATCTGATATCGTTCGTTTGGCAGCCTTTCTAAACAAAGTGGACGCAAACGAAGATGGTAAAAGTTGGAACGGTTTGATTGTTCAGAGAAAAGCTCTTTCAGTCTTGATCGGCAGCGGGCAGTTTGGAGCAGTGATTAGAGACGGAAGTCCGTTAGGTCATTTGGTGTTAGTTAAAGAAGCCGATGACAATAAATTGGTTATCTATGACCCCTGGGACGCAACGTCATATAAAGTTTCTCTTTTTGAGTTTTTCAGACATTGGAATGGTGAGGTGATATTCAGATGGAACTTTTAGAAATAAGCAAAAAGCAAAAAGGAAAAGGAGAGATAAAACTCCTGATCGCGGGCAAATCAAAAAAATATGAATTCACGTATGTTGAAGGAGAACTTTTTGCCGTAGATTTTCCCGAGGATCTAAGGAAGATCCTTCGAATAGTGTCGCCGAGTGTCGCACAGAGATTGTTAAAAAAAATAAAGCATTTTACTGATCCCGAGCCGGTATTTACACGTCAAGACGCAAATGTTGAACGAGAATTACTTGCCTTGGTTTGATCTTAATATCCCCCGCTCCTGGACGCTACGATCTTGTACTATTTCACAAGATTTTATTTTTAAACCGGCAAATTTTTACCCCAAAAAAGAATATTTTGTGTATAATATCTGCGCTTATAAGGCTGGACGGCGGAGGTATAAACCTACATGATCAGATCACTTATGTTGGCAGTTGTGATGATGTGTTTTATTGTCCTATCTTCTCTTGCCCAAACTGCGAAAAGAACTGTCATTACACAACCGAACAATTACCCGGCATCAGACAGCATTTCAGCTCAAAACGGCAACATGGTGCCGACCGAAATGAGAGCGGTAACGATCGTTTCGATCTCAGTGGAAGGGAAACAAATAGCTGTTGGAGAGCCGTTTGAAGCTTCTAAAGATTGGCTTAAAGGCTTGGCGGTCGAGCTTAAAAATATCTCTGGCATCCCGATCAGATCCATCCGACTGCATTTTTCTTTACCGGAAACCAGGGCCAACGGCACGCCTTCGGGGTTCTCGCTGGAATATGGACGAGATCTGAGTGCTCGGTTTGAAAAAACCGAAAAGCCGTTGATCGCTCCGGGCGAAAATATACAGATCTCCAGAAGTGAGACGCATTATAAGCTGGCCAATGAGGGCATAGAAAAACGGACAGGGCTTTCTGATTTTTCAGAGGTTGTTCTGGTAAATGCCACCGTTAAGTTCGATAACGGAGTGATCTGGTCAAGCCACCGGTTGCCATTTGCCGATGACAAGGAGCGACCTGAATCCGTGTTAGACGCTTCGACCAATCTTATTCGCAGTTTGGATGATCCTGCGGGAATGTCTGTCTGGAAAATGACCGGCGAGGCCTCGATTGAAAAAGCAACAAACGACTCTGTGTTTATATTGCGAAATGGAGCATCTTTCTCTCAGGATGTTGCGGTTCCGAGCAATTCCGACGGTAAGTTTGCATTGCTTATCAGCCGATGTTCGAGTGAGCGTCTTGACGATGAAGGCATTACCGGATTGCCCACCCTGTATGGACGCTGGATGAGCGGGACAAAAGTGGAAGATCAGCCGTTACAAGGCCAGCGAATGCTTTGCGAACTCGGTGAGGTCAATAAATGGGCAACTAATTGGGGCATATTCAAGATCCCAGCCGCTGCTTCAGCGATCAAACTTTATCTCAACCAGGCAGAACGCAAGGGTATGCCGCAAAACGGCTCCTCGGCACGATTTTCCAATGTCGGGCTGTATATTTTCGATACCGAAGCGGATGCGATGAAGTTTGTAATTGCATTCAGTGATAGCTATCGTTAATTGCGAACCAAAACACCACCTTTTAGACGGTTTGTTGCTTGCTCTCGCCTTAATTTTGGCGAAATAAACCTCGGCGCCGAGCATCAGCCCTAGCCACGACGACCTGCTCTTCAATGCACCGATCCTGTATTATTTTGCAAGATTTTATTTTTGACGGGTGTGATAGCATGTATGCTATCATATTTATGTGAGATGAATAGAAAACATAAAGCGACAGTTCGGGCAATATTTGATAAACCGACCAGAGCAAACATAAAGTTTTCTGATATAGAGAAGCTGTTCATCTCTCTCGGAGGTGTCCTGCATGAGGGAAAAGGTTCCGCCATTCGCATATCATTTCCCGAAGGAACAAAATACGATCAACATCGCCCGCATCCCGGAAAAGAAGCAAAGCGATATCAGGTAGAGGACGCCAGAAAGATACTTGAGTTTTTAGGAGTTGAACCGGATGAATAACACATTGGAATATAAGGGATTTAAGGCAAAGATCGAATATTCACCGGAAGATGACGTTTTTGTTGGTCGCGTTCTTGGACTCGGCCCAAAGCACGTTATGTCGTTTCATGGGACATCGCTCAGAGAACTTAAATCGGCATTCAAGGAATCAATTGAATTGCATTTGGAACTAAGCAAAAAAGAGGGCAGGAAGATAAAACCATATTCAGGAAAGATACTGTTTCGGTTTGACGGAGATCTGCACGCCCAAATAGCCGAGGCAGCCGCCAGAGCCGGAAAAAGCATAAATCAGTTTGGCGAAGAGGTATTCACAGCAGTCGTCAAAAACAGGCCCCGCAGAAAAAATGCTTGAAAGATAGCTAAATCGAGGCTTGTTGTTAAAAAGTAGAATACTGCCGGAAGTTTGCCAAAACCGGGGAAATTCCTGTATCATCTCATTTTTATGAACGCAGTTCGGTTTAACGATGACAATAATTGACTGGCGAGCATGTTAAATATTTAGCGTGCCGCCTTTCGATTGTGTTGAACCGAAAGGCGTTTTTTGTTTCCCCACGAAACGCACCAAAGACACTAAAATAAGAACTTTTCTTCATTTTTTTGTGATTTTAGTGCCTTTCGTGGGCAAAGAATATATGTTAGACACTTTAGGAAATTTGGAACGCACGCACACGTGCGGCGAACTGCGCGGATCGGACGTCGGCGAACAGGTCGTGCTTATGGGCTGGGTCGCAAAGAAGCGCGACTTTGGCGTTTTTACGTTCATTGACCTTCGCGACCGCGAAGGTGTGACGCAGGTCGTCGTCAGCGAAGAGACCGCTGAAAAAGCTCATGCAAAGGCAAAAAACATTCGCGGCGAATTTGTCATCGCGATAAAAGGCAATGTTGTTGCACGCGATGATAATGCGCGTAATGCAAAGCTCGCGACCGGCGACATCGAGGTAAAGGTCAGCGAACTGCTTGTTCTGAACGATGCCGCCGTGCCGCCGTTTCAGCTTGAGGTCGCCGGTTCTGAAAACCTCGCCGCCGAGGACACGCGGCTGAAATATCGTTATCTTGATCTGCGTCGTCCACAGTTGCAAAACAACATCCGCACACGTGCAAAGGCTGTAAAGGCCATTCGCGAATATTTTGACACGCAAGGGTTTATCGAAATAGAAACACCGATCCTGCTCAAATCCACTCCCGAAGGCGCGCGCGATTTTATCGTGCCGTCACGCATCCACACCGGCAAATTTTTCGCCCTGCCGCAATCGCCGCAGATATTGAAGCAGATCACGATGATCGCCGGTTTTGACAAGTATTACCAGATCGCCCGCTGCTTTCGTGACGAAGACCTCCGCGCAGACCGCCAGCCGGAGTTCACGCAGCTTGATATGGAAATGTCCTTCGTCAATCGCGAACAGGTCTATCGCGAAATGGAGGGAATGTTCAATCATGTGATGAAAACGGTCGGAAATATCGATCTGCCCGCCGAATGGCCGCGAATGACATACGCCGAAGCGATGCGTCGATACGGCAGCGACAAACCCGATCTGCGATTCGGAATGGAGCTGATCGACCTGAGCGAAAACCTGAAAGACACCGATTTTGCACCGTTCGCCGACACGCTTGCCAAGGGCGGCGAGATAAAATGCATCACCGTTAAAGGCAAGGCCGATTATTCGCGAAAACAGACGGACGAACTTCAGGAATTTGTAAAGCGCTACGGTGCGGGAGCAATGGCGTGGATAAAGGTTCCTGTCAGAACCGGGAGCGATAGCGACTTGGCTCCAACTTCGTCCCTGATGAAAGTCCTCGGCGAAGAAACCATCGGTCGATTGATAAAAACATCCGGCGCCGTCGAAGGCGATGCCGTTCTGATCGTCGCCGGACGCAAGTCAGTTGTTGCCGCTTCGCTCGGAGCGTTGCGGCAAGAGGTCGCAAGACGTGAAGACCTCATCGACCGAACCAAATACGAATGCCTTATCGTGACGGAATTTCCGATGTTTGAACACGACGACGAGGCGGACGAATACATCGCGGCACATCATCCGTTCACATCGCCGATGGACGAAGACCTGGAAATGTTCAAGACAGCGGTCAATGACCCGTCGCAAAAACATCTGTTGGGCAAGGTTCGCGCAAAGGCATACGATGCCGTCATCAATGGTTACGAATGTGCCGGCGGTTCGATACGCATCCACCAAAAGGATATTCAGGCGCTGAACTTTAAGGCGCTCGGCCTGTCACCGGAAAAGGCACGCGAACGCTTTGGATTTTTCCTCGACGCGCTCGAATACGGCACGCCGCCGCACGGCGGTTTTGCCGCCGGTATCGAGCGGACATGCATGATCCTGTGCGGAACCGAGAATATCCGCGACGTTATGGCGTTCCCGAAAACCGCGTCGGCTCAGGATCTGATGATGGATTCACCGGGTGAGGTTGACACTGCGCAGTTGGATGAACTCGGCGTCAGAGTGGCGGAATAATTTGTCCTAAAGTGAGAAATTGAAATTGATGTAGCCGGTTGCGCTGACAGGGCGGCCGTCACGTGTGAACGGTTTGAACTTCCATTTTTTCACAGCATCACGGGCCGCGTTTTGCAGCAAAGTGTGGCCCTGTGTCTTTACGATCTCCGCAACATTTCCCTCTTCGTCAACGACGACATCAACCCTGACAACTCCGGTCGCCCTTAGCTGGCGAGCCGCCGTCGGATATGCGGGCGGCGGATTATTTACCGCATATCCATTCAGCGCTCCGGCCTCTATCGGCTCTTTCAGGTTCGATGGCTCATCGGAGATGTTTTCCTGATCTTTTTCGTCTGTGGCCGTTTGGGATGCGCCCACTATCTTGACCGGACGATCCGCATCGTTCTGAACCGGCTCGGACTCGGCAGGAGTTTCTGTTTGCGGCGCCTGTTCTTCTGCAATGTCAGCTTCTTCTGTAAGCACAGCCGGCGTTTGTGCCGGTGCTTCTGTGATCGGCGTTTCCAGTATCGCGTTCAGAACAACGCTTTGCGAATTGGCGATCTGCTCACGTGTGTCGGCTATCTCGTCACGCCAGCGTCTGGCGTCATAATCATCTCTTGCCAGCAATCCTCTGACGGCGGTCGCTTCTTCAAGAAGCGGCATAAGAACCGGTATGCGTTCTTTTTCCGCGCTTATTTCTCTTGCCTGTTCAACTATCATTTCCAGAGTGACGCGCATCTGTTCGATGTCGTTTATCGCCTCCAGCGGCAAGCTGCGGTCGTTCAACGCGATCCCGAGTTTTCTGTAACGTTCGACCTTGTCACGCGACCCTTTTATCACCTGTCCGGCAACCGCCGAATAATATGTTTCGGAATGAGCATTATTTGACCTGTACGAACCAAAAAGATCGGTCAAAAACTGCTGTGCCCTTTTGTAATTTCCCTGCTCAAAATAGCTGTACATTAACAGGACGTTGGCAACGGAATGGACAGAAGGCTCGGCGGTTTCACGGCGGATCATTTCCAGTTCGTGTACGGCCGAAGCATAGTTGCGAACGGCTATGAACGCCTTTGCCTTTGCAACGCGCTGATGCGTTATTTCCGCTGCGGTCGGTTCTCTTTTTTCTTTTTCAGTTGTTTCGCTGGCAGGTTCTTTTGCGGCCGCAGGCTGTTCCTGCGCCGATGAAGAAATTATAAATGCAGATAATACCAATAATGCTGAACCAAATAACCTTTTGACATTTAACGGCATTTCAGTCCTCCTTGCTGACTTTAATTTTCCGTAAAGGCCAAAGCGAACTACTTTATATTAGTTATGAATGCTCACTATAAATGACCTGTAAAACCGCAAAAGCGGGTCTCTGTCACCCGCGTATATCATTCATTCAAACTTTTGATGATTTTATTGCGATATGCTGCTGCATCTTTTTTTATAGCACTTTCATTTAGCGTGAGCAAACGGCGGTTTTGCATAACAACGCGTCCGTTTATGATGACGGTTTCAACATCAGACGCCTTTGTTGTGTAAACAAGGTGGGAATAGATGTTGTACATCGGCGTCTGGTGAAGGCCGTTCAGATCGACGATGGCGATGTCGGCGAGCTTGCCGGTTTCGATGGAACCGATCTTGTCCGCCATGTGGACGGCACGCGCTCCGCGAATGGTTGCCATCTCAAACGCCTGTTCGGCGGTCACGACCTTTGGGTCGCCGGTGAAGACCTTGTGCAGCTTTGCGGCAGCGTCGATCTCTTCCCACATATTCAGGTCGTTGTTCGAGGCAGCTCCGTCAGTTCCCAGCCCGAGAGCAATATCCTTGGCAAGCATCTGCGGCACGGGAGCAAAGCCCGACGCAAGTTTCATATTGGAATGAGGGCAATGAGCTGACCCGACGTTCTTTGCCTTCATCAGGTCAATTTCAGCATCTGTCAAAAAGACCGTATGTGCCGCCAGCACACGTCCGCCGAGAAACCCGATGCTGTCCAGATACGCCATCGGCGAATGGCCTTTTTGCTCGGTGATGTCGCTGACCTCTTTGCGGGTTTCGGCAACGTGGATTATCAGCGGAGCGTTAACCTTGTCGGCGAGGGCCTTCATCGCCTTTAGATTTTCGGTCGAGATCGTGTAAGGAGCGTGCGGTGCAATGGCGGGCGTTATCAGCGGATCATTCTGCCATTTTTTAACAAATTTCTCTGCCAGGGCCATGCCTTCGGCAGGTGTTTTTGCATCAGGTACGGGAAAATCTATCAGCGTTTGTCCGAGCAGTCCGCGAACGCCGGCTTTTTTTGTTTCATCGGCGATGGCGTCCTCAAAATAATACATATCGGCGTATGTCGTCGTTCCGCCGCGTATCATTTCGGCCAGCCCAAGCCGTGTTCCGACGCGGACGAACGCCTCATCGACATTTTTCGCCTCAGCCGGAAATATAAACCGCGTCAGCCAATCGTTGAGGTCAAGGTCGTCCGAGATACCACGAAACAAAACCATCGGGATATGTGTATGAGCGTTTATCAGGCCCGGAATGACAGCCTTTCCTGCCGCGTTGACGGTCTGCTTTGCACGATAGCCTTTCGCCATCTCCGCCCGCGTGCCGACCGCAACCACCTTGCCGCCGCTGACCGCAACCGCACCGTCCTCTATCACCCGCCGCCCCGCATCCATCGTCACGACCGTCCCGCCAACTATGAGCAGGTCAACTCTTTCTGCATAAGAGAGGTTTTTAGACGACCGTCCAAAACCAATATCAGACAGCGACAACAGCAAAAGCAATGTAACTAATAATTTTGTTGATCTCATTTTTCCCGTTCAACCACTTCGAAAAATCCTTTAGGCCCGCGCTCATTTTCATCATATCCAAACGTGGCTTTCCTAAGCATCTCCAATGCGGTCAGACGTTCCTCGGGAGTACATGACCTCCAGTATTCGCGCTCTGACTGCTTCGAATCTTCAAAACTGTCAAATACCGCAAATTTGGTGCGATCTAACCTGGCATTTGTTATTTCACTAATTCTGCTCATTCTTCTATAAATTAGTCCGAATCAATATTTTTCAAGCACGTGCAGATATTCGACGGTAGAGTCCGCCTTATGATTGCGGGCTTCGGTCTTGTCCGCTTTAAACCGCTGATAATCGGTTTGGATCAGATCATATCTGCCGTATTGCGACATTATATGTTTTACATCATCAATGCTCATCAGGCCTTCGTTGTTATATGACAGAAAGATGTATTTAAACCTCGCCTCTCGGATAATATCTTCAAATACGCCCTTGACCTTGCTTCTGACACACCAACCCGAGCGTTCATATTTCCTAAGCCCTGTCTTTCCCGCCGGCGAACGAGCATCTCAATAAGCGATGGTATCAGATTTTTTCTGTTGCGTCCTAGACATCTTTCGGGAAGCATGATAAGTCATGTATTTACTTCACTTAAAGCGGTCATCAACTTTACTGTGTAGCTAGAATAAAATGAACAGAGTATATGATCTAACCATAAAAGCAGCGATTGAATCGACACTTGATGCTGAAACTTTACGACGTTATATAGTTGTTGCTTTGATCGATCCAAGAGTAGAGCTTGGCGAGACAGAACCAGTTTATCTCGATGGGGAAACTGAAATGCTGGAAGTCATCGATTATCATGAGACTGAATTGACCGAAACGTGTCCTCACTGTGATGGCACCCCCTTAGAATACATGATGTTTGATATAGACGGCAGGAACCTTGAAGAACATGCAATTTGTGAGAATTGCGGCTACGGGAGGCCAGCGTTGCGATGAACCATTTCCCGCAGCTAACCAACGAACATTATTCATTGCTTCTTGGCATACTTAAAGAAGACCTTCTCGAACGGTATGACAACATGGAGTATTGGGATATGGATACCATTTCAACGTTTTTTCTCGATAATGGCTACAACTGCTTTGATTGCGGCGAACCAATACCGGAAGCAACGAACCGTGGCGCTCCTGTGAGATGCCAGGAATGTCAGAGTGATGACGACTTAAACAGAAATCTGTTTGTATAAACGCCCTCTATATCGACTGTGAGGCAGATCGACAACGGAGTACATAGATTTCTATCCAGATCGAATGACGAGTATAATCTACTGGGTCATGCAAAGAGTCAGTTGGACACGAAAATTGAAATGAAAAAGAATAACTTTACTTGGTCAGATGCGATAGAAAAAGTTATACGTCGCAATGATAACATTGCAACTCTTAAACTTCTTCACGAAGAAGCCCCGTTAATTTATGCGGAGCACAACGAAATTAAAGGACTGACTCCGCATAAGACCATTGATGAACGAGTTCAGCGAGATAAACGATTTTACAAACTCGTTCCGGGATTATATACGCTTGTTGATACATTCGACTCACTTCCAAAAGATGTAAATCCTACAACTCAGACAGCAGAACAGAAAGAAAACCTGACCCACGTTTCGATGCAGGCATTGCTTCTACAACTTGGACAATATTATCAATACCGAACGTTTACGCCGGACAAGAAGAAACAATACCTCAGCCAAAAATTGGGCGAGCTTTCTTCTCTTGAAGAATTTCCGAAATTTACTTATGACCGGATCGTAAAGCGAACGAGAAACATTGATGTGTCATGGTTCAATGAACGCGGCATGCCTTCGAGAGTTTTTGAGGTCGAAAACAGCACGGATATTAAAAACGGCTTGTCCAAATTTATGGAATTGGTAGATTTTAAGACTTCGATGTTTGTCGTTGCTCCGGCTAAAAGAGAAAACGAATTCAAGAATATTCTGAAACAACCAAGCTTTAAGCCTATCGAAAAGCAGGTTCAGTTTTGGACTTATGAAAAGGTTGAAAAACTCTTCAATTCGGAACGCGAGACTTTTGAATTACGAAGCCAATTGATCTAGGCAATTCTATAAAATCAATTCCTGAAGAGAATGAATTCAATAGCCGGAGATCGTTTCGACCTTCGCGAAATATCTTCGCCTTGAAGAGCGTTGTGCCGCTGCCCATAAACGGTTCTAAAACGACATCATCCTGTTTCGTATATCGCGTTAATAACTGGTATGGGATCTGCGGAATAAAATTTCCGTGGTAAATATTCTTATGCTTGCCTGATTTAGAGCGCTCGCCGATCAGCCAAAGCGAATCAACATTTACGTCGCTCTCACGCCAGTCTTCCAAGTTAAGATCATTAAATTTTGGCATAACTATTCGTCAATTTTGTTCTGCCCACATCGTTTGTATTGGCAATGCAAACATATCGTTGTCAAAAGCGGTGCTTATTTCGCCGGTGTATAGAACTATGCCGCGTTTGAATTTTTTGCCGAGGTTTTCCTTTAATACTTTCAGTCCCTTGAATGCGTCTTTGCCAATACTGGCACCTGATTTTACTTCGATTCCGACAACGTCGCCACCGGGCATTTCCAAAATAATATCGACCTCTTCATTGTTCGTGGTTCGAAAATGATACATGGTCACATTTGTCTCATTCCACCCGGCTTGTTTTTTCAGTTCATTGACCACAAAGTTCTCAACCAAAGTTCCGGCCATCGTGTTCTCAACCAGCATCTTTTGCCAATTTGCTCCGATCAGATAGGACAATATTCCCGTGTCTGAAAAATAAAGCTTTGGGGCCTTGGTCAAACGCTTTGTCAGGTTTGCAGAATACGCCGGAAGAAAGTCTATCAGAAACAACTGTTCAAGAAGCGCGATATATCGTTTAAGCGTTGTTTGTGTGATGGCGGTTGAGCGCGAAATATCGGCAAAATTGACCAGTCCGCCGCTCCTTGCCGCCAATACCGACAAAAGCCGCGGCAAATCTGCGGCACCTTCGATATTTGCAAGGTCCCGCATATCACGCTGCAGCAATGTGGTCGTATAAGCCCTGAACCACCTGTCGCGTCCGGCTTTGGATGTTCGTTGCACGGCCTCGGGAAAGCCGCCCGTAAATATCCGGTCAAAAAAATGTTCGCGGTCTTCTTTATCTGTCTTCCCAGGCAATGCAAAGTTGTCGGAGCAAACCATGTCTATGAAAGATTCTTTTTGCCCGTTTATCTCGCCTTGCGATAACGGAAATAATTTGATGACATCCATTCTGCCGACCAGCGAATCAGCCGCCATCGGCAACGCAAGCACATTTGCGGAACCGGTCAACAAATAACTGCCCGGTTTCCGATCTTCATCAACACTTTTCTTAATGTGGATCAACAGGTCCGGTATCCGCTGGATCTCATCAAAGATAACGGGTTTTTGAACTGAATCTAAAAAGGCCTGCGGATTTGCACTTGCGGATGAAAGCAGTGTCAGATCGTCAAACGTCAGATATAAAGGCTGATGATCTTCAGGCCCCAGATTGCGGACAAGCGTACTTTTGCCGGACTGTCTCGCACCTATAAGCAGGACAACAGGACTTTCAGCCAATGCCTGTTTTATCGATTCTGTCATGTGACGACTAAACACAGAATGAGTATAACGGATATTTTCGATACAAATCAACCATTAAATGGCTGAAAATCATCCGTTCAGTGGCTGAATATCGTCCACTTGGTGGATGATTTGCAGCGGCAAGTTATTGATTTTATTGACTTGCCCTATAAAAATGATGAATCAAAAGCCCTCGGTAATAATTCGCTCATTTGGACGGTTTCGGTTTTGCCGTTGAGGTTTGACATCGTTACCGGAACATCGCCGCAAAATTCCCAGATTATTTGGCGGCACGATCCGCAAGGCGGTGTAAGTTTATCTGTATCGGCAACAACGGCGATGGCGGTAAAGCGTTTTACGCCCCCGGAAACGCCCTTAAAAATTGCGTTGCGCTCGGCACACAGCGTCAGGGCATAGGTGGCCGATTCGACATTGCAGCCGGTGTATATAACACCGTCATCGCCGAGGGCGGCCGCTCCTACCCGAAATCCCGAATAAGGCGCGAACGCATTTTCGCGAACATTTTTGGCGGCGGCTATCAGACCTTGTTCTTTATTTACCATATTTACCATCTAACAAATAAATCCTATTTGAACGGCAGTGATTTTTTTCTCCACATTTCTTACTTTGCGTGTTTTGCGTCTTGGCGTGAAGACTTTTTTCCACGCAAAGCCGCGAAGACCGCAAAGAAAAAGAAACATATCCGCATCATTCTCCCGATAAGTGATCCGGGATGAACGAGGACGTTCGTCCACGTTAGTTACACACTTCCCGCCGGTCGTGTTTCCGCCTGCTGTTCGGTCAGTTTTTCGCGGACCATGCTGCACAGAAAATCAACGGTTATGCCGGTGTTCGCGCCTTCGGGTATGATGATGTCCGCGTGGCGTTTGGATGGCACAACAAATTCAAAGTGCATCGGACGCACCGTTCGGTAATATTGCTCGATAACCGATTCGACCGTCCGGCCGCGTTCGGCAATGTCGCGTTTCAGGCGGCGAATAAACCGAATGTCATCAGGCGTATCGACATAGACCCGCACGTCCAAAAGGTCGAGCACGCGCGGTTCGGCAAATATCAAAATGCCCTCGACGATCACGACCGGTTTCGGCTCAATTATCTCTATGCGGTCGCTCCGCGTGTGTGTCTTAAAATCATATAGCGGCATCTCCGCCGTCAGGCCCTGCTTCAGCCGCATCAGATGATTGACCAGCATATCGCTGTCGATGGAATCAGGATGGTCAAAATTTGCCTGATGCCGTTCGTCCAGCGGCATATCCGCCAGATTTCTGTAATACGAATCCTGCTCGACCAAAACGACATTGCCGTCGCCGACCGCCTCAACAATGGCGCGCGCAATCGTCGTTTTCCCAGATCCTGTTCCTCCGCAAATTCCGATTATCATTTTTGTGTCATTTGTCCTTGGTCATTCGTCATTGGCCTTTGTTTATCTTTGGTCATTCCTATTGATCTTAGATACGCATTTAAGGTCGGTGATAACTGTTCGATGATCGGTTTTATGACCGCTATCTGTTCCTGCGACACCAAACCCCGCTTGAATGCTCTACGGAGCCAATGCTGAGTCTCTTGAAGGGACCCTCTGGCGATCCTTACAAACCGGCGATTGTCCTGATAACTGCCTCGGCCTTCACCTTCTGCAATGTTCGCCCCGACCGAATCTGTCGATTTTACCAGTTGTTTCCCTATAGTATCTTTTGCAAAACTGTCCCAGCAAATAACCATCTCCCAGACCACATCAGACAGCTTTTCAGCCAACTGATAAACCCTAAGATTTTGGAAATTTGTTTTGGGCATACTGCCTTTAGGTCTTTACACAATTTACAAACCCGATCTGATCTGCCAAGAACAAAGGACAAATGACTAATGACTTATCCGCAGGATAACGCGCCGCAAAAGTTCCTTGAAAATATCCGCCACGCGCGCTCCGGTTTCCATTACCTCAGCATGGTTGATGCCGTCATCGGTCATGCCTGCGGCAAAATTGGTGATGCACGAAATGCCTGCCACGCGGATGCCCTGATGGCGGGCGGCTATTGCCTCCGGCACGGTGGACATTCCCACGGCGTCGGCGCCGAGCTGGCGGTAAAGCCTGACCTCCGCCGGGGTTTCATACGTCGGGCCGGAAAGCGCGCAGTAGATTCCGCGTTGAAGAAAATCTCTCGGCTCTTTATCCTTTCCTCCGGTGTGGCGCTCGGCAGCTATCTCGTTCGCGGCTCCGTCAATTATTTTCTGAAGCTCAGTATCATAAACATTTGTCATATCGGGAAAGCGAACTCCGAAACGCTCGTCATTCGGCCCGCGAAGCGGATTCACGCCCATCATGTTCAAATGATCCGAGATCAGCATCAGGTCGCCGGGTTTCATTCCCGGCCTTACGCTGCCGGCGGCGTTGGTCAGTATCACCGACGTGATGCCCAGCCGCCCAAAAACGCGCATCGGGAACATGACCTGCTCCATCGACCAGCCTTCATAAAAATGAAACCGTCCCTGCTGGACAACGACATCAGTGTTCCCAACCTTTCCCAGTACAAGCCGTCCCGCGTGGCCTTCGACCGTTGACCTCGCAAAATGCGGTATCTCTTCGTAAGGTATCGCGACGGCATCCGCCAGTTCATCGGCAAACGCACCAAGCCCGCTGCCGAGTACAATGGCGATCTTCGGCTCGCCCGTATATTCCGATCTTATATATTCCGCCGCTTCGACGGCATTTTCGTATGTCATTTCAAGAAAATATTAACCGCAGAGTCGCAATGGCACAGAGCTGCCAAGAAAGAAAATTTAAGCTGACCGATAACAATAGATATAAACGAACACAGGCCAAAAAACTCAGCGTCTTTTTGTCTCGGCGGTCAGGTCAACTCTCCTTGCTATAAGGTTTGCCAAGCGCCTTTGGCGCGCGTGAAAGCCCGATGAAGCCCGCCAGCACGATTATCGTCAGCACATACGGGATCATCTCAATGAACTGTATCGGTATCGGTTCATCGCCGATCTTTGCCCACGACGCTCCCTGTATCTGAATGGTAAGTGCCTCAGTAAAACCAAAGAACAGACAGGCAAACAGAACAGGAATGGGCCGCCATTTTGCCAATATCAGCGCCGCCAGAGCAATGTATCCGCGTCCTGCCGACATCCCACGCGTGAACAAAGATGATTGCCCTGTGGAAAGGAACGCTCCACCGATGGCTGCCAGCACGCCTGAAATGACGACCGCCGAATACCTGAGCCTTGTCACGCTGACACCGGCCGAATCAGCCGCCTCGGGGTTTTCTCCGACCGCCCGCAGCCTCAATCCGAACGGCGTTTTGTAAAGCACATACCACGCCAGCGGAACCAAAATAAGAGCAAGGACCGAAACTATCGAAAGCCCGTTCACGACCTGCGGCAGCTTATGCGCCTGATCTATCTGCGGCGTCGATCCGGTCGAATCATATATCACGCCGCTTATAAGGGCAGGCAGGCCCAGCATCAAAAAGTTTATCGCCATTCCGGCAACAACCTGATCCGCCTCAAATTTGATCACGGCCACCGCAAAGATCAACGCCGTAAAAGCACCGGCGCCGATGCCGCACAGCAATCCGAAAAAAGGATTTCCTGTCTGAAATGTGACCGCCGCCGCCGTAAAGGCCCCGGCAAGCATCAATCCTTCGAGGGCGATATTGATAACACCTGACCTTTCCGAGAACAATCCGCCCATCGCCGCGAACAGAAGAGGCGTCGCCGCCGTGATGGCTGAAAATAAAAATGCCCAACTGATTATTTCAAGCATATCGCTGTTCGTTTACCTCCGGGCATAGCGTTGGAAACACGCCACAAAAAGAATGATTATCGCCTGCAATACAAAACCGAGGTCTTTGGAAACATACCTCGTAAACCCGTCCACAAATATCTCACCGCGAAGCAGCACGCCAAAGAATATCGCCGCTATCAGCACACCGAAAGGATGATTGCGTCCAAGCAGTGCGACAGCTATACCGAGAAATCCCCATTGCGCTGAAAAGTCATGATAGTAATTGTATCGGGTTCCCAAAACCTCGCCAACGGCGACCATACCCGCAAGCACGCCGGACAATGTCATCGCTATCACGATCTGTTTTTTTGGCGAAATGCCGCCGTATTCCGCCGCCGAAGCGCTTTCGCCGACCGCCCTTAATTCATAGCCCCACTTTGTCTTCCACAAAAAGATGTAAACAAGAACGCACATTATCAGCGCCAAAATGAACGCTACGTTCAGCGGCACGTCATGTGAGATAAATGGAAGAAATTCGTTCAAACGGGGAATGCGTGCAGCCTCGCCGATAAACGGCGTTTCCAGGATCGGGCCGGGATTCTTGTAATGATACTGTGTCAGGTAACTGACCAGAGCGATGGCGATGAAGTTCATCATGATCGTGTTGATGACCTCATGCGAGCCAAACCGCGCTTTCAGCAATCCCGGAATTGCTCCCCACAATCCGCCGACCGCCATCGCTGTCAGAATGCACAGCGGCACCAGAATAAACGACGGCAGGCTGAACCATGACCAGTTCACAGAATTGACCACCGTTCCGCCAAAGGTCATCCCGACCCACGCCGTTGCAAACGCCGCCACATAAAGCTGGCCTTCGGCGCCGATGTTGAGCAGGCCGCAGCGAAGAGCGACTGCCACCGCCAGCCCGGTAAAGATCAGCGGCGTCGCGTAATGCATCGTCCAGCCGATGTCACGCACCGAACCGAATGAATTTGACAACAGCAATCGGTAGGCGTTGATCGGGTCGTCACCCAAAAGCAGCACAATGATGCCGCCGACCAAAAATGCCGCAACGACAGCCGCAAGCGGCCATAATATCTCACGAAAGATCTGCATAACGTTCGGGGCGGCCATCGGGCCGGTCAGACAAGACAGTGTCCGTCACCGAAATAAATGAAGGCTTGTTTGCGAACCTAAATATAACCGAAAAAAGAGGAAAGTGTCACCTCAAAACATTAAAAATAATGGCTGAGGCATTATTTTTATCTGCACAAATTTGAACTTGACAATACTTCACTCATATTTTATTATCACACTAGACTAATTGTTTAGTCATTGAACCCAATCAACCAGTAACTTTTTGGAGGAAATGAGCAATGAACATGATAAAATTTGACCCGTTTAGAGAACTTCGGACGATAAATGACGAAATGAACCGGCTTTTCGGCCTTGGAAATCTTGCGTCGGCGGACCCGTCAGACCTCGCACGCGGAGCGTGGAGTCCCAGGGTTGACATCTTTGAGGATGACAACAAACTTGTGGTCGAGGCCGAGCTTCCGGGGCTTAACCGAGAGGATTTTGAGGTTTCGGTAGAGAACAACGTTCTCACGCTCAAGGGCGAACGCAAGTTTGAGAAAAAGACAGAGGGTGACAATTATCACCGCGTCGAAAGGTCTTACGGCGCGTTTACGCGTCAGTTCACGCTGCCGCAGACAGTCACATCTGACGGAGCCAGTGCCGATTTTGACAACGGCGTGCTAAGAGTGGCATTACCAAAGCGCGAAGAGACAAAGGCTCGCAAGATCGAGGTCAACTCCTCGCCTGCGGCACTGGATGTCAAACCGAGTACCGAATCGGCATCCGCGTGACCTCTTTGCAATAAATATTGCCGATCAGACGAAAAGGGGTTCGCCCCTTTTCGTTTTCGGCCATGTCGCGGCGGGTGAGCCGTAAAGGGAAATCATATGAAATTTGACAGATTCACAATTCGGGGACAGGAAGCCGTCCAGGCCGCCATCGGCATAGCCGAGACGAATCAGAACCAGCAGGTCGAACCCGAACATCTTCTTTCCGCGCTGATCGAGCAGAAGGAAGGCGTTGTCCGTCCGATACTGGGCAAGATAGGTGTCAATACCGCCGCGATCCTCAATGAGCTTTCGGCGGCGATGGAAAAGTTCCCGAAGGTTTCCGGCGGACAGCAATATTTCAGTTCGCGGACGAACACGATATTTCAGGAAGTTCAGAAAGAAGCGGAAAAAATGCAGGACGAATATGTTTCGACCGAGCATCTGCTGCTTGCCATTGCTTCTGAAAAGACCGGCGACGCGGGCCGCATCCTGCGCTCGAACGGCGTAACGCGCGAGGACCTGGAAAAGGTCATCACGGACATGCGCGGCGGTTCACGGATCACGGATCAGAACGCCGAGGAGAATTTTCAGGCGCTTGAAAAATATGCACAGGACCTGACCGAACGCGCCCGCAAAGGCAAGCTCGATCCGGTCATCGGCCGTGACGACGAGATCCGCCGGACGATACAAATATTGTCGCGAAGGACAAAGAACAATCCTGTTCTGATAGGCGAACCGGGCGTCGGTAAAACCGCCATTGTCGAAGGGCTTGCGCAGCGGATCGTTTCAGGCGACGTGCCGGAAACGCTGAAGAACAAACGGCTTGTTTCACTCGACCTTGGGGCGATGCTTGCCGGTGCAAAATACCGCGGCGAATTTGAAGACCGCCTGAAAGCCGTTCTCAAGGAAATAGAAAAGGCCGAAGGCCAGATAATCCTGTTTATAGATGAGCTTCACACACTTGTCGGCGCCGGAGCCAGCGAAGGCGCGATAGACGCGTCGAATATGCTGAAGCCTGCGTTGGCGCGCGGCGTTCTGCGTGCGGTCGGAGCGACCACGCTCAATGAATATCAGAAGTATATTGAAAAAGATAAGGCATTGGAGCGCCGTTTTCAGCAGGTTTATATCGGCGAACCGACAGTCGAGGACACGATAGCGATCCTTCGCGGTTTGAAGGAACGCTATGAGGTTCACCACGGCGTTCGGATAAAGGATTCTGCGATAGTCGCGGCGGCAACATTGTCGAACCGCTATATAACCGACCGTTTTCTGCCGGACAAGGCCATCGACCTGATAGACGAGGCCGCGTCAAAAATTCGCATCGAGATTGATTCGCTGCCGCAGGAAATAGATGTGCTTGAGCGCGAGATCCTTCAGCTTGAGATCGAGCGGCAGGCGCTTGGCCGCGAGACCGACGAGAAATCAAAGGAAAGGCTGGACGACATCGAACGCCGCATTGCCGATCTTAAAGAACGCTCTTCGGCAATGAAAGCCAAATGGCAGTCCGAAAAAGACGAGATCGAAAAGATGCGCTCGTCAAAAGAGCAGCTTGAACAGGCAAAGCTCGAACTCGAACAGGCTCGTCAGGCGGGCGATCTGACCAAAGCCGCCGAATTGCAGTACGGCAAGATCCCCGAACTGGAAAAACTGCTCGGCACCGAAAAAGAACGGCTTGACCAACTGCAAACGGACGGCGTTTTCCTAAAAGAAGAGGTTGACGAAGAGGACGTTGCCGAGGTTGTCGCAAAATGGACCGGTGTTCCGGTTTCCAAGATGCTTCAGGGCGAAATGCAGAAACTTGTCGCGATGGAAGACAACCTTCGCAAACGCGTCATCGGCCAGGACGAAGGACTGCAGGCGGTGGCAAACGCAGTTCGCCGCGCGCGTGCCGGGCTGCAGGATCCGAACCGTCCTGTCGGCTCGTTCATTTTCCTTGGCCCGACCGGCGTCGGCAAAACGGAAACCGCACGCGCACTTGCTGAATTTCTTTTTGACGACGAACGCGCGATGGTGCGGCTGGATATGTCCGAATATATGGAGAAACACGCCGTCGCACGAATGATCGGCGCTCCTCCGGGATACGTCGGTTATGAGGAAGGCGGCCAGTTGACCGAGGCAGTAAGGCGGCGTCCGTATTCAGTCGTGCTGTTCGACGAGATCGAAAAAGCGCATCCTGATGTCTTCAATGTTCTTTTGCAGATACTTGATGACGGACGCCTGACGGACAGCAAGGGCCGCGTGGTCGATTTCAAGAACACGGTTTTGATAATGACCTCAAATCTCGGTTCGCGCGAGATACAGTCGGCAACGGAAAATCCTCTGGCAGACCGCGACCCGAAAGCGGACGTTCTGCACGTGCTTCGCGAGCATTTCAAGCCGGAGTTTTTGAATCGAATAGACGATATCGTCGTATTCAAACAGCTTGGCCGCGAACAGATAGCGCAGATCATTGACGTACAGCTTGAAAAGCTGCGCAGGATGCTTGCCGAACGCGACATCGACATTGATGTTACCGAAAGCGCAAAGGATCTGCTGGTCAAAGAGGGCTATGACCCGATCTACGGTGCGAGGCCGCTGAAGCGTGCCATCCAGACGCTGATCCAAAATCCGCTGGCGGTAAAGCTCCTTAACGGAGACATCGCCTCCGGGCAAAAGGTGACGGTCTCGGCAGAAAATGACGAGATGAGGTTTTCGGCCGCCGAAGGCCAAAAAGCCGTTACTGGCTGATGTTAAAATGTGAACGTTGTCGGCGTCTTCGGTTTTGGGTAACGGGCCGGAGACGCCTCTCTTTCACCTGATGGCGACGGTCGCCTTTTATTATTGTTGTGCAAGGCATACAATCAATTTAAGTATGTTCAAAAGAGCGAAAATGAACGAGATGGATCCGAAAACGGAAAAACAAACTGACACGGAAGAATTCAAGATACCCGTAAATGACAAACGGCGTTTCAATGAACACGGCGAACCGGTTGCAACAAATATCGAAACACCGGAAGAACCCGTGAAAAAAGAGCCTGTAAAGTCTCCGCGTGAGATAGAACTGGAAGCTATCTTAAAAGCAGAGAACGAGCGTCGTGAGGCGGCCGAGGCAAAGCTTGTCGGCGTTCAGGCAAAGTTCGAGGAAGCCAAGGCATCTCTGGAAAAAGAGACGGCTGAAATGCGAACGCGGCTTATGCGCTCGCTTGAGGACAAGGCGAACCAGAGCAAGTTCAACTTTTTGCAGGCGCTGCTGCCGGTTCTGGACAACCTAAATCTTGCAATATCGGCCAGCGAACAAAATGCATCTGTCGAAGATCTGCGGAGCGGAGTATCGGTTGTTGCACGTTCTTTTGAACACGCTTTGGCTCAGGTCGGCGTGGTTCCGGTCGAAGCTGTCGGGGCCGATTTTGACCCTGAGGCTCACGAGGCAATAGACATGGCTCCCGTGGACGCGGAACTGGACGGAAAGGTAACTTCTGAATATCAAAGAGGTTATCGGTTTGGTGAAAGGCTGCTTCGTCCGGCCAAGGTGCAGGTGGGCAAGGCCCAATAACATAGCAGCAACATAGCGGCGGAAAAGATGGTGAAAATTCTTTCCGGGTCGCGTATGCAAAGTGGTATCATAAATATTGGTTCGGATAAACACCTGCCAATCCACAGTTGATCATCGGTAGTAATAATCATGGCGGATATAGATGCTTACAAAGACAAATTCAGCGATAGCGGGCAACGCGTTTTAGAGGCCGCACTCGAAGCCTCAAAACGCCGCGATCAAAATTATGTGGCGGTGGAGCACATCCTTCACGCGGTTACGGTCGAGGAGGACGACCTTTTTGCCTCCACGATGCGTGATCTGTCGGTCGATCCGCGCTCGGTAAAACTTCTTATCGAAAAACGGATGGAAGCCGGCCGTCAGCATAACGGAAAAGGCTTTCGCATCGCTCCTGAAACAACGGAACTTTTCAAACGGGCAATGGACCGCGCCAGGTCGCAGGGCCGCCGCGTCATTGACGGCAGCGATATTTTTTACGTGCTTTCAAATGATGAGCGGAGCATTCTCAATGACGTTCTGCAAAATCTTGGCGTGCCGTCGGACGAGGTAGCACAGATCGCCCGCACTCGCATCCGCAAACGCGAAAAGGAAGAAGAACGCGTAAGGCAAAAATACGAACTGCCGAGCTTTTTGCGCCATTTTGGCGTTTCGATGAACAAGCTCGCGCGTCAGGACAAGTTTCCGCCGACCATCGGACGTGAGAAAGAGATCCTTCAGATGATCGAGATCCTCTCTCATCGCGAAAGGTCAAATTCGCCGATGCTTGTCGGTGAACCCGGCGTCGGCAAGACAGCCGTGGTCGAAGGGCTGGCACGCCTGATAGAACTGGAACCGGAAAAGGTTCCGTCCAGGCTTCGCAACGCTCATATCGTCCAACTTCAGATGGGCGGCCTCGTTGCCGGAACGATGCTGCGTGGAATGTTTGAAGAACGCATCAAGGGCATCATCGACGAGGTCAAGGAAAAAGACAACATCATTCTTTTCATTGATGAGGCTCACACCATCATCGGCGCCGGAGCTGCGATGGGAACAACATCCGACGCGGCGAATATGTTCAAGTCCGCGTTGGCCCGCGGCGAGCTGCGCATCATCGGTGCCACGACCATTACCGAGTATAAAGAATATATCGGCGAGGACGAGGCGCTTTCCCGCCGTTTCCGTCTGGTAAAGGTCGATGAACCGACCATTGATGAGACACGGCAGATACTGTTGGGCCTCAGGCCGAGGCTGGAAAAGAATTATTCGGTCACTATCTCAGAAGAGGCGATAAACACCGCGCTTGAGATGTCGCCCAAATACATCCGCAATCTTCACCTGCCTGACAAGGCGATCGGCTGGCTCGATACCGCGTCGGTAAAGGTGGAAATAAACGAACCGGAACGTCTAGTCGTTCGGCCCGAACACATCATTGATGTCATTTCTCAGGAATCCAGAATTCCCAAGGACATGATCTATCGTGATACGTCCGACCGGTTTTCGCAGATGGAACTCGACCTTGCAGGCCGCGTTATCGGGCAAAAGGACGCGGTTCGCGCCGTTGCCGAAAGGCTGCGGCTGAACAAAGGCCCACTAAAGGAGAATCATTACGCGCCGGACGGCGTTCTGCTTTTCCTCGGGCCGACCGGCGTTGGTAAGACAGAGCTTGCAAAGGCAGTCGCTGAATTCATGTTCGGCGACGAGGGCAAGATGATCCGCATCGACATGAGCGAATACGGCGACGGCACGGTCGGCATAGAAAAGCTGATCGGGATGCCGCGCGGCATTGTCGGATCGGAACGCGGCGGCATTTTGACCGAACAGCTTCGTGACAATCCTTACACCGTTCTGCTGCTGGACGAGGTCGAAAAAGCGTCGCCGTATCTGATGAACATCTTCCTTCAGGCTTTTGACGAAGGGTGGATAACCGACGGACGCGGCAAAAAGGTCTATCTGTCCGACGCGATCGTCATCATGACCTCGAATCTCGGTTCCGAGAATTTCAAGAAATACGAAAAGCCGCTTGGTTTCGGGATGAAATCGCTTGGTGATATGACGGCGATAAAGGGCGATGTGATGAAGGCGGCGGAAACGCGCTTCACGCCCGAATTTCGCAACCGCATAGACGAGATCATCGTCTTTTCGCCGCTGACGATGGATGAGGTGCGTGAGATCGCCAAACTTTATCTGAACAAGATGCGGCGGCACATGGAGCGTCAGGGCAAACTGGTAGAAGTGACCGACGCGGCGGTCGATCTGCTGACGGAAAAAGGCTTCAGCCCGGCATACGGCGCCCGTTTCCTGAAACGCCACATTGACCAGAAGGTGAAGCTGCCGATAACGAATCAATGGAAATCAGCCGCGAGCTTTATCGTTGATGCAGATAAAGGCGAGATCACCGTCGATCCAAAAGACGTCTTCAGCCTGAATTAAGGCAGTGGTGGGGTTTTTTAGAAAAAGCCTTGATGGTAAACTGCCGTCAAGGCTTTTTTTTGCATCTAAACCTGAACGGTTGGTGAGATCTTATGAAAATAACGGCTATATTTCTGTCAATTTTGTTTCTGGCCGCTGCCGCGGCCGCCCAACAGCCGCCGCGCCCCGCAAACCCGGCCTCGCCTGTGCGTGAACACGTGATCCTCGAACAACCGCGAGCGCCTTACACATCAGCGGCCCGTCAGAACGGCGTGGAAGGCACGGTAAAGCTCAGCGTGATGCTGCTTGCCAATGGCAAGGTCGGCAATGTCTCGCCGCAGACATATTTGCCCCATGGCCTGACCCAGCAGGCGGTCAACGCCGCAAAAGGGATAAAATTTACCCCTCGGACGATCAACGGCAAACCGGTCAACGTCACCGTCACCATCGAATACCGCTACACGCTCTACTATGAGGACGAGGATCGTGACATCACCACCAAGGTCGCCATCCTCTCGCGGCCCAGGCCCGAGATCGCTGCCGCAGATGTCAAAGACGGACACATTGCCGTTGATGTTTTTTTTGGAGCTGACGGCCGCATTTCGGTCTTCAGGTTCATAACAACAGATCTGACCGCTGAACAAAAGGCCAAAGTGACCGAAGCGGTCGAAAATATAACATTTCGCCCCGCCGTTCACAAAAGCGGCAAAAAAATGAATGTCACAAAGGTCGTCGCTTATGAGTTCAAATAACATGACCTGTATGTTGCGGTTTATATTTCTGTTTGCTGTGCTAATAGCCGCAAACATGACAGCTTACGCCCAGGATGCGGACGAACGGCCGGTGTCTGATCCGGCCGAGGCAGAAGCTGTTATCGAAAAGGCCGTTTCCTATCTTGGCGGTAATGCGTATCTGAACGTTTCCACACAGATCAGTCGCGGAAAATTCAGCATTTTGCGGCAAGGGGCCGTGATCTCGTTCCAGAGCTTTTACGATGTCATCGTGTTCCCTGACAGGGAACGGACGGAATTCAAAAGCGGCAAGCTCCGCAACGTTCAGGTAAATGTTGGCGAAACCGGCTGGGTCTATGACGGCGATATGGAGGTCGTCCGCGACCAGACCGAGATACAGCTTTCAAATTTCAAAAAAGGAATGCGAACCAGCCTGGACAACCTGCTTCGCCGACACTGGAAAGGCGAGGCAAAGTTGGAATATGTTGGCAAGCGTCCGGCAACACTTGGTAAACGCAATGATGTGATAAAGCTGATCTATGATGACGGTTTTGAGGTCGAGTTTGAATTTGGCGCCGACAACGGAATCCCCGCAAAAGCCATAACCAGACGCACCAATGCTAACGGCGAAGAGGTTGTTGAAGAAGACCGCTATGCCCAGTTCGTGCGTATCGGAAATGTCCTGACGCCGTTCATAATCGACCGCTTTACGAACAGCGTTCATTCATCCCGCATCAACGTCGAATCGGTCGAATTCAACAAACGCGTCAGTGACGATATCTTCACAAAACCCGCCGACGTAAAAACCCTCCGCAAAAGCCTCACTTTATGAACGCACTTCGGCAATGGCGTTAAATTTACGTAGTCCGAGCGATAAGGCGATAAAAAATATGCCGAAAAGAATCGCGTAGATGCCGATGATGGCGCCTATCGCCGCGGCACCGGTCATCGGGAAAAACGCAACGAAAAGCCCGAACACGACCGACAACAGCCCGCCAAGTATCAACCAGAACTCACCTGTTATTAATTTGCGGATCCGTATCGCAGTAATTATTTCAAGGACGCCGGTCGCAATGGCCCATGCGGCTATTATCAAAAGCCAAGCTTCGCCCATGGCCGCCGGTTGGATGATCGTCAGGAGCCCCACGCCCAGCCCGATCAGCCCTTCAAAAATCAGCCACCACCAATTTTCAGATAAGGCATTGGACGAAAATGCCGCCACGATCGCAAAAACGCCGTTGACCAATGCAAAAGCTCCGAACATGAGTACAAGGCTCATATAAGCCGGAACTGGAAAAAGAAGAGCGACAACGCCAAAAATGAGCGCCAGAATACCGCGCAAAAGGAAAGCCCACCAGTTTCTTGCCAAAAGCATATTGCTGTCCTCCATATATTTTTCGACATTATAACCCATTTAAGGCACGTAGATTAAACAATTTTGCGATTTTTATCCTAATTGCGGAGGGCGTTCGCGACGACCGCGCTGATGATGACGCACACGATGTGTCCCGCAGTTATTAGAATTGAGAACACCACAACCGACAGAGCGGTTGCTCCAGCCGGGTTCCAAGAACGCGTATTGGAAAGATAGCGAACAGAAAGCACCGCCGCAATGGTCAGAACGAGAGCGGTCAACAGCGCCAACACGATATAGGTGACAAGCGACACGTTTACTGCTGTTTCCTGCCCCATAAAACCGTTCAGCGCAAGCGCCCACGCCATAAAACCAGCAATGCCCGACACAGCCGAAACAACGATAAGCAGCAAAGCGGTAATTACCAAAGCCAAGATAACGGAGGTTTTCATCTTTTAAAGAAAATACTCATTCAGAAGCATGAAAACAAGGCTATTTTGCATCCCTTATGCAAATATTTGCATCCATTAGGTGTCTATATATAGGAGAGGCGAGAATATGAGAAAAATATCGGTATTGGCGGCAATGGTTATCGTATTGCTTTCGGCTGCGGCGGGCTACGCACAAAGGTCGGATGGTATCCGCAACCCTGCAATAGATATGGACGGGTTTTTGAAAAATGCCCAGGCAGCGTCAAAACACCGCGAAAAACGCCGCCTGACCGAAGACCAGTTCATCGCAATGAGCAAAGAGCCGGGCGTTGTCATACTCGACGCGCGCAGCAAGGAAAAATTTGACGAACTGCATATCAACGGTGCGGTCAACCTCAGCTTTCCTGACATCACGGTCGATAGCCTTGCAACACTGTTCCCTGACAAGAACACGAAAATACTTATCTATTGCAACAACAATTTTGAGAACGAGCCTGCCGCCTTCCCCACCAAGGTCGCTACGGCCTCGCTAAACCTCTCAACCTACATCTCGCTCTACACCTACGGCTACCGAAACGTCTATGAACTCGGCCCGCTGCTGGATGCTAAATCGACGAAACTGGAATTGGTCTCAAGCGTGACAAGTGTCGGCAACTGATCAAAAGGTCATTTCCAGAGTAATTTCAGTCCAAACTTTTGGAACTTGCTGAATTTCGGATCACGGCTGACCAAAACAAAGTTGCGTTGGATCGCTTGCCAGATAAGCATTCGGTCGAAAGGGTCGAAGTGAGTATTCTCCAAAAGCCCGTCTTGAGAAACGGCTTCATCCGGTAAAAGACCTATTGAAATAAAACCCATTTCTGTCGCGGATGGTATCAGATCTGATGTGGTCAAATTGTAAAGGTCGATCTTGCCTAGTCGCGATTTGATAGAGATCTCCCAATAACTTACCGAACTGACATAAACGTCGTTGTTCTCGTTTTGAATGGCTTCAAGTGCAGCTTTTGGTAATCGACGGGTGTTAAGCACCGTCCAAATAAAAGTGTGGGTATCAAGTAACAGCTTCATTTCAGGCCGATAAACTCTTCTTCGGTCATCTTAAAATCATCCGCGAAAACCACTCGTGCCTTTCCCTCTAAAATGCCAAGTTTCCGTTTTCCTTTCTTTTTTTGTTTTTTTGGAGGGTTTATCTCGGCGACAAGTTTTTTATCTTTGCCATAAAGGACCCCAAAGCTCTCGCCTTGCTGCACTTTCTCAAGCACCTCGGAAAACTGAGCCTTCAATTCACCAACGGACAAGCTTTTCATAAAGATATGATAGCAGATTTTCTTGACAAGTTGACAAGAAAATATTTCAGGCCTATTTTTCCATCTGTATCCGCCAGTTTTTGAACACAAAATAATGAACGCGTTTCAGGCCGAAATAGAATCCTAACTCCTTGAGAGGTCGAAAATATCCTTTCGCCCGAAGCGTCGTCGTTCTGGTAATTCGCGTGCCGTTGCTAATATCTTCAAGATCAAATTGTTCTGTTATCGATTCGACACACGGCGACCAATCGTGGTCTGTATTTACCATCTCGAACCGCAATTGCTCAGGCTGCTGCCAAGTCGTGATCTCCTGATTGACTACACCTCGATCCGAAACGCATTGCCGCAAAGCCCCGACATCGCCTTCTCCATCAGGCAACCTGCATTCGACCGGCTTTGGCACGCCCAAACAAAAACACCCCGGAGTACTCATTTCAGAATTTGTAAGCAACGGCCAAAGCCGCTCAGGCGATGTTTTTATGGTTGTAGAGGTACGAATGATCATAGTCCTTTAGCACATCACTAATCTGCAAATGCGACACTTAATTGTTTTAGCGGTAATGAGCGGCGAGTGGCTCTCCGTTATATCTTCCGCGTTGTATTACTTTGCTCATAATTCCCCTGTTTTATATCGGAGCCGATCTTGAACTTTGGCAAATCCCCGGTGGCAAGAGAATCTAAGAACATTCCTTATTACAACTTGCGAAGTCTTCGGCTCTAAAGTGTCGCAGCGAGTTTGTTATAAACGCGCTTGATGGTCTGCTTTCCTTTCTCGGCGGTTTCGTAGTTTAGCGACAAGGCTTTAAGAATGATCTTTACGTCGTTGTCAGAAAGTTTGACGCTGGCAGGATTCGTACTATAAGGCACTTCGACAAACTTTTCGCCGTAATACTTTCCGCGAACCGCCTTTGACAGGTCATATTTAGGATTTTTTTTTTCATAACTCGTGATCGTTGTAAAGGTCTCGGTGAAATTTAGCGGTTGTGTTTTCTCAAATTGATCCGTTCTTTATTCGAGTCAATTTTATACTTTTGCATAAACAAATATCATTCGCCGCTGACGTCTGAAATGCACTGAACTTTGGTCATAAAGGCATTTTAGCACAAGAAAGATATTGTTCTTACTAAATTACGACTTCCGGCCATTCGATCCACGGCTCGTCAATTCCTGGATAATACCCTGTTCTGATCGCATCTTTCGGATTAGGAACAATTGTACAAATATCTATTGAAGTTATTTTATCTTCACTTACGCCGAGCAACACTAACCCAAGTATATTCTCTCGAACCGGCTGGGCTAATAATGCACAAGGACGGCCTTCGGCCATTGCAAGCTGTATGGTCATGCCTTTTTGGCTTCCAACGAAGGCGAGTTCGGCATAAGCATTGGATGCAGGGGCATTCTTTTTGATCGCTTTCATCTTACCGCGAATGTGGCCCATTACAGCCTCCTTTCCTAATAAAGCATCAAAAACCATCTGGGATTCGTATCTGACGCTTTCATCAATAAACGGCTCAATAATATCGGCATCGAGCAGATTCCACGCTTCGCAATACTTTTCAACTAATTCTCGTTCAGTCATAACTAGATGATTAACTTGCAGAATCAATCAGCAAAAGCGACGGTCAGTTGTTTCAGCTTCATCGAATCGCTCGAATCAAGACCACCTATATCGCGGTTGACGTAGTTGTAGAGGATGTCGCGTTGCTGTGGAATGAAACCGGCTTCGCGGATCTGGTAGCGGAGGTCGCGTTCGTTGGCTTCGTTGTTGGCGCCGGCGGCGGAGACGACGTTTTCTTCGATCATGATCGAACCCATATCATCGGCTCCGAAACGCAGAGCGGCCTGGCCGAGGCGTATGCCCTGCGTCAGCCATGATGACTGTATGTGTTGGATATTATCGAGGAAAAGCCGCGAGACGGAGAGCATTTTCAGGTAGTCAATACCGGTCGGTTCTTCGGTGATCTTGCGGCCGAGAGCGGTGTTCTCCCGTTGAAATGTCCACGGGATGAATGCCGTAAATTCGCCGTATTTCGGATCAGACGCCTTTGCTGCAAGGGCTTCGTCCTGCACCTGACGGATGCGTTCGAGATGGCGGACGCGGTGTTCTATGCGGTCGCCTATGCCGAACATCATCGTCGCGGTCGAGATCAAACCGACCTTGTGAACGGCACGCATTACATCCAGCCATTCGTCGGTCGTGCATTTGGTCGAAACACGCCTTCGTACCTCATCGTCCAATATCTCGCCGCCGCCGCCGGGCATTGAGTTCAACCCTGCGGCTTTTAACCGGCGCAATATTGTTTCGTAATCCAGGCCCGAAATAAGCGAGATGTTATGTATCTCCGGCGGTGAAAAACAATGCAGCTGAAATGTCGGGTATTTTGCGTGCAGCGTAGAGAGCAGGTCCTCGTACCACTCGATATTCATATCGGGGTGCAAACCGCCCTGCATCAAAACACCTGTGCCGCCAAGAGCGATCGTCTCGTCGATACGTTTTTCGATCTCTTCGATCGAATGGATGTATGTGTCAGGTTTTCCGGGCCGACGATAGAACGCGCAAAACGTGCAGACGACATTGCAGACGTTCGTGTAATTGATATTGCGGTCGATTATATATGTGACGACATCGGTCGGATTCTTTCGCATCCTTATCTCGTGTGCCGCCAGGCCGATCCGCACAAAATCGTCCGACTCCAGCAATGCCGTACAGTCTTCCGCCGTCAAACGCTCGCCGTCAAGAGCTTTATCCAAAATTGGCTGAATATTCGTCTTCACGTAAATGATTTTAACTCAAAACCGCCAATATGGACACGCTCGGAAATACTCAATAGAGATTCATCTGCAAATTGAGTATTTGTAAATTAGACGATTGTAAATTGGTATAAAAATTTTCTCATTATAACCAATTTTACAATTACACAATTATCAATTTACAATTTTTCGAGATGCCAAAACCTGTAAAAAGCGTGAAATTAAAGACCGAACTGGTCAAAGCCGACGATTCCGGTTGGCACTTTTTGGTTGTTGATAAAAAGACGGCCGATAAATTCGGGTTTGAGGGCAAATACAAACGCGTCGTCTGCACTATCAATAAAGGCAAGCCGTTTTACTGCGCCCTGATGCCGACGCGCGGAGAGTTTTACATCATTGTAAACAAGAAAAAACGCGACGAAGCCGGTGTCGAGGGCGGCGATATCGTCAATGTGCTGCTCGAAAAAGATGAGAGCAAATACGGCCTGCCGATGCCGGAAGAGTTGGCCGAGGTAATGAAACAAGATCCTGCGGGCAGCAAACTTTTTCACAAACTGACCGAAGGACGACAGCGTTCGCTGATCTATCTGGTCACAAATGTAAAAGACATCGACCGCCGCATCCACACCGCCCTAACAATTCTCGATCACCTGCACGATAACGACGGCAAAGTGATCGGTAAACAACTCACCGAAGAACTGAAACGCCCTGCTTTTTGATTCTCAGCAATGCAAAAAACCACCGCTCGCTCCGTTCCTTTGTATGTAAAAAGGAACTGAACGGGCTTTGCCACCGGAAAATATTTTTGACACGGATGATACAAACCTGTGAAATTTTTCGCGATTGATTGTGTAATTTAAATGGCGGGTGTTTTTTTGCAATGAACGAAAGAGATCAACAACTTGGGACCACCGACATCGGGCTGCTGATATTTGTCATAGTGGTCGGCTGGCTGCTTTTATTCCATTCAAACATATTCTGACGCAAACCTTGTTGGCGTCGTCGCCTAAGTTCGTTTTTCCTGATCTTCCTTACTTTTTTCCGTATATAGCAGAGCTTTTCGGGTCTCTATCAGGCCGTTTCTTGCGGCCAGGTCGATGTATAGTTCCAGTCCCGCCTGCATCTCATCGCTCACCGAAAAACGGATATTTTGCGTCAGATATTCATTCAGCGTATCGTGTCCCAGCGGGATATGGCCTTCATAATTTGAGATGATCTGCCCGATATGGGCAATGCCTTCGTCACGTGCGGCCTCAAAGTCGATCTCGCATTGTCTTTCGCCCGTCATCCACATAGCGAAAATAAATCCCAGCCCCGTGTATCTTCGCCAAAGCCCGGCAAGGTCAAAAATTCGAAGTTCTTTATGTTCATCGCTGTTAATAAGCAACGCCGGATCGCCGATCACCAACGCCGCGTCGGATGTATTCAGCATCTCTCCGATACGCGGTTCAGCAGATCTCCATTCAGGCTCAAACCCCAAAAATTCCCGAAAGATGATCTTTGTCAGAACGACCGAGGTTCTTGATGATGTGTCCAACGCAACGGAACGAACATTTTCAAGCTCCGTGTCTTTTGTCACAAGACAAACGCTCCTTACCTGATCTTCGGCCCCGACGCATACATCGGGAACGATCCTGACACCGTCTATAAACTGCGAGGCGATGACCGGAACCAGTGCCGCCTGAACACGGCCGTCCGACAGCATCTCAGCCGAGCGCGCAGGTGCAAAATCCAGCAGCACCTCAGCCCTGCCGCGATTTGCCCCATAAAGAAAACTCCACACAAGCGGCGCCGTGTTCAAATAACTTGACGCCGCTATGCGTGGAATATCTGCTGCCATACTATGACAGATTACCTGTCGCGAACCGTTCCGGGCAACCCTTGCGAGGCCTGAAAATCTACGCTGCCAAGTTCGTCATTTGTTTCAATAACGCGCGTGGGGTTGTCAAACCTGTGTCCCTTGCCGGAAACCTCCATAACAAAGGTCTGTCCGGCAGGAACGTCCTCAAACCTGTAATACCCAAATCCGTTCGTGGTCGTTGTGCGCGAAATTCCCAGCGGACTTGTAAGCACAACGGTCGCCCGGTTGAGGCCGCGGCCATAGGCGTCCTTTACCATTCCCGTTATCTGCATCGGGGCCGCTGACGGTATGAAAAAGTGGACAATTACATCGTCTATCGCCAAACCGTCGTCCGCCTGAGCAATGTCGTTGTCAACCCAGCGGATATACAGCGTTTCGTTCGGCCCGAGAGAAACAGGCAGTATCTGCAGGCCTACAACGGTGCGGTTTTCTGCGGAGTTGCCGTTTCGCGAACCTGCCGATCCGGTCACGTTCGGCGTCACGAAATTCAGGGTACTGAAATTTGTGTATGGCGTGGATGCACCGGCATCAGAATATACGTTCTGGGCGCCGACCGCATATTGAAACGTAAGCTGATCTGTATGCGATCCGCTTGCTCCGCGACGCCATTGCTCGCCGGTAAAGCCGACGCGAACCTCGGTCAGCGTTCCGGCGCTGGTGTTTGTAAAACATCCGCCCAGATAGTTTACGGCGACACCCGTTCCGTTGTTGAGCGAACCCAGAGCGCGGTCGGTAGTCGTGCCGTAACTGTAAGTATTTCCACCGGCATTCGTGCCGGAATCCGCCCCGTATCTTCCGGTCACTGGTGAAGAATCAGTTCCTTCCTCGACCAATGCCCAGCCGGGAACATTGACCTGCCCGCCTGCGTCGGAAACAGCGTTGTCGAACTTGCCGAGATATATTCTCGGCCCCGAGGCCTGAAGGATCTCTATGTTTGGTGAATTGTTTTGCGGTGCCGGACTCGGCCCCAGCCCGTCAAAGTCCTGAACGTGGCTTGTCGGGTTAACGCCGCCCAGCGAAATGCAGTTTTGGGCATCAGCAGCGAATGAGGATAAAAGCAGCACGGCAAGCGCGGTTGCCGCACGGATCAGTTTTAGATTGAAGGGCATAATTTTAATTGAGGGCCGGTCCCATGAAAAACACACGGGTGCCGCGTATATTCCAAATGATGTAAGTGATTTCGGGAGACAAATAAGGCAGGAGCGTCGGAAAAAACATCCGGCAAAACTATACTAACACAGTTTAACGACAAATTGGAAGGTTCCGATCATAATACCTTGCAAACGATGCCTCACGGCGTGAAAACATCGTGATATTCCGGTGTGTTGTTCAGTTCGCGAAGGGCAAAAGGACACGTGGCATAGACCTTAAGCCTGTTTGCCCGGGCATATTCAACAGCCGCCGCCAGCAGTTCCTTTCCGACACCTTGCCCCTTAAGCGAATCATCGACCTCTGTATGATCTATGATAAAACCGGTGTCGCCGGCATTTACATAGGTCATCTCGGCCAGCCTTTTTCCATCGCTTTTGACAATGAACGCACCGCGTCCGCCGCGTTCGATATGTTTGATCTCTGCCATATATTAAGTTCTATCAGACCGGGCAGATACTTGCCAAGCCTTGCGGAACCGACCCGTACTGCAATATCCTTTGTGCTGAAAGCGATGCGAATATTCGACATTACTGTGCCGATAAGCGATTCCGTCCCCGTCTATGACGGCGACCCTAAGGCACACGTGGACACGGTGTTTTCTCTTGAAAACGGCGACATGGCAAATGTGTCCGCCATCTGCTGCGGCGTTCATACCGGAACTCACGTTGACGCGCCGAGCCATTTTATCAGCGGCGGACGAACCTCTGCTGATATAGACCTCGGCAAACTCGTCGGCGCTTGCCGCGTTATTCAAATAGCTGAGAGCGTCGCTGAGATCGGGCCTGATGAAATAAGTGACATTTCCGGCGTGGAACGCATTCTTTTCAAAACAAAAAATTCCGCTTTTTGGAACGATGCAGACAGTAAGTTTAGAGCCGATTACACTTCACTCAGTCCCAAAGCCGCCCAAATACTGGCGGACAAAGATATAAAATTGGTTGGCATAGATTACCTTTCCATCGAAAAATTTGAGTCCGAAGATTTCCGAACGCATCGCATCCTGCTCGAAAGTGAGGTCGTTATCCTCGAAGGCCTCGATCTTCGCGGCATCGAACCGGGCGATTATGAAATGGCCTGTCTGCCGCTGAAATACATCGGCGGAAAAGGTGACGGCGCTCCGGCAAGAACGATATTGATAAAACGGTGAATTTTGCAAACGAAAAGAAATATCGTGAACGCGTTTACGCCATTGTGCGCCAGATACCTCGCGGCCGTGTGATGACCTATGGCCAGATCGCGCAGATACTTGGGCAGGGCTATACGCCGCGAACCGTCGGCTATGTGATGCACGGCGCCGATACTGATAACGTCCCGTGGCAGCGGGTGATAAATTCACAGGGAAAATGCTCGACGGGAAAGATGACCATTCCCGCAAACCTCCAGCAGACGATGCTCGAACAGGAAGGCATCGTTTTTGATGCGAAAGAGCGTTGCGACCTAAGCAAATATCTCTGGTTTCCGGAAGGAACGGATATTCACGACGACGAACAACCCGTTTTGTTTTCGGTAAAATGACCGCAGAGTCGCAGAGGCTGTTGCTTTCCCTAAAATCAGTGCAAAAATTTTTCTCTGATCCTTTGCGTCTCTGCGGTGAATATCATCTGCCCCATTTCAGCTTATTTCTCAGAACATCAAAATAATTCCGGTTTGGCGGCTGCAGCAGGTTAAATGTGGTGCGGCTTTTGCGGATCTTCACCTTATCGCCCGAACGCAGGCTGTATGCCGTTTGCCCGTCCAGGGTCAGCACGACGCCTTCGTTTTCGTCCTTTAGGCAAAGCTCTATCTCGGCGTCGTCCGGCACGACTATCGGCCTGTTAGTCAGGGTAAACGGACAGATCGGCGTCAGAACCACCGCGTTCATCGAAGGGTATATTATCGGCCCGCCGGCAGAGAGGTTATATGCCGTGGAGCCTGTCGGCGTAGAGACGATCAGCCCGTCCGCGCGAAACGAATTTACAAACAGCCCGTTCAGGTTAACGTCTATCTCTATCACGCGGGCGATGGCGGCCTTGTTTATCACGACATCGTTCAGGACGCGCCCTTTTGCCAGCATTTCATCTCCGCGCCGGTGTTCCGCACCCAGCATCACGCGGCGGTCGATCTCGTAATTTCCCTCAAAGATCGCCTCAAGTGCGGAATACATTTCCTCAATGCGAAAATCGGTCAGATAGCCGAGGCTGCCGTAATTGACGCCAAGAACCAGCACGTCGGCGTCCCCGATCATCCGCGCCGTCGAGATCATCGTTCCGTCACCGCCGAGAACGACGATAAGCTCCGACCTTTCGACGATCTCTCTGGCCTCATCGGACAGACGGCCTTTCTGTTCAGGTTCTGTCGGCGGGTTTCCGTCAAACCTGTATGTTGACACACCAATGCCGCGAGCCGTAAGCCATTCGGCAAGCTCGCCCGCCGTTTGCCACGCCTCAGAATGGTCCGGCTTTACGACGATCCCGACATTTTCGATGCGTCTAAAACTCATCTTTCGGGGCGTGAACGCCCTTTATCTCCGCAGATCACAAAGGTTGAAAGACAAGTATTTACAAAAACGGCGGAAATATCAATGCTCCGACGCTTCAATAAAACCTTTACGGACAATGAATGGCATGTTTTGACACGGTTTGGGCCAATGGTTTTTTATGGCATAATCCGCTGCATGAAATTGTCTAAAACCTCGTGTTTTTGCTAATATTGTGGTTTGTCCCTTAAAAAGGAAATTTCATCCTGGCAGGAAGTAACCGATGTTAAAGTTCATCTCGCGTCTGGAAAAGACACGTAGTTTCATTCTTCTCGCGTTTGCCGTGGTAATGGTGGCAAGCCTTGTATTCTTTTACGCCCCCACGCGGAGCGACATAACCGCCGATCTGATGATGAGCACCGAAACGGCCGCTCGCGTCGGCAGCGAGTATGTGACGGTGGGCGAGGTCGCCCGGCAAAAAGAAACATACAGCAGAATGATGCAGGGCAGGCCTTATCCCGCGCGAACCGTGCTAAACAACCTTTTGGGCAGCCGCGTGATCCGCCTTGAGGCAGCACGGCTCGGTCTGACCGCTTCGGACGCCGAGGTCGCGGCCGAGATACGACGCCAATTCAAATCTCCGGACGGCAAACCCTTTGACCAGAAACAGTATGAGCAGATGGTCGTCCAGCAATACGGCAGTATCTCCTCTTTTGAGGAAAGCGTCAGGGATGACCTGAGTTCCGGTAAATTGCAGGCTTTTGTCACATCCGGTGTCACCGTGTCGGAAGAAGAGGTTCTTCAGGACTTTCAACGCAAGAACACAAAATTCGATCTTTCATATGTGCTGCTTTCGCCGAACGATCTGGCACAGACCATAACGCCGACCGAGGATGAACTGAAAGAATATTTTGAAAAGAACAAGCAGAGCTATTACATTAGCGTCCCGCAGAAAAAGATCCGCTATATCTTTTTGAACACGGCAAAGGTCGGTGAAAAGGCCCCGATCTCTGACGCTGACCTGCGTGCCGAATATGACAAGCTGCCCGATGATAAGAAGATCGCCGGTGTGCTTGGACGCGAACTGGTGCTTCGCATCGCCAAGCCGGAATTTGAAGGCCAGGTCTATGAAAAAGCGACCCAATTGGTGCAGCGGCTTCGCGAAGGCGGCGGCCCGGTCACGGAAGATGCCTTTTCAGAACTTGCCAAAGGCCAGTCGGAAAACGCGGCAAGCGCTCCATCGGGCGGAAAACTGCCCGGCGCGGTTCGCGAAAACCCGAATAAAGCTGACGATCCTTACCAGCGCCTGCTGGCGATGAAACCGGGCGATGTTTCAGACCCGATCAACTATCAGGGACGCTACTTTATCCTTTGGCGTGGTGAGGCCGTTCCGAAGCCCTTTGAGGACGCCCGTAAAGAGCTTGAGGTCAGCCTCAGAAACCGCCGTGCCTATGCCGCCAATGCGGAACTTTCGAAAAAGGTCGCCGAGGCGTTAAAGGGAAGCAAGGATGTTCAAGCGACCGCACAGCAGTTTGCCGCCGAGGCCAATATGAACGCGGCTGATATGGTGCGTGAAACGGCTTATGTAAGGCCGGGCGACAACGTTGAGCATATCGGCAATTCACCCCAGTTTGAGGAAGGCATCGCAGGTTTGGAAAACGCGAACGATGTCGGCGACCCGATACCGGTTCCCGAAGGCTTTGCGATCCCGCTGCTGGTTGATAAAAAAGAGCCGCGCGATGCGGAATTTGGCGAAGTGAGAGAGCGGCTTGTCGAGTTGGTCAAACTCGAAAAGGCCCGCAACCAGATAGAGGAACTCGCGCGTCAGGTGGCAAACGGTTCCGCATCGGCAACCGCCATTGCGGCAGCCGCACAGGCAAAGGGACTCAAAGCCGCAGAATCGAAAGCATATGTCATCGGTTCACCGCTGGGCGAGGGAACGGCCGCAACGACCGGCCCTCAGCTTGAGGACGCCATCTATGCCCTGAAAGCAGGCGAGGTGACAAAAGAGCCGGTCAAGATAGGCGAGAATTACTACGTCGTCGGCGTCACAAAACGCGACGAGGCCTCGATGGAGGATTTTGCCTCACAGCGTGATACGCTGACCGAACAGATGCTGAACCGAAAGCGAAGCGACGTGTTCTTTGAATTTATCACCGCCGCACGACAGCGAATGGAGAACGCCGGCCAGATAAAGATCTATGATGAGGTGCTTGCCCGCATAGACGCTGCCGACGCACCGCTTGCTCCCGGCGGAGCGCCGATAAATATCCCGAATCTCTGATCTCGAACCTGATAACTGAAAGAGGCTGTCTGAAAATTCCTTTTCTGTGTCTTCGTTCTGTGCATTCTGTGATCAAAAGTCTGTAGATCCAAGAAATACCACAGATAACACAGACAAAAATCCGAAATACACAGAGCTGATCGGACTTTTAGGACAGCCTCTTTTTTTACAGTTCTTGTTCACCACCAGCCGATGAGTTTCCACCAGAGCGTCCCCACTATCGACCACACCAGAATATTTATCACCGAAGCTATCAGGCCTGCGGTCCACCATCGCCGCTGTGTGACGTAACCGAGACCGAAATAGACCGGTGCGGGTGTTGTTCCGTAATGCGTCAGGCCTGCGGAAAGATTTGCAAAATAGGTAAGCAGCAGCACCGTCAGTCCTGCGGGTACTCCAAGGGCAAGCGTTACCGCCAGAAACGGAACGAACATCGCCATTACATGCGCGGTTATCGAAGCAAAAGCGTAATGTGCATAAAAGAATACAAGAGCGAGAACGGCCAAGCCTATCGGCCAGCTCCAGCCGCCGATGACCGATGCGACACCGTTGGCAAAGATCGTAGTGATATTCGTCTTGCTCAGCTCCGCCGCCATCATCACCAAACCGCCATACCAGATAAAAACGTCCCAGGCGTTTGTTTCGTTGATCAGATCACGCCATTCGAGTACGCCGGTTATCAGCAGAACCGAGATGCCGACCATCGCGATGACCGTCGAATCTATCCCGTGCCAAAAGGCGCTGATCCACAGCGCAACGACGGCGATGAATACCGCAAGCAGGATCTTCTCAGGCTTTGTCAACGTCCCTAGCTTTTCCAGTTCGGTTCGCGCAAAAGAGACCGCGTTCGGTGTTTCCTTTACCTCCGGCGGAAAGAGGCGATAGATCATCAGCGGTATCAGAACCAGACACACGAGCGACGGCACAATGGCCGAAACGAACCAGATGGAATAATTCAGATCAATGCCTGCCTGGTCGAGCGCCAGCCGGCGGATGATAAGGTTCGACGCCTGTCCCGTCAGAAATGTGGCGCACAATATAACCTCGCATTGATAAAGCATCGTCATCAAAAATGTGCCGATGCGCCCCGCCGTGCCGTCATCGGGGCGGGAATCGTAAGTTTCCGTCACGCTTCTGGCAATGGGCAAAATAATGCCGCCCGACCGCGCTCCGGTAGAAGGAATGAACGATGCAAGAATGAAATCGGTGAAAACAAGCGAGTAGCCAAGCCCGATGGTCTTTCGCCCGATGAGCCTGACAAATATCAGCGCGATGCGGTTGCCGAGGCCGGTCTTTATCATCGCCCGCGAAATAAAAAATGCCGCCAGAACAAGCCAGACGAATTTATCTGCGTAACCGCTCAAAGCCCTTTCTATCGGCACCGCCTGAAAAAGAGCGGCGGCGACAACACCCGACAGGACCATAGCGCTTCCCGTAAGCGGCTGAACGATGGAACCGACAATGGTCGCTATAAAAATGGCAAGCAGCGTCCATGCTTCACGCGGAACATCTGCCGGCGGCGGTATCAGGGCAATGCCGATGCCGGTGCCAAGGGTTATCAGCCACTTTACGATCTTGTTCTGCATACAAAAATGGCCACAGAGTATTGTCACCCCTCTGTGGCCTGTTGTTTTTTTACATAGCGTTCAATGATCAGCCCGCGACATGATGATAATCGCCCCAATGGGTCAGGAACCAATAGAAAAGGCCGACCCAGATGATCAGATTGATCACCGACAATGTAAGTCCGATCATTCTGACCTGAGAGCTTCGTCCGCCGGTGCGGTCGCCCTTGCCGTACATCAGCATCACGACCAGAACGCCTGTGGTCGCCCACGCAAAGCCGCGAACGGCCGTGTCAAGCCAGGTCGTGTTCGGAATGAAAAATTCCACCTGCCAGATCGTCAGCAAGATCGCACCGACCATCGCAAACAAAGCTGCGATCGGAGGTTTGTATTCACGTGGTGTCGCGGCGGCAGCCTCAGCATCCGTCATATTGGCCAGATTGCTGTGTGTATAGCTGTAGGCAAAATAGATCACCAGACCGAGGGACATCCAGACGATAAGACGCAGCCACGTGTCGAGCGGCAGGTTGTTCATCAAAAATGCCGCGATCCAGACGGTCAACATCGGGATTATCGGCGACAGCGGCACCTTGAACGGACGGTTCAGGTCGGGGTTGGATGCCCTCAGAACGATGATGCCCGTACCGACAATAACGAATGCGAACAGCGTTCCGATGCTGACGAGTTCGCCAAGCAGATGGATCGGCACAAAACCGGCCAGTATCGCCACGACCGATCCGGTGATAGCCGTTGTGATGTGCGGTGTCTGATATTTCGGATGCACCTTTGCGGCCCACTGCGGCAAGAGGCCGTCTTTGGACATTGAATAGAACACACGCGGCTGTCCCATCACCATGACGACCATTGTCGAGCTGAGGCCGAGAACGGCTCCGATCTTGATGATAGTCGGGAATGCGATAAGGATCTTTCCCATTGTGGTTCCGGCTGCCTGATCGCTGGCGGCGTCGATCGCCGTTGCGATAGGAGCGGCGGCATTGGTCAAAAGTTTGTAATCGACCAGCCCGACCATAATTCCTGCAACGAGAATATAAAGGAACGTACAGACCGCAAGCGAACCAAGAATACCGACAGGCATATCCTTTTTCGGGTTTTTGGCTTCCTGAGCGGCTGTTGAAACGGCGTCAAAACCGATATAGGCAAAGAAAATGACTGCCGCGCCCGTTACCACGCCGCTGAAACCGAAAGGCATGAACTCCGCGCAACCCGGTGCGCCGACCGTACACCCGATGCCGAGGTTGTCCGCATTCACAAAACCGATACCGGCAATGATGAAAAGAACTACCACGAGAACCTTGATGACAACAATGAGCGAATTGAACTTGGCCGATTCCTTGATGCCTCGTATAAGAAGCAGTGTCACGGCAACTGCGATCAGCGTTGCCGGGAGGTTAAAGACGCCATGCCCTATTACATTTCCCGAAGAATCCAACAGCTCCACACCAGGCGGAGCGCTCAAACTTAACGGATAATTTATTCCCAGCGTGTCGCGGAAAAGGCTGACCGTATATCCTGACCACCCGACCGCAACGGTGGCGGCGCCAAATGCGTATTCAAGGATCAGGTCCCAGCCGATGATCCAGGCAATGAATTCGCCCAGCGTTCCGTAACCGTAGGCATAGGCCGAACCGGAGATCGGGATACTTGCCGCAAATTCTGAGTAGCAAAGCGCGGCAAAACCGCTGGCGATGCCCGCGAGGACCATTGAAATGACAACTGCCGGGCCGGCGTGTTTGCCGGCGGCCTGTCCCGTCAGAACAAAGATGCCCGTGCCGATGATCGCCCCGATGCCGAGCATGGTCAGATCAAGGCCGCTCAGGGTTTTCTTCAGGGTATGTGCCCCCGTTTCCTGCGCCTCGGCTATGATCTTGTCAATAGATTTGGTTGCAAAAAGTGACATACGTACTTTATGGATATTTCTAATTTTTGTGGAGGCAAGTCGTTAACACTGTTTGAATAACATTCCGTACATTACGGCTCAAATAACGCCAAGTCAAGCCGCGCAAAGCCGTCACACTGATATATGAAAGTAGGAAAGCGGCATCCTTGGTTTAAGGATGCCGCTTCATATTCACACAATTTTATTCTTATCAAGATTTTGCTATGGCTTTGAGGTATCGCGTCAGTTCTTCCTTTACCTTCGGGAACAGGAAGAACAGGCCGATCATATTCGGAAAGACCATCGCGAAGATCATCGCATCGGAAAAGTCGATGACCGCGCCGAGCGATGCCGCCGCACCGATGATCGTCGCGATACAGAAAAGTAACTTGAAGGTAAGGTCCGCAGGTTTGGACCTTCCGAACAAATATGCCCACGATTGCATTCCGTAGTAAGACCACGAGATCAGCGTCGAGAAAGCAAAGAGTACGACCGATATGGTCAAAACGAAATTAAATCCAGGCAAAGCATCGTTGTACGCCCGTGCCGTCAGGTCAACGCCATTGACGACCTGATCGCCGATCATCACGTTGCCGTTGACGCCGCCGTACTGGAAAAATCCATCCATGTTGAACAGGACTATAACGATAGCCGTCATGGTACAGATGACCACCGTGTCAATGAACGGTTCCAGCAACGCAACAATACCTTCGCTGGCCGGATATTTTGTCCTTACGGCTGAGTGGGCAATTGCCGCCGAACCCGCGCCCGCCTCGTTGGAAAACAGAGCACGACGGAAACCCTGAATTATTACACCGACAATACCGCCGACAGCCGCATCCGTTGTAAAAGCACCCGATATGATAAGGCTGATAGCCGCCGGAATTTCGGAAAAATGAAGGCCCATAATAACCAGCGAAGCGATAATATAAATGACGGCCATGAACGGCACAAGCTTTTCCGTTACACTGGCAATGCGCTTGATGCCGCCGATGATAACGATGGCAACCAGAACCGCGAGGATTACGCCTATAATGGTCCGTATGGCACCGCCTTCCAGCCCGAGCATTGTCGTCAACTGTGACGTGGCCTGATTTGCCTGGAACATATTGCCGCCGCCGAAAGAACCGCCGACGCAGAAAATGGCGAACAGCACGGCCAGAGCCTTACCTGCGCCCTTCCAACCGAGTTCGCCAAGACCTCGCGAAAGATAATACATCGGGCCGCCGTAAACCGTTCCGTCCGGGCCGATCTCGCGGTATTTGACGCCGAGCGTACATTCAACGAATTTGGTTGACATTGCCAGCAGGCCGCAGACGATCATCCAGAACGTCGCTCCCGGCCCGCCGATGCCGATAGCGACCGCCACGCCCGCTATGTTGCCCAATCCGACAGTGCCGGAAACAGCCGTTGCCAACGCCTGAAAATGGCTCACTTCGCCGTGGTGGCCTTCGTCCTTGATCGTGCCGACCACATCGCCGTCAACTATGTTTACCTCGGCATTTGGATCTGCATGAGGTTCTTTATGATCCGGATCGGCCGCCATTTCAATGTCATCGTATTTACCACGAACGACCTCAAGAGCAAGGCCGAATTTACGGATATTGACAAATCCAAATGTCAACGTAAAGAAAGCCGCTCCAAAGATGAGAAGTAAAAGTACAATGGGAACACTTGTTGTGGAAGTTACTGGTATTGGATAAAAAACTATAAAGCCCCACCATTCGGCGATCGGAGCGAATGCGTCATTTATGCGTTCGTCCAGACCTTTTTCCGCAGCGTCTTGGGCAAAGGCCGTCAAAGAAAAAAGAAGAACAGCCATACCGGAAAGAAAATACTTTAATATCTTGTGACCCATTTTCACCTCTAAGATTTTTTTGAATTAATTCTGATGCCATTTTCAGCGCAAGAAGGGCGCTGTTCGGGAAATGTTTGATGTTGGGAAGTATATATTCAGATTGCGGCAATTTACAAGCGGTGCATAATGAAAGATGGTGATGTATTGCCTGAACTGCATGGGTTAAAATGTCCTGAAACCAATTTTATGAACCCCGAACAAACGAAAAAGCTCGGCGATATGCCGTCAGATGAGTTTCGGCAACACGGCCGTGCCATCATAGATCTGATAGCCGAATACTTTGACCATATAGAGGACCTTCCCGTTCTGTCACAGATCGAACCGGGATCATTGGCGAACGCATTGCCCGCCGGCCCGCCGGAAAAAGGCGAAGAGTTTGAAAATGTCTTCGCAGACATTGAAAAACTCATCATTCCGGCGGTAACGCATTGGAATCACCCTAATTTTCACGGGCTTTTTTCCACGTCAACGTCGTCCGTCGGCATTTTTGGAGAAATGCTGGCAGCCGCCTTTGATATGAAAGCGATGTTGTGGCGAGCCGCTCCGGCATCTGCCGAACTTGAAGATGTCGTGCTGGATTGGCTGAGGCAGATGACCGGCCTGCCCGACGTATTCGAAGGCATTATCTATGACACGGCGTCGGTTTCGACGATGCACGCCATTGCCGCCGCCCGCGAACGCGCCGGGCTGCATATCCGCGAACTTGGCATGAGCGGACGCGCCGATCTGCCGCTTCTTCGCGTTTATTGCTCGGAACACGTTCATTCCTCGATAGAAAAGGCGTGCATAACGCTCGGCCTCGGCATCCAAAGTGTGAAAAAGATAGAGTGCAGCGAACGTTTTGAGATGATACCGGAAAAATTAGAAGAGGCAATAAAGGATGATATCGAAAATGGCTTTCGCCCGATCTGCGTCATCCCGACCATCGGAACCACTTCAACATCCAGCATCGATCCGGTCGATGCCGTCGCCGATATTTGCGAACGGTACGGCATCTGGATGCACGTTGATGCCGCCTATGCCGGTTCGGCGGCGATAATTCCCGAAATGCGTTCGCTGTTCAAAGGCTGGGAACGCGCGGATTCGATAGTGATGAATCCGCACAAATGGCTCTTTACGCCGTTCGACCTTTCGGTGCTGTATTGCCGCGATCTGAACGAACTTAAAAAAGCATTTTCACTTGTTCCCGAATATCTGAAGACCTCGGAAGAAGGCACGGTCAAGAACGGTATGGATTACGGCATTCAGCTCGGCCGCCGCTTCCGCTCATTAAAATTGTGGTTCGTAATGCGATATTTCGGCCGGGAAGGAATGATAGAGCGCTTGCGGGAACATTGCCGCCTTGCACAACTCTTTGCCTCGTGGGTCGATGCGTCACCTGACTTTGAAATGATGGCCCCGGCTCCTTTCGCTCTTGTCTGCTTTCGCGCGACTGGAGCGGCAAGCATCCCCGCTCATCATGACGACGAATTTTTGAACTCATTCAACGAACGCCTGATGAACGAGATCAACGCCTCCGGCAAGGCATATCTTTCCCACACAAAACTGAACGGCAGGTTCACGCTTCGTCTTTCGGTCGGCAGCATCCGCGTTGAGGAAAGGCATTTGGCGAAGGTTTGGGGTATATTACAGGAATACAGGTCGGAGATGCTCAAGGCATGACCGCAATACAAAGCCCACGAAAATGAATATCACGTTCCATGTAATGACAGGTGTTGCCACGGCGGTCGTTCTGGCCCCGATCGGCAATTCGCCAAAATGGAAGGCCGCAAAGCTGCTGGCGGGATTTTCCGTCGGGATATTTCTTCACGGCGTTTTCGATTATCTTCCGCACTGGTACCCGTTCGCGTCGGGCGTGGACCTCATGCTCGCCGCCGCAATGGTTTTGGCCGCGTTCGGCTTTACCGACCGCTCGGAATGGATGCTTGTCGCGACGTGTCTTTTCGGAAGCATCTTGCCCGATCTTATCGATTTTGGCCCGATGATGGCCGATCTTCTGCTCGGGCTTCCGGTGCCGTCTCTGCCCTTCAAGGTCTTTCCGTGGCATTGGGAAAAATACTCAGGAGCCATCTATGACGGCTCTAACGCCACAGCCTCCGCCGTTCTCCACATATCCATCCTAGCCGTAACCGGCCTGATACTTTTCCTCTGGCCCGCTCTGTTCAAAAAGAATGAAGATGGTCACAAAAACAGGAAGTAGGCAGATACCGAGTCTCCTTATCTCCTTGTCTCCCTGTCTCTCTTTACCGCTCCACTTCTTCCCAGATACGGTGGCCGTGCGTTTCTTTTAGGAAGATCGCCCCGACAACGAACGTCAGGCCTGCTATCGCCATCGGATAAAAAAGCCCGGCGTAAATATTGCCGGTCTGGGCGATCAGCGAAACGCCGATCAGAGGCAGCAGTCCGCCGAAAACGCCGTTGCCGATGTGATACGGCAGCGACAGCGCCGTATAGCGTATCTTTGCCGGGAACGCCTCTACCAGATACGCGGCTATCGGGCCGTAAACCATCGTCACCCAAAATACCTGAATGAAAACCAGCCCGATCAGCTTCCATGTTGCCGAATGAGACAGCAGTTCACCGAGCGATGTATAGGGCAGCACCTTTTCAGCATTGACGACCTCGCCTGAAGCAGAGATCGTCTGAGGCGTCAGCTTTGTGGCTCCCGTCACCGGATCTTTTTGCGAACTTGCCGTCACGACATTCGACCCGGCAGCGGACTGCATAGCTGAATAGATCGGGATGTATGTCAGCATTGCCAAAAGGCAGCCGCCCAGAATGATCCATTTGCGCCCGATGCGGTCGCTTAACCAGCCAAAGAAAACAAAGAACGGCATCGCAAGCAGCAGAGCTATGGCGATAATGTAATTTGACGAGGTCTGGTTGACGTTCAGGATCGATTGCAGATAAAAGAGGGCAAAGAACTGTCCCGCATACCAGACAACGCCTTGCCCGGCCGTTGCTCCGAAAAGCGAGACCAGGACACGCTTCAGATTCTCCCATTTGGTAAATGCTTCGATCAGCGGATTTGCCGAGGTCATCCCGCTGGATTTTACGTGCTGGAATATCGGCGATTCCTCCATCCGCAGGCGAATATAAAGCGAAATGCCCACCAGCAGGATCGAGATCAGGAACGGTATCCGCCAGCCCGCAATTCCCTCGGCCTTGCCCGCGAACTGCTCCGGCGTCATCATGTTCTGAACGATCAGTATCACGATCAGCGACATAAAAAGTCCCAGCGTTGCCGTTATCTGAATGAACGATGTGTAAAATCCGCGTTGATGGTCGGGAACGTGTTCCGCCACATAAACCGCCGCTCCGCCGTATTCGCCGCCGAGAGCAAGCCCCTGCAGAACACGTACCAGCAGCAGCGTTATCGGCGCCGCCCAGCCGATGACCGCAAAGGTCGGCAGAAAACCGATTATGGCGGTCGCTCCGCCCATTATCAGCAGCGTCACCAGAAAAGCATATTTGCGGCCGACGACATCGCCGATCCGACCAAAGAAAAGCGCTCCAAAAGGCCGGACAATAAAGCCGATGGCAAAGGTTGCCAGATATGCGATATAGGCAAAGGTGTCATTGCCCGGAGGATAGAATAACGGTGCGATGGTCGCCGTCAGGCTGCCGAAAATGTAAAAATCGTACCATTCGATGACGGTGCCGAGCGACGACGCCCCGATGACCTGCCATATTTTTCCTTTTGAGACCTGTTCGTTGTACAGTGCGCCGAGATCGCCCGAGGTTGTTGTCATTTAAATAAGGCTCCTGCTGATCTGAGATCGTTTTGCCAAAGTCGTGTTAAAATAATGTGGCTTTCAAGCCGTGCATGGAACGGCCCGCTGTTGCTTTTCAGAGAGTTATGCGTGCGGCACAGATGTAATACAACGTTATGGACGGCACCGCTATCATAAGTTTTCCGTAAACAGAAAAACTTTAATCGAATATTTTTCAAAAGTAAATTGAACCTGAGAACAAATGCTTACACATATAGTTTGCTGGAAATATAAACCGGAGACGACCGAGGAACAAAAGAACGAGCATATCAATATGCTCAGTGCGTTAAAGGCGGTCATCCCCGATCTGCTGAGCCTCAGCGTGGGACGGGACATCCTTCACCTCGACCGGTCTTTTGACACGGCTTTGGTCTGTATGTTTGCCGACACCGAGGCTTTGGAAAGATATTCGACACATCCCGAACATCAAAAGGTCATCGGATTTGGCCGCGAGATAGCCCAACAGGCTGTCTCTGTGGATTTCACTGAATAAGTGGCCCGGCATTGGCAAACGCTTTTGCACCTGCTTACATCCTAGCTAGACGAGAAAACTTGTCGCTACGACATCAAATAACGATGAATACCCTATTTCGCAGATCGATCATCCTCTCTGCTGTTTTTCTGACGGCACTTTCTGTCACACAGGCCCAGCAAACGCGACGGCCCGCCTTTGACGTGACCAACTATGTAATAAACGCCCAGTTGATGCCGAGGGAAAACCGTTTGGCGGCTGTCGCCGATGTGACATTTGTCCCGTCCGAAGACCTCAGGACAGTGACGTTCGAACTGAACGGCTCTTTAAGAGCCGAATCAGTTGAGCGTATAGCGGCGGCCGCTCCGTCCGCCGAACCGTCGGCTCCGGGCCGTCGCCAGCCGCGTCCGACACCGACGCCTCAGGGTCCGCAGATCACGTTCGTTCAGGATCAGGTCGGCGTTTCTGATCTTGGCCCCAGCGTCCGTATAGATCTGGGAGATATGGCCGCCAAGGGAGAACCTGTGACGCTTCGTTTCAGATACAGCGGCGTGCTGAACACGCCGGCGGGCGGCCCTTTGCTTTCAAAACGCCTTGCGTATATCGGTGAAAATCAAGGCTATTTGATGTATGCGTCGCGATGGTTCCCGTTCAATGATTACGCGGCAGACCTCGCCACCGCGACCATTAACGTCACGCTTCCGTCAGAATTTCAGATCGTCGGGACCGACGACACGCCGCAAGGCCCTGTCGCCGGAACACAGCATCGCTTTGTTCAGACAAAACCGGGCCTGATCGGCAATATCGCATACGGGCGATACTCCAGACGCGACCTGAAATACGGCAGCTACAACGTCAATTTTTACACGCGGCCCGGCGCGTCCGAGTCGGTCGAAAGTTTTGGCGAGACCATCGGCAGAGCACTGGAATATTACACAAAACGTTTTGGCGAACCTGAAATGGGCAAGACATACAGCATTGTCCAGATCGACGATGAAAGCCTTGATTTTTATTCAGGTCCGGGCATTTTGTTCATTTCGGACAGGCAGTTCCTGCAGCCGCGTGAGGTAACATCTGAAAGGCTTCAGCGTGAGGCCGCTTATCAATGGTGGGGACTTTCCGTCGGGCTGAGGTCGTTTGACGACGCGTGGCTTTCGCAGGGCCTGGCAGAGTTCAGCGCCGTCACGCTTCGTGAGGAAGGCCTGACCGGAGCGCAGCTTGAAAATCTTCGCCGCGAACTGCTGGAAAAATCCCTTACCTTTGAACAGACCGCCTCCGTGCTTCGCGCTCCGGCAAATCTGGATGACCAGTCAACGGCTTATCAATACATTATGTTCGGCAAGGGAGCTTTTGTTTACAAACTCCTTCAGCAAACATTGGGAACGCAGAAATTTGACCAGCTTTTGCGTGCCTTCCTTAATGAATACAGAGGAAAGACCGCATCCATTGATGATTTTGAAAGGCTTACTTCCCGTATCGCCGGACAGAACATGAGATACTTTTTCGCCCGCTGGGTGGAAAGTACCGGTGTACCGGAATTTGAGACCGATTACCTCATCATTCGCACACGCGCCGGCAAATTTGTCACACGCGGAACCGTCAAGCAGAACTATGACAATCTGCGGCTGCCCGTCGAACTCCAGCTTCGCTATGAGGGCGAGGACGGCACAAAAACGGTCCAGCTTCAAATGGAAGGCTCCAATGCGGACTTTAACATCGAATCGGACGGCAAGCCGCTGGCCATAAATGTCGATCCGGGCTATAAGCTTTTGCACATATCGCCTGACCTTCGCGTGTCGTCCATCGCACGGCGCGGCATAGAACAGTTCAAGGAAGGAAATTATGCCGAGGCCCAGACACAATTTGAGGCGGCGTTAAAGCTCGACAGGTCAAATTCGTGGATCTATTACCACCTCGGCCTGCTTTTCCTCGAACAAAGAAACTATGACCTCGCAAAGGACAATTTCCTCGCCGCTCTGGCGGGAAATCTCAATCCGGCGTGGCTTCAGGTCTGGTCTGAGATTAAGCTCGGCAACGCCTATGACGCGCAGGGCGACCGGACACGCGCAGTTTCGCGGTATAAACGCGCCGAAGACCTGGGCGACAATTACAACAATGCACAGGAAGAGGTCAGAAAATATCAGGCCGAACCATACGACCCAAGGGCAGGCACCGTGGTCAACTGATCGCGAAAGACGGTCAAGATGATCTGCGGCTTTTAGTATTGCGGCGTAAAGCTGACGGCTGATAGCTAAATGTTGTGTTCTTACTATCAACTTCCGGCAGAGAATGAACCAATAGATCGCTAACTAACCAAAAGCCTTTGCAAAGCTGACATGCAATGCAAAGGCTTTTTGGTTTTTGGTGTGGCGCAGACCCTAAAAGTTCAACCTTGCGGCAAATTGGATCTGCCGGTTCGTTCCCAGCCCGACCGTGCGGCCGACGGTTCCGTTTATCACACCGAACTGTGCGGCGTTGGTTGTGCTGTATGCGACGCCGGGCTGTTGTGACGAGGCTGTCGAATTAAGCGCGTTTCCGAGCGATGCGGGCGGATTTGCAAAATTTGCCCGGTTAAAGAGATTGTATATCTCCGAACGAAACTCGATATTCGCCCTTTCTGTCAGCCTGAAACGCTTTTGCAGCGTCAGGTCGAACTGGTGAAAGACCGGCCCTTTCAGGAAGTTTCGCGGCAGGTTGCCGTATGTTCCCGGTGCGGGCATTGCGAACGCGGCGGGATTAAGATAACGCATTCCGTCCGAGCCGAAAATATACGGGTCAACACCGGCTATCAGGTCAGGCCGACGCGTATTGCGCGAGGCATTTCCGCCCGGCGTATTCTGTACGGCGATAAATCCGGCAGGCAGCGCACCGCTGGGCAGCGAGATAACAAAGCCCTGTGCCACATTCGAGGAACCGAGCGTGCATCCCGCCGCCTGCTGGCAAACGCCGACAAGGTCGGGACGCGAGATCAGCACCGTCAGCGGCGAACCGGAACGGGCGTTGTAAACGCCGCCGATCTGCCATCCGCCCAATATCGTGTCGGCGAAACCGCTGAGGTTAAAGCGGCGGCCCTTGCCGACAGGCAGTTCGTACAGAGCTGTTATGTTGGCGCTGTGCCGGATGTCGAACGTATTCGGGCCGAACTCTTCCTCAAAGCTGTACGGGTTTTGCGCGGTCGTCGCTTCGTTCGAACCCTGTGTGTTTCCGTATGACTTGCCCAACTGATACTGAGCGTTGAGCGTCAGTCCGGCGGTAAAGCGGCGATTGACCATTATCTGCATTGCGTCGTAACGGTCGCGTCCGCCGCTGGTCTTGTAGTCGATCTCGCCGAAAGGCTTCAGCACGCCCATCGGGTCAGTAACGATGGAAGTTCCCGAAAGACGCTTGCCAACAACGTCAAACTCGCGAATGGTCGTAACTGCCGAGATGCTGCCGGTGCAAACTCCGTTGACAACCGCATCGCTGCAGCGGTTTACGACACCAACACCGGTCGGCAGCGGATCGCTCGGCCCGATGACGGTCTGGCCCGGCAAGATGCGGTTCGTGATGCTGCGAAGGAACAGATTGCGTCCCTGCGAACCGACGTAGGCAACGGTCAGGACCGTACTGCCCGGCAGTTCGTGCTGAACGGAAATGCCGTATTGTCCGACACGTTCGGGAACAACGTAACCGGTGACATCATACGAACGCGGTGTAAAACCGGTCTGGATGCCGCCGATCTGCGACACCTCATTACTTGTTCCGGTGGTGATGCCGTTCGCAAGCGAGCGGCTTGACCGAAACACGTTCGATTCTATCGGCTGGATCAGGTCCTCATATTGTCCGGGGCCATAATAAAGTCCGCCGCCGACGCGAATGACCGTCTTGCCGCCGAGAAATTCCGGTGTCCACGTAAAACCGAGACGCGGGCCGAAATTGCTCTTGCCCGATGTGTATAGATCGGTTCCGGGCGGCATCAAACGTCCTGATGCGGCGTCAAAAAGAACGGCTCGGTCATTTTTCTCTTTGTTGACCGAATAATACTCATAACGCAGGCCGTAGCTGAAAACGATATTCGGCCTGATACGCCATTCGTCCTGAGCGTAGGCGATAGCATAGAACTGCCGTCCCTGGCTTAATCCGTCAAAGGGACGCTCGATGGTCGTTATCGGATCGGTCGCCACAGAAAAGTTGCCGGGCAGCGACATATCGCCGACAAACGCCGCCGTCAGGTTGCGGTTGAGCAAAAAGTCGGTGATGTTGCTATAGCTGTAGGTGATGCCGCCAAGCTGGTCAAAATCGACATACAATTTACGAAATTCACCGCCGAATTTTATCGAATGATCGCCCTTAGTCCACGACAGATTGTCGATGAACGAAAGCGAGGTCGGGCGAATGGGCTGTGCGCGTCCGTTGGCCGCCGATGACTGACGCGTCAGGCCGCCGGGTTCGGTAAAACCTGTCGCGGAGCCGCCGTTGACGCCGGGACTGGTAATGTTTCCGGTCAATCGCAGCGATGTCAGCGAAAGATCGACGCCGTTCAGCCCCGGAATGTCGGGAACAACGGTCGTCAGATCGGTCGGAGCGCGGTTAAAGCCGAATTTGGTCTCGTTGATCATGCTGGAGCCGTAGATCTGCTGAAAATTTACGACAAAGTTGTCCGGCTTTTGCTCCGCCAGTATCGAACGGCCGCTGGTGCCGTCAGGCGAGAGCAGCGTTCCGTTCGTTCGCTGATAGCGTCCGTAAAGCGTGAAATTGTCGTTGATCTTCCAGTCCATGCGAAAGCTGAAAGCGTCTTCGTCCAGTTTTGCCGTGCGGTTAAGCTGAAAGACCTGTGCGGCATTGGTCACGGTGCCAATGGCGAATTGTTCGCCGGTGCCGACCGGAAATGCGTTGATGATACCCGTTGAGCGAAGCGTGGCTACGCGTGCTGCAACCGCCGCGACCTCGCCGGGAGCAATGGTAAGATTGAGCGCCGCACGAGCGGCCTCGCCACGAGGATCGACGCCGTCGTAAAAATTGATGAAATCGCGGACGGTCGATGACGGTGTCGATTCGATGATGTTAAAACCGGCACGCTGACGCAGGCCCTCATAAGATCCGAAAAAGAAAAGTTTGTTCTTAATGATCGGGCCGCCGAGGCTTCCGCCAAACTGATTCATGCGAAGCGGTGATTTAGTGTCGCGATCAAAAAAGTTGCGTGCGTCCAGAGCATCATTGCGAATGTAATAGAACGCCGAACCCTTCAGGCTGTTGCCGCCGCTCTTGCCGATGACGTTAATCTGGCCGCCGGTTCCGGTACCGTATTCGGCGGGATAGTTGGACGAATCGACACGAAATTCCTGTATGTTCTCGATGGACGTTTGCAGGCGAAACTGTGAACCCTGAACCGTCACATATCCCGGCGAAGAATCGAAAATTGCAGTTGCCTCGATGCCGTCCAGCTTGGTCTGATTTTGCTGATTGGCACGTCCGTTGAACCTGAGATCGCCGAAATTTCCGGTGCCGGTGTTGGTCGCGCCCGGAGCATTCATATAAAGCTGTGAATAATTGCGGCCGTTGACGGGCAACTGCTCTACCTCGCGCGAACTGATGTTCGCCCCAAGGCGATTCGAGCCTTGTTCGATGGATGCCGCCGCAAGCTCGTCCGCCGTGACATCGACAACAACGGTGACTTCGCCGGTTTCCATTGCGATGTCAAGCGTCCGGTTTTGCCCGACGCCAAGCTCGATGGCCTCTATCTGTTTTGTCTTAAACCCGTCCAGCGTGACGGTTATCTTATAAATGCCGGGCTGCAATTGCGGTACGCTGTAAGAGCCTGATGTCGTGGTGGCTGCGGTTCTTTCGCTGCCGGTCTGGACCGACACTATCCTGACGGAGGCCCCGGACAGAACCGCTCCGTTGCTGTCGGTAACGGTTCCGCTAAAACCGCCCAGCGTTTGCGCTTGTATCTGTGTTGACGCCATTATAACTGCTAATGCGAACAGCAGCGACGCGAAAATTTTGGATCTCATATTCACTCCTGATTACTGTGATCGATCAAAGAAATTCATGTCCGGCGATCTGCTGTTCACATTGAACGGCAAACCGCTTTGACCTTTTTCTTTTTGGCAGCAATCAATGAGCTTATTCAAGAGTGGTTAAGGCAAAATGACGACAATATTAAATGGATGTTAATTAAACTGATCTGATCGTCCGACAAACTGTGATTCGGCGGGAAACGGCGCAAAAAAAAGAGGCTCTGTCGGCCTCTTTTCATACGTCCTTATTGAGCGGTCTTATTTTATCAGATTTGCGGCGGCGTCTTCGCCGGTGTTGATCGCGCCTTCCATAAAGCCCTGCCAATCGGCTATGTGCTCGCCGGCAAACATGACCTTGCCGTGCGGACGCGCCAAGACAGGGCGAATGCCGAACCACTGGCCGGGTTTGTAGAGCGCGTATGCGCCCTCGGTAAATTCATCCCTCTGCCACGCATAAGAAGCGATGCCGCGAGCCAGTTGCGGAGCGTTTTGATGAAAGTCGGTCAGATCGCGAGCAATTATGTTCATTCGGCGCGGGTCGTCCTGTGAGGCAAGCACATCAGCCTTTTCGCCGACCGCGTATGCGGTCAAAATTCCCTGTTTGCCGGGCTGGGCTTGCGTGGAATGAAAATAATAATGCGAGGTAGTGTCTGACACCATTGAGAAATTCTCATCCTTCCAAAACCGTTCTTCATAAAGAACGGAATTTTTTATGATGCGGGCGTAGGTCAGCTTTTGCGCTGCCTCAGCCTGAGCCGCAGGCAGCGGCGGGTTGAATTTTATCTTGCGAAGCGATGCAACAGGCGCCGTGCAGACACAGGCATCGGCCCTGAAAGATTCGTCTCCGGCCTTTACCGTGACGATTCCCGCACGCTGATTCACTTCGGTGACTTTGATGCCGGTGCGGACATTCTCTTCGCCGATGCGTTTTACAAACTCTTCGACAAGCCGCGAATTGCCGCCGGTCATCTTGTAGTCCATCTCGTTCTTTGGCGATGATTCGGCGTATTCGGCCAGTGCCGAGTAGGCCGAAACGTGGCGGATGCTCTCGCCAAAATCGGTGCTGTCGGCCAGATCGCGAAGCAGCAGATCGTCACGCGTAAACCCGATGTCCGAAAGATGCGTCCACCAATCTATGCGGTCAAGCCTGTTCTTTTGCAGCGTGGTCAGTTTTTCATACCCGGCGATCATCTTTTCCCACGCCGCCTTTGCCTGTGGAGAAAAATCCCACGTGCCGGGACGCGAGACCCTGCCGTTCTGCAATAGGTAGTCATCGAACTGATGCTTCTGGATCGGGATCTCAAATTCAGCGCAAAGCTCCTTGATACGCTCGTGGCTTTCGCCGATCCACTCAGCGCCGAGTTCGCAGATCAGTCCGCCGCTGTCCGGCATAGTATGAGAAAATACGCGGCCCCCTATGCGGCTCCGCGCCTCAAGCACGGTCACATCCCAGCCCGCGTTCTTTAATTTAAGCGCTGCCGCCAGACCGGAAAGCCCGGAACCGATAACGACGCAGGTTTTTTTCCTGCGGGTTTGGGCAAAAACATTTGGAGCAAAAACTGCTCCGGCAGAAACAGTCCCCAGTATTTTAAGAAATTCGCGGCGGTTAGTTTTTTTAGACATAAGCGGGTTCAATTTGCCTAAACCGCAGGCCGGTGAAATGTGAGTTTTACTTTACAAGGATATACTTTCTGACGTCAGCCGGTTTTTCAAGCAGCCCTTCGAGTTTTTTGCGCCCGACAGCCAGGTGTTCGCTTTTTGAATGTGCCGCAAGATCTTCTGCACTCTCCCATTCCTCATAGAACGTCAGGTCAGCCGGGTCAGCCTCATTGACCAAAAGGTCATAGACGACACAGCCATTTTCAGCACGAGTCGGCTCAACGAACTCTGACAATATCGCCCTGACCTCATCAACTTTATCGGCCTTGGGGCTAAATTTTGCAATTACTCTTATTTTTTCTGACATTGGCTGGGGCTGGTTCTATATTGATCAGGATGTCTGAGTCAACAATTATTCTTTCCATCTATGGCTGCGATCCCAATGAGTTCTTCTGACATTTCTAACCCACTCGACCGAGTCTTTCATATCTTCACGATCGGCCCACATCCCGACGAACGGTTCGTCCCTAAGAGGTATCCTTTTTTCACGATCTCCCAGAGGCTGCTTTTCCTTCTTGCGAAATGCGTCGATGATCTTCTCAATTCGAAGCTTCACTTCTTTAGGTAAATTAGGAATTTCTTTAATAAGCTCTTCATTCGTCATGACCACAGAATACATTCATTCATTTCCCAGTTCAATGAAAAAGAAACTTGAACACGAATTGAAACCATTCCTTCCGTCTGATGATCTTTGAGATCAACTTCTCCTATGCTTCTCTGAAGCTCGCCGTCGTCGGTTCGGGGCGAACAGACAGCGTCAGCTTAAATAGGTCATGGATAATCCATCATACGAAGGCCTTTTATAAATCTGAAATCTCGTTTGTTCTTGGTAGCCAGGCCGTCACCGATCATAAGAGATGTGGAAGCAATCAGCGCATCTCCGATAAGTAAACCATGGCTTAAAAAGTAGGTTTCTATCAATGCTCGGGCCATTGCTGATATTTGTTCGTCCACATGAACGACCTCAAATCGTTTGAAGAGACCTATGATCTCTTGCATGTGAGTCTTGTTCCGGCTCCCGACCAACAATTCCATTACGGTTATTTCACTCACTTTTAGAAGCGAACTTTCTTCGGCCCGATCCAGCCAGTCAGCCGCAATTGGATCTCCGTGGGTAAAATCTATCAGGATATCCGAATCAACTATCATCTATGGGGCTTCCTGCCTCCAGTGTTTTTTTCGGATATCACGTACCCATTTGATGCTGTCTTCCATTTCCTCCCGATCCTTCCACATTCCAAAGGCTTTTTCCTCACGAAATGATCTTTTCTGCACCGGATTTGCCGCGGAGTGTTTACCCTTCAGAAACACAATGAATCTTTCTAGCCTGTTTTTGTCATTATCAGGCAATGAGACTATTTCTTTCAGCAATTCTTCATTCGTCATAGCACATTCAGAATACAACTGTTTCTACCGGCAATACAATATTTTTCAGATTATCGTCGTTACGATCTCGCGGATGCTGCGCTGCAATTCGCGGTCGTCGGTTATCGGCGAACAGATGGCGGCTTCTGCCGCATCTATCGGAGAAATTCCTTTAGCTATCATTTGCGCGGCGTAGATCAGAAGGCGTGTGGAAACGCCCTCTTCAAGGCCGTGTCCGCGAAGGTTGCGCACCTTTTGCCCGATCTTCACAAGGTCGGCTGCGGTCGCTTCGTCAATGCCGCCTTCCTTTGCGACTATCTTTGTCTCGGCTTCCGGTTCGGGGTAGTCAAACTCCATTGCGACAAAGCGCTGCCGTGTCGATTGCTTCAGGTCTTTCAAAATGGACTGATAACCCGGATTATATGAAACCACAAGCATGAACTCCGGCGGAGCTTCGATAACGGTGCCGCGTTTTTCTATCGGCAGGCGGCGGCGGTCATCCGTCAAAGGATGGATTATCACGACCGTGTCCTTTCTTGCCTCGACGACCTCATCCAGATAACAGATCGCTCCGTTTCTGACGGCGGTGGTCAGCGGGCCGTCGTGCCAGACCGTTTCATTGCCTTCAAGCAGGAAACGTCCGACCAGATCGGTTGCTGAAAGGTCTTCGTGACACGCCACCGTTATCAGCGGCCGCCCGAGCCGATATGCCATGTGTTCGACAAAACGGGTCTTGCCCGATCCGGTCGGCCCTTTCAGCATAACGGGCAGCTTTGCCGCATAGGCGGCCTCAAAAAGCTCTATCTCCTGACGCGCCGGTAAATAATACGGCTCAGCCGCAACTTTGTACTTTTCTACTGCAAGTTCCATCAAAAACATTCTAAACTATTTTCACGGCGGGTTGCTAAAGCAGATGCTGTCAGCCACCAAAAAGGCCGGGGGTTGCATCGATGAAGCGAAAAACTACGGATGTAAGTATAAGGCAGGCTCTCACAGCGGATGACATTGTCGTTGCCGCGAGTCTTTTTCGTGAGTATGCTGAATGGCTTGGCTTCGATCTCTGCTTTCAGGGATTTGACCGCGAACTGGCGGAACTGCCCGGCAAATATGCTGAACCTGAAGGAAGGTTGTATCTGGCTTATCTTGACGGCGAGCCTGTCGGCTGCGTCGGCCTGCGGCCGCTGGAAGATAATATATGTGAGATGAAACGGCTTTATCTGCGTTCTGAGGCTCGCGGTTCGGGGCTGGGCAGAAAGCTGATAGAGCGGCTAATATCCGATGCCCGCGAGATCGGCTACATGGCGATGCGGCTGGACACATATCCGCCAAAGATGGCCGCCGCAGTAAAGCTCTATTACGAATATGGCTTTAGAGAGATCGAACCGTATTATGAAAATCCGCACAGTGGCGTTTTGTATATGGAACTGTCGCTGTAATGAAAAGCGGCCGTTAAAGCGTTGACCAGGTGAGCGTGTATGCCGGCGGGACGTTCTTTACGATAAGCGGGCTGCGTTTTGATTTGCCGTAGCGGTTTCGCATAAATTCGCGAAGTTTTATGGCGGACGGAAAATAATAACCGTGGGCGTATTGAAACGTGCGGAACGTACAGCCCTGCTGCATGAATTTGTCCACCTCGAGCAGGATCTTTTCTCCGACCTCATTTGGCAGCGAGACAAAAGGCAGACAGCAGATAACGTAGCTGACCTTTCCAAATCCGGTTCGTTTGTGAATGGCCCGGGCGTCCATCGCGTTTCCGCGAACTATCTTCATATCGGGAAAATTCTTTCGCAGCGAACGCACAAGGCCGCCGTCCAGCTCGATCCCGAGGTATGAGCTTTCATCAGGCACTATCTGCTGAAGATATTTGGTGATGGCTCCTGTCCCGACCCCGAGTTCAACGACAACATCATCAGGCCCCGGCTCAATGCCGTTCAGCATCCGCTGGGCAAGCTCCGGCGAGCTTGGCGTGATGGAACCGACCGTGCCGGGATTTTTTAGAAAAGCCTGTAGAAACTCGATATTTTCGTTCATCGGGTGCTGTCCCGCCCGAATTGGCGGTCATTTCTTATTTGCTGCCTCTTCAGGAGTTACGCCTGTGATTTTATAATCACACTCCTCATTTTTGCAATAGCAAAAGCGTCCGTGCATCTAGTGATGATCAGGCTTTCTTCTTTACAGCTTTCTTAGTAGGTGCCTTTTTTACTGATGTCTTTGTCTTCTTTGTAAATGCATCAGGCACTTCGGCCTCTATAAGTTTTTTTACCTGATCGAGCGTTAGAGCGGCTGCTTCATCCGCTGTTGGACGCTTGCCATCGGCATTTTTTGGAATTGGAATGATCTTTTTGCCGAATTTTATGACAGGACCCCATCGAGCATTCTCCAATGTGATCTTTTCATCATCCCAACGTTGTATGTAGCGGTTTGCCTCTTTGGTTACCTTTGCCTCGATAAGTTCATTCATCTCGGCTTGGGTCAGGCTTTGGAAATCATACCGGCGCGGCACGTTGATAAATAACCCGTCCCATTTTATAAAAGGTCCGAAACGCCCGGTTCCTTTTGTGATCGGTTTACCGTCATATTCACCAACCGGAGCGTCTGCCTCCTGTTTAGCTTTTATGTACTCGATCGCTTTTTCTGTGTCAACAGTTGATAGATCGGTACCGCGCGGGATCGAGATAAATTCATCGCCCCATTTTACGTATGGCCCAAACCTGCCGACGCTGACGGACAGTTCTTTGCCGTCATAACTTCCCATCGAAGATTGTAATTTGAACAACGTCAATGCTTCTTCAAAGGTTATTGTTTCAATGCTTTGTCCGGTCGGGATTTTTGCAAATCTCGGTTTTTCCTCTTCTGCTGAGCTTCCGATCTGGATAATTGGGCCGTAACGAGCCATGCGGGCAACCACCGGTTTGCCGCTTTCCGGATCAACGCCAAGTACCCGTTCGCCTTTTACACGCTCTGCGTTCTCGATCGTATTATCGACGTCTTTTTTGAAAGGGCCGTAAAACTTTTCGAGCATTTGGTTCCACTTTAATCTGCCATCGGCTACATCGTCGAACTCTTTCTCGATCTTGGCCGTAAAGCCGTAATCCATAATGACGTCAAAATACTGTTTCAGAAAATCGGTCACTACAAGCCCGAGATCGGTCGGGAACATTTTTGACTTTTCTGCACCGGTGTTCTCAGAGGCTTCTTTCTGATTGATGACGTCGTCCTTTAATACCAATATCCGGTAAGCTCTCGGTGTGCCGTCTTTATCTCTTTTTTCGACGTATTCCCGTTTCTGGATAGTAGAAATGGTCGGTGCATAGGTGGACGGGCGCCCGATGCCGAGATCTTCTAATTTTTTTACCAGCGAGGCTTCTGTGTATCGCGGCTGAGCACGGCTGAAACGTTCGGTCGCTCTGAGTTCAGACAGCGGCAGTGTCTGTCCGACCGATACCGGCGGCAACAGCCCTTCGGATGATTCTTCTACGTCATCTTCGTCTTTATCTTCCTGATAGACCTTCAAAAATCCGTCAAATTTCAAAACCTCGCCCGAAGCTGTCAGCTCTTCTTTATTTGTCGAGATCTCTATCTTGACGGTTGTTTTTTCTAACTCAGCATCAGCCATTTGCGAGGCCATGGTTCGCTTCCAGATCAGTTCGTATAATCTTTGCCACTCTTCTTCCGGGATCGAGGGCTTGCTTGTGTAGGTAGGGCGAATGGCTTCGTGAGCTTCCTGTGCTGATTCGTTCTTGTTTTTGAATTTGCGAAACTGATGATATTTGTCGCCGTAAAGGCCGCTCACTGTCTGCTTGATCTCCTCCAATGCGGTAGAACTCAGGCTTACGCTGTCAGTACGCATATAGGTAATATGGCCGTTTTCGTATAGCTTCTGGGCGATCTGCATCGTTCTTGCCACGCCATAGCCAAGCTTTCTTGATGCTTCCTGCTGTAGCGTCGATGTGGTGAATGGCGGAGCCGGCGAACGTTTGCCGGGCTTTACCCGAACATCAATGACCTTATATGCAGCACCGACACAACCTTTCAAAAACGTTTCCGCGTCTTCTGCACTGTCCTGTTTCCTGCCTTCGGCTTTAAATGTTACCTGCTTTCCCGTTATGTCGTCGGCAAAAAATAAGCCTTCAATTTTGAAATGACTTTCCGGCTTAAAGGCGTTGATCTCGCGTTCGCGGTCGGCAATCAGGCGGACGGCAACACTCTGTACACGACCGGCGCTTAAGTTTTTATTGCTCGTACTGATCTTGCGCCAGAGTACCGGACTTAATTCAAAACCGACTATTCGATCCAGCACCCGACGCGCCTGCTGTGCCATTACGAGGTTCATATTCACCGTGCGAGGATTTTCCACCGCCGCTTTGATCGCAGGTTTCGTGATCTCATGAAAAACGATCCGTTTGGTCCTCACGGGGTCGAGGCCCAGCACCTCACACAGATGCCAGCTTATTGCTTCACCCTCACGGTCTTCGTCAGTTGCGAGCCAAATTTCATCGGATCTTTTTGCGAGCGATCTAAGTTCACTGACGACTTTTTTCTTGTCATCAGGAACAACATAATGTGGTTGAAAACCATCTTCGATATCGACGCCCATGCCGGCTTTTTCCAGGTCGCGGATATGGCCATAGCAACTATTCACTTGAAAATCCTTTCCAAGTATCTTCTCGATCGTCTTCGCTTTTGCCGGGCTTTCAACTATTAACAGATTCTTCGACATAATTCGATATGCAATTTAGTAAAGATATGGTGAATGTTTGAAATCCGGGTGCTTTTTTCACGCTTTGGTCGCACATCTTCGGCTTAAATATTTATTGATGGTCTTTGCCTTTGCAGGCGATTCTACTATTACTAAATTCTTGCCCATTTGAAAAAAATAGTCAGATGCGCCAAAAAACGCTCTGACATACTGACTTCTAACACCTCAAAGGCTTGGTGTCAATCCGGCCGTATGGCACTTGTGCCCCGGCAAAGATGATGTCATGCCGGAAGTAAATTATAAATAACGTGTCAAGCCCTTTTGCGGCGAAACCCGTTTTGATCTGATCTTTTGATCCAATTCACTTAAACGAAGTCCGTCAAACTCGAACTGCATCCACACTTCTTCTTCGGGGTCGTAAGAGTGTACCTCCCGGAAAGTGCCATCCATCATCAAAGCCGTGACCGTAAGGCGGTTCTTTTCTTCATCCTCTTTTATCTCGGCATTTCTTATGGTGTCGGAAAGATCTTCTCCCTGAGACTGTGCCGCGAGCTTTTCATTGGCTTCAAGCATTTCAGACATTGTTAAAAATGGTTCGATCCCAAATGCCCGGCGGATGGCATGGCAGCGATCGCTTCCGGCGTCAAAGTGATGGCACATTTTGGGACGCGTTTCGTAAACGGTACAGTTGACGCGTTCGCCGATGTTGCCTTCGAGAGCTATGCAGGCCAGTGTCTCACTGTCACGCCGCAAATACCGATCAACGACAATTTCACCCTCTGCCGCCTCAGTTGTTACGTCCCAATATAGCGACGGATCGACATTGTCCGCAGGCCTGACCCCGACACATATCAGCCCCTGACAACATGCCCCGCAGGTCAGACAATCAGGGACAGGAACATCCGGCGGAGTAATAACATTTGTTTCTATCCTGTTGGACAGCCCGTTGCTCAGGACCTGTTGCGGAAGAAGGTTATTCCAGATACCTTCATACATTCGTTCCGCCATTCGGTAAAAATCAACGTCACGATGTTTGGGAAATCGTGTTATTTGAACAAATTCTGACATGAAATTCCTTATAAACGCCTTGCGTAATTTTTCCCCGGCAAAACCCTTATCAGATCGGCCAGATCCATGGTTACTAACGCCGCGTTCAGGTCGCCGAATGAAAGGCCGGTCTTTTCTAAAAGGATGTCAATGTGCGTTGGTTCATCCGCTGTAAGATTTGCCCATATCTTTCTTTCATTTGCGTTCATTGCCGCAGGTTCCAACTGAGGCTGGCCGTTCTTTTCATCCGCATCTTCGTCCGTCTTAGGCGGCAAAAGCGATGTCACAACATCTTCGGGCAGTTCTGCGACAACATCCTGCCATTGCTGAACGAGCTTTGCTCCTGCCTTTATCAGATAGTTCGTTCCGTATGATTTTCCTGACGTGATATTTCCCGGAACAGCCATCACCTCGCGGCCCTGTTCGGCGGCAAGCCGTGCCGTTATCAGCGAACCGCTCCGCTCTGACGCCTCCACGATCAGCACACCTAAACTAAGCCCGCTTATGATTCGGTTCCTGTACGGAAAGTTGTCCTTTAACGGCGGCGTGCCGAGCGGGAACTGTGTGACGACGGCTCCGCCCGACGCGATGATCTCTTCAACGAGCTTTTCATTTTCTTTGGGATAGATGCTGTCCAGCCCCGTGCCGAGGACGGCAACGGTGCGTCCGCCGCCGCTCATCGCGCCGCGATGCGCCGCCGTGTCTATGCCGCGCGCCAGGCCCGAAACAACGCAAATGCCTCTTGAAGCCAGGTCACGGGCAAGCATCTCAGCCGCGTTCTTTCCGTAGGTAGAACACATACGCGAACCTATCACCGCCACGCACGGCTGATCAAAACACGCTTGCCATTCGCCCCGAACATACAGCGTTATCGGCGGATCGGCGATCTCCCGCAAATACGTCGGATAGCTGCCGTCATCAAGCACGAGTATGTCGCCGCCAAGCTCTTTTACACGCTCAAGTTCCTCACCGGCCTTTGCCTCGAACTCGCGCTTCATCAGACTCTCTATCGTCTCCGGCCTGATCCGCAGATTTTCAAGCTCCACCCGCCTCGCCTGAAAGACCGCATCAGCAGACCCGAACCGCTCAAGCAGCTTCGTCGCCGCTCGCGGCCCGACACCAGGCGTCATATTCAATGCGATCCAATCTTTCATTTTTAGATGCAGAAATTTTCAAATCTGAAATTTCAAATTTGAGGTTTTGTACTATTCTTCAGAGTAATCTTCGATAACCTCACTCACGGTAGGAAAACCCGGTTCGGCTATATATAGAAGTCCATCATCGTTCACTAATTCTCTAAAACATATGAAGTGACAAAAGAACTGTTGTTCCTTTTGTTGGTTATTAGACCTGTCAAAATGTCCGATCAATAAAAGAGCGCATGGGTCGAGTTCATGAGATCTTTCATCAGCAGATACAGTATCTTTACAGAAACAACAGGCATATTTTAAATCATCATTTTCGGTCATACATTGTTTAGCAATAAAGTAATTAACGCTGCACGATCCGCAATAGCGCTCACCAGAATATGCTCATGCAGGGTGTGAGCGCCGTCGCCGGCTATGCCGAGGCCATCGAGGACGGGAATGCCCAAAGCTCCGACGAAATTCCCGTCAGAGGCGCCGCCGACCTGCGTCTCGCCGAGGTCGTAGTCGAGCGATGCGGCTATATCTCGTGCTTTTTCATAAAGAGCGATAACGGCGTCGGTCCGCTCCATCGGCGGACGGTTTATGCCGCCGGTTATTTCGAGCGAAACGCGTTCGTCTATCGGTTTCAGGGAATTTATAAGGCTGTCGATCCGCTCGGCCTCGGCCATTGTTGAAAAGCGCACGTCCACGGTGCATTCGGCGTGTTCGGGAATTACATTCGTCGTCGTTCCGCCGCTTGCCGTACAGACGTTCACGGTCGTGCCGACCGAGACGTCGTTCAGCGAATGAAGCCGCTCTATCTGACGCGAAAGCTCCAATATGGCGCTCGCGCCTTTTTCCGGCTCCAGCCCCGCGTGTGCAGGAACGCCGTGCGCCCGGACCGTGTACATTCCCGTTCCCTTGCGGCCTGTCTTGACACGTCCCGCCGCCGACGGTTCAAAGACAAAGCAATGAGCGGCAATGGCAGCCTCGCGTTCTACAAATTCGCGGCCAGTTTTGCTGCCGACCTCTTCGTCACACGAAAGCAGAATATTTATCGGACGTGCAGGCGTGACGCCGTTTTGGTGAAAGAAACGCAATGCCTCTATCATCAACACGACATTTGCCTTCATATCAAAAATGCCGCAGCCGTAAAATCTGCCTTCCTTTATTTCGGTCCGCAGTTGTTCCTTTGTGCCGATCGGGTGAACCGTGTCCAAATGCCCCAGCAGCAAGACGGGTTTAGCGTCGCCGGGAAACGCAGTTATCAAAAGATGCTCACCATAGCCCGCAGCCTTTATGCGTTCGACGCTCCCGGAAACGCCGGTTACCGCAAACATTTCTTCGGCCATATCGACGACATGTTTATTCGCCTCTTCGTCACCGGACGGCGATTCGACATCGACCAGCCTACGGATGCTGTCGATAATATCTTCCTCTCGGCCTATGTAATAATTTTTTATATCGTTAGGTGTCATTATCTATTTGCCTGCCTTCGGCAGAAAAACCGCTCGGCCTATTTTTTGCCAAATATTTGTTCGAGCGTTTCGCCCAGTCTGTAACCGGCTATGACGAGGCGGCGTTCTGAAACGCGGTAAGCGTTGCGGCGATATTCATCCGAAGGTTCCTTGAATCGGGCAAGATCACTTGAAAACACATCAGAAACAGCCAGTTCAAATGATTCCTGACGCCAGGCAGGATAATCGCCAAGCTTTAGGTCATCCTTTACGCTTTCAAATGTGTATCTATGCGTCATTGACCGCACCACATGATCAAGATAATCCTGTTCGCTCCGAGCGTCATTGAACGGTATATTGCGCCCTACTATCGAATCCCAGAACCAATGCAGGGTGTAGCGATATTCTCCGGTCGGCGGGCCGTCCGGTTCAAGCAGAAAAAGATTGCCGCCCTGATCGCCGTTCGGTTCACGGTCGGTATGTCTTCCTGAAGTGTGCAGCGGCTGGTGCAGGTCGCCGCCGATGTGCATGAACCATGCTATCGCCAGCGCCTTTTCAGGATCGGCGACCGAAGCATCGCGAAGCACCTTGTCAAATTCCACCAGTTTAACAAGACCCTGGCCGCCCGGTTCTTTGTCGGTGATTATCTCAGCCTTGCCGTTCACCTGCCGCCAGAAAGTGTCCGAATAATGCCAGTTTGAACGGTGGTATTTTTTCTGCCTGACAGGAAAATCACGGTCGCGGATAATATCTGCCCAGGTCGGCATCATTGTGAAATACTCACGCTTGCGGACATCGTCAGACTGCGGCCCGTAAGCCATATAGAATGCCGACAGATGAGAATCTTCCGGTGCCTTGCGAAGTATCCTGATGACCTCTTCGCGGGCGGCAGGAGACATTCTTTGCCATGCGATATAGCCGGTTATCTTATGTCCGACATCGTCCCAACCGCGTGCCGGCAGGGCGACAAAGCAAAATAGCAATGAAAAAAGAGCGCATTTTAAGAAACGATGGGCCATCAAAATATCTCCTTGAGTCAGTTGTTTGAGATGATTCTACCCAAATTTTACGCGTTAGAGAAAGCAGCAGGAATGGATAGTCAAACCGGCGGCAAACCCACGAGGGTTATTTTTCATCAATATAGGTGCAAAACTTTCCCCGTGTCACGTTCTTTAAACTGAGACGTTCGCATTCAAGATGGAATGCAATGGAGGTAAGCAATTATGCAGGATGTAATGGATCAAACAGTGATGATAGGGGCCAAGACCGCTGAGTCAGAGGCTTCATTAGGCACAAAGATCGGATTGGCCGGCAAGCTTTTCGGCTGCTGGCACAAGCGTCTTAGCCGTCCGTTCACCCAAAACGGAGGCAGAAAGGTCTCCTACCGTGCATGTCTCGAATGCGGAGCACGGAGAAATTTTGATACCGATAGCTTTAAAACGTCGGGACCCTTCTATTATCCCCCAAAGGCTCGTCCGGACACCGTCCGCGACATGTCCTGAAATACCTGTCCTTATTAACCACCCAAAGCAGTACCTTCCAAGTGCGGTTTACCAAAAAAACCGCACTTTTGCTTTTTAAAGAACGGTTATTTATTCAATTCGAGGCTGATCATGCTTCGCAGGTCGTTTTCGTTGAGGCGCATCAGGCGGCGGCCGTTGACGAAGATGGTCGGAGTTGCTCGGACGCCGAGCGAACGGCCATCCGCGAGGTCGCGGTCGGCTTTTTCGATGTGGCGCTTTTCGGCGGCTGAGGCCTTTAGCTGTTCTACGTTCAGGCCAAGTTCGCCCGCCCATTTGTCAAAAAGCACCTGCGGTTCGGGACGCACGGGCTGAGGGCCGTGGCCGTGTATCTCGCCCCATTGCGGCTGATTCTGAAAAAGCTTTTCCTGCATTTCCCAATATTTTCCCTGTTCGCCGGCGGCCTCGGTGTAGGCGACCGCAAGCCGGGCATTTTTATGCAGAGGCATATAACGTATGACCAGACGAACTCTGCCATCAAATTCATTCATAGCCCTTTTAACTATCGGGGCAAACGCTGCACACGATTCACATTCGGGGTCGAGAAATTCAACGATAGTGACCTTTGCATCCGCCGGCCCGAGCGTCGGGCTATCCGGACGGATCAGCGCTTCGCTGACCTCGTCTTTCGTTACGGTCACGACGGGCTGGTTGGATTGGCGATAGAGCATGGTTGCTATCACCGCAATGACCAATACCACGAGGCCAAGCGCGACAAGGGTTTTTACTTCCTTTTTCATAAGTTTTTCTATTTAGAACGATGTATCAAAGCCAGAATGTTTATAATTATAAACGCCGTCAGCGACATCAGCGGAATGGTTATAAACCCAAGCCATTCAAGCTGTACCGACGTACACGAAACGCCTTCTGTGCAGGGCGTTATGCTCTCAGGGATAATGTGATAGTAAAGCAAATTGTGATACACGGCTACGGCCAACCCGGTGATCGAAAACGGCAGAACATACATCTTCCACCATCGGTCACGCGTAATTATCGCCACCGCGACAATTGCCACAAGCGGGTACATCGCTATCCGCTGATACCAGCACAGGACACACGGCGGCAGCTCCATCACCTCGCTGAAAAACAGGCTGCCGATAGTGGCGACCAGAGCCGTGATCCAGATCAGATAAAGAAATATCTGACCCGATCCTTCCGTTTGGCCTTCTGCGTCGGGTGTCCGTTCCATAGATAGAATTAAACCATTTTTCACTGTAAAACGCAGAATCCGCCATAAATGAAAACTGTGGTATATTTATCCGCCTGAAAATAATTGTCTGTCGGAGAAAGAATATGAAACCGTTGATAAAAATACTGCCCTTGCTTTTGATATTGCTTTTGGCGTCTGCTGCCAATGCCCAATCTGCAAAGGACAGTGCCGCCCTGACCGCCTTATTAAATGAATTTCTGGACGGAGCCGGAAGGAACGACGCCGACATTCACGACCGCTTTTGGGCCGAAGACCTTATCTACACACGCGGCTCCGGCCAGCGAACGAACAAGGCAGAAATAATGAAAAGCGTCCGCTCTGCTCCGCAGCCCAAACCTGATGATCCCAAGATGGCTTATTCAGCCGAGGATATTATCATCCGCCAATATGGCAATACGGCTATTGTTTCGTTTCGCCTTGTTGGAACAACAAACCGGACAAATTCCCCGTCTCAAACCGTGAAATTCTACAACACCGGAACGTTTATCAAGCAAAAAGGCCGTTGGCAGGCCGCTGCGTGGCAGGCAACACCGATACCAACTGAACCGCAAAAATAATTTCATTTTTTTCTGCAAGATTACCGCAGGCCGTCCGTTCTTACCGTCGCGACCGGATCTTATGCTGACAACGGAGAGCCAGAAGCGGGCAGTTTAGACGGAAGCGGCACTTTTGCCGCATGCCAAAGCACAACCGCGCCTGTTTAAGCTCTCGTGAAAGACGTTGTTTTGTGTCATTTTCGGCGTCGTGGATAATGATCCACGCCTCGGCTGTCGATATTTGACAGCGTTCAACCCGCCAGCCCGAAAAGCGGCGGTAATGAATGAAATTTGAGGTAAATAAAATGAGAAGATCATTGATGTTATCAGCCCTTGCGGCTGTGATCTGTGTTGCGGCGGCGTGTGAACCTTCCACACCGGAAAAGACGGACAATAAACCTGTCGATTCACCTTCACCGGCCGTATCACCATCGGGGTCGCCTGAGGCGTCGCCCGATGCATCACCAAAGACCGATAAAGCGGACGACGGAAAAGCGGAAACCGGAAACGCCGACAAGCTCGCAGCTCGTTGGAACGGGCCGGAAGGCACATACCTGAACATCACCAAAAAGGACGGCAAATACTCGGTCGAGATCGCAAACCTTGACGGCCCAAAGACTTACGAGGGCACGGCCAAGGGCGACACGATCGAATTCACACGCGACGGCAAGACCGAGACCGTCAAGGCCGCGACCGGCGAAGAGACCGGAATGAAAGGCTTTGAAAAAGAAAAGGACTGCGTCGTTGTAACAAAAGGGAGCGAAGGTTTCTGTAAAAAGTAGCCTTTAACAAATACTGGCCGGTCGTCCGCGGCGTCCGGCCACTAAAAAATGAGGAGGCATTTTTCCGATGCCTCCTCTTTTCATTGTCGATGATCTGATCCGCGTCAGCGGGTTTCCAGATCGTATTCCCTGAGCCGTCTGTAAAGCGTTGACGGTGAGATGCCTAGCAATTCTGCGGTCTTTCCGCGATGCCAGCCGGTTCGCTCAAGGGCGTTTATGATCTGCTGTTTTTCGGAATCGCGCAGGTTGACCGGCGAAGCGTTGTGAAAACCGCGAACGCTGTTCGGGTCGTTCGTGCCAAAACTGACCGATGAACCCGAATTTTCCGTTTTGTGAACTATCTCCGGCGGCAATTCCTTGACCGTGATGCGGCCGTTGTCGGCAAGCAGCGTCGCCCTTTCCAGACAGTTGCGAAGCTGCCTGACATTTCCCGTCCACGAAAACTGCGACAAAGCCTCAATGACCGGCTGCGTCAGGATAGGGGCGTTCAGCCCGGCGACCTTTTGCAAAAGATGCTGTGCTAACGGTTCGATATCCTCACGCCTTTCGCGCAAGGGGGCAATGCTTATCTCAAAACTGTTTACGCGATACAACAGGTCCGAACGGAAGATGCCCTCGGCAACGGCGTGATGCGGATCGCGATTGGTCGCCGCGACCAGCCTGACATCGACATCGACCTTTTTCACACCGCCAACGCGAAAGAAAGAACGCGTTTCAAGCGCCCGCAGCAGTTTTGACTGAAGTTGGGCGGGCATCTCCATTATCTCATCCAGAAAAAGCGTACCGCCGTCAGCAAGCTCAAAAAGTCCGAGCTTTCGCGTCCGAGCGCCTGAGAAAGCTCCGGCTTCGTAACCAAAAAGTTCCGATTCGAGCAGAGTGTCCTGCAACGCGGCACAGTTCAGGTCGATAAAAGGCTTGTCCGCCCGCGAGCTAAGCCGATGTATCGCCTGTGCCACCAATTCCTTGCCGGTTCCCGATTCGCCCGTTATCAGCACTGACGTATCTGACGGCGCAACGCGCCGCACCAGCCTCAAAACCTCTTTCATCTGCGGCGATTCGGCAACGATGTCCGGCGTTGAGCCTTTTGAACGCTCGATCTGGGCCTTGAGCCGGACGTTGTCCGTTCTGAGCTGTTTCTTTTCCGCCGCCTGTTTTACCAGAGCCGTAAGTTCGGCTATCCGATAGGGTTTTGTCAGGTAATCATAGGCTCCGAGCTTCATCGCCGTAATGGCCGTTTCGACGGTTCCCTGGCCGGTCAGCATGATTATCTCCGGCTGATTGGCGGCTTTTTCCTTGATGCGTTTCAGCAGGCCCATTCCGTCCAGACGAGGCATGTTTATGTCGCACAGGAGAACGTCATAATCCGCTGCTTCGAGCATTTCCCACGCAACCTCGCCGTCGGCGGCGGTGGTGGCGTCGTGGCCGTGCCTGCTCATCTCCTTTTCGATGACAAGCCGGAGATTTTTCTCGTCATCAACTATCAGTAACTTTGCCATAGCGTTTTTGTGAGGTCATTTGGCACGGCCGTATCCATCGTCCGCGCCGCCTGGTGATCTATCTTTCCACTGCCGGAAGAAAGATGGTAAATGTAGTTCCCTTGCCGAGGTTCGATCTTACGCTTACGCGTCCGCCGTGGTCGGTGATGATGCCGTAACACACCGCAAGTCCCAGCCCTGTGCCTTTCCCGACCTCTTTTGTGGTGAAGAACGGTTCGAAGATCTTCGACATATCCTCGGCGCCGATGCCGATGCCGGTGTCTGAAACTTCAACGGCGACGCGGCCATGCTTTGCCTTTGCCGTGAAGGTAAGCGTGCCGCCGTCCGGCATCGCATCGATCGCGTTCGTTGCCAGGGCGATGATCGCCTGCTGTATCTGTCCGCCGTCCGCCTTGACCATCGGCAGGTCGTCGCCGGCCTCGACCCTGATGTCCACGAACTCGCCCCGTTTTTGGTGTGAGATCAGCTTTGCCGATGAACGAAGTATGTCGGCAACGTCTATCGGGTTGCGGTCGCCCGTTCTTATACGGCTGAAATCAAGCAGTCCCGTCGTTATGGATTTGCATCTGAAAGCCTCGCTCTTTATCAGCCCAAGATATTCGGTCAGGTCGTCCAATGCATCCGAATTTTCAAACGCTCCCTCGTCAACTCTTTGTTCGAGCGCCTCGGCGCAGGCCGAGATCGTAGCCAGCGGATTGTTTATCTCATGCACGACACCGGCCGCAAGCCTTCCGACCGCCGCCAGCTTTTCCGCTCTGGCAACGCCGTGTATCGCCTCCACACGGATCGTTACGTCCTCACCGACAGTGATAACGTGTGTCACCTCACCCGTGTCGGGATTTTTCATCGGCACCTTGGTTACGACCCAGTGCTTTGTCGAACCGTCCGCCGCGATCGTCTGCTGTTCTATCCGTTCTATCTCTCCGCTTTGAAATACCCTTTCAAATTCCTCGCGGACACGCCCCTGCGGATATCTGGCCAGAACGTTGAAAACGTTGCGCCCGATGACCGAATCGCGCGGAATGCCCTGTGTCCCGATCTCGCGGTGACGGTTCCACGTGACGATGCGGTAATCGCGATCAACAACATAAAGCGACAGCGGCAGGGCATCCAGAACCGCTTCGGTAAATCTGCGGTGTTCCTCTTTTGCACGGTTGATCGAGTTGTTTATCGCCGCTTCGTAATGAGCCGAAAGATTTACGCTCATCGCCGCCATCTGCGTCGCAGCGTCTATCAACCTCGCCTTTACTTCGTTAAGATCTATCTTTTCGGTAAATCCGACCGCTATCGCCCCGCGTATCTCACCGTTTATATGTATCGGCGAGATATATTCCATTTTGTGAGAACCGTCCTGAAGCAGAAATTCCGTCTCATCATCCTCGACATATCCTATTTGCGGCGGAAGCAGGTCAAGCCATTTCTCGAATCGCTTACGGTTCAAAAAATTGGTCATCAGTTCACCTTTTCGGTCAAAGGCGCAGTTGACTATGCCGATGTTCTCCAGTTCGGCAACAAAAAGGCATGCGTCCGCATCGACGCCGGCCCTGATGGCATCCGCCACTCTGGAGGCGACCTTTTTTGGATGGACGGTGAAGAGGAGGCTGCGGCCAAGGTCTGAGATAAACCTCAATTCGGCCGATGCCTCTGTGTGTCCAAGGGAATGGACGCCTGGGTCAGGCATGGGGTTTTCTGATCGGGAAACGGGCATTTTACAGCTTTTTGCTCAAGGTCGAGAGTTTGGCGGAAATGCTGACGGAGAGCGATGCGACCTTTGCCGTGTAGAGAATACACGGCTGCTACAAGTATTAAAGAATGTTTTCTTTTGTTTGTCAATCTTTTTACATTGTTTCAGAGGTTGACTAGCCCGATGATAGACGCAAAAATCAGAAAAGCGATGTTTTTTAGGCAATACAGGCAAAATATAGGGCTGATCACGATATTATGGGCGTTTGCGGCCTTTTCGATGGCGGTGAGCGCCCAGGAAACGGTTGATAAGGTCGTTGCGACCGTAAATGACGGCGTAAAAACGGAGTTGATAACACTTTCGGACCTGAAATGGCAGCTTGCCATGCAGCCCGGAACGCCGATCACGCCGCCCGGTTCCGATGATCTAAATCGCGCCCTGCGTCTGCTGATAGACCAGCGGCTTTTTGCTCTTGAAGCCGAGCGCTTGCCCGCCAATCCGCCGACAGAAAAAGAGGTCGCGGATGAGATCGCAAAACTGCTGTCATATTTTCCGTCCACGTCGGAATTTGAGAACCGGCTGCGGATCGTCGGGTTTCAGTCCGTCCGTGATGATAATTTCGAGAAAATAATAGAGCGCAGGGTCGCCATCAATAAATATCTGGATTTCCGTTTTCGTTCCTTTATTGTTGTGACGCCTGAGGACGAAGAGCTTTATTATCAGGACATTTTCGTCCCCGAATTTCGCTCAAAACATCCCGGCGTCCTGCTGCCGACATTGGACGAAAAGCGAGGCGAGATACGCGATATACTTACCGAGGACCGCGTGGCCGCCGCCATCGAAGCGTTTCTGGATGATGCAAAACGCAGGGCGGAGATCGTCATTTTAAGTGAGGTGTAACGGTGTGCGGCATAGCCATTTCCGCATCTGACATATACGCGCCTTCGCCGTCGAGCGGCACCGATATGTTAAACTTTTCGTGATCTTTTTTTATGGAAACCGCGCACACCGAGGAAGTACTGGGACAATTTGGTAAACGCATTCAGCGTTGCTATGGATGTTTTATTGCTTATCATCTGAAGGATATGTACCTGGGCGAGGACGTGACCTTCTTTTGCGAACACTGCAAGGATGATTCGATGTTCCATTTTGACGAATTTTCCCGTTTGCTGGACCTTTCAAAACTTAAGGAAGTGTCCGAGGAAGACCACCATCACTGAACGGCCGTGAACGTCACGCTGCACATCCGCGGACCCTACGAATCAAGGTCGGTAGAGGTCATAGGCGAACTTTCGATAGGGCGCTCCGATCAGGCAGACATAGCCTGGAGCGACGATGGGTTGTCGCGTGTCAACACGACGTTCTTTATCGATAACGACGAACTTTGGGTCGCCGATGAGAACTCAACCAACGGCACCTTTCTGAACGGTGAACAGATACAGGGACGGCCGCGTCCCTTAAGGAACGGCGACCGCGTCACCATCGGAAGCACAACAGAGATCGAGGTCAGCATTGGCGACGAGCGGCGGTCTGATCCATATCAGAACGCATTTCCATCATCCATTCCCACAGAACATCCGCAAAAGCCGATAACTCCGGCGGCCCCGACAGCGTGGCCGTCACCCGCAGCGGGAAATGAAGACGGCCCGCCGCTTGTCGTCATTGCCTCGGTGATAATGACACTGGCGATACTGCTGCTTGGCGGACTGGCGTATTTCATCGTTTCACGGATGGATGATCCTTCGACATCAGGCCCGGGCGGAAAGCCCAGAACGACGGCCTCGGCCGTTATCCCGACGCGTGTGATCGACCCGCTGGGCGGCGAGGATGAGAACGACCTTGACGACCTTATTTCGTCATGGGAGGTCGCCGAAACAGAGCTTGTCGCCTCAGACGTTTCTGACGTCACGGTCGCCTCGGCGGTGGACGAGGAGATGGAATTGAACGTCTCGGCCGAATTTCTGGCAGACCGTCAGCGAAAGGCAATGGAGCCGCGCAACGGCCCGACAGGCATCAAGCATCCTGACCTGAATGTCCCTGACGAACTTTTCGGCGACGGCGTGATCAAGCAAAAACGAAAACTGGCGCAAATGAACAGCACCGGTTACAGACAGCCGATGGATTTTGCCGACCTGGCCGAGAAACGCATGAGCGGCGAGCTGATCGAGATGCCGATGGCGACCGAAAGCTTCTATCTGGACGTTGGCGGATCGGCACAGGACAGGCCGTTCCAGTCCTTCAGTTTTAAGGACGGAACGCCGGAAATAGTGCCGGGGCATCCGAAATACGACACGCTGAAACGCCTTGCGGACAACTTTGCCGGACAAAGATTCGACCTCGGAAATGCCGCCGACCGTAAACAGATGCGGCGGCGTCTGTTGAGGATGTTCCAGCCGCGCGCCAGGCCGATCCTGAAAGAGCTTGCTGACCATTATCATCAGCGGTTTGGCCGCCCGCTTCGCGTTACGTCACTGACGCGTTCGATGGATTATCAGATCTTGCTCAATCAGGGCAACGCAAACTCCTTTAAGGTGCGCGGCGAAGGTTCGCTGCCGCCGCACACGTCGGGCTGCGCTTTTGACCTTGCGCGCAAGCACATGACCATTGAGGAGCAGAATTACCTGATGCAGAAACTCGCCGCAATGGAACGCGAGGGCAGGCTGGACGCTCTGATAGAATACGGCGTGAACGCCTGTTTTCATATCTTTATCTATCACGACGGCCAGGCTCCGGGCCGCCTCGCCCTCTCTTCCGTCACACCGGACACATTCCCGTTCCTTGCCGAGCTTTCATTTGAATAGACATTTGGCCGGGTTTCTCGGATCAGGTTTGTTAAAGGCGGTTTCGCCAATTAAACTGTAATTGTGGCGGAAAACACGACCGAAGAGGGATCTAGGAACACACTTACAGGCCTTGCAAAACGGCTTTCACAGCTTCCGGCGGACAAACGGCGGGCGGCTCTGGATGTAAGTGCCGCGTTGGCCGGTGTCAGCCTTCGCGTCAGCCGCGATTTTGTCGAGGCGGTCCCGAAAGCCTCGCGGTTACTTTCCGCCGAGGACCTTCGCCTGTGGGGAGAACTCGGGCGAAAACTCGCCATGGGAAAGGCAGAGCTTGGCTCGCGGTTCTTCACCGAAGGAGTTGGCTCTCTCAAACCGCTGCCGCCGATGGCCCGTAAACTGGCGTTCCAGATCTGCACGCGTCAGCTTGTCCTGTCCAGTTCGACCGCGCTCGAAACATATTCGCTGATACCCGCATTGGCCGCCGAGGTCGATGACGCCGATCTTTTGACCGATATTCTAAAGCTCGCTCTGGACATAGCGAACCGCTCCGCCCGGCACAGTTCCGATTTTATAAAAAGCACGTCGCCTGTGGCGGCAACGCTGAGGCAGTTTCCCGCCGATGCGGACGCTTCCCGAGTTGATAAACAGGTGTCGGACGCGGTCATCCGGCTTGCGGCACGGTTCGCAAACCGCACCGGCGGAATGGCTGCCGACCTGTGGACAGGCATCCCGTCAGCCTTAAAAGGCCTGTCCCGAGAGAACGCCGTTCTGCTGGCCGAGGCTTCCTCAGAAATGCTGGAACACGGCGGCAGCATAACGCTGCATTTCATCTCGGCCGGCGGCGAACTGCTCCGCCACGAAGGATCGCTATTTGAAGATTGGCGTCGTGTGCTTGGCCTGATGGCTCCGCAGGGAAATGCGGTTGTCATCGCTTTTTTGCGGGCGACGCCGAAATTCTTTGCCCAGATGTCCGCCGTCAAATTGAACGGCGCTTCGGACGGTTCCGTTAAAACCGAGGCAATTCGCCGCGTTTTTCATCTGGTCGGGACGATCGCCGAAACCGACGCCGAGAGCGCTCTTGCCGCGTTTCGATCGTCGTCTTCGGCGCTTAGAAACATCTCGGTCGATCATTTTCAGAAATGGATAGAATCCGGCCTTGAGGAAATGAGCGGTGCCTCCGCCAAGGCACGGCGAAGTTATTTCGCGCTTGAAACCCGCCACTCGAACGACCTGCTCCGGCAAACGCGCTCCGGCCTTCACCTTGAGGCGATCCAGCACGTGCTGCGGCTTTACATCGAGGCTTTGACCGGACGCGAGATCGAGATACATCCGCAGACCGCCATGACCCCGGAATCACGGATCGGTGACGGAAAAACGATCTATCTGCCCGCCAGCATTGCGGAATTTGACACCGAAGAAAAGGATTTTCGGCTTTACAAGGTGCTTGCCGCCCATGGCGCGGGCCAGATAGAGTTCGGCACATTTGCAAAGGACACTGTGGAATTGAAGGCCGCCTATGCCGAACTGTCCGACCTCTATTCGGCCACAGCGGAACAGATCGACGCATTTTCGCTGGCGGGCTATATAGAAGATGTTCAAAAGGGTGAACAGGCTCTTTCAGACGAAGAATTGCGCGCTGAGATCAAACGCCGCAGAAGGTCGCTCCCAAAAGGTTCTGACTATAAGGCGATCTTACAAGTATTTCCCGAGCCGGCACTTGCACGAAAGATCTTCACCACGATGGAGAATGCCCGCATCGACAGTATGCTCCGTCAGCACTATCGGGGCTTGCGCAAAGACCTTGACCTGATGCGTGACCTATTGCGTGAACGGAGGCCGTTCATTTTCGATCTGCCGATGTATCAGGTTCCGTTCGAGCTTTTGTTTCAGATAACGCTCTGCGGCGGTGCGACCGACGACGCTCGGCAGTTCTACGGCCAGATAGTTTCCGAAATAGAAACGGTAGTGGAAAAATACCTTGTTCCCAAACGCAAAGACACGGAACAAGTCAGAACCGGGAGCGATAGCGACCGGGTTTCTTACAGCAAAGACACCGAGACACCAAGCGAAGAAGATCAGCTCGGATCAGTTGAAATTCTCTCTAAAAACTCCGCGTCTTCGCGGCTCAGCGGTGAAAAGCTTCCGACCGTGGCCGATTCGCTTTATGCTGCCAGCCGCATCTATACGCTGTTTCAGAACATCACTGCCGAACGATCACAGGAAAACGCCGAGAACGAACAGGACACCGAGAGCGAGTTTGCCTATGATGACAAACACGCGGACGAATCGGTCACGGAGGACAAGGTCGAGCGGGAAACAAAACCCGAATCGCTCAAGGACCTTCGCGAATTGTTCAATGCCTGGAATCTGGAAGAGGAAGATATCGATCCGGCTGATCCGACCGGCACTGAATCCTGGTCGCAGAACGAGGTGCCGGAACAGCCGCTCGAAATCGGTGACGAGGCGTTTGCATACGATGAATGGGATCGTGAATTGAACGATTATCGCGTCGGCTGGAGCCGCGTCATCGAAAAACAGGTGCGTAAGGGAGACCGGAATTTTGTCGAACTGGCGCGGTCGCGATACAGAGGTGTGATAACGTCGATCCGCCACCAGTTTCAGATGATGAAACCCGAAAACCTGACCCGCACAAAACGTGAGATAGACGGTGAGGATTATGATCTGGAAGCCCTGATAGAAATGATGATAGACCGCCGCACATCAGGGCCAATGAATGAAAATATCTATATAAAGAGGCTGAGAAAACAGCGCGATGTTGCCGTTTCGCTTCTTCTTGACCAATCATCCTCGACGGCACGGACGATCACGCGAAATCCGTTGCAGCCCTACACGTATCCTGGCCGAAGGATAATTGAGATAGAAAAAGAAGGCCTTGTCCTGATGAGCGAGGCACTCGAAGCGGTCGGCGATGTCTATTCGATAAACGGATTTACGAGCGAAGGCCGCAGAAATGTGAAATTCTATGTTGTAAAGGATTTCAACGAAAAATACAGCGAGGATATCGAAAGCAGAATAGGCGGCATCACGTTTCAGAACAACACGCGGCTCGGCGCCGCCATCCGCCACGCGGCAGCAAAACTTTTAAGGCAGGAGAACCGCACAAAGCTGCTGATAATTTTAACCGACGGCAGGCCGTATGATCATGATTACGGCGACGCCCGCTATGCCCGCGAGGACGTACGCGAAGCTCTGACCGAAGCGAAGATCAGCGGCATCATACCGTTCTGTATAACGGTTGACCGCGAATCGGAGGCAGAGCTTCGCGACCTCTACGGAGATGTCGGCTACACGATCATTGACGACGTGCTTGCCCTGCCCGAACGCCTGCCAAATATCTACCGCCGCCTTACCACATAGTTTCCGGCGGAACTAAATGCGGGCATAGTGCCTTTTTATAACGGCCTCGGCATTGCCTTGCCGTGAAATCCGCCCGGTATCTCGGCATACTTTCCGCAATAGTTTGCGGCTTGGCCTCGGCGGTCGTGTCCGGCCTTTATCTTTACCGGAATGGCTGCGTGAGTTTTATGCGGTTTTGGCGCCAGCGTCAGCGGAATGACCGATAACATCCCCAGAAAGATCAATCCGAAAAGAAAGGTGCCGGCGAAGAAGCCAAACTCTCCCGTAAGATTTCCTGTCGCCGCCGCGCCGAGAACCACCAGAGCAAATGCGGCCCATATGCCTATATAAACTTTGATGACCATATTATTACCTCTTATCTTATCTGCCTTATTTTGCTTTTTGTCAGAAGAATGTCTTCTGAAAGCCTTTCTTTAATAGTTGTCTTTGTCGGCAAATGGGGCAATAATCACTTTAGATCATTTATATGGTCAATTTGTTCAAATGAGGCTGGGCGAACTCAAAAATATCATCGAAGGAACCGCCGAACCGGCATTTGTTCTGGATGCGAACGGGCATGTCGTGGCGTGGAACCGCTCCGCGCGCGCGACCTTTGGCGTGAATGAGGCCGACGCCGTCGGGCTGCATTGCAGCGACCTGCTCCACGGTATAGACGAATGCGGAAAACGCTGTTCGCACGATTGCGCCATCCAGAAACAGGCATTGAATAACATTCCTCTGAAAAGCTATGACATCCAGCTAAATGCAGACGGAGAGCGACGCTGGTTCAGCATGGTTGTAACGACCGTAGGCGACGGGCAGGCCAGGGCTTCCTACACCATCCACATCGCCAAGCCCATCGACGTTCAAAAACGATTTGAACTCGTGCTTCGTGACCTCATCATGAAGGAAACCGACCTTTCCGCCGCGGGAGCCTCAAAACTATTGGCGGCAGAGCGTTCGCCGTCCGGTTTTACCGAACTTACAAAACGCGAGTTGGAAGTTTTAAAGCTGATCGCCGACGGAAAAACGACCGCCGTAATAGCCGACGTGCTGTTCATCAGCAAAACGACGGTGAATAATCATGTCCGGCATATTCTGAAAAAGCTCAACGCGAACAGCCGCCTTGAAGCGGTCCGCCGGGCAGAACAGGCGCGTCTTATTTGACCAATGAGCGGAAACAGACATATATCCAGGCGGGCGTTCATTGCCGCTGCCGCCATTTTGCCGACAGCAAATATCATGACCATCGCCCAAGCCGAAAATGAATTTACCCTTTACGTCGGAACCTACACATCCGGAACATCTTCAAGCAAAGGCATTTACTTTTTGAGATTCGATCCGCGCACCGGAAGGCTTTCAGAACCTCAGCTTGCCGCCGAAGCTGAAGAGCCTTCTTTTCTGGCGATCGGCCCGAACGGCAAATATCTTTATGCCGTCAACGAGACGCTGAAATACGAAGGTAAAGATTCGGGATACGTAAGCGCTTATTCCATCAACAAAGCTGACTGCGGCCTGACGTTCATTAACTGTCAGCCGAGCCACGGGGCTGCTCCTTGCCACATATCAACGACCAAAAAAGGCGATCTTGTCTTGGTCGCAAACTATCTTGGCGGCAATGTCGCTGTTTTCCCGACGGGAAAGGACGGAGAACTTTTGCCAGCAAGCGATATCAAACAACACACCGGCAAAGGCCCGAACGCCGCTCGGCAAGAGTCCGCTCACGCTCATTCGATAATGCTCTCGCCCGACGAAAAATTTGCCTTTGTCAACGACCTCGGCATTGACCGCGTCGTCACCTATGCGTTGGACAAAGAGAATAAAAAATTGATCGCCACCGACAGCGGCCATCACACAAAACCCGGAGCCGGGCCGCGCCATTTCAAATTTCATCCAAACGAAAAATTTGCCTTTATCAATAACGAAATGGACGTGACCGTCTCGTCGCTCGCTTTTGACAGGCGTTCCGGCGGTTTTACGGAGGTCGAAACACACTCGACGCTGCCTGTCGGCCGCAAAAGTAAAAATGATTCCGTCGCCGATCTGCACGTCTCGCCCGACGGACGCTTTCTCTACGTTTCAAATCGCGGCCACGACAGCATCGCTGTTTTTGCCGTCAACGAAAAGACCGGTTCGCTCACCGCAAAAGAATTTGTCAGCACCGGCGGAAAAACTCCGCGCAACTTCGCCATCGACCCGACAGGCCGCTTTCTCCTAGCCGCCAATCAGGATTCAAACAGCATCACCGTTTTCAAACGCCATAAACAAACCGGTAAATTAACCCCAACAGACATCTCTGTAATGATTCCAAAGCCGGTCTGCCTTATTTTCTCTTGCGGCTGAGCCTGCTTGCACTTCGGTCGGTGCTATGCCCGACCGTTGCGGGTCTCAAAAAGATCTCTTTTGAGGCTGTGCCTCTTTTTATGACGAAGGCACAGCCTCCTTTATTTTTTGGGGAAACGTCACGGTCTGGCCCAGCCCGACCGCAGTGCGTTGGGGCAAAGCCCAATAAAAAAGCTGCCTTTTCAGACAGCTTTCCGTTCTTAGATGGATCGTTGCAGGTTTTCTAAAGAAAAGTAATGGTGGCGGGGGGGAGACTTGAACTCCCGACCTCGGGGTTATGAATCCCGCGCTCTAACCAGCTGAGCTACCCAGCCACGAACATTTGATTATAGTTTCCGTGCGAAAAAAATCAAGTTAGCTCAATGAATATACGACCCGGACGTGTTTCTCAGGAATTGTTTAGCGTGGACACAGCATTAGCGAAATTACGCTGGAAACTGATGACTGAAAACTGACATCTGCTATTGAAATAGAATGGCAGATGGTTGTCAATCCTCGGTTCCGATTCCTGCGATCAAGGATAAAACCGGGCCGTCCGCAACAGCCTGCAACCGCCATCATTGGCCTTATATCATCATTTTGCCCTAATTTTTGGTAAGATGCCGTGGCTTTTTGAACGATTTTGGCCTCAATGCCGAAATTAATTCTTCATTTTGACCTGTTTTCGATCAAAAGATTTCTTGACAGCCCCGACACAAACACGTATTATTATGTTTCAACGGTGTTTAGCATCGTTGTTGACCGTCTGTTCGTTCTTGAAAGAAACTCTATAACTCACTCTTCTTACGCGTCCTCATTGCTTGCGTTCAATCAATAGGAATCGGACCACAAACTAAATGTCAGCGAAACTAGGGGAAATTCTTGTCCGCGATAATCTGGTGACCCCGCAGCAACTGCGTGAGGCACTGGACTATCAACGCGTAAATGGCGGCCGGCTTGGCACCAACCTCGTAAAACTGGGGATGATCTCGGACGATGTGATAACCGCGGTCCTTTCCAGACAATACGGCGTCCCGTCGATCAACCTCGACCTTTTCAATATTGAAAGCAGTGTAATAAAGCTGATCTCACAGGAAGTCGCTCTCAAATACACTGTCCTGCCCATTTCACGCGCCGGGGCCACGCTGACGCTGGCAATGGCCGACCCGACAAACGTCTTTGCCATGGACGACATAAAGTTCATGACGGGGCTGAACGTTGAACCTGTTATCGCCTCCGAGGCATCTATCCAGATGGCGATCGGAAAATATTACAGCGGCGCAACAGAGATAGATATTTTCGACGCGGCCATCGCCTACGAAACAGAAAAGAACGGCAGCCGCAACGGCAAGAACGGTAAAAGCACCGCCAAGGTCGCGGGCAAAGGTATCGGCAAGAACAAGAGAGGCGACAAGCTTTCCGCAGCCGATCTGGAAGTCGATCTCGGCACATTCGATTTTGACTCTCACGAAGGTGAGGAGTTTGAACTGGTCGAACAAAATGACGAGATCGATCTCGCATCGCTGACCAGAGCAAGCGAGGACGCTCCTGTCGTCCGCCTTGTGAACGTTCTGATGGTGGACAGCCTTCGGCGCGGAGCATCGGACATTCACGTAGAGCCGTATGAAAAGACCTTTCGCATAAGATTTCGTATCGACGGCGTTCTCTATGACGTGATGAACCCGCCGATGAAGATGCGCGACCCGCTTATCTCTCGCCTAAAGATCATGGCGAAACTGGACATAGCGGAAAAACGCCTGCCGCAGGACGGACGCATCAAGATAAAGGTAAAGATAGACGAACGCTCGCGCGAACTGGATTTCCGCGTTTCCACCTTGCCGACGCTGTTCGGCGAAAAGGTCGTGCTTCGTCTGTTGGACAAGGAAAAGCTGATGCTTGATATGTCCAAACTCGGTTTTGAGCCGGAGAGCCTTGAAAAATTCCAGCGTGCGATAGCCAACCCGTACGGGATGGTGCTTGTCACCGGCCCGACCGGTTCTGGTAAAACGAACACGCTTTATTCGGCGCTCCAATCTCTGAACACACCGGAAACGAACATAATGACGGCCGAAGATCCGGTCGAATTCAACCTTGAAGGCATCAACCAGGTGCAGATGAAGGAACAGATCGGCCTCAACTTTGCCGCCGCTCTGCGTTCATTCCTTCGTCAGGACCCGAACATCGTCCTCGTTGGTGAGATACGTGACTTTGAAACGGCCGAGATCGCCATCAAGGCCGCGCTTACCGGACACCTTGTGCTGTCCACGCTGCATACGAACGACGCTCCTTCCACCATCTCGCGTCTTGTGAACATGGGCATCGAGCCGTTCCTTGTAGCGACCAGCGTCAACCTGATACAGGCGCAGAGGCTGATCCGCCGCATCTGCAAGGACTGTAAAGAGGAAACCCATGTGGCAAAGGATGTTCTGACCGGCATCGGGTTTACAGAACAGGAAGCTTCGGAATTAAAGGTTTATAAAGGGCGCGGATGTGACACGTGCCTTAACACCGGCTACAAGGGCCGGGTCGGACTTTATGAGGTCATGGAGGTCACTGACGACCTGCGTGAACTGATAATCATCGGCGCAAGCGCCATTGAATTGCGTAAGAAGGCTATCGAAACCGGAATGATAACTCTTCGCGAATCAGGACTTTTCAAGATACGCGAAGGCATCACGACCATCGAGGAAGTGGTCAAGGAAACGGTTTCGTAGGATATGGAGGAAATATGGCTATAAGGGCAATTGCATTATCGTTGGCAATACTGATCGGATTGGGAACATTGATCCCGCTTTCGACCGAATACGTCGAGGCAGGAGCAAAAAAGACCAAGCGGTACAAGAGCAAGAAACGCCAGTGGCGCGGAGTAAAACCGTACTCAAAACGCTGGTGGCAGCTTTACCGCGCACAGGAACGGCGTAAAAAGGCCGCCCGCAAAGCGGCAGCAGCCCGAAGAGCGGCCGTCGCACGGCGTCAAAGATCGCTGCGGCTTCGCCAGCTTAGGCTTGCACGGGCGCGTCAGGCAAAACAAAGCCGTCAGGTTGTGGCAACGGCCCGCACGACCAAAGCGGCACCGGCACGTTCGACCAAGGCGGTCCTGCCCACGGGCGATTCCGCTCCTAAGGGCTGGGAAACCGCATCGGCGTCACCAAATGAATTGAAATTTCGCGTCACCGGCAACAGCGGCATTGAGGCCGGAACAGCGGCCATCTCGGTGGTCGGCCCGGCAACGGGCGAAACCGTCGGAACCGGCATGAGACGCGCGGTCGGCGGTGTCCCGACGACATCGCTTCGGCGTGAGGTCATCAACCAGATGATCCGTGAAAATGGCTGGGTCGTAAATGACTATCAGAAAGAGGTTGGCGGCAAGACTGTCTATGTCGTAGTTGCCCAGTCTCAATCCGGCAGCCAGGTAAATTCACGCTTGTTCTATTTTACCGAAGCGGGCGGACGCATATACAGCGTTGCGACCAATTCGGCAACAGGCTCGGCGGAACAGCTTGCCAGCGAATCGGAAAAAGTTGTTCAGTCTCTGCACAACGGCAGATCCGTTCAGCAGGCCGCGACCAGAGACTAGAAAACCCTCCAAATTACCGGTCCGAAACACTCGGCGGGCGTCACGCGAACATAACCTTCGCGGAGACATGCTCGCCGGGCGGGACCATCCAAACCAATATGAGCAACGAACAACACGATAACATTGCCTCGCAGATCACCCTGCCGGACCTTCTGAAACGCATGACGGACGCGGGCGGTTCAGACCTCCATCTTTCCACCAATTCCTCTCCGCAGGTGCGCGTTCACGGCCACCTCAGTGCTCTGCCGGGAATTCCTCCGCTAACACCCGCTGACACAAAGCGTCTTGCGTATTCCGTTCTGACGGACGCGCAAAAACACCGTTTTGAAGAAAATCTCGAACTCGACTTTTCTTTCGGATTGAAAGGGATGTCGCGTTTCAGAGCAAATCTTTTTAATCAAAAAGGTGCGGTCGGGGCGGTTTTCCGTGCAATTCCGTACGAGATCAGGTCGTTCAACGATCTTGGCCTGCCGCCGGTCGTGTCTGACCTCTGCAAAAAGCCGCGCGGCCTCGTCCTTGTGACCGGCCCGACGGGTTCGGGTAAATCGACAACGCTTGCCTCGATGGTGGACAAGATCAATATCGATCGCCATGACCACATTCTTACCATTGAGGACCCGATAGAGTTTCTTCACAACCACAAGAACTGCGTCGTCAATCAGCGCGAGGTCGCGGCAGACACGCATTCATTCGGATCGGCGCTTCGTACCGCCCTGCGACAAGACCCGGACGTCGTGCTGGTCGGCGAAATGCGTGACCTTGAGACCATCGAGATGGCGCTTCGCATTGCGGAAACGGGCCACCTTACGTTTGCCACGCTTCACACGAACTCCGCCTACTCGACGATCAACCGTATCATCGACGTTTTCCCGTCGGGCCAGCAGGCACAGGTAAGGACACAGCTTTCGCTCGTATTGGAAGGCATTCTGTGTCAATCGCTGCTGCCGAAAGCGACCGGCGACGGCCGTGTGATGGCGCTTGAAATTCTGGTGCCGAACGCCGCTATCCGCAACCTTATCCGCGAAGACAAGATACACCAGATCTATTCGATGATGCAGACCGGCCAGGACAAGTTCGGAATGCAGACATTCAATCAGGCCCTGGCGACGCTTGTTCATAAAAAGCAGATCACGCTGGAAACGGCGATGCAGCGTTCTTCCAACGCGGACGAACTGAAAGAATTGATCGAACGCGGATCGGGCCTGAACCAGAGCTACGGGCCGGGCGGCGCAAAACCGCCGATGCCCGGTTCTACACACGCAAGCCCCTACGCACAGGGACGCCCGATAGGGCAAAGGCCGCCGGCACGCTAGGACGGCCAGGCAAAAAGTTGAAACGAGTTTTGAAACGAGGAGCATAGAGAAAAATGCCAACTTACGCATTCAAAGGAAGGAACAGACTGAACGAGATGGTCTCAGGCGAGCGCGAAGCCGCCAGCCAGGACGAACTCAGAACACTTCTGCGCCGCGAACAGATCGTGATGACGCAGGCTTCGGAGAAAGGTAACGTTATCTCGATACCGAAACTCGGCACGCGAAAAAAGGTCGGGGCAAAGGAACTTGCGGTCTTTACCAGACAGTTTTCGGTCATGATCGACGCCGGTCTGCCGCTTGTCCAGTGTCTGGACATTTTGGCGGAACAGCAGGTCAACGCCTTTTTCAAAGAGGTGCTGCGTCAGGTGAGGCAAAATGTCGAAGAAGGTTCGACCCTTTACTCAGCCCTCGAAAAGCATCCGAAGGTTTTCGATTCGCTCTACACGCACATGGTCGAGGCCGGTGAAACGGGCGGTGTGCTTGATCTGATCCTTCAGCGACTGGCGACATTGATCGAAAAGGTCGTCAAACTGAAGCGAAGCATCGTTTCGGCGTCGATCTATCCGGCGGCGGTCATCACGGTCGCCATCGGTGCGATAGCGGTCATCATGGTCGTGGTCATTCCGCAGTTCGAACAGATATTCCTCGGCCTGCTCGGCCCGGGCGAAAAGCTTCCTCTGCCGACGCGTATCGTTATGGCGATAAGCGGATTTCTTGCGGGTTGGGGCGGCCTTGCCATTCTTTTGGCGATAATCGGCACGGCCATCGGCACACGATTTTACTACAAGACCGAAAAGGGACGCTGGCACATAGATACGCTTTTGCTGAAACTGCCCGTCTTTGGCAGCATTCTGCGAAAGATAGCCGTGGCGCGTTTTTCACGCATCCTTTCAACGCTGCTTTCTTCGGGTGTGCCGATCCTGCAATCGCTGGACATCACCTCCAAGACCGCGGGCAATATCGTTATCGAGGATGCTATCCTTAAAGTTCGGGCGGGCGTTGAACGCGGTGAGAACTTCGTTGAACCGCTGAAGGCGACCAAGGTGTTTCCGCACATGGTCGGACAGATGATAGGCGTCGGTGAACAGACCGGTGCTCTGGACGCGATGCTCGGAAAGATCGCCGACTTTTACGAAGAAGAGGTCGATTCGGCAATCGCTGACCTGCTGGCAATGATAGAACCGGCTCTGATCGCCTTCCTCGGCATCACCATCGGTTCAATAGTCATCGCGATGTACATGCCGCTCTTCTCTCTCATCGGCAAACTCGCCGGCGGCCCGAAATAAACCTCGGCAAAAAACACAAACACCAAAAAAGGACGGCCACTTGGTCGTCCTTTTTTGAAGAAATATTGATTGTAGTCTTAAGGTTTAAGTCCTTATTTTAATTAGAGGACTCCAATAGGCTGACTAAATCTTTGTCGCCTATTTGAACAGCAAAATCTAATGGGGATCTTCCTGCGTTATTTTTTGTGAATGCATCTCCACCATTCTTCAAAATTAGTTCAACCATTTCATAATTGCCCCGCGCATTGAAAACAGCCGTCCATAGAGCATTATTTCCATGAGAATCACGGATGTTTACATCGGCCCCAGCTTCGATTATTGCAACAGCCATGTCCTGTTGTTTCAATTCCAAGGCATATTGCAAAGCGGTCGCCCCATTAACACCTTGATGGTTTATATCTATTCCTCGACGAATCAAATCCAAGGCGATATCATTTCTACGATATGAAATTGCCGCATGAAGTAAATTCCCACCGCGTTCATTTACAATATTGATGTCAATGTTATCTATGAACTTATTGTAAACCTCAAGATCGCCAGCTCTCACTTCTTGAAAGACGTCAAACATCACTTAATCGAACCTCCTACCTCTATTACTTCTGACAGATTGTGGATGATAATTTTGGGGATCTCGATGGATCCGCAAAAATTCTTGTTTTCGTATTCTGCCTTCCTTATAGAATTGATTTAACTTTCAAATCCAGTGAGCCTTTTTGCATCATATCACGCGTTAAGATGTATGAAATATCTAAAGTCTTATTTAACTTGGCGTTGTGTGTGGAAACGGTTTATCTTAGTGGATATGAAACTGGTGTCGCTGGCGGCGTTTCTGCTGATGATATTCACAATGCAAACTGTGTCACAAACTCCTGCGGAACTTGCTGAAATTTGGGAAAAAGAACGTGTGTCGAACAAGTTTCCGTCAAACACGCGGCACAAGGATCTTCTGGTCTATCTGGACGGCCTGAAAAAGCTCGGCCTTGATGTACGCGAGGTCGGCCGCAGCTATGATGACCGTTCGATCCATCAGGTACAGTTTGGCCGCGGACCGCTAAAGGTCTTTATGTGGTCGCAGATGCACGGCGATGAGCCTACGGCCACACCGGCGCTGATCGATATGTTCACCGTCCTGCAAACCAATCGCGACAAGGCGTGGGTCAAGGCCATAGAAGAAAAACTCACCATTCGTGCAGTTCCGATGCTCAACCCCGACGGTGCAGAGCTTTTTATTCGCCGAAACAAGCAGGGCATTGACATCAACCGCGACGCGCTTGACCTGAAAACACCAGAGGCGCAGTTGCTCAAACGCCTCCGTGATGAATGGCAGCCCGAGGTTGGCTTTAATCTGCATAATCAGAACGCCCTGACCGCCGCCGGGCCGACAGATAAACAGGCCGCCATCTCGCTGCTGGTCGTTTACGGCGACGAGAAAAAGACCGAAAGCGAGGGCCACGAACGCAATAAACACGTTGCCGCCGCGATGGTGCTTGCGCTCCGCCAGTTCATTCCCGGCTACATAGGCCGCTATGGCGACGACTGGACGCCGACCGCCTTTGGCGACAATTTTTCAGCGTGGGGAACACCAACGATCCTGATAGAAACAGGTGCCCTGCACGGCAGGGACGAGATGTTCCTTGTAAAAATGAATTTCGTCGCCTTTCTGACGGCGTTGAAAACTTTTGCCGACGGCTCGCACAACGGTTTTGATCCGAACGTCTATGTTTCTTTGCCAAACAACAGCAGCCGCAGGCTGATGAACGTCATCTTTCGCCAGGCAATGATAATTGACCCGACAAAACCTGATACATTCGCCGCCTCTGATCTGGGAATTAATTTTGAGCGCCGCCGTCAGGAGTTTTCAACACCCGGTTTTATCCGCCGGACAGGAGACCTCAATGATGTAACCGGATTGGATGAGTACGACGCAAGCGGTTTCTTCGTTGTCGGTCGCCTCCAGGCCGTCAAAACAGGCAATCTGAGCGAGTTGCTCTTTTACAAAAAAGACCGAAAAATAGACTGGAAGGCAGCGGACATCGAAAAGGAATATCCGCCGGATGCGATATTCTCTTTGGGCAAATGGATACACGGCGAAGGTATCGTCAAAAAGATCCGTTAGCCCGTCCGCACAAGGTCAACAATGCTGGAATTGCTGAAAATTCAGAACATTGCCCTGATAGACGAACTCGAGGTCGAGTTTGCGTCCGGGCTTTCTCTGTTGACAGGCGAGACCGGTTCGGGCAAATCCATCATCGTTGACAGCCTCGGTGCGTTGACCGGCGAACGCGTCCGCTCTGATCTTATAAAAGAAGGAAAAGAAACCGCCCGCATCGAAGGCATCTTTTCCATAGTTTCTTCGGATGCTCTGGCCGCGATATTTGATGAGAGCGGTGTCGAACTCACAATAAATGAAGAAGCGGAGATCATCGTTCGCAGAGATCTTTCATTGACAGGCAGAAACCGCATCTTTGTCAACGACCAGACCGTGACGGCAGCTTTTTTGAAAAAGATCGGGCCTTTTCTTGTCGATATTCACGGCCAGGGAGAACAGTTTTCCCTGCTCGACCCCGCAACTCACAGCGAGATACTGGACGGCTTTGCCAAAACCGCATCTGAACAACAGAATACATCTGACGCCTTTGCCGAATGGTCACGAATCCGAACGGAACTCAACTCATTGCGGCAGGACGATGCCGAAAAACTTCGCCTTTTGGACATCCTCAGCTTTCAGGTAAATGAGATAAAACGCGCCGGACTTCGCATCGGCGAAACCGAGGAACTCGAGGAAGAAAAACGTCGGCTTGCCAATATAGAAAAGCTCAGAAACTTAAGCGATGAGGCATTTGACCTGCTTTACGAACGGGACGATTCAACTATCTCAACCTTTGGCAGGTCGATAGACAAGATCGAAGAACTTGGCGAATTTGACTCAGCCTTTCGCGATTATCTGGAGGGTTTGCGGTCAGCAATGGCGGTGATCGATGACCTTGCCATTGCCGTGCGGGATTTCAGGAACGGGCTGGAATCCTCGCCCGAACGTCTGGCAGAGATCGAGGAAAGGCTTGTTGAAATTTCAGGCATCACAAGAAAATACGGCGGTTCTGTGGAAGCTGCCCTCGAACATCTTGCTGACACTGAAAAGCGGCTTGAAAACATCGAGATGGCTGAGCTTCGCGAAAAGGAACTGCTCGCGGAACTGACAAACCGCCGCAACGCATATATAAAAACTGCCGGTGTTCTCAGTGAAAAAAGAAGAAAAGCTGCTGTTAAGTTTGAGAAAGAGGTCGAGGCGGGCCTGAAGGCAGTGGCTTTGGAAAAAGCCCGGTTCGAGGTAAAGATAGAATGCCCGTCTGAGGAAGACCTGGCCGTAGAAAATAGCGATGCTGCTTTTTCCGCCAACGGTTTTGACAGCGTAGAATTTTATTTTTCCGCAAACATCGGCGAATCGCCAAAACCGCTTGCCCGCGTCGCTTCCGGCGGCGAGGCGTCGCGCCTGATGCTGATCCTGCGCACCGTCGCGGGAGATACGGACAATGGGAAAACCACGGTTTTTGACGAGATAGACGCGGGGATCGGCGGACGCGTGGCCGAAGCTGTCGGGCAAAAACTCAAAGGCCTGGCCGAAAGCCGACAGGTGCTGTGCGTCACCCATCAGGCACAGGTCGCGTCAAAGGCCGACCGGCATTTTGTCGTAGAAAAGACGATGAAAAAAGACCGGACTTTCGTAACGATCCGTGAGCTGACGGAATCCGAACGTGTAGAAGAAATTGCCCGTATGCTGGCAGGCGAAAAAATAACCGACGCGGCACGCGAAAACGCAAAAGAAATGCTGGCCGCCGCATAAGAAAAAATATTTATGGCAACGATCCTTGCAAAGGTCATTCGCGGCAGCACGGTAGAATCCGTTCATCGGGGGCATTTGATCGTCATTGACGGGCGGAGAAACACATTGTTTTCAATGGGCGATCCGCGAACGGTCACGTTCTTTCGCTCTGCTGCTAAACCTTTTCAGGCAATGCCGTGTCTGACGAGCGGCGCGGCTGATGCGTTCGGCTTTTCTGACGAAGAGATCGCCCTGGCGTGTGCCTCTCATTCCGGCGAGGTTCGTCACGTCCGCATTGCGTCCCTGATGCTGGAACGCATCGGCCTGACGGAAGCTCATCTTCATTGCGGTTCGCATTTTCCGTTCAATGAAAAAGAGACCGAGCGGATGCAGCGGGCAGGCGAATTTCCAACCCAGCTTCACAATAATTGTTCGGGCAAACACGCAGCGATGCTGGCGACGGCAAAGCATATCGGCGCCGACATTGCCGATTATGAATCGGCCGGAAACCAGCTTCAGGATGAGATATTAAATGCGGTGGCTCTTTTTGCCGAAGTGCCGAAGGAAAGCATACGGACAGGAATTGACGGCTGTGCGGCGCCCAACTTTGCAATTTCGGTTGAGGCCATGGCTCGGTCATTCATAAACCTCATCTTGCCGCCGCCGCATTTTGAAGAAACGGCCCGAAAAGCTGCCGAAAGGATAGTTTCTGGAATGAGGAATTTCCCCGATCTGATCGGCGGGACGGACAGGCTTGATACGATGCTGATGCAGGCAGCGGAAGGGAAAATTATCTCAAAGGTCGGAGCCGACGGCGTGTGGCTCTGCGGCGTATTGCCTTCGGAACAATGGCCGGACGGACTGGCCATTGCTTTGAAGATCGAGGATGGAAATGACTATCGGGCAAGGCCGGTCGTCGCGGTCGAGGTCCTTCGCAAACTCGGTGTGCTGGCCGCTGACAGCCTGCCTGACGTTTCGCCGATGCCGATAAAAAATCGCCGCGGCGACATCGTGGGCCGTGTCAAACCGGGCCGCATCAACATCAAAACAGATCAGCCGGCGTCGAGGCTTATGTGATCGGAGATCAACTCCAATGAACGATCATACCGATAAGAGATATTGAAATGGCCGTCATCAAACTCTTCGTGGATATGATCTATGCCGTGCAACTTTAAGCGCTCCGATAATATCCTTGCACCTATATCAAGAGCAAATTCGTCCCGTGTTCCCGCGTCTAAATAAAGCAGGGAAAGGCTTTTCAGGTTTTCCACATATTTTTCCACAAGGCGGACAGGGTCGTGTTCCAGCCAACGCGCCCAAACATCCTCGCGTATCTCACCCGTTTTCAGATCGAAAGGCAATTCGGGTTCCGTGCCGTTCGGCGAATAGCACGCGCTCATTCCCAGCAGATTAACGGCGGGAAAATCGTCACGGCCTTTCTTTTCCGTCTCCCAAAATTTCTTCATAAAGCCTTTCGGATCGCCTTTCAATGCCCGGTAAGCTTTCGGGATGTCGGAAAGATAGCAGTGTTCAAAATACGCGTCGCCGCTGGTGGAACAGACAAGCCCGAAAATATCCGCGTGACGCAAACCCATTATCAACGCGCCGTAACCGCCCGAAGATTTGCCCATCACGGCACGCGAACTCCGGTCATTTACGGTGCGAAAATTCTCATCAACGAATGGCACGATCTCCTGCGTCAGATATTCCTCATAGCGGCCCGTGGCGGTAGAGTTGATATACTGCGAACCGCCGTAATATGTGAAGCAGTCCGGCATTACAACGATCATCGGCTTTATCTTTCCGGCGGCTGTCAGGCGGTTGAGGCGCTCTTCAAGGTTTGGCGTAAATGCGTTGTCATTTAGCAGCATTTTGCCACGGCCGGTGAAACCGGTCAGGCAATATACGGTCGGATATGCCGCGTCGCCTTTCTCATATCCCGGCGGCAAATAAACATACAGATCGCGCACAAAAGGGTCATTTAACGGATTACCCTTTAAGACAATACTTTCAAACCGGTGCAGAACTGTTTTCCCTTGCGTTTCAGCGGTAGTGGTCATAACATTTAGCGAAGCGTGATGATAGTTTCGCTCAAAGGTGAGGAGAACGCAAAATCATATGGCAGCCGGCGACCTTGTAAATGTAAATCCGACCGTACTCAATTCGACGATAGAATTTCTGACGGCAATGATCACACCCGCACTGCTGATGACGGCCACAGGCTCGTTGGTGCTGTCAACATCGACCCGGCTTGGGCGCGTAGTTGACCGCGTCCGTGACCTGGAACAGCGTCTGAGCGAACTTATACTCGTAGAGGACAAATCCTCGATCCCGCTTTACGAAAAGCGTATTGACACTGTGGTCGGCCTGTTGGACAAGGTCACATCACGGGCGCGCATACTCCAGCGGGCAATGGGGACATTTTACTACGGGCTGGTATTTTTTGTTCTGACAAGCGTTTCCATTGCCGTTGTCGGCATTTTCGGTATATATCGCTGGCTGCCGATCCCGATCGGCATCATCGGCATTCTCTATCTGCTTTACGGCAGTGTTCTGATGCTAAATGAGACCCGCAAGGCAACTGCAACGGTAAATGCCGAGATGGATTTCACCTGGGCGCTGGCAAACGCGGTTGCACCGCCCGAGGTAATAGGCAAATATACATATAATGTTCACGGAAGGCGAAGAATACGTTCCAAAGCATCAGGGGCTACTGCGAGCGAGGAAATTACACGAAAGAGTGAAGGCCCTTGAAGAGCTTTTGACCGCGTGTACGGTCTGTCCGAAGGATTGCGGCAACGACCGTACGAAAGATGAGATCGCCGCGTGTTATTCGGGCCGACTGCCGATAGTTTCCTCATACACGCCGCATTTTGGCGAAGAACCCTGCCTGACAGGTACAAATGGTGCCGGAAACATCTTTTTCGGCAACTGCAATCTCCGCTGCGTTTACTGTCAGAATTATCAGATCTCGCAAACCTGGAAAGAGCAGAAAAAGAACGAGATAACTCACGAACGTCTGGCGGAGATGATGCTCGAATTACAGGCACGCGGCTGTCACAACATCGGGTTTGTTTCGCCGACGCATTTTGCTCCGCAGATGGCTCGCGCCATTCTCATCGCTGCCGAGAACGGATTTAACCTGCCGATAGTCTATAACACGAACGCCTACGATTCGGTCGAGGTCATCAAACTGTTGGACGGCATTGTTGACATTTACCTGCCTGATCTGAAATATGCTGAGGCTGACACCGGCTTTCAATATTCTAAGATACGCGATTATCCGCTTCACGCTCGTGCCGCCATCAGGGAAATGCATCGGCAAATGGGCGACAAAATGATCTTTGATAAGAACGGCCTGTTGAAACGCGGTTTGCTGATCCGCCTTTTGGTGCTGCCGAACGACATCGCGGGCATTGCCGAAAATCTCCGCTGGATTCGCGACGAGCTTTCGCCAAAAACGGCCATTTCGCTGATGGCTCAATACTACGCCGCGAACAAAGCCGCGACAGATGAACGCTATATCTTATTATCCCGTCGCATTTCCGAGGGCGAATGGTTTGACGCTGTCTCGCTTCTTGATGAACTCGGCATCGAGGAAGGTTTTATGCAGGAATATGAGTCGGCTTCATATTATTACCGGCCCGATTTTACCGACGCTGAACAGCCGTTCAAGGATATCAGAGACTTTAGCCAAAACATCTCATGAGCGGCGATCTTTAACCGTTACAGGTCGGACAGTTTGTGGTTAGAAGTTACAGCCGCATACCAACTGAAAACGATCTACTAAAACCTGATAACTGTTGGTTTTTATAAAGTATTTGCAAAGCTCTGCTATCGAACTATTTTATTATCACCTCGTCGATGAATATCCACGGGTCGCCGCCGGCACCGAGGTGCCATTGGGGAATCTTGCCAAAATTGAATGCTCGGATTCTGATGTAGCGTGTTTTGATCGGTGTTATCTTTTGGGTAAAATCCCGCACGGCTTTGTCCGGCGTTTGCAGTGAGAATTTTGGTTCAAAGTCGGCGATGACATCGAAATTTTCGCCGTCGTTCGACGAGGCAAATTCCACCCGCTGCGGCATCCATATCCATGAACCGACCGATTGCAGAAATCCGCCGCCAACTTCGGCAACGGTCGTTTCACGTTGCAGGTCAATGATCGCTTCGTACGGTTTGCCCTGAACGCCCTGCCATTCGCCGCTGGAAAAATTGATCGTCCCGCGAATGCCGTCAACTATCGCATTGTCGCCGCCGCCTGTGTATTGCGTGCTGTATTCGGAAATAACATTCACCGTCCAATCGTTCTCGCGTTTCAAAAAATTAGCTTCGGTCACGGGGCTAATGTCACCTTGCGACGAGACCGTCATTGCCTTGACCGTCGTCGTTTTGCTGACCTCGATCGGTTGTGAGTATGGAGTTGAGTCCTTGGTAGGAACAGAGCCGTCCGTGGTAAAAAATATCTTTGAGCCGGGTAAGGTTTCTGTTATTTTAACAGTCGTCTTATCAGCAAAAACACGTTCGCCCGCAATTACCGGAACAACGGCATATTCCGTATAAATACCCATTCGGGAGAATTGGATGAATGCCTTGTCATTAGGTGTATCGGTCATATCCAATTCTAAAATGCCGCCTCGCATTATATCTTCATGGCGGATATAAGAATCGAAATGCTTCCGGCCATTCCATGTAGCTTTGTTGATATATATATTTTGCGGTGAAACGTTCGGCGCCTTGATGACAAATGTCTTGTCGTTCTCGAGGTTGAATTTCACCTCTTTGAAAAGCGGTGTGCCGAGGTCGTACCATGTCTGGCCGGGCGTTGTCGGGTAAAACCCGCTCGCGCTCAAAACATACCACGCGGACATCTGCCCGGCGTCTTCGTTGCCGATCAATCCCTCAGGAGTGTTTTTATAAAAATTATCAAGAATGTACCGAACCCGAACCTGTGTTTTTGACGGAGCATGAGCAAAGTTATAAAGATAAGGAATATGGTGCGACGGCTCGTTGCCGTGTGCATATTGGCCGATGAGTCCGGTGATGTCCGGCTGAAAACGCCCTGTCAGCTTTTGATCCGTCTCAAAAAGTTCATCAAGTTTATCAATGAACTGCTGACGCCCGCCCATCAGGTCGATAAGCCGTGAAACGTCATGAGGAACAAAGAATGAATATTGCCACGAATTGCCCTCCGTAAAATGGAACGTTACCTCATTTGGCGCAAACGGCGAGACAAAATCTGCATTACGTTTTGGCCGAAAGAACTTCGTTGACGGGTCGAAAAGATTCTCAAAATTTCTGGCTCGCCGTATATATTTTTTGTAGTCAGCGATCTTTTCTTTTACATAATCGTCGTTTTCGGGCAGGCGTTTTGTACGGTTCTCATTTTGCCGAAGCCTTATCAGCGTTTCGGCCATGCTGGCGATGCACCAGTCGTTATACGCATACTCCAGTGTTTTTGAGACGGATTCGTTCTCGTCCTCACTGGAGACATAGCCGCGTTTTTTGTATCCGGCAAGGCCGAAATGGTCGAGTTCGGCGGAGTGCTTTGCCGCCTCGTAAGCCTTTTCGTAATCAAAGCCCTGGATGCCTTTTGCCATTGCGTCGGCGATGACCGAAACGGCGTGGTAGCCGATCATCGTGTCTGTCTCCTCACCCCAAAGCTCCCAAACCGGCAGCCGCCCGCCCTGCTCATAAATGCGAATGAACGTATTGATAAAATCCACCGTCCGCTTTTCGTCAATTATCGTATAAAGCGGATGTGCCGCCCGAAACGTGTCCCAGAGAGAAAAAACTGTGTATTGCTGAGAGCTGACAACTGATGGCTGTTGGCTGGTATTTTTATTTGAATTCCGGCTATCAGCTTTCAGCTTTGAGCTTTCAGCCTGTCCGATGCTGTGCACTTTCCCGTCGTGGCCGCGATAACGTCCGTCAACGTCGTTAAAGACATTCGGATGGATCATTGTGTGATACAGAGCGGTGTAAAAATTCGTCGTCTGCTCGTCCGTTCCGCCCGAAACTTCTATCTTGGAAAGCTCCTTGTTCCACTCTTCTTTAGCCTCAGCCCGCACCTTGTCAAAATTCCAATGCGGCAACTCGGCTTCAAGATTTTTTCTCGCGCCTTCGATGGAAACGTGAGATATCGCAACTTTCACAAGAATCTGATCCCCTTCTTTTGTTGTGTAAGGAAGAAAGATATCTTCTTGCTGGCCCTCCTCATCCATGGTTCCCTGTGCAACTCGTCCGTCCCCCGCTCCACTAAACGGACGGGAAAACTCAGCTACAAAATATACCATCTGGTCTTTCGCCCAAGATGAAGACCGCCTATACCCTTCGATTCGACTGTCGTTGATTACCGTCAATTTGGTAGCGAGAGTTTTATCGCGCCACATCAAATTTAGATTTATACCCGCATCTTCCGATCGAGGAAAAGTGTAACGGTGAAACCCAACCCGTGTTGTAGCGGTCAGTTCAACCAAAAGTTTGGAATTGTCTATTTTTACCGAGTAATATCCGGGCTCGGCCTTTTCATCGGAATGCGAAAAATCGGAAGCAGGGATTCTTCCGTAAGAACCAATTGAAAGCGGTGGACTGGTCGTGAATCGTTTAAGGTTGTCTATAGTCGGTAACAATAAAATATCAGCTCCGTCCGGAATGCCGGTTCCGCTGAGGTGCAGGTGCGAAAAGCCGTAGATGATGTCGTCGCTGTAATGATAGCCGCTCGATCCGTCCCAGTTGTCGATGCGTGTGTCGGGCGAAAGCTGCACCATGCCAAAGGGGCTCGTCGCTCCGGGAAAGGTGTGGCCATGTGCTCCCGTGCCAATGAACGGATTTACCCAGCGGGTAAGGTCGCGCGTTTGGGCAGCAAGCGGCAGGCAAAAAGCCGCGATCAAACAAGTCAGAACCGCCTGCGTCAGCGGGCGAGTTCTTTTTAGCAGCAAACCGCAAAGACGAAAGACGGTGGAGAAAAAATATCTCATAACTCAAATACGTGGGCTTTGCCCTTTGATGTGCGGAAAAGCTGTGCTTTTCCGTTTTGTGTTTAAATGATCCTGCGGCTACGCCGCCAAACGGAGGCATAGCCTCCATAATGTGGCGAGCCTTTGCGGAAAGGCAAAGCCTTTCCGCACATCGAGCGGCATAGCCGACAAAGAGCGAACGCAAACATCCGTGGTTCCAACTAATGCACAAACTCGCCGCCGTATGCCTGCCGCAGGCCCTGGCCTTTTATTCCGTAACGAAAGCGGAAATGCGGAACGACCTCGCCGCCGCGATGGCCGTAGCGGATCGAGATCTTGTGCAGGCCGGCTTTGAAAGGAACGAGGGCCGACTTTACCTTGCGGTCTTTTGTGCCTGCGTCGTCTATGATCATTCGCCCGTCCAGAACAACGGTCGTGTCCCACGTAGAATCGACCTGGAGTTCATAAACGCCGTCTGTCGGTATCCGCAGATACCCGTCAAATTGAACACTGAACCTTTTTGTAAGGTCGATGGTCTTTTCAAACTGCGTCAGCAATATCGAACGCGTCTCGCCCTTTGTTGACTTTTCTTCATCGTCCGGCACAACGAGATCGTATTTCAGGCCTGCCGTATTCGCATCGGTCGTGTCCGGTTCGCGCATCTTGCCGCGAACAAATGTCGCAGCATAGACCGAGCTTTTGCGGCCGTTCGGCAATACAACTATGGTCTTAAGCGTTAAGGTCTCGCCATCACCGGGATTTGCGACGAACCTCGACGGGATCAGCGGCGAATTTTCGTTTGGCGTCGAACCGTCAACTGTGAAATGGACTTTTGCGCCCGGAATCTCTGAACGAATGCCGCCAATGCTTATAGCCTGTCCATCTGGAATAACAGTATTTTTTAGGCCGATTGGTTCTGGAATTCGGTAATTGACATTCTGCTTATCCAGACGCGGCAGTTGTGCCGCGAGGCGGCGTTGAAAGTCCTCAAAGTCGCGGTCTTCCTGTTTTGACCAGACGACCTCTGCAAGAGCGAGCATTCTTGGGAACGCCATGTATTCGACCGCAGCGGGTGTTTCCAGATATTCGGTCCAGATGTTCGCCTGTCCGCCGATGACATACTTTGCCTCCTCGGCGGAAAGCTCCGGCGGAACAGGGTTAAAGCTGTAAACTCGCGAAAGCGGCACGTAACCGCCGATGTTCAGCGGTTCGTAGGCCGGATCGCCCTGGCCGTAATCAAAGTAAACATAATCGGTCGGCGTCATTATTACATCGTGCTTTTGCTTTGCCGCCTCGATGCCGCCGCGCATACCGCGCCACGACATAATGGTCGCGTTCGGAGCGATACCGCCTTCAAGTATCTCGTCCCAACCGATGATCTTTTTGCCTTTTGAATTAACGAACTTCTCCATTCGGCGGACGAAATAGCTCTGCACCTCGTGTTCGTCCTTCAGGTTCTCGCGTTTCTTGAGTTCCTGTACGTATTCCGATTCCTTCCAAAAATCCTTCAGCACCTCATCACCACCGATGTGGATGTAAGGCGAATCGGGGAATAGCTTGATGGTTTCGTCCAATACGTCTTCAAGAAATTTGAACGTCGCATCGGTCGGACAAAAGACCTCTTTGAAAATGCCCCAGGTCTTTTTCACTTCGAACTTGTAGTCCGGCACAGCACAGCCTTTTCCCAGTTCCGGATAGGCCGCCAACGCCGCAGATGCGTGTCCGGGCAATTCTATTTCGGGAACGACGGTGATGTGCCGCTCCTTTGCATAACGGACAACATCTTTTATCTGCTCCTGTGTGTAAAAACCTTGAACCGGACGTCCGTCGCCTTTGAATGTGGTCGAATACGAACCCTCATGCGATTCACTGCGATATTGCCCTACGGTCGTAAGTTTCGGATACTTCTTTATCTCGATCCGCCAGCCCTGATCGTCCGTCAAATGCCAGTGAAAATAGTTGAGTTTGTACTGCGACATCAGATCGATGTACTTCTTAACAAACTCCACCGGCATAAAATGCCGCGAAACATCCAGATGCATCCCGCGATATTTGAAGCGTGGGTAATCAACAATTCGCATCGCCGCTATATCGGCTTCTCCATCAAATCTAGCGGGAAGCAACTGCATCAGAGTTTGGATAGCATAAAACTTCCCGATTTCGCCAACTCGCACTCCCATTATACGAATAGAGGAAGGGTCAATCTCAATTCGATATGCTCCAGGATGTATGCCTTGCTTCCAATTGATAACCCCGCCTTCCAGTGTACTGAACTGTATATAATTTTCTTTCGGCAATTTTGATGTGTATTCCAGCTTGAATCCGTATCGGGTATGAAGTAGATCATTCAATATTTGAGCAGACTTTCGTCCTGCTTTGTCCGGTGTGAATATCTTTGTTCTGTGATTCAACTTAAAAGAGCCTTCAAGTGGCTCGATTGAAACCGGCTTCGGAATGATATTTATTTCATCCGATTGCGCAAACTGAATCGAAGCAAAAAACAGCGAGATCGCGATAGCTAAAAGAAGATGTTTCATATTTTTGTTCAACAAGTTGACTGGAACGCACGCGCCCTCGCTTGCAAAGCCGCTTGCGGCGTCCTGATTTCGCACTCCGCACTCATGCAGAAACGGCCGTCTGAGTTCCGATCAAAGAAGCAGTCAAAGAAGTTTCAGCAATTCTGCCAATTCTTGAGGAATTTGACAACTAAGTTCGATACGCTCGCCCGTATGCGGATGCGTAAATGCAAGGCGTTCGGCGTGGAGAAAAAACCGACCCAGCCTTTGCACGGCTTTGCGGGTTTCGATACTTGCAATCGTATTATCGCGGCCTTCGTTATATGTAGTGTCGCCGACAACCGGATGATTTATCGAGGCAAGATGAACGCGTATCTGGTGCGTCCGGCCGGTTTTTATCTCAACATCAAGAAGCGTGAATTTTTCAAAACGCTGACGCACTTTCCATATTGACAAAGCATTTCTGCCGTTTGCCGCCACGGTCATTTTTGTCCTGTGCCACCGGTCGCGTGCGATCGGGCGATCTATCGTACCGCTATTTTCACGCGGGCTGCCGTGAACGAGCGCGACATATTTTTTTTCAACCTTGCGGTCACGAAACTGCTCGGCAAGCGCCTCATGCGTCTGCTCATTTTTTGCAACGACTATAAGCCCGGACGTATCTTTATCGAGCCGATGAACTATGCCGACCCGATCTTTCATTCCAGATTTCAGATTCCATATTTCAGATTCCAGATTATCTCCCCCTTCTGAAATTTGGAATGTGGAATGTGGAATTTGGAATTTGAAATGATAAGCCACCGCATTTGCCAGCGTCGCGCTCTGCACACCCGCTCCGGGATGCACGACCATACCCGCAGGTTTATTTATCACCGCCAGAAATTCGTCTTCGTAAACTATATCGAGCGGGATGTTTTCCGGTTCAAAAACGGCCGCCGGTGCTTCAACGAGGTCAACATCTATCTCATCGCCCTCGCGAAGTTTATACGAGGGCTTTACCGCTTTTTCATTGACCAGCACATCGCCGTTTTCAATCAGCCTTTGCAGACGCGACCGCGACCAGCCCTCTATCCGTTCAGACAAAAAAGCATCAAGCCGTTTACCGGCATCGCCCGTTTCGGCTGTAAACATAAACGCATTGTCGTCGTTCTTTTCCAAGGCTAATTGTTAATTGTAAATTGAAAACTTGGTAATTGAAAAAAAGTATCTTTCAGCCAATTCCCAATGCGGCAATGGCCAATTTACAATTTGGCGTCGTTCTGCTGCCGATAGCGAAAAACGAGGAATACGATGCTAATGACCGCGACCGTCAGGCTGACCAGTTGAGATGTCGAAAGTCCGGTGGCAGATGTCAATCCCCACAGGTCGCCGCGCGGGTCGTCACGGATGAATTCGATCAGGAAACGGAATATTGCATAGATGATGCCGTAGGCTATCAATATTTGTCCGTCAAATTTCTTGCGGCGATGAAGCCATACGAGCAGGCCGAAAACGGCAAGCATCGTGAATGATTCGATGAGCTGCGTCGGGTGCAGGTGAACGCCGTTGGCTATCGGCACGCCGGTGTATTCGTGGCCTTTTTCGGTAAAATGCACGCCCCAGAACCAATCTGTCGGCTTGCCCCAACAGCAGCCTGCGGCAAAACAGCCCTGCCGCCCGAATGCCTGCCCAAGCGCGACCGCCGGAGCAAAAGCATCCGCCACTTTCCAGAAAGAGAGTTTATAGAACCTGATCAAAAACGCTACGGTAAGAAAACCGCCTATCAGCCCGCCGTAATAAATGCCGCCCGAACGCAGAAAATCAAAAGAGAAAACATTCACGTCCGGCTCGACGAAATACATCAGTATCTTTGAACCCAAAAGCCCGCCGACCAGCGTCCACAATCCCAGATCGTAGATGCGCTCCTTTGGCAAACCGTCACGTGCCGCCAGCCGCGCCGCCGCAAGCAAGGCAAACAACATCCCCGCCGCCAGCCAAATGCCATAGCTGGTCACAGGAAAATCGCCAATTCTGAATAGTTCTGGATACATGGTTTTGTCAGAACCGGGAGCGATAGCGACCGGGTTTTCTTACTATTATCGAGTACGATCTGGTAAAAAACACTCCCCTACTGGTCGTGTTTCTCCCTCTCTTCCTGCTGCTTCTTTTTTGTCATGAACATATCCAGTATCAACAGGCCTGCTCCCATGATGATAGCCATATCGGCGACGTTGAATGTCGGGTAGTGCCACGACCCGAACTGCACATCTATAAAATCAACGACAAAACCCAATCGCAAACGGTCGGTCACGTTACCGATTATGCCCGCAAGCAAAAGCGCCAGAGCACCGAGGATGCGGTCGTCAGAACGCGGCGTTTTCCAGAAAAAATAAAGCACCAAAATTCCGGCGATCACCGCCACCGCCGACAGCCCCCAGCGGCCCGCATCGCCATGATCGTCCAGCATTGAGAATGCCACACCCGTATTCTGTGCGTATGCAAAATTCAGAAAACCGGGAATGACATTTATATCGTCACCAAAACGCAGACGGCGAACGGCCCACGCCTTCGTCGTCTGGTCGATCATAAAAACCCCGCCGGTTATCACGAGGTAGCCAAGTTTCCAGAAAAGGTCTTTCTTATTCAATATCTGTCCTCAATTCCCGCCTCTGTCTCCGGCCGCTTTGGCCGCATCGGCAAGCTCAACAAATTTTTTGCGAACGGATTCGTCCAGTTGTGACGCAAATTCGGCATCCAGGCCCTTCAGCTTTATCAGTTCCTGCACATCGGCCAGATCCTTAAGCCTGTCCGGGGCCGATATGCCCGAAGCCAGCTTTAGCTCTATCAGCTTTTCCAGCGAAACGGTCTTGATACCGTCAATCTCCCTGCTTACGTCTGTCGGATGGGGAAAGACAACAGGTTTTGGCAGACCGTCGCCCGGAAATTCGCCGGTCGTGATCACCTCGACAGGCACATTTTCTTCGGTCGTTCTGAATTTCTTTTTCGCGCCCTCAAACGCCGGGCGATAACCCAGCCCGACGAGCTTTTCCCTGAACCGCTCAAGCCCTTCGCGTGTAAGGAGCAGGTCGATGTCCTCAGTAAAACGCCGATAGCCGTGCTGGTTCAATGCAATGGCGCCGATCACCGCATATTCGATCCCGTTGTTTTCCAGGTCACGCACAAGCCGTGACAGAGCATCATTCAACATTCCGGTTCCCCTGAAAAACCTCAACCCTTCGGCGTATGCCGCCGCCGGTGAATCTATAATGGTTTGAAAATCGCTCACTTCTGATCATTGGACGTATCTTTTCGCGTCCCGCTTTATTCAGTATAAGGGAAGATCGTCTTTGGCGCCTTGTGATCGCTCCACCATGTGGCGTAGCAGACGTCCGTACAGCCGAGGGCGTGTGTCACAACCCGCCATTTTCCGCCGCTTTTTCTGAGCAGTCCGAAAAAATTGTCATCAAAAATGTCTTCGTGGCCCTCGAACATCGTGCCGTCCAGGTCGATCCTGCCGCCCGACGGTTTCTGCGGCCGCCCGCTGACAAACGCCCACGATCCCTGCATCTTTATATGATCGACAACGAAAACGACCTTCTGTTTCAGGTCTTTTTCAACCGGCACGCGAAGAGCATTCAATATCGCCTTGCGTTCGGCAGAACCCTCTTTTGGCGTTGAGGCCGACTGTGCCGAAACCGCTGTGACAAAAAGTAATGACAAGGCGGTGAGTAATAAACTTTGCTTAAGCATTTTCAGATCCTCCGGTCTAACAGATCACGTTACGAAAACTTCAGAGCTAGAGCTTGATCGCCAGCTCCAGCTCGCCGCCCAACCCGACCTCGACTATCCTTTGCAGGGTTGAAAGACGCACGTCCTTTATATCATTTTCCACGCGCGAGATATATGCCTTGTTCGTCCCGACCTTGTCCGCCAATTCCTGCTGTGTCAGCCCCTTCTTTTTGCGGGCCTCCTGAATGAGAAGGCCGAGTTTGAATTCCTCGTAACCTTTCTCAAAAGCCTCTCTTTTCGATGTTCCGCGTTTACCGTACTCTCTTTCTATAAGCTCAGAAAGCGGTGTTAAATTAGGATTTTTCGGCATAATATTCTTCCCTCAACCTTAATGCCCGCTCGATCTCGCGCCGCGGTGTCTTTTGAGTCTTCTTTTGAAAACCATTCAGCAAAATGATCAATTTGCCTTCATCAAAGAAGCAAAATATCCTGAAAATATCGCTTCCAAATTGCACCCGAACCTCAAAAAGGCTCTCCGTTCCTTCGAGCTTCTTCAAATAGGTCTCGGAAACGCGGGGCATTTCTTCGATCAGTGTTAAAGTCCAGTAGATCTTGTCTTTAACAGTTTGTTTTTGCTGTGAAAGAAAATCAGAGAAATGATCTCGATAAGCCTCGATCTTTCTGAACTTTTCAGCCATATATTATACTAGCGCAAGTTGTCCGATAAGACAACTTTATTTTCCGAGTCTCTTCTCCATTTTTGCCTAAGCCCGGACTTCCGCATTCAGCCCGGATCGTTCTATTTCGTTAAGAGCCTCGACGCAGCGTTCGCAAACGGTCGGGTATTTTTCAAATTCGCCGACGCGGACGGAATAGTTCCAGCAGCGTTCGCATTTCTGGCCGTCTGCCTTTTCTATCCGTATGTCAAATTTGTCGGCTTCGTGAACCTCGACCTGAGAGACGATGAAGATATAACGCAGTTGTGGATAATAATCCAGCAAAAACATCGTCGTATCTTTATCAACGCTAAGGATCACTTTTGCCTCAAGCGAAGAACCGATGACCTTTTCACCGCGTGCGGCTTCGAGAGCTTTCAGCACTTCATCACGTATTCCGTATATGCGTTCCCATCTGGAAAGCAGGCTTCCGGCCGGCGTGTCTTCACCCGATGCAGGCAGAATATCTGCGTTCCGGTCGGGAAATTCCGCCAGATGAACCGACGGAACTGTCTGTCCGGGCAGATTTTCCCAGGCTTCATCCGAAGTGAACGCCAGCAGCGGAGCCAGCAGGCGGCAGAGCGAATCGGTCAATTTATACAACGCAGTCTGTGCCGAACGGCGTTCAAGCGATGTCGGAGCATAGATGTAAAGCCGGTCCTTGAGAATGTCCAGATAACGAGCCGACAGGGTCACTGTGCAGAAATGATATAGCGCGGAATAAGCCGCCTGAAAGTCATATTCTTCGTAGCCTTTTAAAACGGTGTTGGTCACGTCGTCCAGATTGGCTAATGCCCAACGGTCTATTTCCAGCATTTCTGCTTCGGCAACCGATTGCTTGGCAGGGTCAAATCCGTCCAGATTGCCGAGCATATAACGCAGCGTGTTGCGGAATTTGCGATAGGCGTCAGTTACGCGTTGGAGTATCTCGTCAGAACAGCGAACATCCTCAGTATAATCGACCGCCGCCGCCCATAGCCTGAGTATCTCTGCTCCCGAACGGTTTATTATCTCTATCGGCGCAGTAACGTTGCCCAAACTTTTTGATTGCTTCTTGCCCTCGCCGTCAACGACCCAGCCGTGTGTAACGATCTGTTTATACGGCGCCCGGTCGTGTGCCGCAATGCCGCACATCAGCGACGAATTGAACCAGCCGCGATACTGGTCGCCGCCTTCGAGATAAACGTCCGCCGGAAAATGCAGCGTGTCGCCGCGTGTTTCCAATACAGCCACGCTCGACGATCCCGAATCGAACCAAACGTCCAGAATGTCCGTTTCTTTTGTAAACTCGGTTCCCGCGCATTCAGGACATTTATAGCCTTCGGGCAAAAGCTCGGCAGCCTCGCGGTTGTACCATGCGTCGGCGGTTTCGGCTGCAAAAATATCGGCGACGTGATAGATCAGCTTGGCGTCGATCACGCAGTGTTCGCAAGCCGTGCAGTGAAACGCGATGATCGGCACACCCCAAACACGCTGGCGCGAAACGCACCAATCCGGGCGGCCCTTTATCATGTTCGCCATGCGGCCTTCGCCCCATGCGGGATGCCATTTTACTTTCTCGACCTCACGCAAAGCCTGTGTTCGCAATGACTTATCGCCCTGGTTGTCCATCGCGATAAACCATTGCGGTGTCGCCCGATAGATGACCGGTTTGTGCGAACGCCAGCCGTGCGGATAACGATGCGTGTAATCTTCGTGAAAAAGTAACGCTCCTTTTTCCCGCAAAAATTCGACGATCTTCAGGTTTGCCTTAAAGACAAATTCGCCCGCAAAATGTTCGACATCATCGGTGAAAACGCCTTTGGCATTGACCGGACAATAAGCCGGCAGGCCGTGACGCTGGCCGATATAAAAGTCGTCCGTTCCGTGTCCGGGAGCGGTGTGGACAAGCCCGGTTCCTGCGGTTTTGCCGGAGCGTTTGCCGTCCTCGTCCGTCGAATCGTCACCGAGCGTTACGTGGTCGCCAAGCATTATCAGCGAAACGCGGTCGATCCACGGATGCTGTGCTTCGAGATTGTCCAGTTTGTCGCCCTTGAAGCGGACAAGCTCTTTTGTTCCGTCAAACCCGGCCTTTTCGGCAACGCTTTCGACCAGTTCCGAAGCGATGATCAAAACCTCATCTTCGTTTGGAGTCCCGCCTTCAGGCGGCGGGTTCCGGCTAAAGCCGGGACTCAAAACTTCTATCGCCGAGTAATCGAAACGCGGATTTACCGAGATGCCGAGGTTTGCCGGCAGCGTCCACGGCGTTGTTGTCCAGATAACGCATTTGACGTTTTTTCCGGCCAGTTTTTCGTCGATCAACGCCGGGTCGGATTTGAGCAGAAACTTTACATAGACCGACGGCGAAACGACATCGGCGTATTCCACTTCGGCCTCAGCCAAAGCGGTCTGGTCATAAACGTCCCAATAGACGGGACGCGCTCCGCGATAAACGTAACCGCGTTCGACATATTTACCGAACAATCGCGCCGTTTCGGCCTCGTATTCGTTCGACATTGTCAAATACGGCGTGTCCCATTCGCCCAAAATGCCGAGGCGTCTGAAATCGCGCGTCTGGTTGTTCATCGCCGTCGAAGCGTGTTCTCGGCAGATGCGGCGAAACGAATTGGTCGGGATGTCGTCCTTGTTCTTGCCTTTTTCCTTAAGCTTGCGTTCGACGTAATTTTCTATCGGCAGCCCGTGGCAATCGTAACCGGGAACATACGGCGCGTCATAGCCCATCATCGAACGCGTCTTGACAACAAAATCCTTCAGTATCTTGTTCAACGCCGTGCCGATGTGAATGTCAGCATTGGCATACGGCGGGCCGTCATGCAGGATAAATTTTTCGCGGCCTTTTCGCTCTTCGGCTATTTTCTCGTAAAGCCCCATCTCGTCCCATTTTTTCAAACGGGCCGGTTCGCTCTGGCCAAGATTCGCCTTTTGGGCAAAATCGGTCTTTGGCAGGTTAACTGTTTCTTTCAGATCCAATGTTTCACTCGACATAAATAATTTTCCAGTATCCAAATATATTAAACCCGCATTACGCGTTAGAAATGTTTTATGGGAGACAAGATCAGCCTAACAGTTAATAGTTACATGGTTTACAGTTATCAGTTCTTTAACTGTCAACTAACAACTAATTAACTGTTAGAAACTTGCATCAGATCGTCTGATCTCACCACTAAAGTTCCTGATGCGTGATCGGGGTTAAATTTACTTTTACTATACTTACAATCAAAAAAGCCCCAAGCCTTTTTCCGGCTTGGGACCCAATACAGCAAAAACTCGCCGCCGCTCAACCTTCGTCGAACGCAAGTCCCTTAATATTGTTAATAATGGGCGATGGCCTCCGCATAATTCTTAGATCATTTTAACACGAACTTTAATGATTTTGCCATTCTGCTGCCAACTGCCAACGCGGTTCGGAAAATTCTGTTCCAAAGTTGTCAGAAGCCTTTCAGATCCGTTCCTATTCCTCTTCGACTGTCACCAAAAGAGGATATTCGCGGGCCTTTGCCAGGTTCATGGCTTTTTGGGATTTCATGTATGCGATGTCGTAAGGGTAAACGCCGGCGATGCCTCTGCCTTCGTTGTGGACCTTTAGCATTATGGCGACGGATTCTGCCTCAGACCGTTTGAAAACATAGTTCAGCACAAAGACGACAAATTCCATGGTCGTAAAATCGTCGTTGTGCAGAACGACCTTGAACATCGGCGGTTTTTTCAGCCTTGTTCTGGTTTCGGTCAGTACATCAGCATCGTTATTTGGAAGGTCGGACATCGAAAAACCTTAAACAGGATCGTCAACAGCTTATCATAAATGCCCACGCGAACACATTGTTTTGGATAAGCGGCATATCGGCACAAAACACGCTCCGACATGCCTGCCGATGCGAAAAATTGCGTGCTAAACATAAATGCTATGGACGAAACGCCTTTTTTTTGGTAAGTTTCATTTGCGCTGTTTACTAAGTATTCAATTTTGTTTTGACAGAAGGTCCGCACTCAAAAGTACGGTTGATCGCGCGGATCGCCGTTTTTTGCACAGATCAGCCTGATGGCAACTCGATCAATAAAGAAAAAAGGCCTGATACGAACCGCCGAACGTAAGGCTGCGCCTGCAAAGCTCCGGCCCATTGACAACGCCGAGCTGAAGAAGATCTTTTCTCAGGTTGGGCAAAAGCTTCGCGAAGGCTATTCCAGCGAAGCTCAGCGTGTCCTGACCAACACCATTGCGAATTACGCTCATTCTGACGACGATCTTGCAGGGCTTAACAGGCTGCTGTCCTTTACGCTGGAAACGCTCGGCAAATACAAGGAATCGCTCGAAGCAATAGAATATTACGAACAGCCCGAAAATCTGGAAAAGCTGTCCCTGGAAAATCAGGTGCGGGTCACGACACAGCTTGCGGTCGCCTACAACAACCTCGGCGACCACCCCAAAGCAGTAACGCTGCTCAAGGACAACCTGATAAAGGCGCGTGACAATGACCTTCGGCATCTGCTTGGGGCAATAGACATCGGCCTTGCCCGCGTTTATCGAAAGCTCAACGAATCATCCATCTGCCGCGACTATGCACAGCGCGCATTGAACCCGCTTCGCGAGGCGGGCGACTGGCTCGGCATGGCCGAGGCGTATCGCGAAATAGCCATCAGCCATCATCAGGAAGGCGACAGCGAACGTTCCATTCAGTATTTTGAGCTTGGCGTTCAGATCATCGGCGAAAGGTCGGCTCCGTTCATGCTCGGAAAGCTCTACACCGATATGTCGGGCGCATATTGGTTCCTTCGCCGTTCACAGGAAGGCATTGCCTGTCTGGAAAAATCCATCGAATTCTTTGACCGGACGGAACACATCCTGAACTCCGTTATCGCCTACAACAACCTCGGCATCAACCTGCTTCACATGGGCGAATGGACGCGGGCGGAAAGCATGATATCGCGAGCTCTCGACCTTGCCGTCTCGATGGATCACGCACACATTGCAGGAATAATGGACAGCCTGGGCGAGATAAAGATACTGCAGGGCGACCTGCCAAAGGCGCGAGAGTTCCTTGAAAAGGCGGTCTCCTTTGCCCGCGAAAAAGGACGCGAATGGTACGAGGCGCAGGCGATGCGAAACCTTGCCCGATGCATGCTGGCGGAAGGCGACCCGCAGGCGGCCGCAGCAAAAGCCATAGAGACCATAGAGCTAAGCGAACGAATAGGCGACAAACATCATGCAAATATGGTCGGCCTGGTCTTGGCCGAAAGCAGCCTGAAAATGGGCGATGCCGCCGCATGTGAAAATGCGCTGAAAGACATTGAGGACAACGATCCGTCCTCAGACTTTTTTGTCCTTGGCAATATCCAGCGCATACGCGGACTTGCGGCGCTGGAAAATAGTGAAAGCGAACTTGCCATTCATCATTTCAACCGCAGCCTGACGATATTTGAGGCCGCCGAAGATATGTATCACACCGGCCTTTCCCATCTTTTGCTGGGAGAGCATATATCCACCGAACGTCGCGATCAGGCAGTGGGACATTTAACCACGGCAGCCGAAATATTCAGAAAACTCGGCATCAGATCGCTCACGGAACGGGCTGAAAGCCTCCGGCAAGAGATCGGAAACGGCACGTCCACGCCAAAACTTCAGGCTGTTGCCACAGCAAAGGCCTCAACGGCCGTTTCACAGCTTTTAATGGTCAGGCTGGCCGAGGCAACAGCATCACGCGAACTCCTTTTCCGCGAGGTCGTTGCCGTTCTGCAGCAGGAAAGCCAGGCGCGAAAGATCATGATCGTTGAATATGATGCGAACAAGCGGCTTGTTCCGTTCATAGCTCACGGCGTTTCCGCCGACGACAGCGCCCGGCTTGCGCAGCTTTTCGATGAGGCCGTCAGAGCGGGCGAGGAAAAAGATTTTTTGCGAAAAAACAAGATCGCCGTATTCAACCTGCGTTCGCTCAATGCACCGCCCGCCTTTGTGATGGTATCACCGGCATCTTCGGCACATCTGAATGACGGCGGAGCGCTTGATCCGCTGTTCCGCGTGGTCGAACTCGGGCTGGACGTCATCTCTCTCCGCGAAAAAGACCGCTCGATGCCGAATGATCAGCAGATAAGCCCAAATACGTCCGCCAACCTGATGCCGGGCTTTATACATTCCTCGCCCGCGATGACCGCGTTGGTCGAAGAGGTGTATAAGATACGCTCATCTGACGTTACGGTGCTTGTCACAGGCGAATCGGGAACCGGCAAGGAGCTGGTCTCGCGGGCGATCCACGCTCTCTCAAACAGAAAGGACAAGGTCTTTGTCCCGTTCAACTGCACGGCCGTGCCGAAAGAGCTTGCCGAAGGCCATCTCTTCGGTTTTAAAAAGGGAGCATTTACCGGCGCCGTAAGCGATTCGCCCGGAATGATCCGATCTGCCGACGGCGGAACGCTGTTTTTGGACGAGGTCGGCGACCTTCCTTTGGACGTTCAGCCAAAATTGCTTCGCTTTTTACAGGAGGGCGAGATCCAGCCCATCGGCGAGAAAAAACCTATAAAGGTGGATGTCCGCGTCATCGCGGCGACGAATATGCCTCTGGAAGACAAGGTCGCGGAAGGCACATTTCGCGAAGACCTGTTTTACCGCCTGAACGTGATACGGCTTCGCGTGCCGCCGCTGCGGGAAAGACGTTCGGAAATTCCGCCGATCGTGAACTATTACATAAACCATTATTCATCGCGGTTCGGCAAACGCGACATCACATTCACGCCGCAGACCATAGACCTGCTGATGGTGTGCGAATGGGAAGGAAATGTCCGCCAGCTTTGCAATGAGGTCCAGCGCCTGATAGCGCGGGCGGTTGACGGAGAGGTGATAACACCCGATCACCTTTCACCTGAATTGAAGCGTTCCGCCACGCCGCTGACGCCAGCCGAAGGCGGAAGCCAGCAAAGAACGATCACATCATTTGACGGGCCTGTAAGGCCGTTTGCGAATATCGGCGAAGGCGGCACGCTCGAAGATGCCGTGACCGAACTGGAGATGCAGATGATTAAAAACGCTCTCAGCCGTCATAACTGGAACATATCGCGTGTCGCCAACGAACTCGGGCTGACCCGCCGTGGACTCTATCTGAAACTGACCCGATACGGCATCGACAAGGCCGCTTAAGCCGGCGTCGATATTGCCCGCAGCTCGGTCACTATCGCGGGCATTATCCCGATCACATGATCTATGTCAGCCTCTGTTGTGCGGCGGTTAAGCGAAAACCGAATCGAACCCATCGCTCTGGCATACGGCACATCCATCGCCTGAAAAATGGCACTGGGCAAATGTCCCGGCGACGCACACGCCGAGCTTGTTTCGGCAACGACGCCGTGATCGTGGAGCCGTGACAGCAGCGCCTCGCCATTTACATCGGCAAAAGAGATATTGCTTATATTCGGAAGCCTCCTGCCCGCGCCGTTGATATACGCCGCGTCTATCGACAACAGGCCGTTTTCCAGTCGATCACGAAGACCGGCGATGTGTCCTATGTCTGAAAGATCGGCAGCCTGCTTTGCCGCCGCTCGAAAACCGGCAAGCCTTTTTACATCACTGACGGTTTTGTGCGATTCGGGAACGAGGATGCCGCTGTTTTTGCGAACATAGATCACACCGATGGCATCAGGGACGTAAAAGCTGTCTGCCGGGACGGAAACAATGTCCGCCTGTCCGGTTTTGATCTCGGTGAGGCCGACGGCCAAACCGGCATCGACATGGATCACGGCGTTTGAACACTGCCGAGCGATCTCCGTCATTTCCGTGACCGGAAAAAGCGTTCCGGTTTCTTCATTTGCCATTGGCAATGAGACAAATGCCGTTTCCGCATCAAGTGCCGCATAGAACGAGTCAATATCAGGCGTTCCATCCTCATTCAGGCCGATCAGCGAAACCCGGCAGCCATTTTTCGCTTCCAGTTCCCGAAAGCATTGTGTGACCACGGCCGAGGCTCCGACAGTGGTTATAATATGCGTTTTGCCCGGACGCACGGAAAGCGCGGCAAACAAAACTGAACTCATTTCTGATACACCGCCGGATGTTACAACTATCTCTTCGGGTGAGGAACCGAGCAAAAGCCCGGCAGCGGCTGTGCGGGCATTTTCAATGACAGTTTCGGGATCGGCGGCGGCCATTGCCGTCTCTGCGTCGTCCACCGTCATGCCGTCCGACTTTTTATCGAGATATATCATTTCCAAATAGGGTTTATTTTTCAGGCACTTGCGTCCTCAATTTACCATTTGCCGATTACCTATTACAATTTCTATATAGTGAGCGCTGTACTTCAAATATCAGAACCTAACGGCCGCATCTGGGAATTTGACCTTGTTCCCTCAACAACCGTCGAGATCGGCCGGGCAAAGGACAACGACATCGTCCTGAACGACCGCCGTGTCTCGCGAAAGCACGCCTTTGTCACGTCCGACAATGGCAAATTCAAGATAGTTGACGGATATTTTGAGAACGGAAAACTTGTCCGCAGCGTCAATCACGTCTTTGTGAACGGTTCGCCACAGACCGAAAAGATGCTGGAAACCGGCGACACGGTCATCATCGGTGAAAGCAAGCTGCTGTTTATCGAGATCATCACCGCTCCTCTTCCCGCAGATGCCGCCGGTTTGGAAAAGCCTGTTGCCATCCCGGACGAAAGCACCGGAATGACCGCTACATCGGTCGGCAATGCTCCGACCGTCGTTGACCTGCCGGGCGGTGTCGAATTTGACGACAAGCCTCTCGGTCAGACACAACTTCTCATTTCGGCAAATGAGATCATCGGGCGCCAGTCACATCTTTCGGTAGAAACGGGCATGGCATCGCCCGAAGAGGTCAAGGACCTCAGGCGAAAGGCAAAGATGCTGGAACTGCTCTACGAAATGAGCCGTTCGCTCGGGACCACATTTGATCTGAAAAGCATCTTTGAAAAAGCGACCGACCTGATCTTTCGCGGAACACCTGCCGACCGCGTCGTCGCCCTGCTGGCGGACGAAACGCTGGACGGACGCATACTTGATTACAGCCTGGTCCCGCTGGCGGTAAAAACACGTGACGAAAATCTGGATAAATTGACCGACACTATGACCGTCAGCCGAACGATCACGCAAAAAGTGATGCGTGAAAAGGTCGCTCTGCTTTCGCAGGACGCAAAAACGGATGAGCAGTTCTCCGGTGTCGAATCGATCGTGTCGCAGGGCGTTCGCTCCACCATCTGCGCGCCGCTTATAACCGAATCGAACGTCCACGGCGTTATCTATGCTGACAGGCTTGATCCGTATTCGGCGTTTACACCCGATCATCTCGAACTGATAAGCGCCGTCGCCGCACAGACCGCCGTCACCGTGGAAACGGTCAAGGCTCATAAACGGCTCGCCCGTGAGGAAGTTGCGAGGGCAAATTACAGCCGGTTCATGCCCGAATATGTCGTAAAACAGCTCCTCGATCATCCCGAATCGTTCCGGCTTGGCGGCGTCAATCAAAAGATAACAGTGCTTTTTGCCGATATTCGCGGCTTTACCTCAACCTCTGAGACCGAAAACCCGGAAAAGGTCGTCGGCCTGCTCAACAAGTATTTTACGGCGATGTCCGAGATAATTTTCGCCCACGGCGGAACGCTGGATAAATATATCGGTGACGGCCTGATGGCTCTTTTCGGAGCGCCGACCGCGTCCGAAGAAGATGCCCTGAACGCCGTAAAAGCTGCCGTTACGATGCAGAAGCGTATTCCCTCGCTCAATGACGAGCTTCGCTCAGAAGGCTTTGGACAAGTGGCGGTCGGTATCGGGCTTCATACCGGCGTCGCGACCATCGGCTATATCGGCTCAGAAAAACGCTCTGAATACACTGCTATCGGCGACACCGTGAACCTTGCCGCCCGGCTCGAATCTCACGCAAAAGGCGGCCAGATACTTATGTCGGACGCCACCGCCGAAGCCAGCGGCAACCGCATTCCGGTCAACACTTTGGAGCCTCTCACCGTAAAGAACCGCGTCCAGCCCGTAAGCGTTCTGGAGATCAAATGGGGCTGATCCCTGACGTTCATCTGAAAAATTCTCTTGGCTTGACCGCTCGAAAAGGCATATAATCGTTTCACCGGAAAATATGCTGAAGATCTCTTCGCTAAAAAAGCTTGTCACTGATTCAATGGCTATTGACCTCGGAACGGCCAGCACATTGATCGCCGTAAAGGATCGCGGTGTTGTGCTGGACGAACCGTCCCTTGTGGCGATACACGAGATCTCGGAAGAGATCGTCGCCTTCGGCCAGGAAGCCGCCGATATGGAAGGCCGCGAGGGCCGCGACCTTGTTGTTCGCGAACCGATGATCGGCGGTGTGGTCGCAGATTTTGAGAAGACGAAAAAGATGCTTGCCCATTTCGTCAAAAAGGCGAAATCGGGCGGATCGAACCTTGCGATACAGGCCGTTATGAGCATGGTGTCGGACGTGACACACGTTGAACAGCGAGCCTTGTTAAACGCCGCTGAAGAAGCAGGCATCGGCAAGGTGTTCATGATGGAAGAGGGCCTTGCGGCGGCCTTTGGCGCCGGAGTTTTGCCGACCGATAAACGCGCGTCGGCAATAATCGACATCGGCGCCGGCACGACAAATATCGCCGTCATCGCAAAAGGCTCGGTCGTTCATTCCACCAGCGAGCGTTACGGCAGCAATGAGATAAATGACGTCATTGCCACGCATCTGCGGCGGCATCGCGGTTTGCAGGTCGGAGCGGAAACCACCGAATTTCTCAAAACAAATTTTGTCTCGACCTATCTGCCCGATGATATTTCCAAAACCATCGAGGTTCGCGGCCGCGATGTGCAGACGGGAAGCCCGGCGGCGGTCGAGATCACGTCAGGCGAGCTTTATCCGGTGGTCGAAAGCGTTGTCAGACGCATTGCACAGCTTGTAAAGGACACTCTGACCGAGCTTCGGCCTGAGGTGGCGGCGGATATTTATGATCGCGGCGTCATTCTCACAGGCGGCGGCGCTCTTTTGGACGGGCTTGACCAATATTTGCGCTCGTTCATCAATCTGCCCGTTACCGTTGCCGACGAACCGCGTTATGCAACGGTGTTAGGGCTGGTAAAGATGTTCGACGACCTGAAATTGCTGGAGCGTGTCGCCCGAAACGAACTCAATGTGCTGCAAAATGCCGAGATCCCTTTTGAAGCATAAGATTTTTTCAAGCCCGGCCGACAGATCAAGATGCCGTCTGAACCGCAAAATTACAGCGAATTTTGGGATTTCTATGTCCGCGAACACTCCAGGCCGCTGACGCGCGTTCTGCATTTTATCGGAACGTCGCTCGGCATCATTCTGCTGGTTTGGTTCATTGCGCGCGGAACGTGGTATTACTTTCCGCTTTGTTTCGTCTGCGGTTATGCTTTTGCATGGTTTGCTCATTTTGTCGTTGAAAAGAACCGGCCCGCCACATTCAAATATCCGTTCTGGTCGTTCATTTCCGATTACAAAATGATGTGGTACATGGCAACCGGACGCATGGGCCGCGAAGCTGCACGTGTCCGGCAGACCAAACCATAAAGAAAAAATTCACGCGGAAGCGATGTGGCAGCTATTCTTCATTCTTTTGGGGATCGCCATTGTCGGCATCATTGTCTGGCACAAAATTGTCTCTGCCGATACGGCCGATCACAAAAAGAAAATGCATCGTTCACATCTGGTAAGCGTCCTGCTGCATCTGGACGAAGGTTCGATGACCGAACTGTTCGATCTTTACAAAAAAGAGTTTGGCCCCGGCCCGGCCAGATACGCCCGCAAAACCTATCGCAAATGGAAAAGCGGCGAGGTAACGCCCGCCACTCAGACCTTTCGCCGATTTCTTCTGCATTTGCCCGAGGTGATGAGCTTTGACCTGAAATGCGAGGTTTTGCGCCTTTTTATGGAAGAATATGCTAAAAAGGATGCGTATGCGCTTGAGGTCACAAGCCGCGATTGGGAAGAAAAGCTGACGCCGCTTGTTCATCAGATAATTGACAAGGCATATACCGCAACTTTGCCCGCCGAGATAGAGAAAAAGCTGCGTTGGCTGGGCGAAGGCGATATGAACGCTGCTCAGGAAATATTGCGGAGATCGCAGGCAGAAGAAAGCAGGATCGTGGTATCAATGCTGCGCGAAGAGATAAAAGGCATTGAAATGATGCTGGCGGAAAAACACCTTGACCCAAAGGTCAGACATACATTGAAATTTCCCTACGGAACCATTGATCTGAATTTTAAAAGAGGATAAGAGCAAATGGAAGATGAGACCACAGACCTGGCGACGGCGCCGAAAAAGCGATCATTGTTCCCGCTTTCGGGCGAGGACATTGTCGATAACGCCCTGCAAAATCTGGATGAGACTCAGGCAAGACGCGTCACCGAAAAAGCTGCGGACGAGATAGTCCGCCTCGCCGTGGAAAAACGCAAGGCCGAATACCGAAACTCCGCCGCTCAGGATGAAATGCGAAACCTGATACACAACGCCAACATCCTCGACCAAAAGGTCGGCGACTACAAAATAAACAGCACCTTTGAAACCGCTTCCGGCACGACAAATGTTGAGATCAAACGAACAGCGGTCACGCCTATCAGCATAATAATGATCTCAGGCATTGTCCTCCTGGCCCTTGTACTGGCTTATTTTATTTTTGGCAGATGACGGGATCATTGGTCGATACGATAAGGCCTGTTGCAGATATTGACCGCTCAATTACTCCAGATCCTTTGTATCGCGGCCCACGGAGACCGGAACTCTTTCCGTTTCTTTTTGGGCGAACACATCTTTATCGAGCAGATTGGTTGTGCCTTCGGTGACTGACGCAAAAGGTTTCGCCGAGGCCAGCATCACCGGATCCGCCCTTTCATTGAATTCCTGAACGCGGCCGGTTTGTCTCGAGGGCGTTTTTTTATCAAGTGCCCGTTTAAGCCGGTTCCATCCGAACAAAGATGTGGCAAGAGTGAACAGCATCAGAAATGCGTATATCGTAGTAAAGACCAACAGCAATTTAGGGTTTATCAACCCGGCAAGGTTTAAAAGATATACGGCAAGCATGCCGATCATTGAAACGGCCATGGTCACCGCTGCGGAAACGACCGATACTTTTGCCGCGTACGTTTCGGCCATTAGCCGCAATACTTCCAGCTCTGACGATTCCGAGGTCAGCGGCGCGCCGCACTTTCGGCAAAATCGTGAATCGTCGGTCGATTCGGTCTCGCACGCTGAACACATTTTCTGTATCACCGGAGATTTGGAAAGTGCCGCGATCGTCTTTGCCTCCTGCACGACGATATTGACGTCTCCCCGGGTCAGCCAGCCGTGTTTGATCAGATAATCAAATGTCACGCGGGTTGAGCCTTCACCGACCGAACGGAAACGGACCGTAAGCCTTGCTCCATAATCCAGTACATCAACCGACGAATACCACTTTCCCCAGCCTTTTGCGTCGCGGCGGCCGATGATGTTCGGGTCATCCTCAATAATGTAGTATCCCAGCGATTCCATCGCGTCTATCAGGCGCGCCCTGACCGTTTCTGGCCTGCCCGCCAACACCTCGGAATGGTATAGCTCGGTCGTCTGGTCGTAATTATTGCTGCTGCTCGTCTGATTCTTCATAGGCGTACGGTTTAGTAATTGTACGATATTACACCACTATTCCGACAGGAAACCGCAGGCCTGCTCTTTCCGTCTCCAAAAAAACAAAAGAGCGAGGCCGAAACCTCGCTCCAAAAGCAATTGGTCAAAAGATGTTCACTAGGTGGGATACTGCTACTCGCGATAAAATTCCTTCTTTAAATTGTGTAATTGATCGATTCTATACGTGAGATCCTCGTAGATACTTACTGCCTCAATGGACGAATCGATATAATCCCAATCGAGGTCTTTTTGTCTTATCAATATTGTTTCGATGTCGAGCCAATCCTGCGGCCTCGCAGCGAAAGCCTTAAGAATAATTAAGTCCTCGGCGGAACATACCTTCAGATCAATCTCTTTGGTAAATCGCTGGTAACTTGACCGCCTCAAAGGCTCACTAACAGCACTGATGCCGCCAAGGGTCAGGTCAATGCCGATACCGTTTTTTGCAAACATCGGCAAAACACGGTTGGTCAAGGCAAATTGGTCGGCATCATGGAATTTTGGATCAAACCTTGTGAGGAATTTATTTACAAATTCCTCCTCGTTGGTGAGATTTGTAAAAACCGTCAAATCAATGTCTTGGGTCAATCGCGGACGTCCCCAAACCTGAACCACAAGGCCGCCAATGAAAAAAAATTCATAGCCCTCTCTTTCTAAAAAAGCCTGAAGTTTGGCGGCCTCTTCAACAAGTCCGGTCATGTGTCGATCCCCAGAAAAAGACGTTCAAGCTTTGACAGTGGGCGAGTTTCTCTTGGAAAAGGAGCGCTGATAGCCATTTCAAACAAACCGTCAAACATTGGAATTGCCTTGATGGTATCAGCTTCCCTGATCTCCTTCCGCCTTGTCTTTTCAAGCTGTTCCGCTCCTCGTTTGAACCCACGCATCCAGCGAACCGCGTCTGGCAGATTTTCCTCTTTCATAGCTATATTTTACCAAATAAACCACTAAGCCGAATAGCCTTTTGCTCCGTCAAAGTTGTAAAGGTTTTCGGTCTTTATAACGTCGAGGCCGGCGGCGTCAAAACGCTGAAGCAGCGAGATGAGCTGAGCGTGAGTGACGCTGCTGCCTTCGCCTGCTTCTGCGACAAAACGGCATCGCCAGTGATCGACGGTGAAAGTGTCGGGCAAGCCGCCCGGATAGACCTTGACACCGCGGTTCGCGATGTTCTCCAATTTGAGGCCGTCGCCGTTGAGGGCTTCGACCAGTGCGCCGAGTTCGTTGGCGACGCCGTGGAACGAACCTTTCCACCAATCAAGGAAAACGTCCACACCGACCAGATCTTTCTTTTGCGGTTCGCGGATGGAATAGATCGGCTTCGGGTCGGCCTCGACCACATTCTCAACATAACTGACCGGCTTCAGCGTTTCCGGTTTTTGGCCGATGCGGGCAACGACGGCTTCGGCAAATTCCTTTGTGCCTACCTTTTCGGTGGAGACGCCTTCCTTGAACATATCGTATGTATGAACGCCGTCCTCGATGGTCTTGAGCCACGCGTTGTGCGCCAATTCGGCAACATCCGGCTGATTGATATGCACAAGCATCAGGATGGAGCCGAGGAAAAGGCCAGAAGGATTGGCAAGGTTCTGTCCCGCTCGTCGCGGAGCCGAACCGTGAATGGCCTCAAACATTGCCACCTGCTCGCCGATATTTGACGAACCGGCAAGCCCGACCGAACCTGCGATCTGTGCCGCAACGTCCGAAAGCACGTCGCCGTAAAGATTTGGCATTACGATAACGTCAAAATTTTCCGGCGTGTCTGCCAGCTTTGCCGAGCCGATGTCCACGATCCAGTGATCTGCCTCGATGCCCGGATATTCCGGTGCTATCTCGTCAAAAACACGGTGAAACAGGCCGTCCGTCCGCTTCATGATGTTGTCCTTGATAAAGCACGTCACCTTTTTGCGGTTAAACTTGCGGGCGTATTCAAAGGCATAGCGGACGATCTTTTCCGAACCGGGCCGCGAGATCAGCTTAAGGCATTCCTCGACCTGATCGGTCTGGCGGTATTCGATACCGGCGTATGTGTCCTCCTCATTCTCGCGGACGATGACAACGTCCATCACCGGATGTTTCGTCGAAACAAAGGGGTGATACGAAACGCACGGACGGACGTTGGCATACAAACCCAGCGTCTTGCGCACGGCCACGTTAAGCGACGAAAAACCGCCGCCCTGCGGCGTCGTTATCGGGGCCTTCAGAAATACTTTTGTACGGCGGAGCGAATCCCAGCTTTCCGGAGCGATGCCTGCGTTGTTTCCGCTCAAATAGACCTTTTCGCCGATCTCGATCGTTTCAATATCAAGCCGTGCTCCGGCCTCCTTCAAAATATGCAGCGTTGCCGCCATGATCTCCGGGCCGATGCCGTCGCCATGTGCGACCGTTATAGGAACATTGGACATAATTATCTAGTCAAAACCTCAGTTAAATATTAGGATCTAAAGCAAACATTAGATTCTATCCGATTAAAGATGCGTTAGCAATCAGAAGGGTTTCAGGCGTTATACCGCCCTATCTTTCGGAAGGAATAACAAGTTTTCGTCTGGCGTGAATGACCAAACCGGGGCGTTTTGACGTCACCTCTATCCGACGTTCGCCGCCGCCCTGGCTGAGCGGAAATTTGGGTATGTAGGTAAGAACGTATGCGGCGTCTATGTGTTTTGCGATCAAAGCCGCTTTTGCGAACATCTCATCAAACGTTATCGGGTCGGTAAATGTGCCGTTCGTGTCCTCGGTCAAAACAAGCATTGCGGCATCAGCGTTTTCAAGATCTGCCTTTCTCTGCCGCATTGTCTGCAAATGCTTGCGGTCAAGGATGACGGTCGGCCCGATCTTTGGCGACTGGGCGTTGTCGCGGACTCCCGGCGGGAGCGTCGCAGCTATCTCGTCAGGCATTGCTTTGGGCGGCGGAGTGTTTCTCAGAGCTTTTGTCCGCGGCTCTATCACGGCCGCTTCCATTTTTGCGTAGCTTATAACGTGAACGTTGATGTCCGTTGAAAGGACATTGCGGAACGCAATGGTGCGGTCAAGGGAATTGGTCATGCTGTCCGTTCCGTCGGTTATCAAAACCATGTGCCGATTGTCTTCCGGCAATTTTGAAAGCATTTCAGTAGCCGTTCTGAACGCATTAACAAACACCGAACGCCGTCCGAATTTTGTTCGCCTGACGGCGGCGTGGAGCCTTTCGCGGTCATTGGTCCAATCTTCCATAAGCTGGACCTTATCGGCATACTGCATGATCGCGACATTGTCCTCAGGCCGCAGGGCATTGATGACGGCGAGAGCGGTCTTTCGCGTCTGGTCAAGCGTTTTTACCGAGCGCAGTTCGCCGCCGGTGTCCATCACGATCAGGACATTGGCGGGCAGCCGTCTGAGGCTGGCGGCCTGATGCAGGATGTTATTCTCATTGATGACGACATCCTCGGGGCGGACATCGCGAAAGAAATTATCGTCCTCATCAAACGCCAGAATATTTACCTTGACCTCTTCGGTATCAATGCGGACGGTATCATCGGGTGTTGGTGTCGGGGTCGGCGTGACACGGCCGCTCTGCGCCGCAACGCTGTCGGCCATCGCAAAAAAGATGATCGCGACGGTTAAATACAAAACCTGTTTCATCAAACCTGTCATAACACCTCACCAAACAATAAGGATATGATGATAACACGCGGATTTCGGATGCTTTTTAAGTAGCCGAGTACCTTGGAGATCTTCTTGGTCGTTTACAATAAAGTCTCTGGAATAACTGAAAAGTTAAAACTAAAAGCTGAAAATAAGAGGCCGTTTTAATTTTTCACTTGTCAGTTTTTAGTTAATTCGGAAAACACATCTTTTCAGGCAAGGCTCAACACGACCTTTCCAAAACTTTTGTTGGTTTCCAGATATTGATGAGCTTCGCGCACCTCTTCGAGCGGAAAATATCGGTCAACCTCAGGAAAGAACAAGCCCCTTGGGCCGATGCGGGGAACTATCTCGCGTTTGAAATTTTCCATCGCTTCGGCCTTTTCGTCCATTGAGCGCGAACGCAAAACAGTTCCTTTTATCGTGAGCCGTTTTGCCAGAGCGATGCTCATATCAAACTCGGCCTTTCGGCCGGCGGTCAACCCGACCAGCATCATCCGGGCTTTTTCTGCCATGCACCGCACATTTTCAGGGAAATAGTCACCGCCGACAAGATCTAGAACAACATCCGCTCCGCGTCCGTCCGTAAACTCTTTCACATTATCGGCAAAATGCGGGCCTGTTTCTGTATTGATGAGATGATCCGCCAGCGGTTCGCCCTGAAACAAAAGTTTGCCAAAACGTTCTAGCTTTTCTCTGCTGCGTGAGGTTCCGACAACGACCGCACCGGCGGCCTTTGCTATCTGTGCGGCAGCAATGCCGACACCGGAGGCAATGGCGTGAATTACAACGGCCTCGCGCGCCCGCAGCCCGGCCTGTGTTATCAAAGCATCGTTCGCGGTAACGTAGGCTTCTGGAACGGCGGCGGCGTCCCACGTATCTATTTCTGGGATGTGAGCTATCAGGCGTTGATCCGTAAGAATATATTCAGCTTGTGCTTCACCGGCGGCAATGCCGAAAACGCGGTCGTTCTCTTTGAATTCCTCAACGCCGGAACCGGCCTTGTAAACGCGTCCGGCAAATTCCAACCCCGGAATGCGCGGGTCATAACCATCTGGCGGCGGATAGAGGCCGCGACGCTGGAGCAGATCGGCACGATTCAACCCGGCGTTCAAAACACGAACCAGAACCTCGCCTTCGCCGGGTTCACGCGGATCGGGAACGTCGCGTATCTCCAAAACTTCCGGGCCGCCGAAATCTGATATATAGACCGCCTTCATAATCGGGTCAGATCGAATTAATTTGGCCGCGTGACCACGCCGTTCTCATCCAGCGCGTTTCCGGTCGCCCTTTGAAGTTCGGCTATCGCCTTGTTCATCTCGGTCTGCGCACGCAGCTCGGCGCTTCGTGCCGCTGTCAGGGCTGTTTGACGCTCCAGCACACGGTAAATGTCCGACTGGCCGTTGTCGAGCTTTCTCTGTTCCGATTCATACTGACGCTCGGAATTTTCCCGCGCTATCGACGCCGCCCGCAAACGCGCCTCAGCCGACCTGAGCGACTGAACGGCATTGCGAACCTGAACCTGTATGCCCTGTTCCAACTGCTCACGCTGAACATCCAGACGTTCGCCCTCGACCAGCGTGCGGGCATATTGAGCCTTTGAGGTCTTGTCGCCAAAAAGCGGCAGGTTTATCTGAACTCCAAAACGAAATGCCGGATAGCGGTTCGCGAAAACGCCCGAATACGGATTTCCCGTCAAAGCCGCCAGATTTGCCTGCTGCTGCTGACAGGCAGGCGATGTCGGGTCCTGTTCGCAAGGCAGTGGGAACGGAGCGGAAAAATCCGGATTGAGACTGCCGCCGATACCCGATGACGAATATCCGGCAACAAGGTCTATCTGCGGCTGTTTTTGATTGCGATAATATTTTTTATCTATCTCGTTGATGCCCCGCTGCGCCTCGACCTGTTCCAGTTCGGGGCGGTTTTTCATTGCGGTCTCGACAGCCGCGTCCAGAAAAACGGACGGAACCTTCATATCGACAGGATCGACCGGCAAGATCGCCTTGGCCCAGATCGCGTCGTGGCGATTTGGCGAAACAAGGTTTTTCAACGCGTTCTCTGCCTGTGTCACCACATCCAGCGCATCGTAAACAGCCTGTTCAAAATTCGCCACCTGCGTTTCCGCCGCAACTATGTCGATGGGAGCAAGCTGTCCTTCCTCAACAAGGCGGCGGTTGTGTTCAAGCTGTTCCTTGGCATCGCGAACGCCGTCACGCTGAACCTGAAGGTTGCGCAAGGCAAATGTCAGGTCCCAATAAGCCCTTTGAACATTTGTGATAACGTCTATCGACCGCTGGCGAAACTGTGAATCCGTCAAAGAAAGGTTCTTCTTCGCTATCTCTATCGTCCGCCTGCCCTGATCGAACCCGCGTCCGCGAAACAGCGGCTGCGTTATGTTAAAACCTATTGCGGCGTTATGCTGCGGACTCAAGATAGACAAAGGGTCGTTTGAGGTCGCCCGCTGGTTGTCGATATTTGCGCTGAGAACCGTTCCAAAGCTCGGAATGTATCCCTGTATCGTCGCCGTGTTGACGAAAGAGCCTCGCGTCGTGTCACGATTGGTGCTGAAAACGCTGACGTTCGGGGTTGTCGCTCGTTCGTAAAAACTTTGCCCGATGATCCTCGGTTCGTGAACGCCTCTGGCGGCCTGAAGGTCATATTCCGCGATGCGAACGTTCTTTCGTGTGACCTCGATGTCGCGGTTGTTCTCAAGCGCCATCGTTATGGCGTCGCGAACCGTCATCGTCCTTTGATCTGCAATGTCCACACCGACGCGGCTAAGATCCGGCAACGAGCGATCCTGCGATTCAAAATCCGGCGCGATGGACGGAACACCTTCGATCTTTTCCGGCAGAACGCCTTTGTCATCCTTTGCGAAAGGCGTCGGTGTTGGTGTCTGGGATCCGTTCTGGGCAAACACCGCTCCGCCAAACATCAGGCAGCCAAGCATAAATCCTAAAAATAAACGCGAATACATATAAATAAATCCTTCGGACCCAAATATTGCCTAACCTCGTCCGATGATCGAACCCGTAACCGCAGCCACCTTTCGGCGAATGCCGCCAAACAGCCAGTCAGAGAAACGGGACACATATTGGAACAGTTTCATCTCGGCTATGTCGTCAAAGATAGAGTAAAAAACCGGAACGGCTAACAGCGTCAGCAGCAGACACAGGCTTTGTCCGCCGACGACCAAAATGCCGATCGAGCGGTTCGTTCCCGAACCGGCCCCGCTGGAAAGTATCAGCGGCATCATGCCCGCGACCAATGCGATGGTCGTCATCAGGATCGGACGCAGCCTGTCCTTGTTTGCCTCGATAATGGCGTCATATCTGTTCAGCCCGCGGCCGCGAAGCGTGTTCGTGTGGTCTATCTGCAAGATCGCGTTCTTCTTTACCACGCCGAACAGCAGCAGCAGCCCGAGGCCGGAAAATATGTTCACGGTCTGACCCGTCACCAAAAGGCTGACGATGCCGAACGGAACGGCCAGCGGCAGCGTAAGTAGGATCGTCACCGGATGGATGAACGATTCGAACTGAGCCGCCAGAACGATGTACATAAAGATGAACGAAAGGGCGAATGCAAGCATGAAATACATTCCGGCCCGGCCCATTTCCTTTGACTGCCCGACGTAGCCGGCGGAATATCCTGAGGGCATGTCAAGGCCTCTGACAAAGCTGTCAAGCGAGGAAGTGATGCTAGCCGCCGAACCGCCCGGCCGTGTGTTCGCCAACAGTGTTACCTGACGCTGACGATTTACGCGTTCAATGGAGCTGGGGCCGGAACCATCGACGGTCCTGACCAACCGGTCGAGCGTTACCCAGCCCGTTTTTGTTGACGGCACGACCATGCGGCCAAGGCCTTCCACGTCGGTTCGATACTTGTTGACCGCTCTGACGACGACATCGTATTGATCTGTCCCTTCGTTAAAGGTGGTTGCCTCCTGGCCCGCGACCAGTGTGTTAAGCGCCTGAGAGATGTCGCCGACCCTGACGCCGAGAGTCGCCGCTGTTTCACGGTCTATCTGAAGCTGCACTTCCGGTTTTCCGCTGATGAGCGTCGAATCAACGTCAACCGCATCAGGGATGGTTTTCATGTGAGCTATTATCTGTTCGGAATATTCCTCCAGCCGTTTCAGATCGGGGCCGGAGATAACGAACTGAACGTTCGCATTGCGGAAACCGCCGCCCGAAAACGCCTGCACGTCCTGTACGGCGGTTCGCAGCTCGGGATATTTGGCCACTATTTCGCGGGCCTCGCTCATCAGTTGCTGCTGCGATTTCGAACGCTGCTTCATATCGGTCAGCTTTACATACAGCGAGCCGCTGTTGACCACCTGATCCTGTCCGCCGCCAACCGTTGCCAGCGTGTCCGTCACACCGGGAAATTTTCTGATCTCCGCCGCAATGCGCTCTATCTGCAAAGAGGTTGCGCCAAGGCTCGAACCTTCGGGTGCGCGTATGGAGACCTCGAACTGCGACTGGTCATCCACCGGCAAAAAGTTTTTGCCGACAAAATAGAACAGCGGAATGATCGACACGAAAATAAAGATGCAGATCGTGACGATGAGCCAGCGGTGAGCCATTGAAAACTTTAGCATCGCCGTATAGCCGTTCAACACGTGGCGGAACCAGCCCTTGTTGTGATCTTCGCCGTGCGTTTTCTCGGCCGTTTCCAGCATTCCGTCGCCGGAGATCTCTTCTGACGCTTCCGGCCTGGCCTGGATCGGTTCCTTTTTGCGTTTGATCCATCTGGCGGCAAGCATCGGCGTCAGCGTGAACGAGACCAGCAGCGACACACCGACGGCAAACGATGCCGTCAGGCCAAAGCTGGACATGAACCGCCCGATGATGCCCTGCATAAAGCCGATAGGCACGAAAACGGCCATCAGCGAAAGCGTTGTCGCCAGCACGGCCAGCCCGATCTCGCGCGTACCTTCGATGGCGGCCTGGAAAGGATCCATCCCTTTCTCTTCGATAAAGCGATAGATGTTTTCCAGTACGACAATGGCATCGTCGATAACGATGCCGACCATCAGCGTCAGCGCCAGCATCGTGATCGAATTAAGCGTGTAGCCCATTGCCAGCACGAGAGCGAAGGTCGCGATGATGGATGTCGGTATCGCCAGGGCAGCAATGATCGTGGTGCGGAAATTCCATAGGAAAAGAAAAACGACTATAGTGGCGAACAGCGAACCGAGAACAAGGTGTTCCTCAAGCGACGCGACAGAGTTTTCAATAAAGATAGAGTTATCGGCCACTATCCTAAGCTGATAACCGGCCGGAAGTCCTTTTTCTATTTCGACCAGACGTTCCTTGATCTCACGCGCGACGGCAACGGTATTCTGACCAGACTGTTTTGAAACGATCAACGTGACAGCCGGTTTTCCGTTCAAGCGGGCTTCGGTGCGAAGCTCTTCGGCTCCGTCTTCGACGTGGCCGATGTCGCTTACCTTTACCTCATAACCGCCGCGCGTCGCCACGACGACATTCGCAAATTCATCAGGCTTTTTGATCTTTCCCAGCGTTCTGATGCTGGTCTCTTTTTCGCCTGATTCAAGCCGTCCGCTTGGAAACTCGACATTCTGAATGCGAAGTGCATTGGTAACTTCAGCAGGTGTGATGTTAAAGGAACGCATCTTGTCCGGATCGACCCAGACATTTATCTGTCGTTCCTGTCCGCCGATTATCATGACCTGCCCCACGCCCGACACCGATTCGATCCTTTCCTTGATCGTCGTCTTTGCCGTTTCGGTCACTTCGCGAAGCGGTGCAGAAGCAGATACGGTTATGCGAAGCACCGGAGCGGCGTCCGTGTCCATTTTCATCACGGTCGGCTGTTCGGCCGTCACAGGCAGGTTGGGTATGACCATCTGCACTTTCTGCTGGACCTCGTTAAAGGCGACCTCAACATCTTTTTCCAGAAGAAATTGGACATAGACGCGCGACGCGCCTTCAATGGACGACGACCGCAGCTCGTCAATGCCGCTGATGGAATTGACCGCTTCCTCGATCTTTTCCGTGATCTCGGTCTCTATCTCTTCGGGCGATGCTCCGGGGTTGACCACCGTTACCGTCAATGTCGGAAAGTCGATCTTCGGAAAAAGATCCACACCCAGACTGAAGAACGAGAACATCCCGATCACGACCAGCGACATCACCAGCATCGTGGCAAATACCGGACGTTTGACGCATACTTCTGCTAACCACTGCATAGATAAAAAACTCCGCTAATTTCCTGACTCGATCCGGTTCTTCAGTGCCAGATTCATCTCCTCAAAACCGCGTTCTGTGCCTTTCCTGATCATTTTCCATAAGACCGGCACCAGTATTCCCTTAAAGCTCTCGCTGTGGGTCAGCTTGGTCGTTCCCTGTTCATTCGGCTCAAGCCTGAACTCGTGGCGGCCGTCAAAAAGGCCCCGAAACAGCAGCTTTCCCTGCCATGCAAACAACCGGTTCGGTTCCAGCGAAACCACTGTGGGTGTAAAAGACATCCCTCGTGATCCGGGCGGTTTTATAAAGACCTCCAAAACCTCGTCCGGTTCCGTGTTTCCTTTTATGCTTTGTATAAAAGGATTCCACTCCGGATACTTTTCAAAATCCATAAGGGCCTGCCAAACCGTTTCCGCATCGGCAGCTATCTCTATTTCGGTCAGGATGTGCCTCATAAACCCGATCCTTATTGCCGCACAAAAACTCCGTCCGAAAGCTGGTCCAGCCCGCTTGTGGCGACGGTCTCGCCTTCGACAACGCCGTTCTTGACCTGGATCATGTCACCTTCCAGCAGGCCAAGCTGCACCAACTGCTCGCGGGCTATTCCGTCCCTTATCACGAACACGCGGTTGAGGTCGCCTGTTGTCTTTACCGCCGACACCGGTATCATCACCGCCGGTTCCGGTTTTGACTGTGTTATGCGAACCGTCGCGAACTGTCCGGGTTTAAGAAGGCCCTCGGAATTCTGCACCTCGGCCTCGACCGAAAGCGTCCTCGATTGCGGATCGACGCCCGGAGCAATGCGGACGACCCTTCCGGCGAAATTCCTGTCAGGATAAGAACTGGTCTGCAAGGAAATGCCCTGGCCCGTTGAGACCTTGCCGACATTCTGTTCGGGAATGTCGATCTTGAGCCTCAGCGTGGACGTTCTGACTATGGTCGCTATCTTTGTGTTCGGCGTGTTTGGTGAAATAAACTCGCCGACCTCAACGCCTTTTTCCGAAACATATCCGCTCAAGGGTGAAAGCACGACATTGTCGTTCACAGCCTTTTCGGCTTGCGAGACCATTGCCTCGTTCGTTCTGATGGCTGCCTTGGCGCTGGCCGCCGCTGCCCTTGCCGATTCGACTGCGGCCTGAGCGGTGCTTATTGCCTTGATAGCGACATTCGCGTTCGAGCGAGCCTCGTCCAACTGGCCCAACAGCGAATCACGCTGGGACTTTCTCTGGTCGTATATCGCACGCGACACGTCGCCGGTTTCAAGCAGTTTCTCGGCACGACGCAGTTCAATCTCAGCAAGCTGAAGCTGGGCCGTTATCGACTTTACCTGCGAGAAATCCTTTATCTGGAACGTCTCGCCGTCGCCGATGCCGAGGCGTGCCTGTGTCTGGCGAAGATTGGCAACGGCCTGGTCAACACCGGCGTCGGCCTGTTGTGCCGACTGTCGCTGCTGTTCAAGCTGTGCGCGGGCCTGTTCCAGGCGTATCGCCGCATCACGGGCGTCCAGACGGACCAGAACGTCGCCCTGATTGACATAGCTGCCAATGTCAAAATTTACAGCAACGACCTTGCCCTGTATCGTCGGCGCAACGTCCGATCTTGCATCGCTGTCCAGGCTTCCGGTGGCCTCGATATATGACGGTATCGGTTTTATCACCGCCTGTGCGGCGGTCACATCCACCGTCGGCGGTTCCTGATTCACCTGACCCGCCGCATCCGAATTGGACCCGCAGCCGGCGGAAAGCATTGCCACCGCGGCGATCAGAGAACCAAACACAACCATGTAACTTTTGCCTTTCATATGATGATCTTTAACGCCATCTTTTTCCGACGGCCGTCTCAATTTTAATAACATCTATTTCGTAATGCCGTTCAACAGCAGTTTCGCAAAATTTTCCGCCGCTTCGTGATTGGATATGTCCAAAAGCTGTCGTTTCTTGTCCCAAAGAATGTTGTTCAGTGAGTGATGGATGAGCATTCCCATCAAAGCCCTTATTACGATACGCGGATTTACTTCGCGGATCGCGCCCATTTTTTTTCTTTTGTCTATGTAACCGCCGAAAAAAGCATAGAGCTTGCTCATGAATTCATATACGAACTGCTCCGTCAGTTCGTTCTCTTCCAGCCCGGAATAGAACAAGAGCCTGATAAATTCTATGTCGGCCTGCTGTTTTTCAAGCGACCGCTTTGCAAACAGGTAAAAAACCTGAAAGTCATCGTTTCGTTCCATGGCTTCGATCAGCTCGGAGTTCTCTTCCCACGGGAACTGATCCTCGCCGTCCTCACAAACCTTGCTGTGCAGTATGGCCTTGTAAAGCTCGTCCTTGGACGCAAAATGGCGAAATACCATTGCCTCAGAAACGCCTGCCTCTTTCGCTATTTTCTTTGTTGTTGTTCCGCTGAATCCGTTTTGGGAAAAGAGTTCTATGGCGGTTCGCAGTATCTGCTCTCGCCTTTTATCTCCGGTCATGCGGCTGCTTTTGTCGCAACTGAACAGGTTATTGATCAAATCGGCCTCCTCATCCATAAAGTAAGTGCTTACTTACTGAAATTGTAAGACTCTCATTTTGAGTTATTTTGTGTCAAGCACCCTGATGTAAATTTTTTTGAAACGCTGTGAACGCAAACTATCGGGGTGTTCCGGCGCCAATTTCGTGGAACAATTTACCGGGATAATTCGTTACAACCATCATAGGCGGGCATTTCATCTGAGCATGAGCTGCCGCCGATATGCGGCACGGGAGGAAAATAATAAATGTCGGAATTTGAAGCTGAGGTTAAAAAAGCGGAAAAGGAATTGGAACAAGGCCTCGTTCATGTAGGCGGCTACACCGAACAGGTCACGGATGACGAATTTTTAGGAGATATAAAGATGCAGGCACAGGAATACGGCCAAAAGGTTCAGGACGCGGCGATAAAAGCAAAAGATTACGCCAGCGAAAAATTTGCGCAGGCAGGTGAAAAGTTCAAGGAACTCCAGAGCAAGGAACCTAAGGAACTTTTAGAAGATGCAAAAGACTTTGCCCGTGAAAAACCCGGACAGGCCCTTCTCATCTCCGCAGCCGTCGGCCTTGTCATTGGATTTTTGCTAAGGCGAAAGTAAAGATTATTTCAAGAAACAAAAGTTATCAAAAAAATGAAAAAGGCGATCCTATGTCGGGCCGCCTTTTTTCTTTGCCGAAACAATGATTATTCTTGTCCGTGTATCAGCCGTCTTGTTTTGTCGCCAAAAAGAACGTCTATTTTCTGTACATCCAGAACGGCTGTCACCTCGCCATGGCCAAAGACAGAATGTGTCATGGCTTGTCCCTTTCTGTATTTGCGGGTCCGGTCATAGGGTGAGGCTGCCTTGCCCTTACCAACGGACACTGATGTTTTCACACCCCTGTTGAACGTGCTGACACCCTCACAAGTGTCGCATACTGCCTTTGAGATCTTTCCTAATTTGGTGGCGGCCTGAACTGTGTGCGGCTGCTCGTCATCACAGCTCGAACACATCAACATCACCGAATCACCAACGGCAAACTTTTCTGCTTTCATATATTTTCAAATCAAGGCCTCCCGTGTTTTCCGCTCCGGCGGAACACCGAGGCCATTTCTACCCTCCAGGCCGGTGAAACGATCTTTGCTTGAAGCAGGTATGCCGGGGATCATCCGAGACTTTTCATCCGAAGCACCCGGCGCCGTAAAAACGGCGTATTTCCTTACCTCAAAAACACCGACTTATAACAGTTTACCACAATTTAAGGATTGTTTGTATCAATAATACTTATAACCACATTCGTGCCGGCTCATTTCCTGCGTTTCTGATTCCGGCAAAATAAGGCATTTATCGAAGGTGCAAGCTGTGAATGGTCGAGTTCGATCTGGGCAACTTATTAAATATCTGTCATTTTAATTCGGCGTTTTTGCGGTCAGCCATGCGGCAGCGACATCCTTTGGCTGGGCTTTTTCGCCGTCCACGCGATTGTTCATTTGCCGCATATCTTCTGTTGATATTGCATTGTTCAATTCAGTAAAAACCTCGGCAAGAACATCTTCGACACTCTTTCGCGCAACGAAAACCGCCTGATACGGCGGAAAATAACGCTTGTCGTCCGCAAGTTGGAACAGATCAAGCGCCGAGATCAGTCCGTCGGTCGAATTTCCGGCAATAATGTCCAGTTCACGCGCCGCCAATGCACGGTATGTCAGCGAAAGATCCATCTCACGCGGCTGTTTTTGAAAACTGAAACCGTACGCCTTTGAAAATCCGGGATAACCGTCCGCCCGCGACATAAAATCCTGCCCGAACCCGGCCTGCCAATCCTTTGAAACGGGAACGGCATCGGAGATCGTTGTCAGGTTCATCGCCTTGGCCGTCTCGCCTCTTACCAATATCGCGAAATCATTGGCAAACCCAAGCGGCGGGCTTAACGCCAGGCCAAAATTTTCGGCGTATTCGCGTTTTGTCTGTTCATAGACGGCTGCCGGATCGGTGATCGGCGTATGCATCAATATCGCGGTATATGCCGTTCCCGTGTATTCGGGATAAACGTCTATCTGACTTGCCAAAAGGGCGTCGTGCGGAAGGTGTCCGCCAAGTTCGAATCTGCGTTCCACGGCAACGCCTCTCTTTTCAAGCATCTGCGAAAGTATCTCGGCAAGTATCACCGATTCGGTGAAATCCTTTGAGCCGACAATTATGCGGCGACCGGTCAGATCACCTGAAAGCGTGTTCGGGGCATCAGAACCGCTCCGCGTCACCGGGCCGATGGCAATTATCGCAACAAGAAAAAGCGCAGAGCATGATATAACGGCAATGCGTCGGCCTTTTGCATTTCCTTCACCGATGCGATAGGTCCTTTCCAGCATTCCCAACGCCAGATCGCACAGCAAAGCCAGCAGAGCGGAAGCGACCGCGCCGGCAAGCAGCATATTGTTGTCATTTTGCCGGAGGCCGCGAAAGATGTATGTCCCAAGTCCGCCGCCGCCGATCAACGCCGCTATCGTCGCGACACCGACCGAAATGACGACCGCGACCCTTATGCCCGCAAGTATCACAGGCATTGCCAGCGGAAGCTCGACCATCCGCAAACGCTGCCAGCCGGTCATGCCCATTGCGGTCGCCGCTTCGGTGATCCGCGCGTCAACACCGGCAATTCCCGTGACCGTATTTCTGATAACAGGCAGCAGAGCATACAGGGCAAGAGCAATGACCGCCGTTCGCGCGCCTATGCCGCCGATGAACGGTATCGGGACCAGCAGCCCGAACAACGCCAGGCTTGGCACGGTCTGCATCACATTTGCAAACCCAAGCACGGGCGCCTGGAGTGACTTTACGCGCGTCAGCAAAATGCCGAGCGGCATGCCGACAATTATCGCAAAACCGGTCGCGAGCAAAACAATGAAAATATGCTGGCGGGTCAGAACCAGCAGCTCGTGCCAATTTTGCTGTATAAAGTCGAGAAATGTCATCGGACAAAGATCATTCTTTGGCGGCAGTGCCTTTATGTGTCAGGTGTCTTATCAGCGTTCCCAAAACGGCTCCGGCCAGCCCGACGCCGGTGCTTCCCAACACGACGGCCGCGACCATAAAGAAATACTTGTCAAAGGGAACAAACTCGAAACTGAACGCCGTGAACGGCCCTATCAGCCGCGAGACCAAAAGCCCGAGCGTGGCGTCGATCAGCCCTGCAAAAAGGCTGGCAGCCAGTCCGGTAAGAAAACTGAACCGCCACGCTCCCCAACCGCCGGACAGAAAATAGATGAGCATCGACCCGACGGCAAATTCGGTGTATTCGAGAGCAAGAGTTTTGGACAGAAAAGAGGCCAGCGCGTCAAAAAGAACGACGCTGCCGCCGACCAGCATGAAAAGATCGTTCTTCCGCATACCGCTTTTCTCCTATTTATAGCTGCACCGTTTTAACATAAGCTTTGGCCAGAGGAATGTCAGAAAGCATGAACTCATCAGACGTTCCGAGAAAGGCCACCCGGCCTTTTTCCATCAGTGCGATGCGGCTGCCCAAAAGCATCGCCTCATTCAGATCGTGTGTGACAAAAACGGCCGTTTTTCCCAGATCGCGAACAAGCCGGGCAAATTCATGCTGGAGCGTTGTCCTCGTCAGAACATCAAGGGCGCCGAAAGGCTCGTCCAGCAAAACAAGTGAAGGATCGGCCGCAAGCGCCCGAGCAACGCCGACGCGCTGACGCTGTCCGCCCGAAAGTTCGTGCGGATAGCGACCGGAGAATTTTGCTGATGACAGCCCGACCAGATCCAGCATTTCACCGACACGCTGTTCGATGCGGCTTTCGTCCCAGCCCTCAAGCCCCGGTATCAGCCCCACATTTCCGCCAACCGTAAAGTGCGGAAAAAGCCCGCCGTCCTGTAGAACATAGCCGATGTGCCTGCGAAGCAGGATCGGGTCCCAGTCAAGAGTGCTTTTCCCCTCGACCATCACAGTGCCCGATGTCGGTTCTATCAGGCGGTTTATCAGCCGCAGCGTTGTCGTTTTGCCGCAGCCCGATTCGCCAAGCAGAATGAGGACCTCGCCTTTTTCGACCGTCAGGTTCAGATCGCCGAGTATCGCCGCTCCGCCCAACTCGTAGTTGACCGATCTCATCTCGACGATCTTTGCTGCTGACGCTGTCATTGCATCTACCTCTTTAACCAGCCCTCGCGTATCTTTATCTGCCGCGGCGATGCGTTCGGCAGTTCCACAAGTTCAAATTGTGTGTATCCGCGTTCGCCCACGGTCATTTTCAGTTCAGCCTCAGAACTGCCGCGTGCGACGGTCAGCGTCACCTCTTTTCCGATGAACGGAGTGAAAGAAAAACCGGTCGAAGGTTCGCCGTTTACCTTCATTATCACATCTCCGGCACGCAGGCCCGCGTTTGCGGCCGGGCCGTTCGGCTCCACACGGTTGATGCCGAGTCCGCCGTTCCTCGGGCGGGCAATGAAACCGGTCTCGGCTTCGGTTCGCCGGTTTTTCATGACCTGATAGCCCGCGTAACCGAAAATGCGGTCATAATCCGGCACTTTTACCCCAAAAATGTAATTGTCAAAAAATGGTTTGTAGTCCTTTTTTGTCAAACGGTTTATCAGCTCTATAAGTTCTTCGGTCGTAAACCCGCGTCCTTTTTTGTAATGCTCGTTATAAAGGGCGCGGAAAACGTCGTCAAGGCTTTTTTCGCCGTTGGTGTCATTCCTGATAGAAAGATCAAGCAGCGAACCGAGGTTCTGGCCCTGTGTGTAATAGGAAATGGTAAATGCCTGCGGCGTATCATATCCGACCCAGGTCGAGGCCGAGGCATTTGCGGGCGGAATGTAATGACGCGCTTCCGAATTTTCTATCGCCGCCGCAGCTGATGCCGCCCGCATCAGAAAATTCTCCTTTGATGTAACTCCGGCGCGATATGTCGCGACGACAGCGTAATAATTTGTCAGCCCTTCAGAGAACCAGAGCGAAGGCGATTCATTCTCACGCGAATAATCATACGGCCACATCTCGGCAGGACGAATGCGTTTTACATTCCATGTATGGAAAAATTCGTGCGAACCTGTGCCGATGATTGATTCCGGCGTCGAGCGTTCGCCCTGCGGAGCAAACGCAACGTAAGAGTTCAGATGTTCGAGCGCACCGCTGGCATTTGATTCCGCCGGTTGGAAAAAGTAATACGCAATGTATTTTTCGTACGGCAGATCGCCGAATATCTCGCTCTGTGCCTTTATGGTCGCAGCCAGCATTTCCGTGAACCGCTTTGTCTTTTCGGCGTTGAACGTTCCTCTCGGATACGCGGAAAAATAATGCGGCTTTCCGTTCACGTCAAATTCCGTCACCTCAAAATTTCCCATCATTGCCGGAGCATCCACCAGCGTATCGTAATCGGCGGCGATGAAGGTATTCGGGTCGTCGGTCTCTTTCAGCGGCGAAAGAAGCTGCCAGTCCTGCGGCAATGTGAACACCAGCCTGCTCGGCGTGCTTCGGTGTCCGACGGGTTCAAGGAAAAGCTCTATGCCGGTAAAGAACGCGTAATCATCAGCGACCTTTGCCTGATTCAGCCCCAGAACCGTGGCGCTGTATTCGTATTCGACCTTTATCCGCCTGATACCATTTGTTGGAATGCTCCACGTCTGCTTTCGCGTCTTGAGCGGCTCGATACGGTTGCCTTTGTCGTCCTTTACGGTAAAACGCATCACGTTCTTGCCGTAATTTTCAACAACGTACCAGCCGGGCGTCCACGTCGGCAGGGCAAGGTCGAGCTTTGGCTGGTCGATGTTCCCGATGTCCGTCGTGATCCTCAATATCCGTTCAGTCGGATCGGAAAGCGTCACGGTGTAGGTAATGTCCAGGCCGGCTTTTTGCGCAAATGCCGCCTGTACGCCGACCAGTAAAATAAAAAAGACTATCCGCAAATGATTGCTCTTATGAAATCGCATTAAAAATATCCTCTGTTGTGTGGTTATCGGGTTTCATTCTAACATTGAACACGTCCAAACAAAGATGCGAACGGCAAAACCGACCAAAACTGACCTTATTCAGGCACGCGGCCTGACCAACGACGACCTGATCGGCCACGATCTGAAGATACTCTTTTGCGGCATCAATTCGGGCCTTTATTCCGCCGCGACCGGTTTTCATTTTGCGCGGCCCGGAAATCGTTTTTGGAAAGCGGTCCACCTTGCCGGTTTTACCGACCGTCAGCTTGACCCTTCGGAGGAACATGAGTTTCTGGAGCTTGGTTACGGCATCACGGGCTTTTGCCGCCGTGCAACGGCCTCGGCATCAGAGCTTTCGCGCGAAGAGATCGTCGAAGGCGGAGAACGGCTTGTAAAACGCGTAGAGAAATATCGCCCGCGTATTTTGGCGGTGCTTGCAATGACCGCATACCGCATCGCGTTCAACCGGCCAAAAGCAAAACTTGGCCCGCAGGAAGAAAAGATAGGGGACACGCGCATCTGGCTCCTTCCAAACCCGAGCGGGCTGAACGCAAATTACCAGTTGCCGGATTTTGTTCGTCTTTTCATCGAACTAAAAAAGGCGTCGGAATTGTAACCAAACCAAATTTTGCTATTCTTGAAAAGCTCTTTGTCTTCTAATTTAAGGTGTCCTATATGAAAAGATCCTTTTTATACTTTGCGGCGTTTTCGCTGCTGATATTTGCGGCGGGATGCGGAGCTGCTTCCGAAGATCCGTCTCGGAGCAACACAAACCATGTTGCCGAGAAAACTGTGACCGCAACTCCCGAACCCGATTCCGGGCCGGAAGCCGGAGGCGGCAGCATCGCCGAAAACGAACCCGCCGAACTGGTGGCCGACCTGTATAAACAGCACGATGCGCAAAAAGGCCCTTTCTTTCAAAACGACCGTTCGCGGGTTGATAAATATTTCGCCAAGGCATTTGCCGACCTGATCCATCGTGACAACGTTGATCCGCTGGAGCCGACGAGGGCTTTGGGGGCCGACCCGCTCTATGACGGGCAGGACTTTGAGATAAAGAAATTTGCCGTGGGCAAGGCCGAGATCAAAGATGCCAATGCCACCGTCCACGTCACGTTTGAAAATTTTGGAGAAAAGAAAACGGTCACGTTCTCGCTCATTCTTGAGAACAATGCCTGGAAAATATCAGACATCAAATACGACCACGGAGCATCGCTGCTTGCAATTTTAAAGGAGGAGTACGGCGACGGAAAAACCAACGCTCCGCCTGTGAAAAATGTCGCCGGCAAATTTGAAGGAACATACCGTGTCGGCGAAACGACATGTGCCGTAACGCAGACCTCGGCCGGCGTGGACGTTCGCTGGGCAAAGGGCAGCGGCGTTGAGAAATACGCCTTTGAAGGACGCGACGGAACCGGCTATAACTACGTCGCCGAGGCCGAAGGCGGCAAATACAATGTCTTCACGTTTAAGAACGAGAGTTATGATTCCGGTGTTTTTACACGTGCCGACGGCAAGGTCTTTAACGTAAGCCGCGCGAAATGAACCATCCTGAATGGGCAAAACCGACAAAGGCCGTTATCCTAGCGCGCGGACTCGGCACGCGGATGCGCGCCGCCGATGATGACGCCAGCCTGACACCGGAACAGGCAGCCGCAGCCGCAGCGGGCCTAAAAACGCTTGTGCCGCTGGCGAACGGCAAAACGCTTCTTGAACTGACGGTGAGCAACCTGAAAGCAGCCGGATTCACTGAGATAATACTTGTTATCGGCCCCGAACATGACGAGATACGCAGCCGCTGTGCCGAACTTGGCCTCGATGTTCGTTTTGCTGTGCAGGAAAAACCGCTCGGGACCGCCGACGCCGTTCTGGCAGCCGAAGATCTCATCGCGACACATGAACTCTTCGCCGTGTTCAATTCTGATAACCTTTATCCTGTTGATGCGTTAAAAAAACTGGCGGAATCGGATCGTCCGTCGATGCTGGCATTTGAAAGACAGGCGCTGATAGAAAAAAGCAACATCCCGGAAGACAGGATCGCAAAATTTGCCACGGTCGAAAACGACGAGGACGGAAACCTGCTGGCTGTCATCGAAAAACCGGAACACGTTAAACCCGATGCCCTGATCTCAATGAACGCCTGGCTTTTTTCGGCGAAAATTTTTGAGGCGTGCCGCTCAATAACACTGTCACCACGCGGCGAGTACGAGATAACCGCCGCTGTGGAATACGCCGTCAATTCGCTCGGCGAAAAGATCGCCGTTCTGCGGACACAGGCAGGTGTACTCGACCTGTCGAGCCGTGCGGATATTGAAAGTATCGAAATTTTTCTTCATCACTTTTGACCTGTCATTTATCACTATTCCGGAGTAAGTGATATGTGATAAGTCAGGAGTTATAAGTAGAGACCTTTGAAAACCCCTGGGAATTCATTTTTTGTAAAGGAATTCCTCTCATGGCTGCCGACTTTGGTAAGGTATTTGTTTTAGCATAGCCACGTCATTT